>NZ_JBRIIK010000003.1:0-476033 GCF_056934455.1 Haloarcula sp. H-hyl6
ACCGCGGGTCGAACTCATCACCAGTGCGTCGGGATGTGAGAGCTGTGCCGACATTCAGGCGTACGTACGCGACACCGGCCGTCAGCGGGGCGACGTCTGGGAGAACTGCGTCTGGGCGGACTCCATAGACGTGACCGACGGCCGTCTCTCGTTCCTGCAAGCCATCCACCAGCAAGCGGACGTGGTGCCGGAGAACGTCGACGCGATTCGCGCCCTCGCCGACTGTGGGGACGCCGACACCAGTCGGACGAGGACGAACGACGCCCTCGGCGTCGGTATGTAGCGCGAACGGCACCAGAGACGCACCATTTCTGACGGCGCGTTCCGTGTAGTGACGGCGAGCGAATACGGAAGCAACGGCGCACAGCACCTGCTCACCGTTGTCGTTTCGTCAGGAAGTGGTTGCTGAGGGGGCGCAACCACGGTATGCCAGACGGGCCCCGCTGTCTGCGTTATAGGACTGGGCTACGAGGGTGGAACGCTCACGGAACCCACTCCAAGCGAGATGGTGTCATCACTTAAAGATAGGTCGGGAGAGGGAGTGCAGTATAAGTACCCCCGTCACTCTCGCGGTTGCAGAGTCGACGCTTTTGCGTGGCCTCACGGGCTTCGAACCGCTCGGTGACACCGGCCCGCCTCGGCGTCACAGCCTCGTCGGTAGTCAGCGTTCGACTGTATCGTATAGCGGAGTCGCCGGGGCACGGCCGTCGTCGGTATAGTTGCCGAAGTCCGATTGCACGCCTGCGAGTGCTCCGTGCTGGCAAGTCCCCCCGAGGTGGGTCGTGTCTGTTACCGAGGGGTCGCACAGACCCGTCCCGGAACTATCACCGTCGGCGAATAGAGTGGCGAGAGAGTTCCGACAGAGCCGCCCAGCCGTGAGAGTGTCCGCCACCGTTCATAAATCCGTGTACATGTGGCCGTGGACTTTGAATCACCCGTCCAACGTGGGGAAAGACATGGAACAAATGTCCGTGTACACAGACGGGGCTGGCGGGGGCGAACGAGCGATGCAGCCACGAATCTGCCCGACCTGTAGCGGCGCGCTGGAAAACCGGTCCGGACTCATGGTCTGTACCGCCTGCAACTGGCATCGCCGCCGCCCCGCCGACTGAGTCGACGGGATTTAGCAGTCGGCTAATCGTTTCGCTTGCGCTCCTGTTCGGGGTGGTCGCTGACGAACACCTTCGTGTTGTCGGGGATGTCCTCCGCGACCCACGAGTTGGCACCGATGCTGACGTGGTCGCCGACGCTGATGGCTCCCAGCACCTTCGTCCCGGCCCCGATGACGACGTGGTCACCGATGTCGGGGTGGCGCTTGTACCCCTTCTTCAGCGCGTGTTCGTCGCCCTCCTGTTCCTCGAAGTGAAGGGCTCCGAGCGTCACGTCCTGGTAGATGCGGACCCACTCGCCGACGGTGGCCGTCTCGCCGATGACGACGCCCGTGCCGTGGTCGATGAAGAAGTAGTCGCCAATCTCGGCGCCGGGGTGGATGTCGATGCCCGTCTCCGTCTTGGCGTACTCCGTCAGCTCACGTGCGTACTCGTTAGCGTCGAGTTTGTACAGTTCGTGAGCGACTCGCTGGACCATTATGGCGAGGAAACCGGGGTACGAGCGGATAATCTCCAGATACGTCTTGGCCGCGGGGTCGCCCTTGTACGCCGCCTCGACGTCCTTCTTGAGGCGGCGGCGGATGGCCGGCAGGCGGTCGATGGTCTCCGCCACTGTCTGGGAGACGTCGCCGTTCGAGTAGGGACGCATCCCGGCGTAGAACAGCGCTCCGAGGGCATCGAGGTTGTTCAGCACCGCCAGTTCGTCTTGTATCAGTTCGTCGGAGTTCCAGCAGGTGGGGAAGAACAGGCGCTTCAGGAGGTCTACCTCTTCCCGACGGTGCTCCCGGCGCGGGAACTCCATGGGTGTCTGTTCCGGAAACGGGTCTTCGTCTGCCTGATACGCGGCGAACAACCGTTCGTGCGCGTCACCGGTGTATCCGTACTCCATAGGTGGACGTACCCACTGCATCGCCTTAGTTGTGGAACTGATAAGGTCAGCCTGCTGAGCCAGAAACGGTCTAAACGGTCCGAATCGGGCCTAGTTATTTAATCACGGGTTGCCAGCGTTCGAGTATGAGCGGCGAGTGCCACTTCTGTCACGGGTTAGTCTCGGCCTCGGAACGCGACCACATCCGCCTCGACCAACACGGCGACCACACCATCTACCTGCACCAACAGTGCGCAGTAGGGCACGACCTGATGGAGAAACCGGTCAGCGCCGGCGGCGAGGTGGAAATCGTCTGCCCGGAGTGCGGGACCGTCGAGACGCACTGAGCACAGGGCAACGAACCTCGACGTATCCTCCGACGAACAGGTATTGCGTCCGCACGAACGAGGACGCCGGCGAACTGTGTACGACGATGTGAGAAATCGAATACGCCGCCGACCGGTGTCGCGGATCCGCCTCGCGGACTACGGCAGGTTCACCGCGACGCCGGACTGGAGGCTGGCCGCTTTGACGGTGTTGTACATCAGCATGGCGATGGTGAGCGGCCCGACGCCGCCGGGGACGGGCGTGATGGCGCCGGCCTTCTCTCGACAGCTCTCGAAGTCCACGTCGCCCACGAGTTCGTAGCCCTTCTCTGTGTCGGCGTCCACGCGGTTGATACCCACGTCGATGACCGTCGCGCCCTCCCGAATCATGTCGCCGTCTATCATCTCGGGAACGCCCGCCGCCGCGATGACGATGTCCGCGTTTCGTGTCTTCTCCGCGAGGTTCTGCGTTCGGGAGTGACACACCGTCGTCGTCGCGTTACCGCCGTCGCCGTACTGGACCAGCAGGTTCGCCATCGGCTTGCCGACGATGTCCGACCGGCCGACGACCACGGCGTCTTTCCCTTCCGTCTCGATGCCCTCTGCCGCCAGAATCTTCTGGACGCCGTGTGGCGTACAGGGTTTGTAGCGGGCGTTGCCCGCCACGAGGCGGCCGACGTTCTCCGGATGGAAGCCGTCGACGTCCTTCATCGGGTCGATGCGCTGGAGGACTTCGCGCTTCTCGACGTGGTCCGGCACCGGCATCTGGACGAGGATGCCGTGGACCGTCGGGTCGTCGTTGAGTTCGTCGATGCGGTCGAAGAGCACGTCGGCGGGTTCGTCGGGGTCAATCTCCTCGTGATACCCCTCGATGCCGATTTCCTCGCAGGCCTGTTGTTTCATCGAGACGTACGTCTCGCTGGCCCCGTCGTCGCTCATGAGGACCGTCGCCAGCCCCGGTCGCACGTCTTCGCTCCTGAGCGTCTCTGTACACGCACTCACGTCCGCCCGAATCTGGTCCGCGATGTCGTTGCCGTCGATTATGGTGGTCATGGTGGCACTCTGTCGTGGGTGGCGGGCCTCGATGTGCACGCGTCACTCTCGCTTCGCGGTGCCGACGCGCGGTCGGTCGAGAACAGACCGGCCACCGCACTCGCTCACTACCATCATCCGGCGGCGACATAGGCGAGGATGGGGAATAGTCCACCCTTTGAAATAGCGTCGGCTATCCGTTCCGAAATCGGTCCGATTTCGTTTGCAAATCGGGAGCGATTCGGGCGAATATGCGACCCACGCAAAGTTTTTGTCGGGACCAGTGCATGGTGTTACACAACCGCACCGAGGGCCGCAGATCGGCTCTCGCGGAGGCCCTAGTACCAGATGAGCGACAAACGAGTGGTCACGGAACACGAATCGTTCGCCGAGACCGCCGCGTCGGCACCGCCCGGTGCTCGCGTGCCGGTCGAGGTTCGCATCACCGTCTCGGACCCCTTCGAGGCGTACCGACGTGCGCGGTCCGGCGACACCGACGGCGTCTTTCTCGAAACGACCGGCGGCCAGTCGGGATGGGGGTACTTCGCCGTCGACCCCGTCGAACAGGTTGAAGTCGGCCCGGACGCCACCGCGCCGGGCGACGCGAGTCCCACCATCGAAGCCATCGACGAGGTACTGCACAGCGAGACCCTCGCTCGCGGGGACTGTGACGTCCCGTACCCCTGCGGCGCGTTCGGGTGGTTGTCCTACGACGTCGCCCGTGAACTCGAAGACGTGCCGGAGACGACGGTTGCGGACGGCCTGCCGAGACTCCAACTGGGCGTCTTCGACTGCGTCGCCGCGTGGGAGGAACCACACGACGGCGACGTGACGCTCCGGGTGACCGCCTGTCCAGTAGTCGACGAGGACGCCGACGCGGCCTACGAGAACGGCGTGGAGAAAGCCACGGCGTTCGCCGAGGCGGCCCTGCACGGCGACCGGCACGTCCAGTCGACGCCCACCGCGAGCAGACAGGCCACCTTCGAGAGCGAGTGCGGCGAGGCGGCCTACGCCGACCGAGTCCGGACCATCAAGCAGTACGTCCGCGACGGGGACACTTTCCAGACGAACGTCTCCCACAGGTTGACCGCGCCGGCCGCGGTCCACCCGGTCGACACCTACGACGCCGTCCGGCGGGTGAACCCAGCGCCCTACTCCGGTCTGCTGGAGTTCCCGGGCGTGGACCTCGTCAGCGCCAGCCCCGAACTCCTACTGGACGTCGACGGGGACCGCTTGCTCACCGAACCTATCGCCGGCACGCGTCCCCGGGGTGACACTCCCGAGGAAGACGAGGAACTCGAACGGGACCTGACGACCGACGAGAAGGAACGGGCCGAACACGCGATGCTCGTCGACTTGGAACGCAACGACCTCGGGAAGGTCAGCGAGTACGGGAGCGTGGACGTGGCGGAGTACCGCCGCGTCGACCGCTACTCCGAGGTGATGCACCTCGTCTCGCTGGTCGAGGGTCAGCGACGCGACGGCGTGAGCATCGCCGACGCCGTCGCCGCGGTGTTCCCGGGCGGCACCATCACCGGCGCGCCCAAGCCGCGGACGATGGAGATTATCGACGAAGTGGAGACGACCCGACGGGGGCCCTACACCGGCAGTATCGGAGTCTTCGGCTTCGACGACCGGGCGACGCTGAACATCACCATCCGGACGCTGGTCCACCACGAGGGCGAGTACCGCCTGCGCGTGGGCGGCGGCGTCGTCCACGACTCCGTGCCCGAGAAGGAGTATCAAGAGACCCTCGACAAGGCGCGTGCGCTCGTCAACGCCGTGGACGAGGCTCTCGGCGAGCAGGGGTCGTTCGCCGTCGAATCCACCGCCGACCCGATGGGGGGCGTCCGATGATACTCATCGTCGACAACTACGACTCGTTCGCGTACAATCTCGTCCAGTACGTCGGCGAGTTCGACGAGGTAGAGGTCCGGCGCAACGACGCCATCGACGTCGCGGGCATCCGCGAACTCAACCCGGACGGCATCGTCGTCTCGCCGGGTCCCGGGACACCGGCCGACGCGGGCGTCTCCATCGACGTGTTCGCCGAGACGGAGTACCCCGCCCTCGGCGTCTGTCTCGGCCATCAGGCGCTGTGTGCGGCCCACGGCGCGCCGGTCGGCCACGCGCCAGACGTGGTCCACGGCAAGCCCTCGGAGGTCAAACACGACCACACGGACCTCTACCGGGGCGTCGACGACCCGTTCGAGGTCGGACGGTACCACTCGCTGGCCGTCGAGGACGACGACTTGCCGGACGACCTCGTCGAGACGGCGCACACCGACGACGAACAGAGCGTCGTGATGGGTGTCCAGCACGTCGACCGGCCCCACGTGGGCGTCCAGTTCCACCCCGAGAGCATCCTCACCGACGCCGGCAAGCAGATAGTCCAGAACTTCTGTACGAACGTCGCCGGCGTCTGAGAGTCGTCGCCGGTCACTCCTTCTCCGGTGGTTCCACGTCGTGATGCGTCTGAATCGCAGGGACCCTGTCGAGCACCCGCCTGACGACCGACGTGTGTCCCCGCTCGTGCCGGTACCACGTCAGTGTCAACCCACCGACGGCGACCAGCGAGACGACGGCGAAGGGCCCGCCGGTGAGGACGGCCAGCGCCTGTAGGGTCTCCGCGCCGCCGACGAGGAGCACCGCGACGGCCACCGCGCCCTGAAACACGCCCCAGAAGACGATGCTCCCCGTCGATGGGACTTCGCCCCGCCGGGTCGAGAGAATCGAGACGACGAGCGTCGAGGTGTCGGCCGACGTCGCCATGAACACGACGATGAGCGCCAGAAACAGGAACATCAGGAGTTGACTGAGCGGAAGTGAGGCGAACAGCGGGAAACCGGCGACTGCCTCGGCGCCCCCGCGGTTCGCAACGGCCGCGAGAATGTTCGCCCGACCGGTGTGTTGGACGTACAGCGACGTGCCCCCGAGCAAGAGGAACCAGACCATCGTCGCGGCGGCGGTGGCGACGACGCTCGTGAACACCACGGTCCGGACCCGCCGGCCCCGCGAGAGCGCCGCGAGGAACAACCCGGCGAAGGGCGCCCACGAGAACCACCACGACCAGTTCCAGACCGTCCACGTCGCGACCCACTCCCCGTCGGTGTAGAGGCTCAGCGGGACGAAGTGGACGACGTAGCGACCGAGTGCACCGGTGGCTCGCTGGGCCACGAACGAGCGCGGACCGAGCGCCACCAGCAAGAGGGCGAACAGGGCGAACAGGACCACGTTCAGGCCCGCGATGCGGCGGATGCCGCGGTGGATGCCGGTGACAGCCGAGAGGACGAAGATGAGGGTCAGCCCGCCGACGAACACCACTGGACCCGTCCCGCCCACTGTGACGTCCCACTGGAAGCCGATGCCGGCGAGGAACTGCTCGCTCACTAGCGCCACCGACGTCGCGATACCGCCGATGGTGGCGAAGACGGCCAACGTATCGACGAGTCTACTCCACACCGAGTCGAGGCCGTCGACGCCGAGGAACGGGGCCAGAACCGTCGAGACGCGCAGCGGCGCCCCCCGCTCGAAGACGAAGTACGCTATCGGGACGCCGACGAGGGTGTACGCGCTCCACGCCGATACGCCCCAGTGGAACAGCGAGTAGACGAGGGCGTCGCCGACTGCGGCGGCCGACTGCGGAGTGCTCCCGAAGTACGGCGGCGTTCGGTAGTGAAACAGCGCCTCGGCCGGTCCCCAGAACACGAGACCCGCGGCGATACCGGCCGTGAAGACGAGGGTGAAGTAGGTGGGGTAGGTGTAGGTCAGGTCCGTGTCCTCACCGCCGAGTCGGATGTCGCCCCACGGGCCGAGCAACAGGGCGACGCAGTAACACAGGGCGAGGAAGACGGCGACGAGAAACAGCGGGCCCCCGGCCCGGAGAATCGTCCCCGAGACGGCCTCGACTGCGGCCGTCGTCCCGGCGGGAAACACGACCTGCAGGCCGAAGAAGAGCGCGAAGCACACGACCGGAAGGCCGAGCGTCAGAGGGTCCTGTCCAGCGAGGAACGACTGCACTGTGTTGGTCAGTCTGGTCTGCCTGACCTTCAGGAGGTAGCGGTCGGCCGACTGCGCGTCGGCGTCCGCGCTGTGCGGGAGGAGCGCGAGGTAGCCGAGGCCGGAACTGAAGAAGACGAGAGAGAGTGCGAGCCACGCCGTGCCCGTCACCGCCTCGCCGACGAACTCGGGAAAGAAGAAGCCGGCGAGGACGATGGCACCCGAGACTGCACACAGCGGCGCCAGCATCCGGGCGACCATCTGCTCTACGCTCCCGACCTCTGCGGTGCCCATACCCCACCGTTGGGGTTTCTACCCGTAAATTACTACCGTAGGTGTCGACAGCCACGGGGAGCGGGGCTGTCGATGCCGCTCAGGTGTCGACCTGCTCGCAGGACCGATAGACGGCGTAGAGGTGGCTGTCGTGGACGGCGACGCCGATACCCGCTCGGAACTGGCTGGCGGGACGGTAGAGGACGCCCTGTTCGGCCTGTGCGTCCAGCGCCGCGACGGCCGCGACGGCCACTACGCTCGTGTCGTTCGAGTAGGGCACGCCCACCGGTACCTGCGTGCAGAACAGGCGGTTGTTGGTGAGGGGCGCCTCTGTCGGGTCCGTCTCGTTCGTCAGCCCCTCGGTGACGAGGGTGTCGGTGGTGTCCTGCGCGATACCGCGGACGAAGCGGTCGGGCGGCATCGGGTCGATACCACGGGACTGCCGCCGCTCGGTTATCTCGTCCCACATCGCGGCCCGGAGTTCCTCCTCGGTGGCGTTGGTGGTGTCGTCCGGGAGCAACTCCCCTTGGGATAGCTCGACGCCGCCGTACATGAGCGCGAAGACGACGACGAATATCGCGCCGACGGTCAGCGGACTGAACTGCTCCCGGGACCCCGCCATACCACAACCTATCAGTCGAACGCGTAAATCAGTTTTCGGCCCCTTCGTGCTGGTATTACCGGTCGTCGCCGACTCCGTCCACGACCGAAAGTGATGTCGCTTCGCCCAGCACGGACTGTCCGATGAGACGGCCGCCGATAGTCCTCGGGTTGAGGACTTCGTCCGCGCCCACGGAGTCGAACTTGTCGACGTGCTTCTCCTCCGTCGCGGCCGCGACGATGCGGACGTTCGGCGCGACGTTCTTCGTCGCGAGGACGGCGAGAACGTCGCGGGCGTCGTCGTTGCTCCCGACCACGACGCCCCGGGCGGTGTCGACGCGGGCGTCCCTGAGCACGCTCTCGTCGGTGGGGTCGCCGGTGAGGACGTTCAGCCCCTCGTTCTGTAAGGCCGCGGCCGTGTCTGCGTCGGCCGTCACGACCACTAGGTCCGTCTCGTCGGCCAGTTCGTTCAACAGCGATTCCGTGACGTCGCCGTACCCGAGCACCACGACGTGGTCCTCGAGGAGTGTGAGTTCTGAGGCAGTCATGATTCCGAACGCCGTCGCCATCCGCGATTCGATGAGCGGGCCGACGAGCGCGCCCACCGCGACGGTGAACGCGCCCGTGCCGAAGAGGATAATCGAGAGGGAGAACCAGCGTGCCGTCGCCGTCGTCGGCGTGATGTCGCCGTACCCCACCGTCGCGATGGTGACGATGACGTAGTACACCGCGTCGCTCAACGTGTCCAGTTCGAGGAACTGTCCGCGCATCGCGTAGGCGCCGACGATGCCGTACAGACCCACGCCGACGATGGCCGACAGCGAGGCGATTTGCAGCGGTGAGAGGTCGACGGACTGGTCGAACCGGTCTCGGTTCCAGACGAGCAACGGGAGCGTCACCACCACCATCGCCAACAGCGGGACGTCTGTCGTCTGCAACGTCGAGAGCGGGAGGAGGGTCAGTGCCGGCAGGAGGACGACGGCCGCGCGCCACGCGATACGCTTGCGACGCTGTAACCCGACGGTGACGAGGCCGAGGACGAACGCGAAGAGGACGCCGGCGAACTGCGCGAACCCCGTCGGCACAGCCACGAACGCCGTGAGCGGGCCATCGAGCGCCACAGTCGATTGGCTGAGGTTCGAGAGGCCGGTCACGAACGCCAGCAGGGTTATGACGCCGGTCAGCACGACGGTCGGTTTGGCGCCGGAGAACTGGCCCCACTCGACGAACGGCACCCTCTCGGCGGGGTAGAACACCTCTTCCAGCGCCGGTTCCGCCGGTTCGTCCGATGCGTCAGTCACTACCACACCCTTGGCCGCCTCGGTATAAAAATATCTACGCCCGCCCGCGAGAGGGCCCCACTCCCACCCGTCGCGGCAGGAGACTCAATACCCCCGGTGGCGAACACCCGACGATGTCCGGAATCGAGGTTTGGACACGCGTGAGCAGACGAGTCGGTATCGGTCGGAGACCGTCATCTGGCGCGTTCTGGGGTGAGCAGGGATGAACTCGGCTGTCCTCTTCGGCCTCGGTACCATGATTGCGTGGGGGTTCTGGATAGTGTTGGGCAACGTCGCCTCGAACACCATCGACCCCGTGATGGCCGCGTTCCTCTCCTACGCGACGGCCGCAGTCGTCACCGGTGTCTACGTCGTCACGTCCGACGCCTCGATGGCCGTCACGAACCGGGGACTGGTCTACTCGGGGGCCGCGGGCATCGCGGCCGCTATCGGCGTCGTCTCGACGTTCATCGGTGTCTCCGTGGGCTCTACGGCCGTCGTCTCGACCATCGGCGGGATGTACTTCATCACCGCGGCGGTCATCAGCACCGTCGCGTTGGGCGAACCAGTGTCGGTGCAGAAAGCCGTCGGCATCGGACTGGCGCTTACGGCTATCGTCGTCATCAACCAGTGACCGCGAGCCGTTCGCCACCGTCCACAACCAGTAACCTCGCTGACGTACTGAGCCGATAGGAGACTGCTCAGGCGGGATTTAAGAAACCGGGCCGGGTACAGCCGTCTATGAAGCGCACAATCAGCACCGAGGATGCGCCGGCGGCGGTCGGCGCGTACAGTCAGGCGACGACTAACGGCGACATCCTCGTCACGGCGGGACAACTGCCGCTGACGACGGACGGCGAACTGCTGGACGACGAGTCCGTTGCCGACCAGACGCGCCAGTGTATGGAGAACGTCGAAGCCATCCTCGAATCCGAGGGCCTCTCGCTGGACGACCTGCTGAAGACGACGGTGTTCCTCGACGACATCGACGACTTCGACGAGTTCAACGAGGCCTACAGCGAGTTCTTCGACGAGGACCCGCCCGCACGGAGCGCCGTCGGCGCCGGCGCCGTCCCCAAGGGGGCCGCCGTCGAGATAGAGGCCATCGCGACGACGGAGTAAGAGCGGTCTATCGCCGGTTTCGCCGCCGGACCGTCAGCGCAGTTCCATCCCTTCGGCGCGTTCCGCGGCGAGGTCGGTTATCTCCTCGACGCTGCTATCGGACCGGTCCGCGAGGACCCGAACCAACATCCCGAGTTGAACGGCCGCGGCTTCGCGGAGTTCTTCTGCCGACTCGGTGTCGTTACCGAAGTAGTACTCGTGTCGCCCGTCCGCGTGGACGAGGCCCGCGTACACCGAATGTAGGTCGTCCTCTGTGATGGCGGCCGCGGCGTCCGTCTTGACCTCCTCGAACTGTGGGTTCGTCATACCTCCGACACCGTGGCAGAGGCTCCTAACGCCTTCGGTGACAGCCACACGGCGGGGCGGATGGGCCGGCGACTTGTCGGCTCGCAGACCCGTCGTGGACGGGCGCGGACGGTCGCCCTTCGCCGAGGAAAAGAGGGCCGACGACGCCGGGAACCCCGTGGCTGTATATGGGATTTTTATCCCTCCGGCCCGACGTGCGAGGCAATGACACGAGGCACAGGTGCCGTCGGGCGTGCCCCCGTCGTCCGCGTCTCTACGGACCCGCGGACCGACGCTGGCGGTCCCGCCCTGACCACGGCACGCGACGCGGCCGACTCGGTTCCGGTGGTAGAGACCGGACCGACCGGCATCGCGGAGTACGACCCCCTCGTCGTGGCGACGAGCGCAGGAGAGACTGCTTTCTTCCCGGACCCGGACACGGCGACGGTCGAAGAGGTCGTCGCCGCACTGGAAGACGGGACGCTCTCGACTGACCGCGCCGCGGCAACTGTCGAACACGACCCCGAGACGACGACGCTCCCGGTACCGGACTCGGGCCCGCTCTCGGTCGGTCGGCGGAACGTCCTCGGGCCCTGCGGGTGGGCCGACCCACTCGCGCCCGAAGATTGGTCGTTCGTTTCGACGAACGAGACGGCCGAGAGCGCCGTGGACTGTGGTCTCCTCGGACGGGGGCGCGGCGACGCCGCCGCGGACGACCCTGTCGCAGACGTGTGGGAGACGGCGCGGGAGGCCGACGGCGACCCGGTGGTCGTCGTCAACGCGAACGACGCCGCCGACATCTCGGGTGCCGACGACACACTGCTCGCCGCCGCACCGCTGGCGGTGCTCGACGGCGTCGCCGCAGTCGCCGAGTACGTCGGCGCCGAGGACGCCGTCCTCTTCGTGAACGAGGCGGAGACAGCCCTGCACCGCCACCTCCGGGCGGCCATCGACGCCGCGGACGCCCTCCCGGTCGTCCCGCAACTGGTCGCCGGGCCCGACGAGTACCGGGTCGGCGAACCGACGGCCGCGCTCGAAGCGTTGGAGGGGGCCGACCGAATCGAACCCCGCCTCCAGCCACCGACACCCGCCCAGCGTGGCCTTTACGGCCGCCCGACGGTGGTCCACACGCCCCGGACGTACGCACAGGTCCGGCAGGCAATCGCGGACCCGTCGGCGCTTGACCCGGACGACGCCGACCCGGGGACGCGACTGCTCAGAGTCACCGGCGACGTCGCGGCCCCGGCTACCGTCGAACTCGCGTCCGGCGCGAGCCTCGAGGCGGTCCGTGGCGCGGTGGCGATGGACGGCGCGTTCAAGATGGCCTGCGTCGGCGGCGTCCTCGGCGGCATCACCCGTGACCTCGACGTGGCACCGACCGCACAGTCCCTCCGGGCGGCGGACCTCGGTACCGACGGCGTCGTGGAACTGCTCGACGCCGACCGCTGTGCGGTCGCCACGGTCGGCGCTCGGGCGAAGTTCGCCGCCACGGAGAACAGCGGTCGCTGCGTTCCGGGCCGCGAGGGAACACAGCAACTCACCGAACTCCTGCGAGACGTCTACGACGGGTCGTTCGAGACGGACAAGATACGCGAACTCGCGCGGGTGATGACTCGCTCCAGCAACTGTCGAATCGGCGCCCACGCACCCCGACCCGTGACGACGGCGATGGCCGAGTTCGAACCGGAGTTCCGCGCGCACACCGACGGCCGCTGTCCGGCCGGCACCTGTACGGAGAACCTATGAGCATCGACGAGACACTTCCCGGCGTTCCCGACATCACCGACCCGCAGTCGGAGACGCCGACCACGGCCGAGTTCGAGACTGGCACCGCCAACGACCCCGACGTGGGGACGACCGGCGACGCACCGACCACCGTCACCGTCGACGGCGAACCCGTCACGGTCCCGCCCGGGTCGACCCTCATCGACGCCATGCAGGCCGCCAGCGGCGTCTCGGTCGACCCCGGAGCCGAGGGGATAGAGGACGCCGACGTACCCGCCCTCTGTTACTACGACCGCGAGGGGGACTGTAGCGACGAGGTCGGCCCGCGCAGCGAGTGTCGGACCTGCATGGTCGAGACGGACGACCACGGCCTCGTCCCCTCCTGTTCGTACCCCGCCGAGGACGGCCTCGACGTGCGAACCGACGCCCCCGACGCCGAGGAGGCCCGGAGCGTCAACCTCGACTTGGTCCTCTCGAACCACAACCTCCGGTGTACGACCTGCAACGGCAACGGCCGCTGTGAACTACAGGACGCCGCCATCAGCGAGGACGTCGACCACCCGCGCTACGGCGTCTTCGACGACCGAGACGAGTACGAACCCCTCGACGACACGTCGTCGTTCATCCAGATAGACCGCAACAAGTGCATCCTCTGTAACCGCTGTGTCGACGCCTGCAACGACGTGCAAGTCGAGGGCGTCCTCCGCATCGAGGGCCACGGCGAGGACACCCGCATCGGCTTCCAATCGGATGCCGAGACGATGAGCGACTCCGAGTGCGTCTCCTGCGGGCACTGCGCGACTGTTTGCCCGACCGGGTCGCTCACCGAGAAGGGTATCGGCGGGGCAGCGACCCTCCCGCTCCCGGGGTTCACCCAGCGCAACTCTATCGGGAAGGTCATCGAACACGAGGACGCCGAGACCATCGACGACACGACTGCTCCCAACCGGACGTTCGGGGCCGCCGAACCGCTGGACGGCGAGAAGGAAGGGCTGGCGAAGTTCGTCTCGCAGGCCAAGCGCAACGCCGGCGACCTCGCCAAGCAGTTCGGCAACAGCGCGTTCCTCGCCGCCGAACACACCGCAGAGAGCATCGCCGCGAACACGCTTCCGGAAGGTCGCCTGTTCGACGTCGCCAGCACGGTGAGCAAGTACCGACTCGGACAGATAGACAAGGAGGAGACGACCTGCGGGTTCTGTGCGGTGGGCTGTCGGTTCGAGATGTGGGGCAAAGACGGCGAATCGCTCGGCGTCGTCCCCGTCGACGACCCCGATACGGCGCCGGCCAACAACTTCTCGACCTGCGTGAAAGGGAAGTTCGGCCACGAGTTCGCCAACAGCCAGAAACGGCTGACGGAACCGCTGATTCGTAACGACGACGGCGAGTTGGAGCCGGCGAGTTGGGACGAGGCGCTGGACTACGTCGCCGACCGCCTCACCGAGATACAGACCGAACACGGCATCGACGCGGTCAGTTGCCTCGCCTCCTCGAAGGGGAGCAACGAGGAAGCGTACCTCGTCCAGAAGTTCGCTCGACAGGTCTTGGGGACGAAGAACATCGACAACTGCGCGCGCCTCTGTCACTCCTCGACCGTCGCCGCCCTCCAGCAGACGGTCGGGTACGGGGCGATGACCAACCGCATCAACGAGGACGTCGGGGAGGCCGACGCCTACCTCATCAGCGGGTCGAACACCACCGAATCCCACCCAGTACTCGCGACGCGCATCAAACAGAACGTCCGCGACGGTGCGGACCTCGTCGTGTTCGACCCCCGCAAGGTCGGCATCGCCGAACACGCCGACCAGTACACCCGCACGAATCCGGGGTACGACGTGGCGTGGCTCAACGGCCTGATGCGCTACATCATCGAGAACGACCTGCACGACACGGAGTTCATCGAGCGCAACACGAAGAACTTCGAGGACGTCAAAGAGAAGGTGCAGGCGTTCACCCCCGAGAAAGTCGAGGAACTCGCGGGCGTCCCGCCGGAGGAACTGGCGTCGGCCGCCGAGACGCTGGCCGAGGCCGACACCGTCGTGTTCGGGTGGGCGATGGGGATGACCCAGCAGTCCCACGGCACGGAGAACCTCATCGCCATGGCCGACCTCGCGCTGTTGCTGGGCCAACTCGGCAAGCCCGGTGCAGGCCTGTCGCCGTTCCGCGGTCAGAACAACGTGCAGGGCGGCGGCGGAGACATGGGCACCCTGCCCGGGAGTCTGCCGGGCTATCAGGACCCCGGCGACGACGAGGTTGGCGAGAAGTTCGCCGACGCGTGGGGCGAGCGCCCACCCGAGGAACCCGGACTGAAAGTGCCGGAGATGCTGACGGAGGCTCACGAGGGCAACCTCCGCGGGATGTACGTCGTCGGCGAGAACCCGGCGCTCTCGGAACCGGACATCCAACACGCCGCCGAGGCCTTGGAGGACCTCGAGTTCCTCGTCGTGCAGGACATCTTCATGACCGAGACGGCCGAACACGCGGACGTGATTCTGCCGGCCGCGACGTCGCCGGAGAAACACGGCACGTTCACGAACACCGAACGGCGAGTCCAGCGGGTGCGCCCGACGGCCGAGCCACCGGGTGAGGCCCGACAGGACTGGGAGATTACGCAGGCGCTCGCCAACCGGTTGGGCTACGACTGGGACTACGACCACCCGCGCGAGGTGATGGACGAAATCAACTCGCTGGTGCCCATCTACGGCGGGGTCACCTACGACCGACTCGAATCCGGCGAGGAACACGGGTTGCAGTGGCCGTGTTGGGACGAGGACCACTCCGGGACACCGTACCTCTACGACTACGATGAGGGGAACTTCAACCACGACGACGGCCTCGCGCGGTTCGTCCCGGCAGACGGGGGCCACCCCGGCGAACTACCCGACGAGGCGTTCCCGCTCACCCTCACCTCGGGGCGCGTGCTGTACCACTGGCACACGGGCCAGATTACCCGCCGCGTCGAGGGCCTGATGAGCCACGTCGGGGAGAGCTTCGTCGAAATCAATCCGGAGACGGCCGAGCAGTTGGGCGTCGAAGACGAGGAGTACGTCCGCGTCGAGTCCCGGCGCGGGTCCATCGTCGTGAAGGCGCAGGTCACCGACCGCGTGGGCCCGGGGACGCTGTTCATCCCCATGCACTTCGCGGCCGGGGCGGTGAACAAACTCACCGGCGAGACGTTCGACCCGACCGCGGGCATCCCCGAGTACAAGGTGTCCAGCGTCCGTCTGGAACCGCTCGGCCCGGAGACCGACGAGGCGGTGCTCCGGACGCCCGACGCCGGTGCCGGGAGCGCAGTCGGCGACGACTGACGGCACGGGGAAAACTCTACTCCTCAAACGTAGTATAATTTCGCATCAATGATGGTATTTTCACAGTCTTAACGCTGTTACGCACGACGGCCTCACTCCGATTTCACGCCCGTCGACAGTAGTTTTATACGCTGGATTCCGTTTGTCAGACGTAATGGATTCGCAGGAACAGCAGGCCGAGTTCCAGTACGACACTGGCGGCGAGACGACCGGTCCGATGGCCGGGTTCGACGAACAGAAAGCCCGTGAGGGCGCGCGACTGCTCCTCGAAGCGGTCGGCCGCAACCCCGACGAGGCGGGCGTCTACGACACGTGGAACCGCCGCGTACCCGAGATGCTGGAGACGCTGACCGAGGGGATGCGACACGAGGAGAAACCGGTGATGCGCACCTTCGAAGCGGAGACGGACAGCCTCGTCGTAAAGACGGGTATCCCCCTCCACAGCATGTGCGAGCACCACATGCTGCCGTTCGACGGTGTCGCTCACGTCGCGTACCGCCCGGACGAGGAGATGGTCGGTCTCTCGAAACTCATCAGGTACGTCCGGTGGCGGTCCCGACGGCTGACGACCCAAGAGGAACTCACTCACGACATCGCCACTGGACTGGCCGACGAACTGAACGCCCGCGGCGTGGCCGTCGAGGTGACGGCGACGCACATGTGCGAGGTGATGCGCGGCGTGGAGACGGCGACGGAGACGACGACGAGGGAACAGGCAGGGACGTTCAGCGAGTCTGACCGCGACCAGTTCCGTGAAGCCATTCGACGCAACGGCACCACTCGGGACGGCCACTGAACACGTCCGGCGGGTTCGTTCCCCAACAGATACCTAATCTTACACGATGAGTTAGGAGTCAGCTCGAGGTCGAACGGGTCAATCAGGCGACCCCACAGCGCCGACGTTGCCGTGGCCCTGAGCATGTTCTTCTGGAAGATTCGAATCTAACGCCGTCTACCGCCGATTGACGCTACTTCAGTGCAGTCGTACTTTCGAAGCTACGTTCGGCCTCTCTCGCCGTCGAATTTTCATCAGTATATAAAGACCCACAGAACGGGGGTTCGTGATTCACTCCTCCGAGATTCCTCGTTCGAAACGGAACGCATGATGTGGAAAGCTACCACACCGCGAGCCGTAGTAGCGAACCGCCCGTTCAGCGAGTGGCGTGGCCGACCGAGGGTGAGTCGTCGATGAGTTCGAACGAGCTACCGTCGGAGGCGGAGACGGTTATCGTCGGCGGCGGCATCGTCGGCAACAGCCTCGCGTATCACCTCACGCGGATGGGGCGCGACGACGTCGTCGTCGTCGACAAAGGGCCACTCCCCGACCCCGGCGGGTCGACCGGCCACGCCTCGAACTTCCTGATGCCGGTCGAGCACTCCAAGGAGATGACCCATCTCACCCAGCGAAGCATCGAGCAGTACGAGGACATGGACACGTTCACGAACAGCGGGGGTATCGAAGTCGCACGCACGGCCGAGCGCGTCGAGGAACTGAAACGGCGCGTCCAGTCGGCGAAGGCGTGGGGTGAACCGGCGGAACTACTGACCCCATCGGCGGTCGAAGAGATGGTCCCGTACGTGAACACAGACCTCGTCGAGGGGGGCTTTTACAGCCCCGGTGCCGGGACCTGTGACCCCCTCCGTGCGGGCGAAGTGATGCGGGCCC
The DNA here is from genome assembly GCF_056934455.1 of Haloarcula sp. H-hyl6. Taxonomy (NCBI): domain Archaea; kingdom Methanobacteriati; phylum Methanobacteriota; class Halobacteria; order Halobacteriales; family Haloarculaceae; genus Haloarcula; species Haloarcula sp. H-hyl6. The sequence continues at coordinate 17,591 of NZ_JBRIIK010000003.1, forward strand.
GTGCCGACGAGTACTCCGACGGTGGCCTCACTGTCTCGCCGAACACCGAAGTGCTGGACCTTCACGTCGAGAACGGGTCGATACGGGCCGTCGAGACCGACCGAGGCACCGTCTCCGCCGACGAAGTCGTCATCGCGGCGGGCCTGTGGAGCCCGAAAATCGCCGAGATGGCCGGCGTCGACATCCCGCTGACGCCGGCGGTCCATCAGATGGTCAGCGTCGGCCCCATCTCCTTCTTCGAGGACTACGACGGCGAGATATCGTTCCCGGTCGTCCGCGACATGGACACCCAGATGTACGAGCGACAGCACGGCAACGACCTCGAGGTGGGGTCCTACCAACATCGACCGATGCTGTGGGACGTCGAAGACGTACCGTCTATCGAGGAGGCTCCGCTGTCTCCGACGCAACCGCCACTGACCGACGACGCCTTCGAGCAGTCCATGGGGGACGCGCTGGAAATCGTGCCCGACCTTCTGGACGACCCGGAGGCCGGCATCCGGCACGAAATCGACGGGTTGCTCTCGCAGACGCCCGACGGTGCGCCGCTCCTCGGTCCGCTACAGGACGTCGACGGCCTGTGGTCGTGTGCGGCTATCTGGATAAAGGAGGCTCCGGCAATCGGCGAGGCGGTCGCCCAGTGGATGACCCGTGGGTGGTCGGACATCGACCTGCACGGCGCGGACGTCAATCGATTCTACGAGTACGGTACGTCCCGCTCGTTCGTCAAAGACCGGGCCAGCGAGGGGTTCCAGAAAATCTACGACATCGTTCACCCGGCCGAACAGTACCAGTCCGCACGCGAGATTCGGACCAGTCCGTTCTACGAGCGACAGCAGGACCTCGACGCGCGGTTCTTCGAAGCCGCCGGCTGGGAACGGCCGCAGTGGTACGAGTCTAACAGCGACCTGTTGGAGCGGTACGAAGACGAGTTGGAGGACTTCCGACGGCCCAACGAGTGGGACGCTCGGTGGTGGTCGCCCATCGTCCTCGCCGAGCACCTCCACACGCGGGACCACGTGTCCATGATAGGGGACATGGGGTTCAGCATCTTCGACTTCCGGGGGGCCGACGTCGTCGGCTACCTCGAACGGATGGCCGTCGGTCGCGTCGACGTCGACGTCGGCAAGACCGTCTACACGCCGATTCTCGCAGAGAACGGCGGGTTCGTCTCGGACCTGACCATCGCAAGACTCGGTCCGGAACACTACAGGGTCGTGACCGGCGGGGCCGCGGGTGGCTCCGACCGGGCGTGGTTCGAGGGTCACATCCCCGACGACGCAGACGTCACGCTGATAGACCGCTCGGAGTCGCTGTGTACGCTCGGTGTCTGGGGACCGAACGCTCGGGACCTCGTCGACAGCGTCGCAGAGGAAGACATGTCTCACGAGGCTTTCGAGCCCTACACCGCACAGTCGGTCACCATCGGCGAAGTCGACGCGTGGGCGATGCGACTCTCCTACATCGGCGAACAGGGCTGGGAGATTTTCGCCCCGATGGGCCAGGGGCGGCGGCTCTGGGACGTGCTCTGGGAGGCCGGTCAGGACCACGACGTCCGCCCGGCAGGGATGGGCGTCTACGGGACGACCGGCCGCATGGAGAAAGGCTACCGACTGTTCGGTCACGAACTGGAACTTGAGTACGACCCCGCAGAAGCGGGACTCACCTTCCACGGCGTGAAGGACGCGGACTTCATCGGCAAGGAAGCCTACGCGGCGGCGCTCGACCGGGAGAACACGGCCACGCTGTGTACGCTCTCCGTCGACGACCACGCTCCCGACGGCGGCGAGCGCAGGTTCATGCTGGGTAACGAACCGGTCCTCGACGACGACGGAAACGTACTCGTCGACGACGACGGACGTCGGTCGTACGTGACCAGCGCCGGCACCGGGCCGAGCGTCGGGAAACACCTCCTGATGGCGTACCTTCCGCAGTCGTACGCTGAGGAGGGACGAAGCTTGCAGGTAGAGTACATGGGCCAACAGTACCCGGTGACCGTCGAAGTGGTCGGGAGCCGGCCGCTGTTCGACCCGGAGAACGAGCGAATCAGGAGCTGAGACCACGTGAGACGACCAATCACTCAACGAGGAGCTACGATATGGACACGCTAGCGTGCATCAAACGAGTACCGAATACGGGTGCAAAGATAACGCTGACCGACGACGACCAGCACATAGACGCCAGCAACCTCGGGTTCACGATAGCGCCACACGAGGAGTGTGCCGTCGAGGCGGCGGTTCAACAGGCGGAAGCACACGACGGCACGGCGACGGTCCTCTCGCTCGGTCCGCCGGACGCGGACGAACAGCTCCGGACCGGACTGGCAATGACCGCCGACGAGGCCGTCCTCCTCGAGACCGAGGGCGAGGAGTGGCGGCCCCGCGAGACGGCGGCCGCGATAGCCGACGCCGTGGGGAACGACGCGGACGACGACCTCGGGTTCGACCTGTTGCTGTTCGGCGACGAGTCGGCCGACGCGGGGAACCATCAGGTCGGCGTGCGCGTGGCCGAAGCCTTAGACGTCCCCTTCGTCGGGGGTGTCTCGCACCTCGACGTCGAAGACGGAACGGTCGTCGCGAAGCGAGACGTCACCGGCGGCATGGAGGTGTACGAACTGGCCCTTCCGGCGGCCGTGGGCGTGAAGGAAGGTGTGAACGAACCCCGCTACGCCTCGATGCGCGCGAAGATGCAGGCACGCAAGCAGTCGATTCAGCGCCGCGACCCGCCGCCCAGCAAGTTCGACGACGGTATCGAGAAACTCCGACTCGAGGCCCCGGATACCGGGGAGGGAGACGCGGAGGTCCTCGGCGAGGGCGTCGACGCAGTCCCGGCCGTGGTCGACCTCCTCGACAACGAGCTAGAGGTGACCTGACATGATACTCGCGTTCGTCGAACACAACGATGGTACGCCGACAGAACCGTCACTCGAAGCACTCACGCTGGCCCGTGAGCTAGCGACCGACACCGCGTCCGACCTAGAAGTCGTCGTCTTCGGTGGCCAGGGAGCGGCAACTGCCGACCGTCTCGGCACCTGCGGTGTCGAGACGGTCCACCACGCCGACGACGAGCGATTGGACACGTACGCGCCCGAAGCGTGGGCCGAAAGCGTCGGCCAACTCGTCGACAGCGCCGACCCGGAGGCCGTCGTGGCCCCGGGGACCGACCGTGGACAGGAGGTGTTGGCCCACGTCGGCGCGAAGCGTGACCTCCCCGTGGTTTCGAACTGTCTGGACGTCGAGGCCGGAGAGACGTACGAACTGGCTCGACAGCGGTGGGGCGGAAGCCTCGTGGAACACGCTGTACTGGAAAGCGAGACGAAACTGCTGACGGCCGCCGAACACGAGTTCGCGCCGTCGGAAGCGGACACCGTCACCGACCCGACCGTACAGACGTTCACCCCTGACCTCGACGAGTCGGATTTCCGGGCCAGCGTCGTCAGGGTAGAGGAGTCCGACACGAGCGGCGTCGCGTTGGGCGAGGCCCGAATCGTCGTCGGCGGGGGGCGAGGTGTCGGCGGGCCGGACGACTACGACAAACTGGAGACGTTGGCCGACCTCCTCGGCGGCACCGTCGGCGCGTCGCGGGCCGCCGTCAACGAAGGGTGGCGACCACACGACGACCAGATCGGCCAGACCGGCGCGAAGATAAGTCCGGACCTCTACGTCGCCTGTGGCATCAGCGGTGCGGTCCAGCACATGGTCGGCTGTAAGGGCGCGGACAACGTTCTGGCCATCAACACGGACCCGGAAGCGGCCATCATGCAGAAGGGCGACTACGCCGTCGTCGGCGACCTCCACGAGGTCGTGCCGGAGCTGAACGCCGCGCTACGCGAGGAGGGGTGACGTCGGGTCCCGGCCGAACGTCTTCAGCGTAACAGTTAGGACCGGGCGCCCTGAAGCCCGCCTGTGACTCGCTACTGCACCTCGCGGTGCCTCTTCCCGGACACCACCTGTGGGACGTTACTCTCCTCGGCGTGGGGAAGCGCCACCGGGGGGCATCCATGACTATCGCCGACCGGACCATCGGGGAGTTCCTCGACGGCGTCGCCTCGGACGAAGTGACGCCGAGCGGCGGCGCCGTTGCCGGCGTCGGCGGTGCGATGGGCGCGGCGCTCTGTGAGATGGTCTGTATCCACACTCTCCGGACAGACGAGGGCGCTGACGTCGCCGACGAGATGACCGACCTCCGGGACAGCCTCGCCGCTAGCCGGAGTCGGTTACTCGAACTCGCCGACGACGACGTGACGGCCGTCGACCAAGTCCAGGCCGCGTTCGAGTCAGGGGAGGCAGACCGGATACAGACAGCAGCGAAGCGGTCGACAGCAGTCCCGCTGGAAACTGCCGAGACCTGTCTCGACGTCCTCGACGCTGCGGGGGAGGTGACGGCGAACGGGACGCCGGTCGCCGTGCCCGACGCCATGGCTGGCGCACTGTTCGCACACGCGGCGCTCGAGGCTTCCGTGTCTACCGTCCACGCGAACCTCGGGACGATAGAGGACTCAGAGTTCGTCGCGGAGATGGAACGGCGGTCGGCGGAGACGGAAGCGGCCGCGGAGGAGGCGATGTCACAGGTGCGAGCGAATCGGAACTGGTGAAGCGGTCCGCTGCCCGTCCGCGGGTCGCGCGACGGCTACCGTCTCCGCCGTCGTCCGGTGTTCGACCGCTTCGACGAGTCGTTCGGCGAGGCCGAGTCCAGTTGTTCGACGACGCTCTCTATCCCGTCGGCGGCGATACGGAGTGCTTCCGAACCCGCGTCACGCGCCTCGCGGTACTGCTTCGTGTCCAACTTCATCGACCTCCAGAAAGCGTGTCTCGCGGGACGGCAGACGAGCTGGGGCGGTCGGACCGGTGACCTTAGAACAGGCCGCTGATGTTGCCGTCCTCGTCGATGTCCATGTCGGCGGCCGCGGGACGCTGCGGGAGTCCCGGCATCGTCAGCGCGTCGGCAGTCAGCGCGACGATGAAGCCGGCACCGGCCGACGGGTAGACCTCGCTAATCTCCAGTTCCCAGCCCTCCGGCGCGCCCTTCTTGCTGGCGTCGTCGCTGAAGGAGTGGAACGTCTTGGACATGCAGACTGGCACGTCGTCGAAGCCGAGGTCCTGCATGCGGTCGATGTCGTCCAGTGCGCCCCCGGTGAACTTCACGCCCTCGGCACCGTAGATTTCGGTGGCGACTGTCTCTATCTTCTCCTTGATGGGGGCCTCCTCGTCGTAGAGGTACTCGAACTCGTCCTCGTCGCTCTCCTCGACGGCGTCGATGACGTGGTTGCCGAGGTCGACACCACCCTCGCTGCCCTTTTCGAACACTTCGGACTCCGCGACTCTGACGCCGAGGTCGTCCTCGCAGTGGTCGATGACGGCTTGGACTTCCTCCTCGGTGTCGTCCGGGAAGCGGTTGAGGGCGACGACGACCGGGACGCCGAACTGCTGGAGGTTCGAGACGTGCTTGTCGAGGTTCTCGAAGCCCTTCTCGACGGCCTCGACGCCGGCCTCGTCGATTTCGTCGAAGTCGACCGGCCACTGGTCCAGTCCGTGGTACTGGAGCGCACGCACGGAGGAGACCAGCACGACGGCGTTCGGCGTCATGTCGCCCAGCCGGCAGACGATGTCCATGAACTTCTCGGCGCCGAGGTCCGACCCGAACCCGGCCTCGGTGACGAGGTAGTCGCCCATGCCGAACGCGGCCTTGTCGGCGATGAGCGAGTTCGTCCCGTGGGCGATGTTTGCGAACGGACCGCCGTGGACGAACGCGGGCGTACCCTCGATGGTCTGGACGACGTTCGGCTTGATGGCGTCGCGCAGGAGCATGGTGACCGGCCCCGTCGCCTCGATGTCGTCGACCGTGATGGTCTCGCCGTCCTCGCCGTAAGCGACGATGATGCGCGAGACGCGCTCCTTGAGGTCTTCGAGGTCGCTGGCCAGACAGAGGACGGCCATCAGTTCGGAGGCAGCGGTCAGTTTGAAGCCGTCCTCGCGCGGGGTACCACCGCTCTCGCCGCCCAGACCGACGACGGTCTGGCGGAGCGCACGGTCGTTCATGTCCAGCGCGCGCTTCCACGCGACGTCGTTGACGTTGATGTCGAGGTCGTTGCCCTGCGAGAGGCGTGCGTCGAGCATCGCGGCGATGAGGTTGTGCGCCGCGGTCAGTGCGTGCAGGTCACCGGTGAAGTGGAGGTTGATGTCCTCCATCGGGAGCACCTGCGAGCGGCCACCGCCGGCCGCGCCGCCCTTGACCCCGAACACCGGGCCGAGCGACGGTTCGCGGATGGCAATCATCGCGTCCTCGCCGAGATGGTTGAGGGTCTGACCGAGGCCGACCGTGGTGACGGTCTTCCCCTCACCCTTCGGTGTCGGCGTCATCCCCGTGACGAGTACGAGGTTCTCCTCGTTGTCTTCCGCCTGTTCGCGGAGGCGGTCGATGGCGTGGTGTTTGACTTTCGCGGTGTACTCCCCGAAGTACTGGAGGTCGTCGAGCCCGAGGCCCCACGGCTCGACGAGTTCCCAGATAGGTTCCATGTCCGTCGATTGTGCGATATCGTAGTCCGTGGGAATCGGGTCCTGTGGTTGGTCGTCTGAAGACATCTCACCCTGACGTACCCCACAACGCCGTAATAATGTTAGCGTATCTGACAATAGTGGGATAGGATGTGTTCGCATGGTGCCGCTGGCGTCAGCGCTCGCTCATCCTGTCCACGCGACTAGAAGTGTAGCTTCCGACGGAGCCACGAAGTGGCGGCTATCCTGTCGAGGCAGTCAGTCGTCGCGGAGGTACTCGACCACGGTCTCCGGGTCGGCGTCGAGGCCACCGCCCTGCGCGAGGGTCGGTTGGCCGCCGCCACCGCCGCCGAACTCCTCGGTGACCTCCCCGATGACGTCGTTGGCGTCCGTCTCGCCGTCCGTGCTCACGACGACGAACGTCGACCCGTCACGGCCCGCGAGGACGACGACGTCGGCCACGTCGTCGAGCGCGCCGAGGCGGTCGGCTACCGCGTTCGGGCCGACGGAGTCGACGGTGCCGACGACCCACTCGGCCCCGTCTCGTTCGTCCGCGTCCGCGGCGAGGGACTGGATACGCGCGTCGAGCAGTTGGCCCTGTAAGGCCTCTAGGTCGGCCTGCAGGGACTTCTTCTCCTCTAAGAGCCCCTGCGCTCGCTGAGCGAGGTCCTCGACACTCGTATCCAGCGTGTCGGCGGCGCGGGCGGCGCTCCGTCGCCGGTCTATCTGGCGCTGGATGGCCGACGGTCCGACAGCGTACTCGACGCGCACGAGGTCGGCACCCGGGTTCGAGACGTCTACGACCTCGATGGGGCCGATTTCGCTCGTGTTCCGGACGTGGGTGCCGCCACAGGCGGATATGTCCCAACCGTCGATTTCGACGATTCGGACCGTCCCGGTCGGGTCGGCGTCGCCGAGGTTGAACACGATGTCCTCGTCGCCGCGGGCCTCCTCGACGTCCATCTCGTACCAGTCCACGGAACGGGCGTCCCAGACGGCCTCGTTGGCCATGCGCTGGAACGTGAGCGCGTTCACCTCGTCGGCGTCTGCCTCGGCGTCGAAGTCCAGACGCACGGTGTCTGTCCCGATGTCGAACCCACCGTAGCCGTGGCCGTCGAACAGTTTCCGGCCGACGCCGTAGACGACGTGGCTGGCGGTGTGAGCGCGCATGCTGTAGGTGCGAAACTCCTCGTCCACCTCGCCGCTGACCGTCTCGCCGGCCTCGACTTCGGGGGCCTCTGCGAGGGTATGGAGTGTCTCGCCGTCGCGCGTCTGCACGTCGACCACGTCGACGCCCGCGAGCGTCCCCTCGTCGGCGGGTTGGCCGCCACCCTCGGCGTAGAAGTACGTTCGGTCGAGCGTCACGTCTCGCCCGTCCACCGCGCGCACCGTCGCGTCGAAGGACGTGACGTAGGGTTCTTCGTTCGCGTAGTTCGCTGTCGACTCGCCGGTCATGTCCGGCGCGTCGCGGTGCGCGCCAATAAATCACGCGTTCCGGGCCCCTGTCGTGGGCTGGCGATAAGTTAATCAGGGCGAAGCCGACCATATGTGCTATGGAGTACCACGAGTCAGCCGACTACCTGCAGTCGCTACAGCGCCGTCGCCCCAAACTGGGGACGGAGACGACGGCGCGGATGCTCTCGCACCTCGGGACTCCACAGGAGTCCGTCGACTGCGTCCAGATAGCCGGGTCCAACGGCAAGGGCAGCACGGCCCGGATGCTGGAGAGCGTCCTCCGGACCGCCGGACTCGACGTGGGCCTGTTCACCTCGCCGGGGCTGAACGACTTCCGCGACCAAGTGCGGGTCAACGGTCGCTCGGTCCCCAAATCCCGAGTCACAGAGTTCGTCGAACGAATCGACCCCTGTATCGAGCGCCTGCGAGCGGACGACGACATGCCGACCCACTTCGAAGTCCTCACCGCCCTCGCGCTGTACCACTTTGGCGCCGAGGACGTCGACGTAGCCGTCCTCGAAGTCGGTATCGGCGGCCGCTACGACGCGACGAGCGCCGTCGACCCCGTCGCCAGCGCCGTGACGAGCGTCAGTCTGGAGCACACGGACCTGCTGGGCGACACCGTCGAGGAAATCGCCCGCGACAAGGCGCAGGTCGCACCCACGGACGCACCGCTCGTGACAGGTACCACGGGCGACGCGCTCGACGCGGTACGTTCGGAGACGGACGTGATTACCGTGGGCACGGACGACGCCGCCGTCACCGCCGTCGAGAACGGGATGCGGTCGGCCGTCGAGAACGAGGTGTCGATTGCGGGCCCGGACTGGGCACTGGAGACGAACCTCAAACTGTTGGGTCAGCATCAGGCGACGAACGCCGGCGTCGCGTCGACGCTCGCGCGGCAGGTCGCGTCGGTAGACGAACGGACGATTGCCGACGGTCTGCGGCGCGCGACGTGGCCGGGTCGCTTCGAGATTCGGTCCACGGACCCCCTGGTCGTCCTCGACGGGTCGCACAACCCCGGCGCGATGGCGACGCTCTCAGACCTCCTCGGCCGGTACGACTACGACGACCTGCACGTCGTCTTCGCGGCGATGCGGGACAAGGAGTACGAGCAGATGGTCGAGCGACTCCCGCCGGTCGACGCGGCGTACACCGCTAGACCCGACAACGACCGGGCCGCCGGGGCCGACGCTCTCGCCGCAGCCTTCGACGGACACGCCGAGGAGATTCGACGAGTCGGGTCCGTCCCCGAGGCTACCGAACGAGCGATAGAGCGAGCGGACGAGGGTGACTGCGTCCTCGTCGCCGGGTCGCTGTACGCTGTCGCGGAGGCCCGCGACCGGTGGACGCGAACCGTCGTTCCCGAGGACTGCGGCGGCGGGACAGACCGAGCGGCCTCCTCGTCGGTGGACCACGACGCCGTCGACCACAGCGTCTTCTCGACGGCGCTCCGGCCCGCACAAGCCGAGTGGGTGGCCGAACAGTTGGACGCCATCGGCGGTGCCTGTGTGCGCACGGCTGACGGGTCACCGGAGAAGTTCGTCACCACAGTACTGTCGGGGACGCCCGTCCAACTCCGCGAACTGGCAGACACGCTCCCGGCGGCGGGTCTCGGTCTCGACAGCCTCTCCCGACAACTCGACGCCGCCTTGGATGGGCCGCCACCCGCCGCTGTGTTGGACACCGACGGGACGGCGGTGATGGGGATTCTGAACGTCACGCCGGACAGTTTCCACGACGGCGGCGAGTACAACCGCCTCGACGTGGCCGTCGAACGCGCCGAGGAGATGGTCGCCGCTGGCGCGGACGTCGTCGACGTGGGCGGAGAGAGCACCCGACCGGGTGCCGACCCTGTCTCGGTGAGCGAGGAAATCGACCGCGTGGTCCCGGTCATCGAGGCGCTCTCCGCCCTCGACGTCCCCATCTCCGTGGACACGCGGAAGGCCGCCGTGGCCGACGCCGCCCTCGACGCGGGGGCCGACATCGTCAACGACGTCTCTGGGCTCGCGGACCCGGAGATGCGGTTCGTCGTCGCCGACCACGACGCCTCGCTGATTCTCATGCACAGCCTCTCGGCTCCCGTCGACCCCGGCCGGTCGGCGACGTACGACGACGTGGTTTCGGACGTGGTGGCAGACCTGCGCGAACAGGTCTTACTGGCCGAACAGGCCGGCATCGACCGGGACCAGATTATCGTGGACCCGGGCGTCGGGTTCGGGAAGGACGCCGAGGAGTCGTTCGCGCTGGTCGACCGACTCGCGGAGCTAGCGGCGCTCGGGTGTCCGGTAATGGTCGGCCACTCCCGGAAGTCGATGTTCGAACGCGTGGGCTGTGACAGCGGCGAGCGACTTCCACCGACCATCGCCGTGACGACGATGGCTGCAGAGCGCGGCGCCGACGTCGTCCGCGTCCACGACGTCACCGAGAACGCGGCGGCCGTTCGTGCGGTCACGGCGGCGGAAGACGCGTAGACGGGGCCTGACGGTCCTCCGACCGATAGTTTTTCACAACCCGTGTCGAAACAGCGTAGCATGTTTGTAGCGGGGCCAGAGGCCGCGACGGCTGTACTCGCGTCGGTGGGGAGCGTCCCGGCGCAAGCGTTCGACCTCTCGACTATCACGGGCGCACCGCCGACGGTCCGGGCCGCGGCGTCGTTCCTGTTGACGGTGGTCTTCGGCGGCGTCGTCATCTATCGGGACGGCGGCCGCATCGACGCCGCCCTGACGGCCACGACACAGCGACCGCTGGCCGCCGTCGTCTACGGCCTGATGGCCTTCGCCATCGTCACGTTCTTCGTGGCCTACGGGTTGAACCAACTGGCCAACCTCGGCGTCGGAGCGACCGTACTGGGCGTCGTCGGCGCCCTCGTTCTCGGGATTGCCCTGCTCACCCTCGGCGGCCTCGGCTTCGTCGTCGTGGGCACGTGGGCCGCGGGCGTCTTCGGCTTCGACGACCCGTGGGTCGGGTTGGTCGGCGTGGGCGCCGTCAGCGCCGTCGCGTGGCTCGTGTTACCGGTCGCCCTGAGCTTCCTCCTGTGGCTCGGCATCGCCGCCGTCGGCATCGGCGGGCCGACGCGTCGCTGGGTCCACAGCAGCGGTCCGCCGGCGGACCCGGCGTAGCCGCTACCAACGCTAAAACGTGCGCAGGCCGTACGAGACTGTATGGACCTGCTCCAGTTACCGTTCGACTCGGGCTTCGCCGAGACAGCGGCCCAGCTCGTCGGGGCCGCCGGAGCAATCGTCTTGCTCCTGTTGCTTGTCGCCTTCGGGGGGTTCGTCTACAAGAGTCTCGCAGGGGATGGCATCCGCTGGCCGGACGAGATGGACGAGGACGGCGAAGACGGCGTAAAGCGAGGGTCCGACGAGGACGACTGGAAATACTACTGAAAACGAGGGAGCGTCAGTCGTCTTCGGTGGCCGCTCCGGAGCGACTGTTCCGACTACGAGAGTGCGTCGCTGGTCGGTCGCGGTCTGCCTTGAGGAGCGGTCGGACGGACTGGAACTCCCACGCCATCCCGGCGATGGCGAGGACGGACATGAGGGCGAACGGGAACCCGGTGATGATGGCCGAGGACCGCAGCGCGTCTATGCCCCCGCCGACGATGAGAAGGGAGGCGAGACCGCCCATCAGACCGCCCCAGATGACGCGGTTCACCGTCGAGGGGTGTTGCTTGCCGCCGGTCGTGAGCATCCCCAGCGCGAGCGTCGAGGAGTCCGCCGAGGTGACGAAAAAGGTCACCACGAGGAGCATGAACACGCCCGCGAGCACCTCGCCGAACGGGAGACTGGCGAACAGCGGGAACCCCGAGACGGAGACGCCGTACTGGTCGACCATCTCCAACATCGGCGCGATGCCGTTCCGCTGGAAGTAGATGGCGCTCCCGCCCATCGTCAGGAACCACGGAATCGTCGAGGCCGTAGCGCCGACGAGGGCCGTCGCCACCACCTGGCGGATGGTCCGCCCCTTCGAGATGCGGGCGACGAACAGGCCGCCGAATGGCGCCCACGAGAACACCCACGCCCAGTAGAACACCGTCCAGTTACCGACCCACTCGCCGGTGCCGGCGGCGTTGGTGTAGAGGCTCATCGTCACGAACTCGCTGAAGTAGCCGCCGACCGCCTGCAGACCCGTGTTCATGATGTAGTTCGTCGGGCCGAGTAGGAAGGTGACGACGGACAGTGCGGCGAAGACGGCCATGTTGAACAGCGACACCCGAGCGATGCCCTTCTTCACGCCGAGGGCGACGGAGACGGTGAACGCCACGGTCAGCCCCGTAATCATCAGGACGGTGCCGCCGTCGCCCAGCGAGATTCCGAGGTTGTACTCGAGGCCGGTCAGGAACTGCTTGCCGACGAACCCGAGCGTGGTCGCGATGCCGCCAATGGTGGCGAACACCGCGAGGATGTCGATGGTCTTCGCCAAGGCCCCGTCGAGGTTGTCGACGCCGACGAACGGCGCGATGAGCGTGGAGACCCGCATCGGCGCGTCCTTGCGGAAGGCGTAGTAGGCGATGGGGATGGCGACGATGAGGTACGGAACCCAGTAAGAGATGCCCCAGTGGAACAGCGTGTACTGTATCGCACCGACTGCCGCCGCCGGCGTGTTGGAGTCTGCGCCGACCAGCGGTGGGACCGTCGCGTAGTGTTTCAGTGCCTCGGCCGGCCCCCAGAAGACGATTCCAGCCGCGATACCCGCAGAGAACATCATCGAGAAGAACGAGAGGAGGCTAAATTCCGGGTCGTCGTCGGGTTTGCCGAGTTTGATGTCGCCCCAGCGACCGACCATCAGCCAGAGACTGAACACGACCATCAGGAACATCGACCCGATGTACACCCACATGAACTCCGTCCAGAGGTACTCGTTTATCTGTCCCATCTGCGTTGCTGACGCCTTGGGGTTCAGGAAGAACACCAGAATCGCCAGCAGCGATACCGAGAACCCGACTCCGAATACGGCGATGTCGAGTTCGTCGGCGAACTGCTCGAGTGACGTGCGTAAGGTACGCATGCATCCCTCAATCTTTGGGGCCCGGTGGTCAATCCTGAGACGAAATATGACACCTGTTGAAGTACCCGGACTATAATGCTATACTCCGCCACATATACGACTCGAATTCGAGTTAATGCATTTATCTGCGAGGTAATTCAGGCATCGGAAGTTTCGCTCTCGCGGCGAGAAGCGTGGTCTCCGTTCCCCCGAAGGGGGCGGACGGCGGTGAGAGAAAACCGGTGTCGCTACGTCAGTCGCTTCCTTCCGCGTCGGGATTTCCGGTGACGTCGGTCACGACGTCACCACCCGACTTCGTGATGTCGACTTCGCCCTCTGCGGTCATGTCCTGGATGCGCTCTTGGAACTGCTCGGACTCGAGTATCTCGTACTCGTTGTCCAGTCCCAGATACACCGTGTAGCACATCAGACAGAGGATGATGGCGAACGGGAGGCCAGTCGTGATGGCCGCCGTCTGAAGGGCACTCAGGCCACCGCCGACGAGCAGACTCGCGGCGACGGCACCCTCGGTGACCGCCCAGAAGATTCGCTGGACCTTCGGCACGTCGTGCTTGCCGCCCGAGGTCAGGTGGTCGACGACCAGCGACCCAGAGTCGGAGGACGTGACGAAGAACGTGACGACGAGCAGGGTGGCCAGCAGTCCCGTGACGGCACCGAGCGGGAACTTACTGAGCATGGCGAACATGGCAACCGTCTGGCCCTGGTTGGCGACGGCGGACGCGATGCCACCGCTACCGACGAGTTGGACCCACAGGGCAGAACCGCCGAACGTGGCCAGCCAGAGGAACGAGAACAGTGCCGGCAGGAACAGCACGCCCAGCACGAACTCTCGGACGGTGCGCCCCTTCGAGATGCGTGCGATGAACATCCCGACGAACGGCGACCACGCTATCCACCAGCCCCAGTAGAAGACGGTCCAACTGCCCATCCAGCCTTTGACCGTGTAGCCGCCGAGTGCGGCGGTGCCACGGATGGTGCCGGTGAAGAAGCTCAGGTTGAGGAGGTTACCGAGGTACGCCCCGAGGCCGTCCGCGAACGTCCCGAAGATGTAGACCGTCGGGCCGACGGCCAGCAGGAACACCAGCATGGTGAACATCAGGTAGAGGTTCAGCGTGCTGAGGCGCTTGACACCGCTCTCCAGCCCTGCCGCGACGGACGCCGTCGCGATGGCGGTGATTCCCGCGATGAGAAGCACCTGCGGTATAGTCCCGGTCGGGACGTTCACGAGGCCGAGGATGTCGCCCCCGACGTACGACAGGCCGGTGTTGATCTGTGCCACGCCGAGTCCCAGCGACGTCGAGAGGCCGAACAGCGTCGCGAACACGGTCACGAGGTCGATGACGTGTCCCGGCCATCCGTAGATGCGTTCACCGAGTAGCGGCCAGAAGATGGACCGGAACGTCAGCGGCAGGCCGCGGTTGAACGAGAAGAACGCCAGTCCGAGTCCGACGAGCCCGTAGATGGCCCACGGGTGGAACCCCCAGTGGAAGAACGTCTGTGCCATCGCGGCGCTTGCGGCACCGGCGGTGCCGCCTTCCGCGCTGAACGTCGGCGGGACGACCATGAACTCGGAGGCCCCGGAACCGAAGTGCCACATCGGTTCGGCGACGCTGAAGAACATGAGCCCGATACCCATGCCTGCGCTGAACAGCATCGCCATCCACGAGAAGTCACTGAACTCTTTTTCGGCCTCTACGCCGCCTATTCTGATGTTACCGTACTTGCTGACTGCGAAGTAGACGATAGTGATGATGAACAGGTTGACTGCGAGGATGTAGAACCAACCGAAGGTTCCGTTGATGAAGTTGAAGACGGCGGTGTATATCGTCGATGCCTGGTCTCCCAGTAGGATAGTCGCCGCAACGAACGCGACGATGATGACCAACGAGATGGGGAAGACGACCGGATGGACGTCGAACCCCATCGCCTGAATGTTTGTGTCGCCCGGTTCACGGTCGGACTCAGGATGAAAGAGTTCGACCTGAAGTCCCTCCGAAAACTCGCCGGTGTTCTCTTCACTCTTTGCCATACGTTACCCCCATCGTCCGAAGCCGTTGTCCACGTGATTTCATGTTGTAGTCCCCAAGTTGTGGGGTGATTTTCGTCCGCTCGGTGCCCCGTCTCGTATCCGACGTGCGTCCACCGTTCTCGTCTCGGCCGTATGAGGGCGTTCCCTCGGCCTCGCTGCCCGGTGTGACGGCATCAACGCCGTCAACCCGGCTGTCGGTGTTCACACCCAGGTGGCATGTTACACTGCCTCACCCCCATGAAAAGAGTGGACTATAATAAAACTTCGCCTACATACCACAATTAGGCATGTACTAATAACCTCGCTGGAGCGCGGAATCGAGTAGTTGAATCCGTCTATACAGGATATTGGCCGAACTACTCTCGAGGGTATCCGTAGATGGAGCGGGTCAGTTCGGAGTCGCGGGGCAGGGAGGTAAGTGATTGCCACGCCGTCGCTCGACATGTAATGACGACTATCCTGAACGTCGTGTTTGACTGGCTCAAGCGAGTCCCCTCGGTGGTTTCCAGGCCTCGCAGTGGTGACGCCGACCCCGAGAGCGTCCGACCATCGAGTCGGGAGGTACACAGGACCACTATCGACGGCGACTGCGGGTGGGCCCGACGGCCACTGGAACGACTCCGCTGTCCCTCGCTGTACCTCCCCGGCCGACCAGACGGGCCCGAGCGACGACATCGACTGCCCACGCTGTGTGGCCGAGTTCGTCCACGAAACGTTTCCAGCCCTCGAACTTGCGTCCATGGTCTGTCCTGTCCGCGGAAGTCGGATAGAACACGGTCGGCGACACCCCGAGACGCTCGACCGCTCGGAGCGGGTGACGTATCACGCGTGCCGGTACCACTGTGAGGTCAGACACGCGTACTGAGACGGGTGGCGCTGGCGGGTGCCTTTATTTATCCAGCGGTCGTGGCGAGCGGGTATGGCAAATCTGTCGGCGACGGTCGCGGCGGGTATCGCGGTGCTGCTGATAGGGACGGCGCTATTGGCGATGGCGAACGGGGACCTGCAGGTGGCGGGATTCAGCTTTCTGGCCGCGAGTCTCGTCATCTACATCAGGGAGACGAGACTCATCGACTCGTGAACGGCCGATTCGAGTAAAAGAGCGATACCCCCCACCGACGAGCGACCACGCTATCACGTCAGTTCGTCGGCTTTCATCCGCTGCGTGATGACCGGCACCGTCGAGGTTCGGACGACCTTGTCCGTCGTCCCTCCGAGGATGGCCCCGATTTTCCCGCGATAGGCAGAGCCCATGACGATGGCGTCCATGCCCTCCTCCTCCGCGTAGGCGACGATTTCCTCGCTGGGTGTGCCGGACCGGATATCTCTCTCGCAGGTGACGCCGTGCTCCTCGGCGACGCCGGTTATCTCGTCGAGTGCCTCCTCGCCGTAAGCCCGATACTCCTCTCGAACGGTCTCCTCGTCGTCCCGAATCGACATGGCACGCGGGACCCCCGGAAGGTCCATGACGTAGAGCGCGTGGACGGTCGACCCGAGCTCCGCTGCGAGTTCGATACCGTGTGTCGCCCCCTTCTTCGATTCGGCACTCCCGTCGTACGGAATGAGTATATGCTCGTACATATTCGATACTGCAGTAGGATATCCACGAGCCGCCGGAAATAACTTTCCCCAGACGTATCAGTATCGATACGAGATTCCGGCAAAGAAAAGCGACCGGAGACGTCCTCACTACCCCGAGTATAGTGGGTAGTCAACGCACCTATCAGTCAGACAGTCCTCGCGATGTTCTCGACTGGGTAGCCGGTGTCACGGATGGCCTCCACGATAGCGTTGGCGTGTTCCTGTCCGCTGGTCTCGACGTTGAAGACGAGGTAGGCTTCGCCCACGTCCAAGTCGTCGACGGAGCGCTCGTGTCGGACGTCGTGGATGTTCGCGCCTTGGTCCGCGATGGTCCCGGAGATGTCCTCCATGACGCCGGGCCGGTCGTCGATGCGGACCCGCAGGCGCATGAGTTGGCGGCGCTCGGTGAGGGCGTGGATGAGCACCGTCCGGAGTTGGGTCATGTCGAGGTTCCCGCCACAGAGCAGGGGCATCACCGTCTCGTCGGTGACGTCCAGGTCGTCGCTCAGGATGGCGGCGACGGAGGCAGCGGCCGCACCTTCGACCACCTGCTTCGCGCGCTCCATCAACAGGAGGATGGCTTGCGCGATTTCGGTGTCGGTGACGGTCACCACGTCGTCGACGTTCCGCTGGATGATGCTCAGCGTCGTCTCGGAGATGCCGCCGGTGGCGATACCGTCGGCGATTGTGTCCACCTCGTCCAACGTCACGGGCATCCCCTTGTCGAGGCTCTCGTGGACCGTCTCTGCCCCGGTGGCCTGCACGCCGACGACGCGCGTCTCCGGCGAGAGGTGCTTGATGGCCGTCGAGACGCCGCTGATGAGGCCGCCGCCGCCGATTGGCACGACGACGGTGTCAACGTCGGGACAGTCGTGGTACATCTCGGCACCGAGCGTCCCCTGTCCGGCGATGATGTCAGTGTCGTCGTAGGCGTGGACGAACGCGGCGTCCGTCTCCTCGACGGCGGCCTGGGCGTGGGCCATCGTCTCTTGGAAGTCCTTCCCGACCAGTTCGACCGTCGCGCCGTAGCCGCGTGTGGCGTCGACTTTCGCCTGCGGGGCGTTGACGGGCATGAAGATGGTCGAGTCGGCCCCGCACTTCGTAGCGGCGAGGGCGACGCCCTGTGCGTGGTTGCCCGCGCTGGCGGCGACGAACTCGTCGACGCCGTTCGCGACGTCTTGGGAGATCTTGTTGTACGCGCCTCTGGTCTTGAACGAGCCCGTCCACTGGAGGTGTTCCATCTTCAGGTACACCTCGCCGCCGACGAACTCGTCGAGCGACGAACTGCGTTCGACCGGCGTCTTCTTGACGACGGAGTCGTCGTCGAGTCGTTCGCGTGCCCGCTCGATGTCGGCGTACTGGACGGGCAGTTCCTCGGATTCTGACGTTGTCATAGGTGGATTGTGAGTGTCGGGGTTAGCCCCGGTCGGTGGTCGATTGGTGCCGGCGACTGTTCATCTGAGTATCTTCTCTCGGCCGGGGTCGAACAGCGGTTCGTCCCGTATCGTCGCGTCGTACGTCTCGCCCTCGCAGAGGACCTGCACCGAGGTGCCGGCCTCCGAGTACTCGCTCGGGACGTACGTGTAAGCGATGGACTCGCCGATAGTGTAGCCGTAGTTGCCGGCCTGCACGTACCCGATGGCCTCGCCGTCTTTCAGGACGGGACGGCCAGAGAGCATGATGTCCGACGAGTCGTCGAGGGTGAGCGGCGTGATGCGGTTGTCGACGCCGTCGGCCTTCGCCGATTCGAGCGCCTCCTTGCCGATGAACTCGGTGTCCATGTCGACGGCGAAGGGGAGGCCTGCCTCGAACGGGTTCGAGTCCGTGTCGATGTCGGTGCCCCAGAGCCTGAAGCCCTTCTCCAGTCGCATCGAACTGAGGGCACCGCCGCCCATCGGTCGGACGTCGAGGTCCTGGCCGGCCTCCCAGAGCGTCTCCCAGAGGCGCTGGCCGTACTCCGTCGGCGTCCACAGTTCCCAGCCGAGTTCACCCACGTACGAGACGCGCATGGCGATGACCGGCACCTCGCCGACGTACATCTGCTTCGCACGGAAGTACGGGAACCCGTCGTTCGTCACGTCGGCGTCGGTACACCGCTGGAGCAAGAGCCGCGACTTCGGTCCCCAGAGCCCGATAGTGGACTTCGCGCCCTCTTCGATGTGGACCGAGACGGTCTCTGGCGCGTGCTCCTCCAGCCATCCGCCGTGGATGCCCGGCGAGTTGCCGCCGCCGGTGGTGACCATGTACTCCTCGTCGTCGAGTCGGACGACGGTGATGTCCGCGAGGATGCCGCCGCCCTCGTTCAGCAGCAGCGAGTAGCGGACCTGCCCGACGTCGATGTCCATGTCGTTGCTGCAGACCCGCTGGAGGAACGCCTCGCTCCCCTCGCCCTCGACCATGATGGAACTGAACGAGGTCATGTCGAACATCGACACGTTCTCGCGAGTGTGGAGGTGTTCGGCGGCCTCGATTTGCGAGCGGTTGATGCCCTGCCAGCCGTCCTGTTCGGGAATCTGGTCCTCGTAGCGGTCGACGAGGTCCGCGTTGTACTCGTAGTACTGCGGGGACTCCCACCCGCCGCTCTGGTAGAACTCCGCGCCCAGTTCCTTCTCCTGATGGTAGAACGGACTGGTGCGTAGGCGGCGGTGGTCGTCGGGTTGCCAGCGCGGTTCGACGATGCTGTACACCTGCTCGTAGCGCTTGGCCCCGCGGTCTACGAAGTAATCCTTCTCGCCCGCGTGGGGTTCGAACCGCCGGACGTGGATGCCGCCCGTGTCGACGGGACCGGACGGGAGGCGGGGCGTCCCGTTCTCCATCCACTCTGCGAGGATGCGGCCGTAGCCGCCGGAGTGAGTCCACCAGATGGCGAGCGCCGTCCAGAGGTTGTCGACCTGTGCCGTCTCGCCGACGGCTGGCATCCCGTCGGGCGTGAACACGAAGATGCCGTTCTCGGTCATCTCGTAGTCCACGTCTTGGCTCGCCGGGAGCAGTTCGTCGAAGGCCTGCTTCGCGGACTTATCGCGGCCTCGGTGGGTCGGCTGGGTCCAGTGTTCCTCGGTGAACCCGCGGACCGACGCCTGCCGCTCCTCGGAGTTCTTGCCCATCTCCTCGGGGTCGACCGAGAGCGTCTCGTGGTTGTACGACCCCATCCCCAGCGAGTCGCCGTGAGTCCGGAAGTACAGCGAGTGGTCCTGGTCACGGCCGACCGGTCGATGCGGCGCTTCGCTCATGCACTCCGCGATAGAGCGCTCGCCGGGCACGTCCAGCCCCGTCGTGTTGTCGCCGATGGAGGAGTCGGCCTCGGCCAGTTCCTCCATCGGTTCGGTGACGACGTACTGGTGTTCGACGGGCGCGATTGGCAGGTCGAGTCCCGCCATCTGCCCGGTCTGGTACCCCCAGTTGTTCGTGGCGATGACACAGCGGCCACACTCGATGCGACCTTGGTCCGTCTCGACGGCCTGTATCTCGCCGCCGGAGACGTCGAGGTCGGTGACCTCCGTGTTGCCGTAGAAGTCCGCCGAGGACTCGCCGATGTACCACTGGAGCGCCGCGATGCCGTCGACGCGGCCGTCCGTCGGAGAGTAGTAACCGCCGAGAATCTCGTCTTCGTCGACCATCGGGAGGTGGTCGGTGACCTCCTCCGGCGAGAGGAGTTCTGGCTCGGGCAGTCCGTAGGACGTCGCCCACTCCTTGCGGCGGCGGAGGAAGTCCATGCGGTCCTCGCTCCGCGCGAGTTCGATGCCCCCGACCTCGTTGTACACGCCGGCGTCCGAGAGCAACCGGCTCGTGTAGTGGGCCGCCTTCGTCTGAATCTTCGACGGCGACGTCTGGAACATGATGCCCGGCGCGTGGACGGACGACCCGCCCGTGACCGGCAGTGGTCCCTGATCGATGACCGTTACGTCCTCGGCACCCAGTTCCGTCAGGTGATACGCGACGCTACACCCGACGGCACCGGCACCGATGATGACAGTATCCGCCCGTGATGGGGGAGCCTCAGTGCTCATGTATCTCACTTCGGAGTCCTTCTGTCACTATCTTAAATACACCGACGGCGCGACGGTGGCTGTTTCGAGAAACTTCCACAGAAGCCCAGAAAGCCGCGAAAACAGCCGATTTTCGGTCACACGGACGAGGCCGGCGTCGTCCCGCTCCGCGCGTGGTGGCGAACCACAGCGTGACAGGTACGCGATACGATTAGGAGCGGGGACGAAGAGCGGCCGAGCGGCCGTTAGGAGACGAGCGGTTCTTCGCGGACCGTCGCGTCGTAGCGCTCGCCCTCGTAGAGAATCTCAACCTCGGTGCCGGGTTCGGCGTACTCCGGCGGGAGGTAGGTGTATGCGACACAGGCACCCTCGGTGTAGCCGTACTCGGCGCTGTGGAGGTAGCCGAGCACTTCGTCACCGTCCAGCACCGGCCGGTGGTTGAGGACGACCGCTTCGGGGTCGTCCAGCGTCAGGCAGGCCACCTTGTGGTCGATGTTGTCGCCGTCGGCGGCCGCGGCGACGGCCTCCTTGCCGATGAAGTCGGTCTCGAGGTCGACGGCCCAGCCGAGGCCGGCCTCGTAGGGATTGTGTTCGGTGTGCAGGTCCTCGCCCCACAAGCGGAATCCTTTCTCGATGCGCAGGGCGTCGAGCGCGCCGTTCCCGTACGGCCGGATGTCGTACTCCTCGCCGGCCTCCATGATGTGTTCCCACAGTCGCTCGCCGTACTCCGAAGGCGTGTACAGCTCCCAGCCGAGTTCGCCGGCGTAGGACACTCGGAGTGCCGTGACGGGCACGTTCTTCACGAAGAACTGTTGGCTGGTGAAGAACGGGAAGGCGTCGTCCGAGAGGTCGACGTCGGTGACCTTCGACAGCACCTTCCGGGCGTTCGGTCCCGTACAGACCATCGCGGCGAGGTTCGAAGTGACGTCGTTGACGAGGACGTCCTCTGGCGACTGCTCGCGGACCCACGCGACGTGGTTGTTCCCGACCTCACGGCCGGTGGTCAGGAGCAGGTAGCGGTCCTCGTCCGTGCGCGTGACGGTGATGTCTGCGCGGACGCCGCCGCCCTCGTTGCACATGAGGGTGTACTTCACGTCGCCCACGTCGAGGTCCATGTCGTTCGTACAGAGGTACTGGACGAACTCGCCGGCGTCCTCGCCGACGACCTCCATCTTGTTGAAGGAGGTCATGTCGTGCAGGCCGACGTTCTCGCGGACGTTCAGCGCCTCAGCGCCCTCGATGGGCGAGTAGTACTTGCCTTCCCAGCCTTCACGCTCGGGAATCTGGTCGCCGTACTTCGCCAGCAGGTCGGCGTTGTCGTCGAACCACTGCGGTTCCTCCCATCCGGCTTCGGCCCACAGTTCGGCGCCCCACTCCTTGTGGGAGTGGTACATCGGCGTCCGCCGGATGTCGCGCTGGTGTTCCGTCCACACCCACTTCGGGTGCATGATGTTGTAGACGATGCGGTACTCCTCGCCGCCGATGTCGCGGGCGAAGTCCCAACTGCCCTCGTGCTCGTCGAAGCGGTTGACGTCGCAGTGTGCGAGGTCTATCGGCCCTTCGGGGAGACGTGGCACATCGTTCTCCATCCACTCCGCGAGGGCCTTCGCGGCCCCGCCGGCGTGGGTGACCCAGATGGCCGCTGCCGTCCAGAGGCCGTCGTACTCCTGGACCGGCCCCATGACCGGGAGGCCGTTGGGCGACTCCGCGAACATCCCGTTGTACTTGTGTTCGAGCTTCTTGTCCTTCGTCGCCGGGAGGAGTTCGTCGCTGGCCTGTCGCGGCGCTTTGTCCGGCCGGTCCGGGTGCGTCGCGGTGTTCATGTGGTAGTCCGTGAACTCGTGGACGGACCCCTGCTCACCGTCCGGGTCGTTGCCGCCGAGCTCCTGCGGGTCGGGCACGATTGGCTCGTGGTTGTACGAGCCGATGCCGTAGGCGTCCCCGTGGGTCCGGTAGTACATCGCGTTGTCCTGGTCCCGGAGAATCGGGCGGTCCGGGCCGACGAGCAGGCGCTTGGCCTTCTCGCCGGAGACGTTCTCGTAGTTCTCGAACAGCGGGTGGTCCGTGATGTCCACGGCGCTCTCTTCGAGTTCGTCGAGCGACTCCGTCATCGTGTACTGGTGCTCGACGGGCGTCACCGGGAGGTGGACGCCGAGCTTCTCGCCGAGTTGCCGCGCCCAGATGTTCGTGGCGACGACGACTTCGTCGCACTCGATGGTGCCGTGTTCGGTGACGACGCCCTCGATGGACGAGCCGTCCGTCTCCACGTTCTCGGTGCGCGTGTGCGGGACGAACGTCGCGCCGTTGTCCATCGCCTCTCTGGCGAGGGCGTCACAGGCGACGACCCCCGAGACCTGTCCGTCGGTCGGGGAGTAGTACCCGCCCAGAATCTCGTCCTCGTCGACGAGCGGGAGGTGCTCCGTCACTTCCTCGGGCGAGAGCAGCTGCGGGTCCTCGATGCCCCACGCCTCGGCGTGTTCGACGCGGCGCTGGAGGAAGTCCATGCGCTCTTCGCTCCGGGCGACTTCGATGCCGCCCACCTCCTCGTACGCCTGCTCGCCGTCGGCGCCTTCGAGTTCGGAGTACAGCCGTCGGCTGTAGTCCGCGAACTGGCTGAGGACCTTCGGTTCGGCCGTCTGGAACATGATGCCCGGCGCGTGCGTCGAGGAACCGCCGGTCGTGGGCATCGGTCCTTGGTCGACGACGACGACGTCGTCGCGGCCGAGCTCTGTCAACTGATACGCGAGGTTGCAGCCGACGATACCGGCACCGACGATGACGGTGTCGGCCTGCGTCGGCAGGCTGTCGGTCGTCTCCATAAATCCTGATTCGAAGGTGTCCGTGGCCTCCCAATATAGTTATCGCCCGCCGGGTGGCGGTTTTCAAACAATCAGGTCGCTGGTAGGTAGAGGTTTCTGTAACACTGATAAGGCTGTGAAATTCGGCGTGGCTCGTGGTCCCGCGACGTCGACCCGGCACCGGGAGACACCGCGCGTTGCGGGCGGCGAGGACGCCGTTTCGATGGCGTGCGTCCGGCCGCCCGCACGCGGTTAGTGACAACGTTTTTCCGGTCGTCGTGCGCCCGTCCGACTGCATGGTCGAGTCCATCTCGCTGGAGACAGCGACAGACCTGATAGCCGCCGCAGAGTCGAAAGCCGAAGAGATAGAGAACCCGATGGTCATCACGGTGGCCAACAGCGAGGGGAACCTCGTCGCTCAGCACCGCATGGACGGCGCGTGGCTGGCGTCCGTGAACATCTCGAAGAACAAGGCGTACACCTCGGCCGCTCTGGAGACGCCGACGCACGAACTCGCCGAACCCTCGGAACCGGGCAACTCGCTGTACGGTCTCCAGACGACCGACGAGGGACGCATCGTCGTCTTCGGCGGGGGATACCCGCTCGAACGAGACGGCGAGATAGTCGGGACTATCGGCGTCTCGGGCGGCGCCGTCTCGCAGGACAGAGAAGTAGCGGAAGCGGGCGTCGAGCGCTGGAACGAACTCACCGAGTAGCGACTACGCGTCGTCCCGCGGACCGGGGTCACGCTCCGCGACGGCGTCGAGCAAGTCCACGAGTGCGTCCGACGCCATCGCCAGCAGTTTCTCGCCCAGTTCCGCGCTCCCCTCGCGGGGGTCACCCACCACGCCGTTCTCGGTGAACTCGTGGGAGTCGAACGCGAGGTTGACGCCGCTCTGCCAGTCGCCCCAGCGCGCGCTCCCGTTCTCCGCGGCCGCGTCCAACCGGTCCTCGTGGACCGTCTCCGGGTTCGCCGACTGGAGGAGCGCCGTCTCAAGCGGTCCGCCGTGTCCCATGTCGGAACTGTGCTCGCCGACGGCGTCGAACCACGTGAACGGGACGGCGTAGGCCTCGTCGTGTCGGGAGATTCGACCGGCCACCTCGCGGAGCGCCGCGATGTTGCCGCCGTGGCCGTTGACGAGGACGACGCGGTCCCACCCGTGGGAGGCGAGACTCCCCACGACGTCCCTGACGTAGTCCCGGAACGTCGATTCGGAGGTCCAGAGCGTGCCCGTGAACTCCCGGTGTTCCTCCGCGATACCGACCGGTACTGCCGGGGCGACGACCACCTCACCCGGGTACTCGTCGGCGGCCTGTTCGGCCACCGCCTCGGCGTTGAGCGTGTCGGTACCCAGCGGCGCGTGCGGACCGTGTTGCTCCGTGCTCCCGACGGGGAGGAGCGCGAGATTCGTCTCGACGCCGTCCGCGTCGGTCCACGTCTCGGTTTCGAGGTGCATACGGCAACGCTCTGCCCGAATGCGAATAAAGCCAGTACTCCCGGTGTTTTTTACGCCGGCCGCGCACTCACGGGGTATGGAGTACGACTCCGTCATGCACACGACGAGCGACCGTCGTCTCGGTCGACTGCCGTCGGGGGCCGACGTCACGGTGACGGTCCACCGGTACGTCGGCGGCGCGGGTCCGACTGTCTACGTGCAGGCGGCACAACACGGCATCGAACTCAACGGCCCGGCGGCCCTCCGTCGCCTCCACGAGCGATTGGTCGACGCCGACCTCGCCGGCACCGTCGTCGTCGTCCCCGTGGTGAATCCGCTGGCGTTCGACCACCGCTCGTACATGACGCCAGCCGAGTACGACGTGATGAACCCGAACCTCAATCGCGTCTGGCCCGGCGACGACGAGGGAAGCCTACAGGAACGGTTGGCCGCGCGGTTGTGGGACCTCGTCGCCGAGGCCGACGCGGCCGTCGACCTACACACCGGGACGGCCGACATGCTCGAACACGCGCGCTACCAGTCGGGCGAACGCACCGCCAGAACGCTCGCGGAGGTGTTCGGGACGGAGTACCTCGTCGTGGACAGCGACGACGCGCCCGCGGACGACGAGTTCAGCGGGACGTTCCGGACCGCCGCCGCGCGCGCGGACATCCCAGCCATCACCGTCGAACTCTCCAACAGCAGGACCGTCACTCACTCCGCCATCGACACCGGCGTCGCGGGCGTCGAGAACGTCCTCCGCGAACTGGACGTCCTTCCGGACGACCCCGTTGGGCCGCCAGAGCAGACCCGCCTCCGGAACGACGGGGCCGCCGTCACCGCTACGGAGTCCGGCCTGTTCGAACTCCGGCCCGACCTCTCGGTCGGTGACTCCGTAGAAGCGGGCGAGACGCTCGGCATGGTCTACTCGCCGTCGACGTTCGAACGACTCCAGCGACCCACCGCCGAGGCGGACGGCGTCGCGTACTCGCTGGCCCGCGAGGCCGTCGTCGTCGCCGGCGAGCGAATCGCCGGCATCGCCGTGCCCGCGTGACCGACCCGACCGACGACGCCACGACCCAGTCGAGACCCCGACAAACTCGGGGGGTATTTGAATAGGTTGGTTATTCCTCACACACCGTTATCATCCATAAAGTGTCATAGATAATCAATAACATGGGTCTACAGGCCTCGTTCGACGCACTCTCCGAAATCGTCGAACAGTACGAGTCGCGTGGTCGGACCGTCAAACAGGTCGAAGCGACTGCGGGCGGCGGCGAGGAGGCGACGCTGGACGTGACGATGGACGTCCCGGTGTCCCTCTGTGCGGCGTCGAGCGACGGGACGCATCCCGCGCTCACGCCCGAGCGAGCGAGCCTGTCCGACGGCGGGTTGCAGGTCCAGTTCGCCGCGTCGGACCTCACGTCGCTCCCGTCGACGGCGGCGTCGGTGTCCGCTAGCGAGGCCGCCGTCCGCGTCGAGGACGACGGAATCGTCATGCGAGTCGAACTGACCATCGCTGGGGCCGAAGAGTCGAGCGCGCCAGAGCCAGTCGTGGAGACGTCGGACACAGAACTGACCGACGACGTCCAAGAGACCGAATCGGAGGGTCCCAGAGAGGTCGAAGACACCGTCGAACGCGAGCAGTCGGACGCGACCTCGACGATGGCGGCGGCCGACCCGCAGGAGGATGAACTCGCGACCGCGCGGAACGAGGACCTGCCGCCCTACGACGACACCGAGTACCTGCAGGCGCTGTACGACGCCTGTGAGAACTTCACGGAGATGAGCGAGCGAATCGAGATGGACGTCTCCTCGGAGACTGTCCGGCGCTACATGATTGAGGCCGACGTACACGACCCGACGTCCTACGATACGACGGGACGGACCGGTACTGACCGTGCGGAACCGGGGACGCCAGCGGAACCCACCTCGACCGAGTCGCCCTCGGCGAGCGAGGACCCGATGGAGACGATTCCCGACGAGCAACTCGTCACGGACGGCCTCGGCCTCCCCGAGGGCCTACAGTTGGAGGACGTGGCCGACGCCGTCGTCGAGTCGGTGACCGTCTACGAGGTCCAGCGACAGTTGGACCTCGGCAGACAGCAGACCCAAGACCTGCTCAAGGAACTGAACCTGCTGGACCTCGTGATGCGCCAGTTGGCCGACAACCCGGAGCGGGCCGCGTCCTACGAGCAGGTCGCAACCCGCATCCGACAGTGCGCGCCCAGCGGCGCCTGACCGACGACCCGTATTTAAACAGGTTGGGTGGACCACCCACAGACAAAAGTGTCCCCGATACCTCCCATCGACAAGTAATGTCTTTGCGAAGTCGTACCATGACGCCGCAGGACGGGGTCGAGAACCTCCTCACGAACGCGCGCTTCGAGTTGATGCCGTTCGAGAGCTTCGAGGAGGAGATTACACACCTCCCCGACGGCGCGACCATCGCCATCACCACGTCGCCGCAACTGGGCATCGAGACGACTATCGACAGGACCGAGGACGCCGTCGAACAGGGCTTCGAGGTCGTCCCGCACATCGCGGCTCGGTACGTGGAGGACCGCGACCATCTCGAAGACATCGTCCGCCGACTCACGGAGGCCGGCGTCACCGACATCTTCGTCCCCGGCGGCGACAAAGAGGAACCTGTCGGCGAGTTCGAGTCGGCGTACGAACTCCTCTCGACGCTCGAGGGGCTGGACTACTCCTTCGAGGAGGTCGGCATCACCGGCTACCCGGAGGGCCACGACTTCATCGACGACGAGACGCTGGCCGAGTCGATGCAGAAGAAGGCGCCCTACGCGACGTACATCGTCACACAGCTCTGTTACGACCCCGAGACTGTACTGGAGTGGATAGAGGAGGTTCGTAGCCGGGGCGTCGACCTCCCGGTCGAAATCGGCATCCCCGGCGTGATGAAGTACCAGCGGCTGATGCAGATATCGAAGAAGGTCGGCGTCGGCGACTCCATCAAGTTCCTGCGGAAGACGACCGGGATACTCGGCTTCGTCCGCCAGCTTATCGGCTCGCGGGGCACCTACAAACCCGACGACCTCATCGACGGCCTCGCCCCGTACGTCGACGACGACGACTACAACATCAGGGGCGTCCACATCTACACGTTCAACCAGACGCCCGACACGGAGTCCTGGCGGTACGAGCGACTGGAGAAGTAACTGCGTCGAACGGTCGAGCGACACGCCGCCAAGCGACGCGTCCGCAGACTCGACCACGGCGCGCTCGAATTATCATATTATTTACTAACTCTGTGTCATGGCCACATCCGTTCACTCACCGAACAGATTCTGTCGAGAGCCAGTTTATTGCGTCTCTGGCTCGTCTCTCTGGACATGACGTACGACACCGTCAGGGAGACGGACCCAGCCGTAGCTGAGGCACTCGAAGGCGAGCGCGAACGCCAGAACGACACGCTGGCGATGATTGCGAGCGAGAACCACGTCTCCGAGGCCGTCATGGAGGCCCAGAGTTCTGAACTCACGAACAACTACGCCGAGGGCTACCCCGGCGAGCGCTACTACGGCGGCTGTGAGTACGCCGACGAGGTAGAGCAGTTGGCTATCGACCGCGCGAAGGAACTGTGGGGCGCGGACCACGTCAACGTCCAGCCCCACTCCGGGTCGCAGGCGAACATGGGCGTCTATCTGGCCGCACTCGACCCCGGCGACAAGATTCTCTCGCTAGACCTGACCCACGGCGGCCACCTCTCGCACGGCCACCCGGCGAACTTCGCCGGGCAGGTCTACGAGGTCGAACAGTACGAGGTCGACGCCGAGACGGGGTACGTCGACTACGAGGGACTGCACGAGACGGCCGAGGAGTACGACCCGGACATCATCGTCTCGGGCTACTCCGCGTACCCGCGCGAAGTCGACTTCGAGCGGATTCAGGAGACGGCCGACGCCGTCGACGCCTACCACCTCGCGGACATCGCTCACATCACCGGACTGGTCGCCGCCGGCGTCCACGAGTCGCCGGTGGGCATCGCCGACTTCGTCACCGGGAGCACGCACAAGACCATCCGAGCGGGACGGGGTGGCATCATCATGTGCGGCGAAGAACACGCCGACGACGTCGACAGCGCGGTGTTCCCCGGGGCACAGGGCGGACCGGCCCTGCACAACGTCGCGGGCAAGGCCGTCGGCTTCGGCGAGGCGCTCGAACCCGAGTTCGAGCGGTACGCCGAACAGACCGTCGCCAACGCGAAGGCCCTCGGTGACCAGTTAGAGGGCCACGGGCTGGACCTCGTCTCGGGCGGCACCGACAACCACCTCGTCCTCGTCGACCTCCGTCCCTCCCACCCGGACACCACCGGCAAGGAAGTCGAGGAAAGTCTCGAAGAAGCGGGACTGGTCTTGAACGCCAACACCGTCCCCGGCGAGACGCGGTCGGCGTTCAACCCCTCGGGTATCCGCGCCGGCACCCCCGGCCTCACGACCCGGGGCTTCGGCGAAGAAGCCTGCCGCGAAGTCGCCGACCTCATCTACGAGGTCGTCGACGCGCCCCACGACGACGACGTCGTCGCCGAGGTCAGTCAGCGCGTCGACGAACTCACCGACGAGTACACCCTCTACGGCTGAGCGAGCGGAGCGAAGCCGTAAACGTCGGTCCCAGCCACTATTTATTGGACAGACTATATTTGTGACGAGGTACCAGTTCTCGGTGGGATGTACAGAACGCTCATTCCGGTCGACGAGAACGAGAACCGAGCGCTCCACCAAGCGAAGTACGTGGCGAGGCTGTCCGACGCGACGACGGACGTCGAGGCGACTGTGCTCCACGTCATCTCGCCTGGCGAGCTAGAACGGGCCGAAACGGCCTCGTTCGACTCGATGGACGCCGCGGTCGCGGCCGCCGAGCATCTGGAGTCGGCAGGCATTGCCGTGAACAGACGTGTCGAGGAGGGCGGCGTGGCGGCGGCGATTATCGACGCCGCGGACGACCTCGACAGCCACGAACTCGTCATGGGCGGGCGGAAACGGTCGGGCGTCGCGAGGGTCCTGCTGGGAAGCACCGTCCACGACGTGTTCGTTTCGACGGAACGGCCGGTCACGATTACCGGGACCGGGATGGTGTTCGGCGAGGGCGAGCGACACGTGCTGGTGCCGGTCGACCAGGGGCGAGAGCGGGCACTCCATCAGGCCGAGTACGTCGCCCAGTTACCCGACGCCGCAGAGAACGTCCGAGCGACGGTCCTCTACGTGTTCCGACATCAGGACTACGCCGGTGCCCCACCCCACGAGTTCGGGGAAATCGGAGCGGCCGTCGCCGCCGCGGAGTTTCTGGAGGAGCGCGATATCCCCGTCGAGCGGACCGCCGTGGGTGGGGAGATTGTCAGAAAGATTCTCGCCACCGCGGACGACGTCGGCGCGAGCAGTATCGTGATGGGCGGTCGAAAGCGGACCGGCGTGCAGAAAGTCCTCATGGGAAGCACCGCGCAGGACGTCCTGCTGTCGTCGGAACGCCCGGTCACGATTACGGGGTAAGTCCCGAGAACGAGACAGCCGTCCCCGCGTAGGGTGGGCGCAAAAAAAGGAGCGGCGCGGATGGTATGATATGAGCGACAGGGTGGTGCCGATTAGTCGTCGCTGGACTCGGCTTCCGCTTCCTGGCGCGCGTTGAGCTTCGCCTGCTCGCGGGCGCTCGGGTTGACGGATTCCTTGAACGGGACCTTCGCCACAGTAGCGAACACGGGTTCACCTTCCTCTTCGGCGTACTCGTCAGGCAGGTGCACCTGGAACTCGAGGTCGAGAGATTCGTCGTAGATCTCGTCGTTGAGCGGCGTGTCGGTGACTTCCTGCAGTTTGTCGGCCGGCACGAAGCCCATGGCGATGTTCGTCTCGAGGTCCGGGTTCCACCACGGCGAGGTGATGTACCCGCATTCCTCGCCCGTGTCGGGGTCGGAGATGAGCCAGAAGTCCGGGGCGTAGTCCCGAATCGGCTCGCCGGCCAGCTTCAGGCCGATGAGCTTGTGCTCGAACGGGTACTCGCCGTTCTCGATGAGTTCCTTCTGGCGCTCGAGTTCTTCTTTGCCGATGTAATCGGCGTCCTTGTCGTCGGGAACCTGGTAGCCGAGGTTGACCTGGAACGGCGACGTCTCGTGGTCGAGGTCCTGGCCCCAGGACATGATACCGGCCGCGATGCGTCGGTGGTGACCCGGCGCGATCTGTCGGCCGCCGTGGTCCTTGACGCTCGCCATGACGGGGTCCCAGACGCGCTCTGCGTTCTCGTGGGCGTCTCGGACGTAGATTTCGAAACCAGCCTCACCGGAGAACCCGGTCTGGCTGATGAGGACTTCGGCACCGTTGATTTCCGCGTCCATCAGGCCGTAGTACGGGATGTCTTTGACCTCGTCACCGACGACGTCGACCATGACGTCCTCGGATTTGGGGCCCTGAATCTGCATCGGGGCCACGTCTATCTCGTCTATCTCGACGTCGAAGTCGTTGTCGACGTTGACTCCCTGGAGCCACTGCATCAGGGTCGAGTCCGAAATAGAGAACCAGAACTCGTCTTCTTCGGGGCGCAGCAGAACGGGGTCGTTCAGGACGCCACCGTCCTCGTTACAGAGGATGACGTACTTCCCGTCCATCGCGTCCATGCTCGTCACGTCGCGGGTGACGACGTAGTTCGTCAGCGCCTCGGCGTCGGGGCCCTTGACTCGAATCTGACGCTCGACGGCGACGTCCCAGAGCGTTACGGCGTTGGTCAGCGCATCGTACTCCTTCATCACTCCGCCGTCTTCCTCTTCGATGAGACCGCGCGGGTGATAGAGTCGGTTGTAGACCGTAGCGCGCCACGCACCCTCCTCGTTGAAGGACTTGTGGAAGAACGGTGACTTGCGGACACGCGTCGAGACAAGCATCTCGATGCCGGGGTCGCCGGTCTGCCGCAGGTTCCGTGGGACGGTACGGTCCGATTGGTCGACACTAGGGTGGTTGGGATGGCCTTCGTTCTCGGGCATGCTTGTGGACCAAGACTGCAATTAGTAATAAAAGATGACGCTGATTGCCCCTCCCGTTTATGTGGCATCGGCTATCTCGACAGCGGAAGTCAGGCACTGTCCGCCGTCTCGTCGTCCCCCTCGGTCCGTCGGTACCAGACGATATCGAACGCCTCGTGGGTGTCACGGCGGGTTTCTCGCCAGCGGTCCCACACTACATTCGGGAAGGTCGTGTCGCCCTCGTGGGCCCGTTCCAGTTCGGTCAGAATCAGTTCGTCTGCAGACGGGAGGAACTGCTCGTACACCGACGCACCGCCGACGACGTACACCGTCTTCGCCTCCACCTCCTCCTCTTGGGCGGTTCGAAGCGCAGTTTCGGGAGAGTCGGCCGCGTGGGCGTCGTCGGGCAGGCTCTCGGGACGAGTGGTCAGGACGACGTTCCGTCGGTTCGGCAGCGGTTCACCGAGTTGCTCGTAGATGTTCTCGAAGGTCCGTCTGCCCATGACGACCGGGTGGCCGACCGTCGTCCGCTTGAAGTGTTCGAGGTCGGCGGGGTGGTGCCACGGGACCCCGCCGTCGGCCCCGATGACGCCGTTTGCCGCGACAGCGGCGACGAGTGTCACTCTCATTACGTACGCGTCGCTCGGGCGCACGAGTACAAAACGTATCGCTTCGGCGACCACCCCATAGTTCATCGACACAGGCTGTTGACTGACCGTCCGTGCCCCCGTGCGAGTGTGTCGACGACCCGATATAGCAAGACCGAATATATAACTGAAAATTTATATATCGTTCCGTGAAGGAACAGGTTCCGAAATCGACAGAGAGTAACGACGGCAATCGAAGCGTTCACGAGCGCGGGCCACCGGGGACAGAGTCTGTGTGTCGTCAGACCCGTGTCGACAGTTGAAGATGTCGACTGCCAGCGAGCCCAAGTCAGCGTTCGAGGAGTGATTCCGACGGGCCATGATTCGATTCCCGGCGGAGTCGCAGGAACACGCCGTTGGCTGTCTCCAACTACCACGGACTGGTCGTCAGAAAGCCTGAGAAGGTAACTAATGTATATTTGATAGTAGCTTACAAATATACTGTAGTTGAACGTTCTGTGAACTCGTTCGGGACAGGATAACGAGCACAAATAGACGGCCGAGTGACAGGCTGGGGAGCAAGGTCAGACCGCTTCGAACGGTGAGCGTACCGTGGGAACACGAGTCGTTGGCGAACCGATACCGAATCTCCCGCGTAACTTATTCGATTGTGGTCGTTAGACTTCTCATGGAGACAATTCGGACCTCGCCGGGTCCGGCGGCGGCCCACGCGTTCCGGCTCGGCGTCATCGCCGGCGCCGTCGTGGGCCTCGTCGCAGTCGGACTCCTGTACTTCGCGGGAGTTCTCACGCCCGTTCTGGTAGGTTACGTGCTGCTCGTGCTGTTTCCCGTGTATCTGGTGTTCGTCGCGACTGCGCTCAGCGTCTGGCTCGGTTACGACAAGGACGTCACGTCGCTCCGCCCGGTGTACCGCTCGAAAAAATCAGAGTAGCCAACCTCCGCCGGCGAGGACGAGTCCGTTCACTCCCCGCCGTCGTCCTCGACGAGCGTCGCCGCGACGAGGTTCCGCATCCCTCGCCTAAGGCGCCCGCTCATCGCGGTAGAGGAGAGTCCGATTTCGTCGGCCACTTCGTTCAGCGAAATGTCGCGCGGTTCTCCGAAGTACCCCTCCTCGTAGGCGACGGTCAACGCGGCGCGCTGTTCGTCGGTCAAGCCGTAGGAGGAATCGCCGGCCGAATCGTTGTTCCCGTAAATCTCGATGATGTCGAGCGCGATGTCGTTCTCGTTCGCGTACTCCCAAATCGTGTTGAGCGCCTGTCTGTTGGGCAGGAGAAGGCGAACCAGCCACCCGTTTCGCTTCGTCTCGGTGTGGACGAGGAACCCGTTGACGTCGGTCACGACAGTGCTGATGAGTTTCGTCTCGGGCGTGTGCTGGATGTAGTAGATGCCGGTGCGGTCGGTCCAGTCGACGAGTTCGTAGCTATCGACGGTCAGGTCGTCGTCGAGCATCGCTTCGAGTTCCTGCTGGTCGTCGTACTCGATGAGGAACGGGAAGACGGTAGACCCAGGGTCGGTGTTCCCCTGCGTGATGACCCGGATATTGATGCCGTCGAGATTCTGGAGCGTCGGGACGAGCGCGAGTCGTTCGTGTTCGATGTGTACTTTAGCTGTAATCGACATAGAGAGTCGTTGTCTGCGTAGCGATACCGTCACGACGGTCGGCCCGTGCAGAGCGTTCGTCGTAGCGGCGCGGTCGGTCGTACCCTGTTCAACTAGTGTACACGACTAGCATACAATAGTGTTTACTTATATGGGCGCGGCCGAGTCGAGCGCGAAACACGTCTATCCGGCTACACGACTCTCCGGAGCGGTCGACACTGCTGGGCGCGTCGCTCGGTGTCGAGGATGCATCTTGCGAGGCAGTTGCATGGCTGTAGCTGACACGAAACGTGAATCGGTCACAGCGACGACTGCCCGAGACGGCGAAGAGAGGGAGAGACCGCAAACGGTGCCGGTTCCCCCCAGAATACCCCGAAACCGCCTACAAGGCGGTTGTTACTCGTTGTAGCTGTCGGGAATCAGGACGACGCCGTGGAAGTCGAACAGGTCGCTCACGACGTCCTCAATGCGGTCGAGGTGGGGCGCGAGGGCGACGGCCGGCATGTAGAACTTCTCAGGTGTGTTGCGTTCTTCGGCGTGAGTTTGCATTTCGTTCATCTCGATTTTGGATACGCTCTACCCACGGATACACCTTCAGTAGTATAATTACGGGGATTTAAGTCGGGAAATTTTACAATGATTAATTCCCCACATCGTGTGGATAGCACACGCTAAACGAGTTGTCGATAGTTGATAATACAACTGGGCGGTGCTGCCGAGAAACCAACAGCGACGAAGAGACAACGAGTGAAGAGAGACGTAGACGGAACGGCCGGCCGCGGAACCTCAGGTCTCGCGGATGAGTATCTGACCGGTGCTCTGGACAACGACAGTGTGACCGTAGTAGGAGAACGTGACACACCCGGGAGCGGTAGACCGGTCGGAACCGGTATCGAAAAGCGTATTCAGCGCATCGGGGTTGATGCTGTGTTCTAACGGTGGGAGCGTCTCAACAGTGACGCCGGCGTACTTCGACACCGCCGAGACGATAGTCTCGCTCACTGGTATCTCACCGTCCCACTGGTGACTGAGGTGGTGGGTCGTGCCGTCCGGACCGTCCATCTCCGTAGCGCCCATGGTGCGTGTTAAACTCCCGCTATATCATGGGTGTTGATACGGAATATTCAACATATTTTTACGCTCCAAACGTACATACGTCTGCACACATAATTGGGAACCAGAAAATCGAGAGCGAATCACAGGCCATACACCAATGTACGTCGACGCCCGTGCGCATTTGACACGACCCTGATTGGTCACGAAACGGTCGTTTCGACCAGACGAGATGCCGTGGAAGACGCGAATCGCGCGTGGTCGGCGTACCCAACGATTGTTCGACGAACTACGGGATTCCGGTGCACGAACCAGTCGTCGGTGGGAAACGGGTGACAGCCACTCGATAGACGCTCCTGACCAAGAACACGATGGACATGAAGAACGAAGACGGGCCCAACGCTTCAAAGACAGACGGACGACTCACGCTCACAGTCGAGAACATTGGCGGCATCACCGAGGCCGAAGCGACTCTCTCGGAGGGGGTGACGCTCCTCTCGGGTCGGAACGCCTCGAACAAGTCGTCCCTGCTACGGTCGCTAGCGGGCGTCCTCGGTGGACCGCTCCCGCCGCTGAAGAGCGACGCCGGATCCGGTGCCGTCCACATGAACGTAGGCGGGGCGGAGTACTTCCTCGAACTGGCGCGAGAAGGGGGCCAGACGGTCGTCCAGAGCGCGGAGCGATACACCGACGAAACTGACCTCTGTGAGTTGTTCGTAGCACTCACCGAGACGAATCCCATCCGACAGGCCGTCCTCGCCGACGACGACCTGTACGACTACCTGATGCGGCCCGTCGACACCGACGAAATCGAGGCCGAGATACGCCGTCTGACCGAACAAAAGCAGTCACTCGACGACCGACTGACGGAACTGGAATCGATGGAGAGCAGACTCCCCGGCCTCCGGACCCGTCGGAACAACCTCGAGGACCAACTGGCCGACGTCGAGGCGTCCCTCCGGGAGACGCGCGACGAGATAGAGACTATCGAAGGGGAGTCCGACGACAGGGGGTCTGAGACCGAGGCGTTACGTGAGAAGCGGGCGGAGCGCAACGACCTGCGGCAGCGAATCCGCAGTCAAGAGACCGCTATCGAGGAGTTGGAGGCGGAGCAGACGTCAGTCTCAGAGCGTCTAGACGAGATGGGCGGCGACGCCGCCGAGACGAGCGTAGACGAACTCACGGACGAACTCGACGCCCTCCACCAGCAGAAACAGCGCCTCACGTCCACCATCAACGCGCTGAGTCCAATCGTGGAGATGAACACGCAGATTCTCGACGAGTCCGACGACATCCCCGGCGCGATGAAGTCCGACGACATCGTCGCCGAACTGGACCCCAATTCACAGTCGGTCACCTGTTGGACCTGTGGGAGCACCGTCGAGCGTGCGGCCATCGCCGAACAGGTCGAGACCGTCAGGGAAATCGTCCGGGAGAAGCGGGCGGAGCGAGAGGCTGTCACCGAGCGCATCCAGTCGGTCACAGAGCGAAAGCGCGACCTCGAAGCGCGGAGAGACGAGCGAACGCGGTTGCGCGAACGGCGTTCGGAGGTGACCGACGAAATACAACGCCGTGAGGAGGCGCTGACGGAACTCGAAGAGGACCGCCGGACCCTCGAAGCGGAGATAGAGGAACTCCAGCAACAGGTAGACCAATCTACGGCCGAAGACGAGCGATTGTCCGAGAAGTACGACGAGGTGAGCGACCTCGAGTACGAGCGCGGCCAACTCTCGAACGACCTCGCAGACATCGAGTCAGAGATTGCTGACATCGAGGGTGAAATCGACGAACGAGACGACATCGAAGACCGCCGAGAGCGCGTCGCGACGGAGCTTCGCGAACAGCGGGACCGAATCGACGCGCTCGAACAGGACCTCGTGAGCACGTTCAACGAGATGATGCAACACGTCCTGGACACGCTGGCGTACGAGTCGGTCGAACGCATCTGGCTCGAACGTCGCTCCGTCGGCGACCGGGCCGAATCGGAGACGTCGTTCGAACTGCACGTCGTCCGAGCCACCGAGGGCGGGCGGGCCTACGACGACACCGTCGACAGCCTCAGCAAGAGCGAACGGGAGGTCATCGGTCTCGTCGTCGCGCTGGCCGGCTACCTCGTCCACGACGTGGCCGAGGTGGTCCCGTTCATCGTCGTCGACGCCGTCGAGATGTTCGACGCCGAGCGCATCCACGGTCTGATGCAACACTTCGGCGAATCTGCCGCTTACGTGGTCACGGCGGTACTGCCCGAAGAGCGCGAGGAACTGGACGGTCGCTACCAGACGATTTCCACGCAGTCGTTCGCCGCCGACTCCTGACTCAGCGGCCCGCGTCGGCGTCGTCCGCAGCGCAGGAACAACCCCCGCGTTCCAACAGTCGGGTGAACGTGTACTCGTCGCCACACTCCGAGCAGGCGACCCGGAGGCTCAGGGTCACGGAGGGGGCCGGAATCGTCAGCGACCCTTGGTCGGTGAGTCGCTCTATCGTCTGTCTGGAGACCGACTCCGTCCGAGAGACGAGTTTGAGGACGGTGTTTCGGGCGTCGTCGAGGGAGAGCGTACTGTCGCGGGCCGTGGTCACGCCGAGACACTCGTTGAGGTGCGTCCGGACCGTCTGGTAGCTGACGAAGTCCTTCGTGAGCGAGGCGGGGTCGACGCCGTTGCGCTGGAGGCGGGACTTGGCGTCGATTCGCTTGCCGGGACTCACGTCGTCGTCGGTGAGCAAGCGGTAGAGGTTCGACGCCTCGCCGTCGAGCGTGTCCATCCCGGCCGTCCGCATCGCAGCCCGTAGGATAGCCTCGTTGCAGTACGTTTCGAGGTCGCGGAGGCTGTCACCCTCGACCCACCGGTCCCGCAGTCGCGCGTCGAGGCCCGTCAGTCCTCGCTTCTCGGCGACGCGGTCGACCTTACAGGTCGTACCCGACTCCCCTGCCATACTCGCTCGGTTCGCCGCGGTCGGTCATTAACGATGTGTTCTGCGCCGTTCGGTGGACTGCGAACGACGACGACGACCGGACCCTAGTTACCGACGTCCGCGTCGGTGTCGATGTCGTCGGTCGCGGCCTCTATTTCGTCGACCGCGGATTCGTCTTCCATCGTGGAGACGTCACCGAGGGCCTCGTCGAGCATGATGTCCCTGATGGTGCGACGCATAATCTTCCCGGAGCGGGTCTTCGGGAGACGGTCCACGAACCGAAGGTCGCCGACGACGGCGATGGGGCCGACGTCCTGTCGGACCGCCTCTCGGAGTTCCTCGCGGAGCGCGTCGTCCCCTTCGTAGCCGTCTCGGAGGACGACGAACGCGGCGGCGACCTCGGTCTTGTCGGGGTCGGGTTTCCCGACGACGGCCGCCTCCACGACGGCCTCGTGGGCGACGAGTGCGTCCTCGATGTCGGTCGGCCCGATGCGGTGGCCGGCGATGGTGATGACCTCGTCGGCCCGACCGCTGAACCAGATGTAGCCGTCCTCGTCCATCGAGACGGCGTCGCCGACCCAGTACAGGTCTTCGATTTGCTGCCAGTATTCGAGTTCGTACCGGTCGTGACCCTCCCAGAGCGTCGGCGTCATGCCGGGAAACGGTTTCTCGACGACGAGTGCGCCCTCCTCGCCGGGTTCGAGCGGTTCGCCGTCGAAATCCACGACGTCGACCTCGACGCCGGGGAGTGCGATGCCCGCCGACCCGGGTTTGATGGGCAGCGTGTCGATACCGTACGGGTTGCCGACGATGGGGCCGCCGGTCTCTGTCTGCCACATGTGGTCGATGACCGGCACCTCGTCGTCAAGCACCTCCTGCTGTAACCACTCCCACGCGGGAGGGTTGAGCGGTTCGCCGGCCGAGAAAACCGCCTCGATGGAGGAGAGGTCCGCTCGCTCGTGGAACTCGTCGTCGTAGCCGGCCAGCGCCCGAATCGCCGTCGGCGCGGTGAATATCTTGTCGACGCGGTGGCGTTCGACGATATCCCACCAGACGCCGGCGTCGGGATACACTGGCGTCCCCTCGTAGACGACGGTGGTCGCCCCGGTGAGAAGCGGAGCGTAGACGATGTAGGAGTGGCCGACGATCCACCCGATGTCCGAGGTGGCGAACCACGTATCGGTCTCGTCTAGGTCGAACACCCACTGGCCCATCCCGTAGATGTGAGTCTGGTAGCCGCCGTGCTGGTGGACCGTGCCCTTCGGCTTGCCCGTCGTTCCCGACGTCGAAAGGATGAACGCGGGGTCGGTCGCGTCCGTCTCGACGTGCGAGGTGTCCTCGCCTTCGCCGGCCGCAAGCGCGTCGTCCCAGTCGGTCTCGTACTCCCGTAGGTCCGCAGGGTCCTCGCCGCGCGAGAGGACGAT
Source organism: Haloarcula sp. H-hyl6 (assembly GCF_056934455.1). Lineage (NCBI taxonomy): Archaea > Methanobacteriati > Methanobacteriota > Halobacteria > Halobacteriales > Haloarculaceae > Haloarcula > Haloarcula sp. H-hyl6. The sequence continues at coordinate 56,938 of NZ_JBRIIK010000003.1, forward strand.
GGTGTCGTCGACGATGTCGTGGACGGACTCGTGTTCGTCGAAACAGCGGTCGACTATCTCTTTCAGGTCGACTGTGCCACCGTCGCGAAAGCCCACGTCGGCCGTCAGCAGGAGTTTCGGCTCCGCGAGTTCGATGCGGTCTGCCAGCGCGCCGGCACCGAACCCGCCGAACACGACGGAGTGGATGGCACCGATACGCGTACAAGCGAGCATCGAGACGACGGCCTCCGGACTCATCGGCATGTAGATGGTGACGCGGTCACCCTTCTCGACGCCGTACGCCCGGAGCATCGCCGCCGTTCGTTCGACCTCGTGGAGGAGTTCGGCGTAGGTGTACACCGCGTTGTCGTCCCGTTCGCCCGTCTCGAAGACCATCGCGGCGCGGTTGGCCCCGCCGTTCTCGACGTGATAGTCGAGCGCGTTGTAACTGATGTTGGTCTTGCCACCGCTGAACCACGCGAAGTCGCCGACGCCGTCCTCGGTGTAGACGGCGTCCCACTTCTCGAACCAGTGCAGGTCGTCGGCGACCCGCGCCCAGAGCGTCTCGGGACGCTCTTCACCTTTCCGGAGGAGCGCGCGTAACTGCGGCGAGACGAGGTCGACGGTCGAATTGTCTGTCGTCATGTGGCCTGTACGCGCAGATTCATACCTTCATTATTTATTAATATTGTTTTCGGCCGACTTTTCCGGCGCTCGTCGTGGCCAGGCCTGTGTGGTCGGGGGAGACCTTCGACCCATCAGAGAGCGAAGAGTTCACATATATAGCCGAGAGATGGGGCAACGATGCACCGCCCGCTGTCCACGCAGACCGCGTTTGACGACGAACTCCTCCCCCGCGATGAGTTCTCCAGATAACCCGATAACCGTCCTCCACGTCACCGCCGAGTCGGCCGTCGAAACGGCAGTCAGCCAATCTTTGGCGGAAGGCAGCGACGGAATGGAAGTCGTAGCGGCAGACGGCAAAAGTGACGCCCGCGAGACGCTCGACGAGACGGCCGTCGACTGCGTTGTCGTCGAGGACGCCCATCCCGAAGTCGACCCTCCCCGGTTCTTGCGGGCGGTTCGAGAGGACCACCCCAGTCTCCCGGTTCTCGTCTTCGGCAGTGCCAGTGACGAGTCGGTCGTCGCCGAAGCGTTGGCGGCCGGTGCCACCGACTACGTCCAGCGAAGCGGTGACGACGCCCAGCACGCAGTCCTGAAACACCGGATACGCGACGCCGTCGACCGCTATCGAACACGACGGTCGGCCGAGTCGAGCGAGCAGTTGCTGACCGAACTGGCCGAACGGACCGACGACATCCTGTATGCGTTCGACGGAGACTGGGGTGAACTCCTGTTCGTCAACTCGGCGTACGAGGACATCTGGGGCGGGTCGAGCGCCCGTCTGGAGTGTGACCCGAAGTCGTTCCTCGAGTTCGTCCATCCCGAGGACCGGGCGAAAGCACGGGCGTCCATGGAGCGCCTCTCGGAGGGGACGGCCGACGAAGTCGAGTACAGAATCCAGACAGAGGACGGCGAACAGCGCTGGGTGCGGGGCGAGAGCAAACCGATTCTCGACGACGACGGCGACGTGACACGGATAGTCGGCTTCGCCCGGGACATCACGGCCCACCGGAAACGGGAGCGTGACCTCCAGCAACAGCGTGACCGGTTCCGGGCCGTCTTCGAGGAAGCGTTCGACGCGATGGTGATACTCGACGACGACCGGCGGTTCCTCGACGCGAACGAGAGCGCGACCGAACTGTTCGGCCTCTCTCGGGAGGCGCTACTCGGCCGTTCGGTGAGCGAGTTCGTCGACGACGGGTTCGACATTCAGAGCGCGTGGCAGACGTTTGTCGCCGACGAGTCCCATCGTGGAACCTTCCCGCTCGTCCGGTCCGACGGCGAGGAACGTATCGTGGAGTACGCCGCGACCACCGACGTCGTGCCCGGCCAGCACCTCTCCGTGGTTCGGGACGTGACCGACCAACAGGAGTACGAGCAGCGACTCGAACGGCGGGAACAGCGCTACCGCAACCTGGTCGAGGACTCGCCGGCACCCATCAACCTGTTCGACGCGGACGGCGACACCGTCTGGTGTAACGACGCGACAGTCGAGTTGCTCGGGTTGGACAGCCGAGACGAACTCGTCGGTCGCTCGGTGTTCGACTTCATCCACCCCGACGACCACGGCATCGCGGAGACCGAGATAGAGGCAGTGATACACGACCGGGACGTCGTCGGCCCGACGGAGTTCCGACTCGTCAGCGACGACGGCGACGTCCGCCACGTTCGCGTAAAGACCACGGCTGGGTGGTGGCAGGGTGAGCGCGTCGGACAAGCAGTGGTCATCGACGTCACCGAACAACACCGGTACGAGGAGCGTTTGACCACGCTACACGAGCGGATGCGAGAGATGACGCGCGCCGAGGAGCGAGCGACTATCGCGGACGTCGCGACAGAGGCGTTGACCGAACTCCTCGAGTTCGACGCGGCGGTGTTCTACGAGTTCGACGGCCGGCAGTCGCTCACACCGCTCGTACAGGCGGACGAGGAGTGCCTAGACGACGGCGCGTCTCGGACCGTCGAAGATGCCCTGTGGACGGCGTTCGTCGAGGACGAGGTACTCGAATGGGGCAGCGAACAGACCGTACCGGACGACGTGACACCGCCGTTCGAGTCCGGATTGGCCGTACCAATCGGCAATCACGGCGCCCTCGTGGGTGGACTACGTACCGACCAATCCGTTTCGAGTTCCGAGCGCGAAATCACTCGCCTCGTCGGAGAAGGGCTCGAAGCCGCGCTCGACCGGGCGGGCAAAACGTCGACGATACAGACGCGTGACCGGCAACTCCAGCGGCAGAACCGGGCGCTCGAACAGGTGAATCGGCTCAACGAGATAATCCGCGAAATCGTGCAGACGCTCGTTCGGTCGTCCACACGGGCCGAGATTAGAGCGGACGTCTGCGAGCAGTTCGCCACGGCGAGCCAGTACACGTTCGCGTGGTGGGGGGAAAGAGACGCAGATAGCGACGCCGCGATTCCCGAGGAGTGGCAGGGGGTCGATTCGGAGTTCGTCGACGAACTCCGGTCGGGTGGGTCTTATCCACAGATTGCGAGACTCGTCGAAGCCGCGTACCACGAGAACGAGATTCAGGTCGCCGGGCACCTTCTCGACGGCGGCGAGTGGGAGGGGCATCGGCGTGTCGCGCTCAGTTACGGATATCAGTCGATAGCGGCGGTCCCGGTGGGAGACAGCGACTACGTCGACGCCGTCCTCGTCATCCACGCGGACGCCCCCGACACATTCGACGAGAGAGAGCAGACCGTCCTCGACGAGTTGGGCGACACGATTGGCTACGCCCTCGACAACGTCCCCCGGCCCGACGGGGTGCAAGCGACCCAGCGGACAGAGGTGGAACTGCAGATAACCACCGACCGCCTGTTCACCAACCGACTCACGGGCGAACTCGGGGGCGAGGTAGCCCTCGTCGGCGTCATTCGCGACGACAGTGACACGGTCAGGCTGTTCTGTCGCTTGCGTGAGACGCCGTCCGACGTCGCAGAGAGACTCTCGTCCTTCGAGACCGTTCGCTCGGTGCAAGCGCTCTCCGTCGAGGACGGAGACGGACTCTACCAGTTGCGTGTCTCGACGCCGCCGCTGGTGACGGCCCTCAGAGCGAACGATGCCACCCTCAGGACGCTAACAGCCGAGTCCGGGACGACGACGCTCGTGACCGTGCTGTCAAAATCTGACGGTGTCCGGTCGTTCATCGAGGAGGTGGAATCGATGTATCCCGAGACGAAACTGCTGGCCCGACGCGAGAACCCCACCCCCGTCGAACCCCGGGAGATGTTCCACGAGGAGATACTCGATGACCTGACAGACCGGCAACTCGATGCCCTCAAAACGGCGCACTTCGGCGGGTTCTACGAGTGGCCGCGAGAGACGACGAGCGGTGAACTCGCCGAAACCCGCGACATCGCCGCCTCGACGTACCAGTATCACCTCCGAGCGGCCGAACGGAAGATAATTGCGGCCATTCTCGACACACCTTGACGACCGTGGCTCTAGTCACCTAGAGTGTCGGGAAGTCACAGTACCACTAAAATCTACACTACGATTAACCCGCACGTGACACCATTATCAAACATGGATGGACAGCGTACGCCTATCGCCGAACACCGGTGTCGTCACGAGTGGGGTGGCGACACGACCCTGACGACGACGATTCTTGACGGACTCAACCACGTCATCGGCGACAAAATTTACGCAACCGAGCGCTCACTGTACGACGTCATCGACCCGGACGCCCTCGACAGCGTCTTCGAACCGACCCCCGAGTCTGAGCGGGCGGCCGGGGAAGTTAGGTTCTGGTTCGCCGGGTGCGACGTTCGCGTCGCGGCCGGTGGCGAGGTACTGATAGAACAGCGCGGGTCGGAGCAATCGAACACTCAGTCTCCGACGTCATGGTAGGCAACGAACCGGGCGTTCTCGTCGTCGACGACGACCCGAACGTCGCCGACCTCTATGCCGGGTGGCTCTCTTCGTCGTATCGAGTCCGGGTCGCACACGACGCCGAGACGGCGCTCGACAGGCTCGACGACGCCGTCTCGGTCGTTCTGCTCGACCGTGGCCTCCCAGACCGCTCCGACGAGGGCATCCTGGACGCGATAGCGGACTCGGACTACGACTGTCAAGTCGCCGTGGTCACCGCGGTCGAACCCGACTTCGACATCGTCGACATGCCGGCACACGAGTACGTACTGAAACCCGTCACTGTCGAGGAACTCCGGGCAGTCGTCCAGTCACTCTGCCGTCGGAGCGACTACGACCGGAAACTGTCCGAACTGTTCGCCCTCGTCGCCAAGCGAGCGACCCTCATGGACCGAAAGACGGACGCGGAACTGAAAGAGAGCGCGGCGTATCGGGACCTCGTGCGGCGAATCCAGACTGTCAGCACCGAGACGGAGGACATCTCGTACGGGCTAAGCGCTCAGGACACGACAGCCCTGTTCCAGCAACTCGAAGAGAACGGGGTAAACCGGAGGGCCGTCGATGGCTGAAGACGACGAGAGACGGTGTACCACCGGCATCGACGGCCTCGACACCGTCCTCGAGGGCGGTCTCATCCCCGGACGGACGTACATGGTGACCGGCCGTCCGGGGACGGGCAAGACCATCCTCGGCCTGCACTTTCTCACCGGCGGACCGAGCGAGGCGTCGCCCCTATTCGTCAACTTAGAGGAGTCCGAGGCGGACATCCGTGCCAACGCCGAGAAGTTGGGATTCGACCTCGACGGGGTCGACTTTCTGGACATGAGCCCCGGAACGGAGGCATTCACCGGCGGTCAGCAGTACGAAATCTTCGCGCCCAGCGAAGTCGAAGGCCCAGACGTCGTGAGCGCCATCGACGAACGCGTTCGAGAACTCGACCCCGACCGAGTGTTCATCGACCCGCTCACACAACTCCGGAACTTCGCGCCGGACACGTACCAGTTCCGCAAGCAAATCAACGGGTTGATTCAGTTCTTCAGCCAGCACGGCGCGACCGTCCTGTTCACCTCGCAGGCCACACCCGAGTCGCCGGACGACGACCTCCAGTACGTCAGCGACGGGACGTTCGAATTGGCTCGGACCGAGAACGGGAGAGTCGTCTCCGTCCCGAAGTTCCGCGGGTCCGGGACCGAAGACGGTCCTCACTCGGTCCGCATCACCGGCGACGGCATAGAGGTCTATCCCGTCTTGCACCCCGAGGCACACGGTCACGAGTTCACGTCCGAAGTCGTCTCCTCCGGCGTTCCGGAGATAGACCAACTCCTGCACGGCGGCGTCGAGCGGGGAACCGTGACGGTTCTCAGCGGGCCGACGGGCGTGGGAAAGACGACGCTCGGAACGCAGTTCATGAAGGAGGCGGCCGGGCGCGGTGAGCGGTCCGTCATCTACATGTTCGAGGAGAACAGGGCGACGCTCCTCGACCGCTGTGAGTCGGTGAACGTCCCGGCCAAGACGATGGTCGAGCGCGGAACGCTGGCCGTCAAAGACGTGGAACCGCTGGATAAGTCACCCGCCGAGTTCGCCGCGATGGTCCGCGAAGAGGTGGAACAGCGAGACGCCCGAATCGTCATGATAGACGGTATCGACGGCTACCGCCTCTCGCTCCAAGGGGACGAGGCCGACCTCGAACGGGAGCTAAACAGCCTCGGCCGGTACCTGAAGAACATGGGCGTCACGGTGATTCTGGTCGACTCCGTCGACAACGTGACCGGTCAGTTCCAGCCGACCAAGAGCGGGGTCAGCTACCTCGCCGACAACATCGTCTTCCTCCGCTATCTGGAGATGAACGGCAGCTTACGGAAGGCCATCGGAATACTGAAGAAACGCACCAGCGACTTCGAGCGGAACCTCCGGGAGTTCGAAATCACGCAACACGGCATCACGGTCGGGAAACCACTCTCCGGACTCCGAGGCGTTCTCAGCGGGACGCCCGAGTTCACAGACGAAGGGTCCGCGGACGGCAGATGATCGGTGGGAACTCCGAACGAGGGACGGTGGGCACCGAAACCACCGCGGATACACCGACCGTCCTCGTCGGGGTTCGGGCCGCCCAGGACAGACGACTGCTCGTCGAGTGGCTCTCGGAGTCGCACGACGTCGTCGTCCTCGACGGCCAGGCTGTACTCGAGGACCCCTTCGATGCAGCTATCGTCGACAGAGAGACGTACCGGACGTATCGCGACAGCCTCGACCATGCACGTGCCGGCGAGTACCTACCGTATCTGTTGGTGAGTCGTCGGGACGTCTCCGACCTCCCACCGTCGGTCTGGCGGTGTGTCGACGACGTCATCGAGACGCCAATCAGACAGCGGGAGTTAGAAGCACGCATCGACGGGCTACTCGCACACCGGCGTCGATTCGTCGAACTCCGACGACGCAACGAGACGATAGCGGCTCTGCACGACGCGACCCAGCGGATGAACGGCACGTCCGACCCAGAGGAAGTGTGTGCCATCGCCGTCGATGCCGCAGTAACGGTTCTGAACCACCCTCTGGCCACAATCTGGACCCCAGACGAGTCGAGTGGGAACCTGTCTCCACTCGCACAGACCGGCCCCGGTCCGACGGCTACAGAGACGGCCTCGATTCCCGCCGACGAAGAGCGCCCTCGCTGGAGCGTCTTCGTCGAGGGCGAGACCAGAGTCCTCGGCAACTCGGAGCGGATACCCTCGACCGGTCTCGGCACGGCCGACCGGAAGCGAGAACTCGTCGTCCCCCTCGACGAGTTCGGTCTCCTGAGCGTCGGGTCGACGACTGCGCGCCCGTTCGACGACAACGAGGTGGACGGTGCCGAACTGCTCGCCGCGGCGACTACGAGTGCGCTCGACCGGGCGGAACGCGAGCAGATGCTCGCACAGACGTCTTCCCAGATGGAGTTTTTCAACAGCATCATCAGACACGATGTCCTGAACGCGATGCTCGTCATTCAGGCGCGTGCCGAGACCCTCTCCGAGCACCTCGAGGACGCCGAGCACCGTCAGTACGCAGAGACGATAGAGGAGTGGTCCGACGACGTCGTCGGCGTCGTTCACCGGGTCAAATCGGTCGTCGATACGTTGACCGGCGACGGGACAGTGGACGTCGAACCCACCGACCTCGTTCCGATTCTCGAAGACGAGCTGACCTCGGTCCGTTCGGCGTATCCAGCCGTCGACGTCGAGGCGTCGGTCCCGGCGGAGGCGACAGTGCTGGCCAACGAGTTACTGTCCGAGGTATTCGCCAACATCCTCAGGAACGGCGTCACACACAACGATTCCGACGGCCTCTGCATCACCGTCACCGTCGAGAAGCAGGGCGACTGCGCGTCCGTTCGCATCGCCGACACCGGGACCGGCATCCCGGACGACGAGAAGGACGCTATCTTCCGCCGCGGGGAGACGGGGCACGCGAAGTCGACGGGGTCCGGATTTGGACTTTTCTTCGTCGATGCCATGGTCACCGCCTACGGCGGGCGGGTTCGCGTCGAGGACAACGACCCGAACGGTGCGGCCTTCCTCCTCCGACTCCCGCTTGCGAACGTATAGGGCCTCAGGAAGCCCGTTCGTGCAACCCCGTGAGGCCAGGCCCACTCGCCATCAGAGTGTCAGTCGGACCCGACAGTCTCGGGGAGGGACGTGCCGGCGACTCGACTCCGACGGACCCGCCTGAACAGGGGCTCCGGAAGTGCGGTGACCGCGACGTTCCGAACACGTGCGCCGAGCGTCGACCGGACGGTGCTGAGTTCGCCCATTCGGTGGGCCTCCGACCGGACCCGGTCGGCGCGTGGCTTTCGCTCGGCCTCGTATGCCTCGAAGGCGGCCGACAGGTCGGTGTGTCGGTCGAGGGCGTGCGCCACCGAAATCGCGTCTTCGATAGCCTGTGCGGCACCTTGTCCGGCGAAGGGGAGGAGGGCGTGGGCCGCGTCGCCGAGGAGGCACACCGACCCCCGGTGCCACCGGTCGAGCGACGGGACGTCAGCCAAGTTCGTCACGAAGAGGTCCTCGGGCGAGAGGGCGGTGACGACTGCCGGGACCGGGGCAGGGAAGTCGGCTAGCCGGTCGCAGAACGCCGCTTTCGGCGCGTCCCCGGCGGGGTCGCCGTCGACCTCGGCTCGCGGAACCGTCCCGAACCAGTAGAACCTGTCGTCACCGACCGGTGCCCCGCCGGTGTAGGTGCCGTCGCTCCACACCTCGACCCCGCGAGCGCGGTGGTCCGGCGGAAGTTCGACGTCGGCGATGGCGCGGTAGACGATGCTGTCCAGTTCTCGGAGGCCGACACCGGGCGACACCACGTCTCGAACGGTCGAGTGAATCCCGTCGGCCCCGAGGAGGAGGTCCGGCGTGATTCGTCTCCCGTCCTCGAAGCGGACGACGGGCGGGTCGGTCCGCTCGACCGCCGCACACTCCGAATCGAGGACGACGTCGGTGTCGAGGGCGTCCAACAGGATACGCTGCAGGTCGGCCCGGTGGATGGCGACGAAGCCGTACCCGAACTCGGACCGCTCGACGCCGTCGAGGTCGAAGCGCGTCATGGCGCGACCGCTCGGCGTGCGAATCACCGTCTCGTCCAGTGGGACGCCCGCGTCTCTGACGGCCCCGGCGATGCCGAGACGGTCCAAGACGAGGAGGGCGTTCGTCTGGAGGAGGAGGCCGGCACCGACGGACCGATACTCGGAGGCCGTCTCGTAGACGGTGGGGTCGTAGCCGCGTCGTTCGAGCGCTAGCGCCGTCGTCAGTCCGCAGATGCCGCCGCCGACGATGGCGATGTCCGCCGACCGGTCGGTCATCTGTCGCCTCCCGCCTCGTCTGGGCGTCCGCAACGGCATCGGTCACGTCTCATACGTACACCGACGACCGCGACGGCGAAGCCTCGACTGGCGGCTATCTACGACGTTTTAAGACCGTGCGCCTGACATCTCCGAGTGAATGCGATACCTGACGGTCCGTGCCGACCCGTCCGACCGCGGCGCCTTCCATCCCCTCGGGGCGGCGCTCACAGCGGAGCCATCTGTCACCCGCGAGGCGATTCACCACGTCGAACTGCTCGACGACGGCACGGTCCTCTCGATGGCCGAGGGGACAGGGGACCGCGAACGCTACGAGGATATCATGGACGAGTCGCCGTACGTCCTCGAGTACCTCGCCTCGGGGAGCGACCGGTGGATGGCGGTCAGCCGGTTCGAACCGACGGACCTCTCGCGGCGAGTGCTCGAACTGCGCCGGGAGTCCGACCTCGTCATCGACACGCCAATCTACTTCACCCCGGAGGGGAGCCTCGAAATCACCTATCTCGGCAGCGACGGCGCGTTTCGGGACCTCTACCGGACGGTCAACGAGGCGGACGATATCTCCGTGACCGTCCTCGAGACGGGCGATTACGACCCGCAGGGCGTCTCCCTGCGCGGCCAGTTGACCGAGCGCCAGCAGGAGGTGTTGGACGCCGCCGTCGAGACGGGCTATTACGCGGCCCCGCGGGAGGCGACGCTCCAAGACGTCGCAGACGCCGTCGGCATCGCTCCCTCTACCGCCGGTGACCACCTCTGCAAGGTCGAGGAACGGGTGTTCGGGGCACTCGGCCGCCGGTCCGAGTGACGGCTACCGACGGCGCTCGGCGAGGCAACTCGCCAGCAGGGACAGCCACGCCGCCGAGAGGGCGTATCCGATGGCTACGAGACCGACCTGCACCAGCGGCGTGCTCTGAAATCGGGAACTGCGTAACCGAGGACGCACGTAAGCAGGAGGCCAGCCAGCGGGGAGTGACGCCGACCGGAATGGTGATTCAGAAATGCTTTTGTACCAATATTTCGTACCGGACTAATCGGGGATACAGTGCTGTCAGAGGCCAGGGTGGGAACCCCTCTTTCGGGTTCCGGCCTGTCGATAGTGTCTCTAGCTGAATGTTACCGACTCCCACAGAATTATCCGGGCGAGATACGTAGCTAGACGTACGGTCCCGACTGCCCCAACGCCTCTGACAGCCACTGGCAGTCTGGGCCCGTTGCGGCGAACGTCCAGAGAACGGTGCGGTCGGCCGACGATACCCGACGCTGAGACGCATCTTCAGTCGGCGGCACCTCGGTGACCGCTGTGTAGCGACAGACTCACAGGCCGAACTACGTGTCATATAATCTATATTTACGTGACTTATCTGAGTGTAGCCGACGTCCGGCGATAGACGTGTCGCGGCGCGAGCGACAGACGGTCGGCCGTTCCTTCTCGGAATCGGACATATTTGGGAATCGTTATCCGTGTCGCCACGAGTCGTATAGCTGATTGCAGACCAATGGGAATCGTCGGTAGCTACCTCGGTTCGTTCTTGACCGAAGCCGCTGTGCTGTTCAAGTGGTTTCTCGGGACGCTCTGGCGGTGGCTGACCCTCCTCGTAGCCGGTCCCCTGAAGTCGCTCTGGCAGTGGTCGATAGGGATACTCGGGACGCTTCTCGCGCCGCTTTGGGGGCGACTCGTCGTCCTCTCGCTCCTCGCCGGCGCGGTCCTGCTCAACGTCCTCGGCGTCGAGAACGTCCACGCGGTGCTGACCCACCGAGTGGACCGGACGGACGGCGAGGGGGGAGAGACGACGACGGTCCCCGAGGTGACTTCCGAGGACGTCACCGACGGACAGGGACGCTTCTCCCCGGAGGCCTTCGAGCGAGTCACCGGGCTGACTCCGCCGGAGTTCATCCACCTGTTCGTGAGAAGCAACGGCGGTCGAGTCAAACAGCAGACCCTCAACGCCTGCCTCCCGTGGTCGAAGACCACCGTCAGTCGCCTCCTCGACAACCTCGAGGACGAAGGCCTCGTCTCGCGCGTATCCGTCGGGCGAGAGAACGTCGTCTGCACGCCCGACGCGGTTCCGGAGTTCGACCAGTGACCGAGGCCGTTCGACGGAAGAGGGGCCGAGAGTGACTGGCGGTACCCCTCCCTTCGTCAGTCGCCGCCCTCTACCTCACCGCCCTCGCCGGAGATGTCACGTATCGTCCGCACGAGGTCGAGAACTGTTTCGAGGAAGTCGTCTATCTGCTGGAGCACCTGTTCGATGCGGTCGAGTTCTGCCTGCGTCTCGGTGTCTGCTTGGGCACCCGCGGCGACCCCGATGCCGGCCACCGTAACTGCGATTACGACGAGGCCGGCGAGAGCCACGCGGACTGGAGTTCGACGAGCGGTCACGTTCCCACGACAGGGACGAACGGGTATTATTACCATGAGTATAACCTCGCCGTGGACGACCCCGCCGCGACCGTTACGCCGGGGCGATACCCCCCTCGTCGGTCGTCAGCAGGTACAGTACGAACGAGGAGAGCCAGTGAGCGCCCGCGTAGTCCTCGGTGAACGCGAGCGCCAGACTGTGGTCCACGTGACGCTCGGCGCTCCGTTCCAGCGTCGCGGCGTACGGATGGTTGCCGAGTGCGTCCGCGAGGCTCGCCATCGCCCACGCTTTCGAGAGGTTCAGTCCCACGAGGTGGAGTTCGAGGCCGTCGTCGCTGTCGGCGTCGACGGCCACGGGGTCGAGAATGGCGTCGTACGGCGGCGACGTCACGTCGGGGAGGAATCCGTCCAGCCAGCGGCCGAACTCGTCGCCGTCGAGGACGCGACGCATCAGGTCAGCCTCGGTCAGGGCCGGCGAGAGGAAGTCCCACCCGAGCGGTTCGTACTCGACGGGATAGTCGCGGTCCGACCCGTAGAAGGCCCTCGCGGTGTCGCTGACCGCGGATTCGAGTGACTCGTCGCCGACCACACGGGCGTAGTCGAGGACGCACTGGAGGGCGAACGCCGAGTTCTTGTGAGTGCCGACCCGCAACGGACGCGCTTGGCTCAGGAACGCCTCCCGAACCAGCGTCAGAATCTGCGCTTCCAGCGGTTCCAGCGTCGCTCGCCAGTCCGCCGCGCGAGGGTCGTCCCACAGCTGGAGTTCCGACGACAGGCGGAGGAGCCACGCCCACCCGTAGGGATTCTCGAAGGATTCGTTCGATTCGAAGAACCGAACTTCGCGTTCGACGGCCGCCGAGGTGAGACGTTCGTCGATGCGCGAAGCGATGTCGGCCGCGTCGGGGTGCTCTTCGAACAGGCGCAGTTGGCGAATCAGACACCAGTGGCTGTGGACCGCCGAGTGCCAGTCGAAACACCCGTAGAACACCGGATGCGCCTCGGTCGGCCGGGGCGGTCCGTCGGCACTCTCCAGCGTCCGAGCGTGGTGCGGGAACTCCGTGTCGATGGCGTCGAGGGGGTGAGCCGCGAGGGCGCGCTGAACGTCCGGTCCGATCCAGTCGGCGTCACCTGACAGGGCGGTCGCTGGGTCGACCGTGTGGAGGGCGTCCATGACTGTGATAGCGTCGACCAACGTGTTAGTTCATTCGGGCCGGTGGCACGCCCTCACACGCGTCAACTGGAGTGTCCGACCCCCGAGAGACCGTACTTTAATGCAGAGCGGCAGTCTGGGTACGGGAGAGAGATGGCAGACGAGCGAACTGTCACGGAGATATTTCGGCTCCTGTCCGACGAGACGCGCGTGGAAATCCTCAGGGCCGTCGCCGTCGCGGCCGCAGAACGCGACGACGTCGGGTCGGAACCGGTCGAACTGTCGTTCTCGGACATCTACGACCGCGTCAACGTCGGCAACACGTCGAAACTGTCCTACCACTTGGGGGAACTGACTGGCACCTATCTCCGGAAAGACGGGGACACGTACAGCCTCACCCACGCGGGCGAGCGGATGGTGCGGTTCGTCCTGTCTGGCAACTACGAGCGGCCGCCGGACATCGGACCGGAACCGGTGTCGGGCACCTGCATCTGGTGCGGCGAGGAGACTCTCGAAGCGAGCCTGCGTCACCAGTTCTTCCGCATCGACTGCCAGTCCTGTGGCCGGCAGGCGGCGGGGCTACCGGTGACGCCGGCACAGGCCGCCTCGCGAGACGCAGCGGCGCTGATAGAGAGTGTCAAGCACAAGAGCGCACGGGACTACCGCGAGATACAACAGGGAATGTGCCCGGAGTGTCGCGGGTGTCTATCTACCGCCGTCGTCGAACTGGAGGATGGGGTACTGCCCGAAGCGGACGCGATTCTGGTCAGTAGCGAGTGCGACCAGTGCCGCCGCGAGTACAACTCCCCGTTGACGTACCGGGTAGCGTACCACCCGGCCTCGATAGCGTTCCACTGGGACCGGGGCGTGGACGTGACGAAGATGGGGCTGTGGGAGTGCAACGAACACGTCCGCGCCGGGCGATGGGAGTCGCGTCGCCGGACGACTGGCCCCGACGAGTTCGAGGTTGCGCTCCGCCACGGCGACGACACCCTGCGCGTGTACCTCGACGCCAACGCAACGGTGACGCGAACCGAGCGCGTGCGACGCGAGAGTGGTGGTGAACGGCGTAGTTGACAGGCCGAATACGTTATCGATATTGAGCGAGAGTGTCACTGAACGGTCTCTGAGCGGAGCCCACGACACAGACCCCGCGTCGAGGCGCCAGTCCACTCAACTGCGGTTTTGAAACGCGTTCGACAATTTATCAATTTTCCAATAATTATATCCGTCGGTAGGGGCCACGGTCGGGAGAGGTCGTATCCCAGCAATGACGTCAATCAAACCACCCAAACTATACAATCTATTCAAAACGTACAAACCGTCCAAACTTCCCGAAGTTCGCTCCCGGTCGAAGACGCAGACGAACACGAACGGACGCCACAAATCGGCCGAAGAGATCGCCGACATCTACTCGGAGATGGCCCCGACGCTCCACCGGTGGAGTTGGGCGGACCGGCTCGTCAGCGGTCGGTACCGACGGCGACAGTTCGGGGACGTGCAGGGTCGGGTCCTCGACGTCGCGTGTGGAACTGGGACGAACTTCGCCTACCTGCCGGCGTCGACCGACCTCGTCGGTATCGACGTCACCCCGGAGATGGTGGCCCACGCCCGAGCGGAACTGGCGACGCTCCCGGTCGATGGGTCAGTCGAGGTGATGGACGCCCAGTCGCTCGCGTTCGCGGACGACAGTTTCGACGCCGTCGTCTCGGCGTTCTCCACCTGCACGTTCCCGGACCCTGTACAGGCGCTCGAAGAGATGGGGCGAGTGTGTGCCCCGGACGGCCGCATCCTGCTCCTCGAACACGGTCGGAGCAACGTCTCGTCGGTGAACCGGTGGCTGGACTGGCGTGCCGACGCCCACTACGAAGCGAAGGGGTGTCGCTGGAACCAGCGGCCGGTCGAACTCGTCCGCGATGCCGGCCTCTCCGTCGTGTCCACGACGGAAGCGGTGTTCGGCATCGTCACCGCCATCGAGGCGCGACCGGGTCGCCGGACGGAGGCCACCGATGGCTGAGACGGCGACATCCGTCCTCCGGAGGGTCGACTACGGCCGACGTGGCGACCGAGTGCACGCCGTCTGGCTACCCGGCGGAGAGTGGACGCCTGTGGGCACGATAGCCTGATGAAATATTTACATTATCGCCAGTCGTAGAGATTGCATGAGCGTCATCGCCGAGTTCACCTTGCCCGTCGAGTCGTTCCCATTCGGAGTCGCATTACAGACGACGGGCGAGACGAAAATAGAACTGGAACGCCTCGTCCCACTCGAAGACGTCCACATCCCGTATATCTGGGCGAGCGATGGAGACCTCGACGCCTTCGAGCGACAGGTCGAGCGAGACGAGTTCGTCGAGGGAATCACCAAACTGGACGAGATAGACGGTCGGGCGCTGTACCGCGTCGACTGGGCGGAGACGGAGAGCGGCCTCATCAACGGCATTAGAGAAGCCAACGGCACCATCATGGACGGCACAGGTAGCGATACGTGGCAGTTTCGCCTGCACTTCGTCGACCACGACCGTCTGGCGAGGTTCTACAACTACTGCACGGAGAACGACCTCCCGATACACCTCGACCGGGTGTACACGCTCGCCGAGGCCGCGGGCAACGGTCGAGCATTCGACCTCACAGCGGAACAGCGTGAAGCGCTGGTGCTGGCGTTACGTCAGGGCTACTTCAGCACCCCTCGGGAAACGACGCTCTCTGACCTCGCCGACGAACTGGACATCTCGAAGCAAGCGACCTCACAGCGCATCCGCCGGGCGGCCGAGCAAGTTCTCCGCGAAGCGATGCTCTCCTCGGCGGCGTTCGACGGGTGAGCCCCCGACCGAGTGGAAAAAACGCTTGATTGGTCAATACCTCAATCTATCCGCTGACGAGTGCTATCGAACAGCATGGACGAGATGCTCCGAACTCTTGCTGCCCCAGAGCGGCGTGAACTGTTGACGGCGCTTCTCGAATCTCCGACGGTCGAGACCGGCCCCGCGGAGAGCGAACCGAGGCGGATACGGATGTATCACGTCCACCTGCCGAGACTCGACGACCACGGATACGTCGACTGGGACCGAGAGGAACGGGTCGTCCGGCGGGGCCCCGAGTTCGACGAGATTCGACCCCTGTTAGAGCTGTTCGTAGAGAACGAACACCGACTGCCAAGTGGCTTCGTTCGAGAGTCCGAATCAACCTGACTCGCCGTCTGTGCCTCGGTGCGGTTCACACAGTGGTCGGAAGGGGTGCGAGAGCGCGTCAGAACTGTGGGTCGTCGACGACGACGCAACCACACCGTGGGCACAGGAGGCGACGGCGGTCTGTCCGGTCGTCGGAAATCCAATCGCCGGTCGCGGGGCTCTCGTGGGCACAGGACGGACAGAACAGCACCGTCTTCGCGTGGTACTGGTCGGCAGCGGAGCGCCGGGAGGGCTGGAGGAGCGTCATCGCCCGGGGGAGTAGTCGTGGCCGACGGCCGCACAGAGGACGTTCAGGACGACGAGAGCGACGACCAGCAGCGGCGACGAGGCGACGACGCCGGTCACTAGTGCCCCCACAATGACGAGGGGGAGCGGGATGGTGGCCCAGAAGGCGACGCCTCGGGCGACGACGACGGACCTGCCGGCGACGCTCGACAGCGCGGTCCTGACTCTGCCGACGGCGGCGGGCGGTTCGGGGAGCGGTGATTCGACGGTGGACATGGGTGCTTGGCGTATCAGTTCCATGCATCCACACCCCCATATAAAGGACACACCGCTAGATACGATTCAGGACCGTTCACGGATTCCGACCGACTTTAGCCGATTTTAACCGGCGTTCGACAGCGTTTTACACGGCTGCGTCTGCCCTTAGACCCTTCATAAACCGTTCTTAGGGCCTCGTTTCCGCCCATGAGAGTTCGCCGCACGAACCGTGACACCACCTCTCGGGACTGGCTGGTGGTCAGGGTCTCCGAAGCTCGACCGAGACTCGGGACCGCTCGCTGAACGTTCCCCTGGGGGTGTGCTATGTACCACCACGTTCGGTACGTCCACCTCTCCGGCGTCGGGTGCCGAACGTAGCGAAATTACAAGCACTCAACCCGGGTCAACGCGCGGCCCTACTGGCACGACCGAGGAATCCAACGAGCGGTCACAGGGGACGGATCGAACAGCGATGCACACACTTGGGCGGCGGGCGTTCGGCGTCGGCACGGGCGCCATCGGAGCGAGCGCAGTCGGCATCCCGGGCGTCGATGCGAGTCGGGAGGCGGACTCAGACGACGAGTCCCCGACCAATCGATAGGTGACGAGCGCGTCGAACGTCGCCGCCTCGGAAGGCCGCGACGTGAACGTCTACACCGTCGGAACGTGGTCTCAAGCCGAGCGACTCGCGGCCGCCAACGTCGACGGCCTCATCGCGGACTACCCTGGCCTCCGACGGTTCGCGGCGACCACCGACTGACCCCGAGGCGGGAGTGGTGCGGCGAGTATGGCGGTTCTCCGGGAAGCACCGAACCTACCGTGGGGTGCGACGTCACCCGAATCGTTCTGCGTTGGCGGGCGCTACCTGCTCGCAGAACGGTCTCGTACGCACTCCGACCGAACGATAGACGACGGCACCGAAACGGTCGGGTTAGCCTCTTTCAAAGACCCCGGAACACCCGAATCGTGTCTCGTGACGTCGGTTCCCGAATCAGTTGGGCGAACCCAAGTTCGGAGAAGACCCGTTTCCAGTTGCGGTGGTACAGCGGAAACTCGTCGTCGACGTAGCTGACCTCGGCATCTCCTCGCCCTCGTTCAGGGCTGTTCCCTTCGTTCTCGGCGGTCACGAGGACGTCGCCGGTGATGCGTGCAATCTCCTCGAACACCCAGACGTCGTCCGGATGGATGTGCTGGAGCGTCTCGACGGTGTAGACGACGTCGAAGGCGTCGTCGTCGAATTCGGAGACGACGTCCTCGACGGCCCCGGTGTGGAACGTTCCGGCCTCCGCGAGTCGAGGGTAGTGGTCTGCCATCACGTCGAACGACTCGTCGTTGATGTCGACACCGGTGAGGTTCTCGTAGCCGTGGTTTCGGAGGTGTTCCAAGTGGCGTCCGGAGCCACAGCCGATTTCGAGTATAGCCGCGTCGTCGTGAGCGTAGTGTTCGAGGACGTCGAGGAGCGTCTCGCTCACCTCGTTCGGGCCGATGTCCGCGTAGTAGGAGGGCGAGTACTTCCCGGAGCGCTCGGCCCAATCGCGGCGGACGTCGTCGGGGTTCATACGGCAGGCGAGGACGTGGAGCAGTAAATGCGACTCGGAGTACGTTCGTGGGACGAATAAGCTCAGTCCGTCAGTTCCGACGGAGACAGCTCTGCCTTCAGCACTCGCTCCCCGCGCGTCGTGATACTGTAGTACGGGTGTGACCCCGACGAGTCGTCGACGGCCACGAGTTCGCGGTCCGCCAGCGTCCGGAGCCGCTGACTCGTGTAGGACCGACTCAGGCCGGCGTTGCGGGCGATGTTGCTGGGCGTCAGTTCGAGCGGTTTCGGCGGTCCCAGTAAGTGCAGGATGGACTGGTCGGCCGCCTTCATCCAGTCTACCCTGTTGTACATGCAGTTTGACGAGAAGGTTCCCGCGTAAAACCATCCGTGGTTCGGTCGAATAGGGAACGCTCTCGACAGTCTCATCTCACGGATTCGTCAGGCACAAATACGCGGTTCCAGAACCACGGCGTAATGAAGGGTGGCGTAGTGGGAGGAATCCGGAGACAGAACGCGGGCCGAGAGACAGATGACCGCTGACGGACCGCCCGGTGAGACGAACTGGGTCGACCTGACGGCCTTCCAGCGAGACGTCATGGTCAGCGTCGGTCGGTTCGAACGGCGAGAGGAACAGGGCAACGGCCTCGCGATTACGCGCACGGTCGGTTCGTGGTACGGGGAGGCAGTCGCCCCCAGTCGGGTAGACGCGACGCTCACCGACCTCGCCAAGTTGGGGCTCGTGACGGAACGCCGGTTGGACAGGCGAACAAGCGAGTACGCGCTGACGGAGGACGGGCAGGAAATGCTCCGGGCGCACTACCACCTACTGGAGCGTGTCCTAAGTGGCCCGAAGTGACCGACCACGAGAAGCCGGCACTACTCGTCGACAGGGGAGGACGTTCAGGGCTCGATGTTCTCCCGAAACCCGGGTGCGAGGCCAGTCTGTCTGAGACCGTTCTGTTCCAGTATCTCGAACTCGTACACTTTCACGCCCCCCGAGGTGGTGGCGGTCTGGAGCGTGTTCGGTCGCCACGCGTTGTTGGTGAGCGGTTCGATGTCGCCCCACTCGTCTTCCGGAATCGCCGAGATTGCGCCCGTCAACAGGACGCTCTCCCACCGGAACGACGTCTGGACGTCGTAGACGAGGAACCCCGCCCGACCCGCTTCTTCGGTCAGTTGCGCCTTCCGACTGGACGACCCGAGTAGGTAACTAAAGTAGAGGTGGTCGTCCTCGTCGTACGCGTACGACAACGGGACCATGTACGGAGCGGCGTCCGTCGCTAGTCCGAGGACACCCGTCTCGTGCGACGCGAGGAACTCGCGAATCACGTCGTCGTCCATCGCTTCGAGACCGTACTGCTCCAGTTCTTCGACAGTCATGTGTTGGGCTACCACTCCTAGTACCATATGCCTAGGTCCGCAACTCTGAGGTGTCGGTAGTCTGTCTCAACGTGGAAGCGTCCGAATCCAACCGCTAGCTGTCGTCGAAACAACACAACCCCTAGATAGAATTTCGGGTAAACCGGCAAAATAACCACGTAGTCGTCTTTAGCATCTACGTTCTTCGTGTAATTGAGTCTTTTGTCAACAGAAGGGTAACCAATACTTCCAATATAGAGAAATAATTAGATTTTATCCCTGTATCTTCAGTCTCGGTAGCAGAGTTCAGTTAATTACCATGATTCGAGCGTAGATTGTTCTCATACGAGTTCGAATGGTCCTGTATGATAGTCGACCTGGATTATTGGCGTCGAATTGGTCGACATCCCGTGACCGGGTTCCAGGGAATAACAAGAGTACAGTCATTATATTGTGTGGCGGAGTAAAACCGGTGTCGCTGACAGGCCCGTTCGTCTCCTGCGAACGATCTTGAGGATGACGCGCGTACCGTCCCGCCTCCGCCTGTCGCATCGGATGAGTCGATGTGGTGTGTGAAGCTCGGAACTCCGACAGCCGTAGGTTAGGAGAACTGGGAGTTGATTTCGATAACGTTCGCCGACCGCGTGACCATGTTGGGAAGTTCTTTCTCGTAGACCTCACCCTCGAAACGACTCGCCGGTCCGGAGATGCTAAGCGCCCCCAGCACCTCGCCGTTCGTCACGACGGGCGCGGCCACGCAGCGAAGCCCCTCTATCTTCTCCTCGCGGTCGAAGGCGTACCCCTGTTCGCGTATCTCGGCCAACTCCTCGAACAGTTCCTCCCGGGTCGTGATTGTCGAACTCGTGTACCGGGGAAGTCCGTGTCTCTCGATAATCTCCTCGACGCGCTCTCTGGGCATGTGGGCCAACATCGCCTTCCCGAGCGAGATACAATGCAGGTACTCGCGGTCGCCGGTCGACGACGCCGTCTGAACGGCCTTCTCCCCGCCGGTCTTGTAGATGTACACCGCGCGGCCGTGCTCCTCCGTGGCGAACTGCGCGAGTTCGCCGCAGTCGGCGGCCAAGTCGTCAAGTTCGTTCCGTACGACGTCGTATATCTGGAGTCGCTCCTTGACCGTCTCCGCCAGTTCGAGATAACGGAGGCTCAGGCGGTAGACGCCGTCTTCTTTCACCACGTACTCGTTCTGTGCGAGCGTCGCCACGTGACTGTGGACCGTCCCCTTCGAGTGGTCGAGTGCGTCGGCAATCTCCGTGATGCCCGCCCCGTCTCGAGCCTGCAGGAACTCGATGATGTTCAGCGAAATCTGGACAGCGTCGACCGTTCGGGTCGTAGGTTCGGTGTCCATAGGTGACGTTTAGAGTACACCCCCAATAAATGTTCGGCCCTTGCGAACAGTCCGTCGTCGTTCGCATCTGACGAACAGCGTGTGTCGCACTCTCCGTGTTGTGGTGGGGCCCCCGCGACCACGCGTCCCAGCGGCCCGAATCGAGGCTGTATTGGGCGTCTCGAAACGTGTCCGTCTGTCGTCGTTCGCGAGAGGCGAAACCAGTACGGTGAGGACACCACTGAGCCGTCAGCGACGGTGGGACGATAGACGGGGAAAACAATATTACGCGTGGCCCGGCATGTCCATCCACCATGGTCAGCATCGACTACATGGCCCATCAGGAGCAGTACAGTCCGTCGCAGTTGCTGCGGTTCTCCGGACTCGCGTCGGACAACGGGTTCGACTTCGTTTGGACGTCGGACCACTTCCACCCGTGGTTCCACACGGACGCCGAGGCCGGATTCGCGTGGTCGTGGCTCGGTGCCGCGACGGAACGAATCGACGTCCCAATCGGTACCTGCGTCACGCCGGCGGGCGAACACTACCACCCGGCGCTGATGGCACAGGCGTTCGCCACTCTACAGGAGATGCACGACGAACGGGTCGTCCTCGGCCTCTCGACGGGCGAGGCGATGAACGAGAAGCCGATGGGCCACGACTGGCCGGAGTACGGTGTCCGACGGGACCGACTGGAGGAGACGTTAGAAATCGTCCACGGCCTCTGGGAGAGCGACGACTTCTACAGCTACGAGGGCGAGCACTTCACCGTCGACGACGCGAAGTTGTACACGATGCCGGACGAGCGACCGGAGGTCCAGATAGCCGCTAACGGCCCGAGCACGGCGTCGCTGACCGGTGAATTCGGGGACGGGTTCATCACGGTCAAGACAGGCGAGGAGTACACCGACCGGATGTACCCGGCCATCCGCCGCTACGCCGAAGAGGAGGGGCGCGACCCAGACGACATCGAGACGACGCTGTTGGTCATCGCCTCCTACGACGAGGACTACGAGGCGGCGCGCGCAGCGACCCGCCCGTGGTGGGCGACGACGCAGAACGTCTTCGACCGAGCGATGGCGAACCCCAAAGACATCGAAGCCGAGGGCGAGAAAGCCACCCAAGAGCAAGTCGAAGAGAAGTTCCTCATCGCCGACGACCCCAGCACTATCGCCGCGCAAATCGAAGAGTACGCCGAGATGGGCTTCGACCGCATCGCGATGGGGAACACGAGCCCCGACCCCGAGCGGTTCTTCGAGGTGATGGGCGACGAGGTCATCCCGTCGCTGTAACCCGAATTTTTCGGGCGGAGTGGGGCGCTGTCGGTCCTCGGGGGAATGTTTAATAAACGGGGCCCGCATCGTTTCGAACGAGATGCCCAGACTGAACGGTGGCGAGATAATCGCCAAGTATCTGGAGAAAGAGGGCGTCGAGTACCTCGTCGGAATCCCCGGCCACGGGAGCACGAACCTGCTCGACGCGTTCAACGACTCCGACGTAGAGGTCATCCAACCACGACACGAGGAAGGGGCGACACACCTCGCCGACGGCTACGCGCGAGCGAGCGGCGAACCGCTGGCCGTGTTCACCTCCATCGGCCCGGGCGCGACCAACACCGTCACCGGCGCGGCGACGGCGTACGTCGACTCCATCCCGATGGTCATCTTCACCGGCGCACCTCAGACCCACGAGTACGGGCAAGGCATCCTGCAGGAGATAGAGCGCCAGAAGCCCGGTGACTTCCCGAGCGTGATGGAACCGGTCACGAAACAGAGTTTCGTCGTCGACGACGTCGAACGGCTGCCCCGAATCCTTCGCCGCGCGTTTCAGGTCGCCTTGTCCGGGCGGCCGGGGCCGGTCCACGTCGACGTGCCGATGGACGTGCAGGGCGCGGCGGCCGACGTAGAGCTTCCAGAACCGACCCAGACCCGCCCGCACAGCCGTCCGGGCGGAGACCCGCGGACCGTCGCAGACGCCGCGGAACTGCTGGAAGACGCCGACCGGCCGGTCATCGTCCCCGGCGGCGGCACGATGCTCGCCGAGGCGTGGGACGAGGTACAGGAACTGGCCGAACACCTGCAGGCACCCGTCATCCCGACGTTCCAAGCGAAGGGTATCATACCGGAAGACCACGACCTGTTCGTCGGGTACGCCGGCTGGATAGGCTCCTCGGCAGGCAACGAACTCGCATCGAACGCCGACGTCGTTCTCTCGGTCGGCTGTCGGTTCACGGACATGCACACCTCCTCGTTCGAGGAGGGCGTGAGCTTCGAGATTCCGCCGAGCAAGCTCATCCACGTCGACATCGACCCCGAGGAAATCGGGAAGAACTACCCCGTCGAGGTCGGCATCCAGGGCGACGCGAAGGTCGTCACGCGACAGATTACCGAGGAACTGCAGGAGCGCATGGACCCCGTCTCCCGCGAGAACAACGAGTACTATCAGGAGATGCAAGACCTCTGGGAGGAGTGGGAGGGGATGGTCGCGGAACGCTGGGAGGACGACAGCGTGCCGATGAGCATCTCCCGTGCGCTCGCCAGCCTCCGGAACGTCCTGCCGCGCGACGGCGTCATCGTCTCCAGCGCGGGCCAGCCACAGGAGACGGTCAACCCAGAGTTCCCCGTCTACGAACCCCGCACCAACATCTCCTGTGGCGGGTTCTCGACGATGGGGTTCGGCGTCTCCGCCGCTATCGGCGCGAAACTCGCCAAACCCGACAGTCCAGTGGTCGACGTCGAGGGTGACGGGTCTTTCATGATGTGCAATCAGGAAGTGGCCTGCGCCGTCGAACACGACATCGACGTCACCTACCTCATCGTCAACAATCACGGCTGGAAGTCCATCCGGAACCTGCAGGTCGACAAGTACGGCTGGGACCGCGTGCTCAACACGGAGTTCAACGAGGCGACGGACATCGACTTCATGTCGATGGCCGACGGGTTCAGCGTCGAGTTCGCCGAGCGCGTCGTCAAGCCGGAGAACCTCGACGGTGTGCTCGAAGACGCCATCGCCCACGACGGACCGGCCATCGTCGAGGCCGTCGTCGAACCAGACAACCCCGACTCCGGGGCCATCATCACCGGCGAGTGGGACCTCGCCGACCTCGAGAAGTAACCGCACCTTCGGTTTTCGTTTCGTCACCATCGCTCGCCGTCGGGAACGACCGACCGCAGAGAGTCGTGGTCCGCCTCAGTCCATCTTGACGAGGACTTTGCCGTCCACGCGCTTCGTGGCCTGTTCGATAGCCGTGTCGGCGTTGTCGAGGTCGAACGTCGAGGTGACCATGCCGGTGTTGTCGAGTTGCCCGCTGGCCATCAGGCGGATGAGCCGGGGGAACACCTGCTGACCGGTGTGGCCCTCGGACCCGTACAACTGCGCGCTGTTGCCCTGGTACTTGCGGAGCGCTATCTCGGGGTCCGCCCCGGCGTTGCTGATGTGGACGACGTTCGCGCGTTCGGCTAGCGTGTCCTCGATGACCGGATACGTCTGAGTGACGGCACCGCTCGTCTCGACGTGGACGTCCGCGCCCTCACCGTGGGTCACCTCTCGGACGGTCTCGACGGGGTCCACCTCGATGGGGTTGTAGACGTGTTCGAAG
Organism: Haloarcula sp. H-hyl6; assembly: GCF_056934455.1. Taxonomy (NCBI): domain Archaea; kingdom Methanobacteriati; phylum Methanobacteriota; class Halobacteria; order Halobacteriales; family Haloarculaceae; genus Haloarcula; species Haloarcula sp. H-hyl6. Next base: position 81,265 of record NZ_JBRIIK010000003.1, read on the forward strand.
CCGAGGTCGTGGGCTATCTTGCGGCGCTGGTCAGACGGTTCGAAGGCGATGACCTTCCCGGCACCGGCCGCCCGTGAGACGTTCATCCCCGTGAGACCGATGGGGCCGACGCCGTGGTAGACGTGGTAGTCGCCGGGCCAGATGCCCTCGGCCCGCCCGAACAGGCCGTAGTAGCTGATGGTGCTCGGTTCGACAGTCGCCGCCGCGCGGTAGAGTTCGTCCTCGTCGTCGTAGGCCCGTTCGAGCGGCGCGACGCTCCAGCAAATCTTCTCCGGGACGGTGACGTACTCGGCGAACGCACCGTCCATCGTGAATCCGATTTGCTCGAAGTTCTCGCAGTGGCCGTGGAACCCCTGCCGACACATCTGACAGCGAGCGCAGTAGTCCGTCACCTCGGCGGTGACCGGTTCGCCGGCCTCGAAGAGGTCGGCGTCCGCACCCGTCTCCACGACCTCACCGGAGAACTCGTGGCCGGTGACGGTGGGAAACTTCGTGTACGCCGAGTAGTGCATGTAGCCGTCCTCGTCCGTCTCTAGCATCGAGACGTCGCTCCCGCAGACGCCGGCGTACTTCACGCGGACCAACACCTCGTCGTCTGCCGGTTCCGGCCGGTCACGGTCTTCGACGCGCAGTTCGGGGTCTCTCCACACCTGCGAGGAGTTCATGGCACGGCGGCGCTCCCGTTCGTCCTCGGTCAGGTCGTAGTCTGGACGCGGACTCCACTCCGCGTCGAGTACGAGTGCTCGCATCGTTGGCACAGAGCATCTACCGCAATATAATTGTAGGGGGTCGGGTCGGCGTCGCTGGGCGTCGTCTCCCTCGGTTCCGCTCAGAACGTCTGCCACCCGCCGTCGACGTACACCATCTCGCCGGTGACGTAGTCGGCCTGGTCGCTCGCCAGGAAGAGGACGGTCGGCGCGATGTCCTCGGGGTAGCCCGGCCGGTCGAGGGGAATCGGCTTCGTGAGGTCGCCGGCCGCGACGGACTCCTCTTTCTGCTCGGCCCCGGCGCCGAACTCCGTGGCGATGTGGCCCGGCGCGACGGCGTTGACCCGCACGTCGTGGTCGGCGAGTTCGAGGGCTGCTCCGCGAGTAATCATGCGGATGGCCCCCTTCGTGGAGTCGTACGGAATCTGGTTCGCCTGCGCGTGCGTCGAACTTATCGAGGCCGTGTTGACGACGACCCCGCCCTCGCCGCGGTCACGCATGTCGGCGGCGGCGGCCTGCGTCCCGAAGAACACGCCGTTCGTGTTGATGTCGTGGATGGTCTCGAAGGTGTCCCGGCCGACCGAGAAGAGGTCGCCTCGGGTGAACCACCCGGCGTTGTTCACCATCACGTCGACGCCGCCGTACTCGCGGGCCGCCTCGACGACGCTCGCGAGAGCGTCCGGGTCCGAGACGTCGGTCTCGGCGTACTCGGCCGTGCCGCCCTCGGCTTCGATGGCCTCGTGCGTCGGTCGGTCGGCGTCGGCGTCTTTCGGGTCGGGGTCGATGTCGGCGTTCAACACCGTGGCCCCTGCGTCGCCGAACGCGAGTGCGATTGCGCGGCCGATGCCGGAACTGCCACCGGTGACGATGACGGTCTCTCCCTCGAAGTCGAAGCTAACGCGTCCCATATCCCAGCGTACGGTTCGGCCCAGATAAATAGGACGGTTCACCTCGTCCGTGCGTAACATCTATGTAGTTCGGTGTAGACGTTCCCCATGCATGACGAGCAAGCAAGAGCAGTCGCCAGCGGCGACTGCCGTACCCGACACCGTACAGAACTACGTCGGTGGCGAGTGGGTCACAGTCGAGGGCGACGAGGGCCAGCCGGTCGTCAATCCGGCCACGAACGAGACGCTCGCGGACGTACCGTTCTCGGACCGGTCGGCCGTCGACGAGGCCATCCAGACGGCCGACGAGGCCTTCGAGGAGTGGCGCGCCACCTCTCCCGTCGACCGCGTCCAGTACCTCTTCGACCTCAAGCAGGAACTCGAAGATAGGCAAGAGGACATCGCGCAGGCACTCACGCGCGAGCACGGCAAGACGCTCGGCGAGGCCCGCGGCGAGATTCGTCGGGGTATCGAGAACGTCGAGGTGGCGGCCGGCATCCCCAACATGCTCCGCGAGGGGAGCGGGAACGTCGAAGGTATCGCTCCGAACATGGACGAACACGCCGTCCGCCAGCCGCTAGGCGTCTTTACCGCCATCACGCCGTTCAACTTCCCTGCGATGATTCCGCTGTGGTTCCTGCCCTACGCCGTAGCGACGGGCAACACCTTCGTCCTCAAACCCAGCGAGAAGGTGCCCCTCAGTTCGCAACTCATCTTCGAGGCCGTCGACGCCGCAGACTTCCCCGACGGCGTCGTCAACCTCGTCAACGGTGGCGTCGACACGGTCAACACGCTGCTGGAGCACGACGACGTCGCCGGCGTCTCCTTCGTCGGTTCGACCCCCGTCGCCCAGCACATCTACGAGACGGCCGCCCAGCACGGCAAGCGCGTGCAGGCCCAAGGCGGCGCGAAGAACTACGCCGTCGTCACGCCAGACGTCGAACTCGAAGACGCCGTCCCCAACATCATCGGCTCCGTCTACGGCAACGCCGGTCAGCGCTGCCTCGCCAACGACGTCGTCGTCGGCGTCGGCGACGTCTACGACGACCTGCGCGAGGAGATTCTCGACGACGTCGACGAACTCACCGTCGGCAACGGCCTCGACGAGGACACCGACGTCGGACCGCTCATCACCGGCGAGTCCGCAGAGCGCGTCGTCGGGATGATAGAGGACGCCGTCGAGGAGGGTGCCGACCTCGTCGTGGACGGCCGTGACTTCGAGCATCCCGACTACCCCGAGGGGAACTTCCTCGGCCCGACGCTGCTGGAGAACGTCACGACCGACATGGACATCACCCAGACCGAAATCTTCGGCCCGGTGATGGCGCTGGCAGAGGCCGAGGACCTAGACGAGGCCATCGAGATGGTCAACAGCACCGAATACGGCAACGCCTCGTCGCTGTACACCGAGAACGGGGCCGAGGCCCGCAAGTATCGCTACGAGGTCGACGCCGGGAACATCGGCATCAACGTCGGCGTCTGCGCGCCGATGGGCTTCTTCCACTTCGGCGGCCGCAAGGGGTCGTTCTTCGGCGACCTGCACGCCCAAGGCGAGGACGCGGTGAACTTCTACACCGACAAGACCATCGAGATTCAGCGCTGGTACAGCAATACCTGAACTCCCGCGACCCCAGCTCTACTTTCGAATCACTCGACGGCAGTTTTCGACGTCTCCGCTCTTGGACCGATAGAGAGTCACGTCTCGGGGTAGTCACTTCGAGGCCCAGCAGAGGTGGTTCGAAAAGCCCCGGGAGGGGCGTTCGAGGCGGTGTACGGGTCGACGCAGCGGGCCCACGACGAGTCAGTCGGACGAGGCGGGAATATCCTCTTCGAGGGCCACGGCGTAGTCGTCTATCGCACGGTCGACGCTGTCCATCAACAGGGCGATGTCCTTCCCGGCGATGAGGAAGTCGAAGCCCTGCTTCAACCGAGAGTCGATGGCGGCCAGGTCGACCGTGAGCGTGCCGACCGGGACGTCGGCGCGGTCGCTCGCGTCGATAATCTGCTGGATGGCCTCGCCGAACTCCTCGGAGTCCCACTCGGCGAACATATTTAGCGCGCCCGAGAGGTCGGCCGGGCCGACGAACAGCGCGTCGATGCCGTCGACGCTGGCGATCTCCTCGGCGTTCGAAAGCCCCTCTGCCGTCTCTATCTGTGCGATGGTGAGGATGGAACCGTTGGCGTTCTGTACGTATTCTTCGAAGTTCCGACCGTATCCCGTCGCCCGGCTTCCAGCGATGCCGCGGATACCCTCCGGTGGATAGCGGATCGACTCGACGAGCGTCCGGGCTTCCTCCGCGGAGTCTATCATCGGGACCATGACGCCGGCGACGCCGATGTCCACTACCCGTTTCAGGCGGACCGGGTCGTTCCACGGCACGCGGACGACGGTATCTGTCCCGCCATTCACGGCGTCGACCCCGCGAGCCATGTTCTCGACTGTCTCCAGCGACATCGTCGTGTGTTCCATGTCGACCAGAACGAAGTCCAAGTCTAGCTGTGCCACGCCTTCGGCGACTTTCGGGTGGCCGATAGAGAGCCACGTTCCGAGGGGGTGTCCGCCTGCGTCGATTGCGTCCTTGATGTTGGTCATAGCTGTGTTTCGTCCAGTCAGTAGCGCCGTGACTGGGGGTGCCCCGGCGACGACTGACGTTCTATCACCTAGCTCTACGCGGAGGCACAAAAATATGCAGGCTCCTCACACGGTAGGTGCCCCGACGTGCCCGTCGTGTATCGGGACGCCGACGCCACCGGAAAATATAACAGGACGAGTGCTGATACAGCAAACGATGCGATTCGGTATCACGGAGTTCCGTGACCTCGGCCTCCACCGCACGGCCGTGTCCGATTCGCCGGCTGGAACCCCCGTCGACGGCCGACCGGCCGACCGACACCGCTAGCCGATTCCCGAGACACAACCATGTACGAAGACTTCGCTTCCAAACTCGCAGCGACCATGTGGGCCGACTTCGACGAGACGCCCAGCCGGGCGACTGGCCCCACAGCTGAGATAACCGACCTCGACACGGTGGTCGTAGACGGGAACTTCCCGTGGACCATCGTCACCGTAGAGACGAGCGAGGGCGTCACCGGCATCGGCGAGGCCTACCCTTCGCCCGGCGTCCACGAGATAATCACGGACTATCTGCGACCCGTACTCGTCGGCGAGAACCCGACCGACGTGGAACGGCTCTACAACCTGATGCGGGGGAGCCTCTCCGGCCGCGGGTCACAGGAGGGCGTCGGCACTATCGCAATCAGCGGCGTCGAAATCGCCCTGTGGGACGCCGCCGGCAAACTCCTCGACCAACCGGTGTACCAGTTGCTGGGCGGGAAGACACGCGAGGAAGTCACCGTCTACGCGGATTGTCACGCCGGCGAGGCGATGGTCGAATCCGCCGAGGAAGGCCAAGAGGAGTCCACCTACGAACCCGAGGCGTACGCTCAGGCCGCCCGGGCGGCCGTCGACGACGGCTTCGACGTCGTGAAGTTCGACCTCGACGTGCCCTCTGGCCGCGAGATAGACACGCTCTCGCGGCACTTCGACCCGCCCGAAATCGAGCACAAGCGGCAGGTCGTGGAGGCCGTCACCGAGGAGATCGGCCACGACGCGGAGGTAGCGGTCGACCTCCACTGGAACTTCAGTCCCGAGACCGCAGAACGCCTCTGTCGCGCGCTCGAACCGTACGACCTCGCGTGGATAGAGGACCCGATGCCCCCGGAGAACACCGACGCGATGCGCGAGTTGAAACGCCGCGTCGACGCGACCATCCTGACCGGCGAGAACCGCTACGGCCGCCACGGCTTCCGTGACCTCATCGAGGACCAGGCCGTCGACTTCCTCGCACCGGACGTCCCCAAGACCGGCGGCATCGCCGAGACGAAGAAGATAGCCGACATGGCCGAGGCCTACTACCAGGCCCTGATTCCGCACAACATCGGCAGTCCAGTCGCCACCGCTGCGACGGCCCACGTCGGCGCGACGGTGCCGAACTTCGTCGCGTTGGAGTACCACGCCCGAGAGGTGCCATGGTGGGAAGACCTGCTCGTCCGCGAGGAGGACTTCATCCAGAACGGCCGCATCCGGGTGCCGGACGCTCCCGGACTGGGCATCGAACTCGACTGGGACGTGGTCGAAGCCCACCGCAAGGAGTAGCGGCGTATCGCCTCGTAGACGACTTCCCCCTTCGCCCGTACACGTCCGGGCTCTTCCGGAGCGCTGGCTTCGCTCAATAGCCGGGCAAATCAACCGCTATAGGCGCCGAGCGGACTGTTCTGACCAGAACATTGATTATGGTTCTTTCTAAATGTGAGCGTATGCCACGGCTGAACGGCAGTGAAATCATCGCACAGTATCTGGAGAAGGAAGGCGTCGAGTACCTCGTCGGCATCCCGGGACACGGGAGTACGCTCATGATAGACGCGTTCAACGACTCCGACGTCGAGGTGTTTCAACCGCGGCACGAACAGGGCGCGACCCACATCGCGGACGGGTACGCACGCGCGAACGGGGACCCAATCGTGGTGTACACCTCCATCGGCCCGGGCGCGACCAACACAGTCACCGGCGCGGCGACGGCCTTCGTCGACTCGGTGCCGATGGTCATCCTCACAGGTGGGCCCCAGACCCACGAGTACGGGCAGGGCATCCTGCAGGAGATAGAGCGCAAGCGCCCCGGCGACTTCCCGAACGTGATGGAACCGGTCACGAAACAGACGTTCCAGGTCCACGACGTCGAACAACTGCCGCGTACCCTCAGGCGCGCGTTTCAAGAGGCCGTGACGGGGCGTCCGGGGCCGGTCCACGTCGAGATTCCCATGGACGTCCAACACGACGAGGCGGACGTCGAACTCCCGGACCCGGAGCGGTCCCGAACTCAGCATCGGCCCGCTGGCGACCCGCGGTCCGTCTCCGAGGCCGCGGACCTGCTCGAAGACGCAGAGCGGCCGGTCATCGTCGCTGGCGGGGGCTGTATGCTCTCGGAGGCGTGGGACGAGGTGCAGGAACTCGCCGAGTATCTACAGGCACCGGTCAGTCCCACCTTCCAAGGGAAAGGCGTGATTCCGGAGGACCACGACCTGTTCGTCGGGTACGCGGGGGCGTGGGGGACGACAGCCGGGAACGAACTCTGCAGTAGCGCGGACGTGATTCTCGCTGTCGGCGTTCGGTTCTCGGACCTGCACACGTCCTCGTTCGACCCCGGCGTGAGCTTCGAGATTCCGCCGACGAAACTCGTCCACGTCGACATCGACCCCCACGAAATCGGGAAGAACTACCCCGTCGAGGTCGGTGTACAGGGCGATGCGACGGTGGTGACGAGGCAGATTCGCGACGAGCTCGCGGAGCGAATCGACCCGGTCGGCACCGAGGACAACGAGTACTACGACGAGGTGCAACGGCGGTGGGCCGACTGGGAGGCCCGCATCGAGGAGCGACAGACCGACGACTCGGTCCCCCTCAGTATGGCGCGGGTTCTCGGGTCGCTCCGGGAGACGCTGGACCGAGACGCCATCGTCACGACCGGGGCCGGCCACTCACAGGACATCACGAACCCCGAGTTCCCGGTGTACGCGCCGCGGTCGAACATCTCCTCGGGCGGGTTCTCGACGATGGGCTTTGCGCTGCCGGCGGCAATCGGTTCGAAGCTCGGCGCTCCCGACCGACAGGTGGTGTCGATTCAAGGCGACGGGAGTTTCCTCCACTGCAATCAGGAACTCGTCGCCGCCGTCCAAGGCGACGTCGACGTGAACGTCCTCGTCCTCAACAACCACGCGTGGCTCTCGATTCGGAACCTCCAGGTCACCCAGTCCGGGTGGGACCGCGTGCTGGCGACGGAGTTCGACGAGGAACACGACTACGACGCCGTCGGGATGGCCGAGACGATGGGGGTTGAGTACGCCGAGCGCGTCTACGAACCGGACCAACTCGACGAGGCGCTCTCGGGGATGGTCGAACACGACGGCCCGGCACTGGTCGAGGCCGTCGTCCAGCGAGAGACGACGGAGACGGGCGGCGTCATGACCGGCGCGTGGCACCTGCCGGGACTCGGCGAAGGCTACGAATCCGACGAGCGACCCGACGAATCGACCGCCGCGGAAGAGAGTGAAGCGGCGAGCGACGACTGACACCAGAACCCGAGCACGAGACATGGTTTCCATCGATTACGACGCGCATCAAGAACAGTACGAACCCGACGAACTGCTCCGCTACGCGCAGCTAGCCGAGGAGGCCGGGTTCGATATGATTTGGACGTCCGACCACTTCCACCCGTGGTTCCACAGTCAGGGGTCGTCCGGGTTCGCGTGGTCGTGGTTGGGGGCCCTCAGCCAACACACCGACCTCCCGATGGGGACGTGCGTGACGGCGACGGCCGGACACTACCACCCCGGCCTCATCGCGCAGGCGTTCGCCACCCTGCAGGTGATGCACGACGAGCGGGTCGTCCTCGGCGTCAGCACCGGCGAGGCGATGAACGAGAAGCCGCTGGGGTTCCCGTGGCCGGAGTACCCCGAGCGACGCCAACGGCTCAAAGAGTCCCTCGAGATATGCCACTTGCTCTGGGAGTCAGACGACTTCGTCGACTACGACGGCGAGTACTACCAGCTAGACGACGCGCGACTCTACACGAAACCCGACACGCCACCGGAGATACACGTCGCGGCAAACGGGCCGGCGACGGCGTCGCTCGCCGGCGAGTACTGTGACGGGTTCATCACCGTGTTGAAAGACGAGGAGTACACCGACAAACTCTATCCGGCCGTCCGTCGGCACGCCGCAGACGCCGGGCGGGACCCCGACGCCGTCGAGACGACGCTGCTGGTCACGGCGTCGTATCACCCGGACTACGAGACGGCCTACGAGGCGACGAAGCCGTGGTGGGCCGCGACGCAGGACGTCTTCGGGCGTGGACTGTCCAACCCGAAGGAGATAGAGGCGGAGGGGGAGAACGCCACGCGCGAGGAGGTCGAACACAAGTTCCTCATCGCCGACGACCCCAGCGACGTCGCGGCCCAACTCGAGGCGTACGCCGACCTCGGCTTCGACAGAATCACCCTCGGCAACACCAGTCCCGACCCCGAGCGGTTCTTCGAGGTGATGGGCGACGAGGTCATCCCGTCGCTGTAAGGCTCGTCGTTGGACCCCAACGAACACCCCTCTTGTGTCGCCGGTATCGAGGCCCGACCGTCGGGAGCCACCTCCCTGATACGGCTCCGTTACTGTGGCTCGTTGACAGCGTTCTCGGGAGCCGTGCCCTCGAAGACGCGACGGACGTCCCGGGCGGCCGTCCGTCGGCGCTCGTCGTTCGCCTCCTGTGAGAACCACGCGACGTGCGGCGTGAGTACGGCGTTGTCGAGGTCACGGAGCGGACTCTCGAAGGGCGGGAACGCGTCTCCCTGATTAGACGGCTCCGCCTCGAACACGTCGAGTCCGGCCCCGGCGATGTCGCCCTCGCGGAGCGCCGTCACGAGGTCGTCTTCGACCACGAGTCCGCCCCGCGCGACGTTGACGAGAAACGCCGAGTCTTTCATTCGCTCGAACGCGGCGGCATCCATGGTTCCCCTCGTCTCTTCCACGAGGGGTGCGTGCAGCGAGACTGCGTCCGCGACGTCCAGTAGCTCCTCGAACTCGACTTTCTCGACGTCCGCTCGTGCCATCTCCTCGGCGTCGATGTACGGGTCGGACGCGACGACGTCCATCCCGAAGGCCTGTGCCTTCTCGGCGACCAGCCTCGCTATCGTCCCGAACCCGACGAGACCTAGCGTCTGTCCCCGGAGTCGGTGAATTTGCGTCGTCGTGACGTCCTGCGCCCATTCGCCGTCGTGCATGGCGGTGTCGTACGCCGTCAGGTTCCGTTCGAGCGCGAGCAACAGCAGGAGCGTGTGTTCGGACACCTCGTCCTGGCAGTAGACGGGGACGTTTGCGACGTACATCCCCCGCTGTGCGGCGCGTTCGGTGTCGATGCCGTCGACGCCGATGCCACAGCGGACGATGACCTCACAGCGGTCGAGCGCGTCGATGACGTCGGCCGTGTAGGGAGCGGCGAGCAGTCTGTCGATGACGGCGTCGACGTCGGCGAGTTCCCGTTTCAGGTCGTCGGTAGTTTCGATATCGACGGGGCGCAGCGTCACGTCGAGGCCCTCGAACACGTCCTGTTCTATCCGGAGGTCGAACGCGCTCCCCGCAGTGACGCCGACAGTTCTGGGTCTGTGTGTTCCAGTCATACCGCTGAACTCACGTCGTGGAGCTATCCAAAAGTAGTTTTCCATGCCGTCACCCGGCGTCTCCGCGGCGGTACGGGAGCGCCGGAGTGAAATCGAGGAGCGGACGGCCGGCCGTTCGACGCTGCCGTCCGAACTGGGGACACCACGAAGCGCGACCCGACAGTGTCGAGACCAACCCCAGACCGATGACGGGGCGACCTCCGACACCTGAATGGGGCACAAAACATTAGTTTCGGAATAAACAGTTGAACTCAACAGCATGATTTATTACGCAGGAAAGATAGAGTGGAGATGTGACTCGAGCTAGCAATGCGAGGACGGACAGTGGTAGCGACACGAAGGACACGGCGAAACGGTCAGCCACGTCACGGCGGAAGTTCATCGGTGCGACGGCGAGCGTCGTGGCCCTATCCGGCCTCGCCGGTTGCGGGGGTGGTGATGGTGGGTCGGACGGCGGGTCCACCGGGTCCGGTTCCAATCAGACCGCGCAGGAACTGTCTGTCGCGGCAGTCGAAGGGTCGGGTCGTCTGTTCAAGCGTCTCGTCGAGGAGTACGTCGCCGACGACACAGGAATCACGGTCAACGTCGAACTGTTCCCGTACGCGAACCTCTTCGAGAAGACGAACAGCGTCCTCTCGACGCAGGGCGACGCGTACGACATCGCGTTCATGGACGACCCGTGGTTCCCGCAGTTCGCGGGGCACGTCGACCCTATTCAGCAGTGGCTTCCGGAAGACCTCCCGATGGAGCAACTCATCGACACGACGGTCGACATCGCGACGTGGCCCACTCCGGGCGCGCCGAACATCCCGTCCGCCGAAGGGATGGACGAAAAGATTCGGGGACAGGTCATCGTCGGCAACACGCAGTTGTTCGCCTACAACAGCGGGTACTACGATCAGGTCGGCGCAGACGCGCCCGAAACGTGGGGCGACGTCTACGAGGCTGGCAAGAAGATTTCCCAGCAGATAGACGGCACGAACGGCTACATCATCCGTGGCAAGCGTGGCAACCCCGTGATGGCGAACTTCTTCGCCCTCGGTAACGCCATCGGCGGAACGATGTTCGACGACAACTGGCGGTACAACTGGGCCGGCGAGAACGGGACTGAAGCAGTCCGGTTCTACACTAAAGACCTCAAATCCATCAGCCCGGACGGCGTCACATCTTTCGACAGCGACGCAGTGCTCAACGGACTGTCGAGCGGTTCCGCCGCACAGGCCCCGGCGTGGCCGTCGGCCGCGTCGCTCCTGCTCGACTCGGAGGAGTCCGACGAGGCCAACAACATCTCGTTCACCCCCATTCCCAAGGGCCACACCGGCGCCAAGCGGCAGGCACCGACCCAAGGGAACTGGATTATGGGTATCAACAGTTACATCGACGACTCGAAGAAGAAGGCGGCCGGGGAAGTCATCCGTTCGGCTATCTCGAAGGAGGCCCAGAACAAGTACGTCGAACTCGGCGGGGTGCCGTTCCGTCACGACACCTTCGAGGAGAACATGGACTCCCAGCCGTGGTTCCCGGCGCTGTACGAGAGCCTCCAGACCGCACAGTACCGCCCGCGGACGCCGCTGTACTCCGAGTTCGGCATCGGGCACGGCGAACTGCTCAACGCCGCGCTCGCTGGCGATCTCAGTCCGAGCGAGATGACCTCGAAGGCGAAAAACCAAGTCGAAGACATCCTCGCAAACGCGAACTACTACGAGTGAAACAGACAACTATGGAACGCGATTCACGCCCGACGCAGACGTGCTCCAGTAACCGTCAGGTGGCGATAGCCCCAGTACACTCCGGAGGGGATACCGATGGCGACTGACACGGAAGGCGAGACAGTGTCCTCGGAGGTCGCGCAGTTCAGCACGGACACGTCCAGTCGCGAGGAGGCGCTGCTGTGGGTCGACGACAACCTGAAGTGGTTGATGACGATTCCGGCGGTGCTGATTCTGTTCTCGCTGACGTTCTACCCGCTGCTTCGGGCGCTGCAGTTCTCGACGCAGTCGTATCTGCCGACCGGGACGGTGTTCGTCGGCATCGAGAACTACGTGCAACTGCTCAGCGACGGGGCGTTCCTCAACTCGCTGGTCGTGACCGCGAAGTTCGTCGGCATCGCCGTGACCCTCGAGTTCGTCATCGGGTTCGCCATGGCGCTGGTGTTGAACAAGAAAATCAAGGTCCGTGGGCTCTGGCAGACGCTCATACTCATCCCGATGATTCTCTCTCCGACGGTCATCGGCCTGATTTGGCGGCTCATGTACGCCCCCAACGGCCTGTTGGACTACATCGCGGCACCGTTGACCGGTGGGGCGAACGTCGGGTGGATTAGCGAGACGAGCATGGCGCTGTACTCGGTCATCCTCACCGACATCTGGCAGTGGACGCCGCTCGTCGTGCTAGTGCTGTTCGCGGGCCTGCAGTCGGTTCCGGACGACATCAGCGAGGCGGCGATTATGGACGGCGCGTCCCGACGACAGCGCTTCATGGACATCACGCTGCCGTACCTCAAGTCGCTGATAGTCCTGATTCTCATCATTCGGCTGGTGGACGCCCTGCGCGTGTTCGCGAAGGTGTTCATCCTCACCCGTGGCGGTCCGTCCGACGCGACGAACGTCATCAGTATGGAGATGTACCGGACCGCGTTCCGGTTCAACAACTTCGGCGAAGCGTCTGCGATGGCTGTGTCGCTCCTCGTGTTGGTGCTGATACTGGCCATGAGCTTCGTCAATATCGCTAACGTGGAGTTCGGATCATGACGACGAAACAAGACACTTCAGTCGATACGATGCCCTACACGGAACCGTCGGGGCTCGAAAAGCTACACGAACGCCTCACGGAGACGGGTGTCACGAAGGCCGGTGTCTACGGCGCCCTCGCCGTCTTCCTCGTCTGGACGCTGTTCCCGGTCTACTGGCTGGTGACGGCCACGCTGAAGACGCGCGAGACGCTGTTGTCGTTCCCGCCACAGTGGATACCGGTAGACGCGCAGTTCGCCAACTTCGCGCGCCTGTTCGCGGAACGACCGGAGTTCGTGACCTTCATCACGAACAGCGTCATCGTCACCGTCGTCACGACAGTCGTCGCCACGACCGTCGGCGCGATGGCCGCGTACGCCTTCGTGACGTTCGATTACCCGTACAATCTGGACTTCCACCTACCGTTCTACATCCTGTCGACGCGGTTCATGCCACCTATCGTCACGATTATCCCGCTGTTCGTCATCTTCCGCGGGTTCGGGTTGGTGAACACGCTCCGCGGACTCATCCTCGTCTACACGATGTTCAACATCCCCTTCGCGGTGTGGATGATGAAGGGGTTCTTCGAGGAGGTGCCGGAGAGCCTCATCGAGTCCGCGATGATAGACGGACACACCCATCTGGGCGCGTTCTTCAAAATCGTGCTGCCGCTCGTGAAACCCGGCCTCATCGCGTCGGCCATCTTCACGACGATAATCACGTGGAACGAACTGCTGTTCGCCGTGATTCTCGCACAGAGTTCGCAGGCGATTACCGTGCCCGTGGGACTCGCCTCCTTCGTCACGAAGTTCTCCGTGCAGTGGATCAACATGAGCGTCGCGGCGACAATAGCCCTCGTTCCCGTCCTGCTGTTCGCGTTCATGGCGCGCCAGCAACTCGTCAGAGGGTTCAGCATGGGGGCGGTCGGCAAATGAGTGTCTGCCGACGCTCGCGGTCGAACGGTCGTGCCGGAGCGCCGGCATCGAATCGAGTCACTGCGGCAACGGAGAGTGACAAGCAATGGTAACTGTCGAATACGATTCAGTCAAGAAGGCGTACGGCGAAACGATAGCAATCGAGGACATCGACCTCGAGGTCGACGACGGCGAGTTCACGATACTGCTGGGCCCGAGCGGGTGCGGTAAGACGACCACGCTCCGGTGTCTGGCCGGACTCACGGAACCCACCTCGGGGACGATTACGCTTGACGGTCACGACGTGACCAACGTGCACCCGAAGAACCGGAACATCGCGATGGTGTTCCAGAACTTCGCGCTGTACCCGCACATGACCGTCCGCGAGAACATCGGCTACCCGCTGAAGGTCGCCGACGTCGGCAAAGAGGAGCGCGAGAACCGCATCGAGCAGGTCGCCGAGACGCTGGAGATTCCGGAACTGCTCGACCGGGACATCGCCAACCTCAGCGGTGGGCAACAACAGCGCGTCGCGCTGGGCCGAGCAATCATCCGCCGTCCCGCTGTGTTCCTGATGGACGAGCCGCTCGCGAACCTCGACGCGAAGCTCAAAATCAGCATGCGCAGTCGAATCAAGGTGCTCCAGCGGGAGATGGACATCACGACGCTGTACGTCACGCACGACCAGGAGGAGGCGATGTCGCTCGGTGACAAGCTCGTCGTGATGGACAAGGGCCACATCCAACAGATAGGGACGCCCGACGAGGTGTACCACCAGCCGGTGAATCAGTTCGTCGCCGGGTTCATCGGGTCGCCGTCGATGAACTTCGTCGAAGTCACGCATTCGGACGGACGGATTCAGGCCGAGAACGCGCCGGACGACTTCGACGTGACGCTCGACGACGCCGTCGCGAAGCGATACAGCGGCACCGACGAGATGACGCTCGGCGTCCGCCCGCAGTACTTCAGCATCCACACGGAGGAGACGGCCAACGCTGTCGAGGCAGAGGTCGAAGTGACCGAGCCACAGGGTGACGAGCAGATAGTCGAGGTGGCCGCCGGCGACGTGAGCCTGACCGTCGTCGCACCGAGCACCATCGACACGACGCGTGGCGACACGGTCTGGCTCACGCTGGAAGACGAACTCGTCCACGGCTTCGACCCGGACACCGGGGACAGAATCGGCGACCCCGAGGAGATGGTCGCGACGACGCGCGCCTCCTCGTCGGCGGGGTCGCAGTCCTAGACACGAACGCTTCGACCTCCCACTCGTCCCGTCCACGCTCGCCAGAGGCCGTCACTTCTCGAAGGAGACGACCGTCTTAATCGTCTCGTCGCCGTCGAGCAACGCGTCCTCGACCTCCTCGACGGCGTAGACGCCGCTGACGAGGTCGTCGAGAACGGCCGTGGGAACCGCCTGTAACCACTCGACTGCGGCCTCGAAGTGGGGTCGACGCGAGTTCACGACGCCGAGGACGCCCTTGTTGTTGACGACGAGGTCCGAGTGGAAGCCGCCACCTTCTACCTCGAACGTGCTGTCGCCCGGTATCCCCTGTAGGGTCACGATGCCGTTGGGGGCGAGCGCACCCACTGCTTCGATAGCGTGCCGTGGATAGCCGGTCGTCTCGAAGACGAAGTCCGCGGGTTCGTGTGCATCGGGGAACTCGCTCAGTCCGGTCTCCCGCGAGTCGACGTACGTCGCGCCGACGGATTCGACGAATTCGATGGTCGGGTCGGGCCGGTCGCGCCGACCGAGACAGTACGTCCGGTCGAACTCCTCGCCCGTCGCGAGACGGGCGAGCGCCAGCAACCCGAGATTGCCGTTGCCGAGAACGAACGCAGCCTCCGGGCGCCAGTCGAACCCCGACCGCGCCGCGAACGACTGGTCGAGGGCTTTCTCCGCGATGCTCGCCGGTTCCACGAAGATGCCGTACTCGCCGAGTGACTCGGGCACCGGAACGAGATACTCGGGGTCGGCCGTGAAGTACTCCGCCATGTAGCCGTGTGCGCCCGTGATACCGCACTCGTGGAACGTTCCGGGCGGTGCCATGTCGAGTTCGCCCGTCTCCGCGAACCGCGACGTCTCGTCCGTCGGCCGGCGCACCATCGGGACGACTACGTCGCCCGTTTCGAAGTCGCTACCGTTCGGGTCTTCGACGACGCCGACCGCCTCGTGACCGATGACGAGGTGGTCGGCCCCGTCTGGACACGCTCCGCCGATGTCGCCGGCGACGATTCGCCTGTCCGACCCGTCGATTCCGACGCGAAGCGTTCGGACGAGGACTTCGTCGACCGAGGGGACGGGGTCGGGCGTCTCGATGACACGCAGTTCCGGGCCGTCCGGATAGAGTGCTACGGCTTGCATGGGAACACCGAATCGATGCACCGGCGCGTATAAATCTCTACCCCTCTCTCGGCCGTTCCGCGACTGCTGAGAAGGAGGGGGCCGTTCTCCGGGCGCTCAGTCGTCCGTCCGGGGCGTCTCCCCGCGGTACGTCCGGAACAGGTCGACGATGACTTGCAGGTCGTCTCGCGCCTCCGCGAACGTCGTTCGGACCGGGGCCTCGTCCTCGATGCACTCGAGGAAGTACTCCAGTTCCCGCTTGAACGGTTCCTCGTACGACGGCGTCTCCACGGTGTCGGTCAGTTCCTCGGTGCCCTCTTTGATGCGGAGTTCGGTGGGCGTGTTCTTGATGAACGGGTTCGAGAAGTCGACCGTGACCATCCCCTCCGGCGAATCGACGCGGACGAACTCCTCGAACCACTTCCGGTCGGAATCACCGGTCTCCAAGATGCACTCGACGTCCTCCTCGTAGGTCAGGTGTGCCGTCGCGTAGCGGCCGTCGGCGAAGACGTTCACGTGGTCGATAGACTCGACGGCCCCGAACAGCCCTCTGAGTGCGTTCACGTCGTGACAGACGTGTTCGAGTTGGAAGTCGTAGGCGTCGACGAGCGTCTCGTCGTCCGTGCCGATGGCTTGCTCGATGTCTGCCCGGCGCTTGGCACCGCTCTCCTCGATGACCGATTCGGGCGGCGACCCGGGGACCAAGTCGTACACCTCCTCGACGATTCGGAAGTGGTCGGGGTCGACGTCGTAGGCGGTGACGAGGTCGATTTCGCCCAACTCGTCGACGACCGTTTGGGCTCGCTCGTAGGACGGGTCGTAGCGTTTCATGTACGCGACCATCGCCGTCGCGTCGCTCGCTTCGGCCGCTTGGACCATCCGGTCTGCGTCCTCCGGCGTCGCCGCGAGCGGTTTCTCGACCAGCGTGTGGATATCCGCCTCGAGCGTGTCGACCGTGACGTCCGCGTGCGTGTGCGACGGTGTGAGTACCACTACGGCGTCGAGTTCGTCGCCGACGTCGGCGAGGAGTTCCTCGTGTGCCCCGTAGACGTTCGGGACGTTGTATCGGTCCGCGAGCGCCGACGCTCTGTCCTCCGCGGGGTCGACGAAGGCGTGCAACTCCGCGTCCGGCAACTCGGCGAGGTAGGGGATGTGCATGACCTGTGCGACGAGGCCGCAGCCAATGATTCCGAATCGCATCGTCTGGGGTTCTCTGTCGCGGCGTTTATACCTTCTGGTGGCCGTGCTCCGTCCGGCGCTCGAGGCACCCGTCGCCGTCCGCAGAGAAAGATTGAAGCGGGGCCACAGAGACGTACCAGTCGATAGACCAACGCCGGGTCAGAGATAGGTGCAAGCATGAGTGCAGCGCGATACCGACACGACGGTTCACGCATCGAGACGCCGAACGAGAGACGCGATACCCCGGCCTGCCCGTCCGGACAGCGGTGGCGATGATTGTCGAGGTGAGCGCGGCGCTCGCACTGCTCGCCTCTGTCTTCGCGGGCTTGCAGGCCGTCAGCGTCGAGTACGGCCTCTCGAACGGGGAGTACGACGACGGACGGTCGCCCGCGCTCACGGCCGCGTTTCTCAGCATCCTCGTCAGCGTCGTCGTCTTCTGGACCCTGTTGTTCGTCCGTGGCGTCTCATTTGACTCGCTGACCCTCGAGTCGGCCGCACCGTTCGTCGTCGCGGGCCTCGCGAATCCGGCGGCGTTTCGCCTGCTGTACTTCCAGAGCATCGACCGCATCGGTGCCCGCATCTCGGCCGCCATCGTCAGTGCCAACCCCGCCGTCGCCGCGATACTGGCGGTGCCGCTGTTCAGCGAGTCGTTCACGGTTCTCTCGGGTGTCGGCCTCCTGTGTATCGTCGGCGGCGCCGTCGTGTTGCAGGTCTCGGAGACCGCCGACGAGTCACACGACGACCTCCTCGTAGAGGAGCTCTCACGGGTCGGTCTCCGAGACCTGATTCGCCCCGTCGCGGCGATGTTACTGCTCGGCTGTTCGTTCGTCCTCGTGAAGATGGGCCTGAACGGGTACGGGGACACGTTGGTCGGCACCGCAGTCGGACAGACGTCGGCGCTCGTCGCGTTCGGTCTGCTGTTCGGCGTCTCTCCTACGTCGCGGCGACGGGCAGCGGTCCGCGACCGGGTCGGACTCGTCGCGTTCGTCCTCGCCGGCGTCTTCGTCGCGGGCAACTGGCTGGCGTGGTTCTCGGCGCTCCGACTCGGTACCGTCGTCACCGTCGTTCCGCTCTCGAACGTCTATCCGCTGGTCGTCGTCGCACTCTCGTACGCCATGGTGCGACGAGTGCCGACGTCGCCGCGCGTGCTGGTCGGCATCACTGCCATCGTCGCCGGTGCGACGCTGATGCAGTTGGCCTGAAACTGCGCGTCGTGTCCACGGGGGCGACCGAAACGGCGCCTCACTCGGCGGTGATATCTCGCCAGTAGTCGTAGTTCTCCATCGCGTGGACCAACGGCTTCTCCGTCTGGTTCTCTATTTCGATGGTGTAGTGACCGTCGTAGCCGGCCGACTCCAGGGCCTCGTACACGCCCGCGAAGTCGAGGATGCCCTTCCCCAAGTCCGTGAACGAGCGGAAGTAGTTGATGACGTTGTCGAGGTGGAAGTTCCCCTCGGTGAGACTGTCCCGGACGTCGGCGAACCCGGTCGGCGGCGCCACGTCCTTGAGGTGGACGTACGCGATGTCGTCGGCGAACCGCTCGACGCCGTCTGTCACGTCGCCGTCGGGGAAGTGCTCCCCGTAGGGGTAGTAGTGGGCTGTGTCCCAGAGCAGTTCGAGGTCGTCGACTGCGTCGAGCAGGCGACGGGTCTCGGCCGCGCTCTCGACGTGTGTCGCGCCGTGGTGGTGGACCAACGGCGTCACGCCAGCGTCGGTCGCCGCCTCGGCGAGTCGGGTGAACCACTGCTGGACCGTCTCGTCGTCCTGTCGCCCGCGTTGGGGCGGCAGGAGGCCGACGAACTCGGCGCCGAGGTCGGCGAGCATCGGCAAATCGTCGGCGACTCGCCCGACAGCCGCCTCGTCTTCGAGCCACTCGCTCATAACGCAGTAGAGGTCGAGGTCGTTCTCCGCGAGTAGCCGTTCGACGGTGTCGGGGCCAGTCGCCCGAATCTTCTCGAGCCCTATCTCGGCACCGTCGTACCGGCAGGCCGCGATGTCACGGAGCCCACGGTCGATATCCGCCGCGTCGTACATCATGGTCGTGTATCCTACGCCCATACACCAGTTGGGTGCGTGAGGCGACAAATAGGTTCGGGTGACCCCGAGGGCGACCTACCAGCGCATCCAGTCCGGGTCCTCACAGCGGTGGGTCCGCTCGATGGCGTCGATACTGTCGATGTCCTCGTCGTCGAGGTCCACGGAGAGCGCCTCGAAGTTGTCCCGGAGGTGGTCGACCGAACTCGTCCGGGGGATAGCGGCCACGCCGTCCTTCGAGAGGAGCCACGCGAGACTCACGACCGCCTCGGAGACGCCGTGCTTCTCGGCGACCGCCGAGATGGCGTCCACGTCGAACACCGCACCCTGTGCCAGGGGCGAGTACGCGACCAACTGCGTGTCGGTGTCCGCGACGAACGCCCGGAGTTCGTCCTGCTGGAGCAGCGGGTGCATCTCCACCTGTAGGGCATCGATCGAGACGTCCACGAGGTCCCGCGCGAGTTCCATGTCCGATATCGTGTAGTTGCTCACGCCGAGGTGGTCGACGACGCCGTCGTCGACGTACTCTTCGAGAACCGGGAGGACGGTCTCGATGTCGTCTCGGCTCCGCGGCCAGTGGTGGTACAGCAGGTCGACGCGGTCGAGTCCGAGTCGCTCGAAGCTCTCCTCGATTGCCTGGTGGACGTAGGACTCGGTCTTCTCCGGCTCCTCGAAGTGTGCGACCTTGGTGGCCACGAAGAGGTCGTCCCTGTCGACGTCGCTTTCCGCGATTGCCTCGCCGACCTCTCGTTCGTTCTCGTAGAGTCGCGCCGTGTCGAGGTGTCGGTAGCCGACGTCGAGTGCCGCCGCGATGGTTTCGGTTCCTGATTCACCCGTGAGGGAGTACGTTCCGAGGCCTAACTGGGTTTGCTGGTCGAACACGCACGACAGTTCACAGGCAGGGATTAAATCTGTGACGGAGGAGACGGTCACCCAGTCGAGAGCAGACACAGCGGCGTCGAGAAGACCGTCAGTGGTCCGTGACCGACCGGAGGTGGTCCATGTTCTCCTTAGCGTGGACCAGCGGGTGGTTGCGCTCGTTCTCTATCTCGATGGTCAGGTACCCGCCGTAGTCGACGTCGTCGAGGGTCGCCACGACGTCGCCGAAGTCGATGACGCCGCGGCCGAGGTCGGTGAACGCCCAGACGCAGTTGATGATGCTGTCGTAGTCCTTCTTCCCCTCGGTGAGGTTCTGGACGTGATACTCGAACTCGGCTGGCGGGTCGATATCCTTCAGGTGGACGTACGCGATGTCGTCGGCGAATCGCTCGATACCCTCGACGACCGACTCGCCGTAGGGGTAGTAGTGTGCCGTGTCGAACAGGAGCTCCAGGTTGTCGGGTCCCTCGTCTAGCCAGCGGCGTATCTCCTCGGGTTGTTCGACGTGTGCCCCAAAGTGGTGGTGGACGACGGGTGTGACCCCGGCTTCGGCCGCCGCTTCGCAGATGTCCTCCAACCACTCGGCGAACGTCTCGTCGTCGACGACTCCCCGAGGCGGGGGCAGGATACCGAGGAACGTCGACCCGAGGTCGCCGGCGAGTGTCGCGCCGTCGACGGCGCGCCGACGGTCCTCCTCGGTGTTCAGCCACCCAGCCATCACGCAGAACAGGTCCATGTCGTACTGGTCGAGGAGGGTCTCGAGTCTCTCGGTCCCCAGCGCTTCCACCTTCTCTAACCCGATTTCCACGCCGTCGTACCGGCAGGCCGAGAAGTCGCTGATACCCGTCGTTGCTACTGCTTCGGAGTCGTACATGATAGTGGTGTATCCGACGTCCATACAGCAATACCGATTCGTGCGGCAAGTATAATTCTGCCGGCGGCACAACGAGACCACCGAGCAACATAGGCCAGAAAGTAGCCGTTCGCAAGACGCGAACACCTGTGTCGATTGAGAATAACACAAGTACATACGTTATTATTTTGGGGAGGGCGACGATCGACGGCGGCGAAGTGGTCGTCGACCGCTCCGGCACATCTCCTTCATAGGGGGACGGACGCCGGTTGGTATCCGAAAGAGAAGCTTGCACTGAACGGTTCGTTCGTCACGTGCGAACCAGTTTGTGGTGCGTACATACGTATCGTTACCTCGGAGTCGTCGTTCCGACCGGGTAGCTGTCGTGTCGATGGACCACCCAGTGACTTGTCGGTTCGAGTTGTCGAGCGTGGTTCCCCGCAGGAGTCCCTCGGGTGGTACCCCCTCGATAGAGCGACGTTCCGGCTAGAGAGGGTGTACATCTCGCGAAAGTCACCGTTCTTCCGCGACCGGTACAGGAGACGAACCCGGGAGTGTCGGCGCAGGTTCCGACTCCGGCCGGGGGTGCGAGAGCGACCCCCTCGTGACTGCTGTGAGCCTGACCACCGAGAGGAGCCGTCGCATCATCGTTCGGTCCATGCGAACCACCGACAAGTCCCCCGGTTCGACCGAACGCAGACCCGATTCCAAAGCACTTGTATCAGATACCGTCTCAGAGCGAGGTATGTCCGAGCAGATAGTCGTGCTTGGCGCTGGCTACGCCGGTGCCGCGCGGTCCAGCGTCTCGAAACTGAATTGCGACACGACGCCGACCTGACGTGGATTGCCGACACCGACCACCACCTCGTCCTCCACGAGTCGCATCGCTGCATCCGCGACCCGACCGTCCAGGAGAAGGTCGCCATCCCCATCCACGAAATCAAGCGACCCGCTACCGAGTTCGTACGTGACACTGTCGTCGGCATCGACACCGACGAGCGAGTCGTCGAACTGCAAAGCGCTGGGAAAGTGACCTACGACTATTTGCTGGTCGCGCTCGGCTCTCAGACCGCGTTCTTCGGCATCGAGGGTCTCGAAGAACACGCGCACACGCTCAAGTGCCTCGACGACGCTCTCGCCATCCACGACGAGGTACGGGCCGCGGCCGCCGGTGCCACGCCGAGCGACCCGGCGCAGGTCGTCGTCGGCGGCGCCGGTCTCTCCGGGATTCAGACCGCCGGCGAAGTCGCCGAGTTCCGCGACGACCGCGACGCGGCCATCGACATCCACCTCGTTGAGGGTCTCGACGAGGTGTTCCCCGGCAACGACCCCGAACTGCAGGGGGCGCTCCGCAAGCGACTCGAAGCTGCCGGCGTGAACATCCTGACGGGCAAGTTCATCGGGGAAGTGGACGGAGAGACGGTGTACGTCGGCGAGGATACGGAACTCGACTACGACGTCCTCGTCTGGACCGGCGGCATCACCGGCCGCGACTGCGTCGAAGACGCCGACGTCTCGAAGGACGAGCGCAACAGTCGGTTGCACGCCGAAGGGACGTTCCAGACTGAGGACGAACGGGTGTTCGCCATCGGTGACAGCGCCCTTATCGAGCAACCGGGTGACCAGCCAGCCCCGCCGACGGCACAAGCGGCGTGGCAGGCGGCCGACGTCGCCGGGGAGAACGTCGCGCGCGCCGTGCGCGACCAACCGCTGAAGACGTGGACGCACGACGACAAGGGGACGGTCATCTCCATCGGGGAACAGGCCGTCGCCCACGACGTCACGGGCGTCCCCGTCGGAACGTTCGGCGGCCTGCCAGCGAAGGTGCTGAAGAAGGGCATCGCCGCCCGGTGGATAGCGGACGTCACCGGCGTCCGGCGGGCCGCGAAAGCGTGGTCGGATATGTAGACAGCCCTTGCGGCGAGGTGGCCGCTCCGTAATCGGTCGGGCGCTCAAAATACGCCGAGACCAGAATGTTGAATACCGGTAGAATCGTGGAGGCAGACACATGCCAGTAGCCTGGCTCAGCACAATCAGCAACAG
Organism: Haloarcula sp. H-hyl6; assembly: GCF_056934455.1. NCBI lineage: Archaea > Methanobacteriati > Methanobacteriota > Halobacteria > Halobacteriales > Haloarculaceae > Haloarcula > Haloarcula sp. H-hyl6. The sequence goes on from NZ_JBRIIK010000003.1 coordinate 104,057, forward strand.
TAGCGTCGACACAGCGGGCGGTAAGGGTGCCTCGCTCGGTGAACTCCGGAGCGCCGGTCTGCCCGTCCCCTCGGCGTTCGTCGTCACCGCGGAGACGTATCGAACGTTCATCGAGGAGGCCGGCATCGCCGACGAACTGTTCGATGCCGTCGACGTCGACAGCGAGGACTCGGCCGCCCTCGCCGAGGCCGAACAGCGGGCGCGCGAACTCATCGTCGACACGGACCTCCCCGAGAGCGTCGCATCGACGATTCTCGCGGCCTACGACGACTTCGATGGGGACCCGTTCGTCGCCGTCCGGTCCTCGGCGACGGCCGAGGACCTGCCCGACGCCTCCTTCGCCGGCCAACAGGAGACGTTCCTCAACGTCGACAGCGAGGACCTGCTGGACCGTGTCCAACGGTGCTGGGCGTCCCTGTTCACCCAGCGAGCCATCTACTACCGCGACGAACAGGGCTTCGACCACGAGGCCGTCGACATCGCCGTCGTCGTCCAGCGGATGGTCGACGCCGAGAAGTCCGGCGTCATGTTCACCCGCCATCCCTCGACGGGCGAACCAGAGATTACCGTCGAAGCCGCGTGGGGACTGGGCGAAGCGGTCGTCTCGGGGGCCGTCTCGCCGGACAACTACACCTACGACCGCGAGGCCGAGTCCGTCGAGGCGGTGACCGTGGCGACGAAGAAGAGCATGCACGTCCGCGACGACGGGACCGGCGAGACCGTCGAACGGTCGGTCCCGGACGAGAAACAAGACGAGCGGGTGCTCTCCGCCGAAGAACTGGACGAACTCCACCGCGTCGGCGAACTCGTCGAGGACCACTACGGCCAGCCACAGGACGTCGAGTGGGCCATCGAAGACGGGAGCATCTACCTGCTCCAGTCGCGACCGATAACGACCATCGACGAGACGGTGGACGAGTCCATCAACGGTCACGCCGGCACCGACGGTGACGAGCCCGAAGACGGCGACGTACTCGTCGATGGTCTCGGTGCGAGTCCAGGGACGGTCACCGGCGCGGCCCGCGTCGTCGGGACGCTCGACCAACTCGACAAGGTCAACCAAGGCGACATCATCGTCACGGAGATGACGACGCCGGACATGGTGCCCGCGATGAAACGTGCGGGCGCTCTGGTCACCGACGAAGGCGGGATGACGAGCCACGCGGCCATCGTCTCCCGCGAACTCGGCGTCCCAGCCGTCATCGGGTCCGAGACCGCCACCTCGACGCTCACCGACGACCAGATGGTCTCCGTCGACGGTGATAGAGGCATCGTCGCCGACGGTCACCGCCAGCCATCGACCGAGGACGAGCCACAGTCGGCGGCGGGTGGCAGTCCTCAGGCGGCGGCCGGTGGCGGCAAGCCGATGACCGCGACGGACATCAAGGTCAACGTCTCTATCCCGGAGGCCGCGGAGCGTGCGGCCGCGACGGGTGCCGACGGCGTCGGATTGCTCCGCATGGAGCACATGGTGCTCTCGACGAACAAGACCCCTCAACAGTACGTCGCCGACCACGGGGAAGAGGCGTTCGTGAATACGCTCACCGACTCGATGCGAACTGTCGCCGAGGCGTTTTACCCCCGGCCCGTGCGCATCCGAACGTTGGATGCGCCCTCCGACGAGTTCCGCCAACTGGAGGGCGGCGAGGACGAACCCAGCGAGCACAACCCGATGCTCGGCTACCGGGGTGTCCGTCGCTCACTAACAGAGCCGGAGACGTTCAGACTCCAGCTAGAGGCGTTCAAGAAACTGTACGAGATGGGCTACGACAGCCTCGAACTGATGCTCCCGTTGGTGAACGACGCCGAAGACGTCTACCGCGCGAAGGCGCTGATGCAGGAGGCCGGTCTCGACCCTGCAAAACGCGACTGGGGCGTGATGGTCGAGACGCCGGCCAGCGCCCTCTGCATCGAGGACCTCTGTGAGACAGGCCTGGACTTCGTCTCCTTCGGGACGAACGACCTCACCCAGTACACGCTCGCCGTCGACCGGAACAACGGCACTGTCGCCGACCGCTACGACGAACTCCACCCAGCCGTGATGCGGTTGCTCCACGACGTCATCGAGACCTGCCGCGACTACGACGTCGCCACGAGCATCTGCGGCCAGGCGGCCTCGAAGCCCCGAATGATTCAGGAACTCGTCGACACCGGCATCACCTCCGTCAGCGTCAACGTCGACGCCGTCCACGACGCTCAGCACGAGGCCAAGCGCGTCGAACAACGGCTCATTCTCGAGTCCGTTCGAGACTGAGAGCCGGCTTGCGAAATTTATAGTTGCATTATCGATAACTGTTCACAAATATCTGTCGTAGATCCAAATACCGAATCCGGTTTTCCAATTTGGTCCCAGTATCTTGGCATACCGCTCAATACGAAAGGTTCCGTGAGTAAAGTAAAGATGTATGTGCCCATTTTTGAAGGTAAGCCGCTAATTCCACAGTGACTACGGCAGGGGAGAAGATACTCGCAGTTCACCCCGTGTTACGACCAGATTTGAGGCGGAATCGTGTCTGGCATAGCCGTTACATCTGTATATTGTGTGCGACGGCGGTGGGTACAGACGTCGACAATACCTGGACTGACCCCCGACGGAGCAATCACACTCCAATGGGTAAGCTTGTGTGAGTATAGATCCAGTCTGTGTGACATAGCTACGAGTGGATTCCATCCACGAAGACCGACGGGCCCCGAGCCCTAATCCGCAACACTCGGAATACCTTCACGTGACTACGGAAGCGACACGCCAATACGACCGACCTCCGACTGGTACATCGGCCAGTTCGGAACAACCGAACTCACTGAGAGCTATCGTATTCCGTGCATTCAGCGGCATTGAACCCCCAGTAGCCATCGTCTCGATTTCGAGATTCTCTCGATACTCTTCTCAGTAATACGGTCCAGATGAGATGAACACGACCCTCTCTGGTCGACATTCCCGGCCATAGAATAACAAGCATACTATCGTTATCTCGTGCGTCTTTGACTTGGGAAAACCAGGTTTTGGTTTTACAGAACCGAACTGAAACTCGACTTGTCAGGGTTCGTTAATTTTGTTCGCGCCCTCATCTCCACATCAGTGCGTTAGAACGTCCACCATAATCGAGTATAAGTGCTCGAGCTGCAGTTCTAACCACAATTCTGCCAAGTATAGCTACACTGGATAGGGAAGTTGAATCATTCGTTTTGAGACGGAAAACCCCTACAGAGAGGACGATATCAGACTGTGAGTTTTGCTCATCCGAACTATTAAGTTCCGAGGATTGTGACTTGGTAGCATGGACGGCCCCGACACAACCACTACCGTCACCACGACGCAGCTATCTTTGGACGTACTCGACACAGTTCTGCGGATGGATGGTGCGACCTTAGCAGATGTCGTTTCGGAACTGGACGTCGCCAAGAGCACGGCCCACAAACATCTCACGACGCTCAGAGAGAACGGCTATCTCACGAAAACCGGCGACACGTATCGTATCGGGCTGAAGTTTCTGAACTTCGGCGAACATGCTAGAGGACGGTGGCCCGGAATCACACACATAGAGGACGCCGTCGCGGAGTTGACCGACCGAACGGACGAAGAGTGTGATTTCGTTGCGCCAGACCGAGGGCGTATCATGACGATCGCCGAGTCCTATCACAAATGGGTGAAGTACGGCGGTGAGGGGCAGATGGGGTCCTCGAAGGATTACAGAGCGTACACCGGTTCCTACTACCAGATGCACGCCACAGCATCCGGGCTGGCGATCTTGGCCCAATATCCGCGTGATAAAATCGAAGATATCATCGACCGCTGGGGGCTGCCCGCACGGACGGAGTACACTATCACGAGCCGAACAGAGTTGTTTCGAGAGTTAGAGACCATCCGGGAACAGGGGTACGCTATCGATGATCAGGGGTATACCGAGGGGATGCGTAGCGTCGGAAAGTCAGTACACGGCCCAGATGGTTCGGTCATCGGTGCACTCAGTGTCTCTGGCCCGACTTATCGTCTCGACGGGACCGTGGTCGAACGGGAGATCCCCGACGCTCTTCGAACGGTCATCGCTGAGCTCGAGTCCCGACTCGAAGCCGACGCTGACGACGTCAACAGGCTCCGCTGACAAACCGAGACGCCCACTGGAGCGGCCTTCGCGTAGGGTCAGTGGACGGAGAGAGCGTCATACCCTTTTCGGCGTTCTCCGTCTGGGTCACCGTCCAGACAATCCCTGTTTCGATGCACCGCTCGCGATATGCTGGTGACACCGTGGATAGACCGAGGTTGTTTCACCTTCGCCGATGCTACAATCTACAGTTGGTTTTTTATCCCTTGCTGGTGAAGCGTGATTGCGTACCATGAGTGATAATCGTTACCGTACCCAGAAACAGTCGACGGTCCAAAGCCGGTACAGCCGGCGTTCGTTCCTCAAGACTGCCGGCGTCGGGTCTGTGGCCGCACTCTCCGGATGTGCTTCGCTGGCTAGTGACAGCGGGACTGGTGCCAGTACAGGTAGCACGGGAGGGGAGTTCAGTGGTGAAACGCTCAGAGTGATGGTCTGGAGCGGGAACTATGCGGACCACTTCGAGAACACGATCAAGGAGATGTACGAGAAGCGGACGGGTGGAAGGCTCCAAGTGAACCGTGGCTGGAGCGGCATCCTCTCGAAGATTCGGTCGGCACCGGAGGACGCACCACCGTTCGACGTTACCATCACCGAGGGGTACTTCTACTTGCTCGGCCGGAACGACGACCTGTTCCTGCCTGTGCGAAAGGAGAACGTCCCGAACCTCGATGAGGTCATCGAGTACTACCGAACGTTCCGACCGACCGAGTACGGGGTGCCGGTCGACGGCGCACCGACCACGCTAATTTACCGCAACACTGCAGACTTCGAGCCGAGTACGTGGTCGGACCTCTCTTCGGACGAGATGGGGAACAGCGGTATCGGCATCGACAAGGGCTTCTGGTGGTTCCCGCAACACGACGCGGCCGTGGCAATGGACGAGATGGAGCTGGCCAAGGAGGTGTACAACGAGGAGATGTCGGCGGAGGTCTTCGACCATATGCAGAACGAATGGAACATCCAAGGTTGGGCGACCTCCGGTGAGGACATCTGGCAGATGTTCGATAACGGCGTCATCGACTACGCGCAGTGGTACTACGAACAGACCGCCTACGATATCGACGACTTCGAGAACCTCAGCCACACCGCCCCAGAGAAGAACAGCGGGTTCGTCAACCACTGGTGCCCGGTCCGTGGCACTGATAAACGCGAAATGGCCGAACACTTCCTGAACTTCCTGCTCGACGCGGAGGTCCAGACGAAGTGGTCGAAGTCAAGCCCGACTCTGTTCACGAACAAGCACATGGAGTACGCAACTGAAAAGCTCGCCGAAGACCTCCCCACCAACAGCCAGGAGGCGAAGTTGATCTCGTGGCCACGGTTCGAGTACATCAACTCGAACTTCGACTCGTTCTCACAGCAGATCTCGAAGATGGAGGCCGGTGCGGGATAGTCATGTCGTCGCCCGTATCAACCGACGTACAAATCACCACGTTACACCCAGATTCCACCCAATGTCCGAGATAGAGCTACAAGCGGTCTCGAAGTCGTACGGCGATATAGACGCAGTCACGGACGTGTCCCTGTCTGTTCGTGACGGGGAATTGCTCTGCCTGCTCGGTCCGAGCGGGTGCGGCAAGTCCACGACCATGCGGATGATCAGCGGTCTCGAAACACCCGACTCGGGTGCAGTGTCTATCGGAGGTCAGGAAGTGACCGACGACCCACCCTACGAACGGAACACCTCGATGGTGTTCCAGAACTGGGCCCTGTTCCCGTACAAGACCGTCCTGGAGAACGTGATGTTCGGTTTGAAGATGCAGGGTGATGACGAGGAGAGTCGCAAAAAGCGGGCCCGGAAGATGCTCGAACGCGTCCACATGGACGGCTACGAGGACCACAACCCCACGGAGTTGTCCGGGGGACAGAAACAGCGTGTCGCACTCGCTCGCTCACTTGCTGTCGACCCGGAGGTCCTTCTGCTCGACGAGCCGCTCTCGAATCTGGACAAGCGGCTCCGCGAGGAGATGGAAATCGAACTCAAGGAGATTCACCGCGAGTTCGAGAAGACGTTCATCCACGTGACCCACAACCAGGACGAGGCGTTCACCCTCGCCGACAGGATCGGCATTATGAACAAGGGACATCTGGTTCAGGTCGGCGAGCCGACCGAAGTGTATCGCAACCCGAAGAACAAGTTCGTCGAGGAGTTCCTCGGCGACACGAACTTCGTCACGGGTGAACTCACCCGTATCGAGGACGGTATCGGTATCATCGACACCGAGTTCGAGTCGCGAATCGAGGTTCCGGTTCGAGACGGGCTCGACCCTGCTGTCTCGCTGACCGTCTCCCTACGGCCCGAGTTCATGACGATACAGCCACGCAACGGCTCCGCTTCGACAGAGGCCGCCTCGGCCGGCGAGTCGGCACGGGCTGACGGGACCGGTGCCGGAATCGCGACTGGCACTGTCGAGGATACGATCTATCGCGGTTCGACCATCAGATACGTCGTCGACGTCGGGGGAGAGCAGCTGTTCGTCGAGCGCAGTGTCGCAAAGCAAGGGTCGATCGACGAGGGGGATGCCGTCGAGATATCGTGGCCCGTCGACGAGCTACTGGTCTTCGAGCCGGACGGCTCCCGAGCGGGGGTGGCTCGATGAGTACGCAGGCACACGACACCATACTCGACGGACTCTGGGCGCCGTTCCAGAACCAGTCACAGGGCCGGCGCTCGCTGTTGCTGATGAGTCCGCTCATCCTCTTCGAACTGCTGGTGTTCGTCATCCCGTTTTTCATGCTGCTTCGAATCAGCGTCAGCGAACAGGCACAGGGACTGCCCTATGCGAAAGGGACCTTCTCAGTTGCCTCGTACGTGGAGGTCTTCTCCTCCGAACTCCTCCGGGGAATCATCCTGTACTCGTTCAAGCTCGGTATCGTCGCTACGGCTGTTACGGTCGTGTTAGCGACGTTCTACGCCTATGCCACCTGGCGGGCCAGCGGCCTGCTCAGGTCCCTACTGTTGTTTTCGGTCGTGCTTCCGTTGCTGACCACGCTGGTCATCAAGACGTACGCATGGGTCCCGCTTCTGGCTCCGAACGGCACCCTGAACAACCTCTTCCTCGCCGTCGGCCTGCTCCAGTCGCCGATACAGATCGTCCCGAACACGCTCGGCGTCCTCGTCGGGCAGATATACATCGTCTTCCCCTACGCGATGCTCGCGATTTACAGCGTCCTCTCGACGGTCGACTGGGAAATCGTCGAGGCCGCACGTGACTTAGGTGCGAGTCGACCGCGCTCGTTCCTCGAGGTCGTCGTCCCGCAGATAATGCCGGGCATAACTGTGGCGACCATCATCTCCTTCGCATGGAGCGTCGGCGCGTACTCTGCCCCGTCACTACTGGGCGCCGGAAGTGACCTGCCGTTCGCTATCGAGGTCGAGGAACAGATGCTGGTTAACTTCAACTGGCCGTTGGCGACGGCACTCTCGACGGTCATGCTCGTGTTGATGTTCGTCAGCATCGTCGGCATCTATGCCACGCTCGGTCGATACGGAGGTGACGTCCAGAATGCTTGAACGCGAACAGTTCGAAACGGCCGCGTTCCGGGTCGGCTATGTCACGCTTTGTGCACTCCTGTTGTTGCCGCTAGCCATCGTCGTCTTGACGTCGTTCTCTCCATCGGGGAACCTCCAGTTCCCCCCGGAAGGGTTCTCACTACGCTGGTACGCGGCGTTCTTCAGCCAGGTCACGTGGTTGCGAGCCTTCGACAACAGTATCCTCGTCGGCGCCGGCACGACAGTACTGGCGACCTTTATGGGGATTACTGCAGCCTTCGGGATGGAGGCTCGCGAAGGCCGCCTGAACCGAATCCTGACGCCTGTGGTCATCATGCCGCTACTCATCCCACCGGTCATCCTTGGTGTGACGCTACTGGTGTATTTCAGCCGACTTGGACTGCGGTCGTCGTACCTCGCCATCATCCTCGCTCACAGCCTCTGGGCGACGCCGCTCGTGTTCTTCGTGATGCAGTCCGTCTTCCAGCGATTTGATTGGCAGCTACACGATGCCGGGATGGACCTCGGTGCGAATCCCATCCGGGTGTTCGTCCACGTCGTCCTTCCGAACGTCAAGAACGGTATCCTCGTCTCTGCACTCTTGGCGTTCATCATCAGTCTCCAAGAGTTCGTGATGGCGCTGTTCCTCTCTAGCTACCAGACCCGCACGATACCGGTTCTGGCGTGGAACACCCTCAGACAGTCGCTGACGCCGATAGTCAGCGTGGTCTCGACGTTCCTAATCCTCATTTCGCTACTGGGAATTCTGATCGCAGCCTTCGCGACGAACCTCGAGTTCGTCGCGAAACGACTGTAGTCGAGTCTGCCGGCGAGTCGTATCGGCTTTCACCGGTCCAGTCGGCGGAGGCGTGGCCCACACCGGTAATTCGCGGAAAACGTATCGAGATAATATCTATTAGCTCGGGAAAACTTTTATACCACTACGTGTCGTCGTACCATGTTGTATGAGAGCAGCTGTGCTGGAGGAGTACGAAGAACCGCTCGCAATCCGAGACGTGGAGCGACCATCGCCCGACCCCGACGGCGTCGTTGCCGAGGTAGAGGCGTGTGGGGTCTGTCGGAGTGACTGGCACGGATGGGTCGGCAATTGGGAGTGGTTCGACTACAAGCCTCCACAGGGACACATCCTCGGGCACGAGCCGTCGGGTACCGTCGTCGAGGTCGGCGAGAACGTCGATACAGTTCAGGAAGGGGACAGCGTCGCTATCCCGTTCAACTTCGCCTGCGGGCACTGTCACGAGTGTCGTGTGGGCTACGAGAACCTCTGTGAGAACCACCTCGGGCTCGGCTTCCAAGAGGGCGCTCCCGGAGCGTTCGCCGAAGAGGTCCCGATTCCGCACGCCGACATCAACGCAGTGCAGCTTCCCGACACGGTCGACCCGGTGGAGGTCGCCGGAATGGGCTGTCGATTCATGACGGCCTATCGTGGGATGGCACATCAGGCCGACGTCAGTCGTGGCGAATACGTCGCTATCCACGGCCTGGGCGGAATCGGACTTTCGGCAGTCCACATCGCCAACGCCCTCGGCGGGAACGTCATCGGCGTCGACCTGATGGAGGAGAAATTGGAGATGGCCGAAGACCTTGGCGCTATCGAGACGATCAACGCGGCCGAAGTCGACGACCCGGCGAAGGAGATTCGCGACATCACGGACGGCGGTGCGCACGTCTCGCTTGACGCGCTCGGCATCGAGGAGACCTGCCAGAACGCCGTCGAATCCCTGCGAACGCGCGGCCGACACGTACAGATCGGCCTGACAACCAAAGAACAGCACGGCTACAACCCACTTCCGACGGACACTATCGTGATGAACGAGATCGAGATACACGGGTCCAGTGGCCTGCCACCCTCGAAGTACGGCGAGATGTTCCGGATGGTCGAGCACGGCAAACTCGACCCGAGCGAGGTCATCACGAGCCACATCGACCTGGAAGGAGTCAACGACGAACTCGAAGCCATGACGAACTACGAAACCGTCGGGATACCTGTCGTCGACACGTTCGCATAATCGATGGCACAGACAGAGTCCCCACAGACGATACGCGAGAGGCACCGCCAGAAGCACCAAGAAGCGCTCGACGGACTGACCGTCGCACCATATATCGGTGGCGAGAGCGTCGAGCTAGACGAGACGCTCGCTGTCCGAGACCCGGTAATCGACGAGCCGTTCGTCGAGGTCGGTGTCTGTGACCAGAGGGTCGTCGACGACGCTGTCGAACAAGCGTGGCATGCCTACGAGACAGAGTGGGCCGACACGACGCCTTCGGAGCGGTCGCGCCGTCTGTTCGAGTGGGTCGGCGAACTCGAGGCTCACGTCGACGAACTGGCGTTGCTGGAGTGTCTCGACACGGGCAAACCGATGCGAGACGCCCGTGGTGAGGTCGAGGGCGCGATCAGTACGATCGAATACTACGCGTCGATCGTCCGGGCCCAAACCGGTGAACAGGTGCCGGCCCAGAACGACCTGCACATGTACACCCGGACCGAACCGTTCGGCGTCGTCGGACAGGTCACGCCTTGGAACTTCCCGGCTTGGGCCGCCGCTTGGAAGCTCGGGCCGGCGCTCGCAGCCGGTAACGCGGCTGTATTGAAACCCTCGGCACACGCGCCGCTCTCGACTGTTCGGATGGCGCAGCTATCGAAAGATATTCTGCCCGACGGCGTACTCACCGTCCTCACGGGCTCGGGTTCGACTACCGGTAAATCGCTGGTCGAACACGAGGACGTCCGGAAAGTCTCGTTTACCGGGAGCGAGAGCGTCGGCGCGGAGGTGATGCGTGCAGCAGCCGAGCGCATCGCACCGGTGACGCTCGAACTGGGTGGGAAATCGCCGATCGTCGTCTTCCCCGACGCCGATATCGAGACGGCTGTGCAAGCGGCCGCCGACGGCATCTACTACAGTACCGGCGAAATCTGTGACGCCTTCTCCCGAGTCCTCGTGCACGACGATATCCACGACGAATTCGTCACCGAATTCGTCGAGATGTCTGAGAGCTACGAACTGGGAGACCCCCTCGTCGAAGAGACGACGATGGGTCCGCTGACGAACGGCGAGCAACTGGACACCGTTACCGAGTATATAGAGGTCGGACAGGCGGAGGGCGCAACCCTCGCAACGGGCGGGGAGATTCCGGACGACCCGGCGCTGGCGGACGGTCACTACGTCGAACCGACCGTGTTCACCGACGTCGATAACGATATGCGAATCGCCCGTGAGGAGATATTCGGTCCCGTGCAGACGATCCAGTCCTTCGAGACGTACGAGGAGGCGATCGAACTCGCGAACGACACCGAGTTCGGATTGGCAGCCGGCATCGCGACCGAATCGACCGACATCGCACACAACGCGGCTGCGGACATCGATGCCGGCATCGTCTACGTGAACGCCTACGGACCGATTCGGTCGGAAGGACCCTACGGAGGGTTCAAAAAATCCGGAATTGGCCGCGATCTCGGAGAGTCAGCGCTCGATCACTACCGCCAGACGAAAACCGTCTACGTCAATCTCGACGAACCGAAGGTGTAGTTTCCAGCTCCGTTGAAACTTACAGAGAATAACAGGTTCGACAGGTAGGTTGACCGAAGGCAGGTTATCCCGAAATCGGGGTTGCTTCGGTTTGTTGAGCGAGCGTTTCATTTGACCTTGCCGCGGTTACTGCCCTGTGTTCCGAGGAGGCCAGTATCACCCTCGCTCTGAAAGGTCCGATATGACTGTTTAGTCGATATCGGATTGTGTCAGTCGATGAGTCACACTCTCACTTCCACATTCGATTCAGAGCGAGGAATAGTTCGAGTACTTCGATAGCTCGGTCGTGACCAATCAGCGACTATTGTAAGATTTCTCGATAATTGATTCCGAATACTCACGCTAAACTCTGCAAACAGGAGGTCGTGGTATGCCCGCAACGTGCACAGAAGCGGGCCGAGTCGTGATTGGGAAGCCAACTGGGCGTCGTCTTTTGTCGCTCGAGAACGAGCCCATCAACAGTCAATATCGGACCGACGTCGACGGCACGCCTCGGTGAGAGCCTCCAGTCAATAGGGACAAGTATCACGACGTGGCTGCAGTTGGTGGCCTCCTTGCGTTGCGCTTAGAGACCAATGAAGTCCGTCAGTCTGTTTTCCGTGGCGTCGATATTCTCGAAATTATCGGTTTTCTCTGTCGAATTCGGCAATATGAAATATAAATTGTCTATTTTAGAGTTATAAAAATCAATACAGTAATATCTCTCCTCTATTGAATGTGGAATTTAGAAAATCTCGATATCGAACAATATTGAGTGTAGATACAAAACGTACTATGCCAAGAGAACCTACTGGACGTGTGGCGATGCCAGTCTGCGACCGGTATGGCCCATACTTGCCTGCGCGCCCGGCCCACCAGTCCTGGGTGGGTCATGCCTCACGCTCCCGAGGCCCAATAGCCCTCAGTACCGGAGCCATCGGACGGTCGGGAATTGTCCCAGGGCACACAGACCGTCAAGCGCTCTGGAGCGCGCCGGATGCGAGCATTCCGACCGCGTCGGTGTCCGGCCGACGTCGGGAACCGTCATGCCGGACCACAGCCCAGTCGGTTGGCAGGTGCGACCTTGATAATGCAACCCCTTTCGCGCTCGACCCACGAGTTTGCGGTGGGCCTCGATACTCCTGACCCTCGCGGGCAGACCGATATCACGAACACACCAAGGTCCGCTCTACGGAGAGCTTACCCGTTCGCTCGCCGGTGTTACTGGAAGTGGCGAGTGGACCCTGGACCGCCTCACCTGACCTAAGTACCCAGTCTGGGGTCCGCTAGAGCGGCAGCGTCTGTGTGAAAATTAGCTTGCACAAGCAAGGATTATCTGCCTGAAGCGCCTGTTCAGGGCCTCTCCGAACAGTTCTGGGGTCCCAATCACTCCGCCACTCGTTGAGAGCGATAAGGACGTAGAGCAGGCCAACAACGCGCGTCCCGGTGTACACCCACGGCTTCCACTCTGGCGAGGATTCCTCGGTGTACGCGACGTCTGCGCCATAGTCCACGTACGCTCGTGGGAAGAACAATGCAAGCAGACCGACGAGACCAAGGCATTTCTTGAACGCCGAATACGAGTCCTCACTCCGCCAGACAAGCCAGAGAATGACCACTCCCTCAAGTCGGGCACTCGGAACTACCCACGACCGCCAGTCACACTCGCCGGAATTTTCGAGAGCAACTCGTTCGGCAGACTCAAGCAACGTCCCTGGAGCAAGCACCTCAACGGTACCGACCACAGTGAGCACCTTGCGAAGCATAGAGATACGTTTGCTGTCCGTGAAGATGAACACCGCGGCCCCACAGAACCAGCAGGTGAGCATCCAGAACAGTCGACGAGTGCCAATCATCGGCGCCGCCGCCTATGTCGCACAGCCACAGACCAGCGGTGAGGTATCGGCGACCGTCCGTCGAGCCGGCGACCTCACCGACCGCACGTGGTCGTTTCCGCAAGGGGAAGTCGAAGTGGCGCGGACTATCTCCGAGCAGGTGCCGACGCTGAACGGGCCAGCGTAGATACCACTTAACCTGTCGCTCAGTGGGGGTGCGTACTGCCGGCAAATTCTCGACCTTGTGACAGTGTCAGGAGAGGGGGAAACCACCGAACGACACAATAGTCTAATCGTCGGTCGGAATCGTGCCAGCTGGACCGGTCCCGGTCGTCTCGTTGGGATGCGTGACCGACTTATAGAACATGATAAGCATAGACACGATGAGTGCGCCGCCCCAGAGAAATCCGGTCGGGAGTAGAATCATCAGACCGAAGCCCTCACCGAGCCATACGATTCCGGGAATTCCCCACTGCCCTGAGATGAAGAGAACAGTTACGGCTGCTCGGAGTCGTCCGGTCACGCCGAGTGCAGGCACGGCGAACCCCATCACAATGGCGAGAATCGAAAGCACACCGAGGTGTGCGTGCCCGCCAATCATCCATCCGGGGACCCCTTGTCCACCAGACAGTAAGACAAACTGATACAGCCCCACTGCCATCATTGTTGCCAAACCGAGGAAACCTGATCCTTTGAGTGCTCGCGTCATGACACCATCATCGACCAAAACGGGTGATTTAATAAGTCTTTCTGATACGTAATATATCTGTACTTACTCAATTTCTCATGTTCAAGCGACCCCAAGCCTGTTTGGTGTGGACTAAGACGTTGGGCCGCGAGTCGGCGACTCTCTATCGGCGGTCACGTACGGGTATCGAGGCGTGAGCGGTCTCATGAAACAGTACGGGCGGGTTTGTCGGACTGCCCGAGTATTCGAGATTCGGTGGCGACCGCGGCCGTCGACGTCGTCGCGGCGGAGAGGTCGACGAGTGGGGCAACGTCAGTATCTCCGTCGTCGATATCCTTCGTCAGTTGCGCAGCTAGAGTAGTCCCGGTATCGCTACGGGCCTCCTGCGTCGCGGGTCCATCCTTTGTGACTACACTCCCGTCCCCAGTATCGTGTCGGGCTGGGCCGTCCACGGCACCGACTATATCGCAGTGGGGAGTCTCGGTAGTGGCTAGCGACGTCGGTAGCTCCCAGTATCGGTGTGTTTAGTCAAAGACGCGGTCCGAGGCCCACTCGTGAGCACCACCAGTGGGACAGATGGAGTACTCGATTGGGACGTGTCCTGTAGGGTAAGCCGGGCCAAACCGTTCGGTATCACCTGACTGTTTTTGTGTCGGGAGTGCAAGGTCACGATACGGTCGTCGGCCACTCGTGTTCTCACCCAAGAGCGTTTGATGGTCGGCGACCATCCACCACCGGTTAGCCGCGTTGCTGTGCACGGACAGGCGTGTCGTCCCTTCTCAGGTACCGCCGACGCCTCCAACACAGTGACACCAATCCCCTCATCATCGTGCTCGAAGGCGACCGTCGCGAGGCCATCCTCGACAGCTCCCACGAGGCCAGTATACTGACCACTGCGAGTGAGTGGACAGCCGTTTGTACGTCTCCTGTCGCACGATGTGATGTCCCGTCACCGTTTCGCACACCGACGCAGCCACGTATTCGACGGGTGAGTCAGCGTGACAGACGTGGCCCCGTGGCAATCTCAGTCGTCACAGTCCGCTCTGTCTCCACCAACAGTCTGTCCACGGAGTCGTCGACCGAGCCGGGCGAGTTCCGCGCCAACGACGTGGCGTTCGATGAGTGCGAACCCGGCGACGACGACGAGGAACCCGACGCCAGTCCAGAGCGAGACAGTCGACTCGAGTAACAGCCAGCCGCTGAGGGCGGCGAAGACGGGTACGAAATAGGCTACTAGGTTCGTCCGGACCGGCCCGACCCGCTCGATGAGTCCAAAGTAAATCGCGTATGCTACTGCTGTCGATGGAATCCCGACCGAGAGCAGGCTCAATACCGTCACGGATTCGAGGGCGAGCAGGTTCGGTTGCGACTCCCCTATGGCGAGACTGCCGGCGTGGAGGAGTACCGCTCCAGCGGCCATGGCCCACGCGGTCAGCGAGATGCTCGCCATCCGTGGCTCGAGGCGGCGGAGTAAGACACTCCCCAGAGCGACCGCTCCAGCGGCCCCGAGGACGAGCAACTGTCCGATGGCGCTGGCATCGGTAAACGTCGACGGCGACGGCTGGACGATAATCACGACGCCACACAGCGCAACGCCAATCCCGACCACACCACGTGCGGAGAGTCGGTCCCCGAGTAACCACCACGCGAACACGGGTGCCAGTATCGGATTGAGTCCGTACATCACCGACGCTGCAGCGGGGGTCGTCGTGACCTGCCCGAGGAACAATAGTCCGTTGTTGAGTGCCACGAGAAATACCGCTCCGGTTCCGATACCGAGGTAGTCAGCACGGGTTTTCGGCAGCCACGTCGACCGGTCGCTCGTAACAGCGATGTAGGTCAGTAGGACGACAGCGGCGATGTCGAAGCGCAAGCCTGCGAATATGAGCGGTGACAGCTCACGGAGCCCGGTTTTGATTGCGACGAACGACGCGCCGAAGAGGGCCGCAAGGAGCACGAAGAGACCGGCATCACGATACCGGGGAGAGAGTGCGCTTCTGGACCAGCGGGCAGTGGACACACGATAGATATTCGCCCGATAAATAAGAGCACTGTGAAGCCAGTGTGCAGCCATGCAGCGTGGAAGCTGTCGGCATCGAACTCAATGTCACGACGCTGAGTCACCGCGTCCATCAGCGTCGGTTCGGTGCCGATTCTGTCCTCAAGCCCCGTTCGTCACGAGTTAGATGGACGATGTTATCACAACGGGTGTGACACCGACCGTCGTTGTCTGTCGGTCACTGGTCTCCGGGACCGACGTCGGGACGTCGTGCCGGACCACCGCCCAGTCGGACAGCAGAAGTCACCCTGATAATGAAAGCCCTTTTTGCTCTCAACCCATGAATTTTCGGCGGGCCTCGGGGCGGCGTGCTCACAGGACAGACCCACTATCACAAACACACCCGAGGTCCGTTCTGCGGCGGTATGGGAAGTAATCACCCTACTGTCACTAGAAACGTAGATAGAGGATACGGGTCCTGAGACTCCCCTCGTGACCCAATTTCGTATTCCCGGACGACGTTCTACCGGCGCGGCCGCGCCTGCGTGGAACTCGGCTTGCACCAACAAGCATCATCTGTGGGGACGAGACGACACACGATTGAATTCGCGTTCCACAACCGGACAGCTATGCTGGAGAGACAGCCAGTGAGGAGTGTCCCGAGAAGTCGGCGTCGCAGTTCGGGCCGTCGCGATGACGGCGTCCGACCGCTTCTTACGTCACCACTACCAATCCAGACCCTCGTCCTCGATACATAGTCGACATGCATGGCCCGTTGTGCGCCGTTCGTGGGGTAGACGGGCGGCTTTCTCGGCGTCGAAGACACACCGCGTCGTCAGGGGTCGCGTCGTCATCGTGAATTAGTCGAAAAGCGCGGTGCAAGCCGCACACAACCGCCAGCAGCGCGGGAGCAGGGTGCACCACCACGTCTCACAGCAACGAGACACGACGAACGTACTTAGCTGCCCGATAATTTTCCAGTCGTGGGTTCGAAGGCGAACAATGAGACGACGGACGTTCCTTGCCCACTCGGCGGCGGCCCTCGGTGGCTCAGCGCTCATCGGGACCGGTGGGACGACAGCAACGACGGCACCGACGCAGACAGGTGGGGGTGCGCGCTCGACGGAGACGCTTCTGGCGGGGACGAAGTACGCATCGGAAGTGGTCACCATCGATGCGTCGAACGACGGCCCCACCGCCGTCGTCGTCGGCGGGATGCACGGTGACGAACCGAGCGGGTATCGGGCGGCGAGCGACGTCGCCTCGTGGGAGTTCGACGCCGGAAAACTAGTCATCCTTCCGAAGGCGAACCAACCCGCCATCGAGCGAGAGATGCGACACAACGACAACGGTGACCTGAATCGGAAGTTCCCCACAGGTCGAGAGGCAGAGACGAAACTCGCGCGGGCCATCTGGCGACTGGTCGAGAAATCCGACCCCGACGTCGTCCTCGATTTACACTCCTCCCAAGGCGTGTATCGAACCCACGAATCGTCCGTCGGGCAAGCAATCTTCCCGACGGTCGTCGACCCAGCACCGGCGTACGCGCAGACGGCCATCGATACCGCGAACGACACCGTCGTCCCGTGGTATATGCCGTACCATCGCTACAAGCGCGGGAACCTCCTCGACGGGTCTTCGCCACTCCTCGTCCACAAGGTCGCAGGTGACCTCGACCTCCCGGGTTACATCGTCGAGTCGACGAGGTTCATTCTCGACACGTCGACCGGGACACAGTGGACATCGCTCATCGCCGAGACGTTGTTGGCGAAACACGGCATCTCGCGGCGTGACGGGCGGGTCGAAACCACGGGCGGTGACAGGAACACATGAGCGACGCAACTGCGGGTGGACTCGACCGCCAGCATCTCCGGACGGTGTTCGCTGGTCGCGTCGTCGCAGTCGTGTTCACCTTCCTTACGATTCCGCTCGCCGTCGGCAGTCTGGACGGCCGGCTGCTGACGCCGTTGGCGTATCCGGGCTACCTCGTGATGATGCTCGGAAGTTCCGTCGGGAGCTATCTGTTCCCGCACTTCGAACTCTGGGTGTTCTGGGCACCCTTCTTGTTCGGGAGCTACGCTGTCGCCATCGTCGCCGGTGTCGGCTACCGCATCATTCGCTGACAGCCGTCCGCTGGCAACCACTGACGAGACGGCCGAAGGCGAACGCACACGAATCGCATTCGGAGTTCACTACCGTGACAAGCGGCGAAAGATGCCTCGAAAAGCCGAATACTCGGTTCGTTCGTGAGCGAGACGCGCACGTATCCACTACTCCTTATCCCAGTCGTGTTCATCCGAGCGGTGACACTCTCGTAGCCGGTGGTCGCTCGTAGCCAGAGCTCTCGAGCAGTTCGATGCCTCGCTCCACGACTCCATCGTAACGGACAGACTGGTCTCAGCTTGCAGTGGTCGCATGAGTTCGAGTTCATTCGATATCGAGAGTTCGCCGCGCCGACATCCCCGACACGGCTGCTGGTGCGCTCGCGGAACCCCCTGCCGGAGAATCCGGCGGTCCGAGTCGCCTCCCTCGCAGCCCTCGACCCGGTTTCGTCACTGATGACCTACGGAATGCTCCAGGGGATACGGGGCCGGGCGGAACGACTCGCCAAGACGGGACGAGACAGGGAGCGAACCGAGCCCGGCGAGGTGACCGCGATATTTCCCGCGTACCTCGTGGATGTGTCCGGATTCCCGCCGCGTAACAGCCCTTGAGGGAAGAGAACGTAGCTGAGAACCACGCCGCTGTGAACACGCTTGGGACGACGGTCCGCAGAGAAACGAACCAGACGAGGATGTCGTCGTGATTGACGTATAGTCCGGTTCGCTCCGACACCCGACCGATCGACCCGGGCGCGTTCGACGCCGCCATACGGCTAGTCACCGTGTGGCGCTGACAGATATATCCGCGAGACGGCCGGTCTGCGCCGAGCGACGTCCCGACGCTGACGAGAGCGACGACGTCGACGGTGTGCGTCGATGCAACGAGAGAGGGCCGGTGAGGCGTCGGGGCAGTGGCGAGGTCCTCATACCGGCGAATCATCGATGGTGTCCGGGGTATCGCCGAGACGGCCTTCGACGAACGCGGCGACGTCCGCTGCGAAGGCGTCGACAGCGTCCCAGTCGGTGAACTCGATGTCGGTTTTCGGTTTCCGCTCTTCGGTACGGAGTTCTTTTGCGATTTGCTTCATCACGAGGCGCTTGAGGAATCCGTACTCGGAGAACCGAAGCGCGCCGATGATAGCGACACCTGGAAGAATGCGGTCGGCATTCCCGACGAGGCGTCTCGATTGTCGGTGACGAAGTCACGGATCGCGTCCTAGTGTTTGCCGACGTGGATCGACGCGCCCACGACGACGGTGTCGTACACGTCCGGGATGAAGAGTCCGGACGGTCACGCACGTCGATTGCGTTCGCCTCGTGACCGCGCTCGCTGATTGTGGCCGCGATTCGTTCTGCGATCGTCGCCGTCTGACCTTCGCCCGTCCCATAGAGTGTCAGAAAGGCGCTCACGTGTTCTCACACCTCAGTACGTGTGTTCGCCGCACCGCCAGGTGAATTCTGGTTGGACTCGAGGTTCCCGCCGAGTCGCGGCTCGACGGCTGGTAGTTCGAACGGGAGCAACTCCGAACCCGTTAGGTGTCCATCGTTGGTGTGTACTCACCCGGGAGCTTCTGATTCGGTCTCCGGTGGGAGGCCGGCGTCTTGGGGGGTCGGTGGGTCGCGATTTGCGAGCCGATCCGCACCGTAGACGACGACCAAGAGAATCGCGATCAGCACGAGTGGAACGGCGCCAGTGACTTCGGCGAGCAGATTCAGCCAGGGGTCCGGCACACCGTTCGGGATGAGCGCCTCCGGGTCGGCGGGGTGGAAGATTCCCATCGCATTGACGCCGGCGTGGAACACCGCGACGGCGAGGACGCTCCCGCCGGTGCTGTTGTACATCCAGGTCCAGAGAATAGATCCGGCGAGTATAGAGACCATCCAGAGGAGTTGTTGGGAGAGCGGCCAGCCGCCGTGGGTGGTCGTGGCGTTCAGGAACAGCGGGAGGTGCCAAGCCGCCCACGTGACGCCCACGATGGCACTCGACACCAGCGCGCTGTAGGAGTCTTGGAGTATGGGCAGCATGAAGCCACGCCACCCGAGGTCTTCTTGACCGCCACCCCACACGGTCCCCCACGCCATCGCGAACAGGTAGATGAACGGAGATTCGAATTCGGTGAGGTCTATCGGACCACCGGCTAGAACGAACAGTAGGACGCCGAGCGAGAGGATGACGAACGGGAGTCCGAGCGCGAGCACCCACCATTTCACACCGATCCGCCATTTGAACATCTGTCCGACCCACGTTCGGAGGCTCCCACCGGAAGCCCAGATGACGACCGCCGCGCCGATCGGCGGACCGAACCCGCCGAACCCGATCAGGATCGAGTGCGTCCAGGAGGCTTCCATCCCGGAATACGCGAGTGCGCCCTGGATCGTCCAAGTGAACGCGTACGCGATTGCGACGAAGGTCAAGAGACGGTGGTGGTCGATCCACGGGCGGACACTGAACATAGCACCGATTGTGACACGCTCGTAATTAACGGTACTGCCAACTGCCGTGGTTTCGGCAGTACACTCTTCTCAACTCGTCTCGAATCCATTCGTATGCCCGACAACGTTCTCGTCGCCTTCGACGGTTCCCCACTTGCCGAGCGTGCGCTCACGTACGCTCTCGAGAACTTCCCGGACGCCGCCATCACCACGATTTACGTCATCAATCCGATCGACTCGGTGATCGACGTCGAGGCAGGTGGCTTGCCAGTCGCTGAGGACTGGTACGATAACGCCAAGGAACGCGCCGCCGAAATTCACACGACAGCCACGGACCTTGCGGCAGAGCACGGTATCGACCTCGACACTGTCACAGAAATCGGCAGACCGACACAAGCAATCCTCGAATACACTGACGAGCATGGTATCGATCAGATCGTGATGGGCAGCCACGGCCGCTCAGGGATAGACCGAACGCTCCTCGGAAGTGTTGCCGAGACAGTCACCCGCCGAGCACGGATTCCGGTGACTATCATTGGATGAGCGCTCTGACCAGCGTCCCGATACCAAGGTTCGCTCCGAGGGCTCGGAGATCGACCCCGTATGCAGTCGGACGAATACTCGTAGGTGTACCTAAAAAGTGGAATCCAACCAAACTGTAGGTCCCGAGAACGTGGCTGTTACTGACCCACCGTCTCTCTCGACGTGTTCTGTCCAAATCGAACGACGAGGTGGCCGTGGCGAAGCGGGAGCGCAGGCACTCGAACGACATCTGCAGAGCCTATCTGGCGTCCACGACGTTGACGTCTCGTTTCGAACGGGGAGCGCTCGTATCACCTACGACGGGAGCGTCACCTCAGAAGAAACGATTCGAGACGCAGTCCGAAACCGTAACGTCTCGATCCAAGACGATTCCGATACCGCAACGGCTGGCGTGAGCACCCGCTCGGAACTCGGGCGGGAAGTGGCGTTCGTCGGCCTGACGCTGCTCGGGATGGTGACCGGTCTCGTTACGGGGTGGCTCGAGGGGCCACAGCCTCTCATGTGGGCCGGCTACGCCGTCGCATACGCCTTCGGCGGGTGGTACGGTCTCAAAGGTGCAATCGAGACGCTCCGACACCGAGCGGTCGACATCGACCTCTTGATGATCGTCGCCGCGCTCGGCGCGCTCTCTATCGGCGCGCCGTTCGAGGGCGCGATGCTGCTCTTCCTGTTCTCGCTGTCGAACACACTCCAGCACTACGCCATCGGTCGTTCGCGCCGGGCGATCAAGTCCCTCGTCGAGATGCGGCCAGACGAGGCACAGGTCATCCGCGACGGTGAGGAGGTCACCGTGGCTATCGACGACGTCGACGTCGGTGACGTGTTCGTCGTCCGTCCCGGCGACAGGATTCCGCTCGACGGCGTCGTCGCGTCCGGTGAGGGGACAGTCGACCAGGCCTCGCTCACCGGCGAGTCCGTTCCCGTTCCGAAAGAATCCGGTGACGAGGTGTTCGGCGGGACCATCAACGAGAGCGGGAGCCTCGAAATCGAGGTCACGCGGCAGGCCCACGAGTCGGCGATCAGTCGCCTCATTCACATGGTCGAACGGGCCCAGAGCGAGAAAGCCCCGACACAACGGCTCATCGATCGTCTCGAACAACCGTACGTCCTCGGGGTGTTCGGGCTCACGATTGCAGCTATCGCCATCCCACTCGCACTCGGGAGTGAGTTCACCAGTACGTTCTACCGCGCGATGACCCTGATGGTCGCCGCGTCGCCATGTGCGGTCATCATCTCCACGCCAGCGGCGGTCCTCTCGGCGATTGCCTCCGGCGGGAGGCAGGGCGTCCTGTTCAAGGGCGGCGAGCACGTCGAGGCCGCAGCGAACATCGATGCGGTCGCTTTCGACAAGACGGGTACACTCACGCAGGGTGAAACACAGCTGACGGACGTGTTCGTCCGTGACAGACCGGCGGACGAGTCGCTGACGCCCGACGGACTGCTCTCACTCGCGGCGGCCGTGCAAGCCCGCTCAGAGCATCACCTCGCTCGTGCGACTGTGGCGGAAGCAGAAGCACGGTCACTCGACGTCCCCGAGGCACGGCGGTTTCAGTCAGTTGCTGGGAAGGGCGTCCGAGCGGATGTCGACGACGGAACCATCCATATCGGGAATCGAAGTTACGTCGAGACGGTCCTCGAAGATGCAGTAATCGAGGGGGTCGAACCAGGTCTCGACCGCCTCCAAACCTTAGAATCGGAGGGCAAGACGAGCGTCATCGTCGCCCGAGAGACTCGCGGCGAGGTCACCGTGTTGGGGTGGCTCGCGTTCACCGACACGGTTCGGCCCGGTGCCGCCGAGATGATCGAGGACCTCCGCTCTCTCGGGGTAGAGCACATCGTCATGCTGACCGGCGACAACGAACGCGTCGCACAGCAAATCGCCGACGAGGTCGGCATCGACGAAGTGCAGGCGGAACTGCTTCCAGAGGAGAAGGTGGCGACCATCGAAGAACTGGTAGAACGCTACGAGAACGTGGCGATGGTCGGTGACGGCGTGAACGACGCCCCGGCCCTGGCAACGGCCACGCTCGGCATCGCGATGGGTGGCGCCGGCACTGACGTTGCACTCGAGACGGCTGACGTCGTGTTGATGGGTGACGACATCGGGAAGATACCCTACGTGCTCGGACTCGGTCGAAGGACGCGCCGGACGCTGACAGTCAACCTCGTAATCGCCTTCGGTGCTATCGCGTTGATGGTCGGTACAATCCTTTTACGAGGCATCCCCTTGCCGCTAGCCGTGGTCGGCCACGAAGGGTCGACTGTACTCGTTTCCCTGAACGGGCTCCGGCTCCTCGGCTTCCGTGAGTAGGAAATCGAGGCAAGTTACACTGCTTCGACGGTGAACAGCGAGTCGTCGCTGAGGACGACCTGAACGCGGCGGTGCCAGGCCTCAGCAAAGGCCGCTCGCTGCTCGTCACTCGCCGACCCATCGAGAATCTGCTGGAGAGTCCCGATTGCGGGCCCACCATCGGGAACGTCGCCGACGTGGTAGGTCACCTGCACCGTCTCGTCCGTGTCGGTTCGCCGGAACCGGAACGTCGGGGCCGGCGTGTCAGGGTCGAACGCATCGAAGTGCAGGAGATCGCGACGGCCACCGTAGCCGCCGGCGAGCCCGCCGAAGCCATCGTCGTCGGTCGCGCCGGTGATGTACGAGATGATGCGACTCGTCACGCCGTGTGCGGCATCGTCTCGTGGGCCGGCCGCCTGCACTTCGATATCGCTTCGGATTGGATAGCCGTCGGGATACAGGGCGTCGAGTCCGAGCTGGACCATTCGGTAGGCTCCCGAGGCGGTGGGACAGGAGTGACCGGCTTCTTTCACCGCGTCGGTGTAGGTGACGACGAATGGGTCGCCCGGTTCGAGGACGCCGAGAGCCTCCGCGACGGGGTCACGGATGTTGATAGGCTCGACCTCGTAGTCGATTTGCCAGTCGGTTCCTGTCTGGGTTGTGTCAGTCGCAGTTGCATTCGATGTCATGAGTAGTGGTAGTGGTGTGAGTGTCTGGTGGTCAGTAGCGAAGCAGTCGCATCCCGTTGAGGATGACCGCGAGGACGCTGGCCTCGTGGACCAGCATCCCCGTGGCAAGGGTGACGTAGCTCGTGAGCACGCCCGCGAGGAGGACGGTCACGGTCAGCACCGCGAGCCCGACGTTTTCGAGGACGTTCCACCGCGTCGCTTTGCTTAGCGTGACTGCGTATGGGATGCGTTCGAGGTCGTCGGCCATCAGCGCCATGTCCGCCGTCTCGATGGCGGTATCCGTCCCGGCAGCGCCCATCGCGATGCCGACGTCTGCGGTGGCCAGCGACGGCGCGTCGTTGATGCCGTCGCCGACCATCGCGACGACGTGGCCGTCGGCCTGATATTCTTCGATGACGGTCTGTTTGTCCTCGGGAAGGAGTTCCGCGCGGTACTCGTCGATGCAGACCTCCTCGGCGACCGCGGCCGCGACGCGCTCGTTGTCGCCGGTGAGCATCACCGTCTCGATGCCGGCGTCCTGGAGCGCTGCGACGACGCCGGGTGCAGCCTCCCGGAGTCCGTCCCGCATCGCGATTGCGCCGACGACGTCTCCATCCCGGACGACGTGAACGACCGTCTCGCCGCGCTCCTCGCGCTCGCGGACGTACTCGGTGACGTGACTCGGGGTGTCGATGCCGCGGTCGTCCAGTAGTGCGCGGTTCCCGACGACGAGTTCGTGACCGCTAGCGTGAGCGATGACGCCCTTCCCAGCGACCACATCGAAGTCGTCCGGGTCCGGAATCGACTGACGGTCGGCGTCCGCCTCGTCCCGTCGGGGGACTGTCGTTCCACCATCCGTTGCGGCGGTTGGACGTTCGCGTGCCGCGTCGACGATGGCGTTCGCGAGGTGGTGTTCGCTCTTCTTCTCGGCGGTCGCCGCGAATTCGAGTACCTCATCGTTGGGGAGACCGAATCCCTCGACGTCGGCGACGGTCGTCTCGCCCTTCGTGAGCGTGCCGGTCTTGTCGAAGGCCACGAGGTCTATCTTGCCGGCGCGCTCTAGGTGTTCGCCGCCCTTCATCAGGACCCCCGACCGGGCGGCGTGCCCGATGGCGGAGACGATGCTGACCGGCGGCCCGATGACGAGCGCCCCAGGACAGCCGATGACCAAGAGCGTCAGCGACAGGAGCGCGTTCTGCGTAACCGCGAACGCGCCGATGGCGAGCACGATGACGCCCGGGGTGTAGTACTTCGCGAACCGGTCGATGATGCTCTCCGTCGGCGACTGGGCCTCCTGGGCCTCCTCGACGCGGCGGATGATACGTTGGAGGGTCGTATCCGAGCCCGCACCGGTCGTCCGGATTTCAAGGGCACCCGCCTGGTTGACCGTCCCGGCGTACACCTCGTCGCCGTCGGCCTTGTGGACGGGCGCACTCTCGCCGGTGACCGGCGCTTGATTGACGGCGCTCTCGCCGTCGACGACGGTGCCGTCGACCGGGAGCTTCTCCCCGGGCTTCACGACGACGACTTCGCCCTCTTCGACGTCGCGGGCAGGAATCTCTTGCAGTGCCCCGTCGCGGCGGACAGTCGCGGTGTGGGGTGTCATCTCCAGCAGCTCCTGGAGGGCCGTCCGGGTCTTGCGCATCGTCCGTCCCTCGAGGTAGCTGCCGAGGCTGAACAGGAAGACCACAGCCGCGGCCTCCCAGTACTCCCCGATGACGATGGCGCCGATGGCAGCCAGCGTCACCAGCGTCTTGATACCGAGCGTCCGATTGGTGACCTCGTGATAGGCAGTCTCGGCGATGTCGTAGCCGCCGACAATCGCTGCGAGGACGAGGACGCCGGCGCTTGCGGTATCGAAACTGGTGAGATAGCCGAGGCTCCAGCCGCAGCCGTAAAGCAGTCCGCTGGTCGTCGTGACGATGGCTTTCCGGTGTTTTCGGTAGTACTGCGTGATTGGTTGCCAATTCATGGCATTAGGCAGGCTGGGGCGTGTAGCCCTGCGCTTCGATGGTCTGTACGAAGGAGTCGGGGTCAGCGACGCCGTCGTCGTACGCTATCTCGACGCGGCCGGTCGCGTAGTGGACCTCTGCATGCTGGACGCCGTCGACGTTCGAGAGGGCGCGTTCGACAGTACTCGCGCAGGTCGGGCAGTCGAAGTCGAGGACGCGGAACTGGATTGTGTCGCTCATCACAGTTTGAGGTAGTGCCGGTATCCCAATAAATATTTTTTAGATGATATGTTTAGATTCTTAGATAGGGTGTTGGAACAGTCAAATAGGTCGTCTAGGGCTTTCGCTCTCGCGACTCCATCTGAGTGTCAGTTCGTCGGTCTATGCTTGCTCGACTCGTTCCCCGATACCTTTTCCCACGTGCTCACACTCGGTTCTCGTATGAGTAGTTCCGGTACTGGTCGCCGTCTGGACGACATCGCGGTGCGAGACACCCGGGTTTCGGATGCTATCGACGAACCGATGCGGGCGATGATCCTCGATATTCTGTCCGAGGAGGCCCTGACCGCGACCGAAGTTCACGAGCACCTCGGCGACCGCGGCGTCGACCGGACGGAGAACACGGTTCGCCACCACATCAACGAACTCCGCGACGCCGACCTCGTCGATGTCATTCGCTTCGAAGAGGGACGTGGTGGAACGACGAAGTACTATCACGCGAACACGATCGTCCTCTCGTACTCGCTTCCAGAGTCAGCTGACGACGCAGTTGAGGAGATGGTCGACGCTGTCCAGCCCCAGATTTCGGACGCCCTTGCCACGCTCACCGAGGAGTACGACGACGCTATCGAGGAGATAGTCGCGAATATGCAGCCCTGTGAACACTGTCGAACCCAGAAGTACGAGACGTACGTTCTTCTGACTGTCCTTCGACGTGCGTTCGTTCGTGCTCACCGAGATTGAAGCACACACTCTATCTACGACTACCGCACTATTACTGATAGAAGATTCCGGCCATCAGCGACGACATGGAGTCACGCGGCTCTGTTGAAACCCTCGGAAGTTGACACAAACGGGCTGCTGAATAGGGAGCATGAATCCATCACTCTCGCCCAACTGGAACCGGGAATGAATAGGGGTCTGTTGGGAAGGGACGAAACACCAGAAAGTCCAGCGGCAAGTAGGTCCGGGCCACTCCCTGTACGACATCATTCTGCCAGGCCAGATCGGCGGGGGTGAGCTCAACGAGGCAGACACGGACACTCCCGATACATGATCAGTGGACATGCATGGCGTGGCTTGTCAAGCCTCAGGGGCAAGCATTTGCAAGCTCTTCCCTTTTCGTCCTGTATCACCACGTAACAGGTGGTATGCATAGCGAGTTCAGCGACTTACACCGAGGGAAACCGGTTGTCACGTACGATGGCCACACGATCGGAACCGTCCAAGAGGTACGAAGTGACCGGGCAACCGTTGAACGGACCGACGACCACGACAGCCTGACTGATGAAATCAAGGAGATGCTGGGATGGGACGACGAGGATCAAACCCACGAACTCCGCCGGGAAGACGTAGAGAGATACGAGGACGAAAAGATTCACATCCGACGTTCATAGAACTTTTCCAGAGGCCGAATGGAGCGCCGGAGCCTGGCATAAGCGCCCCCTGCTCTCTCTTTTCTAGGACTAGCACCCTTCACCAGAACGAACAATGCCATGCTCTATTTTGAGGGCACGGTTCGATCTACGGTTTGTAAGGCTCGCGCTGTGTATGCAGCACGACCGTTGAAACCTATCACCGATTGAGGGTTTCAACAGAGTCAGTCACGCAGATGGTGACGATTCACTACGACGATATTCTCTAAACAGCGAGTCGATGAACCACCACGGCAGTGAGCCACGCTTTCAGTAATTACACGATACATCCTCACTCAATTCTGCCGCGCGAATGCGGAAGAGAAGGAGGAGGTCGATGATGTGGGCCTTCAGGGATTCGGCGCATAGAGAGCGTACAGGATGGAAACCATCCCCGCTGCGGCGACCAATGCAGCCACGAAACCAGCCTGGAAGATAGTCACCTGTAGCAGTTCGAATAGAACTCCTTCGAGGAGCCCACCAACACCAATTAGTGCGAATCCAAAGGCCACGTAGAGCATCAGTTGTGTTCCATGACGTTGATGACCGCGAAAGGCTTGATACGCGATGACCAAGGCCAACGCTGTCGTGAACAGTTTAGCGATGACGAATAGCGTGTGTTCCATCGGTCAGTCTCCTCGCATGTTTTCGAAGATAGCTGTAATCCGGTCAGCGGGGTCCGGCCGGACATCGACCTGGATGTCGAACCCCGCGTCCTGGAGGAGGACCTCGATACGTTCGAGGCGCGCCTCGTACTCCCGGTAGTGTCGACCGGCGGGGTCGACGTGCGTGTACTCTTCGAGGAGCCCCTGCTCGACGAGTGTGTTGACGCGGCGGGAGACGGTGGGACGAGACATATCGCATTCCTCGCTGAGTTCTTTCGCGGAGAGTCGCTCCGTCTTCGTCGCCACGAGAATGTCCCGGGCGTACTCGTCGTCGAGTGTGGCGAAGACGACTGGTGGGCTCAGCTCCTCAGTCACACCTGTATCGTCGTCCTGGCGGTGTGAAATAACCGCCCGGTTTTCTGACTCAGAACGCCGGCTCTCTATTATATCCCCTCTGTTCGCGTACTCGTAGTCGAAGGTGAACTAACAATGTCTACAATCGACTCTGGCATCAACCAACTGGAAAGCAATGTCGGCGGGCTGACCATCGGTGGTCGTGTCCACAGTCTAAGCGCGTGGTTCGTTCTCGCGCTCCGGCTCATGATGGGCTACGCGTTCGCGTACTCCGGATTCACGAAGATCGTGGCCGCGGAGCCGTTCTCGGCGGGCGGCTACCTGGCGAACGTCGCGGCGACCAACGGCAACCCCCTCGCAGGAATATTCGCGTGGATGGGTTCGACGCCGTGGTTCGTCGAGTTCGCGAACGTCGCCGTCCCGTGGGGTGAGCTGTTCATCGGTCTCGGCCTGCTCGTCGGCGCAGTCGTCCGCCTTGCGGCGTTCTTCGGCGCGCTCATGATGCTCATGTTCTACTTCGGGAACTGGGACATCGCCCACGGCGTCATCAACGGGGACTTCGCGTACATGCTCGTGTTCCTGGCTGTGGCGGCGTTCGGTGCCGGCCGTATCCTCGGGCTCGACAGGTACATCGAACAGTACCAGATCGGTGGCCAGACGCTCGTCGAGCGCTACCCGGTCCTGGAATACATCCTCGGCTAACCACGCAGGACAACCGCTACAGAGGACAATCATGCAAAACCCGATTCAAACACGCGGCACTCGATCACTGGGCATCATCGTCGTTGGGGCACTGACGTTCGCAGTCGCCGGTGGAATGGCTCTCACGCACGCAGCCGTTCCAGATGCGATGATGTGGGACTGGCACTACGGAATGTGGGACGACGGTCACGTGGTCGGCTGGGGCCTGTGGGGGTGGGGGATGGTGCTGTTCGGTCTCCTCTGGATGACCCTCATCATCGGTCTGCCCATCTACCTCGTCTACGGGCTAGCGACCCGATATCAGACTGGCGAACCGGCCGAGGATAGTGCCCTCGCTGTTCTCAGGGAGCAGTACGCTCGCGGTGAGATCGGCGACGAAGAATACGAACGCCGTCGTGGTCGCCTCACAGCGAATCGCTGACGGTCGTCGCTACCGAAGAGGAATCACCCGTTTTTGTACGTCACACCTGCGCCGGTGTCCGGATACGACCAGTCGACGTTTCCGTGGGGACAGGCGAACCGGCAGCTACTGCACTCCAGACAGTTTTCGTAGGCGATTTGCGGGATGCCGTCCGGTCCCTCGCGCCAGACGTTTGCCGGGCACACGGAGATACACTCGTAGGTGACGCACTTCTCGGCGCAAATGCCCGGAATGTTCACGTCTAGATGCGATTCGCCAGGGTCTTCGTACTTGACAGTGTAGAGTCGGTCTTCGAGCGAGTCGTTCTCGACGGTCGGAATCTTCGGTTGAATGCTCATGTTAGATCAGTTTCCGGTACCGGAGCGCGAGTTTCGCCGCGCCGGTGTAGCCGCCGACGGCCTCCAGCAGTCGTTGCCGGGCCGCCGACGCGTGTTCTCGTTTGGGCGCTCTGTCCATCTGGAAGTACTCGCTCCCTGCATCCGCCACCGCTCGCGGTAACTCCTCGAACAGGAACTCGCGGTCGGACTGGACGGCCTCCATCAGCCAGTCGTACCGTTCGAGGTTCTGTACGACGAACGAGTCGGCGAGGTCGTCGCGATACTGGGCCAGCGCCTCGGCGTCGTCTTGCAGCGAGGTCGCAGCGTCGGCGATCGCCCTCCCGGCGTGGTACCCGCTCTCGACGGCCATGTTGGTCCCCTCGAGGTGGACGCCGTTGTTGAGGACGAGGCCGGCCGCGTCACCCACGATGACGGCCCCATCGTGGACCAGTTCCGGGATGGAATCTGTTCCGCCCTCGGGAATCGTCTTTGCAGTGTACTCTACTGTCCTCGCGTCGCGGAGTAGGGGTGCGACCGCCGGATGTGTCTTGAAGGCGTTGAGAGTGCCCTCTGGGTCTGGTTGGCTGGTGGCGGCGTCGGAGAGACGGTAGGCCAGACCGACGCTCACGGTGTCGTCGTTCGTGTAGATGAACCCGCCGCCGAAGGCGTCGCCGACAGCCCCTTCGCCGAAGTAGTGGTACGAGGCCCCGGCGTCGCCGCCGAGCCGGAACCGCTCCTCGATGGCTCTGTCGTGGTCCGGGAACTCCAGCACCTCTTTGACGCCGACGGCGACGTTCTCGCGGGACTCCCGCTTTTTGAGGTCCGCCCCCTCGCTGACCAGCGAGTTGCCACCCTCCGCGAGGACGACGTAGGGGGCGCGAATCGTTCCATCGGGGCGGTCGGTCTCCACGCCAGCGATCCGACCGTCCTCCCTGACGAGTCCCGTCACAGTCGTCTGTGTGAGCAGGGTCGCGCCGGCATCGACGGCCTGTGTGGCGAACCACTCGTCGAACTCGCCACGGAGGACGGTGTAGGAATCGTTGTGTGGCGGGTCGTGCCACTCGCCGGGACTGATCGAAACCGCCGTCTCGTCGTCGTCGGTCAGCATCCCGAACCGGCGTTCGGCGATGTACCGCTCCAGCGGTGCCTCGTCGATGTCGACCAGTCGACGCAGGGTCGGCGTGTAGAGCACACCGCCGAAGACGTTCTTCGCGCCGGGGTATCTGCCGCGTTCGATAAGCAGTACGTCGAGACCGCGGTCGGCCATGGTGACTGCCGCCGCGCTCCCAGCGAGTCCGGCACCGACGACGACTGCGTCGAAGCAATCGTCGTAGCTCGGGGTCTCCGTTTCACGCTCACTTCGGTCGATGACGTCAGTCATTGGTTCACCTCCGTCAGTCCCTCCGCCTGGATACGTTCGGCGAGAGCGGGACACACCTCGAAGAGGTCGCCGACGATGCCGTAGTCGGCGTGTTCGAAGATCGGTGCGTTGGGGTCGTTGTTGATCGCGACGACCACCTCGCTGTCGTTCATGCCCTCGACGTGCTGGACGGCCCCGGAGATGCCGACCGCGACGTAGAGCTCCGGCCGGACAGTCTTGCCGGTCTGACCGACCTGTCGAGAGCCTTCGATCCAACCCTCGTCGACTGCTTTCCGGCTGGCTGCGAGCTCGGCGTCGAGCGCGTCAGCCAGTTTCTTCACGGGGCCGAGGTCCCCGTCACACCCGCCGCCGACGGCGACGATACGGGAGGCGTCTGTGATGTCGGCAACGTCGCCGACGACGCGTTCGCGTACCTCGGTGACCGTGTCCGCTTCGTCGACCACGACGTCGACAGCCTCTATCTCACCCGCCTGCTCGGGGTCAGGGTCGGCCGCCTCGAAGACGCCCGGTCGGATGGTCGCCATCTGCGGTCGATGCTCCGTACAGATGATGGTCGCGAGGACGTTCCCGCCGAATGCTGGCCGGCGTGCTTGCAACACGCCCTCCTCGTCGACGTCGATCTCGGTGCAGTCAGCCGTCAGGCCGGCGTGGCTCGGAACGGCGACCCGTCCGGCGAAGTCTCGGCCCGTGTGGGTCCCGCCGATCAGGACTATCGACGGCTTTCGTTCCTCGACGAGCGCTCGGAACTGCTCACCGTAGGGGTCGGCCCGATAGGGTTCGAAGACGGCGTCGTCGGCGACCAGCACGCGGTCGGCACCACGCTCGATGGCCTGCTGAGCGACGTCGTCGACGTCCTCCCCTATCACAAGCGCGACCAGCTCTTCGCCCAGTTTCTCCGTCAGCTTCGAGGCTTCGTCGAGGAGTTCCCACGAGACGGTCGTCACCTCGCCGTCGTGTTCTTCGACGAACACCCAGACGTCGCTGTACTCGTCGACGTCGACCGTTCCGTCGTCGACGCTCATGCGACCACCTCCGAATCGCGGAGCGTCTCCACCAGTTCATCGACAGAGTCGGCGACGACCTGTTCCCGCTCGACTGGTTCGACCGTCTCCATGCCGCCGACTTCGGTGGGTGAGGCATCCATCCCGACCTCGTTCTCGTCGAGGCCGAGGTCGTCGGCCGACAGTTCCAGTGGCTCGAACTCGTTTTCGGCGTAGAGTTTGCGGTGCAGACCGGCCGTTCGCGGTTCGTTTTCCCCGTAGGCGATAGCGACCACGACCGGGAGTTCGGCCGCGACGACCTCGTGGCCACCTTCGACGTCACGGCGGGCGACGAGCGTGCCGTCTGCGAGCCGGGGTTCGAGTTCCTCGACGTAGGTCAACTGCGCCCAGCCGAGGTGGGCGGCGATACCGGGTGGAACCTGTCCTGTCGAGGAGTCGGTCGTCTCTTCGCCACAGACGACGACGTCCGCGTCGAGCGCCTGTGCGGCCGCCGCCAGCGTGAGACTCGTCGGCCACGTGTCGCTCCCGGCGAACTTCCGGTCGCTGATGAGTGCGGCGTCGTCACACCCCATCGCGACGGCTGCTTCGAGTACGTCAGTGGCTGTCGGTGGCCCCATCGTAATCGCGAGGACTTCACCGTCTGTCTGGTCACGCAGCGACAGCGCTGCTTCGAGGGCGTTCCTGTCAGGCCGATTCATCACTGCTGGCGCGCTCGCACGGTCTAACCGCCCCGTGTCGGGATCGATACGAACCTCGTCGTCGTCGGGCACCTGTTTGATGCCGACGACAATTGTGGGTGCCAGTGTCATATGTTGTCTCCCATACTCCGTGTTGGTGACGAATCATCAACCGATACACGTCGTTAGCAACTACTTTTCGGGCGGTCGTAAGGGGGAGTGGCGTCTCCTGTGACGCAGGAATAGTCAGTAAATTCATATACGTTGTCTCCCGACTAGTGGGCAGACACAGCGCTGTTGTTCTCCGGTCTCAGCGCGGGAATCCTCACCACGCGTTTACTGCGCGACGCTGACACGAGTTGTACTGAACCGCCGACGGCTGTTACTCAACGGCCTCAGTCCGCAGAGTGGACGGCTTTCGAGGCCGACTGTTCTCGACTGGTCGCTCGAATCGCCATGGCCACGAACGCCACCGCGGCAGCGCCAGCACAGCCCGCAGCCACCCAAAACGCGACGAGGGCCGACGTTGCTTCCCAGATTGCGCCGACTGCCACCGGCCCAATCAGTTGCCCGATCTTCCACGAGAGCGAACGGAGCGAGAAACTTCCGGCAACGGCGTCCAGTCGCTCGCCCTCTTCGACGAACAGCGTCATGCTGGCGGGCAGCCTGATACTGTCACCGATGCCAAGAATGCTGTATGCAGCGAAGAGTCCGAAAAACGCGGGAGGGAGTACCATTGTTCGCCCGACTGCCGACAGGGAGACGGTCGAAAGGAACTGCGGCGCAGACCCGGCTAGCGGGATGAAGACGATACCGACCGCGTAGACGGCCGCTCCCGCGAACACGAACTTGTAGCGGTGCTCCGCGTCGTCGATGATGGTCCCCATGCGGCCTTGCAGGACGGATTTCGTGAGTTTCCCGCCGGCGAGAATGCCGCCGATAGCGAGCGGGTTGATGCCGAACTGCGTCTTCGCATAGATCGGGAGGAAGATGATGACTGCCATCTTCGCGACGCTAAACCCGAAGCGGAAGGAGACGAGCGCACGAATGGCGGGGCGTTGCAGGAGTGCTTTGAGCGTGTCGAGGCCGGACGCGTCTGTGGTGTCCGCTTGCTGCCCGGGGTTGTCTCGGAGGTACCGGTAGACGGACAGCGTGGCGAGGGTGGTCACGACGACGAGAACAGCGTAGGTCGTTTGAAACCCGTAGGTGTAGAGGAGGAGACCGCCGAAGATGGTGCCAGCGAGACTGCTCACGGCGGCCACCTGATTGTAGCTGCCGAGCCACAGCCCACGTTTGCCGTCGGGGCTGATCTCCCCGACGACAGTGCTGCCGGTGATCCAGAGCAGGCTGGCACCGACGCCTTGGAGAGCACGGAGGACGATGACGTGTTCGACAGCGGTGACGAAGGTGAAACCGGTGAAAATGGCGATGTTGAGCAGGAGACCCGCGAGAAGGTACCGTTTGGAGTTCCCGGTGTCGATGACTCGTCCGAGCGGGAGGACAATGAGGAACTGTGTGAGGGCAAAGGCAGTTCCGAAGAGGCCCTCGACGGTGCCGGTAGTCTGGAAGAGGTCGGCGTACATGGCGAGGGCGATGAGGATGGTAGAGTAGGCTTGGCTGCGGGCGAATGCGGTGCTTGCGAGGGCGACGAACTCTTTGTTCCTGAAGAGGTCGGCAAGTGAGGTCGCGTCGGCTGCGTCGGTCACGGTGGCTTCCCCCTAACGGGCTCCCTCATTTAACTCTGATTACAGAGCGAATCACACACCTGAGAGGGTGTTACTCCAACTGGTGAGAACTATCCGGAACGGGTCCCCTGAACCATCCGGTTCCCGAGCGAGTCGGTCTCGACGACCCCGTGTTCGTAGATGAGGTCCTGGGCCGTTTCGTGGTCGACATCGAGTTCGGCCCTCAGCCACTTGGCGGCAGCATCCAGCGCCATGGCCTGGCGCCGCCCGTCGAGGAGTTCTCCAAGCGCCTTCTCCACGGTCTCTCCCGTTGGACTCTCACAGTCTTCGGAGGTCTCGTTCATGGAGTTGGTTCGCGTCCGATGGAGGAGAGGGCGGGGGTTGAAAGTGCAACGTCTCCCGGTGACGGTCCCAGAGACGGGGCGCTCTTGGACACGGCCTGAGCGCCGTCGGCTGACAGAAGGCCGTGCGCTGTGACCAGTGGGTGTATTCGGGACGTGTGGGCTAGCGACGAGACCGAGGGCCAGTGAGGTCCCGTCACCGTTCGTCCAGTGTCGGTATTCCGTGGGCATCCTCCACGAGCTCTCGCAACCGTTGAACGAACCGCGTAGCGGGCGCACCGTCGACGACGTCGTGGTCGAACGTCACGGTGAGGTCGAGGAACTCCCGAGGGGTGAGTTCCCCGTCGATTAGTCTCGGCTTCCTGCTGATACCCCCGATAGTCAACTGCAACGTGTAGTTGGTCGGACTGACTGCCCATCCGCCTCCCTGCCCGAACATCCCCACCGAAGTGACAGCGACGGTGCCCGCCATATCCTTCCACCGCCGGGGGAACCACTGCGGAAGTCGCCAGACGAACCGTCGGACGAATCCGGGGAGTCGGAGCGCCATCGTCTCCACTCGCGAGAGCGCTGTCGGGTCCGGAGACGCCTGAGCGGTTCGTATCTCGTCGTGAATCGACCGGACAGACCGTCCGTCTGCCCCTCTGACGACGTGGGGGACGCCCAATTGCTCGCCGTCGACCGTCGTCTCGACGAGCACGTTCACGTCGACGTCGTCGAACACGTGGACCCGACCACGCCAATCGCGATACGCGTTGATTCGGGGGTGGTCAACGATAGCGTGTGCGAGACAGAATACGACGAAAGCGGTGAACGAGAGTTCCTCTCCCGTCTCCTCTTCGATGGTCCGGATGCGTTGCCTCGCCTCGGTGACGTCGAACTCGACGATGCCGTGGACGTTGCTTCTCCGGCCCGCCGTTCGCATGTAATCGACCGTCCCTCGACGGCGGAGGGAGAACGGCTCGATTCGGTCACCATCGTCGCCCATATCTTCCGTCACTCGGGAAGGGACATACCTCTTGACCCTCCGCGTCGAATATAGGATAGCGGACAGTCGAATGTTAGAACGCGCGAGAAACGGTGGCTCGACGGAATCGGCAACTGCATCGTTCAGTCGGTCCGGCAGTACCTGGGCTGTCCTCCTCTCCGTGGGCGGAATGCTGGCCGTGTATCACGTCTTTCTCCGACCCTGGCACAGGACGTGGGGTGCCACCGACGAGGAAGTGAGCCGACAGCTGCCAGGTGACGATGTCCTCCCCGAACCGAGTGATGAAACCATTCGGGCCGTCACGATTGCGGCGCCGAGTGACGACGTCTGGTCGTGGGTGGTTCAACTCGGGCAGGGGCGCGGCGGCTTCTACAGCTATACGTGGCTCGAGAATCTGGTCGGTGCAGACATCCACAACGTCGACCGCATCGTCCCGGAGTTCCAAGAGCTAGAGGAAGGCGATTCGATCCGGATGGTCCGCGAAGAATACTGGCTCCAGAGCCCGATTACCTCGATGACGGTCAAACGAGTCGACCCCGGCCGAACGCTCGTTCTCCAGGGACACGACGGCGGGACGTGGACGTTCCATCTCGACCCGATAGACGAGGAGACGACGCGCTTCGTCGTCCGCGGACGGAAGCCCAAGAACCGAACAACCGTCGGACTCCTCTCGCGCTCTCTCGCGTACGAACTACCGCACTTCGTCATGGAGCGGGGAATGATGCTCGGAGTGAAGATTCGTGCCGAACGTCGATATCGAGACGAGGGTCGAAACTCGACTTGGTAGTTCCCAGTAACGAATAGGTTGGCACCGTCGGTACGACATCGGCCAGGGCTATCCGCCGAGGAGGGCGGATTCAGAGTCCCATCCGACAGCAGTCCATTCCGTACAGAGGAGGGAGGAGGAGACCCACATCACGCCGTGACGTCGACAGCGAAACAGCACCACTCACCGCCACTTTTCGCCCTGACCAATAGGACTATCAGCGATATCCCTCAAGCGGTCACACGTTGAACACCAAATTGACCGATACTCGTCATCTCACCGGAACTTCGGCGTGGCGGTCCGTGACCCTCGTGGCCGGATGGCTGATGCTCCTGTTCGTCGGTGCCTACCTAATCACCCCCGCGAGTGTCCTCAAACTGGTGATGGCCGATCTCGACATCTCCGAGGCCATGGCCGCAGCACTCGTCTCGATGCCACAGGTCGCCGCGACAGTGATCGGGATTCCCGTTGGGATCTACCTCGATCGTGTCGAAACCCGCGCGGCTGTCCCGGTTGCGGCAGCCATCCTCCTCGTTGGCAGCATCGGCGACTGGTTCGCTGCGAGCGGTGGGAACGTCTCGCTGCTCGTCGTCTCACGACTGTTCGCAGGCGTCGGGATGTTCGTCCTCTGGGTGGTCAGTATCAACGTCGCCTCGAGCGCGTTCCCTCCCGGCCGGCGGGCGACGGCGACGTCAGTGATCATCTCGGGGTATCCTGCTGGGTACGCGCTTGGACAACTCGGTACGCCACGCTTCGCCGAGGTCGTTGGCTGGCCAGGAGTGTTCCCTATCTTTGGCGGCGCGGTGCTGCTGGTGTCGCTCGCGTTCTACGTCGCTGCCGGACAGGTTCCCCGGTTCCAGACGTCGTCGGAGCCGATGACGGTAGCCGACTTCAAACAGGTGCTGAGGAACCGGAACGTGTGGGCGGTCGTCGCCGTCACGATCCTTGGGTACTCGCTGTACATGGTGTTCAACTCGTGGATGCCGACGTACATGGCCCGTCGGTTCAGCGTCTCGCTTGCGGAGAGCGGTACGTTCGTCGCGCTGTTTCCCGCGGTCGGGATTCTCGCTCGGCCCACGGGCGGGTGGCTCTCGGACACCGTCTTTACCCAGCGACGACGGCCCGTCTTCGCCGCCTCGTTTGTCGGTGCAACCCTACTGGCGGCCGTCATGTTTTACAGCACGACAATCGCGACGCTGGTCGCGATGCTCGTCCTCGCGGGGGTGTTCATCCAACTCCAGATCGGACTGATGTATCAGTCCATTCAGGAGTTCGTCGACCCAAGCGCTGCTGGGACAGCCGTTTCGCTCGCGAGCGTGGCCGGGTGGTTAGGGTCGTTTGTCGCACCCGTCGTGGCCGGAGAGCTGGTCGCCACCGCTGGAAGTTACGCCGTCCTATTTGTGCTTGCAGCCGTCCTCGGTATCATGGGCGCACTCACGGTCTGGCAGATGGCCGAGTCCGGCGAGTTTACAGCGACCGCTTGATTACAAGCTCTCTGTCAGCCACGATGGGACTCACAGGTCTTCAGTAGGTCGTTCACCACCCTACCGCGTAACGCCCCCTCGTCCACGACGAGGCACTCGTCGTCTCCAAACCCTTCGACCGCCGCTGATTCCCCTTCGAGGAGGGTTCAGGCTGGGTCCGGTATCCGAGACGAATCCCCGAACGCTGGGGGGCTCCTCGCCGCACCAGGCCAGCGCCGGCTTCGGTGCGCTCAGGGCCTGTGGAACCGATAGAGAGACGCGTCCTCATTGCCGACGAACGCGCTATCACTCGATATCGCCGGGGTCGAGCGAATCGAACCGGTGGTCTCGAAACGCTCGACGACGGCACCGTCTGCGGCGTTCACCGCGTACAGCCGCCAGTTACCGGTCGCGAACACCGTGTCCTCGACGACGACGGGTGTCGTATCCACGACAGGTTCAGCGGAGGAGTCGATCGCGAGCGACCAGCGGCGGGTCCCGTCAGCGTCGAAGGCGTGGAGGAAGCCAGTGTATTCGGGGTCCTTGGTCTCCTCTTCGCTCCGTTCGATGCTCGTGGCGTACACCGAGTCCGCCGTGGCAGTGAGCGACCTGACGCGGTGCCTCTTGTCGGGCCACGGCGGCGCGCGTTCGTTCAGGTCGAACGCCCACCGGACCGAGCCGTCGGTGCCGTTCAGCGCATAGACAGTCGAGTCGTCGAACCGCTCTTGGCTGTAGTAGACGCCGTCGCCGCCGGCCGCCAGCGAGGTCAGCCCCTGCTCCGTTTCCGTCGTCCAGATTCGGGACCCGTCGCTACGGTCCAGCGCGAAGATCCGACCGGTTCCCCCGGAGTTCCTCGCGACGTAGACGGTGTCACCAGCGACGACCGGCGGCGCCGCGACTTCCAGGGAGGGGCACACATCCAACTCGGCAGACGACCACCGGGTGTCTCCGGTCCCCGCGTCGATGGCCACGGCATTTGCTTTGTCGGTTGTCGGCGCGATGTAGACAGTCCCGTCGACTGCAGTCCGAGCGAGGCGACCACCCGTGTCTAGAGACCACTGGGTAGCGCCGGTCTGGACGTCGAATCCCGAGAGACCGTCGCTGATCGTGATCACCCGGTCGCCGGCGGCGACGATGCCGAGTCCAGCAGTCGCACTCACTCCCTGAGTCTGCCACTGCGTTTCGCCACTCTGGACGTCGACCGCGTAGAGGGCGCCGGTCGTATCGGCTGCAAACACCGTGGAGTCAGCCACGGCGAGAGCGGACCGCACTGGTCCCGCCGCCTCGAAGGGCCAACCGACCTCCGAATCCGACCCGGTCAGCGCGTAGGCGTAGCCGTCGCCGTCGGTGAGCACCACCGCGTCGGAGACGGGAGTGGCCGCGGAGCCGCTCCGGACTTCCATTCCGACACCCAGAGCGGATCCCCGCATCGGGAGTGTCCACAGTACCGACCCGTTCTCGGGGTCGAGCGCCCACAAGCCCGGCTCGCGTTCGTCGGAGTCCGCGGTGTAGTAATTGGGGCTGACAGTGAGGTAGACGACCCCGTCCCCGGACGCGACCGATCCGGGCGCGCCCCCGGCGGGGTCGATGGACCACGCGACGCTCCCGTCGCTGCGGTCGAGTGCGGTGACTCGCCCGCCCGACCCTATCTGCGCGTACGTGGGCACGATCACCAGGTCGTCGTAGCGGGCGGGGGCCGCGGTGGGGAGTTGGATGTCCGGCCCCTCGATACCGGTTGCCCAGCGCGTGCTTCCGTCCGCGGGGTCGAGTGCCTCCACGCTACTGCTAGTGTTACCGACGACGATGACCAAATCGCCAGCAACCATCGAGACCGCCTCCGTCCTCGTCTCGTCCGCCTCACCCCAGATGACGCTCCCGTCTGTCGCGGAGAGAGCGGTCGAACCGACGAACACCATATCTCCGTCCACCGCCGGCCGGGAGGGGAGGCCGTAGTCGGTCCCGATCTCGGCCTGCCACTGCTGTTCGCCCGTCGCCGCCTCGAACGCGTACGTCGACGGGGGAACGGCGAAGCCGACGGTCGAGGTGTAGACCGTCCCGTCGACCACGGCCGGCACCGACAGGAAGCGATCGGAAAGCCGTTTCGACCAGCGGAGCGTACCGTCGGCCCGCGAGAAGGCGAGCAGCCTGCCGTCGCTGACGACGTAGATGGCCGCCGGTCCGACCGCCGGGTAGCTGGCCGGCTCCTCCAACTCGGTCCGCCAGCGCGGGGCGCCGTCCTCCAGGTCGACCGCCGTCACGACCCCTCTGGACTCGTATTCGGTCCCTGAACTCCCGCCGAAGTAGACGACCCCGTCCACGATTGCTTGCCCGACCTCCCTGTTTGGGTCCGGGCCGAGGCCCAGGTCCGTCACCTGCTGGCTCCAGTCGACCAGCGGTTCCTCGGCAAACGACGTGCCTCGGGGATTGGACCCTGTTCGGTGGGGACCGCGACCGAGCATCGGCCAGTCCGAGCCCGACTGGCCGTCCGCGTCTACGGCCGCCTCAGCTCTCGAGAGCTCCGTGTTCGCAAGGACAGTTCCGCCGAGCGCGAGTCCGGCCGCGCCGATGAACGAGCGTCGTGTGTGGTTCGACATCAAGGAACACAGTCTGGTGTGTGTTGGATTATTATCCGTCTGCTAAGAATCTACAAACCGATCACGTGCCACGTATCACCGGCCAGAGAGTGACAGGCGCCCTTCGTAGCGACTGTACTGGCCAAACTTGACCTCGGATGTAGTTCTGGTGACGGTTGGCCGGTTTTACCAGCTCTGGCCGGCTGGGTGATCACTGACCGAGAACGGGTGCTTTGAGCGCCATCACCTCGGCCATGATTGCCTCGACGTTGTCGTCATCAACCCCGTTCGTCTGAAGTGCTGCTTTGAGATATTCGCCGACGATTTTGAAGTCTTCTTCGTCGATATCGAGGTGCGCGTGGGCCTCGCGCATGTCGTCACCGGTGTAGTCGACCGGACCGCCGGCAACTGCACTGATGAATTGGATTTGGTGAGCGCGTAGGTCATCCATATCCATGCCGTCGAAGTAGGGGGTAAGTCGTTCGTCAGAGAGGACTTGGTCGTAGAAATCAGTGACGACGGCTTCGACTGTATCTTTTCCGCCAATCTCCTGATAGATTGTCTGAGACATTGCGTTCGTGTACGATTGCCGGCGAGGCGGAATACGACCTATCGCTAAGATACTCGGCCTTTTTTAATCCCATGGTTGTCGGTAACAAGGTTCTTGCTGAGAGGGCTGTCCGGGTGGGATCGATAGCAATCGACCGCAAACACAGGCATTCACTCTGAAAGGATCTGGTCTAACAACTTCCGCTGTGCAACGGCGAGGTGCTCGATAAAGGTGGGCACCGTGATTCCTAGTTCGTTGGCGACCACTTCGGAGTTCGCCCTCTTCGGCGACGAGAAGTATCCCATCTCGTGCGCTGTTTCGAGCACCTCGTACTGCCGGTCTGTGAATACGCTTCGGTCGACGACGAGCAACGAGGGGCGTTCATTAGATTCGTCAGACTGGGTGAGGCGGCGAACCGTAACGTCTGCACAGCACGCTTTGAGGTCGGAGATTACCTCCCGTAACGTTTCGAGGTCCGACGCGATAAACGAGAGCACCAGCCGTTGGGAATCCGCCCGGATATCGCGGACAGGGCAGCCGTGGCTTTGAACACTTGTACACGGGCACGTACTGTTCTCGTGTGTGTACCGATACACCGACGTCGAACTGTCGTCGAACACTTTGTCGGCGGACTCCAGTTCTGACCCTGCATCTTCCGAGTGCTGTACTGTTACCTCACCGACGACGTGCGGTCGCTCCGACACAGGACTCGGGCTGACTTGCACGGATTCAATGGCACACTCCTCGCTCAGCGAAGACACGGGACAGCCAGTTGCGTCGCTCACTTCCAGCTGTACGTGGACCCCAGAAGTCATATCTAGAGCGGGGTGCTCGCGAAGTATAAGCAGGTGGCTTTGCTGAACCCCTTCCCCGC
This sequence comes from Haloarcula sp. H-hyl6, assembly GCF_056934455.1. Lineage (NCBI taxonomy): Archaea > Methanobacteriati > Methanobacteriota > Halobacteria > Halobacteriales > Haloarculaceae > Haloarcula > Haloarcula sp. H-hyl6. The sequence continues at coordinate 146,022 of NZ_JBRIIK010000003.1, forward strand.
AGACATTCGCGAGAATTCCTCTCTTGGCCCCAAAGCGGTAGAAACTAGCCACTTTAGGAAACCACAAGACGAGAAGAGGGTTTCAGCAGACCCACGTGTCCCTGGTAGAGCCGCCGCTACTACCGTCGATGCCGACTCCCGTCGACCTCTCACAACGCACACCAAAACGCGCGGGTTCAACTGTGTTTCACGAAGGATGACCGAACTCGATAAAACCGTTTATCCGTGCGACTCTCCTTCGGACAGTATGACCATCACGGATGGTAACACCGTGTCGCTTGAGTATACGGGTCGACTGGACGACGGAACGGTTTTCGACACCTCGCGCCGCGAGGTCGCCGAGGAGACAGGCGTCATCGAGGAACAGCCCGGACGAGACTACGACGCTCTGACCGTCGAAGTCGGTCAGGGAGATGTCATCGAAGGACTAGAAAACGCGCTGTACGGACTCGAGGAGGGCACTGCGACGACGGTCGTGATTCCGCCCGAGTCAGCATACGGGGAGTGGAGCGAAGAGGACGTCAAGGAGATCAGCGCCGAGGAGTTCGATACGATGGTCGGCGACCAAGACGCCCAAGAGGGGGCGTTTATCCAGACCCAGATCGGTCTCGGTGAGATCGTCGACATCGGCGACGACGTCGTCCAGATCGACTACAATCACCAGCTTGCAGGTCAGACGCTGGAGTTCGATATCGAGATTATCGACGTCAGCGACGACTAGCTGTCTCTGAGTGGGTCGAGCAATTAGATCAGAACACAGCCATGACAGAGTTCGACCGGGAGAAATTCGACGAGAAGTACGTCCATTACTTCGAGGAGCTCGAGACAGCATACTCGAACGCCTACCAGCAGCTTCACGGCCGGTGCGATTCGGAGGTCCTCCGCGCGATCGACCGGCAGGTCCTGAGCGAGAGCGAACCAGTGTACGATGGCGACGGCGGATTTCGAGTCGTTCTTCCGGACGATATCGAAGCTAGAGCCGCGTCGGTACCCGGAGACGAGGAGACGTTCGAGACAGTGCTCGACACCTTCACTGACAACATCGAGCAGGAACTGCGTCGCATCTTCGAGTTCGAAGACGAGTCGTAGAAAAGCGACTCGAACGTATCTGGTTGGTCCACGGTATCGTGGCCGCCGAGGACCACGCACCGGAACCATCGACGGCGACACGGCGATTCGATGGAACAGGTAGGTCACATCGCGTGCACTACTTCGAGTGAGAAGTATGGACTAAGCAGTGGGGAAGCATAAGTGAACAGCAACGATCCATCGAGCACTGCAAAGGGGAGACGTCACAGCAGACTCGTCTTGACTTCGAATCTGGCCCCACCGTCAGCCCCCTCCGTTGCCGTAATCGACCAGCCGTGCCTCTGCACGATTTCTTTGACGACCGAGAGTCCGATTCCAGAGGTCCCGCTCGTTCCGTCGATGCCGATTTCGAACAGTTCGTCCGGTGCTGTATTGCCGAATCCCTCCCCGTCGTCGGCGACGTAGAATCCAGCGAGATAATCGCCCATATAGAGCGGCCCGACTTCGAGCCTCGACGCCGACGTGTGCGCGAGCGTATTCTCGAAGAGTTTCGCGAAGATCGTTTGCAGGAGCGACCTATTGGCCGGGATTCGTTCCATCGACTCGGTGTGCAACGACACCGTCTCGTCACCGGCGCTTCGCCATGCATCCTCCGCAACCGACTGGACGTCCACCATCGACATATCCGAGACAGTGTCGTCTTCCTGTACTAACCATAGTGTGTCCTCAATGACGTCGTTCAGTCTGTCGACGTTACGGTCCACGGCGTCTAAGTGCGAACTGTCCCCGGAATCGCGGTACAGTTCCAATTGGCCGTGAATTACCATCAACGGGTTTCGGAGTTCGTGGGAAAGGACGTTAGACAGCCGCTCCAAGCGGTGTTTCTCTTCTCGTAGGTTCTCTCGTAGTTTCTCAGTCTCTGTTCGTTGTTCGACGAGCCCCGTTACATCCTGAATGGCGCCGCGTGTCTTCTGAACACGTCCGTCGGTCGTCTCTGCGTCCCCACGGACCCGAACCCATTTGACGTTCCCTTTCGCGGTCACGATTCGAACCTGCAGACTGAACGGCTCGCCCGTTTCGAGCAACGTCTCGAGTTGCTCCCGCATCACCTCGCGGTCTTTCTCGTGGTAGAACCCAAGTGCGTCGTCGACGGTGGGCTCGTATTCATGCGGTAGTTCGTGGATTTCGTAGACCTGTTCCGTCCACCGCAGGTCTTCCTTGTCGAGGTCGTATTCCCAGCCACCGATGTTGCCGAGTTCCTGCGTTCTCCTCAGAAGGTCGCGATTGCGGTGGAGTTCAGCTCGTGTCCGAGTATTCTGAATCGTGCAGAGAACGCGATGCTTGAGCACTGACTGATTCGTTTCTAAGACAGCTTCGACGAGACAATCGTCGACGACGGATAGCACGTCTTCACTCGTCGTCCGGCCATTTCCATCGATGACTGCCAGCACGACTGGCGTTTCTGGCCACCGGTTTCGAGCTATCCCGACGGTTCCTTTGATTTTCGCATCGTCGAACGCGCCAGAAACCAGGACACAGTCGACCAATTCGGGTAAGTCGTCAGGGCACTTGTCGACGAGGTTGGATAGCGTCTCAACGTCGAACTCTGGAATCGAAGCAAGCGCAGTAGCGATGTCTGGCAGCGGGTCGCAATCCTTCCCAACGAACAGCAACTGGGACTGACTCGTTTCGGTCACTTACTGGTAAACCGACAGTTATGCCGTATAAGACTATCCGTTGGAATCTCAGTCGTGAGATTTGCCGTGACAGCGGATGAAGATTTTACCGTCGGAGGGGTCGCATCCTTGACTGAAGCTGTTTCACGTTCACTCTACATCCCTGGCTCACCCCGTTTAGCATCCGGTCCAGACATCCTCGTATGAGCCTGACCTACGGCGACGAGACAGTCCACGAGAGCACTGCCCTATAGACGCACGAGAACTACTGGACGGCCATCAGCCACGAAAACAGGACGACGGCCGGTGGCTGGCGACGCAGGCTGGTGTCGCCGGCGAGCACCCGGAGAGACAGGAGCCGACGCCCGTCCGGTCAAGTGCGGTCGGTTCCACGGCGAAGCCGACACTGGTCCACGTCTCCCCACACATCCCACAGCCGGCCAGCGCAGGAGGGTAGCGGCCCCGACGCCGGCGAGGATGTTACGTCGGCACATGGCAGGTAATCAGTCCACGACGGCGAAACCATTCACAGGATTACGGATGCTGAGTCGCCGCTGCCGTCCGCGGACGCTCGTTCGGTCGAACCATCCCGACAGCGCCGATGCGGCTGCACCGTCGTAACTCGACTGACCGATACGCACTGTGTCCCTCGTTGGTCTTGCTAGATCTGACAGTCAGAATGGTATTTTCTCTGTTGATTCCGTAGATCCCCCTATGGCCACGATATCTGGTGCCTGGTCAGAGGAACAACTCCAAGAGTTTCTGGAGGAATCAAGGATTCCGATACGTATCGCCACCCAACGAGGAGACGGCTCGCTCTGGATGGTCGCGCTGTGGTTTCGGTACCGGAACGAGTCGTTCGAGTGTGCGACGTGGTCGAACGCTCACATCGTCCGGTTTCTCGATAGCGACCCCGAAGTCGCATTCGATATCTCGACGAACGAGCCGCCGTACCGCGGCGTCAGAGGAAACGGAACTGCCTCGATGTCGCCGGATAAGGCGAAGGACACGCTTCGGGCACTCGTCGAACGCTATCTCGGCGACGCCGAGTCCGCCCTCGCCGAATGGCTGTTGAGCGACGCACGTGACGAGATTCGCATCAGAATCCAACCCAACGAGCTGTATAGCTGGGACTACACTGACCGGATGCGAGGAAGCGAGCCGTCCTCCTAATTTGGGTCGACACGACGAACAGCCCTCACCGCAGACCGAGATATTCAAGCGCCGACATCGAGGCAAGCCAGAGCAACAGTGAGAACCCGGCTTTGACCCCAGGCAATAGGTTTAGCTAATTCACTCGCACCGCCGAACAGGTAGACAATCTCCGGGAAGACGAGAGCTAGGAGGTGGGCACCGAGCACGAGGGACGCCAGACGATGTACGAACGTAACGACTCGTGCTCCGAGTGGGGTCGCTTCGACGGCCTCGTAGCAGGCCGCTCGACCGAGGAGCTTTAATTGTCCGTATACCGAACCTCCGATACCGGGATAGCTCGGACTATCGAGATTTTACCTCGATCGTGTACCTCTTCTACGCGTCCTCACTGGCGATTGTGCTGATTCTGACCTACTTCGTCGTGTTCCCACTCGATGATTCGACCAGCGTTTTGGTAGCTGTCTCGCTGGCGGCGTTGGTACTCGTAGCGGCGGCCGACCTGTGGTACTGGAAGCGCGGCAAGTTAAGCGAACACCTCAGCACGGCTGTGAGGAGAGACATCCCCTACGACATCGCAGATGACCCAGGTGCGTACCTCGGAAAAGCGGCCAAACAGCGATGGATGAAATCGACCCGTCACCTACCCGAGCGAGACGACGAGGAAGACTGATTACCTGGGTACTGTCTCCGGGGGTTGTATAGCGCGAATTTCAGACCATTCAGTGATAGTATTCAGATTGAATCAGTGAGAGTTTTCGAACAACCGGGGAACGGCGGATACTGACGTACTGAGAAGCCAGACGACACTATTTCTTCCTGACATCCACCCACGGCTAAACGTGTAGGCTTCCGCTCGCTACGTGTCGGTGAACGCCCCCGTTACCTCTAATCGCCACTCGTTGAGTTCTTCGATAGCCGTTCGAAGCGAATCGACCTCTGTCTGCTGGGACGTCGCTGTCTCATCAAGGCGTGACTCCAGAGAGTCGACAGTACTCTCGACGTCGTCGAGTGCTGACTCCATGGTCTCGACACTATCGACTCGCTTCCGTAATTCGCTTTCTCGCCTAGCAATAGTCGTAATCTCTGACTCGAGCTCCGTCACCTGTTCTTCGATGGACGACAGTTCGCGTTGAACTTCTGTGAGGAGTTGCTCACCGGTGCCTTCCTCGTTCAGGAACTCTTCGAGCGCGTCAATGTAGGCTGCGAGATCACTCAGCTGTGTTTGACACTGCTCTATACGCGCGTTCGTACTCGCCGCCGGTTCGACTCCGAGTTCTGCACGGAGCGTCCTTCGCTGGACATCGGAGAGCTCAGGCTCCTGGAGGGCCCGAATGAACTCGTCGACGAGCGTGGTCCCAGAGTGGGCAGGTAGCTCACTGGGTCCGTCGCCGGCCGTTTTGGCGGCCACGTCGATATCCGAGAGTGTCGGTTTTCCGCCATCCGATTCAAGGGCTTTCACCGACGGAATTGCCGATTCGAGCCTATCAGATGCTTCGTCCCGCGAGTCAGGTTGGTCACTATCGGACACCTCTCCTGAGGGACTTCGTGCTACCGTTGACGGAGTTTTTCCCCCGTCGCTAACGAGTTGTTCCTCGATGGTGGCAGACTCTCCCGTTGGGAGGCCCCGGATATCGAGTTGGTTCTCCGGTACCTGTATCCAGTCCGAGTCGGCCTTGTCCGCCTCAGACTCGATCGGGGCGACTTCGACGGTTGGCATCCCTGCGAACGCGTTCAGCGAGTCAACGTCCTCAGTCTGAACGCCAACCACTGTTTTCAGTGTTCCTTCCGAGTCGATAGCACGCTCGAAGAGGAACCGGTCGTCGGTGACTGTCCAGTGGTCGGCTGTCTCCCTCTTGAAGCGTAACTCATCAGGATGGAATTGCCCCGGCAGACAGTCCGATACCCGTAGTTTGAGTGCTTGGTCTACGTGAGATGTGAGTTCGTACGAAAGGAACGGTATAGTATCGTGGTCCTGTCCAACTCGTTTTTCGAGAATTAGACTCGGAGTCTGGTCCATCTAGTCCACCCACGACGACACAACACCGCTATCGATATTGTTATAAATTGGCTACTATTTGCATGTTGATTACTTACCAGATTACTGGAGGGCCTATACTCGAACTGTCTGAAACCGACTGTCTGAAGTCTCTCTTTCCGGTCACTCGTGAGAGAGAACGACAGTATACTCGTCCTACCCCTGTAATGCAGGCAGCGATAGTTTGGAGAACACCGTCGACAGTGTGAGGCGGACTTCGGAGGCGTCGTGGCGAGCGTGGCCTGCGTTCCATGAGCGCGCTTGAATCCTCCAGCGGAATTGTTACCGCACTGTTCAAGAAAGACGCTCACTAGCCGCCTCGTCTCTGATGGTTCAATAGCTAACCACTATATTCGGATTGAGTTATATTGTGAATAGTCGGATATTCCCTTATACAATTATTACCCCTTATAGAGTGCCCCACCAAACCGGGCGCTCGTGACTCACAATGAGAGACGTCAACCCTGAATCCGACGAAGAAACTCCGTACGAGTGCTTCGGGTGTGGCAATATCGTCGTCGCAGAGAACAGCCCCGGCCAATGCCCCAACTGTAGCGGACCGATGCGAAACCGTCGGACACCGCTCGAGTGACCATGGCATCGAAAATTGAGTCCGGCCGCGACGAGACGGCGGAATCGACCGAATCGGAATCGGCACTCGAAACTGCTCGCCGCCAGTTGTACCATGCTGCCGACCATCTCGATATCGACCCGAATATCGTCGAACGACTCAAACACCCGAAAAAGGTCCACGAGGTGACCGTACCCATCGAACGGGACGACGGGACGGTCGAGGTGTTCACGGGCTATCGCGCCCAGCATGACAGTGTCAGAGGACCGTACAAAGGTGGAATTCGATACCACCCCGACGTGACCAGAGACGAGTGTGTGGGCCTCGGCATGTGGATGACCTGGAAATGCGCGGTCATGAATCTCCCTTTCGGTGGGGCGAAAGGCGGTGTCGCTGTCAACCCAAAGGAGCTGAGTACTGGCGAAAAAGAGCGGCTCACTCGGCGGTTCACACAAGAACTTCGCGACAATATCGGACCCACTCGGGATATCCCTGCACCAGATATGGGGACAGACCACCAGACGATGGCGTGGTTGATGGACGCGTACTCGATGCAGGAGGGCGAAACGATACCCGGCGCCGTCACCGGGAAGCCGCCCGTGGTCGGCGGCAGTAAAGGCCGTGAAGAAGCCCCCGGACGGAGTGTCGCTATTATCACGCAACTGATGTGTGAACACTACGACCGGGCACTCGAGGAAACGACGGTCGCAGTGCAGGGATACGGGAGCGTCGGGGCGAATGCTGCCCGCCTCCTCGACGACTGGGGCGCGACAGTCGTCGCCATCAGCGACGTGAACGGGGCCATGTACGAGCCAAAGGGAATAGAGACGGTGTCTGTCCCGACACATGACGAAGAACCGGAAGCGGTCACAAAATATGCGGACACGGTAATTTCGAACGACGAGTTACTCACGCTCGACGTCGACGTTCTCATTCCGGCCGCCCTGGGGAACGTTATCACCAAGGAGAACGCGGACGCAATCGCCGCGGATTTCGTCGTCGAAGGCGCGAACGGTCCGACGACGACCACGGCTGATTCCATTCTCGCCGAACGGGATGTCGCTGTGATTCCCGACATTCTCGCCAACGCCGGTGGCGTCACGGTGAGCTACTTCGAGTGGCTCCAGGACATCAATCGCCGGGCCTGGTCACTCGAACGGGTGAACGACGAACTAGAAGCGGAGATGCAGTCCGCCTGGGATGCGGTTCAGTCGGAGTTCCAGCAGCGCGACGTCACCTGGCGTGACGCAGCCTACATCGTGGCGCTGTCTCGCATCGCGGAAGCCCACGAAGCACGAGGGTTGTGGCCGTAGCCAGAGCCTCATCCTTCCGTTGAGCGGGCGTGGTTCCCATCGATACCGCTTGCGTACGGCCTTTATCTTCGTCGAGGCGGCCACCAGTTCCATTACTCGCGAGAGCGATAGCCTTCAACGGTAATGGCCGATGTTCCTCGTCGGACATTCTGTGCGCTTCTCGCTTCCTCTGCGGGAACGCTCTCGGGCTGTAACATAATGGGTCAGAACTCAACCGCTGCCGACGGCCGTCAGGTGAAAGACGGGACCATCGTTAGGACGCGAACGGAACTAGAAGCGGCGTTCGACGACCTCTCGGCGGGCGAGACGGTCTATATTAGCCAAGAGAACGCCCCGTATCGTACGACTGACTGGCAGGACATCGACGTCGACGGCGTAACGGTCGACGGGCCGGAAGTCCCGACAGTTATCAAGCCCGCAGACGGCGCGAACGTCGGCGGCATCCGCATCGGGCACAATTCCCGGTGTCGAGAGATAGACGTCCGCGGTGTCGGCTTTCACGGAAATCCGGATGGCCAGAGCCAGACCGCCAACCGCCTCCACGGCATCACCGTCCGTGACGCACAGAACGTGACGCTGGAGGGCAACCAGATTCGCGCGACCTACCCCACACGCCACGGGGACGGCGGCAGCGGTATCAGCGTCGCCCGACAGGCGTCGGGAGTCCGCGTCATCAACAACCGCATCCACCGATACGGCGACCGGGGCGTCCAGCTCGGCGGCAAGCGCCTCATCGTCTCGGGCAACGTCATCACGAACGGGCTCGACCGGCCGGTCGCCTGTGACCTTTGGTCACCGAAACGGAACAACAATACCGCCCAGAGCGTCGCCATCTTCGGCAACCTGCTCGGCAACAGCGTCGAAGGGAGCCTGATAGGAGTGGCCCGAAACACGGCCCAGACCTCCACAAAGGAGTACGTCAGTATCTTCGGCAATATCGGGTTCGGCTCACACAAGAGCTTCTGTCACATCCGCGGACCGAAGCCTATCCAGAACGTCAGCGTCCAGAACAACGTGAGCGTCCAGACGACCGAGGCCCTCCAGACCGACCAAGAGGGGTTCGCCGGCGTCGCCATCGACGTCGCAGAGGCCCGAAACGTCGCCATCAAGAACAACGAGCTCTACGATTACAGCGGCCACGGGATTCACGTCTTCGAGACGTCGGTGTCGGACCTCAGCATCCAACACAATAGCATCGCCCGGTCCAGCCGTGCGGGTGTTCGAGTGGGTGGCGCAACCGCTGCGGCGGTCGACGGGAACCTCATCACACGCCCGGGGGAGGTCGGTATCCGACTCAGCGATGCGGCCAAGTCCGCCATCCGGGGGAACTACGTCCGCCGGGCGGGAACCGCCGGCATCCTCGTAGAGGGGTCGTCGTCGACGGTGGGCAACTCGATTTCCGCGAATCACATCACGGCCAACAATCAGGCGGCCGACCGCACGTCACCGGCAATCCTCGTGGCCGACTCGGGCGTCACCGTTCGGGCGAACACGGTACACCAGAACGGCGCACCCGCGATCACCGAGACCGACAGCGCGGGGAACAACCACTACGCCGGCAATTGGGCGGACGGCCAACAGCCGTGGCGTATCTCGAGCCCGAGCTCACAGGTCAAGAACCACACGCCGGCCGACGGCGTCCACCGTGACGTGTCGACCGGGCCGCAGAGCGATTCCGTCACCGTCCGTTTCGAGCGCCCGTTCGCAGAGCCGCCGCGCCTCTCCTACGGGCGCGGCGTCGGCCAGATAGAGGAGTGCTCGTATCGGACGGACGACCGGGGGAATTACGTTGGCGTCCAAATCGTCACCCGCCGGCCCGGGACGACGTTCGACCTGTTCGTCGACGACACTTGACGCGGAAGCACGGGAGAGCGGGATTTGAGCGGGTCTGCGATACAGTTAACCACCGGCCAGTCAGTAGCGGCCCCGCCGATTACGGTGTCCGAGTGAGATATACGAGGTATGGACACGCAGGCGGCTATCTCGCACGCGAAGATAGTCAAGACCGTCTTCAGCGAGAAGAACGTGACCTTCCTCGCTGGCAGTATCGCCTACAGCGCATTCATCTCGCTCGTCCCACTGGTCCTGTTCTTCTTACTCGCAGTGTCTGTCCTGGGCGCGCCCGAACTACAGCAAGAGATTATCGACGTCACCACCACCAGTGTCTCTCCATCTGTCGGCGGCGTTATCGAGGTGATGATAGCCCAACAGAGCGACGCCGGAACCGGCTCGACGATTGGGGCCTCTCTCATCGGGGCGCTCACGCTCGTCTGGGGTGCAATCAAAGTATTCCGCGGCCTCGATACTGCGTTCTCGGAGATTTACGAGACGACTGCCAAGGAGTCGCTCCTCGGCCAAATCAAGAAGAGTCTGCTCGTGCTTCTCACTCTCACGCTGGGCATCATCGCGATGGTGGGAGCCACCAGTATCGTCGCGCTCTTCTCGGGAATCCCATTCATCGGAAGTGTAATCCCCCTGCTACTCGTCGTCGGCCTCTGCGTGGCGTTCTTCCCGATGTACTACTTGTTTCCGGACGTCGACGTCGCACCGCGCGACGTACTTCCAGGGACGATTGTCGGGGCCGTCGGGTGGACTATCCTGCAGGTGTTGTTCCAGGTGTACGTTTCTCTGAGTGGAAGTGGGGGTAATCTCATCGCGAGTATCCTCCTGTTGGTCACGTGGCTGTACTTCAGCGGCGTCGTTCTGCTTCTCGGTGCCGTCGTCAACGCCGTCGCCATCGGCCGTGCTGGTGCGGTCGTCGAAACGACAGCCGAGTCTGCGCGCTGAGATACTGCGATGGGCCGACGAGACGTCGAACTGAGGCCCTCGGCCGGGGTTCGAGGGGGTCGGTCGGGAGTCGCTGCGGGCGTAGTCGGCGTCAATGACAGAGTGCACTCACAGTGTCCTCGGCGACCACCTCTGCCAGTGCAGTAATCCCCGTCTACAGTGTGAACCGTGGGCAAGAATTACTTGTTCTGGGATGATACGTCAGCCATGGACGAAGCCATCGACTTCGACGACATTCTGGTTCCGACCGACGGGAGTAAATCCGCCCGAAACGGAGCTATTCAGGCCATCAAGTTCGCAAAGCGCAACGGAGCCACGTTGCACGTCCTGTACGCGATGGACATGGGCGACGCCGACTACGTCGCCATCCCGAGCGATATCGAAGAGACGCGTGACCGGATGGAGAAGAAGGGACAGACGTTCGTCTCGGAGATAGCTGACCTCGCCGCCGACGAAGACGTTCCCACCGTGACGAAGGTCACGGCGAACACGCCCATCGAGGCCATCATCGAGTACGTGGAGGAGCACGACATCGACCTCGTCGTCATGGGGAAGCGGGGCCGTTCGGACCCCGACAAGCCGCTCATCGGCTCGATAACGAACCGCGTCATCGGCTCACTCGAGGTACCAGTGTTCACGATGTGACAGCCGACAGTTCGTACGCTCGACCACTCGACGACCGATGCCGCCGTATTACTGACCAGTGATAGGTGCTGATTCTGACCACGAAGGGAGCCTTACCTCACGGAACCAGCGCTGTGGATACTGTGTACGCTAACTTTTCCGTCGCGAGCCGACAGGTCGATGGAACAGAACCCCCCACGGAGGAGGCCACACAAGCACGGATTTGGGGGAGGGGGGCCCGAACCCTCGGGTCGGCCTGCGGCATCGAGCATGGTACAACACACACCGCGGCCGGGTTCGAGTCCTGTTCGGGACCCATCAGAACGTTCGTCGTCGTAGATGATGAACGTAGAGCCGAATTGATTGGGTCAGGGCCCGTTCTCAGTGGTTCGTGAAACGTGGGGGACCACGATTTTCGGGCAGGAGCGGGTCAATCGCTGATTGCTTGGCGAGGGGGTGCCATCAACACACCGCGTATCGGTCGCGCGGCCGCGACGTTGTATCAGCGGTTTCGTCGAGGATACGCACTACGAGTCCCCCTGTAAGCGGCGTCGCTGAAACCGAACTTTGAGTCTCAGGCCGATTTATTACGGAATCGATTCTCGGAGTGAATGGAGCCCTCCAAAATGAGTCGATTCAGTTCGCAAGTCCAATCGTTGGTTGACTCGGCCGCAGCAAAGCCCCCGATACGACCAATCGGGAATCGGGTGAGCGCAGTCGTCGTCTCCCTCCTTGCAGTCGTGGCTGGTGTTGGGACTGCTCGCTACGTTGCCGTCACGGAGAGTTATCTGCCGATCCAATAAGCCCTACCGACTTACGACGGGAGCCTGGGGATGTATTTCTACCTCGGTGGTGGTGTCCTTCTGGGACTCGCAGTGGTAAGTGCGTCTCTCAGAGCGGGAGTGGTGCCGACGGTACTGCTAGCGAGTGCGCCGGTCGCGGGATGGGGAGTGAACCACTTTGCCTCCCCTATCAGTCCTCAGTATGCGGTCACCTTCCCAATCGAGATGGCACTTCTATACGGGGTTCTCTTCGGTGTTTCGGGGTACCTTCTCGGAACGACCATCCGCCAAGGTGTCCAGACCGTCGTGTAGGTCCCCTGCCGACAAAATCGTCCGCACTAGAGGATTCCACGGCGGCGGGCGACGGCGGCGAGTGACCGAGGAACAAAGGCAGACACAACCGTCGGTATGAGACGGGTTACTTCCGCTCGCTGAATCAAGTTGACTCCAGGAGCCTCGCTCATTTCTTGGGGGCTAGCAGTCTAGCCTCTCCGTCTCCCCCAGCGGTATATACTTACTAATAGAGAGTAAGTCGGTTGGAACAGTAGTATCTATTGTATTGATGAACCGGTCCTCGACCCGAAGTCCGCACTGTTCAGGCGGTGATGATAGCGTACTGCTGAAGATTACAGAAAAGCTCGCTCGGGAGCGTGGGGTGCAACCTGCAGAACTCCCGCCTCTAAACGATTACATCGACGTAGACGCGTTATCGTCGCTATTCGATTCGACCACTAGCGGTGGGAACGCCGCGTCGGGCTATGCGACCTTCACTGTCGAAGACTACGAGGTGCAAGTGGGTCACGACGACACTGTGTCTGTCCGAGAACTCGGGAGCGAGTCGCCACCGGTACTGACTGATTCGGCACTTTCGGGGGGAGACGACCAGCAATGCTAACCGACGGTGAGGAAGACGTTCGTCAGCACGGCAACTATCGGGCAATCGAATACCGGAGCGGGTCTACACTACTGACAGTCGTTCAGGACGTGGAAAACGAAGACGCGTGGGTGCAGTCAGACACGCGGATGCCTGTGATGCGGTGAGATTGCTCGACTCGCCGGGCACTCTCGACGGCAGTTGCGGACGTTCAGCGACGTCGCCGTACAGGACCGGTTTGTTGACTACCGAACGTCTTTACTGAGAGGGGTTTGATTGTGAACCATCGATGAAAGCGCTTCTCCTCCCCAGCCAGGGTCACGGGACTGGAATCGGTTCGGCGCGCGCGCACGAAATCCAAGTCGATGACCGGTTAGAGGGTGACTGACGATGGGGACCAGATTCCCGCTCGAATCTGCGGACGTCCTTCTCGTCGGCGCGACCGACTGGCTGGAAGCACTCGCAGCGGAACTCGAATCAAACACTGGAGCGGCCGTACATCGGGCTGAAACGGCACAGGATGGGTTGAGTGTCGTCGACGAGAGCCCCATCGACTGCCTCGTCACGGCGTATACACTGGATGGGACGACCGGCCTCGACCTTTTGAGAGAGGTGCGGGAAACAGAGCCGACACTGCCTGTCCTTCTCGGAACGGCGAACGGCGACGAAACAGTCGCCAGCGAGGCCATTTCGGCCGGCGTCACCGACTACGTTGTGGTCGAAGACCCCGCTGAGCAGACGGCTGCGACGATGTCGAACCGAATCGAAGACGCGTTGCGTTCCGAACGGCGGGCGAGTGACAGACGGGAACGGGCGCGGCAGTTCGACGCCGTATTCCGTGACAGCCAGACGGCGACGTGGGTTCTCGACCCCGACGGAACCCTCGTCCGGGCTAACCAGACAGCACGTGAGATGATAGACGACGAGTCGGACCCAATCGTCGGAGAGCCGTTCTGGTCGCTCACGTGCTGGTCGAACACGGCGTCGACCCGAAGCGAGGTCCGACAACTCGTCGAACAGACGCGCGACGGGACGTTCAGCAACGCGACCATCGCCGACCCGCGGGACGGCGAGACCCAGCGCGTCATCGACCTCTCGATTCGGCCCGTCGAGGACGACCACGGTGACCTCTCCTCCATCGTCGTCAAGGGCGTCGAGATTACGGATAGAGTCGCGCTCGAACGCAACCTCCGCCAGTCCGAAGAACTCCATCGGGTAACGCTCAACAACATGACCGACACCGTCCTCATCACCGACGAGGACGGCGACTACACGTACGTCTGTCCCAACGTCCACTTCATCTTCGGATACACGGCGGACGAGATACGTACTCGGGGGACTATCGACGACCTCCTCGGCGAGGACCTCTTCGACCGGGAGGAACTCGCCGAGACTGGGAGCCTCAAGAACATCGAGTGTACGGCGACCGACAAGGCCGGTCGGGAACATACGCTACTGGTCAACGTCCGGGAGGTCGACATCCAAGGCGGCAAGCTACTCTACAGCTGCCGTGACATCACGAAACGCAAGCAACGGGAGGAGGCGCTGGCGACGTTACAGGAACTCGCACGGGGGTTCCTGTACGCGGGAACCCACGACGAGATTGCCCAACAGATAGTCGACAACGCTCCGGGTGTCCTCGACCTCGACGCGACCGCGGTGTACCTGTTCGACGCCGACAGTAACGAACTCCGACCGGCCACCTACTCGCAGGCGATGCGGGATAGCCACGGCCCTCTCCCAGGCGTTCACGCCGACGGAGACTCGCTTCCTGGGTCGGCGTTCATAGAGGGGACGGCGATGTTCTTCGACGACGTGCACGAGGCCGAGCGGCTCGATAACCGGGCCACGGACCTCAGGAGTGCGGGCTACGTCCCGCTTGGCGACCACGGCATCTTCGTCGCCGGGACCACCGACATCGGGGCGTTCGACGAGGTCACCCGAGAACTCGCGGACCTGCTCGCGGCGACCGCTGAGGCGGCACTCGACCGCGTCACGCGAGAGTCACAACTCCGCGCCCAAGAGCGACAGCTCCAGCAGCAAAACGAACAGCTCACTGCACTGAACCGCATCAACGAGACCATCAGAGCTATCGACAGGGCGATAGTACAGGCGGAAACGCGCGACGAGATAGACCACAGCGTGTGCGAACTGCTGACTAGCGACGACCGGTTCAGTTTCGCGTGGATCGGTGGCGTCGACTCGACGTCCGACACGCTCGAACCGCGGGCGTGGGCGGGTGACGAACAGGGGTATCTGGAGAGCAACGAGTTCAGCGTCGACCCCTCGGGCACCGAACCGGCCGGGAAGACTGCGGCGGACGGCGACGTGACCATGGTGCCAAACGTCGCGACCAACCTCCGTGAGGATTCGTGGCGCGCAGACGCACTCACCCGCGACTTCATGTCCGTCCTGAGCATTCCGCTCGTGTACAACGACCTCACGCACGGCGTCCTGACGGTGTATGCGGACTCTCGGGACGCGTTCGATACGACCGCTCGGTCCGTAATGGTTGAACTAGGGGAGACGATAGCCTCGGCACTCAGCGCCATCGAGCGGCGAAACGCACTTCTCACGACCTCGCTGACCCGTGCCACGTTCGAAATCGACGACGAGACGTTCATCCTCTCCCGTCTCGCCCGGGTAGCCGACTGCACCCTCTCCTACCAGGGCGGCGTCCAACAGACGACAGACGGCAGTTACGTGTTCGTCACCGTCGAAGATGCCGATATCGAGGACGTGCAGGCTGCCGCATCCGAGCTCGCCGGCGTCGCCGACGTCCGACAGATAAGCGAGGAGAGCGACGGCGGCGTCCTTCGACTGGGACTCACCCGGCCGTTTCTCGCGCTGGAGTTGGCGGACCACGGTGCCGTCTTCCGGGAAGCGACTGCGGACGCGACGTCCACGACGCTGACCATCGATGCTCCCGACAGCATCGACCTCAGGACGGTTTCGCAGTTGATGGACGAGGCGTTCGCCGACGTCGAACTCCACAGCAAGCAGACGTTCGACCAAGGGGCAGAGCACGACGTCTACACGCGGTTCCTCTCTGACCTCACCGAACGGCAACTCGAAGTGGTCCAGACGGCCTATTACAGCGGCTTCTTCGAGTCGCCACGTGAGAGCACCGGTGAAGACGTCGCCTCGATGCTCGATATCTCCCCGCCCGCGTTCTATCAGCACGTCCGGACAGTACAACGAAAGCTGTTCACGACGATTTTCGAAGAACAGAGCGTCTCCGTCGGTCCCGCCGAGAGGTAGGGTTCAATAGTAAACTCCCACCTCTCGGCCTACCTTGTTGCTAAACTACAGAGTATTCGCTTATACCCGTCTTTGTTCCAGTTGAGTGCCGCGGCCGACGGCTGGCACTCGTGAGCGCACTATGAGAGATGTCACGCAAACTCCCGACGAGGAAACGCCGTACGAGTGCTTCGAGTGCGGAGCCGTCGTCGTTGCGGAGGACAATCCCGACCCCTGTCCGAACTGTGGCGGCGAGATGCGAAATCGCCACACTCCGATGGAGTGACGATGCCGGTCGGACCCAGCATCGCCGCCACCGGTCTGCTCAGCGACCGCCCAGAATCACCGGAATGCGTGCCGACGGTATCGACCGGGCGACCGCCGGCCGAGGTGAAACCGAACGGGCGGACCACCGGCAGACAGGTCGTGACCCGATAGTTGGGGACGTTCAGCGAAACTCGCAAAATCTGACTCAGCCATGACAGACGTTCAAAGTCGTCTAGAAGAGACGAGAGCCGTCAGGTACGTAGAGGAACCGACGTCGTTGCCGCTGTTCCGCGCAGTCACGCGAATCTGGCACTTCCCCAGCGAAGACGTCCTCCTCGAACTTGCAGAGCACCGCGATTGTCTACTGCCGAACGTCGACGTGGTCGACGTTCCAGCGAGCGAGGTGACGCAAGTTGGAGACGCTGTGGCACTCGACACAGAGACCGCTGTTCGGGTCTCCGAAGAGTCGGGCGGACTGAAAGTTAGAGAATATGATAAGAAGATGACGCTCTGAGACCATAGACCGCCATAGAAGTGCGGAGAAAGCCCTCTCGGTAGAGGTATCTCTACCCCCGGATATACTCAAAATCCGGACACAATGGATAGCTTTTGGTATCTCGATTTCGCTGGTAGATGTATGTCCGAGATAAACCCGTACCAGAGCTTGCGGACACAGATCGACGAGGCGGCTGAATACCTGGACGTCTCCGACGGCCAGATCGAGCGGCTGAAGAACCCCGAGCGGATACTGGAGACGAACCTCTCGGTCGAGATGGACGACGGTTCGGTCGAAGTGTTCCGTGCGTACCGGTCGCAGTTCAACGGCGACCGTGGCCCCTACAAGGGCGGTATCCGATACCACCCGCAGGTCAGCCGCGACGAGGTCAAGGCGCTCTCGGGGTGGATGGTCTACAAGACGGCGACGAGCGACATCCCCCTCGGTGGCGGGAAAGGCGGCATCGTCATCGACCCCAGCGAATACTCCGAAAGCGAATTGGAGCGCATCACCCGCGCTTTCGCGGAGGAGTTGACCCCGCTTATCGGCGTCGACCGAGACATCCCTGCGCCGGACGTCAATACGGGTCAGCGCGAGATGAACTGGATCAAGGACACCTACGAGACCATCGAGAACACCACCGAACCGGGTGTCATCACCGGGAAGGACCTTTCGAGCGGTGGGAGCGAGGGCCGTGTCGAGGCGACCGGACGCTCGACTGTCGTCGCGGCGCGTGAAGCGTTCGAGTATCTCGATAAGGACCTCGAAGGCGCGACGGTCGCAGTGCAGGGCTTCGGCAACGCCGGCTGGATTGCGGCGAAACT
The DNA here is from genome assembly GCF_056934455.1 of Haloarcula sp. H-hyl6. NCBI lineage: Archaea > Methanobacteriati > Methanobacteriota > Halobacteria > Halobacteriales > Haloarculaceae > Haloarcula > Haloarcula sp. H-hyl6. Next base: position 163,695 of record NZ_JBRIIK010000003.1, read on the forward strand.
CATCTACGAGATGGGGGCCAACGTGGTCGCCGTCTCGGACTCCAGCGGAGCCATCTACGCGGAGGACTCCTTCGACCCCGTCGACGTCAAGGAGTTCAAACGCGAGACCGGGAGCGTCGCCGGGTACGACGGCGCCGACGAGGAACTCACCAACGACGAACTGCTGACGCTGGACGTCGACCTGCTGATTCCGGCCGCTCTGGAGAACGCAATCGACGAGTCACTCGCACACGACATCGAGGCAGACGTCGTCTCCGAGGCAGCCAACGGCCCGATTACGCCCGCGGCCGACGACGTTCTCAGGGACGAAGACGTCCTCGTCATCCCGGACATCCTCGCGAACGCCGGCGGTGTGGTCGTCTCGTACTTCGAGTGGGTGCAGAACCGCCAGCGGTTCTACTGGTCCGAAGAGCGCGTCAACGAGGAACTCGATTCGACCATCGTCGACCAGTTCTGGAACCTCGTCGACGCCTACGAGAGCCGAGAACTCCCGTCGCTCCGGACCGCCGCCTACGTCGTCGCACTCCAGCGCGTCATCGACGCCGGCGAGCAGGCCGGGACGTGGCCCTGAATCGGCTCGCAGCGTAGGGAATTTTCGTCCCAGCCGTCGAGCGGTGACGTGAACCGTCACCGTGGGTACTCTACCGCTCTTTCACGCCCCGTGGCTGCCGATGGCCGACTGACAGACGCTCACAGCCGTCGCTCAGCGGTCAGTACCTGGGACCCGGATATTCGTTGCTGTCAGAGGCACGTCGTCACCAAACGGTGACAAGCCGGGTCCCTACCAAATGGTACAAACGAGAAGTAAATAATCATTTCTGTATGCCGCGTGTCAGCAGTTTGCAAATCGATGTCCGTCCCAATCGGCAGAGCCGACGAGTTCAGACATCGTGCGCCTCTGACAGCACTCCGGAACCGAGTGACGACCCTGTCCCGGCATCACCCTATACGCACTCAGCCTAAATGTAGTTGATGTTTCAAAAGTGGCCTAAGCCATGGGCAGTTCGGTCCGGGGAGATGTCCCTGCTGTCGACGACTGACCCGTCACGAGCACCCAATAGGTCGATTGGCGGGGTGTCAACACCGGGACCGGACCGATTATCTACGGCCGTCCGGCGACGTCCGCCGTCCGGTCGAGGAAGTCCTCGTAGGTGAGCACCGCCGGGCCGTCCACCTCGTACGTTCCCGCGTCGGTTACGTCTTCATCACGCAAACTCAACCCTCGACTGCCGGCCGAGTGGTCGCGTGTCGAGCGTGAGCGGCGTCCCGACGGGCGGTCTGCACCTAGTGTTTTATTCCGGAAGGGCAAGCGCGGAGGCAGATGTCGCTCCTGTTCGACCACGTCATCGGGGACTTCGAACTCGCCGATGCGACCCTCCACGCGGTGACGGACGCCGACCTCGTCGACGGTGGGCCGTCGGTGCCGGCCAGACCGGTCGCGGAGTTCGCCGAGCATCACGACGCCCTCGCCCATCCCGACGAGGACTGGACGTGCATCCCCCTCCACGGGGAGAACGACGCGGCGCTGGCCGACTCGTTCGTGGCGTTCACCGACCACTCGCTCCACGGTCCGATTTTCGTCTTCGAACGCGACGGGGAACGCGACTTCCTCGACGCGGAGGCGTTCGGCGAGACGCGACTGGCCGACCGCATCCGGTTCTGGCACTCCGATTTCGTCCCCGAGACGTACCCGCCGACCTACGACTCGCCAATCGACGACAGCGAACCCGCCCGCAACCCCATCGACCCGGAGACGCTCGTAGCGGACCTCGAAACGTTCGTCGAGAGCGAGCGTGCGGCGACTCGGGAGTCGAACCGGGAGCGTGCGGCCGGTCGGTCGCCACAGGCGCTCTACGAGTCCGGCGGCGACGCGATTCCGCGACTCCACTCTGTCGGGTCCGAGGGCGACGGCGAGTACCGCTTTCGCGTCGACCTACCTGCCCACCTCGAAGACCGTCGTGACGGAGACTGGGCCTACTTCGTGGAGTCCGAGTTCGGTATCCACGAGGGGAACGAGGTGGAACTCCACGTGGTTGCGGGGCGCGGCGGCGACCAGTTCCCCGTCGACGCGACCGTCGAGCGCATCCGCGGGCTGAACGTGTGGCTCAGAGTCGGTTGGGGTGCCGTCAGCGGGGCGACGACCCTCCGCACCGTCCTCGGCCGCGACGACGCTACCTTCGGCGTCACGGCGCTGTTGAACCCAGTGCCGTTCGACCGGGAGCGGTCGGCCGTCGAGCGACTCCGAGACCACCGCCTCGGCGACGTCCTCGCTGGGACGCGACCCGTCACCTTCTCGAACGGTGCGGCGGCCCAGAGCGAGCGTCGCGACGAGGCGCTGAATCAGGAGCAGCGACTCGCCGTCGAACACGCGCTACTCGCCGACGACCTGTTCTGCATCCACGGGCCGCCGGGGACCGGTAAGACGCGAACCCTCGTCGAAATCGTCCGACGGGCCGCCGCCGCGGGCGAGAGCGTCCTCGTCTGCGCCGACTCGAATCAGGCCGTCGACAACCTAGTCGCCGGGTCCTCCACGGCCGACATCCCCGACGAACGGTCGCTGCACGCCTACGGGCAACACGGGGCCGGCGAGTTCACGCTCGACCGAGTGAACGCGAGCAACTCCGACAGCGACGTCGTCTCGCGCGCGTACCGCGACGTCCCCGGGCGCGCGGAGGTGGTCGCGACTACGAACAGCAGCGCCGCCACAGTGGCCCGAGAGTTCGACCTGCTCGTCCTCGACGAGGCGACCCAGTCTACCTGTACGGCCTCGTGTATCCCGCTCGTTCGCGCCCGACGGGCCGTGCTGGCCGGCGACCACCGGCAGTTACCACCCTTCAGCGCCCGTGACGAGCCACCCGAGTCGAGCTACGGTCACTCGCTGTTCGAGCATCTCTACGCCGAGGGCGGCGTCTACGAGGGCGTCGGCCTCCAACTCCAGACCCAGTACCGGATGCACCGCGACATCGCGTACTTCCCGAACCGAGAGTTCTACGACCGCACGCTTCGGAACGGCCGTGCCGTCGACTCCCTGCCCGACCGACCGGCGCTCGAAGGGTACAACGTGGGGGGCGAAGTCAGGACCGTCGGCCACTCCAAGGCGAACCCGACGGAGGCGCGCCTCGTCACCCACCTCGTGTCGGAGTTACTGGAGGACGTCCCGCCCGACGAAATCGGCGTCATCACACCCTACACCGCGCAACTGGCTTGCATCCGAGACACGCTGTCTGACACCCTCGACGTGGCCGACCGGGTCACCGTCGACACCATCGACTCGTTTCAGGGTGGCGAGCGAACGGCCATCGTCCTCTCGCTCGTCCGAAGCAACGGCGAGGGAGACGTGGGCTTTCTCGGCCGACCCGCGGACGGCCCCCGTCGCCTGAACGTCGCGCTCACGCGCGCCAAACGCTACTGCGCAATCGTCGCCGACTGGCACACGCTCCGGTACGACGCCGACGGGAAGTGCACCGACTGCTACGAGTCGTTCTACCAGTACTTCGAGAACACGAACCGCTTGAGCGCCGTCGACCCGGATTTCATCCCAATATAGCCCGTCGCCCACTTCAAATAACACCTAATTCTTTGGGCATGCTGTGTTTAGTTGCGGGATACTGACTGCTTTGCACCGTGGAGAGTATCACAGTCAGGATACTCGAGTGTCTCGCCGCAGCAGAGGGCGTAGAGCCGCGGGAGTTGGACTTCGTCTTACACGAGTACGTCGACCTGGACGCCCTGGAACAGCTCTTGCAGGGGAGTGAGTCGGTACACGTCTCACTGGCGGTCGATGAGTACACGGTGTCCATCACCAAAGACGAGTCCGTTGTCGTCGACATTCAGAAGGGTGAACTCCTGCACTAGCCCGGAGCGTCGGGTGTCGCTTCGGGCCCCCTCTTCGTTCTTCTCGCAACAGCTATGAGCCGTTACCGAGACGGGTCCCTAGGTGCCACAGGCGTGCGTCGAGAAGGCACCTACCGGAGGTAACAGAATGAGTACACGGCCTTGGACGATACTCGTCGTCCTCGTGGCACTCGGCGTCGTGACGGTCACGCCCGTCGCCGCTGCGGCAACCGCTCCGTCAGCGGCCGTCTCGGACGACCGGCCACGACAAACGACGGTCCACTCGACGGAGAGCATCGACCACGGCATCGCTGGCTCCGCACTACGGACCGCGTACTCGGACCTCGTGACGTCGGCGGCAGCCACCCGCCTGTCCACTGGCACGCTGGTAGTGGGCAACTCCCGGTTCGGTGACGTCAACCCGCTGGGTCACGACACCCGGCAGGAACTCTACGACGTCATCTCGGAGGACCCCGGCGTGTACGTCGCGGAACTGGCTCGCCGGACCGACACCAACGTGTCGACCGTTCGGTACCACGTCCGAGTGCTGGTCGACGCCGGATTCGTCGAGCGGTCGACCGAACGCGGTAGGAGCCGGCTCACACCGACTGGCCTCGATATCACCGTGTCGCAGATGGACGTCGAGGACGGCACTCGACGTGCCATCCTCGTCTCGCTCGACCGAGCGGGACCCGCGACCGGTTCCGAGCTAGCCGACCGCCTCGGCTTGACCGAGGGGACACTCTCGTATCACCTCCAGCGGCTCGCGGACGACGGCCTCGTCACTCGCGAGGAAGACGGGCGTACGGTCGTCAACGCGGTGACGGCCGACGTTTCCGAGTCCTACGCGACTGCCGAGGACTGACGGCTAGAGACAGCCGTCAGAACGTCTTTTTTATCAGCCCGAGACCCTCGAGTGCGATGACTACAGCACACACATCAGTAACGACCCCGGGACGGGCGACGTGCGTCTCGGCGAGGCGACGCCGATGCAGTTCTAGGACTGGCTCTCGGACGTGTAAGCGGCACGTTCCCGTCGGCGGGTCTCGAAGAAGCCGGGGACACTGAGATGGTACGTGGGAGTCCCAAAGGTCCAGAAGCGGGCGGAGACGACCCCGGTGAGGAGGTGACCGACCAGACTGCAGACGGAGAACTATCTCGAGACGACGTCTTCCACATGTTGCAGTGTCGTCGTCGGCGACTCGTACTCAAGTACCTACAGGAGTGTGGCGGCCGGGCGGAGATGCGCGACATCGTCGAGCACATCGCCGCGCTCGAACACGACACGACCGTCGAGAACCTCCGGTCACAACAGCGTCAGCGGGTCTACATCGCGCTCTATCAGTCGCACCTCCCGAAGATGGACAGGGCCGACATCATCGACTACGACCAGAGCCGCGGCGACGTCGAGACGACCGAACACACCGCACAGTTCGACGGATTCCTCGACGGAGACCCGTCGTTACTGGCCGTGGAATCCGACGACACGGTCCCCGCCGACGAACGACCGTCGGCCGTCGAAACGGGCGGCGAGCGCGGTTCGAAGTGGCAGACCCGGTATCTCTACACCTCCGGTGGCTGTCTCGCCGTGCTCGCGTCACTGGCGAGCGGACTGCTGTCCGGGTGGCCGCTGTCGCAGGCGAACGTCGGCGTCGCTGTGGCGAGCGTCTTCACCCTCCTGGCGGCGAACCACTGGGTCAGCGAGACGCGGGCCCCGTGATTCCGCTGGATTCAACTCACAGTTCCGAGTACCAGCTCTGATTGCGGCGCGTGTGTCCGATTATCATACCCTGTACTCACGGGTCAAGCTATATATCAGATAACAAAAAACGCACAACTATTGGGGGAATGGGATGTCAGAAGCAACTCGCCATCAAGAGGCACCGTCAGCATCGAACGGCAATCCCTCGCTGCATCCGATTATCGACTCGCCGTCGGTCGTAATCTTCGACGAATCTATTCGGCGGGAACTCTACGAGAAGTGGCTATCTGACGTCGTCACGGTCCATACCCCGACCTCGTGTAGCGATGCAAACCACGTCACTGGGGAGACTACCGCCGTCGCAATCGTTCGGCACGAACTCTCGACAGAACTCCGCGAGCAGATTGACGAGCTATTGAACACGACGGCCCCACAGAGTCGTATCGTGTTTGCCACGTCTAGTCACTTGCCCGTGTTCAATACCCTACCGGCGGCGAACGCTCACCTGTCGGAGCCGATAGATAGACAGCAACTTCGTGACGTGGTCCTCGGTCAGGCCCGAATCGCTGTGTACACCGTCGCGCTGTCCCAGTACTACGAACACACGCGGAAACTGACCGAGATACGACTCGATTCGACGGTCAGTTCGTCGGTTCACGACCGACTCGAAGCGAATGCCGACGCGTTGGGCACCGTCGTCAAGGGACTCGGTGCGAAACTGACCGCCTCCGAGCGGCGTGAAATCTTGAGTTCGATTAGTGACGAGGCACCGACGGCCGGGTCAGCCGGCAACGCGTCGAAGTCCTGTCCCACGTCCTGCTCGCAGTGTGACGACTCCCGAACCGGACAGGCCGCGTTCAGGTACCTCGGTGCGTACGTCTGGGAGTGTGTCTCCTGTGGGGCGGTGTACGAGCGGCCGGCGGCCGCGAACAGACGAGTCGCGAAACGGTAAACCGGCCGGCGGCGGCAACCTCGTCGTGCCTACCCGTCACAACAGACCGAGTAGTGGACGTCACCGTCGAGTAGCGCACCCACTTTGGCACACAGGCTGGCCGTCGTCTCGAACGGACCGAACTTGCTCACGATGGCGCCGTCCGCCAGCAACGAGAGCGTCCAGTGGACGGCGTCGTCGGGGCCGTCCCGCGCTCGGACGCGGACCACGCGGTCAGGGAGCGTCAGTTCGTACCCGTCGGTCGTCGGTTCGAGAGTCCACTCGCTGTGGAGGGCGGTTTCCGTCACCACCGTCCGGAGGGTGTCACGAAGGTCCGTCGACGTGGCCGCGTCGTCGGGCATAGCCGAACGCCGGGCCAGACGGACATAGCCGTTCGGTTCCGGGACAGTCTCGTCGGTCCGGGTGCCGAAAGAAAAGCACCGAGCGACCGGTCACTCGGTAGTCGGGCCGACCTGTTCGAGCAAGTCCTGCAAGTTGTAGAAGACGCGATGCGACTGAATCATCCCATCTGCGAACCGAATCTTGTCCATGCCGTCCAGACGCATCTCGTTTCCGGTCGGTTCGACGTCGTTGAACGGCCCGTCGTGCGTGCCCGTCACCGTCCAATCGAGCATCATCACGCCGTCCCCCGCGAGCATGTCGTTGACGGTCACGTGGAAGTCCGGGAACCCTGTGTGGAGTTCGCGGACGTACGCTTCGAAGGCGTCCCGCCCCTCCACGGCGTCCGGTACACCGGGGTCGTGGACGGTTATCGACTCGGCAACGACGTCCTGAATCTTCTCGTAGGCCTGCTCGTTGTAGATGGCGACGTAGTCGTTCATGAGCTGTTCCGCGTCGCGTGTGGCTGTGGCCATAGATACCCCTCCGTGGTGAACGTCCGAACCACCTCACCCTGCAGTCCCTCGGTACTCTGGAACGTTCGCGTGGAACTTCGCTAAGCGTCGTGTTAAGGGTTATCACATGCCGGGTGCTGTCGGTCACGGACCAGTCTCAGGCCCGGAGATTGGGTTACCGACGTACGTCACACCCCAACGCTTCGAGCGTCTCGACCGCCGCGCCTAGGTCATCGTCCCCGACCAAGACGTGGTCGGTCGAGTACGAGGATAACGCGAACACGGCGACGTCCGCGTCCGCGAGCGCTGTCGTGACCGTAGACAGAAAGCCGACCAGTTCGAACGGGAGGTCCGCCTCGAACGTGAGCCGTCGCCACCCGCGTTCGACGTCGGTGGCATCCTCGACGGCCGGACTGTCCCCCTCCACGACGACCGTCGTCTCGCTCTCGTCGGTGACAGTCGCGAACGCGTCGGTCGCCGGCCGGTCCGTCCGGCAGACGGCGTACGTCGGGTCCGCCACCGTGACCGTACACCCATCGAGAACCGATTTCGGGTCCATGCGCGGGCCGAGGGGCCGGGACCGGAAAAGCACGCCCCCCGGGGTACTGACGACGACGGCCTGAATCAACAGGGTTTTCCGACCCGGACAGGGTACCCTCGAACGGGTCCCGGTCCCCGCTGTAGCCACACACGCTCACCCATCCCACATCCCCTCGATGGGAACGGGACCCGCTTCTCCACCGGTCGCACGGACCCCACGTCGAGCGAACAGTACGACGCGACAGTACGTATCGCTGAAACCGGCAAGGGTGACTCGAACCGGAAACATATCAACCAATCAAGCAGTACTCACTAACGGACCTCGACATGCCCACCTCGGCGGAAGCGACAGGAGTCCGCCAGTCGAGGTCTCGCCGCGGCGTTCGGATGGGGTTCGAAAGGGGCGAATAGGGACTGGTCGGCGGCCGCCGTCCGGGGGAGCGAGCGGCCGTCGGCCGAGTCGCTACAGGCTGTCGTCGGTAGATTCTACCAACGCATCGTAGAGCCGACTCTTCCGGTGTTCACCTGCAAGTATAGCTACCACAAAAAACTCAGTTCCATTTTCGGATGGTAGCCGAGACGCACGGACGGAAACACGGATTACTTCACAAACTGTCAGACGGTAGCCGTCGGGGCATCCGCTCTGAAGCCCGCGAAAAGGTGACACGTTTCCCATCCACGGCGCGCGGGAGTCTTACTCGGTCCGAACCGCGTCGGCGATAGCCGTCAGGTCGGCTTTCCGGAAAGCACGGTCGGTGCGGTCAGCGTCGCCCGCGTCGAGTCGACCGATTTCGCGCAGAATCGCCGCTCGCATCTCCGGTTTCGGCGGGAGTCGGGTCGAGTCGACGTCGTGGCCCACGGCCTCGCAAATCGCCGCGAGCGCTTCCTTCGTGAACGCCGTCGATTCGACGCGCTCGTAGCGGCCCACGGCCAGTCGAATCTCGTTGCGCAGGTCGTCGACGGTCGGTGACATGGGTGGATGGAGCGTGTAGGTCGACGTGTAGCTTCTGGTTTTCACGTCGGTCGTCGCGGGCACAGGGCCACAACGAGGGAGCGGGAAACCCACGAAGGATTTACCAGTTGAATACGGACGGTCAGACGAAGATGGTCCCTCCAACACGCCGCCGCCTCCTCCACGGAGTCGCGGGACTGGTCGTCGCACTCGCCGGATGTGGCAGACTAGTCGACACGAACGGCACCCCAACCCCGACGAGTACCGCCCGCCCAGACAGTATCGACGACCCCGGGTCCGGCTCCGAGTCCGACCCCGAACTCGTCACCCTCCGGTCGGACGGCGAACGGCCACCGATGTGGTTGACCGACGGCGACCAGACCGACGAGCCGACGGCCCGCGGGGATGACCGGCCGTTCCGAACCCCCAGAACTCTCCTCGACAGCCAATCCCGGGCCGACGGAGTCCAGTTTGCGGACGTCGACGGTGCCGACCGCGCCGCCTCGTTCCTGTCCGAGACAGACTTCGACAGCCAGACGATGTACCTCGAAACGACGGCAGTCGAGTCGTGTTTCCGCCTCGAACTCTGCCGCATCTCGTGGCGACCCGACCACGTCGAGACGGACTACGCCCGGACTATCCGACCGTACGACGAGCGATGTTCGGTCGACGCCCGAGTGTTCGAATCGCGCCTGATACGGATTCCAGACGCCCTCGACGCGGAGTCGGTGAACAGCCACGGTTCTTCCATCGGGTCCGGTCGCTGCGACAGCGGTCCCGAGATGGCCGCGGGAGAGGAAAGCGGCCGGACTGAAGTGGTCCGAACGGACGGTCCCTCTGATACCGACGAAACGGGAGGTGAACAGTGATGGGTGGCGAGAAGGGCGTCACCCGACGCGGGCTACTGACCTTGCTCGGGTCGAGCGCTCTCGCCGGGTGTGGCGCGTTCGACAGTCTCTCCGGTGAGAGCCGCGAGACAGTCAGCAGCTACCGGCTGCCGGATTTCGACCGCGGCGAGGACCCGGAGCAGGTCGTCAAACCGAGCGTCCCCGTCGAAATCGACCCCGCATACCTCGCTAGCGTCCGAGACCGGGTCACCTCCTTGCTCTCGACACTGCCGACCCCGCTGGGACCCGAAGCGATTCCGAACGGCCACGTGCGCCAACACCTCGTGGACGCGGCCGCGGACGCGACGACAGCGCTCGACGAAGCACTCAGCGCGGAGACGCAGTACGTCTCGCTCCAATCGCTCCGAGAGGCCCGGGAACGGGCGCGATACGCCGCCACCGGGTGGGCCGTCGCTGACGCGGGACAGACGCTCGAAGACGTCAAAGCGGAGCAACAGCGTGCCGCCTCACGGGCGGCGTCGTTTCGGTCGGACCGGGAGTACCTCGGGCGCGACCCAGTCACCGCCACGTTGGTCCACGCCCGCATCGAAACAGCACTCCGGCGAGCGACGACGGACGACCCCGTACACACCTCACACGGCGGCGACCAGACGCTTCTCGGAGTCGCCGAGTGGGGCGAACGGGCAGAGTCCACGCGAGCTCTCTTGGCCGACGCCCGACACCTCGACGAGCGGTTCGCCGACTCGCTTCCCGCTGACGTGGGGACGGTCGAGGAGACGCTGACGGGGGCCGCCGACGCGCTACTCGGCGACGTGCGGTCACGGCAGTCGTCGCTCCCGCCCCAACAGAACGGCGACGACTGGACGCCGGCGATGGAAATCCTCGACGAACTCCGGTGGAGGGCAGAAAGCGGGGCCGACCGCGTCTCGGACGGGGCAGGACCCGCCAGTGTAGTCGTCGACGCGACCGACCGACTGGCGACGTTCAGGGCGCTGGCCCGAGTGCGAGACCGCATCGACGACGGGGAGCAGTTCCGGGTCGAGAGCGCCGACGACGTCCGTCGGTACCGGAGCGACGCGCTCGACGCCGTCGAGACGGCCCTCGACGAGAGTCCCGCGCCGGGCATCGCGAGAACTGTGGCCGTCGACGCAGTGGCACTCATCGCGAGCACCGATTGGGAGTTCACCCGGTACCGCGGTGACGTCCGACTCGACCAACTCGACCGAACGATTACGGGCTACGTCGTCGCGACGAGCGTCGCCCGAGCGACGCCGGCGGCGTGTCGACAGACACTCGAAGCGTTGACCGCGGCGTGAGCGACCACCCCCTGTTTCGAGTGTTCTGAGCGGCGGTGGAACCTGTCGGCATCCCCCTGTGCCATTCGTCGTCGTCAGTCCGTCGACCGGCGATACATCGACGGACGAATTGTACCCTTCCAAGAGGGGTACACAGCGGTACGTAGCCCGGAGGACACACACCTCTATCGAAGTGTTCCACCGCTCGTCGAGCACGTGTCCGACGCCCGAAAAGTGCAGCGAACCGGGGAGAGCCCAGCGGACAGAGAGGGGTCGGAACAGACACACCCCTCTATCGATGTGTTCCAAACGTGGGTGACTCGGCAGGCACTCGGGACGAGCGAGGGGCAGAACTAACAGGAGCGAGGGAAACGTCAGTCAATACCCGGTAGAGGGTGTGACTGGGGTGTTGAGAGCGGCGAGAGCCACAATCGACGAACGGTGCAGCGTGGGACGAACGACGGGTCCCTACCGACACTTCGAACACTTCGATAGAGGTGTGTCTGTGTCTCTAGTACTAGCTAGACTAGAAGAAGAGAGAAGAAGAGGAGAACGGACAGGAATACAGCACGGCTAGAGTGTCCGCTCACGGTGCACGGAACGGATTCTTCGGCCTGGGGCATCTCTGACTGCGTTTCGTTCCTTGCCGTTCGAGTCAGATGGTTCCTCGATGGGCCCCCTCATCCCTTCCCCTGAACACATCGATAGAGGGGTGTGTCTGTCACGGCGGGATCAGTCCTGTACGCCACGTGGCAGTCGTCACGAACACTTCGTCAGTCGTTCGCGGTTCCGTCTGAACTGAGTGCTCCGAACGCCGGAAAAATCCACCGAGAACCCCTCGAACAGAGAGACACACATCGATAGAGGTGGGTAACACTTTTGTCTGGTCACCGTCTGGTTCTTGCATGGACACCGACGACTCCGACCGCTCCACCGACCGGCAGGAGTCATCGGACGGCGCGGACCCAAGTGTCGACGGTCAGGACTCCGCATCGCCGCCGCCCGACCGAGAGGCGGACGCGGACGGTTCGGGGTCGCAGTCTATCGAGGAGATGCTCCTCGAGTTCGACGAACAGGAGGGGTTGATTCGGGAACGGACTCTACTGGACCCGAACTACGTCGTCGAAGAGGACCGCATCGTCGGGCGCGACGAGCAGTTACAAGAAGTCACGAAGATGCTCCGGGTGGCACTGGGCGACAACCGGCCGCCGAACCTCTTTCTGTACGGCCCCTCGGGGACCGGCAAGTCTCTCATCACCAAGGCGGTGTGTAAGAACATCAGCCAAATCTGTGAGGCTCGGGACATCCGCTTCGGCACTATCGAAGTCAACTGCCAAGACCTCGACACCCTAGGCGTCGCCGTCTACGAACTCGTCTCCCGGGCCGCCGACGAGGCCGGCGTCCCCGTCGAAGTACCGAAACACGGCGTCGCGACGAAGGAGAAGTGGGACGAACTGTTCCGCATCGTCGACGAGAACTTCGACTCGTTGGTGTTCGTCCTCGACGAACTCGACATGCTCGTGGGCCGACGGGACAAGCAATACCCCGCCTTCTCGCGCCTCCTCTATCAACTCTCGCGGGCGGGCGCTGACGGGGACCTGGAGACGTTCATCTCTGTCGTAGCCATCTCGAACGACACGAAGATGATGGAGTCGGTCGGAAGCCGCGCTCTCAGTTCGTTCACTCCGGAAGACGTCCACTTCGGAGACTACGACGCCAACCAGTTGCAGGCGATTCTCCGCCGCCGGCAGGACGCCTTCTACGAGGACGTCCTCGACGACGACGTCATTCCGCTCGCGGCGGCGTTCGCCGCACAGACCCACGGCGACGCTCGGAAGGCCATCGACCTGATGCGCGTCGCCGGCGAACTCGCCGAGCGAGAGGGCGACAAGCGAGTGAACGAGTCTCACGTCCGCGAAGCACAGGACAAGGTCGAGAAGAACCGCGTCCTCGAAGTCGTCCGCGGCATCAGCACCCAGAAGAAACTCTGTCTGTACGCGACGGCCGCCGTCGCCGCCGAGTCGAACGACGGCGCGGCACGAAGCACGACGGGGTACAAGGTGTACCAGTTCCTGACGGACTCTATCGACGCCGACCAGTACCACCAGGAGACGTACGTGAACAAGATGAAGGAACTGACGACGTACTCGCTCGTCGACTTCGAGCGCCGCAGTCACGGCCCCAGTTCGGGGATGTTCCTCGAGTTCCAGTTCGGCGAATCCCCGGAGACGATTCTGGAGACGCTCCGCGAGGACTCCCGCATCGAGATGGTCTCCCCGGACGAAGTCCAGTCCGTCGTAAAGGCTCAGATTCGGAACGAGGGCTGAGAGGAGCAGTCGAAGCGGCGGGCGGGGGAGACGCCTCTATCGAAGTGTTCTTTGGCTGGCCCCGGGGCCCACGTGTACGTCCATGCTCGGCAGCACACCCTGGCGGACACCCCTCTATCGAAGTGTAAACAGCCGCCACAAGCGTTGTAGTAGTCGGTATTTGGACTTCGCGAATTGCAAGTCCTCCATCATGATTGACAGAACGAGGGCGACGAACGGCGGCCGTCGACCCGTCGTGACGGCGGACACACCCCTCTATCGAAGTGTTCCGGCCGACTCCACTCTTCCAGAACAGACACACCTGTATCGATGTGTTCGTGCGGGACGCGTCCACGAGACAGCGTAGGATTGTCGACCCGAGTTCCGACAGCAGGGTCCGGAAGACACACTTACCGCTACGCCGAGCTAACCAACATAGGGCGGTATACCGACCCACTGTTGGTTAGCAGGTACACTGACGTAGTCGGCCACCGAAACACTTCGACAGAGGGGTGTGGGTCGGCCTCGACATCGAGACCCCAGCGTCCTTACTGACTACCGTTCCCACTGGGCAACTTCGGGATGAGCCACGAGAGGAAGGCGTCGGGGCTTCGCGTCTGCGTCCACACGGTTCCCTCGCCGGTGAACTCACAGACCAGGCCTTCCCCGCTGAACAGCGTCGACTTGAGGCCGCCCACCTTCCGCACGTCGAAGTCCAGTGACTCTTCGAAGGCGACGATGTGACCCGTGTCAACGACGACGGACTCGCCCGGTTCGACGGTGAGTTCGTCGATGGCGCCGTAACTCGAGATGAACGCCGGGCCGGTACCGGACAGTTTCAGGAGGAAGAGCCCTTCACCGCCGAAGAACGTCTTCCCGCCACCGAACTTCGTGTCGACGTCGATAGCGGGGTCCGACGCGATGAACGACGTGGACTGGACGTACAGGGTCTCGTCGTTCAGTTCGTGGTGCTGTATGTCGCCGGACAGGGCCGGTGCGAGTCGGAGTTCGCTGGCCTGCGATGCAGTGAACGTGTTCATGAAGAACGACTCGCCACCCAGCACCGACCGGGAGAGCGACTTCAGCAAGCCACCCTCGGCCTTCGTCTCCACCTCGATTCCGGCCGTGTGGCTGACCATCGCACCGCCCTCGGCCCTGATTGCCTCACCCGGTTCGAGTGAGAGGTTCAACTGGGCGTACGACGGTTTGTGTGTAATATCGAACTCCATGGAGTACTGTTCGCTCAAGTGATATATAGCCGTGGCGCTGCTGGCACGCTCGGAGTTACTGTGGAATCGGGTACGGGGTCTGGACTAATTTGGAGATTGATCGTTCACACCCGCGTCACGCGGTCTTATCGGTGCCAAAAGCGTAGGTCCTCTACTCGGAGGATGGTGACAGACTGGTAGCTAACCAAAAGGCAGCTGGGTGAAAGTGGTGGTGAGGTGCTATTTCGAACTGGGTAACAGGCCCGTAAGCCGGCGGTTTCGCTACGCGAGAGTAGGGGAGACAGAACTACGACCGGATTTTAGAAGGCCTATAACCGTGAGAAACGGGACGCTGAGTGGTTTTCAGGCGGCATATTCTAAGATAGCTAACATTCGAGAGTTCCTCCGATGCCAGACAGAAGTCTCAAGCGAAAATCACTTGCAATCACGTTATCAGTTCTCACAGTATTGTCGATAGTCGCCGGCGGCACCGCCGGCGCGTTCGTGACCACACAGGGGACGGCACCGACCACGTATCAGGTGTCCGCAGACACCACGCCGCTGTACCAAGCGAACGCGGGCGGGGGCTTCACTGCCTCGAACGGTGACCAGTGGGATCCGCTGACGGACTATCTGGTCGCAGGAGGCGATGAGACGTCTTCACACGGCCAGCCGAGTTCGATAGATAGCTCGGTCCCCAGCGGGACCCCAAGTCAGATTTGGGAGACAGAGCGCTGGGACCCGGACTCCGGGGACGAGATGCAGTACGAGTTCTCGGTGCAACAGGGAGAGCAGGTCGAAGTTCGCCTGTACTTCTACGACGGCTACTCCGGGACGAGTTCCGTCGGCGACCGGGTGTTCGACATCAGCGTCGAGGACCAGACGGTCGAGAACTTCGACATCATCGAAGAGTACGGCGACGACACCGGCGCGATGAAGTCCTTCACGGTCACCAGTGACGGGACCATCGACGTCGACTTCGCACACGTCACGGAGAACCCGCAAATCAACGCCATCGAAATCGTCTCGACGGAGCCCGCACCTGGCGAACTGAGTGCCACTCCGTCCTCGGTGGACTACGGTGACGTCGTGGTCGGCGACTCGGCGACGGAGACCGTCACCTTGACGAACCAGGGTGATACCGGTGACCAGACCATCTCGGTCGACAGCGTCGACATCACCGGCGCGAACGCGACCGCGTTCAGTCAGGACTTCTCCGGGAGCACGACACTCGCTCCCGGGGAGTCGACGACGGTCAACGTGACCTTCGCTCCGTCGAGCACTGGCACCAAGAGCGCCTCGCTGGAGGCCACCCACAACGCGACGAACACGACCTCGCCGCTGACGGTCGGTCTCAGCGGGAACGGCCAGAGCACGGCGACGGTCGGGTTCGGTGCGAAAGACACGGTCACCTCGCAGGTGAGCAGTCCGACGTCGATAGAGTTCGGCCCGGACGGCCGGCTCTACGTGTCCCAGCGGTTCGGGGCCATCAAGATATTCAACGTCACCAGAACCGGCGAGGACAGTTACGATGCGACCCTCGAAGAGGAGCTGACGACTGTCAAGACCCTCCCCAACCACGACGACCAGGGCAATTACCAGTCCGGCGTCGACAGTCGCGAGGTCACTGGGCTGACCGTGACGGGAACGGCAGACCAGCCGGTCATCTACGTCACGTCCAGCGACCCACGCGTCGGCGGTGGCGGCGGTGGGGACGAGACCGGACTCGACACGAACTCCGGTGTCGTGTCGCGACTGACCCAGCAGAGCGACGGGAGCTGGGAGCACGACATGATGGTGCGCGGACTGCCGCGCTCGGAGGAGAACCACGCCACCAACGGCGTCCAGTACTACACCCAGAACGGCAACGAGTACCTCCTACTGGCACAGGGCGGCCACACCAATCAGGGTGCCCCGTCGAACAACTTCGCGTACACCCCTGAGTACGCGCTCTCGGCGGCCATCCTGCAGATCAACCTCACCCAGATAAACAACCAGTACGCGGAGAAGAGCGCGGCCAACACCGACGCCGAATATCTCTACGACCTGCCGACGCTGAACGGCACGGCGACGCCCTTCGGTGGGCAGGACGGCGAGAACATGGCAAAACTCGTCCAGGGAGGCCCGGTCAGCGTCTACTCGCCGGGGTACCGGAACCCCTACGACGTCGAACGGACCGTCGACGGACAGGTCTACACGATAGACAACGGACCGAACGGTGGCTGGGGCGGAGTCCCGATTGGTGAAGGGACTGACCCGGTCTGTACCAACGAACCCAACGAGAACGGGGACGAGAGCAACGGCGACAACCTCCACTACGTCACCGAGGGGTTCTACGGCGGGCACCCGAACCCGACGCGAGCAAACCCCGACGGTGCCGGACTGTGGGAGGAGACTTCCAGCGACCCACAGCAGATAGGGAGTACCGCTGGCGCCGTCTACGACGGCTACGACGGCTCCAACGAGTGTGACTACCAACCCTCTGCAGAGGGCGACGGTGCGCTCTGGGAGAACGGTGCCTCGACCAACGGGATGGACGAGTACACCGCGTCGAACTTCGACGGCAAGATGCAGGGCGACCTGTTGACGGCCGCCTTCGACGGGAACGTCTACCGGATTCAGCTGACCTCGGACGGCACCGACATCTCGACCGAGCCGAACGCGCAGTTCTCGCCGGGTAACACCCCGCTCGACGTGGACGCCGTGGGCGACGACGGACCCTTCCCGGGGACCATCTTCGTCGCGGAGTTCGGCGGTGCCATCAGCGCCTACGAACCGAACGACTACAACACGTCCGACGACGGTGGCACGACCTGTACGGGCGACGACGACCCGACCATCGACGAAGACGGTGACGGGTACGACAACGCGGACGAACTGGACGCCGGGAGCGACCCGTGTTCGGCCAGTTCGACGCCGCCGGACTACGACGACGACGGGACGTCCAACGTCAACGACCCCGACGACGACAACGACGGCATCGACGACGTGAACGACGAGTTCGCCGTCGACCCCGACAACGGCCTCACCACGACGCTCCCCGTCGAGCGCACGTTCGTCCGCGCGTCGGTCAACGACAGCCTCGAAGGCGTCGGGTTCACGGGCCTGATGATTCCCGAGGACGGCAGTACGGACTATCAGGACCTCTATATCCCCGAAGACACCATCTTCGGCGGCGCGAACCCGGCCCTGACCGTCGAAGCGGTCAAGACCGGTGACGCGACCAACAACGACCAGCAGCACGCCTACCAGTTCGGCGTCAACCCGCCCGAAGAGGAGTTCGTCGTCGACACGACGGTGACCGGATTCACCGACGACCCGGACCAGTACGAGGCGGCGGGTATCTTCATCGGAACCGGTGACCAGGACAACTACCGCAAGCTAACGGTCAACGGCTTCGGCGGTGGGACGAGCGGTGAGTACGGCGTCCAGTTGTTCGGCGAGACTAGCGGAACGAACCTCGACGTCGCCAACCCGAACGTCTCCGACGAGTTCACTGGACCGGGGACGACGACGCGACTCGAACTCGTCGTCGACCCGACGACGGACCCGAACCCCGGCAACTCCGTCGACGAAGTCAACGTCACCGGCTACTACACCATCGACGACGGGCCGCGGACGATGGTCGGAACGACCGCCATGCCCGCGGAGTGGCTCAACACGTCCGACGGTAACGGCCTCGCGGTGGGCGTCATCTCGACGTCCTACCAGGGCGACGAACAGTTCTCGGTCACGTGGAACGACCTGAACGTGACGTCGACGGCCGAGGACACCAACTCGTCTCCGATCGCCGACGCCGGCGACGACCAGACGGTCGAGGAGAACACGACGGTCACCCTCGACGCGACCGGTTCGAGCGACCCGGACGGCGACCAACTCGGCTACTCGTGGACGCAACTGGCCGGTCCCGACGTCCAGTTCGACGTCCAGGACACCGCCACGCCCTCGTTCACCGCACCGGAGGTCGACAGCGAGACGACGCTGACCTTCGAGGTGAACGTCTCTGATGGCGAGGCGTCCGACACCGACGTGGTCAACGTGACCGTGCAGGACACTACGGCTGGAGACGTCGTTCTGGCCGTCAACGCGGGCGGGAGCAACTACACCGCCAGCGACGGCACGGAGTACCTCGCCAGTTCGGAGACGAGCGTGTTCACCGGCGGGACCGACTTCTCGACCTCCAACGAGATAACGAACACCGACGACGATCCGCTGTACCAGACGGAACTGTACGGCGGTGGGAGCAGCAGCGGTGCCCCAGCGGCGCCGAACATCTCGGCACCGGTCCAGGACGGCACCTACGAGGTGACCCTGAAGTTCGCCGAACTGTTCCAGGAGTCCGAGGACGCTCGCATCTTCGACGTCTACCTCGAGGGCGAGCAAGTCCTGAACGACTACGACATCTTCGCTGAGGCCGGACAGTACAACGCGACCGACAAAACCTACACAGTCGTCGTCACCGACGGCGAACTGAACGTCGACTTCGTCGCAGAGGTCGACAACGCGAAGATTGGCGCAGTGAAGGTCGTGCGGGTCGGCGACGTGCCGCCCTCCGCGACCAGTGCCGACCTGACCGTCACCGAGAACGGTGGCGTCGACGCGAGCACCTACTCCGGCGGGTCGTTCAGCGTCACGAACACCGGCGAGGAGAACCTCTCCTCGGTCCAGATAGACCTGAGCGAGAGCGCCATCCCCGACGCGGTGTTCGACCCCAACGGCACCGCCGGTGACACGACCTCGAAGGGCGTCGCCATCGACAGCGAGTCCGGTGACGGCGTCGGCGTCGTCACCACGGACAGCAGCGAGGTGTTCAGCCAGCCGCACAACGGCGTCGACGACGAGGAAGGCTACGACGTGCTGACGCTGGAGTTCACCGACTTCGAGCCAGGCGAGACGGTGACGTTCTCGACGGATATCGACCCGACGACCATCAAGGGCGCCTCCACGACCGGCGGCGCCGGGTCGGTCTCCGGTCTCGAACTCTCGGGCTCCGCGGTCACGGTCACTTCGAGTAGCGCCACGGTCTCGAACGACCTCTACACCGACGGCTCCGCAGGCGGATCGCAAGCCAACGTCAACAGCGGGGCCTCTGCCGCACCCACGCTCGGTGTCGAGGGGGTCACGCTCGGCGCGACCGACTTCCCGGCCCACGAGGCCGCGACGGTCAGCGACCAGCAGCAGAACCTCACCGTGAGCGGCCCCGCGGGCGCGACCGTGAACCTGCTCACTATCGAGGCGAGCGAACCACCGTCGGACGGCTACGACATCGACGCCTACGAGGCCGACAACGCCGAAGTCGTCAGCAACCAGACGGTCACGCTCGACTCCAACGGCCAGGCTACGGTCCCGGTCACGCTCGACACGACGAACCTGAACTACTACCAGGCGGCCGTGCAGGACGGACCTGCCTCGAACGGCGCCGTCTCGCAGACGGTGGCGCTGGAGTACGAGGAAGCCGCAGTCGCCGGCAACACCAGCGCCAGCGTGGCGCTGACGCCGAACAGCGGCATCGAGGCGAGCACCTACGGCGCCGGATCGTATCAGGTCACCAACACCGGTGACACGAACATCACGACGCTCCGTGTGGACCTGAACGACACGGTCCTCCCGGACATGGTGTTCGACCCGTTCAACACCGCCGGCGACGACGTCGGCAAGGAGTTCACCCTCGACAGCGGCGACGTCACCGTCGAGAACGTCGAGTACGCGAACTTCCACAACGGAGAGAACAACAGCGCGGGCTACGACAGTCTGGTCGTCACGCTCTCGGGCTTCGAACCGAGCGAGACGATGACGTTCTCGGTCGACAACGACCCGACGAGCATCAGTAGCACGGACCTCGGCTCCCAGGCCGCGGGTCCGGTCTCCGGACTGGAGCTGTCCGGCGGTACCGTCTCGGTCGGTGCAGAGTCGACCGGGATGTACGAGGCGACGCTGGTCGGTGACGGCAGCGCTGGCGGATCGGAAGCGACGGTGTTGAACGACACCGACGAGACCAAACCGGCCATCGGCGTCGATAACGTCTCGCTGTCCCCGATTGCGATGTCCGACCGGCACTCCGCCGCGACGGTCACCGACGCGAACCAGACGGTGACCATCGCGGGTGCGCCTGCGAACGCGGACGTAACCCTGCTCCGCATCGAGGGCGAACTGAACCTCTCGAATGTCCCCGACCCGTACGAAATCGAAGACTACGAGGCCAACAAGGCGGTCGACGTCCAGTACTACTCGGCGACGACCGACTCGACTGGCGCGGCCACGGTGGACGTCTCCCTGACGAACTCCACCGATGAGGGCGGTCTGAACTACTTCGTCGCACACGTCGAGGAACCGAACGGCGACACGGGGCCGACCTCAGACTACGTCGTGCTCGAACTCTCCGAGGCGCAGGCCAACACCGCGCCGACGATAGACAGCATCACCGACAAGGGCGTCGCCGAAGGTGAGTCGCTCACCGTCGACGTGCCGGCTTCGGACGCCGACGGCGACGCGCTCGACCTCTCGGTCAGTGGCGCGCCGTTCGCGAGCGTCGACGACCAGAACGGTACGGTCGTCATCGCACCCGGCGCCGACACGGTCGGCACCTACGACCTGACGGTGACCGCCGACGACGGCAACGACACGGCGAGCGAGTCGTTCGCGGTGTACGTCGACGAACCCGACCAGGACGGCACGGTCGTGTTCGCGGTCAACGCCGGCGGCGGGTCCTACACCGCCACGGACGGCACGACCTATCAAGCCGACACGAACTTCACCAGCGGGTCGACGTACAGCACGACTCAGGACATCGGTGACACCGAGGACGACACGCTGTACCAGACCGAACGGTACGGCGACCCGTTCAGCTACACCGTCGGCGTCGAGAACGGCACCTACGAGGTCACCCTGCAGTTCGCCGAGATCTTCCAGGGCGTCGCTGACACCGACTCGCCGGACTCCTCCGGACCGACCGACGGCACCAACGAGAACGACCGGTTGTTCAACGCCACCGTCGAGGGTGACCAGAAACTGACGGCCTACGACATCTACTCCGAGGTCGGGCCGCTGAACGCGACGTCGAAGACGTACACCGTCGAGGTGACCGACGGCGAACTCACCGTCGAGTTCGACGCCATCAACGACAACGCGAAGCTCAGCGCCATGACCATCGAGCAGATCGACGAAGGTCCCGGCCCCATCGGCGACTTCGAGAACGCGCCGACCGACCCGGACGGCGACGGCAAGTACGAGGACGTCAACGGCGACGGCGCGGTGAACGTCGGTGACGCGCAGGCGCTGTTCGCGAACACCAACGACCCCGAGGTGCAGGACAACCCCGACGCGTTCGACTTCAACGACGACGGGTCGGTGAACGTCGGCGACGCGCAGGCGCTGTTCGCCAACGGACTGGAGGCCTGATCAGCCTCGGCTCCACCCAGACCCGGCACCACTCCAGAGGCAGACCGTCTCCGCCGGGTCGGCATCCCACACGCACCACGAAATCACGCATCGACTCCGGAACGAAACGACGCGAAAACCGACACAATGACATCAAGCGGACTCACGAATCCATCGCGGTCACAGGTCCTCAGCCTGCTGCTAGCGGCCTTCGTCGTCCTCGGGACGACTGCCGGCCTCGCTAGCGCGGCGACGACGACGGACCTGACGGTATCGATTACAGACAGCGACAACACGATTGCCCCGGACGAGACCACCACCGTCCAGATAGGTGTCGCGAACGCCGACGGCGGCGTCGGTGCCGCGGAACTCGGCGTCGAACTGAGTGACCCCGGCGTCGCGACTATCACCGACGTGACGGTCCTGCACACACCGGGCAGTACAGACAACAACATCACCGGTGGCGGGGCGGCGGCGGACGTCAAGTACGCCTTCGCCGACAGCCCCGACACCGGCGCGGTCACCATGGTCGAGGTGACGCTGCAGGGCGCAGCGGAAGGCTCGACGAACGTGAACGTCGTCCCGAATAGTGAGACCGGCAACCTCGTCGTCTTCGACGAGAACGGGGCCGGCTACACGCTGGACACGGTCGGGAGTGCGACGCTGACCGTCGAAGAGGTCAACACCCCACCGACCGCGGACGCGGGCGTCGACCAGACGGTCACCGCGGGCGACAGCGTCACGCTCGACGGCACCAACTCGGTCGACCCCGACGGAACCCTGAACTACTCGTGGACGGAGACGACCAGTAGCGGGGTCACGCTGAGCGGCGCGGACACGGCCACGCCGACGTTCACCGCGCCAGACGTCGACAGCGAGACGACGCTGACCTTCGAACTGACCGTCACCGACGACGACGGCGCGTCCGACTCGGACCTCGTGAACGTCACCGTCCAGCCGCCGGAAGCCGCGAACTTCCAGGTGTCGAACCTGCAGGCGCCCGCCACCGCGACGCAAGGCGACGTCGTCAACGTCTCGGCCGACGTCACCAACGAGGGCGGGCAGTCTGCGACCAAGACCGTCGAGTTCCGACTCGACACCGACGGTGACGACTCGATAGCCGACGAGAGCGCCGTCGCATCGCAGGACGTGCAGCTAGACGCCGACGCCTCGACGACCGTGGAGTTCGACGTGGACACCGCCGGCATCGCCGCTGGGACCTACACTCACGGGGTCGTCACGCCCGACGACAGCGCGACCGCTCAGATAACCATCGAGGAGCCGTCTGAACCGGCGAAGGAGACGACGGTGAGCCTCCAGCCGACTGACCAGACGACTGCTGTCGGTCTCGGCACGACGTACGACGTGGTCGTGGACAACGCCGACGGCGGCGTCGGTGCCGCCGAACTGCGCGTCGCCATCGACGACACGAGCACCGCCGAGATTACCGGTGCAGACGTCGCGGACGACGGCGCGACCGAGGAGATAGAGGTCGCCGCCGACGGGTCGTGGGTCGACGTCGAGTACGCCTTCGCCGACACTGCCGACACTGGCAGCGTCACCGTCGCGACGGTCACCGTCCAAGGCGTCGACGCGGGTACCGCCAACCTCTCGGTCGAACCGACCGACGACAACACCGAAGTACTGGTCTTCGACGAAGAAGGGCAGGGCTACGACGTGACCGGTACGAACGGGGCAACCCTCGACGTGGAGGCGGTGCAGTTCCTCGTCAGCGACCTCAGCGCACCCGACAAAGCAGCCGTCGGGAGCACTGTCACGGTCACGGCGAACGTCACCAACGACGGGAGCGTCGAGAGCACTCAGCCGGTCGAGTTCCGCATCGATGCGGACGGCGACGGTGACATGGAGACTATCGTGACCAAACAGGAGACGATAGCCGCCGGGGCCACGGACGAGGTGACGTTCACCATCTCCGTGCCCAGTGACGCCGAACTCGGCCCGCGCCAGCACGGCGTGTTCACCGCCGCAGACAGTTCGACGGCCGAGATAGAGTTCACGCCACCGGACGTCAACGGCGACGGACTGCTCCCCGGTGACCCGGACGACGACGGCCTCTACGAGGACGTCAACGGCGACGGCAGCACGAACGTCGGCGACGCACAGGCGCTGTTCAGCAACCGCGACTCCACCGCAGTGCAGGACTACGCCTCGTCCTACGACTTCAACGGCGACGGCGTGGTCAACGTCGGGGACGCGCAGGCCCTGTTCAGCGAGGTGACCGCGTAAGATGTCCCTCGGCCACCTCACTCTCGACCGACGCGGACGACGTGGGCTCGTCGCCCTCGTCGCGCTGTTGTTGGTCGTCCCCGCCGCGGCCCCGTTGGCGGCGGCCGCCGGGGCTACCACGGTAAGCATCGCTCCCGCCGAGTCGAGCGTCGACGTCGGCCAGAGCACCACCTACGAGGTCGTCGTGGACGACGCGCAGGGTGGAGTCGGCGCCGGAGAGTTCAGTGTGGTGGTCGACGACAGCGTCGCGACGATTACCGACGTCGAGGTACTCGGCTCCGGCGCGACCAGCGTCGACGTCGCGGCCGACGGGTCGTCCGCCGACGTCGAGTACGCGTTCCGCGACACGGCCGACACCGGAAGCGTCACCGTCGTCGAAGTGACGGTGCAGGGCGTCAGCGACGGCAGTACCTCGGTCGGTCTCGCGCCGTCGGCGGGCAACGACGGAGTGCTGGTCTTCGACGAGGACGGCACCGGCTACGACGTCACCGGGACGAACGACGCCACGCTGACCGTCGTCGGTGACCAGCCGGAACCCGACCCGGCGAGCTTCGAGGTGTCGAACCTCGACGCGCCCGACAGCGCGACGCAGGGCGACGCCATCGACGTCTCGGCCGACGTCGAGAACACGGGCGGGGAAGCCGCCACGAAGGCCGTCGAGTTCCGCGTCGACACCGACGGCGACGGTTCGATAGCCGACGAGAGCGCCGTCGCCACGCAGGACGTGCAGTTGGACGCCGGGGCCTCGACCACCGTCGAGTTCACCGACGTCGATACGAGTGGGCTCCCGACTGAGACGCTCACCCACGGCGTCGCTACAGCCGACGACGCCGCGATGGCAGAGATAACCATCGAGGAGGCACCGGAACCGACCCCCGAGACGGCGGTGAGCCTCCAGCCCGCGGACCAGACGGTCACGACCGGGCAGGCAGTCACCTACGACGTGGTCGTGGAGAGCGCCGACGGCGGCGTCGGTGCCGCCGAGTTCGCCGTGACTGTCGACGACACGAGCGTCGCCACCATCACGAGTGCAACGGTCCTCGGGGCGGGGAACTCCGAAGTCAGCGTCGCCGACGACGGGTCGTTGGTCGACGTCGAGTACGCGTTCCGCGACACGGCCGACACCGGTAGCGTCACGATAGCCGAAGTGACCGTGCAGGGCGAGAGCGCCGGGATCGCCGGGCTCAGCCTCGCGCCTTCCGACGGCAACGACGGGGTGCTGGTCTTCGACGAGGACGGCACCGGCTACGACGTGACTGGCACGGACGGGGCGTCCGTGAGTGTCGAAGCGCCGCCGGAACCCGCGACCTTCGAGGTGTCGAACCTGAGCCCGACCGACGTGACGGTCACGCAGGGCGAGGCCATCGACGTCTCCGCGACAGTCGAGAACACGGGCGAACAGGCCGCCACGCAGACCGTCGAGTTCCGCGTCGACGGGGCGACGGTGGCGAGTCAGGACGTGACGCTCGACGCCGGTGCGTCGACGACCGTGACCTTCGAGGACGTCGACACCAGCGGCCTCGAACCCGGGACGTACACCCACGGGGTGTTCACCGATGACGATTCCGCGACGGCGACGCTCACCGTCGAAGACGCGAGTCTGCCGCCGATAGGCGACTTCGCGAACGCGCCGGCCGACCCCGACGGTGACGGCCTCTACGAGGACGTCAACGGTGACGGCGTGGTCGACGTGGTCGACGTGCAGGCGTTGTTCGCCAACCTCGAGGAGGCGACCATCCAAGACAACCCCGAGAACTTCGACTTCAACGGCGACGGTACCGTCGACGTGGTCGACGTGCAGAAACTGTTCACGGAGGTGAGCTAGCGTGCGGGTGACGGGTATCCCCGCAGTACTGGAGACGAAAAGCGCCGTCGTCCTCGTCGTGGCGGCGCTCGTCGCAACGGTCGGCATCGGCGGCGCCGCGGTCGGCGTCGGTCCCGCCGGTGGGCTACAAATCCCGTCGGCACAACAGCAGGAGCGGCCGGGGACGGCGGTGAGTCTCCAGCCCAGCAGCGGCACCGTCGAGGCAGGCGACACGACGACGTACGACGTGGTGGTCGACAACGCCGCGGGCGGCGTCGGCGCCTACGAGTTCACGGTCAGCGTGGGCGACCCGAGCGTCGCCTCGATAACGGACGTCGCCGTCGGCGGCGACCCGGCCGCACAGACGACCGACGTCGCTATCGCCGGTGACGGCTCGTCGGCCGAGGTCAAAGCCGCGCTGGCGGACACGTCCGATAGTGGGAGTGTGACCATCGCGACGGTCACCGTCCGCGGTGACGCCGCGGGGACCAGCGACCTCGGACTGAGCGTCGACGCGCTGGGTACCGAAGCCGGCGAATCATACACCGTGACGGAGACGAGCGGTGCGTCGGTGACCGTCGAGGCACCCCCGGAACCCGAACCTGAGCCGGACCCGGCGAGCTTCGAGGTGTCGAACCTCGACGCGCCCGACAGCGCGACGCAGGGCGACGCCATCGACGTCTCGGCGGCCGTCACCAACGAGGGCGGTGAAGAGGCCACCCAGACCGTCGAGTTCCGTCTGGACCTCGACGGCGACGGGAGTCTGGAGGCCGGTGAGGCACTGACCTCACAGGAGGTGACGCTCGCCAGCGGTGCGAGTACGACCGTCACGTTCAGCGGCCTCGACACGAGCGGTCTCGACGCCGAGGAGTACGACCACGGCGTGTTCACCGACGACGACTCCGCGACGGCGACGATAGCCATCGAGGAACCGACGGAGTCGGCACCCGAGACGAGCGTGCAACTGGAGCCGGGTAGCGCGACGGCGGACGTCGGCGAGTCGACGACCTACGACGTGGTCGTGGACGGCGCGGACGGTGGCGTCGGCGCCTACGAGTTCACGGTCAGCGTGGCCGACGAGAACGTCGCCGGAGTAACGGCGGCCAGCCCACAGGGGAACCCGTCCGCACAGACGACGGACGTCTCCGTCGCGAACGACGGATCGTCCGTCGAGGTGATGGCCGCGTTGGCGGACACCTCGGACAGCGGGAGCGTCACCATCGCCACGGTGACGGTCGATAGCCGTGGCGTCGGGACCAGCGACCTCGGACTGAGCGTCGACGCGCTCGGTACCGAAGCCGGCGAGTCTTACACGGTGACGGAGACGACCGGCGCGTCGATTACCGTCGAAGCGCCGCCGGACCCAGACCCCGACCCCGAACCGGACCCTGACCCAGACCCCGAACCTGAGCCGGACCCTGCGAGCTTCGAGGTGTCGAACCTCGACGCGCCCGACAGCGCGACGCAGGGCGACACCATCGACGTGGCAGCGGACGTCACCAACGACGGTGACGAAGAGGACACGCAGGACGTCGAGTTCCGTCTGGACCTCGACGGCGACGGCACGCTCCAGTCCGACGAGACACTCGCCTCGCAAGAACTGGCACTGGACGGCGGCGAATCTGAGACCGTCACGTTCGAGGGAGTGGACACCACCGGTCTCGAGGTCGACGACTACGAGCACGGTATCTTCACCGACGACGACTCCGCGACGGCGACCATCGCTATCGAGGCATCCGACGAGCCTTCGCCGGACTTGGAGACTGCAGTCCAGTTGGCCCCGAGCAGTGCGACTGTCGAGGCCGGCGACACGACGACCTACGACGTTGTCGTCGAGAGCACCGATGGCGGAGTCGGTGCCTACGACTTCAGCGTCAGCCTCGGGGACGCTGACGTCGCCTCGATAACCGACGTGAGCGTCGAAGGCGACCCATCCTCGGAGACGACCGAGGTCTCAATCGACGACGAGAGGGCCGACGTGGAGGCCGCACTGGCGGACACGTCCGACAGCGGACGCGTGACCATCGCGACGGTCACCGTCCGCGGCGACGGCGCTGGGTCCAGCGACGTCGAACTGAGCGTCGAGGCACTGGGGACCGAAGACGGTGACTCCTACACTGTAACCGATACGGACGGCGCGTCGATTACCGTGCAATCGTCCGAGGACGAGGAGACCGTCTTCTATCAGGTCGACTTCGTGGAAGGCGAACCGCTGGAGAACCTCGGTCCGGAGGACAGCGACAACTTCTACAGCGACCAGGAACGGCTCATCCAGTACCTTCACGGAAGCTCGGAGGACCCCGTGACGCGACGTGGTAGCCCTGATACGCTGAACGAAACGACCAATAACTGTATCGAAGCCGAGAACATCGTCGTCGACGACGGAACGGCGTCAATCACGTTCACCGTCGCTGACGACTGCAGTCACGAGCTCTCGTTGGTGAGCTACTCGAAACCGCAGGCAGAGTGGAGTCGGGAAATCGCCGACGAACAAGTGCTCGTCGATTCGTCCACTGATACGTTCGGCCCGGGCACCCACACAATCACTGTCGAGTTGCCCGAAGAGTGACTGCCGTCTCACCCGCTTGAAACGGGTCGAGAACGGTACCGCTTGCATTTTTACAAGCGGAATAGGAGAATGCCCCGGGGCTTGACCCCGAGGCGATTCACGTCGACTCTTCCACAGGAGTTGTCTCGGCCTGCACCTCTCGGTTCTGCATCCGCTCGGAAATCCGGCCAGCGAATGTCGCGACCCGAATCAGGTGGTCGAGAACATAAAACACGAGTAGCTCGTAGAAGCCGACTGGACCGTCGGACTCGGCCTGTACCTCCTGTGCCGAATCGCGCAGCTGCGAGGGAGATACTGTCGGCAAGAGGTGTTTGGGATGCCAGAGCGGCCGACGGTCGAACAGTTCTGGATGGTGTCGCTCCCGTTGATGGAGTCCCCGGCCGATTCGGAAGTACTTGCTCAGTAGCTCACGGGTCGACCGTGTCGGGTGGTACATCGTCACCGACGGCTCGTACTGTTGGTCGAACCCCGCTGCGTGGACGCGTTTGCCGAACTCGGCGTCACCCGAAGAACAGAGTCGGTCGTCGAACGTCCCGACTGTCTCGAATACTTCCCGACGAACAGCGAGACAACAGGTCGGTGCAAAGTCGTTCTCTGTCAGGTACCGTTCGACCGGAAACTCGGCGAACTGATTGTACGCGTCGACCACCGAGTTCGACGGGGAACCGACCAGTTCGACCTCGAATCCAACGTAGTCCTTGTCTTCGCCCATCGTCTCGACGACTGACTCCACCCACGACCGTTCGACAGTCATGTCCGCGTCGACGAATGCGACGATGTCTCCGGTCGCCCGGGAGATTCCCGCGTTCCGTGCGGCGTACGAGCCTTGTACTTCGTCTTCGACGACGAGTGTGACGAGGTCTGGTGCTGCTGTTTCGAACTCCCGAACGACGGTCGGAGTCTCGTCTGGGGACCCATTGTCGACGACGAGCACCTCGTACGTCGACGGTGAGGCAGTCTGGCGCGTTACGGATTCGAGCGTTCGTCGAATTCCACTCGGGTCCTCGTACACCGGAATCACGACCGAAACGTCGGCACTGTGTGACGGCTCACGAGGCATCGTCGATAGGGTAGTCCACCGACGGAACTCGCTATAGTATTTACAGGCTTCTTTGGGAGGGTATCCACGCTCACGGCTCGTAGACGTACGATAACTATTCCAGCGCGGTCAGAAGGGGACCCGTGTTTCGAAAGGTGGCGTCGGCGGTTCGCCGATTAGTCAGGTTGTTTCGGCCGGGGAGCTCACTCCTCGGCCAGGCCGCCACCGGTGGACTCTGGCTTGGCTTGCTCAACGTTCTCGACCGTCTCGTCAGGATGGGAACGCTCGTCGTCCTTGCGGGCATTCTGTCGCCAAACGCATTCGGGGTTGTCGGACTCGCGATGCTGAGTCTGTCTGTTCTTCGACGGTGTTCGAAACTCGGGCTCGACGATGCGCTCGTCCAACACGAACAGGAAGACGTCGACGGATACCTCGACACCACGTGGGTCTTGAAGAGTATGCGGGGGCTGGGACTGGCGGTCACCGCTGTAGCTATCGCGCCTCTGGTCGCGACAGGGGTCGGAAATCCGACTTTAGAGCCAGTTATACGCGCTTTAGCGGTGGTTCCACTGGTTACAGGTCTCCGCAATCCGGGTGTGGTCTATTTCACGAAACAACTGGAGTTCCACCGTGAGTTCGTCTACGAGCTTTCTGGGACAGTCGTTCATACGCTCACTGCTCTCGGAGTCGCCATCTCGTTCGGTACGCTCTGGGCTTTGGTCTGGGCCCTCGTCGCGAGTTCCATCTCGCAGACAATCGTTTCGTATCTCGTTCACCCGTACCGGCCGGCACTCCGATTCGACCGCACCGCGGCCAGCGAACTACTCGGATACGGGAAGTGGATCTTCGGTTCCGGCATCCTCGTCTTCCTGCTCAATCGAGTCGACGACGCGCTCGTCGGGCTGACACTCGGGACGACGGCGCTGGGCCTCTATCAGATGGCGTTCCGGTTTTCGAACGCGCCGGCGACGGAGATTACGCACGTCGTTTCCAGAGTGACGTTCCCCTCTTTCTCGAAGGCACAAACTGATGTGCAGAGACTCCGGGAGGGATTCTTCGGCACTGTCCAATTCGTGTCGTACATTGCCGTGCCGATGGCGACGGGGATAGTGCTCGTCACACCCGTCTTCGTCGATGCGTTTCTCACCCCCGCTTGGACGGATATGGTACTGACCATGCAACTTCTCGCAGTCTGGGGGGCCTTCCGGGCTATCGTCTCAACACTGGGGCCGCTCTTCCGAGCAATCGGCCGTCCGGAATACAGTACCGTGCTCCAATTTTCTCGCTTACTCATTCTACTCGTGTGTCTCTATCCCGCCGCGACTACTTGGGGCACGGCCGGCGTTGCAGTTGCGCTCCTCGTAAGCGGTGTGTTGCAGAATCCTGTCGCGCTCTTCGTTGCTATCCGTGCAGTCGATGGCAACGTTCGGGACTTCCTCCGGGTGCTATCTGTCCCGCTGATCAGCAGTGGTCTTATGGGAACGGTGGTTTTGACGTCCAGAGGGACGTTCTCTTCGATTTCACCTTCCTTCAGGTTCTTCCTGCTCGTACTGATCGGCGTTGGTTCCTACGGAACGCTCCTACTTCTCGGGGACCGGTTCTTCGGGGTCGGTCCCAAAGACGAGCTTGTGAGACTGGTCACTGCGCTTCGGGAGTAGCTGTGAGTCCGTTTCGAGAGCAGGTCTCACTTCGGCGAGTTGCGAATAGACAAGTCGGCACACAGCCGATTGAACGACCGTTTGAAGAACCGTGTGACCTTGAGTCCCCAATCACCGCCCAGGGCTATCAGGAGAAACAGGTACGAGCGGAGGTACGCTGGTCGATAGCGCAGGATTAGCAGCGAGTGATGGATCGCGTCCCTGTAGTACCCGTTCGCGAGCGCAGAGGTCGCCACGAGTTGATGGACGCCCGCCAGGAAGTGGCGTTCCTGTGACGGTCGATTCGCTGCGACCGTCGAACGATGTTTCTCCAGTAAAAGCGGACATCCGACATCGCGTCTGGTCTCGTAATCGTCCGATATCTGCCTGTGCTCCGCAATACGGCGAACGGTCAATGGCTCGGGGACAGACTCGTAGGAGAACTGTGTCGCTAACCGGAAGTAGAACTCGCGATCTTGGAGGCAGGGGAACCGCTCGTCTAGAGTCCCCACTGCGTCGAAAACGTCCGACCGAACTAACAGCGCAGAGAACTGGCCGAACGTCCCACTCCGGGTGAGTTGTGTCAAGAAATCGCCCGGTGGGAGCGGCCGTGTGATGTTTGTCACCTGTCCTTCGCCGTTGACGGTTTGCTGGCCAGAAAATACCGCTGCAACGTCGTCGTCGGCGGCCCTCAGCGCCGATACTTGGCGCTCGATTTTTGTCGGGAGCCAGAAATCGTCGTCGTCCAGAAACGCCACGAACTCTCCACTCGCTACCTCGATGCCCGTATTTCGTGCCGCGTTCCCACCACGGTTTCGGTCGTGTCTGATAATCGTAACGTCTGTTAGTTCACCGACTTCGACGTCGTCGAGCAGTTCTTCTGCTGGTGTCGGTGAGCCATCGTCCACCACTAACAATTCGATGGGGTCGTAGGTCTGCGCAACGACGCTCTCTACGGCTTCGACGAGCAATCGGTTCCGGTCGTACGTTGGAACGACGACGCTCACCAGCCCTGGTTCCGACACGCCCATGCTCTCCAGTCGACGAGGGGTTGGCAGATAGTTTTGTTAGTCGCGCTATAACCTGCCCAGAGTAGTCCGACGGATACGGACGGGTCCCAGTTCGTCGCCGGTTTCCGACTGAGCTTCGACGTCGACGGCTGTCTTGAAACCGACGGGGTGCTGACCGAGACCGGCGCTTCAGACGTAGGAGGTGATGCGTGCCTGTGCGGCCTCGTCGGGATTCGGAACGAGGTCGTAACGTTCGAGCATCGATTCGGCGCCCTCTTGGTCGTACTTCAGCCCCTCGAAGACGAGTTCGGGCGACACTTCGAGGGTGTGGATGTAGGACCGGCCGCCGGCGCGCCCGAGGTTCCGCTCGTCGCGTTCGAGCAGGCCGTACAGACGGATGGAGTCGAGGAAGTCGTTCACGCGGCGTTTCGACCGCGGTTCGTAGCCACAGACCTCACAGATGTTCTCGTACACCTGATAGATGTTCTTCGCCCGAGGTGAGGCCTCGTCGTCGATGTTGAGGAACGTCGTCGCCAGCAGTGCGAGTTTCATCTGGGAGGTGAGTTGCTCGCGGACGATGGTGAGGACGCGCTGTTCCTCGACGCGACCGCCGGCCTCTTCCACGTGGTCCTTGGTCACTTTCTCGGCGTCCTGCTTGCGCGCGATGTTGCCGGCCGTCTCCAGCAAGTCGAGCGCCTCTCGGGCGTCACCCTGCTCCTGTGCGGCGCGGGCCGCACACAGCTCGATGACCCCCTCGTCGACGGTTCCGTCACGGAACACGAGGCTAGCGTAGTGGTCCAGAATCTCGGTCAGTTCGTTGGCGTCGTACGGCGAGAAGAATATCTCGTACTCACAGAGTGTACTCTTGACCCGGGGGTCCAGCGAGTCTTTGAACATGTGGTTGTTGGAGATACCGATGACGCCGACGCGCGTGTTCTCCAGCGACCCCATCTTGCGGGCACGCGGGAACTCGTAGAGGAGTTTGTCGTTGTCCGCGCCGAGCATGTCTATCTCGTCCAGTACGACGACCACGTCGCCGTCCAACTGGTCGAGTTCGTCGTACAGCGTCGACCAGAGGAACCCCTTCGTCGGTCCCTGTTCGGGCACCTTGTCGTCTGGCGGCCGGAGTTGGTTGATGAGGGAGATGAGGACGTTGAAGATGCTGTCGTCCCGGTTGCAGTTGACCTCCAGAATCGTCAGGGGGATGCCGTGTTCGTCCGTCTCGTCGCGGAGGAACTCGGTCATCTTCTTCGTGACCACCGTCTTTCCGTTCCCCGTCTGGCCGTAGATGAAGACGTTGTTGGGACCGAACCCCTCGATGACGTCCTGTAGGGCTTCCGAGTAGCGGCTGATTTCCTCGTCGCGGCAGAGGATGGTCTCCGGAGTGTAATCTTCGTCGAGTGGCCGCTTGTCGGCGAAGATTTTGCCGGGTTCGTCGAACGGCGAATCCATCTTGTCCGGTGACTCGCAGAGGTGGGTTATAAATATACATAGTTCGAGTGTTTCGAGTGTTTCGAGTGTTTCTCTTGTTCTGCTGTGAGCCAGAGAGGGCGACACCCCATTTCCAGTGTAAAACCCCCTTACAGGACTTGTAGGTCTCCTTCCCGACCCTCTCGTCTCGGTACAGGGCGGTACGGACGCCGTCCCCCCGTTTCGAGTGTTCTTCTCTTCCGCGTCGTGCGGTTTTCCACGGCACGAGGTCGGTTTTGGAGCGGAATCGGCACGACCGAGACCGCCCACGGGCATCGTTGCCCCCCGTTTCGAGTGTTCTTTCGACGAGACCATCGCCCACACACACCCCCCGTTTCGAGTGTTCTTCCGCGACAGAAGTGTCGTCACAGGTTCGGGGACCGTTAGTGAGGCGATGCAGTCCTGTGCACTGTCGTATAGCTAGTACAGAACCTGTGCAGCGGTCGAATGTGTCGAAACCGTTGAATTCGACTCTATTACTATACATAACGATTTCGTCTAGCTAGTGTTAGTAGTAGTTATACAGCTCTGTACTCCCCGATAAACACTCGAAACGGGGTGTCCCAGTGACCACCTTCATATACATACGGCTGTTCTCGGTTCGTCTCTTTCACCCACCGGGCATCTCACAAGAACACTCGAAACGGGGGGTGTGTGGGATGCCCGACGACGACTCATCGAGCACCCCGGTCGTCTCGTTCGGTGGCCCCATCTCGGCTCTGTCGATGTCGAGTCCACTCTGCGAGCGCTAACCAACATCTCTCCGAAAACTGCTGCTGTTGGTTAGTGACCTGAGACGACACCGGCCCGCTGACGAACTTGTCCAAGCTGGTTTTGATAGTTTGTACAACTGAATCGGTTCGGCTGGAACGCTTCCTCGGCGAACCGCAGGTACGCCGGCCAAAACGGCATCACCGATTCGTCTAGCTTGTATAGTTTGTACAGTTTGTACGGCTCGTAGCTGCCGCGGGTTCACCTCCCTACCACGGGAAAGGTCGCCCCGGAGAAGGCCAGACGCTCTCGGGGTCAAGCGAAGACGAGAGCGCGAAGCGCGGCGGCAGCGGCCGACGTGCCGACCATCACGCCGGCCCCGAATCCTCCGATTCGTGCCATCGCTCGACGGGAGTCGGTCTCAGACCAGTCGCTCCCGGTCCCCATGTACCTCTGCATGTTCTCGATACCCGGGCCTGCGAATATCGACCCGGACCAGCCGAGGAGTCCGAACCCGAGCGCGAGCGCACCGAGTGCGAACGCCGTTGACTCCGCAGCGAGAACGTCGTTCGAGAGGACCGCACCGCCGGCCGTCGCCAACACTCCTACGAAGAGGCCGACGAGGATGGCCGACCCCACCACGACGGCACGGGGACGGAGCCACGCCGAGACGGTGGGCTCACCGCTGCCCGCAGGCATCAATCGACGGCTTCCCGCATCCGCGGGTCGAGTGCGTCTCGCATCCCGTCTCCGAGTAGGTTGAACCCCAGCACGGTAATCGCGAGGAACAGGCCCGGGAAGAACGAGAGCCACCACTGGCCGGTCAACAACCCGTTGTCGACGCCGCGGGCGAGCATCAGTCCCCACGACGGCGTCCCTGCCTGCGCCCCGAACCCGAGGAACGAGAGGGCCGCGAGGTCGATGATGGCCAGTCCGAAGTTCAACGTCGACTGGACGGTGATGGGTGCGAGCGTGTTCGGTAGGATGTGACGGGCGAGGATTCGAGGGTCCGTCGCGCCGAGGGCGATAGTGGCGTCGACGTACTCGTCTTCGAGCACCTTCAGGGCCGCCCCGCGGACGACGCGAGCGAACCGCGGCGTGTACACCAACGTCAGCGCGGTCACCGCACGCCAGAGGCCCAACTCACGCGGGAAGATGGCGACGAGAGCGAGCGCCAGTAGTAGCGGCGGGAACGCCAGCAACACGTCCATCGTCCGCATGATGACGTTGTCCGTGACGTCGCCGTAGTACGCGGCGAGGATACCGAGTCCCACGCCCGCCGTCGTCGAGATGCCGACGGTGATGGTACCGAACTTCAGCGCCAGCCACGCGCCGTAGAGACAGCGCTTGAAGATGTCTCGTGCGGAGGCGTCCGTCCCGAACAGTTGCTCCGTCGCCGGCGCGGGTCCGAGCCAGCCCGGCGGCGCTCGGTCGACTATCTCCGTCCCGAGGCGGGAACTCGTGAGCGCGCCCAAATCGTAGGTCACCCGTGCGTAGACGGCGACGAGCGCCATCCCCAAGATGATAGTGAGGCCGACGACGGCCAGTCGGTTCGCGAGGAGGTCCGCGAGGAACGGTGAGGCGCGGACTCGTGCGACGAAGCCGCGGGACTCTGTTTCGGTGCTCATTGTTGAATCCGTGGGTCGAGGTAGCTGTAGGTGATGTCGACGCCGAGGTTGACGAGGGTGAACAGGAGGGCGAAGGTCAACACCGTCCCTTGGACCACCGGATAGTCAGAGACGCCGATGGCCGTGACGATGGTGAGGCCCATCCCGTTGATGCCGAACACCGTCTCGGTGAGGACGGCCCCCCCCAGTAGCGTCCCGAACTGGATGCCGATGACGGTCACGACGGGGATGAGCGCGTTCCTGAAGCCGTGTTTCATCAGGGTAATCTTCGAGCCCTGTCCCTTCGCGCGCGCGGTCCGTATGTAGTCCTGTCTGACGACTTCGAGCATCGACGAGCGCATCATTCGGGAGATGAGCGCCGTCGAGTAGATACCGATGACCAGCGCCGGGAGCGTGAGGTGGTGGACCGCTGAGAGGAAGGCGTCGACGTTCCCGAGCAGCAGGGTGTCGACGGTAATCATCCCCGTCAGCGGTAGCTCCCGACCCATGAACGTCCACGTGTTCGGGAGGAACAACGTGGAGGCGATGCGACCGCTCGTCGGGAACAGGTCGAGATACGTCGAGAACAGGAGGATGAGTAGCGGTCCGGACCAGAAGATGGGCACCGAGATACCGGTCAGCGCTCCGATTCGCGTGAGGTGGTCGGTCAGCGAGTCCTGCTTGACGGCCGAGACGATGCCGAGTGGGAGACCGAACAGGATGCCCATCACCTGCCCGTACAGGGCCAGTTCGAGAGTCACCGGGAGACGGTCGGCGATGACGCTCCGGACGGTGCTGCCCTGACTGATGGTGTAGGAATCGCCGAAGTCGAAGCGGGCGGCGTCCGTGATGAAGTCGATGTACTGCACCCACAGGGGGCGATTCAGCCCCAACGCCTGTCGTATCTGCCGAACCTGCTCGGCGGACGCTCGCTGGCCGGCCATGATTCTGGCTGGGTCGCCCGGTGCGAGGTGCAAGATACCGAAGACGACTGTCGCCACGCCGAACAGGACCGGAACGAGCAACAGGAGTCGTTTGACGACGAACCGTTTCGAGACCATTCGATGGAAGTGGAAAGCGCGTGATGGTAAATGTTAGCACTGAACCGGCCGCCGCGAGGGATTACTGCAGTCGAACGAGGTTCAGATAGGGACCGCCGACGGAACTGACGGGGTAGCTATCGGCGACGACCGCCTCGTTGACGGCCCGGAGCGTCTCGGCGTAGTCGATGAACACCCACGGGGCTTCGTCGTGGGCCATGCGGTTGGCCTCCTTGTACATCGACTCGCGCTGGCTGTCTTCGTAGGTGGCTTGGGCCTCACGGACGAGTTCCATGTACTCCGTGTTCGCCCACCCAGCGACGTTCAGGGGGCTGTACCCCTCGGTGTCGAAGCTAACCCAGTCCTGTCCGTCCGGCACGGCCGACAGTTCGACCTTCGGGTCGAGCAGGACGTACATGAAGTTGTCCGGGTCGGCGTTGTCGGTGTACCACCCGAGGAAGCAGGCGTCGTGACGGCCCGCGTCAGTGTAGTCGAGGTACGGCCCGAAGTTGGAGAACTGGTTGATGTTGACCGTCAGCCCGATGTCTTCGAGGTCCGACTTGACCTGATTGGCCGTCTGGACCGGACTCGGGTTGTAGCCCCGTGGGTTCGAGAACGTCGCCAGTTCGAACTCGAAGCCGTCGCCGTAGCCGGCCTCCTCCAGCAGGGTCTGGGCTTGGTCCTTGTCCGTCGGGTACGGGTCGAGGTCGCCGTTGTGTCCCAGCACGTCCGGCGGGAGCGGTTGCGATGACTGGGTCGCAAAGCCCTGGTAAATCTGGTTGACGATGGCCTCGGTGTTGACTGCCAGCGAGATGGCCCGCCTGACCTTGCGGTCGCGGAACGGTTCGAACCGGGCCATGTTCATCGCCATGTACCCCGTGTTGATACCGTTCTTGCGGAGGAGCGAGGCCGTCTGGCTCTCCTGTGCGCGCTGGAACCCGCTCGCGTCGAGGTTGTCGGTGATGTGCGAGGCGCCGTTGATGACGTCCTGAATCCGGGTGCTGTTCTCGGTGATGGTCTTGAACACGACGGCGCCGACGTTCGGGCCTTCGCCCCAGAACTCGTCGTAGGCCGTCAGACGGATGCGCTCGTTGGGGTTGTCCAGCGCGTCGAACTGGAAGGGGCCCGTCCCGACCGGTTGGGTACCGAGACTGGCTTGGTCGTCCGGGTTCGCCCCCATCTCCTCTATCTGGGCCTTCGAGAGCACCGAGGCCGCGAACATGGCGAGGTTGCGGAGGAACGGCGCGTACCGCTGTTTCAACTCGATGGTCAGTTGATAGTCCTGACTGGCGTCGACGCTCTCTATCCAGTTACCCAGCGTGAACGGGCCGTACCCCGACCGATTCTCGTCGCCGAGGTAGTAGTCGTAGCCGCTCTCGGTGAACCGGCGGAACGTCGCCTTGAAGTCGGCCGCGGTGAACTCCTCGCCGCTGTGGAAGGTGACGCCCTCCCGGAGGGTGAGGCTCGCGGTCGTCCCTTCGAGCGAGTAGTCCGTGGCGAGGCCGGCCTCCAGTTCGCCGCCACTACCGGGCTTGAACTGGATGAGCGTGTCGAAAATCTGGTTCGTAACCTTCGCCACCTCGCCGCTGGTGGTCTGCTGTGGGTCGTAGTTCTCCGGGTGGTCCCCACGGGCGTACACGAGCGTCTGACCGCTTCCACCGCCGCCGCCATCGCCACCGTCGCCGCCGTCGCTACCGTTGCCCTCGCCACCGCCGTCGCCGCCATCGCCGCCACACCCGGCCAGCGTCGCCGCCGCGGCCGCACCGCCAGTTGCCTTCAGGAAACTGCGCCTGTCGATGGACTCGTCGGGAGACATGACATG
Source organism: Haloarcula sp. H-hyl6 (assembly GCF_056934455.1). Classification (NCBI taxonomy): domain Archaea; kingdom Methanobacteriati; phylum Methanobacteriota; class Halobacteria; order Halobacteriales; family Haloarculaceae; genus Haloarcula; species Haloarcula sp. H-hyl6. Next base: position 202,498 of record NZ_JBRIIK010000003.1, read on the forward strand.
TGGTTCCAACAGTATGTGTATAATACTACCGAAAACCCAAACTATTATTTAACACATATACAGACTGCCAGACAGCGGGGCGACTACTCTTGCTCGCTGTCGGGCTGTTCGTAGAGGTGACACGCCGCCGGATGCGCGTCCTCCTGTAGTTCGGGATGGGAGCTTTCGCAGACGCTCTCGAACCGGTCTCGGAGGACGTCGGCCGCCGCCTCCCACTCCTCGGCGGCGACGTGTTCGAACGACTCCGCGACGACACGCCTATTCGCGCCGCGCAGGTCGGCGTCGAACTCGCGGTCGAACATCGTCGAGACGAACGCCGACAGCGGCGGCGCGTCGGAGTCGGGAGCGGTCGCGACCTCAGCGCCGCCGTCCGTCGCGGTCTGGGGGTTCTCCTCGGCGGCGTCCCACGCCGCGTCGAGGTTGATGGCCTCCTCCTCGACGCGCTGTCGGTAGTCCATGACCTCCCGATAGGCCGCCTGTTCGATGTCGACGTCGGCCGGCGGGATGACCGAGGGACACCGGGTCCTGAACCGGCACCCGGACGGCGGGTCGATGGGCGAGGGCACGTCCCCCTTCAGGAGGACCCGGTCCGTCTCGACGGTCGGGTCCGGTTCGGGGATGGCAGAGAGTAGCGCCCGCGTGTAGGGGTGTTTGGGGTCGCGGAACAGGTCGTCCGTCTCGGCCACCTCGACCACCTCGCCGAGATACATCACGGCCACCCGGTCGCTGATGTGGCGCACCACCGAGAGGTCGTGGGCGATGAACAGGTACGTGAGTCCGAACTCCTGCTGGAGGTCTTCGAGGAGGTTGATGATTTGGGCCTGCACGGAGACGTCGAGCGCCGAGACGGGTTCGTCACAGACGATGAAGTCGGGGTCCACCGCGAGCGCACGGGCGATACCGACGCGCTGTCGCTGGCCGCCCGAGAGTTCGTGCGGGTAGCGGTCGTACTGGTCCCTGTCGAGGCCGACGGCCTCCAGCAGTTCGAACAACCGGTCGCGGCGCTGGGCCGACCGGGACTGGTCACCAGGCGGTTCCTCGGGGAGGTCGTGGATCTTCAGCGGTTCCATGATGGTCTGCCCGACGGTCATCCGGGGGTCCAGACTCGACAGCGGGTCCTGGAAAATCATCTGCATGTCTCGCCGGGTCGCCCGGAGTTCGTCCTCCGAGAGGTCGGCGAGGTCCTGTCCCGCGAAGACGACGGTGCCGTCCGTCGGTTCGAGCAGGCGGACCAGTGTCCGCCCCGTGGTGGACTTCCCACACCCGGATTCGCCGACGAGGCCCAGCGTCTCCCCCTCGTATATGTCGAAGGAGAGGCCGTCGACGGCCTTCACCGACCCCGGGTCCCGGCCGAGGTACTTGTCGAGCAGGTCGTCGGCCCGCGAGAAGTGTTTCTTGAGGCCGTCCACGCGGAGCAGTTCCTCCTGTGTGCGTGTGCTCGAGGTGGCCGCGACGCCGTCGCCGGCCTCGACGTACTCCGACGTGTCGAACGAGTCGAGGATACACTTCGAGCGGTGGTCGACCCCCTCGGGACCGTGTTGGAGGTACGGAATCTCCCCTTCCCGGCACTCGGGCTGGGCCCACGGACAGCGGTCGGCGAAGTGGCACCCGTCGGGCATGTCGATGAGGCTGGGGACGTTCCCCTCGATTGGCCGGAGTCTGTCGGTGTCCTCTCGTGGGATGGACTCCAGTAGCGTGTACGTGTACGGGTGCGAGGGATTGGCGAATATCTCGTCGACCGGTCCCTCCTCGACGATTTCGCCGGCGTACATCACGGCGACTCGGTCACAGGTCTCAGCGACCACCCCGAGGTCGTGAGTGATGAAGAGGACGGACATCCCCAACTCGTCCTGCAAGTCGTCGATGAGGTCCAGAATCTGCGCCTGAATGGTCACGTCGAGCGCCGTCGTCGGTTCGTCGGCCACGAGCAGTTTCGGGCGGCAGGCCAGCGCGATGGCGATGAGGACGCGTTGGCGCATCCCGCCGGAGAACTCGTGGGGATACTCGTCGACGCGGGCGGCCGGTTCCGGAATCCCGACCTCGTCTAGCAACTCGACGACGTCCTCACGTATCGCCTCGCCCATCGCACCGCCGCTCCCGATGCTCGGGACGATTTCCCGGACGGCGTTGAACCAGTTGTCCGACCGCTTCTTCCCGTATCTGTGCAGGCGGAGGCTCTCGGCGACTTGCTCGCCGACGGTCAGCGCCGGGTTCAGCGAGGTCATCGGGTCCTGAAATATCATCCCCATGTCGCCGCCCCGAATGTCCCGCATAGCGGCTTCGGGGGCCGCCGTCAGGTCCACGTAGCCGCCGGTGACTTCGACGATCGGGTCCGTCTCCGAGAGCGCGTCCTCCGGGGCCGCCCGGATGGTCTCGCACGCGAGGGCGGCGTCGTCGGACGTCGAGTCGACCCCTTCGGGGAGCGACCGTCGGTCGACCATCGCCGACTCGACGTGGATGAACCCGCCCCCGTCGTCCGTCACCTGTTCTGGATAGCGTCTGGCGAGGCGCGTGACGGTCTCGGTCGCACCGAACGTGACCCGCCCACCGGCGATGTGTCCGGGGTCGTCGACGATACCCATGGCCGACAGGGCGGTCACCGACTTCCCGGACCCGGATTCACCGACGAGGCCGACGGTCTCCCCCTCGCCGACCGTCAGGTCGATGCCGTCGACGGCCTTGACGGTGCCGCGGTCCGTCTCGAACTCCGTCCGGAGGTCGGATATAGAGAGCAGGTCGCGCATCTGTGTTGTGTTCGCAAATCGCATGTAAAATGCTTGCGCCGGTCACAGGTCGGTGGCGGCGGAACTACGCGCCCGAGGTGCGGACCGCGGCCCGACGTTCGGCGACGAGGTCGAGTTCGGCTTCGACGTCGCCGAGGACGAGCAAGGCGTAGTACCGGAGGAACGTCACGACTGGCACCTGCACGAACGCCGAAACGACGAGTATCGAGAGGAAGAACGCTAACGCCACGACGGCGAGGACGGCCACACCGACCGGTTGGACGACGCTGAGCAAGGCGAAACCGACTGCGCCGAGGATACCGAACGGAATCAGGAGGACGACCGCCGCGATAGCGACCAGTATCGTGACGAGGACGCCGGCGACGAGGTTGAGGACGAACGCCGCCACGGCGTAGGCGAGATACTGCCACGGGTGGGACGTGAGTGACGACCAGAGACGCTGCCACCCGCCGAGGACGGTCCGGTCGCCACGCACCATGATGGGAACGACGAACACCGTGGTGAATTCGCTGACCAGACCGACGAGAACGGCGAGTAGGACGACGACCGGAAGCAGTACGACCAGTGTCGCGATGGAGAACCCCGCACTTGGCAGTCCGGTTGGGTCGCCCCCGGCGACGAGTGGCAGGAGAAACAGCCCTGCGAGAACAGCAACGGTACCCAACACGAACAGTCCGAGTAGCACCCGAAAGCCGAACAGTCTGAGGCCCTGCCGCCATCGCTCGGACCAGTACCGACGGATTTCGACCGTCTCGGTCCGAAGGGAGTCGACCAGAACGAACTCCATCACGGACCCGACGAACAGGAAGAGGAGGCCGACCAGTAGGGCCGCCGCCACGACTGCGACGACGAGTAGCACTATCGAGGACCCCACGTCCGGTGGTGACGGAACGCCGCCCGGGGGTGTTCCCTGATTGGCGGGGACGTTGAACTGCGCGGTGTTGAAGTTCGCCCCGGCCCCGCCGACGAAGAACACGACGAGGGCGAGTTTGAGCCATCGCGCCCGGTCGAGTGGCCACAGAAACGCCCTCGTCGCGGCCAACGCGTCGTCCACGTCTTCGAACGCGTAGATCGGCATACGTGTATGTTGTCACCCAGAATACATAGCTCTAGTTTCCGTGGCGACCCCGTTCGGCGGCCAACACTTTTGTCGTGGGCCGGTCAGGCCCAACTATGGACGAGCCAGCGGAACCGACGGAGAACCCGTTCGACCGCGTCGTCGGACCGTGGGAACGTGTCATCGACGACATGGTTGCGACGGCCGCGGAGTACCGAGCGGCCGGCAGAACCGCGGTCGAACTCCACCCGGGAGACGTGAGCGTCCTCACCGGGGAGCCCCGGACGCTCGCCGAGGAGGAAGACGAGTTCGACCCGGACGCCCGTCGACTCGGGTTCGACGTCGTCGTACCCGGTAACGAGTTCGAACAGGTGCGGGAGGCCCTCGACGGCCGCTCTGTCGACCGGTACGAGGTGTTCGCCGCGACGGGCAACGGGATGGTGTTCCTGCTGGTCGCGCTGGAGTGTGGCGACGACGTCGCGGTGCTCGTTCCGCTGTACTACGAGCAGACGGACCGAAGAGACTTACAGCGACTCGCCGAATCGGGGGACCTCTACACACACGTCCGACCGCTGGCGGACGACGACGTGGTCACCATCGCGCACGCGGACCCGGACCCGTTCTTCCCCGACTGACTGCGCCGAGAGCGCGACGACGGCGACCACCCCGGTCGGCAGGCGGTCTGTGCGTGTGTTATTTATCGGCTGACGGCATATTGCTGTGTGATACCACGCCACTAGCGAGCGGTAGAGGAAACGATGCCGACCGACCTCGAACGCGACCTCGGCCTGTTCGCGACGACCACGATTAGCATCGGCGCGGCCGTCGCGGCGACGAACGACGGAACGCTCCACGTCGCCGCGTTTCAGACCGTGCCCGACCAGACGACGCTCTCCTCCGCGTCGGTCGATGTGGACGAGGCGGCGTTCGAAGCGAGCGTCCGTGACGCAGTCCCGTCAAGCGACGTCGACGTGACCACGGACGTCGTCGTCACGCACAACCCCAAGCGCGCCGTGGTCAACCTCGCCGGGGACGTTGATGCGGACGTCATCTTCGGGGAGTGGGACCCGGAGTACCGCACGCCGACTTGCTGGGGAGCGACGTCGACTGGTACATGGACCGGGCGCCCTGTGACGTCGGCTTCCTCCGGAACCGTGGGCCGGCCGAGTGTCGACGGTGACGGTTCTCGTCGAACCCGGCATCTTCAACGCCGCGAAGGTGTCCGTCGCCTCGGCCGTCGCGACGGCCAACGACGCGACGCTCTGGTTCGTCACGGCACTCTCGGAAGACGCGTCCCCGGAATTCGTCGACGCCGCAGAGGACGTCTACGCCGACCTCGAACGGGTCGCGGCGGTCCCGACCGAGTGGGAACTGGTGCGGACCGACGACCGAATCGAGACGCTGACCGACCGGGCGGCCGACAGCGACCTCGTGATTCTCGGCACTGCGCCACACTCGGTCCCCTACACGTTCCTGTTCGGCGACGTCTCGACGGCCATCAGCGACGGCATCGGCGGGAACGTCCTCCTCTTTCACCCCGACGAACACGGCACGCAGACGTTCCTGCGGAAGGCCCTCGAACGCCTGTCGTTCGGGCTCACCGACCGGTCGCGGTCCGCACCGTCGAGCGGTGACTGACGGTTAGTGAAGTCGCTGCTCCGTGAGTATCAGTCACCCATCGATGGTCTAAGGATAGTGCCGACTGTTCGAATGCACGTACGAAATCACGCACCCATGTATAATTACTGCATTATTGTGGTCGATATGGACGTCTAAATTGGCTTTCTGGGTGGTAATGCCGGGGTATGGGAGCAGAATATCCCTCAAACGAACGAACCGACCGTTCGACTGCTTCGACGGAGTCCGATGCGGCGTCGTTTCCCTCTCCATGGGGACAGAGAGCTGTCGTCGTTCGTGTCCGCTTCGCGTGTTTCCTCTCGGAGCGAGGGCCATGCGTATGGTTCGCAGTAGCGATAGAAGTTTGATATATCTCCAGCACGTACCCCTGTCCTCTACTTCGATGACACGCGCTACTCGACACGTCGGATTGCTGTTCGCGGCTCTGACGCTCATTTGGGGCCTCTCCTTCGTCGCTATCAAGACCGGTATCGAGGGTATCCCACCGGTTCTCCTAGCGGCGCTCAGACACGACGTCGCCGCCGCGGTGCTGATTGCGTACGCCGCCGTCCGCGGCCGACCGCTCGCGCCGCGGAACCGGGACGACATGCGACTGATTCTTCTCGGCGGGACGCTGCTCATCGGGGCGCACTTCGCGCTCCTGTTCCTCGGCCAGCAGTACGTCCCGAGTGCGTACGGCGCTATCCTGCTCAGTCTCACGCCGGTCGTGACGCCGGCGTTCGCGTCGACGTTGCTCCCGAGCTATCGGACTCGCCCCCACGAGAGCATCGGGACGGTGTTCGGATTCGTCGGCGTCGTCGTCATCGCCAACCCGTCGCCCTCGGCGCTCGGGGGCCGTCTGACGGGCATCGCGCTCCTCATCGGTGCTGCCGTCGTCTTCGCCGCGGGTGCCGTCCTGACCGAACGCTACGAGCCCTCGATGCCCCTCGTCTCACTGCAGGCGTGGATGGCCGTCGTGGGGGCGGTCCTGTTGCACGCGCTCAGCGCGCTTCTCCCTTCTGAACGCCTCAGTTCGGTGTCCGTCGGCCTCGAACACGTCGTCGCTCTCCTCTACCTCGGTGTCCTCGCCAGCGCAGTGGGGTTCCTCCTGTACTTCCGCCTCGTCGCGGCCGTGGGGGCGGCCGAGACGAGTCTCGTCTCCTACGCCGTCCCGGCCGTCACCGCCGGTGCGGGGTGGCTGCTACTCGGCGAGACGCTGACGCCGCTGACGTTCGTCGGCTTCACGGTCATCCTCGCGGGGTTCGCGTGGGTCAAAGCCGACGTTCTGCGGACTGCCGTTCGCCGCCGCCGCGAGACACACCAGCCGCGAGGACAGGGGTACGTAGCCGTCGGCGGCAACGTCTATCGGACGCGGGACTGCTGACTCGGGCGATTCGCCAGCGTCTGCTGCCTGGCGATACGAGACGCCGACGCTGGGTCGATATGCGCTCGCAAAAGGTGGGGGTGGGGTGGGTGGGATTCGTCCCGGAGCCATGATGGCTGCAGCGGGGATGTCGGGGGAAGCACCTTGGGGTGGGGTTCTGGTGCGGACGCTTGTGGCCCGGGACATTCCACGCTACGAGCTATCCGACATTTATTATTCAGCAGATAAGGCACGCAATGGGCTGCTATTATCCGGTCGACTGTTCGACGAAACACCGTCAATTACGCTTAAGCAGTCGATAATCGAGTCCTCTGGGCGACCCGAGGACGCCGACCCTCGCCCGGCCGCACGTCCGGACGACGGTCCGCGAGGGTCGGTGACGGTGTCGCCCCCACAATTGATTTACCGCCCGAGAGCAATCCGACGCCAATGGGAACGGACGGGTCCAGACAGTCGAAGGTCGAGCGACTCGTCGAGAAGTACGACCTCGAAGGCATCGGCGGGGAACTCGAAGCCGCGTGGTTGGGCGAGGGCCGCGAGCGAGAGAGTCTCCGGGCGCTCGCCGACCGGTTCAACCGAACCCTGTTGGTGGCGGCTATCCGCGACGCCGAGATGGACGTGGTCGACGGGGAACCGGAGAACTTCTACCGCCTGTTGACGGACGACGCCGTGAGTGCGGGAACGCGCGTGGAGGGACGCAACCGACTCGAACGGGCGGGGGTCGACGTCGAGGACCTCGAAGCCGATTTCCTCACGTATCAGGCCATCCGACACTACCTGACCGAGGTCCGGGGCGTGCGCTACGAGACGGACGACGCCGACCAAGTCGACCACGAACGCGGGACGATAGACAGACTCCAGAGCCGCGTCGAGACAGTCGTGACGGACACCGTCGACCGCCTCCGGTCGGCCGGCGAGGTGTCGCTCGGCGAGTACCGCGTGTTCGTCAGCATCGAGATTCTGTGCCAGGACTGCGGGCGGCAGTACAGCGTCGGTGACCTGCTGACGCGCGGCGGGTGCGAGTGCGAGTAGTCAGACGTCGGTCACGCGGTGATAGCTGTCGTCCAGCGCCTCGGCGTCCTCCGGAAGCAGGGCGACGACGAGATACGGGGCGTACTCGGCGAAGTACTCGACGAGGGCGGCGATGCGCTCCGAGTCGATGGCTTCGAGCGAGTCCACGAGCATGAACGGCACGTCCTCGTAGACGTCGTGGACCAGATACCCCGCGAGCGCGAAGACGAGGCCGGTCACCTCCCGTTCGCTCTCGCTGAGGTGCGCGACGGTGTCCTCGTAGGCGGTCCCGCGCTCGCTCCTCCGGACGACGTGTAACTCGAAGGACGACCCCGCGACGACGTCGTCCGTCGAACTGCCGACCGGGTCGCTCGGTTGGTCCGTCCGCTCTATCCATATCCGCTCGACGTTCTCGTAGTCGAGGACGTCGAGCAACGCGTCGATGTGGTCGTTGAACTGCTCGGTCGCCTCGGCTTCGAGCGTGTCGATGCGGGTGCGGAGGTCTATCAGCTCCGAGACGACGGCCTCCCTGCGGGCGGCGAGTTGCTCTCCGTGGCGAATCTCCGCCTCTATCTCCTCTATCTCGGCGGTCACCTCGTCCAGCTCGGATTCGAGGGTGTCGAGTTCGAACTCCAGTTCGTTCGCCTCGGTGTGGAGTTCGAGTATCTCGTCGAACTCCTCCGAGCGTAGCTCCGACACCTCTGCTTCGAGTTCGGCGACCCGGTCCGAGAGGTTGTTCCGTCGCTCGCGGAGGTCCGCCACCGTGGACTGCCGGCGCTGCAGTTCGGCGTCGATTTCGTCGATGGTGTCCGCCAAGTCGGCCCGTCTCTCGACGGTGTCTTCGATGTCGTCGCGGCGACTCGTCAACTCGTCGAGTTCGCCCTCGATGTCAGTGACTTCCGAGAGCGTCTCCTGTCGGTGAGTGCGCATGCTGTCGAGCGTCGACTCGATGCGGTCTCGCTTGACCCGGGACCCGCAAGTCCAGCAGACGGTCTTCGAATCACGGAACAGTTGGTCGGTGACGTCGCCGACGCTCTCCGGTTTCGCCGCGACGGCGTCGGTTATCTGGGTGTGTTCCCCGGCGAGGAGTTCCTCGTTGAACCCGATGACGTTCTGCAGTCGCTTGGTGTACTCGGTGAGCTCCCGCTTTCGCTCCCTGAGAGTGTCGATTTTCGACTCGATGGACTCCAGTTCGGCCTCCGGGGCGTCGGAGAGGCCGCTCCGCTCGGCCGCGAGGCGGCCCCGTTCGTCACGGAGCGCCGCGATACTCTCCTGTTCGGACTGGATGTCGTCCCGGACGCGCTTGAGTTCGCTCCGGGTCGCCTGCAACTCGTCGAGGGTGGTCTCACGCTTCTCTCGGGTCGCCTGCGTAGTCGACACGTCGTGATTGCGCTCCTCGAGTTCGGCTTCGACCTCGCTGAGTTGCGCTCTGACCTCTTCGATTTCCTCGCGGCGGGCGGCTTGGCGCTCTTCGAGGCGCGGGAGCTTTCGCTTGAGCGACGCGACGTGGTCCAGGTCGTCGTCTATCTCCTGCTTTCGCTGTTCGGCGTCCCGAATCTGCCGGCGTATCTCGGCCACGTCCACCGGACGCATGATGACGTCACGCAGGTCGTCCCCGCGCGCGACGGCGCGACGGGCCTCGTTGTCCTCCAACAGGAACGCGAAGAGGTCGGCCACCTCGGGGTCCGCGAGCAGTCCGTCGCCCGACCCGACGACGCCGTCGTCGGTCTTGGTCAGAGTCCTCGTGTACGTCTCGTCGCCGAGGGTCAACTCCACGCGAGCGGTTTCGGCGTCGCCCTTGACGCTCGCCCAGTCGCTCCCGTGGGCCGCGATAATCGACTGCAAGAAGGAGGTCCGGTTGGTCGCGTTCCGGCCGACGAGCACGGTGACGCCCGGGGATAGCTCCACCGTCGTCGATTCGATTCCCCCCACGCTCTCGGCGGTGACCGTCGCGCGCTCACCGGTCACGGTGCCGCTGTCCATACTCGCATCTGAGTCAGTCGTGTGCATAAGCGCTTGGACGCGCCCCAGCGTGGCGGGATGTGTCCGTGACCGCACCCACCCATTAGGCTAACAGACATATGGGTGTTATCTCACGAAGTGGGCGTCCTCCCTATCGGTAGCGTTCACTCATCCGAGGCAGGATAACAGTCACATTGGGGCAAAAACAATCACGAACGATACCATTTATCTACAATCATCTATGTAGCTCGCGGTGTCGTTCACCATGTCAGCAAGCACTGGACCAGCGCGTATGCTCCGCGCTCACGTCACCTCTGTGAAAGAGGACCTCATGACGGGCGTATCGTTCATGATTCCCTTCGTCACCATCGGGGGAATCTTCCTCGCCGTCGCGTACGCGGTGGGGGACACACAGACAGTCTTCGAGAACACCGGGTCGGCCGGCTGGTTCCTCGCCCAAATTGGCGTCGCCGGCCTCACCATCATGGTGCCCATCCTCGGTGGGTACATCGCGTACGCCATCGCGGACCGCCCCGGACTGGCGCCCGGGTTCCTGCTGGCGTACATCCTCCAGCAGGGGTCCGTCATCGAACAGGCCGCGGGCGTCATCGGCATCTCCGGGGGCGGCGCGGGTGCAGGGTATCTCGGAGCTATCGTCGCCGGCCTGCTGACTGGTTACGTCGCCCGCTGGTTCAAGAACCTCGACGTCCCGGAGTTCATCCAGCCGATGATGCCAGTCCTCATCATCCCCGTGGCGACGATGGCCGTGCTTACGCCGCTTATGCTGTTCGTACTGGGCGTCCCCGTCGCCATCGCCAACCAGTCGCTGACCACGTTCCTCGAGACGATGCGCGGCGGACAGGCCATCGTCGTCGGCCTCATCCTCGGCGGGATGATGGCCTTCGACATGGGCGGCCCGGTCAACAAGGTCGCCTACGTCTTCGCAACCGGCCTCATCACCGAAGGCATCTACGCGCCGATGGCCGCAGTGATGATTGGCGGGATGGTCCCGCCCATCGGCCTCGCGCTGTCGAACTTCATCGCCCCGCACAAGTACGCGGCCGAGATGTACGAGAACGCAAAGAGCGGCCTCGTCCTCGGGGCCTCCTTCATCACGGAGGGAGCCATCCCGTACGGCGCGGCCGACCCGCTCCGTGTCATCCCGGCCATCGTCGCTGGGAGCGCCGTCGGCGGCGCCGCGTCCATGTCGATGGGCGTGACGATGCCCGCCCCCCACGGCGGTATCTTCGTCGTCCTCCTGTCGAACAAGCCCCTCGCCTTCGTCGGGTGCATCCTGCTGGGGTCGCTGGTGACGGCCGCCGTCGCGACGGTCATCAAACCGGACTTCGAGGACCGCATCGCCGAGGAGGGGACCGCGTCGAACGCTCAGCCGACCAACGACTGACGCTACCACCGACTACACCACCACCTGAGAGTACACACAATGTCTGATGCGATACCACGAGACGACGTCGACGAACTGATTCCGACCGAACACATCTCGCTGGCGGACCCGCCCGCCGAGAAGCAGGCGTGCATCGAACACCTGCTCGACCTGCTGGTCGACGCCGACCGCGTCGAGGACCGCCAGACGGCGCTGGACGCGCTGCTGGCCCGCGAGGCCGAGACGACCACTGGCGTCGGCATGGGCATCGGCATCCCCCACGCGAAGACAGACGCCGTCACACGCCCGTCGCTGGCGTTCGTCCGCTCGGACTCGGGCGTCGACTTCGGCGCGATGGACGACGAACCGGCCACCCTCATCTTCATGATACTCGTGCCGGAGTCCGGCGGCGAGGAGCACCTCGACATCCTCAGCTCCCTCTCCCGCGCGCTGATGCACGACGACATCCGCGAGCGACTCCACGAGGCCGACGACGAGGACGCCGTCCAGGAGACGCTTCGGGAGGCCATCGCATGAGCGTCGAACGCACGGTCACGCTCGTGCCGGAGGCGGGCCTCCACGCCCGGCCCGCGTCGGCGTTCGTTGAGGCGGTCACCGACCACGAAGCCGACGTCTCTGTCGGCCGCCCCGGCGAAGACCCGGTGCAGGCCCAGAGCATGATAGCCGTCACGAGCCTCGGACTGGCCGAGGGCGACGAGGTCCACTTGGTCGCCGAGGGGGCCGACGCCGAGGCGGTCCTCGACGAACTCGAACGGATACTGACCACACCCGAGGCGGAACTGGACGCCTGACGATGGCCGAACGCACCCTGCAGGGAACCGGCGCGACCCCCCGGTCCGGCGTCGGCACGGTCGTCTGGTACGGCCAGGACATCTCGCTTCCGGACCCCGACGAGACGGACGTCGACGTCCCGACGGAGCGTCAGCGGTTCGCCGAGGCCGTCGATACGGCCCGTGCCGAACTCGAAGCGGAGCGCGAGTCCACCGCCGAACACGTCGGCGAGGACGAGGCGGCGGTGTTCGACGCCCACATCCAGTTCCTCGAAGACCCCACCATCGAGGACGCCGTCGAGACGGCCATCGCGGACGACACCCCGGCGCCCAACGCCGTCGACTCGGCGTTCGGCGCCCACATCGAGCAGTTCGAGGGGATGGACGGCCGGATGGCCGAACGGGCCGACGACCTCCGAGACGTGCGTGACCGACTGCTCCGCGTCCTGACCGACGGCGACCACGTCGACATCGGGTCGCTCCCGGAGGGGAGCGTCGTCCTCGCCGAACGCCTGACGCCGAGCGACACCGCGCAACTCGACCCCGACAGGGTCGCGGGGTTCGCCACGGTGACCGGCGGTCGGACGTCCCACGCCGCCATCTTCGCTCGCTCGCTCGCGCTCCCGGCCGTCGTCGGCGTCGGCGAATCGCTGGAGGACGTAGAGGAGGGTACCGACGTCGTCGTGGACGGCGACGCCGGCACCGTCCTCGTCGGTCCCGACGAGGACGAACGCGAGGACGCCGCCGGTGATTCCGGTACCGAAGTCGTCGAGGACGCCGTCGAGACGACCGACGGCCGCGAAATCGAAGTCGCGGCGAACGTCGGCCGACCGGCGGAACTGCAGGCCGCCGCCGACCGCGGCGCGAACGGCGTGGGCCTGTTCCGGACGGAGTTCCTCTTTCTCGACCGGGAGACGCCGCCGTCCGAGGACGAACAGTACGAGGCCGTCCGCGAGGCCCTCGATACGTTCCCCGAGGGGCGCGTCGTCGTTCGGACGCTGGACATCGGCGGCGACAAGCGCATCCCGTATTTGGACCTGCCCGAGGAGGAGAACCCGTTCCTCGGCGAGCGAGGGGTCCGACGCTCGCTCGGCCCGGACACGGACCTGTTCACGACGCAACTCCGCGCCCTCTTGCGGGCGGCCGCAGACGGTGAGGGGGACCTCGCGGTCATGTTCCCGCTGGTCGCCTCCGTCGCGGAACTCGACGCGGCGCTGGACGCCCTCGACGAGGCGGCCGCGGACGTAGCGGACCGGGGCGTCGAGTTCGAGCGTCCGTCCGTCGGCGTGATGGTCGAGACGCCGAGCGCCGTCTTCGCGGCGCGCGAACTGGCCGCTCGGGTCGACTTCCTCTCCATCGGGACGAACGACCTGACACAGTACGTGATGGCCGCCGACCGCGAGAACGAACGCGTCGGCGACTTACACGACCCGACGTATCCGAGCGTCCTGCGGGCCATCCACCGGACCGCCGAGGCGGCCCACGCGGAGGACGCGTGGGTCGGTATGTGCGGCGAGATGGCCGGCGACCCCGACCTGACCGAACTGCTCGTCGGCCTCGGCCTCGACGAACTGTCGATGAGCGCCGTCACGATTCCCGACGTGAAAACCGTCGTCGGCGAGACGGAGTACAGCACCGCGGCCGAGCGCGCCGACCGCGCCCGGACCGCCGCAACGCGCAGCGCAGTCACCGACACCATAGACCAATGAAATTCGTCGCAGTCACATCCTGTCCGACCGGTATCGCACACAGCCAGATGGCAGCCGAGAACCTAGAACAGACGGCAACCGAACAGGGCCACGACATCTCCGTCGAGGTCCAGGGCGCGATGGGCGCGGAGAACGAACTCTCCGCGGCCGACATCGAGGCGGCCGACGCCGTCATCATCGCGGCCGACACCGCGGTCAGCCGCGACCGGTTCGACGACGTCCCGGTCGTGAAAGGCACCGTCAAGGACGCCGTCAACGACGTCGAGAGCCTCATCGCCGAGGCCGTCGAGGCCGCCGGCGGCGACGCCGACGTCGACACGTCCGGCGCTGGCGACAGCGCCGACGAGACGACCGACGACGGCGGGTCCGAGAACGTCCGCCGCGGCGGCGACCGGGAGAAGAGCCTCGTCAACCGAATCAAGCGTCTGCTCAGATAAGTCGCCGTTTTCGCCTCCGGAAACGTCGCAGGATAAGATTGGATGGGATTATTTACCTCTACTTTTAGAAAAGTATAGGTACAATATGGGAAGTGTCGATATTATATGGGTTAGGATGGCTATATTGGGCTCGTATGCTCGTTTATTGGGGAGAAATAGTCATTTTCACTTACGAATGGTGCCAAGAGGCGAACGAGACGAGTTTGCGACTCGAGCTCTGCGTGCAGGCCCGTCGAAAGTGGCCAAATGGCAGTTAGTCAGTGCAGAGAGTCGTGTGGGACGAATTCCGCCAGCCGGTCACGACGACGTCACGCGGAACACCATGACGCCCTCGTTCTCGTACACCATCTCGTAGCGGTCGGAGGCGACCATCGAGGGGCGCATCTGCTCGCTCTGCGTGTAGTCCATCCCCCGAATTGCGTAGTGGCCCTTCGGAACGTAGACGTAGTCCGGAGAGTGGCCCGACGACTGGAGGTGGTCGGACACACACGCGGCGTCCTCGCACTCCGAGATGGACTCGTACAACTCCAGTTGCGACTGGTACCGTTCCGGTGTGGTCCACTCCACCCCCCACGGGCCGACGAGGATAGTGCGGTCGGTGAGCAGGGGGAACCACTCGGCGGCGTCGCCGAGGACGACGAAGGAACTGGACGGGTCCGTGTTGTGCTCCGCCCACGACATCGCCATCTCGTCGGACTCGTCCATGAACGGCGGCATCGTCGTACTCCCCGCGTGGGAGTCCAACGCGCTGGCGGCGAAGGCAGTCCCGAGCCCCATCGCCGCCAACACGACGACGACGGCCGTGAGGACACCGACGACCCGCCGTCGGTTCGCGGCGAACTCGGAGCGCTGGACGCGCGGGACGACCACGTCGGCGAGGAGGACGACCGTCAGCATCGACCCCGCGAGGAACTGGAACCGCGGTTTTCCGACGATGTAGCCGAGCCCGAGCAACCACGCCGGGAGGAACCACCGACGGCGGTACAGCGCGTAGGCCGTCCCCGCGTAGGCGCCGAGGTAGAACACCGACTCGCTGTCGATGTCGACGGGGTAGACGAACTCGGAGAGCAGGCGGGTCGCGCCGCCGCCCAGTCCGGAGTGGGTCCCCGCGGCGGCAGTGAAGATGCCGACGCCGTGGTGCTGGACGACTTCCAGCCACCAGGGGGCCGCGAGGAGGAGGCCGCCGCTGGCGACGGCGGCGCCGGCCACGAGTCCCGTGAGCGACCGGTCGAAGCAGGCGAACAGCAGGAGGTACGTCAGACCGAAGACGACGGTGTACGTCGGGTGGGTCAGCACCGTCAGTCCGAAACAGAGCACGCCCGGAACCAGCCACCGTCGGTCACCGTGGCGGAACAACTGGAGGCCGACGTAGGTGCCGGTGAGCACCAGCAACAGGCCCATCGCGCGGACGATGCCGCCCGCCGAGAGGTGCCACTGGAGCGCGGCCGGCGTCACCGCGAACAGGGCGCTGGCGACGGCCGCCCGGCGCGGCGAGGCCAGCAAGTCGCGTGCGACGAAGTAGTACGGTATCAGGTACAGCAACACGAGCAGCCCGGGAACGTACCGGGCGTACGCGATGGGACCGATACCGGTCAGGTCACGGATGACCGCTGCGACGTAGAACATCAACGGCGGGTACGCGAACGGCACGCCGGCCTGCGTGTACCCCGGAATCCGCTCGGGGAGCGCGTAGCCGTGGGCGCGAATCTGGTCGGCGATTTCCAGATACAGGCCCGCGCCGTAAGCCGGGTAGTCGTGGGTCGCGAGATAGGTCACGTAGACGAGGGCACCCACGGTGAGGACCGCAGCGAGTAGTCGCAGGTCCTCGTTGCCGGTGCCGACTCGCTGGAGCCGATTGGCGAGGCGCTCGGCGGTCGATTCTCTCCCTACGCCACCGTCGGACCGGACTGGCTCGTCTGGTGCCCCGTCGCTCGCCATCGTTCAGTCCCTCCACTCCAGATTGAGGCGCTTGTGGGCCGTAGGCCGCCACGGGGACCAGTACAGTTCCGTGCCCGCCCAGACGAGGACGGTACCGACGGCCACGACGAGTGCGGCCAGTTCCGGGCCGCCGACCCAGACGGGGAGGACGTATATGACGGCGTTGACGACGGTACTACCGACCAGCCCCTTGATGGCGCCGTAGACGGTACCGAACGCGTTGGCCCCGCTGGCGGACTCGGACTCGCCGTCACCGTCCGCGGTGGCACTCGGCAGGCCGGCCTGCTCCGCGCTCGGTCCGCCGGTGCTCTCGTCGCCGGTGCCGAGTCGCTCGGCCTCGTACGGGAACGCCACGTCGAGCGACCACACCACGTCGCCGTTCCGGTCGAGTTCGAACACGCGGTTCCCGTTCGAGTCCGTGACGAGGGTGTGCCCGTTCGGAAGTCGGTCGGCGTCACGCGGCCACTGGAGGCGGCCGTCCTGCCACGTCCACGAGCGCCCCCACTCGCCGTCGGTCCGCTGGTACTCGACGAGACGGCTGTTCTCCGAGTCCGCAACGAGGGCCGCCGGGCCGCCGTTGGACCGCGGGATGTAGTCGGGGTTGTGCTGTTCGTACAGCACCTCGTGGTTGCCGTCGGAGCCCAGCGTCTGGTTCTCGATGAGGCCGGTCTCTCGGTCGAGGAAGACGACTTGGTCGTGATTGCGGACGCTGACCATGATACGACCGTCATCGAGGACTTCGACGTCGTTGATGTGGGTCCAGTCCTCCGGGTAGGGACCACCCGATTCGTCGACGGGGAACGCGCTCTGTGCGCTCCACGCCCACGTCGTCAGTCCGGTGGTGGTGTTCACGACGAACACGCGGTCCTTGGCGATGTCCGCGACGACGATGTGGTCCTCGTCGATGCGGTCGGCGTCGTGCCAGCGGGTCGAGTGTTTCCCCTCGGTGACCCGCCCGAAGACGCGTTCCGTCTCACCGGTCGAGAGGTTGACCCGCTCCACGACGTTGCGCGTACACACGGTGTCACCGCCACACTCCTCCGGCGAGAGGTGGTCGGCGGCGACGTACTCGACGGTCATCTCCGTCCCGGGGACGGGGTCGACGTCCCAGTAGCGGGTGTGTGAATCGTTGTAGTACAGGACCTCTCCTTCCGGACCGACGGCGAACAGTTCGGCTTTCGCACGCGGCCCTTCTCTGCCCTGTCCGAGCCACGCGTTGGAGTCAGTCGCTATCACCGTCACGCCCTCGCGCTCTTCGGCGACGGTGTTCCCCTCGGCGAGGCGGTCGGAGGAGGTTCGCTCAGACGTGGCGAACCCTGACACCACCGTCGCACTAGCCGTGAGGAGAAGGCAGACGAACAGCAGTCGCAGACCAGATTTCAGACCGTTCACTATCGGACGGTAGAGGCCCTGCTAATTTATTATATGGACAGTAAGAGATTCGAGTGACTGCGGTTGGATTCTGTGGAGTCGCTTACCGATATCGGACAGGAGAGTGCGGGTGAGCCCCCTAGTTCTGACACCAACTCAGTCGCTCGGGTTCGGGCAAGCCCACGTTAAGCCGACCGGAAAGATACCCGCTCGTGATTAGCGGAAATATAATAACCACACCTAGAGGACGTATCACACACGATGGAACTGCACGAGCGGTCCCGGACCGTCGTCGTCGTAGTTCTAGCGCTCGTTGCGCTCTCGGTCCTCGCCCCGGCGTCGCCGCTCGTCCAACGCGGTCCATCAGAGGAGAAGACCGTCTCGGACGTCGGACTCGTCACGCCGGACCCGGACGATGGGTCGAGACTGTGGCCCTACACGAGTCGCGGTCGGTCGTTCAGTCAAGCGACGCTCCCTATCAACGCTATCGTCCACGCCGACGCCACGACGGTCCGTCGTCTCCTCGCGTCGACACCAGGCGGCCAACAGCGCCTGTACTGGAACCAGACCGCAGAGACCTGGCAAACGGGTGCTTCCCAGCGGGCGAACGTCTCCATCAACGGGACCGGCGTCTACTGGGGCGAGTCGACCGGGTCGGAGCGGTACACGTTCACCATGTCGAACACGTCCAGCCGCTGGGCGGACGCGACGTACCAACTCCACGACGGTACGTACTTCGGCTCACGTCACCACCTCCGACTGTACGAGAGCGGGTCGGGGGGCGAGCGGTGGACGGCGATTCAGGCGCACTACGAGTACTGGGACTGGTTCCGGCTGAAACACGACGTGAGCAGTCTCAGCCGCTCACAGCACTATCTGGAGCGGGACTTCCTCGGGACGGGCGTCATCAAAGAGATGCGCCGCGAGCGGTGGGGCAACGGCGGGGCCATCGACGCGGACGGGTGGGTCACGGTCATCGAACTCCGAGAGCGCGTGACCCGCGGTCCGCGACTCGACCAGTCGCCGCCGTCGGCACCCGGTCAGTTAGCGGGGATTGCGCCGCTCGTCGGTCTCGTGGCCATCACGCTCACCGCGGCCGCGTCGGAGGCCCGCGAGTATCTCGACCAGTTACGCGAGAGTCGGCTCTCCGGCTACCACGTCGCGCTGTTCGCGTCGACGGCGCTGTTGCCGCTCGTGGTTCGGACCGGCGCCATCGCCGCCGAACGGGCGTTCCCGCGCGCGCCGCCGGAAGTCGTCGGCGGCCCGTTCTACGTGTTGCTCGTCGCCGGGTTACCGCTGGCCGCGGCGCTGTTCGGGCGGATGCTCAGGGCGACGGACGGCTTTACCGTCACCGTCGTCGGGTTCGGCACGGGTATAATGCTGGATTACGCCTACCTCGGCCTGACAGTCGTACCCTATGGCGCGCTTATTCAGCGTCTCGTCCTCCTGTTCGGACTTGGACTCATCGGGGCAGGAGGAACCCGCTGGTCGGCCGAACGGATGACACGCCATCGCTACTGGACCGTCGGAATGGCCATCTGGGTCGGAATGCTCGTCTGGCCGTTGTTGGGTCGCTGACGTTCCGGAATTGGGGAGCGCTACGTGCGCTTATTTAGGGGATAATAAAGTCCGGAGACGTACCGTGTCTACGTACCCAATGCGTACGCTCCCCTCCGACCTCACGGTCCGCCGAGCTGTCTTTGTCTCTCGTCTCCAGCCCTGGGGCGGCTCGACATCTGACTACGCACTACCGACTCATGATAGCTGACGACTCTGCGAGCGGGACAGACCGACCTGAGACGCTCACCCGGCGCCGAGCCCTCGGTCTGTTCGCGTCGGGAACCGCCGGCCTCCTCGGTGGATGTCTCGGCGACGACTGCCCGTTCAACTCCTGTGACCCGGGCGAACAACTCGCGCTGAGTGTCAAGGCACCGCCGGCCGACGCCGACGCGAGGGCCATGCGAATCGCTCGGTTCCTCACCGAGAACCTGAGCGCCGTCGGGGTAGCGGCGACTGTCGTCCCCACGCGCAAGGAGACGCTGTTGCGCGACGTCCTGTTGAACCAGCACTTCGACATCTACGTCGCACCGTTCCCCGAACGGAACGACCCCGATTTCCTCCGGCCACTGCTTCACTCCCGGTACGCGGCGGACGCCGGGTGGTGCAACCCGTTCGGCTTCGAGGACGCCGAAATCGACGCTCTCCTCGAACGTCAGCGCCGACAGCGCGGCGGGCGACGGCGGCAGACGCTGGCGACACTGCAGCGGCGAGTCGCGGGGCGACAACCCCTCAGCGTCGTCGCGTTCGTCGACGAACTCCGGGGGCACGATTCGACGCTGGAACTGGGTTACGACGCCACGAGCGTCCACTCCAAACTCGGCTATCTGTCGCTCTCACAAGCCGAGGCGGACTCGGCCCTCGCGCGGGACGCGGTGCCGAGCAACGAGACGACGGCGACGACCACCGAGACGGAGACGGCGACGGACACTGAGGCGCGGACGGGCATCCGTATGACCCTGACCGACGTCCGGGGGTTGAAGAACCTCAACCCCCTCTCGGCATCGGCCCGCGACGACGGCGTGATTACCAGTCTCGTCTACGACTCGCTGGGCCACCGTATCGACGGCCGCGTACGCCCGTGGTTGGCCGAGTCGTGGTCGTGGAGCGGGTCGTTCCCGGCCGACGGCACCCTCGACGTCTCTCTCCGAGAGGACGCCGTATGGCACGACGGCGAACCACTCGACGCAGACGACGTCGCGTTCACGTTTCAGTTCCTCTCGGACACGTCGCTGGGGAATCTCGAGGAACCCGTCCCGGCCCCGCGCTTCAGCGGTCGCTCTGCCCTCGTGGCCGACGCAGAGGCACTCGACGACAGGACGGTTCGGTTGTCGTTCGAGTCGGTCAGTCGTGCAGTCGCGCTCCGAGCGCTCACCGTCCCGATTCTCCCGGCACACGTCTGGGAGGAAAAGACGGGGCGCGCTATCGTGGGCGGAATCGACACCGACCGGACGGTCACACACGCCGTCGTCTGGAACAATCGGGACCCGGTCGGGAGTGGGCCGCTCCGAGTCACCCGACTGCAAGCACAGGAATCCCTCCGCCTCGAACCGTTCGAGGACCACTTCCTCGAGGACGCGACGGCCTCACATCTCCGGCCGTTCGCCGGCGGTATCGACTACGAAGCGCTGACCTTCCGACGGGCACCGTCCGCCGAGGCCGCGGTCTCGTTGCTCCAGAACGGGGATGCCGAGGGCAATGCGCTGGGCGTGTTCCCGTCGAGCATCTCGACGATCGGGCAGGACCGGTCGCTGGACCTCTCCGTGTACCCGTCGCGCACGTTCTACCACGTCGGGTACAACGCACGTCGACCACCGCTCGACGACCCGTCGTTCCGTCGGACGGTCGCTCGGCTACTCGACAAGGGGCATTTCGCCGAGCAACTCTTCGAGGGGTACGCGGACCCGGCGACGAGTCCACTGGCCCGCCACGCCTCGCTGGCCGACGACTTGGCCTGGGAGGGTTCCGACCCGGTGACACCGTTCATGGGGACGAACGGGCGACTCGACGTCGAACAGGCACGTGACCGGTTCCGCGCCGCGGGCTATCGCTACGACGGTGAGCAACTGGTGGTGACCTGACGATGGTGTTACTCGAGTTCGTCGGGAAGTTGCTAGGTAGCGTGGCCCTGATGCTCGCGGTCGCGGGCGTCGTCATCGTCGACCGGAACCGCGCAGCGAGGGCGCTCGCTGACCCCCGTCGACGCCTCCGAGAGATTGCGCCGCACCTCTCGGTCCTCGTCGGCGTACTCCTGCTGAACCGCATCTTCCGCCACCTCGGACAGGAGATTTCGTGGCTGATAGGGTGGAACATCACTGGCCTCATCTACGCCGTCGAAGGCGACTTCGTCGCGTTGGTCCAGACGGTGGCGACGCCAGCGCTGACGGTGTTCTTCTCGTTCGTCTACCTGTACGGGTACGTATTCCTCGCGTCGTTCCCCGTCGTCGCATACCTACTCTTAGGCGACCGCCGGCCCATACAGCGGACGCTCGTGGCGTATGCGCTCAACTACGCCGTCGGACTCGTCTTTTACACGCTGTTTATCTCTTTCGGGCCGCGGAACCTACTGCCCGGTACCGTCGAGGAACTGCTGTACGCCACGTACCCGCAGTCACAGATACTGACGAGTACCGTCAACACCAACACGAACGCGTTCCCGTCGCTGCACACCTCGGTATCGGTCACCGTCGCCCTGTTAGCGCGCCGGACCCGGGACGTGTACCCTCGATGGTACACTCTGTCGACGGTACTGGCCGGACTCGTCGTGATTTCGACGATGTACCTCGGTATCCACTGGGCCATCGACGTCGTCGCTGGGGCGCTACTGGCGGTGTTCAGCGTTCGCGTCGCCGACCGATACTACGACTTGCCGCGCCTCGAGACGTTCCTCCCCGATAAGGTGCGCGTACTGGTCGCCGACCGACGCAACGACTGACCCGCCCTCTCGCTGAGAGCGCGTGTGGGTGACCGTCTCCGGCCGACACTCGAACCGACAGAGAGAGGCTGGAATCTGCGTTTTCAGTGTATGTCTGTGAATACGGCCGTGGATACTGGGCACTGACTATGATGATAAATGGGTCAGAGCTGGTAACTACATACGTAGCAGAAACCAACTTACCTGAAATTAGCCACCAACCCGGTATGGAGGACCGGGCCGCGAACATTCCCGATATTGGGACCACGACGAGCGGAAAGATTAACGACGCGACTCTGCTGGGCACCACTCCGACCACGACTGGCTCTGACGGCGGAACCGACGCCGACACCGACCGGAATCCCACGCTCCGAACTATCTGCGGGGACTTCACGCTCTCGCACCCGGACATCGCGCTCACGGCCGCGACGAAACGAGTGCCGTCCGTGACCGTCACGCCCGAACAGGTAGCGGCGGACGGCGCCGCGACCATTCTCGTGTTCTCGGTCGTCGGCGACGGCGTCGCGGAGTTCGAACGCGTCCTCGAAGCAGACGAGAGCATCACCGAACTGTTGCGAATCAGCGGTTCTGCCGACAGCCGTTGTTACCGAGGGGCCTTCGGCGAGGACTGCATCACCGTCTCGCCGCTGTTGACCCGTGTCGGTGCGCGCGTACTCGACGTGCAAGGGTCGAACGGCGAGTGGGAAATCCGTTCACAGTTTCGCTCCCGAGAGGCGTTTCTGGCGTTCCGCTCGTACTGCGCCGACAACGACATCTCGTTCAGATTGCGCCGGCTGTGTTGGGACGAGGGTGGGTCAAACTGGCGCCGTGCGGGGTTGACCCCGGAGCAGTGGGACGCCCTCAAACAGGCGCACGAAGCGGGGTATTTCGACGTTCCCCGCGCCATCTCCCAATCGGAACTCGCCGAGGAACTCGGTATCTCCCCGTCGGCCGTCTCGCAGCGACTCCGGCGGGCCACCAACCGACTCATCGAAGAACAGCTAGACACCGAAGCGAACTGACGGCAGTCTGCAGTTAGGGTGCGTCTGTGTTTGTCACTGCTGATAACGATGGTACTTAGTATCGCGTTTGGTTCCGCGCGCATCGGCAAAACAGGGGAAGATTGCCGTCTCGTTCATTGAAAAGTCAAACTCCCCGAAAACGCCGATTTCTGGCATCTCGCGCTCTTTAATGGGATTTTAAACTATCCTTAACGATGGCATATCGAAACGCCGAATCGATGTTTACTCTATTAACAAATAATTAGAGCGTACTTAATACGTGTAATCGGACAGGAGAATCCTATTCTCTGCTCGGGCGAGAGATGTAGGTAGATTCACCGTGCCAAGTGACTCCGACTCTGCAAACGTTGCCGACGAACAGACCCCATCCAGCGCCGGACGAACCGACCCCGGCCGAACGACGCTGGGACGCCGCAAACTGCTTCAAGGTATCGCCACTACTGCCGTTGGAGGCGTACTCACATCTATGGCCGGACGTGCCAGCGCGGCGACCACCTCGGACCGACTCGACCAGTACATGGAGGAGTTCGGTACCGTCATCGACGTGGTCGAAGCGGGCGCAGACAACACCGGAAACGAATCTGTCGTCGACGTCATCCGCCGGCACCGCGGCGACGACACGCTGCTCGTCTTCCCCCCGGGCGAGTACTACATGGACGAGCAGGTCCGGTTCACGGGCTTCGAGAAGTTCGGTCTCGTCGGGAACGACGCGACGCTCGTCCCGGCCGATTACCACCACTTCGACGGGCCGCAGTATCGCCTGTTCCGACTGGGTGTAGGGTACAGCCCCGGGAACCGACTCGTCTTCGACGGATTCGACGTCGACCAGACGGCGCCGGACACAGGTATCCGCGTCATCGAAACCGTCGTCGAGGACGGCCTCGAAGTCCGGAACATCACCGTCCACGGCGAACACGACAGCGGCACGTGGGGGCCGGGTCGCTTCGCCATCTCCGACCCCAACGGGAGCGGCCTCGTCGAGGGGTTCGAAGTCCCCGACGGCGGCGCGTGGGAGGACGAGACGCCGAACGCGGGCAACATCTGGCGCGGCCCGACGGGTCTGCTGGCAAACTCCAACAGCGGGACTCTCACCTTCCGTAACTGCGTCGTCGGGGCCTTCCCGGACAACGGTCTCTACGCCTCCGGCGGGGACGGCGTCATCAAGGTCGAGGGCGGACACTATTCGAACAGCAACGCCGCGTGTCTGCGCGTCGGCGGAGACGGCAGCAGCATCACGGGCGCCACCGTGGTCGTCGACCAGAACCGCCCGCAGGACGAGGCCCACCGTGCAATCCGTGTCGAGAAGGGTCACGACATCCGCGTCGAGGACGTCACCGTCCGCAACACGGCCCCGCTCCCGAACAGTTTCGGCATCTCCGTGATGGGCACCTGCACGTCGGCGTGGATACAGAACGCCGACGTCTACATCGGGGGCGACGAGGTTACCAACGGCATCGTCACCGCGCCGGACTGTGGTGAGGTGACTATCGTCGGGTCGCGCGTCGAGATGGACACGCCCGGCGGATTCGGCATCGAAATCAACGACGGCGACAACACCGGACAGGTGCTACTGGAGTACGTCGACTTCGTCGGGTCCGTCGGCGACGAGACGGCGAAGGCCGCCATCCGCTGTGACCGTGACGACGTCCGCTTCGGTGCGGTCAACGTCGACCAGCCCGGTGGGACGGACCGCCGCGCCATCGTGAACACGGGCGACAACGTCACGATTTACAAGGGCGACTACCTCGCCGCCGAGTACCCGATAATCGACCTCGGGACCGGCACGCACGTCGAGGACATCTACGCCAAGTCCTACGGCGGCGACGAGGCCTACTGTCTCTACCCCGAGAGCGCCGACGTCTACCTCAAGCACAACACGCTCCGTAACGGCATCAAAGACCACGGCTGTGACGGCCTCAAGACCCTCGGGAACGAGTACTAAAACCCGTCACAGAGCACCTCGAGTCTACTTGGTACCCCTTTTCACTGGAACTCCGGCCCTCTAGCGGTCCAATTCTGTTGCTGTCCCGATAGCGACACGCCGTCGACGAACCGGTTGTCCGCGACGATGACGCCGTCCGTCGACGCTCGTTCGTACTGGTAGAGGCGGCCGCGCTTGAAGTCGCAGTTCTTGAGCCTGAGATAGTCGGCCCCGTCGTCCAAGAGGAGGGCCAACCCGCCGTCTTCGTGCCGGAACGAACAGTTACGGACGTCGACCCACGGGGCGTCGACGACGAGGCCGTGCCGCTTCCCACCGTCGGTTGGGTCGATGGTGACGTCCCAGTTCTCCAGCACGACGTTCGGCCGGCTGATTCGTCCGAGGTGAGCGTTCGACTGGGCGCTCCCGGTGTCGGTCACCGTCCAGTTCGCGGCGACAACCTGTCCGAGGCTGTCGTCGTCGCCGGTGAACGAACAGACGTGCTGGTTCGCGTGGCTCTCGACGACGACGTTCGAGAGGGTGCAGTGGTCGACGTCGTCGTTCACGCGGACCAGTTCCGATGGCGTGGCCTGTCTGGCGACGATTTCGATGCTGTCGGCGACGGCGTGACTCGCGTCGGTGACCCAGAGGGCGGCGTAGGAGTAGCCGCGGTCCTCGGCGTCGTCGTTGACCAGATGGCACTTGTAGGCGTAGTCGCCGTCGCCCAGACGGAGCATGCCGGCCCCGCAGTTCGTGACGCTCGTGTTCCGTATCGCGACTTTCCCGTTGTGGCCAGCGGAGTAGATGCCGTTGTTGATGAACCCCGCGATGTCGCTGTTCTCGATGACGAGATACCCCCGGTGGTGTCGCTCGATGGCCAACCCCATCGGGTGTTCTTGCTCCGTGCGGTTCGGGTCGTAGAAGCTCCCGTCCGGCATCGTGACGGAGACGTACCCCCGCCCACTCTCGGTCACCAACGCGGGCGCGATGGAGTAAAACGGTGGGACCACGCGGTCGAGTTCCCCCGAGAGCGTGCAGTTGGCTATCTCCAGCGAGTCGTCGACGGCCGCGATAATCGCCGCGGCGGCCACGTTCTCCGTCCGCACGTCGAAGGTGAGGTTGCGAGCCACGAACGCGCCCGCGTCACCCGGCGTTCCAGTCCCGAGGTCGAGGAACTGCGGCATCTCGGGGTTCGTACAGCGGACTCGGGCCCGCGGTTTGCCGACGATGCCGAAGGTGTCGAACGAGCGAAGCGTGACGGGCGTGTTCCACGTGTACGTCCCGTCGGGCAGGTGATAGACGACGCCAGAGACGTCCTCGCGGGCCGCGTGGCGCTGGATGAACGCCCCGAGGTCGGCGTCCGACCCGGGTTCGATGCCCTGTTCCCGCACGTCCACGACCTGCCAGCTATCGACCGAGAGGCCGCCGGTGGCGACAGTCCCCTCCACGTCGAGGGACGGCGCGGTGCGTCCGTCGGCCGTCGGTCCCCTGAGTGGGGCGTTGAACTCGACGGCACCCGGGGTGCCGGGCGTCCCTTCCGTCGCGCGCACGGACCAGTCGTCCGCGGCCGCGTCCCAGATTTCGATGCAGGCGTCCCCGGTTCCCGGCGTCTGGAGGGCCGGCCGGTCGGCGTTCATTCCGATAGTCCCCACGTTCAGGATGCTGTTCCGGTTCAGATTCAGGTCGCCGTCGAGGATGGATGACCCGAGCGACGCCGAGTGGTCCCGTGCGCGCCCGGTACCAGCCAACCATGGCAGTCCGACCAGTCCCGCGAGCGTCAGCACCTCCCGCCGCGTCCGTCCGCCGTCGCCATCCTGTCGCTGTTCGGGTTCGCCACCGTCATCATTGTGGTTAGATGACATGTACCATACGACGGCAAACGTAGTTCTTGTTATTCACAGAGTATCGCTAAATGCGAAATTAAGTGGTCAGAGCGCCCGGAGAAGGCACTCTCATCTCTCCCCGCTCGGGCTACGCTTTCCCCGCCGGTCGGACGTGACTCCGTCGGGCCCCGACTAGAAGCCCGGCCCTCTGGTCGTCCAGTTCACCTGCTCACCGGCCAGCGTGGTCCCGTCCATGAACCTGTTGTCGACGACGATGGCGTTCTCCGTCGTCGCTCTGCCGTACTGGAAGAGTTCGCCGCGCTGGAAGTCGCAGTTTTTGAGTCTGAGAAAGTCCGCGCCGTCGTCCAGGAGGAGGTCGAACCCGTTGTCGGTGTGGTCGAACTTACAGCCGTTGACGTCGACCCACGGGGCGTCGATGATGAGGCCGTGACGTTTGCCGTCGCCGGCCGGGTCGATAGTGACGTCCCAGTTCTCCAGCACGACGTTCGGACGGGCGATACGACCGAGTTGCGCGTTCGACTGGGCACTCCCGGTGTCCCCTATCGTCCAGTTTGCCGCGACGACCTGTCCGGTGGTTTGGCCGCTGCCGGTGAACTCACAGAGGTACTGGTTCGCCTCGCTCTCGATGTCGATGTTCGAGAGGGTGCAGTGGTCGACGTCGGAGTTCACTCGGACCAACTCGGAGGGCGTCCGTTGCCGGGAGACGATTTCGATGCTGTCGGCGACGGCGTGTTCGGCGTTCGTCACCCAGAGGGCGGCGTAGGAGTAGCCCCGGTCCTCGGCGTCGTCGTTGACGAGTTTGCACTTGTAGGCGTAGTCGCCGTCGCCCAGACGGAGCATCCCAGCGCCGCAGTTCTTCACAGTGGTGTTCCGTATCGCGACTTTCCCGTTGTGGCCGGCGGAGTAGATGCCGTTGTTGATGAACCCCGCGATGTCGCTGTTCTCGACGATGAGATAACCCTTGTGAGCGCGTTCGATTGCCAGCCCCATCGGGTGGGACTGTTCGCTCAGACCGGGGTCGAAGAAACTCCCGTCGGTCATGGTGACGGAGACGTACCCCTGCCCGCTCTCGGTCA
Source organism: Haloarcula sp. H-hyl6 (assembly GCF_056934455.1). NCBI lineage: Archaea > Methanobacteriati > Methanobacteriota > Halobacteria > Halobacteriales > Haloarculaceae > Haloarcula > Haloarcula sp. H-hyl6. The sequence continues at coordinate 230,234 of NZ_JBRIIK010000003.1, forward strand.
GGAGGGTGGGAACGAACGAGTAGAACGGCGGGACGATGCGGTCGAGTCGGCCGTCGAGTTCGCAGTTATCGATTTCGAGATACTCGTCGACGGAGGCCAGAATCGCGGAGGCGGCCACGTTCTGCTTCTGGACGTCGAACGTGACGTTGCGCGCGATGAAGATGTCGGCGTTGTTCGCCGTGTCGGTGCCGAGACTGATGAAGTACGGCATGTCGGTGTTCGTACACCGGACTCGGGCCTGTGGCTTCCCGACGATGCCGAACCCCTCGAACGACCGGGACGTGACGGGAGTGTTCCACGTGTACGTGCCCTCGGGCAGGAAGTAGACGGCACTGGAGACGTCGTCCCGGTCGAAGTGGTCGTCGATGACCGCACCGAGGTCGGTGTCAGAGCCGGGTTCGGCGCCGAGTTCGCTCACGTCCACCACGTTCCAGCTATCGATGGACGCCCCTTCGATTTCGGCGCCGCCTCGGATAGTGCCGACGTCCAGTATGTCGTTCCCGTTGAAGTCCACGTCGCCGTCGAACTCCTTGGCGACGCTGGACGACTGCATTCGCTTGGGCCCGTCCGACGGTATCGAGTTGAACACTTCCCCGGAACCGCTGCATCCCGCGAGCATCGAGGTCAAACCGCCCAGACCGCCCATCAACGTTCGTCTGGTCGTCTCTAACCCTTCGGATGGTTGCCCGCCCATGTTCTCCGACTTATTATTTTCATCTGACGACATAACCGACTATTCCTGCTTTCTGGTATTCATTATCTGGTTGCTAAGAATCAAGATTGATATTCGGATGGGGTGGCACGAGACTGAAGGTCGGAAAAAGCGCAAAAATTTGCATTACTGCCCCTCAAATCGGGTCGAATAAATAAAAAGCCGCAGACAGCAACGGTATCAAAGTTGATATCTGGATGCCCTCTCGACGGGATATCTCGACGCCGGGGCGCGGAAGGCTCTGGTCGCCTCGCTGTCGGCCGCTATCTCCTCGCTGGAATCCGCTAGCCATCCTTCTCGATTCGCCTGTGAAAACTGTCCACGAACGTCGATTGTGGGTCATGGACACTATCAGGCGCATAATATAGGGGGCTGTACCGCTACGTGGAGGCACCATGGAACGGCCACGCTCATCCCTCTCGTCCCAGATTCGCCGGGGCGTCCGCGAACCGCATCTCGTCGTCCGCCGACTGAACGAGATGTACTTCGACATGCACCACCAGTACCTCGACAGCACGGACCGCGTCGACTTCTTCGAGGAGGACTGGGACAACCTCCTCCTCCTCGACGCGTGCCGGTACGACACGTTCGCCGACGTGGTCGACCTCCCGGGGCGTCTGGAGTCGCGCCACTCGAAGTCGAGTTCGACCATCGAGTTCCTCGCCAAGTATCTCGACGGCCGCGACCTGACCGACACCGTCTACGTGACGGCGAACCCCCAGCACTACCGCAAGAGCGACCGGGACTTCGTCTCGGTCGACTTCCACGACGTCGTCGAGATTTGGCAGGAGGACGGGTGGGACGAGACGTTCCGCACCGTCCGGCCCGAGACGGTCGCGGACGCGACCGAGCGCGCGGCCGAGAAGTATCCCAACAAGCGACTGCTCGTCCACTTCCTCCAGCCTCACTACCCCTACATCGGTCCGACGGGGCAGGAACACTTCGACAACGACTCGCTGGACTTCTTCAACCGCGTGATGAACGGGGAAGTCGACATCGACGAGCACGTCCTCCGGAAGGCCTACCGGGAGAATCTGGAGGCCGTCGTTCCGAGCGTCGAGCGCCTGTTCGACTCTCTCACCGGGAAGACGGTGGTGAGCGCCGACCACGGCGAGATGTTCGGCGAGCGCGCGTTCCCGCTGCCGATGCGCGAGTACGGCCACCCCTCGGGCATCCACACGGAGGAACTGACGAAGATTCCGTGGCACGTCCACGACGAGGGGCCGCGCAAGGACGTCGTGGCCGGCGAGGCGTCGGCCACGGACACCGAAGACGTCGACACCGACGTCGTCGAGGAGCGCCTCCGCGACCTAGGGTACGCTTGAGAACGCCCTCTCCCGACGGATTCGTCGGGTAGCCCCGCCCTCCACGTCGTCGCGTCGGATGCCGACACTTACCGGCTCTATAATAAACACCCGAGGGTGCGATGGGTCGAGACAGGAGCTCAGTGCCTATGTCTCGCTCGTCCGCCCCGGCCATCAGTCGCACTCTGGACAGCGACGAGGCGGCGACGGGAGCGGCGGGCACACTGACACGACCATACGACAACCCATATGCGACGAAATATCTTGAGCGGCGTCCTCTCGGTCGTCTCCGGGAAAGTGCTGACGCTGCTCGTCACGCTGGTGACGATGCCGCTGTTGTATCGAATGCTCGGACCGTCACAGTTCGGCGAGTACACGACGGTGATGTCCATCCACGCCCTGTTCATGATATTCGTGAGTTCGGGCATCACGAACGGCGTCCGCAAGTTCGTCGCCGAGGACAGGTCGCTCAGCGGATGGGAGGACAACGTCGTCGGCTTCTACTTCCGCATGGCGACGCTGTTGGGGCTGGCTGGCGCGGCGGGGTATCTCGGTGCCGTGCGTCTGGGCCTCGTCTCGTGGTACTTCTCGCCGGAGTTCGAGCGGTACTTCAAACTCATGGTACTCATGGTGGTCGCCGCCCAGTTCTGGGCCTATGCCCGGCGGACGCTCATGGGCTTCGGTCTGGAGCGGTACTCGGAACCGCTGAAGGTCCTCTACCACGTGACCTTCGCGGCCGCGGCGCTCGCACTCGTCCACTTCGGCTACGGCGTCCTCGGTGCGCTGTCTGGACAGATACTCGGGACGGCGGTGGTCGCCGTCATCGGCGTGGGGATGGTCGTCAGACGGGTGTCGATTCGCTCGTTGCTCGTGCCGGCGGGGTCCGAACTACCTCGGAAGCGGATGCTGACCTACAACACGATGGCAGTGGCCCTGACGGTGTTCCAGATGTCGCTGTACCACGTCGACATCATCATGCTCCAGTCGCAGGCCGGGAGCGCACAGGTGGGCAACTACAAGACCGCGCTCACGCTCGCGGAGTTCCTCTGGTTCGTACCCATGACACTTCAGACAGTTTACGTACACTCGACATCGGAATTGTGGTCACAGGACCGGACCGACCGGATCGCGAGTCTCGCCTCGCGGACGACGCGCTACACCCTCCTGTTGACAACCGTGATGGCGCTCGGACTGGCGTCGCTCGCCAACATCGTCGTGCCCCTCTACTGGGGGGCCAAGGCGGCGCCGGCGGTGACGCCGCTCCTGTTGCTCCTGCCGGGTGCGCTCGGCTTCGCCGCCGTCCGGCCCACCATCGCCATCGAGGAGGGTCACGGGACGCTTCGGTACTCGGTCATCGCCACCGGGTCGGCGGCCGTCCTCAACCTGACGCTCAACTACCTGCTCATCCCGCGCTACGGGATGAGCGGTGCCGCAGTCGCGACGAGCATCGGGTACGCGTCGATGTTCCTCTTCCACATCTGGAGTTCGCGCAAACTCGACTTCGACCCGCTGGCGGACGCGCGCCTGTCCAGAATCGCCCTGACGGTCCTGCTGGCCGCCGGGCCGATTCTGTACCTGCCGCGGTACCTCGCCGCGAATCCGATTGCGTCGGTGCCGGGGTTCCTGCCCGAGGGGGCCGTCCAACTCGCAATCGTCCCGCCGGTCGGCCTCGGGGTCTTTCTCACCTTCGCCTTCCTCACGGGGGCGCTCGAACTCAGGGAGTGCGTGGACCTACTGTCGGCGTTCCCCGACCCAATCGGGAGCAACGTCCAGCGCCTGGACAGGCGGGTGAGTAACGTCGCCATGTCTGACTTGATACCGGACGGCGGGCAGTTCTGGTTGCTACTGGTCGGTCTCCTCCTGTTCGCGTCCGGGACGGGTATCGCCGTCGTGGACATGGTGTCCGACGGCAGTGCAGTCGAGATGCCGGGCGGTGGCGGCAACGCCACTGAGACGCCGGCCCAGACAACCGCGACGCCGAACAATAGTCAGTCCCCGACGAACAGCGACCAGTCCTCCTCGACTGGCACCGCGACGCAGTCTCCGACGGGGGGGCAAGCGAGCGAGACCACCGGCGGCGGTGGAACAACCCAAGCCACGCAGACGGACACGTCCACCGGCACGGGTACGTCCACCGACGCGAACGACGGTGGGTCCACAGGGACGACGCAGACGTCGACGCCGACCCAGACGGACGACGGCGACGGTGGCTTCTTCGACGACGACCCGACGGAGACCGAGACGGAGACGACCACCACGACCGAGACCGAGACGGAGACCCAGACGGAGACGACCACCACGACCGAGACGCAGACGCCGAGCGAGACCCAGACGGAGACGACCACGACGGACGACGGAGACGGTGGCTTCTTCGACGACCCGACGGAGACCCAGACGGCAACTTCGACTGAGACGTCGACCACGTCCACCTCGACGACTACGACGACCACCTCGGAGACGACCACCTCGGCGACGACTACCTCGACCACGACGTCGGACAACACCTCCACCACGATGTCCACGTCGGACACGACCGAGACGTCCACTGCGACGACCACGAGTCCCACGTCGACCGAGACGACGACAGACGACGGTCTTCTCAGTCTGAAAGGGATGGCGTTCGGGTTCGTCCCGTTCTCCGCGCTGGCCTCGACGGCACTTAGTGCAGTGTTGCTCGGGCGGAGTCGACGACGGGGTCCGAGTGAATGAGACGAAATATCTGAAAACAGATAGTTAATAACCGCTATGGTGCTGTATAATAAAATTACCCCCCGCCTTGGCCCCGCCTGTGCAACCCAACGACTTAGCGGCAGCACGAATCAGTAGGCGGTCCTTTATGCAGACGGTAGGCGCGGGGGTCGCTGCTTCAGGCATCGTCGGCACAGCAACAGCGGACACGATAGACGACGAATATCGCACAGTAATCGACGTAACTGACGCGGGGGCGGACCCGAGCGGGGACGAATCGGTGAGTAACGTTCTGCAGGACGTCATCGACGACGACACCCTTCTGCGGTTCCCGTCAGGCCGGTACTACATGGACGAGCAGGTCCGGGACTCGGGCGTCTCGAACGTCGGCCTCGTCGGCGACGACGCGACGCTGGTTCCGGCGAACTACCACGACTTCGACGGCCCGCAGTATCGCCTGTTCCGACTGGGCACGCACTACGACCCCGCGCGTGACGTCACCATCAAGAGCTTCGACGTGGACCAGCGAGCCGAGGACACCGGCATCCGGGCGTTCCACGTGAGCGCGGCCGACGGGCTGGAGGTGAAGAACATCGACATCGTCGGACGACACGACAGCGGGACGTGGGGGCCGGCGCTGTTCCGCATCACCGACTCCGACGGGAGCGGGCACATCAACGGCTTCCGAATCTCCGACGGTGCCGACTGGCAGTCCGAGACGCCGGGTGACCTCTGGCGCGGACCGACCGGGATGCTCATCAACAAGCATCAGGGGGCGCTCCGACTGGAGCACTGCATCGTCCGAAACTATCCGGACAACGGGGTGTACGTGACCGGCAACGGGTCCGTCTCGGTCGTCAAGGGCCTGTTCCAGAACAACGGCCCGGTGAACGTCCGTATCGGTGCGGACCGCGCCACCGTCGTCGGCGCGGATTTCGTCACCGACCAGCAGTCGCCGTACTACCTCGCCCAGATTCCGATGCGGTTCGACTACGCAGACCAGGTCGAAGTTCGGGACGTGGACGTCGACCTCTCGGCGCCGAACGGCGACGCGATTCAGATACAGGGCGACGTCGGCCAGACGAGCATCACCGATACGGACATCGACATCGCGGACATTCCGGCCTCGGGTGTCCTCGTCCAGTCGGGGGCCGGCCCGACGTCCCTCGTCAACGTGGACGTCGACCTCGACTGTAGCGCGAACGCGCTCCGGTTCCTCGGAGACGGGGGCGGCGTCGTCGTCCAGAACAGCCGCATCGGCGGCGGGGCGGAGGGCGACAACTTGCGCCACGCCGTCCGGTGTGAGCGGGACAACTGCGAGTTCCGTGACCTGACGGTCGACCAGTGGGGCGGCCAGAAGCGGCGCGGCCTCGCACTCCTCGGCGAGGACTACACCGTCTACCAGTGTCGCATCAGGACCTCGGACCGTCCCGTGAGTGCCAACGGCGACGACATCTGGATAGAGGACAACTACCTCGACTCCTACAGCGGCGACGAGTCCATCCGCATCGGTTCCGGCGCCAACTCGGTTCGCATCAAGAACAACGAACTGCCCGACGGTATCGTAGACGCGGGCGGGAGCGACGTCGTCGTCACCGGAACGACGTACTGAGGCCGGAGGCGGCCGCTTACCCAGCGGGTAATAAACACCCCGTGGGGCATCACGTCGGATATGCCGACAGTCAGCGTCGTCATCCCGACGTACAATCGCTCTGACGTCCTGCCACGCGCGGTAGACAGCGTCCTCGCACAGACGTACGAGGACTTCGAACTGGTCGTCGTCGACGACGGGTCCGACGACGGGACGCTCACGCTACTCGACTCGTACGACGACGAGCGCGTGCGAGTCATCACTCACGGGACGAACAAGGGCGCAAACGTCGCCCGCAACACCGGTATCGAACACGCGAACGGGGAGTTCATCGCGTTCCTCGACTCGGACGACGAGTGGCACCCGGAGAAATTGGGCCGGCAACTGGCCCGCTACGAGTCGGCCCCCCCGGAGTGCGTCGCGGTCTACTGTGACTTCCAGTACGACCTCGACGGGACGATGGGGCACTTGTTGTCGTCGGCGGCCTCCCTCCTCTCGATGGCCGACGACGACGACCGGCCCAAGGAGGGCGGAAAGGAACTATCCGGCGAGATACTCGCCGATTACCTCCACTCCGGCGCGGGGTCGACGCTCCTCGTCGAGACGGAGGTTGCGCGAGCGATAGACGGGTTCGACGAGACGCTCGACCGGTTCCAAGACCCCGACTTCCTCCTGCGCGTCATCCAAGAGGGCTACCTCGGGTACGTCGACCGACCGCTCGTGACGCGCCACGAGACCGGGTCGCCGCCGGCTGAGACGGTCGAACGCGCCGACGAGCAGTTCATCACGAAGCACGCGTCGCTGGTCCGGGCCGCCGAACGGGACGGCTACAACGTACAGGCCGCCCACGACCTCCTCCTGACGAAACTCTACTTACAGGAGGGCGCGTTCCTCGACGCCGCGAAGTACCTCGAGAACGCCCGCCTCGAACCGCGCCACGTCCCGGGGGTCCTCTGGAGCGCCGGGTCCGGCCTGAAGCACACGGCAAGTTCGGCGTAGGCACGAGCAAGTGTCACACGGTCAGCTCTCGTCCCGGTCGCCCGAATCGCCGGCGGGTCGCTTATTCGCCGGATAATAAGGCCACCGGGGGTAGTACGACGTAGCAATGTCACCACTGGACCGCTGGTACGTCGACCTCTCGCTGGTCGCGTTCCTGACGGGATTGGCCGTCCTCACAGTGGCGTCGGGGATAACCGGCGTCGTCAGGACGGCTGTTGTCGTCCCGCTCGTAACCGTCCTGCCCGGATACGCCTTCGTCTCGCTCCTGTACCCGACGGTCGGCAACCACGCCGTGCGCACGTTCGACGAGAACGAACGCGGGTTGCGAAACCCCCTCCCGACCAAGGAAGGAGTGGACCCGCTCGAACGGTTCGTCTTCGCGGTGGTCGCGACGATAGTCATCGTCCCGGTCGTCGCGCTGGTCGCGAACTTCACCCCGTGGGGAATCACCCTGTTGCCCATCCTGTTCGGCCTCACCGGCCTCACGCTACTGTTCACCATCGGCGGTCTGATTCGGCGCTACCGGCTCCCAGCGGAGCGACGCTACACGCCGCAGTTCTCGCAGGTCGTCTCGAACCTGACGTACTCCGACGCGGGGAACGCGTTCGGAACCGGCGATAGCCGACGGCGAGTGTTCAACATCGCGTTAGGCGTGAGCCTCCTCCTCCTCGTGTCGAGCGTCGGGTACGCCGCAGTGAACCCGCCGCAGGCCGGCGGTTTCACCGAGTTCTACGTCAACACCGACAACGTCACCGGGGACACCCAGTCTATGTACCCCTCGCAGTTCGTCTCGGGGGAGACGCGCACGCTGTCGGTCAACGTCACCAACCAAGAACACGAGCAGACGCGGTACGAGGCGGTGGTCCAGATACAGCGGACGAACGGCACCGGCAACGACGCGCAGGTGATAGAGAGCAGTCGCGTCGGCAGTAAACGGGCCACGCTGGACCACGGTGAAACTGCGACGATGAACTTCCAAGTGTCACCTTCGATGCGCGGGTCGGACCTGCGGATGATGGTGTATCTCTACCAGGGCGACGCACCGGCGAATCCAAGTACCGACAGCGCTTACGACACGCTCAGACTCCCGATCACCGTCGCCTGACCTCGCAAAACCATGACGATATCTGCACCTCACTGTGCGGCCGTAGCGACTGATGCACCGCCCCCGACCACCTCGCGGACACGTCGGGCCTGACCACGATGTGGCCGTGGGAACACGTCGCCGTCGGTTACCTGCTGTACTCGGCGTACGTCCATCTCCGGTACGGCGAGTCGCCCGGGCGGCTCCCGGCGCTCGCAGTCGGGTTCGGGGCGCTGTTCCCGGACCTCGTGGACAAACCGCTCGCGTGGACGTTCGATGTGGTCGGTAGCGGCGTCTCCGTGGCTCACTCCGTGTTCACGGCGACGCTACTCACGACGGTCGCCGTGCTGGCCTTCGGTCACTTCGGCCGCCGGGAGGTCGGGACGGCGTTCAGCGTCGCCTACCTCGCGCACATCCCCTCGGACGCCGTCTATCAGGTGGTCCTCGGGAGCCAGTTGCACCTCGAATCGTACGTCTGGCCCCTCGTCACCGTCCAGAGCGCTGCTCAGCGGGGGTTCCTCGACAACTTCCTCTACTACTTCGTGAAGTTCGTCGTCTTCCTCGGGACGCCCCGCGGCCTCGTCTTCCTCACGCTGGAGGTGGCGTTGCTGGGGACCACCCTGCTCGTCTGGTACGCCGACGACTGCCCGGGGCTGGGGATACTGCCGTTCCGTCACTCGGCGCCCTCGTAGTCCCCTCGCCGTCGATTCGGTGGTGGGGATTTCGCCGTCACAGGCGGACGGACGGCCGCGCGGAGTGGTCGACGACGCGCATTACCGCCACAGTAAGTAATCCACGACTGCTCGAAACGGCGGTATGGCCAGACCGTACACGCGCCGTCACGTGCTCGCCGCTGCTGGCGTCGCCCTCACGGGCGCGATTGCGGGGTGCGGACAGTCGGACGACCAGACAGGTACCGACTCGTCGACGACCACGGCAGGCGAGACCGCGACGCCGACGGACGGCACGGAGACGGACGCCGGGACTGCGACACAGACCGGGGCGTCTGGTCCACGAGACGTTTCTTTCGAGTCGTCGAGCGGTGCGACCGTCGAGGGGACGCTCTACGGGAGCGGGTCCTGTGCCGTCGTCCTCGTCCCGCAGATTAACCTCGACCGGGAGAGTTGGCAACCGCAGGCAGAGCGACTGGCCTCGGAGGGGTATCTGGCGCTCGCCATCGACGAGGGCGAGGACCGCGTTTCGGCCGTCCGTGGGGCCGTCGAGTACCTGCGGACCGACCGGGACGCCGCGACTGTCGTCCTCGTCGGCGCGAGCACGGGCGGGGCCGCCGTCCTCGGTGCCGCGGCCGCAGTCCCGGATCGCGTCGACGGGGTCGTGACCCTCTCGGCGGCCGGCGGTGCACAGCATGCCGGGCCACTCACCGGCGAGAAACTGTTCGTGGTGAGCGAGGGGGACGACCAGCGGTTCGTGGACATCGCGTCGGACCTCCACGCGGGGGCATCGGAACCAAAGCGGCATCTGGTGTTCGAGGGGTCGGCTCACGGCCAGCGACTGTTCGAGAGTTCGCACGCTGACACGCTCTGGGCGGCCATCCTCGAACTGCTGGCCCGCACCTGTTGAGGAAACGGGCCGCTCACAGACCATGACGTATCGGTTCGAGGCGGCCTCGTCGAAACGCACAACCAGTGACAGCTCTCGGTGGCCGTGCTGGATGCATCGCGCAAGTCGGTCGTAGGAATTTTCGTATATCTTTGTCAATACTTTGTATGGTCGATTTCGTCCCTGTGCTATTGTTCGTGTTTGGTCTCGTCGCGGTGGGAAAACCAGAATGGATTGCTGCTATCGACCGCCGCCAGAAGGCGACCGGGACAACCCGTAGTCCTGACGAGGTGGGAATGAGCGAGACGTATTATGCCGTTGTCAGACTCGCCGGTGTCGGCTTTACGCTATTTGGACTACTGTTCATCGTCCGAAGTTGGTAAGCCTCTATCTGTTTTCTGCGGGTTTGGTACCAACACGGCAATGCTGTAACAGTACTTTTCCGAGAGCTCTTGCTGACTGCATCCTCTGAATCTTGCACGCCCCTACTGACAGCGCCCCGGTAGTTCGTTGAGCCTTTGCTGCATACACAGCGCGTGTCGGTCAGTCGACGTCCGTTTGGTAAATCCCGTGCATCCACATCGCTGTGCGATTTTTCTTCAGGAAAACCGAGCAAGTCAAACCGGCACGATGACAACAACCGATTCAGTGAAACGATGTCTCTTGAACTGATTGCGCCGGGTGTCTTAATATCGATATTGCTGGGTATCGGGTACCTGTTGGTGTTCCGCGTCGAGAAGGCGATCGCGTTCCAGAGACGATATGCAGAGGCGCTAAGTTCGACCCCACCCTCGGAGAATCCCGAGTTCTACGAGGAAACGTACGACCACCGGAAAGCAGTGTTTCGTCTCGGTGGGGGCGTCCTCCTTGCGGTCGGTGTATTCCTGCTCGCTATAATGGTGTACGGGACAGTTGTTGTCGATTCATCCCCATAGTTGTACGTTCGCTTCTGCATCAGCCGCCCCAGTGACCGGAAAGACTTCGATAACCGATGAACGGTGGATCAGCTAGCTCGAGAGCGAATACATCACTGGCCATCATGCTGGATTTATCCTCTGTATCGGTCACACCACTACTGACAGATGTTGACCAGTTCACAAAAGCTGCTGCAGTCAGGGCACGTATCGGTCACTGGCCAACGTCAACATCAGTAATTTCGAAACGGGCACCACCGCTCTTTCCTTCCCTAGCAGCAATCTCCCAGCCGTGGGTTTTACAGATCCCTTCCACGATGGAGAGTCCATAGCCGGTCCCCTTCTCCTGGGTCGAGAAACCGGACTCGAAGACCAGTTCGCGGTCTGGACCCGGAATTCCAACGCCGTCATCCTCAACGTAGATCCTGCCGTCGGCCACCCCGACTCGGATGGTTGACGCATCTCCGTGATCAAGTGCATTCCAGAAGAGGTTCTCGAACAGGCGACGGAGTTGACTCTCGTGTGCTTCGAACTCCGCATCGTTCTCCATAATAAGTTTCGCCTCGTCGGAGGTAACCGTATCCCATGCAGACTCGGCGATTGTCGCTAACGAAACGTCTGTGAGCGCAAGGTCGTCGCCCCGAGCGACCCGCAAGAGTTCATTGATGAGATTTCGCATCCGATTATGTGCTTGTGCCACCTCTTCAAGATGCTCGAAGTCTCCCGTCTCCTGAGCCAGTTGGAGTCTGCCTTCAGCAACATTTAGAGGATTCCGGAGATCGTGCGAGACCGTGTTCGCAAACGACTCCAAAATTCGATTTCGCCGTTCGATTTCTTGTTCGCGTTCTTTCTCGTCAGTGATTTCACGTGAGTGAACGAACAGTCCTTCCTCGACCGGAAAGACGCGGACGCTGACCCAGTAGCCGTGGGGTTCGTAGTACGTCTCGAATTCTACCGATTCACGGGCTTCCATAGCCTCCCGATAGTGGGCGTAGAGATCTGTTCCCTTTGCTTTGGGAAACGCATTGAGAAATGACTTACCGAGTACACCATCAGTTCGTTGGCCAGTTCGCTTGCTCATCTGCTCATTCCAGTAGGCGATAGTCCAATCTTTGTCAAGAATAAAGAACCCGTCCGTCTGTTCGTAGAGTTCGAGAAGTCGATTTTTCGCCACTTCCGCCCGACGTTCTGACCGTTTATGGCCAACGGCATTTTGGATGCGATTGACGAGTTGCTCGTACACTTCTGTCCCACCTTTTTGAATGTACGACGTCACACCGGCGCTTATCGCTTCAGACGCTACTTCTTCACTTCCTCTACCAGTCAACAAAATGAATGGTAGGTTGGGATACTCTTTCCGTACTGCCTGCAGGAATTCAATCCCGTTCATACCAGGCATCTGATAGTCACTCACGACGCAGTCAATATTCTCCTCCGGGATAATGTCCAGTCCATTACTGGCGCTTGTCTCCGTGACGGTCGTGATATCTCCCCCAAGGCTTTCGAGATACATCGATACTAATTCCCCGAATTGCGGTTCATCGTCAACGTGAAGGACAGTAATCGGACGTGCACCCTCCTCGTGTCCTATTTCGTTCTTCAAAAGGGCCATTTTATGTTAGTTCTATCTCGTTTGGGTCCACCCAGATGAGGAAATCATCGTCTCGTTTGACTATCCCGCGGAAGAAATCGATATCCGTGATTGGGTTCGTTTCCACACATTCTTCCGATATGTGGGTCACTTCAGCGACATCAGAAACTATCCACCCCATCGGCCCGTCGGTCTCAACGGTGTCCGGGTCGAAAATAACGATACGGTTGGAGACTTTTCCACCATCGGAGATCATTTGATTTGGCGTTCCATTTGCGCTGTTGAGTAGGACTTGAGGATCGACAATGGTGGTCGTCCGCCCTCGTAGATCCATCACACCAGCAACGTGGTCCGTGGTGTTCGGAATGGACGTCATTTCCCCGCTATCAACGATTTCAGTCACGTACTCAATTTCGACACAATACTCTTCGTCGCCAAGACTAAACTCTAGTACTTGCACCCCACTTGTGGTTTCGGTGGCGCTCATCGCTCACACCCTGTCATCGGTAGTCTCGCTCGTGGTACTGTTCTTAGAAAACTCAGAGACGAGTCTGTCTACGGCCTGACTGATGTCTGTAACCAGGTCGGTCTGGTCGTCGATCTCGTCGGCGATTTCGGCAGTTTCGGTAGCAATCTCGTCGGCCGCCGTTGTGGTCTGATCGACCATACTCGCGACTTCTTCCGTGGAGGCCGCCTGCTGGTCGGTCGCGGTAGCTACTTCCGTAATTCCCTCGCTGACCTCCGAAACAGCACCGTGGATATCGTCCAGGATCGTAACTGCGTCATCGACGGACTCGATACCTCGCTCGATACGTTTATTATTCTCCTCGAGTGACCCGACGGCGTTCTCCGTGTCCGCTTTTATGCCATCGACCATCTTCTCGATCTCGCTGGCGTGGTTCTGAGACTCTTCGGCGAGCGACTTCACCTCGTTCGCGACGACGGCGAATCCTTCACCAGCTTCGCCAGCGCGGGCTGCCTCGATAGAGGCATTGAGCGCGAGCATGTTCGTTTGGTCCGCGATGTCGTTGATCACCTCCACGATTTCGTCGATTTCAGTAACGCTGTCCTGGATTTGCCCGACGTCCTGTGAGACGTCGTTAGCTGCATCCTGAATCTCGGCCATGGCTTCCCGGACTTCTGTCGCCGATTCCTGACCTTCGTCGGCGAGATTCCGTGCCTCCTCACTGGCAGTCGAAACCTCTTCGGATGACGCAGCGATTTCCTCAACAGCCGCCGAAAGATTCGAGATCTCCTCCGCGACCTGCTCCATTCCTTCGTATTGCTCGGCAGTCCCTTCACGAATCTCGGCGAGACGCCGTGCGATCTCAACAGAGGAATCGTGTAATTCGGCAATCGATGTCTGGATATCGCTTGCAGCCTCGTGATTGTAGCCTTCGTCACGGCTGATATCTTCCTTGATATCGCCGATGTCAGTCTCTAAATCGCCACCGACCTCGTCGCTGATGTCCTGTCCCAGGTCCTTTGTCTCCTCGTATTCGTCATCGCTGTCCTCTGATAGGGATGTCATCCTCTCAAGCGTAAGAAGGGATACATAAAAACACCAGTGTCCAATTATACTCGGTGATAATGGGTATATGTATATCATTAGCCATAAAATACTTCTTTATAATAGTAACAACAGCCCCTGGATGAATATCTGTATATTTATGCTCGCGGCAGATAATCTGTACATGAGATGCATACAGGCCGGGGGGAAAAACAAGCAATAAATAAGTTACAAGAATTGGGCCTCACGGAGTACGAGGCGGAATGCTTCGTTTCCTTATCCCGTATCCCATCCGGAACGGCCAAAGATATCAGCGAAATATCTAACCTGCCACGGACACGGGTGTATGATCTCGCGGAAAGTCTTCAGGAACGAGGATTAGTCGAGATACAGGATGGAAACCCCCGAAAATTCAGAGCTGTTTCAATAGATCTGGCCATCGAGAGATTACAGCAGACGTACAAAGGGAGTCTTGAAAAAGCAGCTGAAGCACTCCGGTCGATTCCTACTCTCGACAAGGGGGAATCGAAGAACGAGATCTGGAGAGTGGAGGGACAGGAAAACGTAATCACAAGGGGGCAGTATATTTCAGCCCGTGCGGAGTCCGAGCTGTTCGGCTTTTTCACCGATAAAGCGACATTTCAGGACAAATGTTTTGACCAAGCGCAAAATGCTATTGACCGTGGTGTTGACGTCGTCTTTGGTTCATCGGACGACGTACTTCGCGATGAACTTCGCTGTCAGCTCCCGGGTGCAACCGTATGGACTCCCTCTCTTGACTGGGACACGTTAGAAAGTCAAGGTTCCCAGTTGAGCCGCCTCATCATGGCAGACCGCAGTATAGTGATGCTTGCGTCTATCGGAACTAGGGGTCCAGATGGTGAATGTGAGGAAACTGCGATCTGGGGCGAGGGAATCGATAGCGAATTAGTCATGCTTTGTCGACAGCTCATCGGCTCACAACTTGATGATAGGGCGACTGACGGTAATGGTACAGAACCACCTTTGTAAGACATCGCCGCTGTTAACGACAGTAGCGAAGACTACCCCCAGGTTGGTCAGCAGTATCACGGGCTGGCGTGAAACATCTGTGTCTGAAGGTGTCTGCTATCCATGTCGGAAACTGGTCGGTCCTTTCGTACGGAGGACGACCAAGGTCAGCGGAATATGAACAGTCGGTTATCGGCGGTTGATGAGAATATCGCGACTTTACTGTACTCATCCTCTGTATGCAGCAGGCCGTTTCTGACAGCTTCTTCATGAATTACCGTAACCGTGCTGAATAGCGCACGCAAGTCTTCCAACCGGAGAGGGCTTTCTATGATGAATTAGAGACGGGTTTTTCCCAGAGAAGAATAACTGCCGAACCAGTAACGAGGACGGCTCCGGCCACAGCCAGCGCAAACATCGGCGACACGACGTCGGAGATGACTCCACTGCCTAGCTGGAACGGGATTACGGTTAATCCACTCACCATCGCCATCGCGCTCAGCACCGTTGCCCGGCCGACTGTCTCAATGCGGTCGTTGACATACTGCCCGGCGAACGACCGTGTGACGTCGGCAAGTCCTCGCGCAACCAGGAACGTCGGAAGAGCCAAGATTGGAACAAAGTACATCCCTATCAATGCGGCACCAACAGCGAACGGAAGGACGAGAAACCACGTTTGGATACCGATGTACTCCTTGATTGTACCCGTATAGTAACTGAGAACTGCGCGAACAGACTATACGCCGCATAGAACCACCCAAGGAGCGATTCAACTTGACCGGGCGAAATTCCTAGATCCACCACGACCGTCTCGAAGATCGGCTGCAAGAACACGAACACGAGATACGTGACAGCAGCATACAGAACGTAATAGTAGAGAATGAGTGCTCGGATGTTTCGCCGTGATAACGTGTCCGTGACGATTTCGAGAATCTGTCCAAAGCTCAGTCCCCCAGTGTCTGTCTTCTTGTAGGTCTCTGGTTCGTCCAAAGTAAGAAGAACGACCGCACCAAGACCGGTGACAGCTGCGGCGACGAACCACGGTAGCGAGAGGTTGATACTACCGAGATACCTCCCCGAGGATAGCAGCACCAGCACCAACGGCCAAGGAAACGGACTCTCCACGTCCACGGACGTGGGCGAACTCACCATCCGAGAGTTCGTCTGTGAGCGTGTCGTACAACCATGCATCTTCACTTCCGGATCGGAAATTGTATCCCATCGACCAGACCGCATACAGAACAGCGAGTGCGTAGAAGGACTCTGAGAGACTGATTCCGACGAGCGTTACAGTGATGAGTCCAGTCCCGATGAGGAGGCTATTGCGTCGGCCAACGCGGTCACCAACGTACCCTGTTGGAATTTCACCTAAGACGGTTGTGAGATTGTAAATTGCCTCAAGTATAGCAATTTGCGTGAAGTTGAGTCCTTGTGCGAGAAAGAAGAGATACATAATTGGCCGGTAGAACTCGACTGCCTTGGTGGAGTTGTAGAGATAATACTTGAGAACGCTCTCCGGTGCCGCCAGAATCCGCCTGTGTGAAGACACGTCCTCCATCAGCAAACAAGTACCACGAGTCGGCTAATTACCTATCGTTATTACATTTCTCACCCAGCGTATCACGGGTCGAGAATCTGGATCAATTACAGAATTCGACCCCTGATCGAGGCATCTCCTTTTCGGGAAGGATTGTCGTCAGAGATGATCGGTCACTGGCAACGTCTGTGACCGATACACCCTCTGTATCGGTCACATCCTTTCTGACAGCGGTCGAGTAGTTGGCGAACACACTGTAGCATTCACGTGCGGCTACCTCGGACGAGCACAGCGTTGTGCATGGGTTCGGATTGAGAACCCAGCGGGTGGTTGCGTCCGTGGTCTGTCACCGACGTCCGGTGTGCGGCCGATTGGCGAGCGCCGACCGACGCGATGACTGGTCGGGGCGTGCGTACGTTTCCGGTCTCGGGTTTCCCTTGGTAGCTATTCTCGTCCTCCTGATGGCCGAGGCCCTGAATCGTTCATATCGTCCCTGGCGTGAATCTTGGCCTGTTCGCGAGCACTGGGATTGACTGACTCCTTGAACGGAACCTTCGCTACCGTCGCATATACGGGCTCGCCGGCCTCCTCGGCGTACTCGTCCGGGAGGTGGACTTCGAACTCCACGTCGACTTCCGCGTCGTATATCGAGTCGTCGAGTGGAACGTCGGTCGCGGCCTCCAGTTTCGCCGACGGCACGAATCCGAGGCCGATATTGGTGTCGAGCTCCGGATTCCACCACGCCGACGTCAGGTAGCCACACTCCTCGCCAGTCTCCGGATCCGAGACGATCCAGAAGTCCGGGGCGTAGTCCTTGATCGGTTCGCCGGCCATCTTCAGGCCGACCAGTTTGTGCGTGAACGGGAACTCGCCGTTCTCGATGGCGTCCTTCTGCTGTTCCAGTTCGCTTTTGCCGATGTAGTCCGCGTCCTTGTCGTCGGGAACCTGATAGCCGAGGTTGACCTGAAACGGTGACGTCTGGTCGTCCATGTCCTGTCCCAGCGACATGATTCCGGCAGCGATACGTCGTTGATGAGAGATTCCCGTTGTCGTACCGCCGTGGGCTTCGACCGTTTCGAGGACTGGGTTCCACACCGCTTCGGCGTTCGTCGTCGCCTCACGGACGTATATCTCGAACCCCGCCTCTCCCGAGAAGCCGGTCTGACTCACTAACACCGGGACGTCGTTGACCGTGGCTTCCATCAGTCCGTAGTACGGGATGTCTTCGACCACGTCCCCGACGAGCGACTCCATCACAGCCGGCGACTTCGGGCCCTGGATTTGCATCGGCGAGACGTCGATCTCGTCGATGTCGACCTCGAAATCGGAGTGGACCGTGACTCCTTGTAGCCACTGTTTCAGGTCGGCGTCTGCGATGGAGAACCAGAACTCGTCGTCGGCGAGTCGCAACAGGACGAAGTCGTTGAGGATACCGCCGTCCTGGTTGCAGCAGATGGCGTACTTCCCACGCATCGGCTCGATATCGGTCGCGTCTCGCGTGATGACGTGGTTGACGAACGCCTCGGCATCCGGCCCTTGGACTCGGATCTGGCGCTCGACCGCGACGTCCATCAGCGTCACCTCGTTGACCAGCATGTCGTATTCGGCGTCTAACCCGCCATCGTCGGGGTCGATGTACGACCGCGGGTGGTACATGTGATTGTAGACCGTCGCCTGCCGACAGCCCGCCTCGACGGAGAGGTGCCAGAACGGCGACTGCCGAACTCGCGTAGAGATCAGAAGGTCGACGTCTGCGTCGCCTGTCTGACGGAGATTTCTGGGGATGGTACGGTCCGATTGGTCGACGTCCGGGTGATTCGGATGCTGTTGGTTACGCGCCATTATTGATCTATTCCGGTCCTCCGGCGTAACGGTCGAACAGCGTCGTACAGATTCCTCTGAACCGACTGGCGTTGAATGCCGTGATGACCCCTTCGGGGAAGGAGAATTGTGATTCAGTAGCTCTGGCTCGCTCGCCGGCATTGGTGTTAAGTACCATACTATTGATTAGCATGGCCGTGACTGCATCACTCTGTAGCTTATTCGTTTAACCCGTTTATACGGGGGCGGAAGACTCCGTGTACCCCTGACCCCTTCCGTACGTCGCTCGATTGGTGCGGTCAGAACAGCGAGGGGAAGTAGTAGCTGACGACTATCGTCACGACGAACGCTCCGAGAATCCTCGGGTGTGCGTCTATCCTCGCTCTGAGTCGGTCTGTCACTGGCTTCGACGGTTCGCTGTCCCCAGTGACCGTCGGATTCGCTACTAACAGACCAGTGCCCGACTGCTGTATACAGCCTCTAAGTTCAGCACGAAGTTTCTCGCAGCCTTCCGTCAGGTCTCTGCGACCGTACTGAATACAGAGCACATAGTCTGTACCCGTCAGGAGCGGGCGAAATACAGCGTGCCCGCTCAGGATATACGTGGAAAGCACTTATTAGTAGGCGGAGACGTCGCCGACATGGACGTCAGCACCCTCCCTCGTCGACGGCCGGTACCGTTCCTTACGACGGTCGCATTCCTCGTCACCTTTGGAGTGACGGCAGCGTACTACGCTGGACTCGTTCCCGGTGTTCGGAAGACGCTTCCCGTCTTCACCCAACTCGTGACGATAACGCTCGTGTCGTTCGTTGCCGTGCTGGTCGCATGGCTACTCTCATTCCTCACCGAGTAGAGCGTAGGTTCGGCATCGCTCCCGATTGGACAGTAAATCTCTAACGGATGTTTAGTCGGACCAGCCTAATCGAATGCGCCTTGACTGAACTCACTCTCTCTATCGCTCACGCCGTTACTGACAGGCGCTGAACAGTTCGAAAAGGCGCTGCCGCATACACGGCGCGTATCGGTCAGCGACCTTCCGTCACGTAGCGGGATGACGGATCCCTCGACCCAGAAGATAGATTCAGTGCCGACCACCGCTCGGATTTCGGCGCACTGGAACCTCTCGCAGCAGTCTCTGTAACGTTCGGAAGGGACAGGAACTCACGGAATATTCCAACTCCGGTAAAAGTATGTTATCCAGTTAACCTGCAGAAAAATACAATTGCGGAGTTTTCTAATTCTTATGGCTGTTGGAGACCTAGTGTTGACGGGGTTGATGGCCGTCCTCCTCGTCGGTATCGCCGCGTTACTCACGCGCATCGAGAACTGGCGGTCGTACACGCCGCTCGCGGGCGGCGGCACGGCGACGGGCGAAACCGTCGTCCACCGGGAGAAGCCCGCAGGTATCGTTCGGTGGCTGACGACAGTCGACCACAAAGACATCGGCATCCTCTACGGCGTCTACGCCGTCATCGCTTTCGCGGTGGGTGGCATCATGGCGCTGCTCATCCGTCTGCAACTCGTCACGCCCGGCGGTGCCTTGCTGGGTGCGAACGCCTACAACTCTATCCTGACGAGTCACGGCATCACGATGCTGTTCCTGTTCGGGACGCCGATGATTGCGGCGTTCGCGAACTACTTCATCCCCTTGCTCATCGGGGCCGACGACATGGCGTTCCCGCGCATCAACGCCATCGCGTTCTGGTTGCTCCCGCCGGCGGCGCTGCTCATCTGGGCCGGGTTCTTCCTCGCGCCGGTCACCGAGAACATGATCGAGCCGGCACAGACCGCGTGGACGATGTACACGCCGCTGTCCGTCGAGCAGGCCAACCCCGGCGTGGACCTCATGTTGCTGGGTCTGCACCTCTCGGGCGTCGCCGCCACGATGGGTGCCATCAACTTCATCGCGACTATCTTCACCGAACGTAGTGAGGACGTCAGCTGGGCGACCCTCGACATCTTCTCGTGGACCATGCTCACCCAGTCGGCGCTCATCCTCTTTTCGTTCCCGCTGCTGGGGAGCGCTATCGTCATGCTCCTGCTGGACCGGAACCTCTCGACGACGTTCTTCGCCGTCGAGGGCGGTGGTCCCCTGCTGTGGCAACACCTGTTCTGGTTCTTCGGCCACCCCGAGGTGTACATCCTCGTGCTCCCGCCGATGGGGCTGGTGAGTCTCATCCTGCCGAAGTTCGCCGGTCGGAAGCTGTTCGGCTTCAAGTTCGTCGTCTACTCGACGCTGGCCATCGGCGTCCTCTCGTTCGGCGTCTGGGCCCACCACATGTTCTCGACGGGCATGGACCCCCGCTTGCGGGCCTCCTTCATGGCTGTCTCCATCGCTATCTCGATACCCAGTGCGGTGAAGACGTTCAACTGGATCACGACGATGTGGAACGGGCGCCTCCGACTGACCACGCCGATGCTGTTCTGTATCGGCTTCGTCTCGAACTTCATCATCGGCGGCGTCACCGGCGTCTTCCTCGCCGCGATTCCCGTCAACCTGGTGCTCCACGACACCTACTACGTGGTCGGCCACTTCCACTACATCGTGATGGGTGCTCTCGGATTCGGTGCCTTCGCGGGCATCTACTACTGGTTCCCGGTGTTCACCGGTCGGATGTACCAGCGGACGCTCGGGAAGGCTCACTTCTGGCTGTCGATGGTGGGGACGAACGTCACCTTCTTCGCGATGCTGGCGCTGGGCTACCTCGGGATGCCGCGCCGTTACGCGACCTACCAGTTCGACGGGGCCATCGCGCCACTGGCACAGGTCCAGACGTACCACCTGCTCGCCACCCTCGGCGCAATCATCCTGTTCGTGGGACAACTCATCTTCGTCTGGAACGTCGTCCAGTCGTGGCTCGAAGGGCCGAAAGTCGAGGACGGCGACCCGTGGAACCTCGAACGCGACGGGATGCTCGACCGCGAGTTCCAGTGGTTCGACCGCAAACTGGAGACGGCCGTCACCGACGGCGGCGAGGACGAGGGGCAATCGGCGCTGACCGACGGCGGCCAACCGACCGACGACTGACGCTGCAGACGTTCTCCTTCGAGTCTTCGGCTTTCACACAGTATATGTTTGAACTGCTCTGCATTCAGAACGCGATTCGTGTCAGCCGTTGCGGATTTCAACAGGGCCAGACGGGTAGGAGAACGAACGAGCCAGAACGGGTGGTCGAACGGCGCGGCGGAACGCCCTCTCAGGCGTTCGACGCCGGCGACTGGGTACACATCTCGACTTGGTCGTTGCTGTAGATTATCGCCTGATTGGGGCGACAGAGTCGCTGTTGGGGGATGTTCCGCGACTCGCCGAAGCCGCGACTGTTGATGAAGTAGGTCGCCGCCTCGGTCTGTTCTTTCCGGTAGACCGTGATGTCGTGGGAGACCGGTTCGCTGTCGTTTATCCGGGCCGTGTCGGCGGGATAGGACCCGGTCCGCTTGAACAGCGTCTGGTACGGGTGGTCGGTGAACACCACTTGGTCGGGCCGGAGGTTGTCTCCGTCTGGGGACCCGGTCATGGCTCCGAAGGTGTAGACGGCCTCAATCTCGGCCTCGGTGTAGGACAGCTGCGCCTCCTGATTCTCGAACATCGGGTTGTCGATGGTCCCGTTGCTCGACATCACCATCGCGCTGGGGAACACCAACACGAAGATGAGGGCCACCGCGGCGATGGTCCGGCGGTCCAGTTCGATGGTGAGGTGCCGGAGGCCGATGACCGTCAGGAGCGCCAGCGGCGCGTAGAGGAACGCGAACCACCGCTGGGGGATGAAGTTCCGGATGCCGAACATCGGCAGGCCGAGGACGAACACGAGCATGACGGCCGACGCCAGCAGGAGCGTGAACACGGACTGCTGTGCCCGCCGCCGGTTGACGACGTAGAGACACCCGACGAAGGTTCCGAACAGGAGTAGGAGGAACCCGGTCGTGTCGATGTAGGTCGCGATTTGCTGGATGAGGGTCGGGCCCTGACTCGCGGCGGCCCCGGACGAACTACTGGACGACGGCCCGGCGAGGTCCAACACCCCAGCGCTGGAGGCCAGCGTCTCCTGTAGGTAGCTCAGCACCGTCACGAGGAACGAGTTCCCGTTGTACGGCGTGAACGACCAGAGGAACGTGATGAACCCCGCGTCGAACGCGAGCAGTCCCCCGATGTTCATCGGGTTGCGCACCCTGAAGACGTCCGAGTCGAGCGGCGACTGGCGGAAGATGCTCAGTTTGAGCACGAGGTACGAGAGCAACCCGGCGCCCAGCAACACCAGCATGATGAACGACGACACCTGGTGGGTGAGGATGACCGCGGCGCTGGCCAAGACGAGCAGCGCGAACTCGCGGAGTCCGTAGTCCGTCCGCATGACCCGGAGGAGGAAATAGAGGACCGTGAGGAACAGTATCAGCCCCATGCTGGTCGGGATGATGTGGATGCCCCACTCGATGACGTAGTCGCCGAACGAGAACAGGAGCGCGGCCAGCGCTGCCCACCGCGGTTCGACGAGCAGGTTCGCCATCGCGAACACGACGAGTATCGCGACGGGCATCGCCAGTCCCAGCGAGAGGTACAGCGCCAGTCGCAGGGGGACGTCGGCCAGCAGCGACGTGGCGACGACCAGCAGGTGGTACAGCGGCGACGTGTAGTGCTTGTTGGTCGAGATGGCCTCCAGCGTGCCCTGTGCCTTGATGCTACCGGCCAGTTGGGTTATGTGGGTCCAGATGTCGATGCCCACGAGGCCCGGCGTCACGTACAGCGCGCTCAACCGGACGACGGCCGCCAGCAGCACTATCTGGAACAGTATCTGCGTCCGGTTGAACGACTTCTCCCCGGAGAACAGTATCTGGGCCATCAGGAGCGTCCCGGCGACGCCGGCGAGGTCGTAGAACAGCACCGACCGCTCGCCGGCCTCGACGGCGATGATGACCAGCGCGGCCGAACAGAGCACTACCAGTATCGGTAACAGTCTGAGGATGTCCCGAGACAACGTCGGGAGGCCATTGATGGTGCTGTCGTCGCGGACGCTGGCGATGAGATACAGGATACAGGCCAGTCCCAACACCAGCGGAATCGTCTTGATGTATATCTGTGAGGCGAAAAACCGGAGCGGGAACAGTGCGAGGGCCATGAGCAGGCCCGCGACCGCGGCACCGGTGTCCAACTGCGTCGGGAGCCACCGACGAGCGGTTCGCTGCGGGTTCATGGCAGACCTCCCGTGCCGTTCAGCGTCGCGTCGTACACCTGTTCGAGGCGTCGGCCGAAGTCGTCAGGGTCGAGGCCGTCCAGTTGCCGGCGTGCATCGGGTCGCCGGTCGTTCTCGAGGATGACTTCGAGCGAACCGACCAGTTCGATGTCGGACCTGCAGACCGCCGACTGCCCGACGTTCTCCAGCGTCTCGCGGACGAAGCCCACGTCCGTCGAGACGACCGGGACGTTACAGGCCGCGGCCTCGCGGACTACCATCGGCCCGCTCTCGCGCTCCGAGGTGACGAGGACGACGTCGCTCGCGTTCAGGTAGTACGGCATCTCCGAGTAGGGCTTGCCGGTCAGCGTCCTGAGTTCGGCGTCGACGTCGGCGGCGCTGACGACCTTCTCGGCTCGCTCGTAGTCTTTTTCGGGACGACTCGGGTCGTAGGGGAACAACACGATTGTCTCGTCGTGGTCCCAGCCGACGTGTTCGCGTGCGGCCGCCCGGTCCATCGGTTCGAACCGGTCGGTGTCGACGGGGAACGGGACGTGCGTGTGTTCACAGTCGATGTAGTCGGACATCGCTTGACTGGGGAGTATGACGCGGTCGGCCAGCGAGGCGCTGTGCCTGCTCATCCCGGCGACCACGCCGTGGTCGCCCATGAGGTCGCTCCCCCAGTAGGTGACCACGATGGGTCGGGTCGGCTGGCCGAGCGCGAAGGGAACTGTCAGTCCGTGGTTCGCGTGGACGAGGTCGTACTCGCCCAGACTGTGCTCTAAAACCTGCGGATAGTACTTCAGGTAGTCCGTCACGGTACGGGGGTCGTCGGCCGAGTAGTCTCCCGGCACGTTGAGGACGGTACAGTCGACGCCTCGGGAGCGGAGCGACTCGATTTGCTGGTCGAAGAACGACCGTCGACCCGTCGTCAGGTGTAGTGTTCGCATGTCATCACCCCACGTTCCGTGCCGGTATCTCGCGTGTCTCTGTGGCGTCGGGCGCGGCGTCCTGCCCGCCGGTGAGTTGGTCGATGATGAGGTCCGTCGGGTTGACCTTCTCCGTCAGCAGGTGCATCCGACGGCGCTCGAACTCCTCGGCGGGTTCGGACAGCATCGACCGGGCGGCCTCGGTGGCCGTGGCCGTGTCGCCGTCGCCGGCGCAGTTGACGACGAGGCCGTACTTCGATTCGAGTTCGTCGAGGTAGCCCAGCGTGAGGTCGCTGACGTAGACGGCCGGCGTCCCGAGCGCCGCACACTCGGCGGCCGTCGTCCCGCCTTCGCCGACGTAGAGGTCGATGGCGGCCAGCAGGTCGTGGAACCGGTCGGAGTCCAAGTCGAAGCCGTGTGACTCCAGTCCCGAGGGGAGGTCGCCCTCGGTGCTGAGCAGCACCTCCGCGCCGTCGGCCTCCAACTGCTCGACGAGTTCGACGGGGTCGTCGATGCCGCTGACGCCGACGTCGTGCGAGGAACTCCAGTCGCCGAGTCGGACCAGCACCACGTCGTCGTCTCGCTCCAGCCCCACGTCTTCGAGCACCGTCTCGTCCGGTTCGAAGAGGTCGGGGTGGAGGTAGGCGAGTTCGTGGTACGCCGGGTAGCGGACCTGCTTGGCCCCGATGTCGTCGTGGAAGCAGTCCGGCGTGCAGACGGTGTCCGCGAACGGGAACGCCAGTCGACGGATGATGGTCGCGTGCTCGGTGTCGTAGAAGACGACGCTCTGTGCCCCGACGAGCGAGGCGACGTGCGAGACGGCGACGCCGCCGATGGCCGTCATCACGTCCGGGTCGAACTCGACGGCGCGACGCAGGAGACGGGCCTCGTAGACGCCCTGCGCCGCCGCGAGCGACAGCAGGGAATCGGAGGACCCTGCGAGCACCTCGTAGTCGATGTCACAGGCCTCCAGCAGGTCGATGGAGGCCTCGTTGTCCCGGGCGAACACCCGGACGTCGTGACCGCGAGCCGTCAACTCGTCGATGGCGTGCTTGAAGAAGTGGACGTGCCCGGCGTGCTGGACTGTCACGATGACGTTCATTCGCGAATCACCTCGGCGTCGTTCTGTCGGTCGGTGCCGAGCGCCAGTACGAGTGCGACCAGTCCGCCCACGAGGGGCAGGGTCGACTCCGGCCAACTGACGGAGAGCGCGTCCGGAAGTAGCCCGGCGAGTGCGCTACTCAGTGTCGAGAGCACGCCGACGACGACGCCCAGCGCGCCAACCGAGTACAGCGCCGGCAGGTGGGCCCGGCCGCGGTCGCTCGCCGTACGCAGGCGCCAGAGAAACGCCTGCAGTATCGTCGTGGAGGTGCGCTTGACGAAGTCCGTGAACTGGATGGTGCTCTCCTCGTCGCCGTAGATGGCCTCCATCGGGACGTCCGCGACGCGGACGCCGGCGGCGTTCAGGCGGGCCAACAGGTCGTTGGGGTAGTCGTGGTCGTCCGGGATGGCTTCGATGTTCACCGCAGCGAGCGCCTCCTCGGAGATGGCGGTGTAGCCGTTCTGTGGGTCGCGGAGGCGCCAGTAGCCGCTCGCGGGCTTCATCATGAGCGTCAGCATCCAGTTGCCGAGCAGACGGAACGGCGGCATCCCGCCCGCGGCGTCGCTGTCGGCGAGGCGGTTGCCCTTCGAGAACCCCGCCCGGCCCTCGACGATGGGGTCGAGGAGACGGTCCATCTGGCCGGCGTCCATCTGGCCGTCGGCGTCGATGGTGACGGTGGCGTCCATCCCGTCGCGCGCCGCGAGGAGATAACCGGTCTTGAGCGTCCCGCCGGCACCCTGGTTCACGCGGTGCTGGACCGGGACGACGTCCGGGAAGTCGCTGCCGTGGCCGTCGGGAATCATCACCTGTTCGGCAGCCTCGCCGTCGGCGGCCCCGACCTGTCCGACCGTCTGGTCGCTCACCGTCGCGTACTCGCAGATAACGTCCCACGTCTCGTCGGTCGAGCAGTCGTCGATGGCGTACACCCGGTCGACGTACGACGGCAGTGACTCGATGACAGACCCGATGTGCTCGGCCTCGTTGTACGCCGGCAGGACCACACCGACCGTCTGGCCACGGTACATCTCAGACCCTCCTGTACGCGACCTCGTCGGGGAGTGCCGCCTCGTCGAACGCGCGGTTCACGTCGACGATGGCCGGCGGGTCGGACAACTCCGCGGCGACGATGTTGGGGTTGAGGTTCTGCAACTCCTCGTGAGCGGCCCCGAGCAACAGGCCGTCGAACCCTTCGAACGTCAGCTTCTCTTGGGTCTCGATGCCGAGGTAGTCCGTGATGGTCTCGTCGTCGAGCAGCGGGTCGAAGCCGACGATTTCCATCCCGTACTCCTGCAGTTCCTCGATGACGGCGGCAATCTTCGCGTTCCGGATGTCCGCCACGTCGGCCTTGTAGGTCAGTCCGGCCACCAACACGCGACAGTCTGCGAGCGGACGGTGGGCCTCTGTCAGGGCTTTCACCATCAGGTCCGAGACGTGCTTGGGCATGGACTCGTTGACGGACCGACTCGCCTCGACGAGCTGCGGCGTCGCGCCTTCCTTGTTCGCGCGGTGGATGAGGAAGTACGGGTCCACGGGGATGCAGTGCCCGCTGACCAGTCCGGGGCTGTAGTCGTGGAAGTTCCACTTCGTGCCGGCGGCGTCGAGGACGGCCTCGGTGTCGATGTCCATCTCTTCGAAGGTCATCGCGAGGTCGTTGACGAGACCGATGTTGACGTCGCGTTGGACGTTCTCGACGACCTTCGCGGCCTCTGCGACCTCCATCGAGGGCGCGCGGTGGACGCCGGCCTCGATGACGTGGCCGTACAGCGCCTCGACGGCCTGACCGACGGCCTCGTTCTGGCCGCTGACGATTTTCATCACGTTCTGGAGGCCGTGTTTCTCGTCTCCGGGGACGGCGCGTTCGGGAGAGTAGCCGACGTAGAAGTCCTCACCGCAGTCCAGACCGGAGGAAGATTCGAGGGCCGGGACGAGCACCTCTCGGGTCGCTCCCGGGTAGACGGTCGATTCGAGGACGACGGTCGTCCCCGGCGTCATCTGCTCGCCGACCGTCTCCGCGGCGCTCTCGACGAAGTCCATCTTCGGGTCGTGGTTCTCGTCGATGGGCGTCGGGACGGTCACGAGGACGTAGGACGCCTCCGCGATGGCGCCCGGTTCCGTGGTGAACTCCACCTCGCCCTCCTCGATGGCCTCGTCACCGAGGTCACCGGTCGTGTCGGTGCCATCGGAGAGGCGTCCGACCGTCTCCTCGGAGATGTCGTAGCCGATTACGTCGTATCCCGATTCGTCGAACCCGACAGCCAGCGGCAGCCCCACGTAGCCGAGGCCGACGACGCAGACCGTCGTCTCTCTCGGTGTGATGTCTTGGGGCGCTTGTATCGGGCTTATTCCGTCGAGTGCGTCGTTGCTTGGGAGTGAATTCATAGAGGTTCACCGGTTCAACCAGCCCTCAGCGACCGATACGGGCTGTTCTCGTCCACACAACGACGCTGTGGGGTCATTCCTATACGGCGGCTAAGCGATTCACCTCCTCAGAACGGCGGAAAACCGATGGATGGGTGCCTGAAACGCCTGAATCTTCCCGAGCAACCGCAGCCCTTCGCAGGTGCCTAAGGATTTGACGGTGTACCACGGTACGAATACCCGTGTCCGGGGAGTTGACACGACGGCCACCTACGCCCGCGTATCGGACGTAGCGCGCGTCTACACGCGAGATTGGAGTAATTCGGCAGTCAGAACTCGCGCCAGCAGTCGGGCAGACGGGATTAAATCTCTGTTAAAAGCAGTTCACGACTGTTTCACGCGGTGTCTCGGCGCTCCGGCGGACCGTCGTTACTCGTCGGCGGCCGCCTCCAGTTGCTCGCGCGTGCTCTCGATGTCGATAGTCGGGGCGGTCACCTCGCCGTCGTAGACGACGCGGGGCACCGTCCAGATGTCGTTCTCGTTGGCGGCGGTGAGCGTTCGCTGGATGCGGTCGTTGTACGCGTTCTGCTGGTTGGCGGCTTCGCGAATCTTCCCGGGGCTCTCGACGTCCGCGGCTCCCGCGAACCGCGTTAGCAACGGCGCCTTCGCCCAGCGGTACTGCTCGTCTGGCTGGTTGGCGAACACGTAGGAGAAGTACGACCAGAACGACTCGGGGTCGGTCTCCCAGACGGCGAGTCCCGCGCGAGTCGCCCGCGGCGCGTCCACACCGAGGAACGGTTCCCCGCTCCGGTACGCGACGGCGCGGAACTCCATCGATACGTCGCCCGGACGCACGAACTCGTCGACGAGGTCCGGCATTTGCTGGAGGACGAACTCTTGCGTGTACGGGCACTTCCAGCTACCGTAGACGGTCACCGTCTCGTCGGCGTCGCCCATCGTCGGGTAGTCGGGCTTTTCGTCGGGCAGCGTGACGGAGGAGAGCGATAGCGACGGTTCCTCGATGGTGACGTCGTCGATCGACCACTGCTCGTCGGTCTGGGTCTCGGAGGACTGCTGTGAGCTGTTCGTCGGCGTGTCCGTCGCCTGCCCGGACAGTTGTGAACTGTTCGAGTCGGTCGATTGGGGCGTCTCCCCGCTCGACGAACCGGAACTGTCGACTGCGTCGACGATACTTGCACAGCCCGAGACAGTGACTGCCGAACCGGCCGCCAGCGCCGCTAGGAACCGCCGTCGTGAGGGTTTCTCAGACATTATCGGACACACGGACTATCACCGGTTCATTATTCAGCCGGTAATGACCGTGCTCTCGACGGTGGGTTGCTCTCCGTCGACGCTCCGTATCGCTGGACGATACCGGCACTCTACCCCCGCCTCGCTTAGTCCCTGTATAGGAATGCCCTACAAAGCCGTGCATACCAACGAGTCCATCCCGTCGAATCGGGATCAGGGTGAGAACACATGTACGTAAGAACAATGTCGGCAGATTCCATTGCCTCCACGAACGGAACGCCCGCGTCGACCGCAGCCGCAGTCACCGCCAGTATCGACGGCCGACGTGAGGTGTGTCGCTGATGTGTGGTATCATCGCACAGGCAGGGGCAGACGACGCTGTCGGGACCCTCATCGACGGGTTAGAGCGTCTCGAGTACCGTGGCTACGACTCCGCAGGTGTCGCCGTCCAGAACGGGTCTGGCATCGCGGTCCACAAGCGGGCGGGCGACGTCGCCGAGGTCCGCGACGAGATTCAGACCGCCTCGCCCTCCGGCGAGGTCGGCATCGGCCACACCCGCTGGAGTACCCACGGGCCGCCCACTGACGCGAACGCTCATCCCCACACCAGCGAGACCGACTCGGTGGCAGTCGTCCACAACGGTATCATCGAGAACCACGCCGAACTCCGCGAGTTCCTCCGAGAGGAGGGGTACGAGTTCACGAGTGACACCGACACCGAGGTCATTCCCCACCTCATCGACCACTTCCGCCGACAGGAGTCGACGACGACGGGGGCCTTCCGTCGCGCAGTCGAGGAACTCGAAGGGAGCTACGCGATTGCGGCGCTGGTCCGTGACGAAGGGCGCGTGTACGCGGCCCGCGCCGGGTCGCCGCTCATTCTCGGCCTCGACGACGACAGGTACTACCTCGCCAGCGACGTCCCCGCGTTCATCGAGCACACGCGCGAAGTGACGTATCTAGAGGACGGCGACGTCGTCGTGCTCGAACCCAACGACGCCCAGATTCTCGACGAGAACGGCGTCCCGGTCGAGCGGAGCAGTGAGCGCGTCGACTGGAACCCCGAGGAGGTCGGCAAGGGTGCGTTCGAGCACTACATGCTCAAGGAGATTCACAACCAGCCCAGTTCGCTCTCGAAGACGATTCGCGGGCGGGTCGACCCGGAGAACGGCCAGGTGACCCTCGAAGAACTCGACGCCGAGGTTCTCGACGGCGTCGAGGACGTCCACATCGTCGCATGTGGCACCTCGTACCACGCTGCACTGTTCGGGGCACGTATGCTCACCGACGCCGGGGTCAGGACCCGAGTGTTCCGGGCCAGCGAGTACGCGAAGACGGCGGGGCCCACCTCCGACGGGACGCTGGTCATCACGGTCACCCAGAGCGGGGAGACGGCCGACACGCTCTCGGCACTCCGCACGGCGACCGAACGCGACGCGACGACGGTGACGGTCACGAACGTCGTCGGGTCGACGGCGGCCCGCGAGGCCGACGAGAGTGTGTTCATCCGTGCGGGGCCGGAAATCGGCGTCGCCGCGACGAAGACGTTCACCTCGCAGGTGGTCACGCTGGTTCTGCTCTCCCAGAAGATGGCGGCGGAACTCCCGCAGGCCTCGCCCCGCGAGGACCTGTCGGACCTGCTGCGCTCGCTCGAACAGATTCCCGACCACCTCGACCAAGTCGTCGAGACGAGTCGAGCCGAGGACTTGGCGGCCCGACTGCTGGACTACGACGCGTACTTCTTCATCGGGCGTGGGATGAGTCGCCCGGTGGCGCTCGAAGGCGCGCTGAAGTTCAAGGAGATTACCTACGAGCACGCCGAAGGGTTCGCGTCGGGGCAACTGAAACACGGTCCGCTCGCGCTCGTGACCTCTCAGACCCCGGTGTTCGGTCTATTCACGGGTGAGGAGGTCGAGAAGACGGTCACCAACGCGAAGGAAGCACAGACACGCGGTGCCGACATAATCGGTGTCGGTCCGGCCGGCGGTCCCGGAGAGGCCGAGTCCGACGCGTACCTCCGCGTACCCGACACGCACCCCGTGTGTCAGAACCTGCTGGCGAACGTCCAGCTCCAACTCGTCTCGTACCACACGGCCAAACAGCTCGACCGCTCGATAGACAAGCCACGCAACCTCGCCAAGAGCGTGACAGTCCAGTAATGTCCGTTCAGATGAGACAACTCGACCGGGACATCCGTCCCATGAACAAGGAACTGTTCGGCGTGTTCGGGGACAGGGACACCTTCGAGCAGTTCCGGTCCGCGGACGAGTTCGACCGCGTCGTCACTGGACCGGACCTGACCTTCGGGATTCGGAGTTCGGAACTCGACATCCCCGGTCGAACCACCGTCTATCAGGGCGAGGACGGCGCGTGTGCCCTCTGGGGCGAAGTGTACCCTCGCTCCATCGACGGTCTCGACCCCGCGGAGTGGTTGCTCTCGGAGTACGCCGAGCGCGGCACCGAGGCGATGACCGGTTTCAACGGGTCGTTCATCGCAGTCGCCGACCACGAGGACCAGAGTGGGGTCGTCGCGACCGACAGCGTCCGTAGCCGTGAGTGTTACTACGCGGACACGCGAGGGACCCGCGTGTTCGGTACCGACCCGGCGACGGTCGCCGGCGCGATTCCGGACCCCGACGTGAACTACGAACCGCTCCTCGAGTTCCTGCACTTCGGCGTCGTCTTCGGGAACCGCACGGTGCTCCAGCAGGTCGAGCGGATTCCGTTCGATAGCTGGCTCACCGAGGCCGAGACGAGCGAGTTCGGCCGGTTCGTCTACGAACCGCGCGAGTTCGACTACGCCGCCGAACTCGCCGAGCGGATGCGCCGGGCGCTCGAACGCCGAAACGACCTGCCGGGGAAGAAGGGCGTCCTGCTGAGCGGCGGGTACGACTCCCGGACCATCCTCGCCGGCATCTCCGACATCGACAAGGGGTTCACCGTCGGCGAGTCCGACAGCTCGGAACTCACCGTCGCGAAGAAACTCGCGAACCAGTACGGCATCGAACATCAGCCGCTGTCCGTCGACGAGCGGTACCTGAACACGGACCTCGAGACGGTCAAGTACGGCCACGGTATCATGGAGTCCCTGCACATCCACCACGCGGGCTACATGGACCAGATGGACGTCGAGACCATCTACCACGGCGGACTGGCCGACACGATGCTGCGCGGACACTTCCAGCCCATAACCGGCGTCGAGGTGTTCGACCGGAAGTGCCCGCCGTACCGAATCGACCCAGACCCCGACATCGCGGAGCACTTCGCCCAGAAGTTCGGCTACCTGCCGGCTTCGGAGAACCTCTCTCGCGCGCTCACCGTCTTCGACGAGTCCGGGAAGGAGTTCCTCCGTCGCCGCGTCGACGAGGTGCTCGACGACTGGGACCACCGATTCGACAGGCTCTACGACGGGATGGCGCTGTTCGGTATCCTGAATCAGCCGTCTCGGCCGTTCCGGTTCCAGTTGAACGACCAGTTCATCGAGTCGTGCGTCTCGCTGGACGCGGAACTCATCGAGTGGCACCTCGCCACGCCGCCGGAACACCGGAACACGCAGACCTACCTCCGGGCGCTCCGGAAACTGGACGACGACATCCTGCACCACCGGCCCCCTGACAGGCCGTACGACTCGTACACCTTCAACCAGATAGACAACTTCCTCCGGCGAGCCGTCCCGTTCGTCTCCGGGTACGAGGGGCCGTGGCCCGACCGGTCGAAACTGTACGCCGAGGCCGGCATCGACCAGCAGGTGTTCCCCGACTCGCCGTGTGTCCACAAGCTTCCGTGGCGACTCAAACTCCGAATCAACGACATCACGACGTGGCTCGAGTCGACGACGGGCGGCGACTCCGTCGACCCTTCGGACCTCGTTCAGTACGAGCAACCGTGCGAGCCAACGCCCGAACGGCCGCTTCAGTGACGAACAGTTACTTCTGAACGAAGTATTGTTTTACCGCGCACGTGCGTAAACTACCATTAACAATTGTCGCAACAGTGCCCACGTGACTGCCTCGCACATTATTGGGGTGCTATGGCCATCGTGTTGGACGACCGACAATCCGTCCTCTGAACGGCAACTCGAATTGGAAGATTTTCGCCATTGAGTCGACTTAAGGCAAAATTAACGAGCAAACTCTCCTTTTTGGAAGAAATACGCTAAATCCACCAACTTGATTTAAAACGTCCGACGAATGTCGGACGGGCCGTAAAGGCTATCAGTAATTGTGCGCATTGAACGCGCAACATGAACAGGCGTCAGTTATTGAGTGTCTTCGCGGTTATCCTCGCTTTAACGGGGGTAATGGCGTTCTCCGTCGGCGCCGCGGCCGGCGCGGAGGCCTCTCGAGACCCCGCGGGGAGCATCGTTGGTGTGAGCCAGACCCACGCTGTCGGCTCGACAGGGAACACGACGTACGTCTGGGGACACACGGCGCAAGGGCAGGCGGTCAACGCGTATCTCGTCAGCGTCCAGACCGAGGGCGCGGGCCCCGGGACAGAGCTGTGCCTGCGCCAGAACGGAACGACCACGTGTACGTCGCTCGCCGACACTTCCTCTGCGACTCTCTCTATGGCGGCCAACGACAGCGACGCGACGCGAGAAGTGAACCTGACTCTGCGGAACGCGGAGACTGGCGCCATCGTCGACGCGACCACCATCACGCAACAGGAGATTTCCCGCAGCGGGGACCTCGACGACGACGGTCTGACTAACGAGAACGAGGTCAACCACGGGACGAACGTCAGCGACGCGGACACGGACGGCGACGGCCTCGCGGACGGCGAGGAGGTCGAAGAGTACGGCACCTCGCCGACTTCGGCGGACACCGACGGAGACGGACTCACGGACAAGGCGGAGATTAGTGTGGGTGCAGACCCGACGATGGCAGACACGGACGGCGACGACGTCCCCGACCAGCGTGAACTCGAACTCGGGACGAACCCGACGGTGGCGGACACGGACGGCGACGGCGTCGCTGACGGCCGCGAACTGGCCGAAGGGACGAACCCGACGGTGGCGGACACGGACGGTGACGGTCTCTCGGACAGTGTGGAACTGTCCGTGGGGACGGACCCGCTCGCGTCCGACTCCGACGGGGACGGACTCACGGACGGACGTGAGCGAAAGATCGGCAGCGACCCGCTCGCGGCCGATTCTGACGGCGACGGCCTCACGGACAGCGAAGAGGTCGAGGCGGGGACGGCACCGACCATCGCGGACACGGACGGTGACGGCCTCGCGGACGGCCGCGAACTGTCGGTGGGGACCGACCCCAAGGTCGGCGACACGGACAGTGATGGACTCGCGGACGGGGCCGAACTGCAGGAAGGGACGGACCCGACAGAGGCCGACACCGACGGAGACGGCATCGTGGACGGTCGCGAGGTGCACCAGCTAGGCACGAACCCCACGCAGGCAGACTCCGACGGCGACATGCTGAGCGACCCGCTGGAGGCGATGCTCGGCACGAACCCGACGAGCCAACTCACGCCCGCGTGGCTGACGAGTACGTTCCTCGGGTTCGTCGTCGGCATCGGCCTCTCCGTGACGGCGATTCGCAGCGGCCGCGTCATCGAGATGGTCGACCGCGTCCGCGCGTTCGAGTACAGCCTCGTCCGCGAGGAGGAGACCGTACTCGGCGTCTCCGAGACGACTACAGAGGACGTTGTCGACGACGAGACGGACGTCGAGGAGATTCCCGACTCCGCGCAGGCGGTCGTCGAGCAACGCGAGAATAGCGACCTCCTCGCCGACGAGGAATTGGTCACGGAGATGCTCACGGCCGAGGCGGGCCGGATGAAGCAGAGCGAGATTGTCGAGGCAACCGACTGGTCGAAGGCGAAGGTGAGCCGTCTCCTGACCCGGATGGCCGAGGAGGACGAAGTCGTCAAACTTCGTCTGGGCCGTGAGAACCTCATCTGCCTCGAACAGGCGAAGCCAGAGTCGATGCCCCCGGACCGCGACACCGACAGCAGGCCCGGGCCAATCGATAAGGCTGGCTCAGGGGCCGTCTCGTAGCCGACCTGACTCGCCGTCCGACGCCCGGCGGCCGATAGCGGCCGCGCTGTCCTGACTGGCTCTCTCCCGCCGTGCGTGTGTGTTCTGCGGGGCCCGACCCCAACCCTATCGGGGCCAGGTGGGCCCCTCGACACCGCTCGAGTAGTCGCAGAGACCCCTCCAACCGGGCCGTCTCGGTCGGTAAGTTCGCCTTATTCTCCCGAAATGCGCCTCACAGCGCCTTCTGCCGTCACGGAACGGTCTGCCCACCGGTGAGCGACCTAGGCGTCCGAAACTGACTGCCGAGCGACTGTTCCAGCCGTTGCAGACGGACGGAACCGGATTCACGAACCGGCGTACGCGGCTCTCCGGCCACGAATCGACGATTGGCGCTTTGAGCGCCTGAGCCGAGGTTTAACAACTGTTTAGCACGCTCGGAAAACCGGTGAAACAGTCGCGTTCGGCGGAAACTAACGGAACGTTCGCCCCTTTATATGGGGTGATGGGCTGTAGGCAAGGTTGAACATGCCCGAAGCATCACTCCGTGACGAGACGACAGATAGCGGTCTCGACGAGACAGACGCGGACGCCGAGACGGACTCGGACGCCGACTCGGAGCAGGAGCTAACGCGGGACGACATCTTCCACGTGCTCCAGTGCCGTCGGCGCAGGCTCGTACTCAAGTATCTGCAGGAATACGACGGTGAGGAGCCGGCGCGGATGGGCGACATCGCCGAACACATCGCCGCGCTCGAACACGACACCACCATCGACGCACTGCGCTCCCAACAGCGCCAGCGCGTGTACATCGCGCTCTATCAGTCCCATCTGCCGAAGATGGACAAAGCCGGCGTCCTCGAGTACAACCAGAGTCGGGGCTACGTCGAGACGACGGGTCTCGCCGGCCGCTTCGACGCTTACCTCGAAAACGAGCCCTCGCTGCTGGGCGACGCGGACGAGGGGGAGGAGACGATGGGCGAGGAACCGACCGCGACTGGCACGCCCGCGGCGGACGGCCAGGCGGACGCTCACGCGGACGTGGACGTGAGTTGGCACAAGCGCTACCTCTACGCCGGTGGTGGCTCTCTCATCGTCGCGTCCGCACTGTCGAGCGGCCTCATGTCCGCGCCGCTCCCCTCCCAGATTGGCGTGGGCATCCTCGTGAGCGCGCTGTTCACGCTCCTCGCGGCGAGCCACTGGCTGACCGAGTCGTCGTGGTCCGACGGCCCGTGGAACACCGCGAACGCTAACCAGTCGAACGAGTGAGTGTCTCGATGAACCAGACACGGATACAGACAACCGCCGCACGCGTTCGAGGAGGGACCTCGTAGACTCACGATGCCAGCATCTATACTCTCATCACGACCTATGTGGTTCCAATCCGACGACGAGTCGGATTCTGAGCCTGACCCGGACCGGCCGGAACTCGACGAGGACGCGGTGTACGACCTCCTGGGGAACGAACGGCGTCGGGTCTGTCTGAAACTCCTCTCCGAGGACGAGACGGTGTGGTCGGTCAGCGACCTGAGCGAACGGGTCGCGGAGATAGTTGCCGACCCGTCGACCTCACCCGACGACATCTACAACAGCGTCTACATCTCGCTGTGTCAGAACCACCTCCCGAAACTCGACGAGGTCGACCTCGTCGAGTACGACTCTGACGAGAAGACCATCAGCATCGGCCCGGCATTCGAGGACATCGGTCGACACTGGCTCGCGGAGGAACAGTCCTCGGAGCCGTCCGCCCCGGCCTACACGCTCACCCTCGCGGCCAGCGCGGTGACCGTCGTCTGTCTCGCGGCGCTGGTCGTGGTTCCGTCGCTCCAGGGCGTCGTGGTGCCTGCCTTGCTCGCCTTCCAACTCGTCGTCCTCGCCGTCGAGGCGGGTCGACGCAACTTCTAGATTCGCCGATTGCGACCCGGTACCTGAGAGCCGACCACAGCGGCAAGTAGGCGCTGTCCCGTCGTCACGACCAGCACCGGCGATGGCAATGGCTGACGGCGTCGCCGTCGGAGAAACGAGAACAGGACGCGACGTTACTGCGAGTTACTCGGGAGCAGCGACGACTATCGACCCACTCTCGTCGACGGTCACTTCACAGCCGGCGAACGGGAACGTGACGCGACAGCTCTCTCCCCCGCCACCACCTCCCGTATCCGGGTCGAAGAACATGTCGAGTGCGTCGGAATCGATTGTCTCTTCGAGTGGTTCGAGGTCCGTCGGTTCGCTGTCGACCGCCGCCGCGACCGCGCTCACTACTGCCGTGCTCGTGTGTGTGTCTTCGCCTGCGTCCCGCTGAAAGCGGTACGTGTTACTCCGGGCGTCGTATTCGACGTTGGTTCCCAGGTCGCTGTGAATCATCGACGGTTCGGTATCATATCTGAAGGTATGAACTTATCCTGTTACTAAAGACCGCTACGTTGGTGAATTGTTGTCACTCTCACTCGTCGTCGGGTTCGAAGAGGAGGACGAGCAGTTTCCTGAGTGCGACCCGCAGATGCCGGTTGAACGTCGGCTGAGAGATGTCCAACAGACTGGCCACCTCCTCGGCGGTGTGTTCGCGGGGCCACTCGAAGTAGCCGCTCACCAGCGCGGTCCGGAGCGCCTCGAACTGTCGGTCGGTCAGGCGCTGTTCGAACGCCACTCGGAACGGTTGGTCGCCGCGCGACGAGCGAACTCGTTGGGTCCGGGAGTGCAACCGAACGTCCGGAGAGACCCGCTCGAGTGACTCGACGAACCGGCGCACGTCCGTCTCTGCCGGCAACGTGACGAGGAGGTTGGTCGTGTCGCCGTCGGCGTCGAGGTTCCTGAGGGTGCCGCCCTCCTCGAGAATCTCGTTGACGAGCGACACCGGTTGCAGTTCGACTTCGAACAGTTCACCGTCCCCGTGGGCGACGTGGTCCACGCTGTCGACGAGCGCCGCCGACTCGAAGGCCTCTGCCACATCGTCCGGGTCTGTCTCAGTCACGACGAGAAACAGCACGGCCGCTCGCTCGCGTGCGAGGACGCCTTCGAGTTGCAGTCGGCCCCCAGTCTCGCTGGCGACCCGACTGAACAGGTCCGTCCCGTCGGTGAGCGTCAGTTCGAGGTCGATGACCCGGTCGGCGAGGAGCGCCCGCTTGCGCTCCAACACGCCGATGCCGTAGGTAATCGCGTCGGCGATGTCGCCGAGAACCTCTCGGACCGCCTCGTCGAAGGCACCGGGAGTGGTCGCGTGGATAGTGAGGACGCCCCGAAGCCTGTCGTCCAGCGAGAGGGGGACGCTCACGACAGACTGGAACCCCCGGGCCAACGCCGTCTCGCGCCACGTGTCTTGCCTGAGGCCAGACGTGACGTCGTTGACGACGGTCTCGGACCGGGTCCGGGCCGTTCGGACCGCCGGTTCGTCGACGCCGTCAGCTATCGCGAGGTCCACGGCGTCGAGGTAGCCCCGTTCACTGCCGGCCCACGTCTGGGGCTCGACGCGTTCGCGGGAGCTATCGACGGACCCGATGCGCACGAACTCGAAGGCGTCGACGGATAGTAACTCGTCGCAGACGCGCCGCTCCAACTCTTCACGGTTCTCCGCCTCGATGGTCGCGCGCTCGATGCGTAACAGGGTGTCCACGAGCTCCGTCCGCTGGTCGATGCTGGCCGCGCGCGCTTCGAGCTCTCGCTCTTGGTCTTCGAGCGATTCGGCGTGGTCTAACTGTTCGAACGCCGCGGTCGCCGCCGTAGCGAGGTTGGTCACCCGTTCCCGCGTGTGCTCGTCGAAGCGGGACGGGCGCTCGGCACCGACGTGCAGGACCCCGAACTCGCCGATGGGGACCGTCAGTACCGCCTCGTCGGTCGCTACGCTGGCCGTCGTGTCTCCGTCGACGAGCGTCGTCGACTCGTGGTGGTCGAGCGTGCGGAGGTCCCCGGAGACGTACGTCTCCCACAGGAGCGTCCCGTACCCGGCGCTCACGTCGTCTGCGTCCTCGTCGGTGGATGCGACGCGACGGAGGCGATGCTCGTCGTGGTCGAAGAGGTACACCGACGCGCTGGGGAGGTCCAGCACCGTCGTCGCCGCAGTCACGACGCCGTCTGCAACCGCCGCTCTGGAGGTCGCCTCGAACAGCGAGCGGACAGTCGCGTGCGCGCCGCCCAACAGCCGTCCGGAGGCGTCGGATTCGGTCGGGTCGGTGTGTCGACCTCGGGGTTTCGACGACTCCAGCACCCGCTGGACGCGGGCTTGCAGGACGCCCTCGCTCGAGGGGTCGTCCGGGTCGAGGCGAACCACGTCGGTCGCCCCGGCTTCGAAGGCCTCTCGCTCGTCCGAGAGCGAGACGTCGGCCCCGGCCAACACGAACGGTAGGTCGGGGTACTCCGCTCGGACGTGGCGAAGCAACTCGACGCCGCTGCCGTCGGCGACGTGCTTCGCGCTCACGACGACGTCAGCGTCACCTTCCGATTCGAGATGCGCAGTCGCCTCTCGCGCACACTCGACCGAGACGACGCTGGCGTCGTCGTGGCCGTCGCCGAGCGCCGACAGCGCGCCGCGCAGGCGTTCGCTGTCGCCGACGACGACGATAGTCGCGGGCCAGTCGAGTGTGACGCGGGTGTAGCCGGACGACATTAGTCGATGTGGTGGACCGTGGACGATTGCGCTGCGATACTGTGGGGGGAGAGAGACGACATCGTCACCCCTCCGTTCGCTCGATGGTTATCTCGACGTCGTCGCCGTCTTTGAGGTAGTACTCGCTGGGGGTGACCTCGTCACCGTTCACCGCCACGGTGACCGTCGTGTCGGACTCGCTGTCGTCGTAGGTCGTGCCGTTGATGGTGATGCCGTCCTCGGTGGCGTTGACGCCGTCGAGCGAGTCGAGTGCGTAGTCGAGCGTGACGCTCCACGAGTGGGCGTGCCAGTACTCGCCGTCGCCGCCCTCGAAGTGGAAGTACCGGTCGTTGGTCTGGTACCTCGACTGGCTGAAGTCGACTTCCTCGCCGTCGACGGTGACGTTCATGTCACCGTGGATGTGTTGCTGTTCGTTGTCGATGTAGTTGCCCGGCGTCGAGGCGTTCATGGTCGCCGTCTCGACGGTGACCCAAATCTGGTCGCCGTCCTCGACGGTCGCCTGTCCGGGGTCGACTTCCTCGCCGTTGACGCGGTAGGAGATGGTCGTCCCCTCGGTGGACTCCCGATAGGTCTGGCCGTCCACAGTGAGGGAGTCGGTCTGCGCGTCGACGTCGAAGCGGGAGAGCGCCTCGGAGAGCGTCAGGTTCGACGAGGTGGCCCACGTGTGCGGGTCCTCGGCCATCCCGAAGCCGTCACCCGACTCGCCGCGGGACTGGAGGTCGAGTTCCTCGGCGGCGACGGCGACGGTCAGCTTGCCCGTAGCCGTCCCGTCGGTGCCGTCGGCGTCGGACCCCGACGACGTGGACGTCCCGGTCTCGGTGTCGCCGTGACTGTGGTCGTGCCCGTCGCCGCTCCCACTCGTCGTCTGCTCTTCGGCGGTCTGCTCCGCGGTCGTCTCCTCTACGACGGTCGTCTGCGCTTCGGTGGTCGTCTGCGCTTCGGTCGTCGTCTCCGTCGCGTTCGCGCCGCCCTCGCCCGCACCGAGGCCGGCACAGCCCGCGCCGAGGACGAACAACCCGGCGACGAGCAGTGCCAGTAACCGCCGCTTCGATGTGCTAACCATCAGTATCGGGTAGACGAAGGACTCACGTGCGGTTTATTACCGGGCTGATAGACGCGCTTATCTGGTGTATAATAACGCCACCGACCGCAGAGGCGCTAGACAGACAATGCGTTCTACGTCCGCGACTGCTGAGACGACGTTAGACCCAGAGACGCGACCGGTGTGGGAAGGGCGTCGCCCGCCGACCGAGGACCCTCGCGGGCACGGTGGCCACCGCCTCGGGGAGCAATGAACTATCAAAACGTTCTCACCCTCCTGTTCGCCGGCTGTTGTCTGTTCGCGGTCGTGAGCATGGCCGCGTCCCTCCAGACGACGGTCCCGGGGAAACCCGACGACGTCATCGACGTCGACACGGAGTCGCTCCCGCTGCCGTCCGAACAGGCCGACCAAGTGACGAACGCTCTGCAGTCGAGCGGAGAGCCCACCCAGCAGGGCGGGTCGGGAACCACGACCCGCGACTCGCCCGACGGTGACAGGGAGGTGCAGGACTCGAAGGAGAGCGGTAGCAGCGAGTCCCAGCAATCGAGTACGAGCCCCATGGACGGCGTCGGCGAGAGCGCTGGACAGGAACCGTCCGACGACGGCTCTCGGAGCGGGTTCAGCGAGAAGGCCGGCCTCGGCTCCGGCCCCGGGCAGAGTCTGCTCGACATGCTGCGTCAGTTGTTCGAGCAGTTGCTCTCCGTCTTGGCCCTCCTCCTGCTTCTGGGGGGCGTCGCGCTGGGCGTCCACAAGCGCGACTTTCTCCTCGCCCGCCTCCGTGCGCACCTCGGACGCGACGGCGGGACCGGTGGTGCCCGCGAGGCCACGGCGAAGGTGCCCACTCGCTCGCCGGACAACGAGATTGAGCGGACGTGGCTGGAGATGGTGTCCCGGGCGGACGTGGCCGACGACCCGTCGTTGACGCCGCGGGAACGCGCCGAGGCCGTGGCGCAGGCCGGACTGCGACGCGAACCGGTTCGGCAACTGACCGACCTCTTCGAGGACGTCCGCTACGGCGAGAAACCGGTCACGACCAGCGAGGTCCGCGCGGCCTCGGACTACCTCCGACAGTCGACGGGGCGGACCGATGACTGAGGCGACCGACGACGCTCGGCGATTCCTCGAGGACGTCCCGTGGGTGCGTCTCGTCCTCGGCGGTGTCGGCTTCCTCGTCATGGCCGGGGCCTTCCTCACGGCCGGTGACCTCGCGGCGGGTCTCATCGACACGCTCCGGGACTCCATCGAGAACGACTACCTGCTGGTGATGGCCTTCGGCGGCGTCGCCGTCGCGCTGGCGGCGGTGTTGCTGCTCGCCAGCCGCGACAGCGTGCAGGTCCGCGAGATGCCGGAGGTCGAGGGACCGACCCCGGCACCGACGCCCGGTGACGCCTTCGAGGAGCAACTCGGGAACTGGCGGACGCTGCTGCCGCTGGTCGGCCGAGAGGCCCGGACCGACGTCCGTGACCGACTGCGCGACGCCGCGGTGCGGACCGTGGCGGCAGAACACGGGTGGGCCCGACAGCGGGCGGCAGCGGCCGTCGCGGACGGGTCGTGGACAGACGACTCGGTGGCGTCGTCGTTCCTCTCGTCGGACGACGGGGGCGACTTCGTCGACACCACGCTGTCGGCGCTCGCACACGGCGAGACGCCGCTCCAGTACCGCGCCCGTCGCACGCTGGCGGCCATCGCCGAGGCCCACGAGCGGTCCCGGGGGCGGTCCAGATGAGCGACCCTCGACGGACCCACCGCTGGCGGGGCGTCGTCGTCCTCACGCTCGGGGCCGCCGGCGTGGGACTCCTCGCGAAGCGACCGCTCCTGTTGCTCGTCTCGACGCTCGGCGTGGTCTACGCGGTGTACCCGCACCTCTCCTCGGTGTCAGAGCCGCAACTCGAAATCGAGCGGCGCGTCAGCGAGGAGAACCCCCGCGCGGGCGTCCCAGTCGAGGTGACGACCACGGTGCGCAACGTCGGTAACCGACCGATATTCGACCTCCGCGTGGTCGACGGCGTGCCGCCTGCACTCGGCGTGACCGAGGGGACCCCGCGCTTCGGGACCGCGCTCCGCGCCGGCGAGAGTGCCTCGTTCTCCTACACGATGGAAGCCAAACGCGGCCGCCACCGCTTCGAGGCCGCGACGGCCATCGCTCGGGACCCGAGCGGGGACCACGAGGTCGAGGTGCAGGTCGAGACGGACACCGAAGTCGACTGTACGACCGACGTGGCCGCGGCACCGCTCCGCTCACAGACGCTCGACGTGACGGGACAGAACCCGGCCAACTCCGGCGGGAGCGGCACCGAGTTCCACCAGACCCGCTCGTACCGGCGGGGCGACCCGGTCGCCCGCGTCGACTGGAACCGCTACGCCCGGACGGGCGAACTGACGACCATCGAGTTCCGGGAGGAACAGACTGCGAGCGTCGTCGTGGTGGTCGACGCGACGCCGTCGGCCTACCGGGGCCGGGAGGGCGAACCCCACGCCGTCGTCGCCGGCGTCGGGGCGGCCCAGCAGCTGTTCGAGACGATTCTCGACGACCAGAACCACGTCGGCCTGTCGGTGTTCGGACGGGAAGACGTCTGGTTGGAGCCCAGCAACGGCCGCAGACACCGACTGAAGGCGCAGGAACTGCTCGCCACGCACTCGGCGTTCGCGGCCCGGCCGCCGGACCCGGACACGGAGGTGGCCATCGAAGAGCAGGTGAAGACGCTCCGCGCCCGGCTCACCGACAACACGCAACTGCTGGTCGTCTCGCCGCTTCTGGACGACCGCGTGGTCGATGCCGTCCGGCGCTTCGAGGCCGAGCGCCATCAGGTGACGGTTATCTCGCCCGACGTGACGGTCATGGAGGGCGACGCCGACGGCCGCACCCTCGCCGCAATCGAACGCGACACGCGCCTGCGTCGCCTCCGCCAGACGGACATCTCGGCGGTGGACTGGTCGCCGTCGGAACCGCTCGCGGCGACGCTTCACCGTCGCATGGAGGTGATGCACGGATGACCACGCGACACGCGAACGCCCGGCCCGCACCGGTGAGTAGCGTCGTCGCGGTTGCCGCCGCCGTCGGTGTCCTCCTCGCCCTCGCTGGGAGCACCGGGTTCGTCGGGAAGTGGCTGGTCGTGGAACTCGTCGGTCTCGGTGCCGTCGCCCTCGGGGCCGTCGGCTACCGTGCGGGGTATCGGGTTTTGGGCCTGTTCGCGGCAGTCGTCGGCGGCGCAGTGTGTGCGGTCGCTATCGCCGGATTCGGCGGACAGAGCGGCCCGCTGAGCGAACTACTCCGCCTCCTTCCCGGGTTCCTCGGCCTCGCGGTTCTCGCGGCCGCACTGGTGCCGGTCCGGGGCGACGGGTCGCGGTCGCTCGTCAAACTCGGCACCGGAGGTCTGTTCGCCTGCGTGGTCCTCGCGGGCCTGTTCCAGACGGCGGACCTGCCGCTGTTGCTCGGGTCCGCTGTCGGGACGATTCTCGCGTGGGACGCGGGCGAACACGCCATCGGCGTCGGCGAACACCTCGGCCGCGAGGCGACGACGTGGCGGCTCGAAGCGACTCACGTCCTGAGTACGGCGGCGGTCGGTACCGCCGGGGCGCTGTTCGTCGTCTTCGCTCGCGGGTTCGCCAACGACGCCCTCTCTCTCCCCTCGTTCGCCATGGTGTTCGTCGCGGTGGTACTGCTGACCGCCGCCCTCCGGTGGTGACCGGTCGACCTACTGGTAGCCGACGCTCGGGACCGGCACGTCGTCGAGCACGTCCTCGATGATGTCTCTGCTGGTCGTCTCGTCGATGGTCGCGTCGGCGGTCAGCACGATGCGGTGGGCCAACACCGGGTCCGCGATGGCCTTGACGTCGTCGGGCGTGACGTACTGCCGGCCCGAGAGGGTGGCGTAGCCCCGCGCCACCTCGAACAGGCGTTGACAGCCACGCGGGG
Organism: Haloarcula sp. H-hyl6; assembly: GCF_056934455.1. Lineage (NCBI taxonomy): Archaea > Methanobacteriati > Methanobacteriota > Halobacteria > Halobacteriales > Haloarculaceae > Haloarcula > Haloarcula sp. H-hyl6. The sequence continues at coordinate 274,891 of NZ_JBRIIK010000003.1, forward strand.
AGATACCGACCTCGACGCGGGGGTCCATCCGCGTCTCGCGGACCACCTCGACGATGTAGTCTTTCAGGTCGTCGTGGACCGTGATTTGCTCGGGCACCTGTTGCCACTCTCGAACCGCCGCCGTCGTCAACACCTGATTGGCACTCGGCGTCTGGTCGTCGCGGGCGTCACGCCGGTCCAGCAACTCCCGTTCGCCTGACTTGGCGGGGTAGCCGAGACTCGTCTTGACGAGGAAGCGGTCCTTCTGGGCTTCGGGAAGCGGGAACGTTCCCTCGCCGCGTTCGACCGGGTTCTGCGTGGCGATGACGAAGAACGGGTCCGGCAGGTCGTGAGTCTCGCCTTCCATGGTGACCTGCCCCTCCTCCATCGCCTCCAGCAGGGCGGCCTGTGTCTTCGGAGAGGCGCGGTTTATCTCGTCGGCGAGGATGACGTTCGCGAAGATGGGGCCGCTACTGAACTCGAACTCGCGGGTCTTCTCGTTGAACACGTACGTCCCGGTGATGTCCGTCGGCAGGAGGTCTGGCGTGAACTGGATGCGGTTGAAACTCAGACCCAGCGTCGTCGCGAAACTCCGCGCGGTCAGCGTCTTCCCCGTCCCCGGAACGTCCTCCAACAGGACGTGGCCGCGCGAGACGACGCCCGTCAGAATCATCCGCAGGACCTCCTCGTCGACCACGACGGCGTTCGATACCTCGTTCAACACGGCCGTTGCTCGGTCGCCGGCCTCGGTGACGTTCATACGCGCAGGTCGGCTAGCGAACCCATTATTAACGGAGTGCTAATCCGGGCACACTCGACGGACCTGACCGGCCCGACCGTCAACAGAGCTGGAAATCAACGAGCAGTTGGTCCACGACCGCTCGGTGCCAGCGGACGCGCTGGTCGAGCGACGGCCCGTCGGACAGCGTCTCTACGAGGAACGCCGAGCCGTCGGTGTCCCGGGCGAACTTGTGGGTGAGCAGACCCGTCGGGTCGTTGTTCGGACCCGAGAAGTTCCCCACCTCGAAGTCGTACTCGGGGTTCGAGTCCGGTATCGTCTCCTCGTTGACGCGTGCGGCCGTCCGCTTGGCGACCGTCGTCGCGCGGTCGTCGGCGGAGTGGAAGATAGCCTGTCCGTAGCCCGAGTCGGCGTCGTCGGAGTCGTCCTGGTCGTAGAGCCCCTGTGACTCGTGGAGGTCGATGAGCGCCTCGGGGTCGTACCGCTCCACGACGTCCCAAATCGCCCGGGCGAGTTCCGTTTCCGGGGTCTCGCCGGTCGGGAACTGCCGGTTCAGGTCCACGCCGTCCACGCCGCGCGCGTCGGCCTCGATAGCGGGGACGTTCGCCCTCGGAAGAACGACGAGAGTGCCCACGTCTATGGACCCCTCGGCGATGGCGTCGGCCGCTTGGAACCCCGCCGTCTCGTTCCCGTGCATGCCGCCGACGACCATCGTCGTGTGTCCATCCTCGTCTCCATGAAGGACGTATCCAGTCGTCTCGTACTCGGTTCCGCCCATGATGGTGAACGTCTCACGCTCTGGGGAGCTATCCATCTGCGCGGCAGACGAATCCATCTCTACGGACTCGCTCCGGGCCGCGGTCCCGCCGTCGCGGCCCGCGCCGACGCCGACGACACCTGTGAGCGCTACTGTACCGATACCAGCGAGTACCGACCGTCGCGTTTCGGAGTCTTCCGTCATCTCAGGTATCGATGCACGGTAACCACGGCTTATTATTCAGCAGATAAGGCGTCGAACCCTGTTCAGACGGATGCTACTGCACCGTTAACGTGCACAAACCCTGCCAGTACCCTGCTATCTGTCCTCGAGGGTCCGACTTTATCGGAGATTTACCGCCCGAGTAATAAGAACGGTAAGGGACCGAGTGGGACTCGCATGTCACTCAAACTGTCGCGTTCGCAAATCTCAGCGGTGCTCGTCGCACTGCTGGTCCTGATGGCAGGGTGTTCCGCCCTCGGCGGTTCGGACTCCGGAACCCCGACCACCACGGACGAACCGACTGAAGAGGAATCGACCAGCGAGGAATCGAACGGAGAGACGACAGACGAGACGAGTTCGGGTGAGAGTAACGAGTCCGCCATCTCGGGCCGGATGCTCGTCCTCGTCGACGGCGCGGACACGCACCTCGACACGCCGTCGGACGCGAAGTTCTCGTTCAACGAGTCCAACGAACACTCGTGGGAGGCCGAGGAACCGATGACCCTCGCCGCCGCCCTCGAAACGGCGAACGTCACCGCCGAACCGGACTCGCTGACTATCGACGGCACGACGTACAACGAGAGTGGGAACACGACCATCACGTACATGGTCGCCGGGACGGACATCGAGGACCCCTCCGAGTACGAACTGCGGGACATGAACCCCGAGCACGAAATCGTCGTCCGGGTCGACGACCACTCCCAGGAGACGCCCGGCCGACTCTACGAGCAGGCCCACCCGCACCCGCACGGCCAACTGAACATGACGGTCGAGGGTGAATCTGTCGACTTCACCCAGGAGAAGTACATCGAGGCCTCCGAAGCGTTCCACTTCCACGGTGACGAAGGAGCCGCCCGCTGGCACGCTCACTCGGTCAACGTTACGGCCGCCTACGCGCTCTCGACGTTCCCCGGCATGAACGTCTCCGATGACGCGATGACCTACGACGGGACGGTCTACATGGAGAACGGCACCGAGAGTTCCTTTACCGTCACCGTCGACGGCGAGACGGTCGACCCCGACACCTACGTCCTGAAAGACGGCGACTCTGTCCAAGTCACGCTCAACGAGTCGTCCGACTCGACGGCTAACGTGTCGACCAACGAGACGTCGTAATCCACGTTCCGGCCCTGACGACTGGATTCGGCGCTGACAACGCCGAACGGACGACGTACTGCGGTTCGCCGCCGCCGACACCCTCCCGGTGTCGTGACGTATCCGCGACGCCGTCACGGTTGTGAGACGGCGCACGGTCGCCTCTTTTCGTCGCGTCGGCGTAGAAGGCCCGTATAAACGGTCTATACGCCAATTTGGCTGAATTCAACTGCTCGTTAGTCTGTGTATAGTGAGGGGACTTCCAGTACATGGTGTCTCCATGGTCGACTACTTCACCATGCAGAAGGCGATACGCGAGACGAAGGACGACGAGACAGAACCCCTCGACCGGTTCGAACAGCGGTCCGACCACGAACTGTGGCACGAGGCGACACATCACCCGGAAAACGAGGTATACTGAGTCACTGCTATCTACCTTGGTACTGCGGATTAATTTTCCACGCACTCATCGTTCAGGTGCCTCGCTACCGGTGCGAAACCCACTAATTAGAGGTGTACGGGTTGGCCCGTTGGGCCGCTCTCGGTCCGGTGAGTGTCGGCACCAGGACCGACGTGCCGTCAGTTCACGACCAACTGGTTGTCGACGACGCGCACGTCCGCCCGGTCGAAGACCGACTGCATCTCCTCGCTCAACGAGACGTCGGTGATGAACACGTCGATGTCGTCTACGCTCGCGAACTCCCGAAAGCTCTGCCGTTCGAGTTTGCTCCCGTCGGCGACGAGGACGACGCGGTGGCCGCCGTCGACGAGGAGCGACTTGATGCGGGCCTCGTCCTCGTTCGACACCGAGAGGCTACCGTCGGCCTGTATAGCGTCCGTCTCCAAGAACACGATGTCGAAGTTGGTCTTTCTGAGGTAGGACTCGCCGCTCGGTCCCACGAGCGCGTCGGAGGTGGGTCGAAGGGAGTCCCCGACGACTTTCACCTCTCCGCAGGCCTTCCGGAGTTCGAACGCCGTCTCCGGGGAGTTTGTCGCCACGAGGAGCGACACCGAGTCGGGTATCTCTCGCGCCACCTCCATGGCCGTCTGGCCGGTGTCGAAGAAGACGGCGTCGCCGTCACTCAGTTCCTTGACCGCCCGTTCGGCTATCGCGCGCTTGCCGTTGGGGTTTGTGACGCTGTCCGCCGTTCGGTCGTCGCCGTCGGCTTCGTCCGAGGCGGGGAGCGCTCCGCCGTGGAACCGCTCGATGAGGCCGTCCTCGGCGAGCGAGGCGAGGTCCCGCCGAATCGTCGCCCCAGAGACACCGAACTCCTCCGTGAGTTCCTCGACTGTCACCCGGTCAGTTCGGTTTACTTTTCGAACTATCTCTTCTCGTCGTTCGTCAGGCAACATAGTCACGAGTTATCCCATGTCGGGCGGGCCAGCCGTCTGGGACGACATAGACCCACGGTGCGTATATCTCTGTCTATGATGTTCATTATTGATACATATGCGTCACGAACGCACGACAGCGCCCGAGTCGGGTGAGTATCACCAGTCATACCGGTTAGCGACGTCTTCAGTCGTGTCGACGAGCGTCGTAATCATCGTGTTCGTGTCGGTGGTAAAAACGCACATCCCAAACTATTCGGTGAGGACGCCGAGGAGCGTCGCGACGATGGTCCCGATGCTACTGACGATGGCTCCGCCGTGGACGCCGGCGACGTAGTTGGCCACGGCGATAGCCGCCAGTAGAGCGGCGACGGCGAACGCCGTCAGCGAGACGCGCGACAGGCCACGAGCGGTGTCTATCCCCATCGTCAAGCGGTCACTTTCTGTTCGGACTTCGATTCGTAGGTCAGGGACTCACCGGTCTCGGGGTCGAAGTACTGGAGCGAGTCACGGTCGAACCGGAGGTTGACGTCGTCGCCCATCTGGACGCTCGTGTCGGGGTCGACGGCCGCCTTGATGGTCTGACCGGTGTCCAGCGTGAGTTCGAGGACCGTCTTCTCGCCCTGCGGTTCGACGACCTGTACGGTCGCCGGGTGGACGTTGGCGGCGATGCCGTCCTGGTTGAGCGAGATGTTCTCGGGCCGGATTCCGAGGACGACTCGGTCGTCGAGATAGGGCGACAGCTCGTCGTCGAACTCGTCGGGCACGTCGTGGGTGTCCGTCCCGAGGTCTAACTGCAGTTTCTCGGCGGAGTCGCGTTCGAGCGTTCCCTCGATGAAGTTCATGCTCGGGGACCCGAGGAACCCGGCGACGAACATGTTCCGGGGGTTCGAGTAGACGTGCGTGGGCGCGCCGACCTGCTGAATCTGACCGTCGTCCATGACGGCTATCTGGTCGGCCAGCGTCATCGCCTCCACCTGGTCGTGGGTGACGTACACCGTCGTCGTCGAGAGCTCTTCGTGCAGTTTGTTCAGTTCGGCGCGCATCTGTACGCGGAGTTTCGCGTCCAGGTTCGACAGCGGTTCGTCCATCAGGAACACCGCCGGGTCGCGGACGATGGCCCGACCGAGGGCCACACGCTGTTGCTGGCCGCCGGAGAGCTCCGCGGGTCTGCGGTCGAGCAAGTCCTCGATTTGCAGTAGCTCCGCGGCCTCGCTGACGCGCTCGGTGATGACGTCTTCGGGGGTGTCGTGCTGTTCCAGCCCGAAGCGCATGTTCTCGCGCACGGTCTTGTGGGGGTACAGCGCGTAGTTCTGGAACACCATCGCGATGTCCCGCTCGTACGCTCGGCGGTCGTTGACGACTTCGTCGCCGATGCGAATCTCCCCGTCGGTCGCCCGTTCGAGGCCGGCGATGAGACGGAGGGTCGTCGTCTTGCCACATCCCGAGGGGCCGACGAAGACGGTGAAGCTCTCGTCGGGGATGTCCAGTGAGATGCCGTCGACCGCGGTGACGTCGTCGAATTGCTTTACCAAGTCGTTGAGTTCTACGTGTGCCATTGTTGTTACTCCTTGACTGCTCCTTGCGTCAGTCCGCTCACGATGTACTGTTGGAAGAACAGGCCGAACAGGATGCCGGGGAGCGCCGCAATCATCCCGCCGGCCGCGAGGTGTGCCCAGTCCACGAAGTCGTCGGCCACGAACAGCGAGACGGCGATGGGCAGGGTCTGTGCCTGCTCCGAGGACGTGAGAACGAGCGCGAAGACGAACTCGTTCCACGAGAAGATGAACGCCAGAATCGCCGTCGCGGCGATGCCCGGTTTCGCCATGGGCAGGATGATTTTGACGAACCCTTCCCACCGCGAACACCCGTCGATGCGGGCCTGTTCGTCGAGCGATTCGGGGACGCCGTCGAAGTAGTTCTTCATTATCCAGACCGCGAACGGGAGGTTGAAGAACGTATACGTCAGGATGAGCGCTATCTTCGTGTCGTAGAGGCTCCCAGTGAGGCCGCCGATGAGCGGCGGGTTCGACATGATGCTGAAGAACGGCACGATGAGCGCGATGGGCGGAATCATCCGCGCACCGACGATAGACAGCAACAGCGTCTTGTTGCCGATGAAGTCGTACCGCGAGAACGAGTACCCAGTGACCGTGCCGAGGGTCACGCAGATGATGGTGGTGGTACTCGCCACGACGAGGCTGTTCAGCGTGTACAGTTCGAAGGGTCTGTTCTGGAAGATTTCGACGTAGTTGCTGCCCGTCGGCTGGGTCGGGAGGAAGGAGATGGGGATGTCCAGAACCGCCGACGTGGGTTTGATGCTGGTGATGAAGATGAAGTAGATGGGGAACCAGATGACGAAGACGTACACGCCCAGCAGCGCGTACGCGACGAGTCGCTCACGGACGACGTGTGACCACTCGTTCTCGGTGTCCAGTCCCAGCGCCGCGATCAGTTGCCCGAGGGTCGATTGTTTCGTGCTCATTGTTAGTAGGGTGACTCACCGAAGACTCTGTACAGCAGTGCCACGATCATGAACGTGACCGCGAGCAGGACCACGCCGAGTGCTGCACCTTCTCCGGGGCGGTTGAATACCTGTGCGGTGCGGTAGAGCCACGAGGCCCAGACTTCCGTCGACTTCCCCGGGCCACCTTGGGTCATGACCCAGACGAGGTCCAACGCACGGATGTCGAAGATTATCCGGATGGTCAGCGCGACCAGGATGGACGGCTTCAGGAAGGGGTACGTGACGTTGACGAAGCGCGAAATCCGACCGGCCCCGTCGACTTCGGCGGCGTCGTACAGTTGCTCCGGAACGTTCTGCAACCCGGCGAGCAGGATGATGATGATGAAGGGCGTGAACACCCAGATGTCGGCGATGACGAGTGCCATCATCGACAACGTGCCGTCCGAGAAGAACGCTATCTTGTTGGACAAGAGGCCAGACTGGGTGAGTATCCCGTTGATGGCGCCGTATTCCGAGTTGAACATCCAGCGCCACATCAACCCGCTCATCACGTAGGGGAGAATCCACGGCACGATGACGGCGGTACGGAACCAGCCCCGCCCCTTGAGGTCTTTGTCGAGGAGGAGCGCGATACCCAGTCCGAGCGCGAAGGAGATGCTCACGCTCAGCCCGACGTACACTATCGTGTGCCAGGTAATCGAGACGAAGTCCGGTGCGAGTCCGAGGAACGCCCCACTGCCCCCCTCCGCGAAGATGAGCCGTTTGAAGTTTCGGAGACCGACGAACTCCTTCTGGCTGTTGATGGGGTTCGTCCAGAAGAAGCTGCTCCAGAGCAACTTCAGGGTCGGGTAGACGATGATGCCGGCTATCCAGAGCATCGTCGGGCCGACCGTCAAGGGGACGAACAGCCGGTCGAGTTTGCGTCGCAGTGATTGTTTTTCTGTCGACATTGTGAAATACGCAGTGCGGTTAGATGGCGATTCTTGACGGCGGTATCAGAGCAGGCCGATGTCCTGATACAGACTCGTGATGTTGCTCTGTGCCGTTTCGAGCGCCTTTTGCGGGTCCTTATCGCCCAGTAGTGCGGGCGTGATCTGCTCGGAGAGGTAGTCGTCGACCTGCGGTTGGGCGAGGTACGTCTCGCTCTTCGCGTTTTCGAGGTTGAACTTCATGTCCTCGAGCAGCCACGACGGATACTCGCTCTGGATTTCCTCGGAGTCGTACACCGAGGGGATGACTGCGGGGTTGCCCTCGACTTTCATGTTGGTCTTCGAGGACTCCGGCGTGGTCATGAACTCGGCGAACTTCTTTGCGGCTCGCTTCTTCTCCGAGAAGGCAGAGACGCTGATGCCGTTCGTGTCCTGGAACGTCGCGCGGGAGTCGGGCCCTTTGGGGGGTTTCGCACTGCCGACTCGCTCGGCTCCCCAACCGTCGGCACTCAGCGCACGGGCGCCCAGCGGCGTCCACGACTCCACGGTGGCGAGTTGGCCCGCGATGAACGTGTCGCCAGCGCCACCCTCGCCCATGCTGGAGATGCCGTCGGGAATCAGGTCGTTCTCGCGGAGTCGGGTGAAGAAGTTCATGACGTCCATCCCCTGGTCCACGAAGACCGGTTCGTTGCTGTCGTTGAACAGCTGGCCGCCGGCCTGATACAGGAACTGCTTGAACGTGAACACGTCCTTGTTCGACCACGTGAACGCGAACGGCGACGTGTTCTCCGTCTTGAGTTGCTTACCCTTGGAGACGACTTCGTCCCACGTCTGGGGCGGTTCGCTCACGCCTTGTGCTTCGAAGTGTGCCGAGTCGTAGAGGAACGTGCCCCACTTCCCGAACTCCGGCGCCATGTACGTCTTCCCGTCGAGCGTGACGAGGTCCTGCAGATTGGACGGGAAGTTCGACATGTGACTGTCGCTGAGTTCGAGCGGCTCGAGCCAGTCCGAGGCGACGAAGTCGGCCAGCCACCAGGTCGGGCCGTTGAACGCGTCGACCGTCGCGTCTTTGTTCCGCCAGATGGTGGTGAGGCTCGTCTTGAGGTTGTTCCACGGGACTTCGTTCACCTTGACGGTGATACCCGTCTCCTCCTCGAACCGGTTGATGTTCTCTTCCGTACCGGGGTCGTACTTCAGGCTGCCCGCGTTGTAGAAGACGATGCTGTCGGCCATCGACTCCGACCCCGTTCCGGTGGTCTCGCCGGACCCGTCGGAGTTGTTCTCTCCGCCGGACCCGTTCTCTCCGTCGGACCCGGAGTTGCCCCCGCACCCCGCGAGTGCGACAGTACCGATTGCCCCTGCGCCCTTGATGAACCGTCGTCGGGTTCGTCCTGATTTGTGCTGCATGCAAATGAGCACGAATTGGGCATGGGTAATAAATCATGTGGATGATTGTTCGCTAATGTGCATGAGGAAATAGTACCTAATTCACTCAAAATAGACGTTTTAGGTGGCTATATGTGCGAAACAACTGCTCTATCTGGTAGATAGCTTGCAACTTCGTTTCGTCACCCGGTGACAAACGCCGTGAACAAAATCGTTCAATCACTCGGTTCGGTTCGAACAGATGAGCGATTCGCACGTATCGGCTGTTCCCGGGTACTCGTCCGCTGGTCACCTACCGGGCTTGGTTTTGACGGCTCGCCTCTCTCGTATAGTTTGTCCTATTTTTATAGTTTGGACAGTTTGTAGTACCATCTAAAACCCTTGCCCGACGGTGGTTCTGTGATTTCTACGGGGTCCGTCTGACGTAGAACTAAGTAGTTCGCATAGTTTGTATCGTTCGTATGGCCGAACCAGTCAAGATGGCGGTGAGCAATCAGAAGGGTGGCGTTGGCAAGACTGCGGTCGCAATCAACGTCGCCGGCGCACTGAACGACCGAGGGCGCGACGTCCTCCTCGTCGACCTCGATCCGCAGGGCAACGCCACCGAGAATCTCGGGCTACGGGACGCGTACGACAGCGAGCCCCCGTCGCTGTTCGACGTGTTGAGCGACGCCCAGCAGCGCGACCGCATCGGGGAACTCGTCCGCGAACACGAGGAGATGTCGGTCATTCCGTCCAACATCGACATGACCGCCGTCGAACCCGAACTCACGCTCTCCCGCCGGTCCGGGGAGCAGTTGGGCCTCGCGCTCGAACACGTCGAGGACCAGTACGACTACATCATCATCGACTGCCCGCCGTTCCTCGGCAACCTGATGGACAACGCCATGTACGCGGCCCAGAACGTCCTCATCCCCGCGTTGGCCGAGGACACGAGTAAACGAGCCTTCGAATTGCTGTTCGACCACATCGACGCGCTGGAACGGGACTACGAGATAACCATCGGGGAGCGAGGCGTCGTCGTCAACCGCATCGACGTCCGCAAGACGCAAGCCAACGACATGATCGACTGGATAAACGACGCCTTCGCAGACACACCGGTCTGGGAGGTGCGCGAACGGGCCGCCGTCCAGCGAGCCCTGGCCAACGGGGCGTCCATCTTCGTCGAGGAACCCGAATGCGACCAACTCGAAGTGTTCGAGAACATCGCCGCCAACTTGGACGAGCAGTTCGACCTCGCGGAGGTGCCGGCATGAGCGACGACCGGTCCGAACGACTCAGACAGCGACGCAACCGATCACAGGAGCGAGTGCGTGGCGGGGCCCAGTCCCAGGCGACCGAAGTGGACGAACGGAACGAACCGTCCGAACAGTCAAAATCGTCCGAACAGTCAAAACCAGACGAACTATCAGAACCGGAAGAACAGGAAGACGACAGTTCGGTGAAAGACGAGCAGGTCGGGACGTACATGTACCTCCCGCAATCTCAAAAGAAAGAGATAGAGCGCCTTTACAACGTCTTCAAAGCGGAGTACGAGTACGAGTTCGACGAGGAGTTCGAGAAGAACCGCGCGTTCTACCCGCTGTTGGTTGAATACGGTTTGGACGGCTTGGATGGTTTGGACGCTTCGGACGTCCGAGATAGATTGGACGAATTGTAGGGTTCTCACCTCTCGTCGTCAGTCGATTGCCGGCGCGTCGTCACGGCTCGACGTACTCGGTCAGGACGGAGGCTTCCGCTTTCCGCAACAATTCCCCGGCGGTACTGTGTGCACAGTCGAGTCGCTCGGCCACGTCTTGGACGTCCCCGGTCCGCGGGACGTCGTAGTAGCCGACGTCGGCCGCCGCTTCGAGCGCCGCTCGTTGCCGAGCAGAGAGGTTCGCGGGTGCCTTCGCGCGTTCGAAATCCCGAACACGCTCGATGCGAACCGGCGCCAACGTCCGGAGGTCGTCGTAGAACTCGCTGAGTGCGGCCGACTCGCCGACGGCCTCGAACTCGACGTCGCCCGACGCCTCGAAGGAGACCGGTGGAAGGAAAATAACGCGCGAACGTTCGACGACGGCCATGAGTTCGTCCGCGAACTCGAACTCCCGTTGTCTGAGGAACGCGTAGGTTCCACCGTCTCCCGCGACCAGACTCACGTCGGTCGCCGAATCGACGGCCTGGAGGACGGTTCGAACCGTTGCGGGTGGTCCGTCGTACCAGAGGAGAGTCGTGACGTCGTCCGTCGGACCCCACATCAGTAGCTCGGCACGTGTGAGGCGGCGCTCTGTCAGTAGTCGGCGGTGCATTGGGTGCACCAGTTCGTCGTCGGTAGACAGAGCGAACGTGATTCGCTTCACGTTCGACTGTGCCGGTTGCACATTTAAAATACCGTATCAATCCGGCAGAACACTCCCCGGGGAGTGGCCCGAAGATGCACTCGAATGACCGCGCGCGCGAGGGTGACACAAGAACTGGCAAACCACACTGCCAGAGGGCACCGGGAGACGACGACGGCGGGACGGAAACTCGCGTACGCCGAGTACGGCACGCCAGCGGGGACACCGCTCGTCTTCCTCCACGGAACTCCGGGGTCGCGCTATCTGGGTGCCCTGTTCGACGACGAAGCAACGCGAGCAGACGTTCGGGTGCTGGCGGTCGATAGGCCTGGATTCGGCGCGTCGTCGGAGTGGCCTGGGCGCACCCTCGCGGAGACGGGCGAGTTCGTCGGTGCCGTACTCGACGACGCGGACGTCGCTCGTGCTGGCGTCGTCGGTTTCTCAGGCGGTGGTCCGCACGCACTGGCCGCGGCCGCTACAATGCCGGACCGTGTGAACGCAATCGACGTCGTCGCCGGTTCGACGCCACCGTCGCTGAGGGACGGGACGCCTCTGGTCCAACGGTCGCTAGGGACGCTTGCGGACCACGTACCGGGCCTTCTCGGGGGCCTGTTCAGAGCGCAGGCGTGGGTCGCAGAGCGGGCGCCCCCGTCGTTCGTGGTCGCTCAGTACACGACTAACGGACAGAGTGAGGTTCCGGACGACGTAGCGACACTCGTCAAGGCGGATTTCCTCGAAGCCGTCCGGAACCATCGTAGCGGTGTAGTCCACGAGTTCGGTCTACTCGAGGAACCGTGGCTCGATACCGTGGCCGACCTCGATACTCCGACCCGGTTCTGGCACGGTGACGCGGACACGAACGTTCCGGTGGACGGGGCGAGGCGTCTGTGTGACCGCCTTCCAGACGCGGAGATGACCGTCTTCGAGGGGGCTGACCATCTGGCGACGCTCGTTCGGTCCCAGTCAGATATCGTAGACCGGTATCGGTGACGGCGGCGGGTGGTGACCGCTCGCACCTGCCTCCGCTTTCCGAGCCAGTCGAACTGGCAAATCCCTCCCAATTGTACAAACGAGTTGTGATAGTTTGGACGTCTTTTACTGAATGGCTATCAGAGCCAGCTGGTACTTCCGTCGGTTGTGGCCGTGGACGCCCCCTCCCATCTGACGTACAATCGTTCCGAATTGGTTTTGCTGTCTCGCTCGTCTCGGAGGGCTGTGATAGTTTGGATGGTTTTGATGAAGTGGTCCCTGGAGTTTAGCCGGCACTTTGGCCTGATGTACTTCGCATCTGGTATCGAGCCGGTCCTAAGTGGTTCTACTGTCTCGCTAGGTTTGGACGGTTGTGGTGGTTTGTATGCATCTGACACGCGCTGTTCGTAGCATTTGGATAGTTTGTATGTCCGAACCCACTTCGCTCGTTCAGAGCTGGGAAAGGCGGGGGACAGTCGTCGGGGAACTAGAAACCGATGTCCGCGTCGGCCCGCGAGTCGGCGTTGACGTGTGCGAACGCCGCGATGGTGATGACTGCCGACGGGGCGAGCGAGAACGAGAGGAAGGTCGGGCCGACTGATGGACTGAGGACCACGTACGTCGGCACGATAGCCAACAGGACCGAGCAAAGGACAACGAGGGCGTCGAGTCGGCGCCGGAGGGCGGTGTCCATAGCTGTGAATCACCTAACGGACGGGAAAAAGGAGGTAGAGCTTCGAATTTCGGGGTAGAGGCGGATTCGGCCTGCACCGTTTACTTCCGCTCCGAGGCGACGACCTTTTAGCCCGCCTCCCGAACCTCCGAGACCGACTAGTGACCGACGGACCAACGTACGACAGGGTTCGACAGCGAGCGTTCGCCGCGGTCCATCAGGGCCGTGAGAGCGCCTTGCTCGACCGAGCGGCGAGACGGGACGAGGCGACCGACGTCGTACTGACGCCTGAGCAGTTGCACAAGCGAAACCTCACACGTCGGCTGGCGGCGTCGAACCGTCCCCGAACGTCCCTGCGGCTACTGACACCGGTCGCGCTGGCGATGCAAGTGGTCGAGTCACGGACTGGGACGGAACCGGACGTGCTCGACCGCATCGACCGGCTACGACAACTCGAGGAGGTAGTAGGGTCGGAAGTCGACGGAGCGGCCCAGTTACGGGCGGCTTTTGGGTCACCACTCGAGGCACACCTCGAGACAATCGAAGCGACCCGGGCGGAACTGGCGACAATAGCCGGCACGGGCACCGACCGGACGGAGGCGCTTCGAACGGTCTGCGAGGGATTGGAAGGGCCGGTGGCCGACGACACCCTCGCCCTCGCCGAGGCTGTCCGGGGCCTCGATGCCGCTCTCGAAGACCGCGTCGAGTCCGCGTTGCGCTCCGAGGCGGCACTCTTCGAGGCGGCCCGCGAGGCGGTTGCGACGACCGACGGGGGAGCGTGGACGGCGGCGTTTCCGAGCATCGAGCGCGTTCACCTCGCCGGGGTCAGTACCCTCGGGACGCCCTTGCTCGACTTTCTGTCGGCACTCGACGAGAAGACGGACGTCGTGGTCCACCTGCACCTCCGGGCCGGCACCGGTCCGAGAATCGCTGCGAGACTTCTGCCCCGGACGGGGGGACAGGAGGAGGGGGTGAGGCCAGCGGAGGCCGAAAGGACGTCGTTGAGCGGCGAACACGTGCCACGAGCGGTTCCGACGACTGAAATCGTCGCACAAACCAGACACGAGGAGGCCCGGGTCGCGGCTGCCATCGTGGCCGGACTACTCGACGAGGGGGTCTCGGTGAGTGACGTCGCGGTGGTCGCTCGCGACGTCGACGAGTACGAACGGCCGCTGACCCGCGCCATGCGGGTCCACGGCCGGCACCTTTCCGTCTGGACCCAACTCGAACTCAAGCGGACCCTCCCGTACCGACTCGTCACGGCGACCTGTGCTACGCTCGCCGGAATCGCCGCGGAGCGTCTCGACGCCGAGACCCTGTTCGAACCGTTAGAGCTGCTGTGGACCCATCCTACTGGAGAGGACTACTGGCCGCTCGAACCGGCCGACGTGGCCGCCGTCCGACGCGCCGTTCGAACAGACGGGGAACACGCTCTTCACACCTGGCAGAATAGGGTAGCTGAGGCAGATTCTCTCGAAGGCACCGAAAGGCGTGCGGTCGTGGGATACCTCAACTGGTGTCGACAGCAAGCGGCGGCACCCGTTGGCGACGAGATGCTCGCCACTCTCGGCCCCGTAGTCGATGCGTTCGACGACAGAACTCTCCCGGAGCTAGCTGCGAGAGACGGGCCCGCTTACGCTGAAACCGCCCGGACTGCCCGGGCAGTAGAACGCGTGGCAGGCGAGGTTGGTAACGAACACCTCCTGCGGGAGACGAGGGCCAAGTACGACGACTGGGTCGACAGGGGGTATCTCGACCGCTCGTGGGAGGCGATACGAGACGTTCTGGACGCCATCGCCACGGTCCGACCCGGGCGCAGAGAGCACGACAACGCCGAGCGAATCGACGTCCTCGACGCCACCGACACGTGGTTGCGCTCGTACCCGTACGTCGTCGCGGTGGGATTGGTCGACGGTGAGTGGCCACAGCGCCCCGACGGAGCGTTCCCGGCCGAGTTCCGGGCCGCGGTCGTGGACGGCGACTCGAGGGCGTCGCGCCGCCTCGGCGTCCGCGGTGCGTGGACCGAGGCGCGTGAGTACGACCACTTCGCCGACGCGGTGCGGACTGCGGGTGACCACCTCATAGTGACGCGGTTCACCGAGGACGTCGAGGGGGTTCGATACGAGCGGTCACCGCTGTTGTCGTCGCTCGATACGACGACGGTGGACGCGGACGGACGGAATGCGCTACTCGGTGCGCCGACGACGCTGCCGCCGACCCTACTCAGGAGCGTCCCCGGGAACGACAAGCGGACGGGAGGAACACACGGATGAACGACGGGGGTCACGAGATGAAGGCAGACGAGAGCCACGGAGACGACGACGTTCACCCGCTTAAAGGGGCCCAGTCGGCTATCCGTGACAAGTTCTTCGCCCACGACACGGGCCTGTTCGTCCTGGACTGCAAGCCCGGGTTCGGGAAGTCGACCACGGTCGAACAGATAGCGGCCGAGGCGCTGGTCCGGGCGGACGCCGCCGGGGCGAAGTGTCCCGAACAGCGTCTCGCCGTCGTCTCGTTCTCCCGCGACGACGCTGCGAGTCTAGAACCCGGGATTCGGCAGACTTTGGACGCATACGTCGAGGCGGACGGGGACGAGTGGCCGGTCGACATCGACCGCGAGACGGCTGACCGTCTGCAACGCCGCCTCCGCAACGCCGACCACGTCGGGACCATCGACAGTGTCCTTCGTGGCGTCTTCGCAGACGTCGCGACGGAGGTCGGATTCGACGGGATGCCCACGGTCGGTAACGAGGCACTCCTGTCCTCGCTCAGGGCCGACTGTCTGGACGACCTCCGGTCCGAAGAGCGATACCGTGATGCATTCGGGGTACTCGACGCCGCCTACCCCGGAGCCGAGGACGACCCGACCAGCGAGGTAGACGACCTGCTCGAACGGGCGAGACGAGAGAAGCGCTCTCGGCGGCTCTCACTCGAGACGGTGCGAGAGCGACTCAGGGCCGTCGTATCGGATGTCTACCCCGACGGACCACCTTCGTCGTTCGGCGACCTGTGTGCAGATGTCGCACGGTTCTACGACGCCGACCGGGCCGAGGCGTTCGAGGCGGCCCACGCAGGCGACGAAGAGCCGGTCGTCACTGCGGACCGGGAGTGTTACGAGTCGTGGCTGACCTGTCTCGACCACTTCTGTACCGTTCTCGACGCCTACGAGACGGCGTACGACGCAACGTGTCGTGAGCGCGGCGTCGTGGCGCACCTCGACGTCCCGTACTGGGTGGCAGAGTTCTTCGACGAGGACAGCGACGCACTCGCCGCCCACGGGAACACGGTCACGTCCGGGTTCCGTGACCGGGTCCGCGACAGATACGCCGCACAGTTCCAGACCCTCGTCGTCGACGAGGCACAGGACGTCTCCCTCGTACAACACGACGCACTGGGTGCGTTCGTCCCCGAGGACGCTCGGGTACTGCTCGCCGGTGACGCCGACCAGTGCATCTACGCGTGGCGGAACGCACGGCCCGAGTTGTTCAGAAATGCCTTCGAGAGCGGAGAATATTTCAGTCGACAGTGGTCGGTCCACGAGAGCGAGACAGGGGACCGGACCTACCGGATGCGACCGGCCATCGCCGACGCCGTGGACACGGTGTTCGAACAGGTCCTCACCGACCCTACGCGAGGGGCGTCGGAGGTGGGCCAGTCCGAGTATACGCGGTTCACAGCCGAAAGGAACGCCTCTGACGGCCCTGCCGTTCACGTAGCCCAGTATCGCGGCTCGGGGGTTCCCGGGACGAGGACGTGGTTCGAGCAGAGCGGTGAGGCGGACACGCTCGGAACGTATCTCTATAGTGCCTTCGAGGGAGAGGGGTTCGAGAGGGACGGAAACACCTCGGAGACGGCCACAGTGCTGTTCCCGACGCGAGAGAACATGGCCGCGCTGGCCACACGTTTGGAGAACCGCGGGTTGTCGGTCGCTCACGCGAGCGAGCGGTTGTTCGAGGTCGAACCCGTCGAGGTGGCCTGCGCCGTCGTCAGGTGGCTCGTCGACCCGACCGACCCGGAGCGGACGCGGACGCTGGTCTGCGACGATGCGATTCCCCTGGCGGTGACTGCGTTCGAGGAGTGGGACTACGACGTACAGCGAGCGGCGGAATCGACCGCCTTCGAAGGGGCGAAAGCGGCCTTCGTCGATGGGCTCTCGGCGCTTACGGAACGGCGCGCTCGCCACGTGAGCGACCCGGGGACGTTGGTGGTCGAAGACGTCGTCGAAACGCTCGCACTCGTCACGGACCCGTTCGGACAGGTCGGAGACGAAGGACAGTGTCTGGCGGCGCTCGACGCGCTACTCGAACACGTCAGAGCGTGGGAGGGCGACGACAGATACTCGCTCGGCGAACTCGCGGCGGTGTTGGAACAGTACCGCGAGAACCCGCGGGACGGGCCGACCGCTCCGGTCGCACGCCCCGAGTCCTACGACGTCGTCTTCCGGACGATACACGACGTGAAGGGCGACGAGGCTGACGTGGTCTGTCTCGCCGACCTAAGCCGCTCGGTCGGGGCCTTCGGTCCGCACGGGCAGACGTTCCTCGCCCACGGTGAGACCCTCGCGCTCGCACCGCCAGCGACCGTCTCGTGGACTCCCGTTGGTGGGGACACCGACGGACGCCGGGCCAGCGACGCGACCAATCCACTTCGCTGGGCGACGAACGAGTGGGTCGCCGACGCCTCGGACGACAGGCTCGCCGGAGCACCGACGCTCCGCGACGTGGCCGACGCGCACCGGGCCGAACGTTGGCGACTGCTGTACGTGGCGATGACGCGGGCCCGTGAGCATCTGGTGCTCTCGCTACCCAGCGTGGACTTTCGCCACTCGGCGCGCGACAGTTGGGTTGGGACCTTACAGGAGACGCTACCAATCGGGGACGCTCACAGGGAGTCCGAAGACACGCAGGGACACTCGGGCAGGGCTTCGGCGGTCGATATAGCGGTAAACGATGTATCGATGACGACGGGGCACCGGACGACGAGCGAGCCACAGACGCCGAAAGCGGCTCTCGCCCCTGACGCGACGAAGACTGGCTGGACGCCTCGATACGTGAACGGCAGTACGCTCTATCCCCTCGCTAGCGACCTCGAGTCCCACAGACTCGCGCATATCGAGGGCCGCGCGCTCCACTCCGAGCGCCCACAACCGGCCGCCTCGCTGCCGCTCTCGTTCGATGCCATCGGGCCGGACGCACTCGGGCACGTCGTCCACGACGTGCTCACAACTGCGGTGTCAGAGGGCGTTCAGACCGACACGCTACGGCGCTGTGAGGGTGTTCTCGCCGGCGAACTAGAATCCAGCCTCGTGGCCCACGCACCAGCAGCCCCGTCGCACGAACGGGAGGACGTAGCGGCGTACGTCCGAGAGATTGTCTGTCCGCAGTTCGCGGAGACCGACGCGTGGCGGCGGCTTCGTCAGAGCGACGAGACGTACGTGGAGTATCCGCTCGACGCCGTCCTCGACGTCGACGGCGTCACCATCGAGACGCAGAACCACGTCGACGTCGTTTCGCGAATCGACGGCACGTGGTACGTCGACGACCTGAAGCTGATGCTCGCGACGCCGGAGCAGCGTATGTGGGACCGATACGCCCTTCAGACGGCGTTCTACGGCTGGCTACTCGACCGGCAACTGTCGGAGGACGCCGAGGTGGTCGAGACGCTCACGTACCTCGGTGTCGCGTCCGGTTCCCGGGGAGTGGACCCGCCACAGTGCGACGTCGCGTCGTGGTTGGCGTCGTTGGTGTCCGAGAACCCGTAGCGGTCGACGTCCGGCGCTGTCTCCCGCACTCAGTGGTCGATTTCCTCTAGGGCTTCGGTAGCCACGTCGCCGAGTTCCCCGGCCTCGATGTGCGAGTAGCGCTCGCGCACCATCTCCTCGGAGTTGTCGAGGTACCGGGCCGCGACGGTGTAGCCGAACGCCCTGACGAGGACTTCACCCATCCCGCGACGCCCGCCGTGTGGCGCTAAGTACTCGTGTTTCGGGTGGTCTACGTCGACGTCCGCCTCGGCGGTCACCCGCTTGAGGACCGTTCGAGCGCCGTCCGTCGTCAGTGACTGTGGTCTGATGTCCTCCTCGACTGCCAGCAAGAGGTCGCGTGCGTGCTCTGCGCGCCGCTTTTGGATTTCCTCGGGGCGCAGTCCACGGTCGGCCAGCTCCGTTCGGACGCACTCCCCGAGCGTTCGCTGGTCGAGGGTCGGAAACACCGGCCAACGGTCGCTCGGTGGGTCCAGTAACCGACGATACGTCCGTAGTGGCGTGACGACGGGGTCGGGGAGGCTGGCCGCGTCCCACTGCTGTTTCTTCCGGTAGACGTCCATACTCCCGTCCTCGAGGTCGATTTCGCCCCAGCGGACGCCCCGCCGCCGCGGGTCGTCCGGGTCGCGGAGGAGTTCGCCGACCCGGACGGCCGTGTAGGCGAGCACGAACACGAGCGCTCTGTCACGTGCGGCCCTGAGCGCGGCGTATCGGGCACGCTGACGGTCTTGTGAGCCGTCCACTACAGGGTGGTCAGACAGCGTCTCGATGGCCTCGCGGGCCTGCTGGTCCACGTATTGGGTGAGGGCGTGTCGCTGGTCGGGCGTCCACGCTTGTTGGTCGCCCGGCTTGCGGCCGTCGTCCTCCGGGAGCGGTGCCGTCGCGCTCGCTCGTTGCGCGTAGTGTGCCTCGAGATACCCCTCGTTGACGCACCACCCACACCACGCCGAGACGTAGGCGTAGTAGGTCTTGACCGTGTTCTGCTTCAGTCCCCGGTCGCCGGCGAGGTGGCGCGCGTAGGCCCTGAACGTCCGTTCGTCGAGGTCGTCGAACGTCGGGGCTCGGTCGGCGTCCGGCGGGACGATACCGTCCCCGTCGGCCGTCTCACCGGCGGCCCACTCGACGAACCGCTCGAGTTCGCGTTCGGCGTTCCGTCGGTAGTTCCCACCGTCTCTGCCCCGCCCTTTCCCCTTGTCTTGGAGGTAGCGGCCGAACGTCTCGCGGAGTGGGACTGCCCGTGAGCGGTCAACCATCGTCGGACTCTCTCCTGCGACGGCGATGCGCTCTCGTCGGCGTTTCCCGGGGGTACGGACCGGAATTCGGCGGGTGCAGCATTCGTGCTTACCCGACGGCGTGGGGGTACTTGAAACTGGTCGTGATTATCAGAGTAATCGCGACCAGTACTCGACGAGCCAGAATTGCTCGTAAAATCGGCTTAGAGTCATTCTACTCGGCGAATACTTCCCCTGAGTCTGTCTATAAATCATATAGTGCTATATTGAATTAGTTGATTTGGAAGTTCCACAGTTTCGGAGGATAGGCCAGTTTTAGGTAGAATCCCCGTCGGTTCGTGGTGCTTCTCACCAATCAAGCATCGGCTGTGACCCCTCGTGGTCGTACCTGTCGGGTGAGTGTAAGAGATTGCGTTGATTCTGGCGCTGCTGAATAGTGTTGCCACTCCCAACCGGTGGACTCAGCGAGAGCTCAGCCGGTTAGTCAGGCGGGATCAACGCCGAGGCAACGAGTTCGACACACTCGCCTGCGGTCAGCACGGCCTATAGTTCATCTCGCCGTCAACGCCAGCTTTCAGCAGGAAATCTGTGAGTCGCCAGATGTTGTAGAGCAAGACCGCGAACACGAAGTAGAACGATCTCACTCTGTAGTCCTTCGAGGAGGTCTTCGCGAGGAAATCGTTCTTGATGCTCTTGTACTCGTTTTCGATTTGCCAGCGCCGACTGTAGCGGCGGCAGAACGATTCTGCCCCTTCCGGGCCGACTCGTAGATTCGTGGCGAAGACGGTCGTGCCCTCCCCACTCGTCGACGGGACGTAGAGGAATTGCATCGAGTGGGTGCCCGATTCGACGTGAACAGACGCTGATTCCACTGCCACACCTTGTCCATCGGTATCCATCGTCTCGATAACCTCGCGCTCAGTGCTGTTGATCCGTGTGGGAAAAGGTAGTTCACCCCGAGATTCGAGAGCGTCTGGTAGATTCGCTTCGAATCGAACTCACGGTCACACAGGACCGTCTCGACCGGGACATGATCTTTCGCTCGCGTCACGAGTCGCCGGACGACGCGATGCACCTGATTCGACTGATTGTCGTCCCAGGCAGAGCTCTCACGGACGGGTTCGATTGACAGGATGAGCGGCACGTTCTCACCGAGATGGACAGCGTCGCGAACTTGAACGCCCGTTCCTCCTCGCCTCCCATTCCACTGACCATTGGCATTCCCTCGACATCGCCGTAATAGGGGACGGTCGTGATATCGATCGCTGCAGTCACCGGACGTCGAAACGACGCCTCAGCAGCGATCGCAGACAGCAGACGGTCACTGGCCTGATCGAACCCCTCGACGAGTTCTGCGGGCTCGAATTGTTTGACCGCCCGCAGATGTGTGTCGCCGTGTGGACCGTGTTCCTCGCCGCGCCGGAATTGGAAGCGAGCGGCCCCCTGGGCGGTTCCACAGCCTACCATACCCATGAACGTCTGTAACTCGAAGAACTGCGTATCCTCGTAAGAGGCGTTCTCTGCCCGTCCAGAGTCGAAGCCGTCGAAGCCATGATTACGGGCAAGGCGTGTCGTCCGATAGATCCGTTCGTCCGAAAACGCACGGCTCTCTGTTTCATCGTCAGCGGCCGAGTCAGCATCTGACTCGATGACGTCCTCTTTGGGTCGAACAGCGGAGACTGTGGGGCCGTGGTCGTGGATCTCTTTGACGACGAAGTGGGCGGCGACGGTCACGTACTCGCGAACACCATCATTAAATCGATTGCGCCAAGTCCGCGAGAGGACGGATTCGTCGGGGACACACTCTAACCCGAATGGCTCGGCCAGCTCTTGGTACGTTTCGAGCGCCCGATAGCTGTCACCCGTAATCTCCCGGTAGATGAACAGCCGAAGCATTCCCTCGAACGAATGGGGTACTGGGTGCCAGTCTGGATACCCGTCCTTGAGATGGTGACTTCGCTCACCGCAGTCCGGAGACATGCTCCCTCCCGTAGGTCTCACTGAGCTCGATTCCAGTCTTGTAGGCGTGGGTCATCCGGCAGGCACGGTCCGAGAGCGGATCCAGCATCTCCGACATCAATTTCCGATTCCACAGGCACGATGGAAGTGATCGCGGTCTCTCTGCACCAATATCGTCTGTCGATAGAACTCCCCTGGAGAGAGCTTACGAGCCAACGTACAATCACTTGATTGAAACGATTGGTCGTGAAAACCACGCACATCTCGAGGACTATCGTCCGTCTGTTTCGTCACAGATGGAGACGTGGCCGTTACTGCTGACGACGACTCGGTACCCCGTCGCGCTGAACGCCACGCCTGTCTGGGATTCGTCGCCGATCACCGGGTCGCCGAGAAGTGAATCGAGGGCTTCGGGGTCGATGAAGTCGTACAGGAGATCGAGTTCGGTTGGTTCGACGCTCTTCGCCGCTGCGAGCGCTCTGATGACTACTTCACTTCGAGACTCACCAGTGGAGTAGCGCGTCTCGACCGTTGGTTCCGAATCCACGTGTGAATCTCTTCCCTCGCTCATCTCATCGTCTCGGTTTGGATCCCCCGTCGCATCTTTCGGAATGCCATAGTATCCGGTTACAGGAGTGGTCTATCGTCACGAGACGCGAAGGAGTGGAACGGGACACTTCAGTCACCTGTTCACTTCTGGTTTGCGTCCTGTGCCAATAACTGGCTCGGTCGTTCGCAGATCGCGGTTCTATCGACAGAATGCTTTTGACCGTTCTTGACGAAGTTCTCCTATGACAACGGCCTCACCAGCACCCACCGACGTGCTGGAGAAAGTCGACATCCTCGGTCCCCCCGGGACGCCGGTGACGACGCCGGAGGTTGCCGAGGGGTTCGACTGCACCCAACGAACCGTCTACAACCGGCTGGAGTCACTCGTCGAAGACGGCATTTTACAGACGAAGAAGGTGGGGGCAAACAGCCGTGTCTGGTGGCGACCCGCCGAGACAGAGACACGGCAAGACGGGACGACATGGGACCGGGAGAGAATTCGCTCTCACCCGGTCTTCGAGTCCGAGATGGTCGGTGTCATCGTCTGGGGACGCGATGCCACGAGCGACGACCCGGCTGACCTCGTCATCGAAGACGCAAACGACGCGTTTCTGGAGATGGCTGGCTTCGAGTACGAGGCGGCATTGGAGACCTCGTGGCGAGACCTCACCCCGGAGGAGTTTTACGAAGTTTCCGAACACCACATCGAGGAGGTCGACGCGACCGGCAGCGGGGTCTCGTACGAGAAGCAGTACTACCACGCAGACGGCTCTCAGTGGTGGGGGCTTTTCGAATCACAGAAACTGGACGACAGCACGTACGTCGAGTTCGTCGTCGAGATCACCGAGCGCAAAGAGATGGAGGAGGCGCTTCGCCGGAGCGAGGCACGCCTGCAGACCGCGACGAACGCCGCCGAAATCGGCGTGTGGGAATTGGACCTAGAAACCGGGGAGGGCCTGTACGTCTCGGACCGCTACGCCGAAATCCTGGGCTACGACGAGATTCCGGCGGACTGGGACCTGGAATCTGCCCTCGAACACTACCACCCCGAGGACAGCGAGCGCTTGCGGGACTACCTCGAAAACGGTCTCGGCGAACGATCCTTCAAGAGCCGGATCGTCCGAACTGACGGGAAACAGCGGTGGATTCTGGTGGAGACCGAACTGTACACTGGCAAGGACGGAGAGTCGGAACGGGCCGTCGGCACCATCCAGAACATCACCGAGCGCAAGCACCGCGAGTTGAACACCGATTTACTCGTCGAGATCAGCAACGACCTGTCTCGCCTGTCCACGCCCGACGATATCATCGACACGGTCGGGACGCGTCTCGGCGAGTTCCTCCACGTCTCAACCTGCATCTTTGCCGATGTCGACGAAGCCAACAACGAGGCCACCATCCATCACGGCTGGAATACTGCAGACGTTCCGAGCCTCAAGCAAACCTTCCAGCTGGAGGAGTATTTCGGCGATGAGTTCGCCCGCGCCGGTCGCGCCGACGAAACGGTCGTCGTCCGCGACACCGCGCTCGATGAACGCGCGAACACGGAGGAGTACGCCCGGCTGAATATCGGCGCGTTCGTCACGGTTCCGTTTCAGTGGCAGGGACGCTGGGTGGCAAACATCACCGTGACGAGCAAGGAGCCCCGCGACTGGCGACGCGACGAAATCGAGCTGTTGGAGGACATTGCGGCCCGCGTGTTCCCGCGCATCGAACGCGCCCGCGCCGAGCAGGCACTGAACCGGACCAATCAATCGCTCGAACGGCTCAACCTCGCGACTCGGGAACTGCTCGACACCGAGTCGGAGACGATAGCCGACCGCGTCGCGGGGCTGGTCCGGGAGGTCCTCGACGTCGAGTACGCCGCACTCTGGCGGTACGACGAGCAGCGCGGCGACCTCAAAGAAACCGTCAGCGACACGGCCTCGGACGTGGACCTCGGTGGGGTCAGCCTCTCGACGGAGATCTCTGACCCGGTCTGGCAGGCGTTCGTCGGGAGTGATGTCGACGTGGCGACCGACCCCGAGGGTGACGAGGACACGTGGGGCGCGCTCGAAAGCCGCGCCCTCGTTCCCTTGGGCCGCCACGGCGTCGTCTGTCTCGGCTCCACCCGGGTGGACACCTTCGACAAGCGAACGGTCGACCTCGTCGAGACAGTGGCCGCAACCGTCGAGACCGCGTGGGACCGAGCCGAAAGCAAAGAGGAGCTAGAGCGACGAAACGAGAAACTGACCCGGCTCGACCAGCTCAACACGCTCATCCGGGAGATAGACCAGGCGCTCGTGGCCGCCGACACCCGCGAGGATATCACCGAAGCCGTCTGTGAGCGGCTGGCCGATTCAGACCTCTACGAGTTCGCCTGGGTCGGTGAGTTCGACGCCGACGACGACGCCATCAGGCCGCGGTCGTGGGCTGGCGTCGACAGTGCGACCGTCGAGGACCTCGCGACGGTCCGCGACGACGCGGACACGGACCAAGATCCGTTCGTAACGGCGCTCCGGACCCGCGAGTTGCAGGTCGTCAGGGACATCGCGACCGATCCGCAGGCAGGACCGTGGCGGGAAGTCGCACTCGAACGGGGGGCACGCTCGTGTCTGGCTATCCCGCTCGTCTACGACGACTCCGTCTACGGGTTGCTCGTCGTATACGGCGGGACGCCGTCGCGCAACCACCGCGATACCGACGTGCTCTCTGAACTCGGGGGGACGATCGCTCACGCGATCAACGCTCTCGAAACTAGGGCGACCTTCCAGGCCGACAGGGTCGTCGAACTGACCTTGCGCTCGACGGCGGCGAACGAACCGCTCTGTCGCCTCTCGGAGGAGATAGACGGCGAACTCGTATTCGACGGACTCGTCCCACGAGACGACGGCGGAGCGACCGTCTTCTTCACGGCCGAGGGCGTGACCGTCGAGGAACTGTCGACGGCTATCGAAGACGTGCTCGGCATCGCTGACCTGGAGTGTCTCGGCGACTGCGAAGCAGGAGCAATGTTCAAAGCGCTGGTGAAGGAACCGATACTCGCCGGCCACGTTCTCGACCGAGACGCGACGATTCGCTCGCTCCGACACGACGCCGGGACTGCGACGATGCTCATCGATCTTCCGGGGACGGCGGACGTCCGCGAGTTCGTCGAGGGCCTCGGCCGGGCGGTCCCCGACCTCGAACTGCTCTCTCGTCAGACCCGCCAGCGCGAACCAGGACAGACGCTCCAGGCCGCCGTGCTGGACCGGTTGACGCCGCGCCAACAGGAGGTGCTCCAGCTGGCCTACCGGAGCGGCTACTTCGAATCGCCCCGAGTGCAGACGGGCGAAGACCTGGCCGAAGCCCTGGGAATCGTCCCCTCGACGTTCACGAGGCACATTCGGGATGCCCAACGGACTGTACTCGACGTGGTCTTCGCTAACGGGGAGCAATGAGAGATTGCGAAATAATTGCAGTACACTCGATCACGTCACAACTATTTCGAGAAGTGCGTTTTCCCGTTCGGTGTCGAACGGAGAGTATGACCATCGATCGAACGGGAGGCGAAGCGGTGGAAACCACCGACTCCCGTAGCGTCTCTCCACAGGCCGGTCCGACTTCGCTCTCGGACGTGCTGGACGTACTCAGCGGTCGTCCCGAGCGACGCATCCTGTTTCACCTCCTCCGTGCGGACGGACCGGTGAAAGTCGAGACGCTCGCCGAACAGGTCGCTGCGAACCCAACGCCACTGCCTTCGAGCAGAGGAGAACCCCCGACCCAGGAGCCACACGACCATGACTGATCGCACCGCCTCGTCAGCGCCCGACATGGACGCGATGCTCGACGTGCTGGCCAATCGGTATCGTCGAGGGGTACTGGTCGCGTTGCTCCGGCACAATCCACAGGACGACGACGACCCCCAGATTCCCGACGATGTCGAATTCGATTCGGAGGACCTGGAAACGCTGATGGTACACATGCGCCACACCCACCTCCCAAAACTGGAGGAATCCGGGTTCATCGAGTGGGACCAAGAGACGAACACTGTACGGAAGGGCCCCCAGTTCGAGGAGATCCGGCCGCTCCTGGAGTTGATGCAGAACCACGCCGACGAACTGCCCGACGAGTGGCTCTAAGCGGTCGGGATTGTACCGTCGAAATCGATCGTATGGGCCACTCCCGGGAGTGTCCGAGAACGTATTCTCTTAGTGGATCGTGGAATTAAGGCACGCATCAAAATCATCCTCCGAGGTTGTGGGAGTTCTGATAATATATACGCACATGACGCATTCTTATTTTGAGTATCGAGTTATAGAATGTCTGTTCTGTGTGTGATTAGTCTGCTCCAACTCAACTAAACCCCTGCACTCGACTCGACAGCGTCGGTTCGGCTTTCCACCGGTGAGAATTGCGGGTTATCGTGCTCGTAGTCCACCGCCGTGGGGTGGGCAGCAATGGTTTTAATACACCATCACACACAGCTCTACCTGTCATGCAAATAGGCGTGTTAACCGTCCCGTTAGCCACCGAACCGCTTTCAGATGCTTTGTCCTATCTCGACGACATCGGCGTCGGGGCGGTGGAACTCGGCTGTGGCGGGTTCCCGGGCGATGACCACCTCCCGCGTGGGGCGTATCTGGACGACGAGGCGGCACAGGCCGACCTCCGTGACCGCCTCGACGAGTACGACATGGACGTGAGCGCGCTGGCGACGCACAACAACCCGCTCCACCCCGACGAGGAGCGGGCCAGCGAGGCCGACACCGAACTCCGGGAGGCCATCGAACTGGCCGACCAACTCGACGTGGACGCCGTCACCTGCTTCTCGGGGCTCCCCGCCGGCGGCCCGAACGACGAGGTGCCCAACTGGGTGACCGCGCCGTGGCCCGGGGAACACGCCGACGCCCACGAGTACCAGTGGGAGGTCGCCACGGAGTACTGGTCGGACCTCGCAGCACACGCCGACGCGCACGGCGTTGACGTCGCCATCGAGATGCACCCCAACATGCTGGTGTACGAACCCCACGGGATGCTGGAACTGCGGGAGGCCACGAACGACCGCATCGGCGCGAACTTCGACCCTTCGCACCTCTACTGGCAGGGCATCGACGTCACCGCCGCCATCCGCTTACTGGGAGAACACGACGCCATCCATCACGTCCACGCCAAGGACACGAAAGTCTACGAGGAGAACGCCCGCGAGAAGGGCGTCCTCGACACGTCGGGTTACACGGAGGAGGCGGACCGCTCGTGGCTGTTCCGCTCCATCGGCTACGGCCACGACGAGAGCCACTGGAAGGACGTCGTCTCCACCCTGCGAATGGTCGGCTACGACGGCGCACTCTCCATCGAACACGAGGACTCGCTCACGAGTGCGCGCGAGGGACTGGAGAAGGCCGTCGACGTCCTCGACCGCGCCGTCTTCGAAACGCAACCCGGCGACGCCTACTGGGCCGAATAACCATTCCCGACAATGACCACAGAACCACTCGACGTCGGCGTACTGGGGTATCGCTTCATGGGCAAGGCGCACGCGAACGCGTTCGCGCGCCTGCCCATGTTCTTCGAGGACGCGCCTGCAGTCAACCGGGACGTGTTGGTCGGCCGCGACGAGGACGCGCTCGCGGACGCCGCGGACAGCCTCGGGTTCCAGCGGACGGCGACGGACTGGCGCGAGGTAGTGGACGAGGTGGACGTCTTCTACAATCTGGGGCCGAACCACGTCCACGCCGAGCCCTCCATCGCGGCGCTGGAGGCCGGGACGCCAGTGTTCTGCGAGAAGCCGCTGGCTCCCACCCTCGACGACGCCGAGGCGATGGCCGACGCGGCCGCCGGTGCGGACGTGCCGGCGGGCATCGCGTTCAACTACCGGTTCATCCCGGCCATCCAGTACGCGAAGAACCTCATCGACGCCGGGGAGTTGGGCGAGATTCGCCACTTCCGCGGGCGGTACTTGCAGGACTGGCTGACCGACCCCGAGGCGCCGTGGTCGTGGCGCAACGACGCGGAGATGGCCGGCAGCGGCGCGCTCGGCGACTTGGGCGCGCACACTATCGACCTCGCACGGTTCCTCGTCGGCGACGTCGAGCGCGTGAGCGGGCACCTGCGGACGTTCGTCGACGAGCGGCCAGTCGAGGGCGGTGAGGAGACGCGGCCGGTCACGGTGGACGACGCGTATTCGGCGCAGGTCGCCTTCGAGAACGGCGTGATGGGCACCCTGGAGGCGTCGCGGTTCGCCAACGGGCACAAGAACGACCACACGATAGAGATAGAGGGGACGACGGGGAGCCTGCGGTTCTCGCTGGAACGGCTGAACGAACTGGAACTGCTGCGGGAGGACGGACGCGGGTTCGAGACGATACTGATGACCGACGCCGAGGACCCGTATCTCGACCACTGGTGGCCGCCGGGGCACGTCATCGGGTGGGAGCACACGTTCGTCCACGAGAACTACGAGTTCCTCTCGGCGGTGGCCGAAGGGGTCGACTACGAGCCCAGTTTCGCCGACGGACTCGCGGTTCAGCGGGTGTTAGACGCCGTCGAGCGGAGCGACGACCGCCGCGAGTGGGTCGACTTAGCGTAAGCGAGAGAGCAACTGTTGAAAAATTTTTAATAGTTGGAGGGTTGAGAGAGGAGTGGACACTCAGCACAAGTGTCCACGGTGACGCTACCCCCGACATGTCAGTCATGGGTTCGGTGATGTCAGTCCACCGTCCGTCACCACACTACCACCCCCCTCACCCACCGTTTTCAGTGAGTTACGGCACGAGCGACTGCTCCCTGTTCCGAAGCCAACCGCGGGGCGATATCGTATCGGCGAACCGTAAGCCGGAACGCGTCGAAGAAGCGGTGATACGATGGGGGTAGGCGGGCAGAGCTCCCCAATCGATCGTCGTGGACGGTCACTCCTTGACTGCTCCTTTGGTCAATCCGGAGATGATGTACCGCTGAGTCACCAACAGAAACACCGCGACGGGTGCGATAGTGATGACGATACCGGCCGAGAGTTCGTTCCACGCGATGTTGTACTGGCCGACGAACTCGGTAGTAGCGACGGGCAGAGTCTTCGCTTCGGTCCGGGTCAGTACGAGCGCGAAGAAGTACTCGTTCCAAGTCAGGATGAAGCTGATGATGGCGGCGGCGCCGATGCCCGGTTTGATGAGCGGGAGGTAAATGTGATAGAACGTCTGGAGGTGGGTCGCGCCGTCGACCTCCGCGGCTTCGCCGAGGCTGTCGGGGATGTCGTCGATGAACCCACGGGTGAACCAGACGATGAGCGGCAGCGTGAACACGGCGTACACGAGGCCGAGCCAGAGACTGCTATCCAGCGACCCGAGTGCGCGGAAGATGTTGAAGTACGGGATGGTCGCGACGATGGGCGGGAGCATGAAGATAGAGAGGAAGAAAAATCCCAGGTGGTGGTCGAGGTTCAGTCCGAAATCGTACCGGACGATGACGTACGTCGCGGGGATTCCCAGTAGCAAACCGACGACGACGGCGATGAGCGTCGCGACGAGACTGTTGACGACGTAGTCGAAGTACGCGCCCTGAATCAGGATGGACTCGTACGCGTCGAGCGTGACCGTCTCCGGAATCCAGATGGGTGGCAGTCGGAACGAGGCGCGTGTCGTCATTACCGACCGGGTGAGTATCCAGTAGATGGGGAACAGCGCCACGAGCGTCGCGAGTGCGACGAACAGCGTTCCGATTCTATCGAGCAGTGCGTCCGTATCGAGTGGGGATGTCGTACTCATAGTTATCTGGCCTCGTTGACTCGTGAGAGTGCGGCGATGAACACGTTGCTCACGAGGATGATGAACACCAGGAACAGGAACGACATCGCGGCCGCGTTCGCGGTGTTGAGGAACGAGAAGGCGTTCTCGTAGATAAGCATCGTGAGCGTCTTCGTCGACCCGCCGGGGCCACCGCCGGTCATCGCGAATATCTTGTCACCGCCCTTGAAAGCCATGATGAGGCGGATGAGCGCCGTCACCAGCAAAACGGGGTACAGCTGCGGAAGGATGATGTATCGGAACCGCTGGAGGCGGGTCGCCCCGTCTATCTTGGCCGCCTCGATGAGGCTCACCGGAATCGTCTGGAGGCCAGCGTATACCAGCACGAACACGAAGGGCGTCCACTGCCAGATGTCGGCAACGACGACGGTCACCATCGCCAGCTGCGGGTCACTGAGCCACACTGGTTCCGGCAGACCGATAGTGCCGAACAGGTAGTTGACGATACCGAGATTCGAACTGAAGAACCACCGGAACATCAGCCCGACGGCGAACGTACTCAGCACCATCGGCAACAGAAGGACGGTCTGGACCGATCGCTCGAACCGGTCGACGGAGTTGTACGCCATCGCGAGCGCCGTCCCGAAGAGGAGTTCAAGGCTGACCGACGGCACCGCGAACAGTAGCGTCGCGACGACGGCGTCGTGGAACGAGGGACTGAAAATCACGCCGACGTAGTTCTCAAGTCCGACGAACGCGCCGCCGACGCCCTCCGAGAGACTCAGTCTGAGGAGGAACACCATCGGGTAGACGATCCACGCGACGGCGTAGAGGAATGCCGGCAGGACCATCCCGTACTTGAATACGGTCCGACGGTCGACAGACTGCCACGTGAGTCCGCCAAGCGACGGGAGTGTGCGTGTCGACATCGACCTCAGTAGCCCTGTTCTTCTAGGAGCTGGCGGGTGTCGTCGGCGGCGTTCGACAGGGCCTTCTGTGGGTCCATGCCCTGGGTGATCGACCGGGTCAGCCACTTCTGCATCGTGCTGGACCACTCGAAGTATCCCTTGATTTTCGGTCGGCCGATGCCGTACTCCGTGAGTCCCTCGTACAGTGCCTGGAAGAACGCGGGCGAGGTCTGGAACACCTCGTTGCCGGACTGGGTGAGGTGGTCGTACGCGGACTGACGACTCGGCTGAGCCCCGTAGCGAGCGCGCTCTATCTGGACGTCCGTGCTGGAGAGCCACTCGATGAACCGCCACGCGGCGCGTTTCTTCTGCGAATTCTTCGGGATAGAGAGCGACCACGTCCCGTAGTGTGGGCGCCGGAGCATGGTTCCGGAGACATCTGACCCGGGGTACGGGGCGTACCCCACCTTACCCGCGACTTCCGACTGTTCGGGGTCGTTCGCGACGCGGGCGGTACTGGAGAACGCCTGTCCGGTGGCGAGACGTCCCTGAATGAAGTTCTGCGTGACGTCCGTCCAGTCCCAACTCGTTACGCCGTCGGGCGTGTAGTCCGCTTCGACGAGTTCCTTGTAGTACTTCAGGGTATCCACGGCGGTCTGGTTGTCGAAGACGGGGTTCCATGACTCGCTGATACCGAAGGGTGCGCCCTCGATTGTTTCGCCCTCGAAGAAGCGACCGCCGCGGGCGTACAGCATGCTCTTCCACTCGACGAGGAGCGATTCGTGCTCTTTGGCCATCATCGCCATACCGTAGCGGTTCTGGTCGGGGTCGGTCAGTTCTCGTGCGACCCGCTGGTAGTCTGCGAGGGTCTGTGGCGGCGAGAGTCCGGCCCCGTCGTACAGGTCTTTCCGGTAGTACAGCGTGAGGACGTTGGGCTGATACGGGATGCCCATTACGTTGCCCGCGTCGAGGTTCAGGTAGTCGTCGGGGGTCCCCCAGACGACGGTGTCGTCCCAGACGCGCTGGAGGAAGTCCGACTGGGGCAGGTCGCTCTGAGCGAGGCGGTCGTTCAGCGGCTGGATCCAGTCGTTACTGACGAACGCGGGCCAGTACGGGACGTCGACGTCGATGACGTCGTAGCTCCCGGAGGAGCCTTCCAGCGACGTGAACTGTTTGGAGATGAGGTCGCCGTAGGGTGCCGTCTCCAAGTTGACGGTGATGCCCGTCTCTTCCTCGAACTGTGGGAGGACCTGCCGGGTCGCCTCCGCCTGCGCGGCGGCGTACTCCAGCATGTTGATGGTCGTCCCTGCGAGGTCTTCGTCGCCGCCGTCGGTAACGGTTCCGCCCGTCTCCGTCCCTCCATTGCCGCCACCGCTCCCGCCGTCTCCCCAACCGATACACCCCGAGAGGAGTGCTGCCGCGCCAGCGGCGCCGCCTTTCAGAAACGTCCGGCGGTGGCTGGCGGTAGTCCGCGTCGTACTCTCTACTGTGTGCTGGCTGTCACTGCGACGCATACCATATTGGTGCAAGTATTAGTATATAATCGTTTGGGTACAATTCTGACCATTGGCAAATATTTAAATATGATGAGTTAGCATCTCATACGTGCGATGGTTCGACTAGGCATCAACACCTGGCTGTACGCTAGTTTCCCAGTGTGGACACCGAGTTACACGCTGGAAGACGCGATCGACCACGTCGACGACGCGGGGTTCGACTCTATAGAGTTCGGCGCCGCGTCGCCACACGCGTGGCCGCAGTACATGAACGACGAACGAAAGGCATCGATTCAGGAACGACTGGACGCGAGTGACCTGACGGTTTCGAGCATCTGCCCGGCGCTGGGCGGTGGGCCCGGTCCCAACCCGGCCAGCCCGCTCGAAGAAGAGCGGGAGGCGGCCCGCGAGCACTACATGGGTTGTCTCGACGTCGCCGAGGCCTTCGATAGCGACACGGTCATCTGGGTCGGCGGGTGGCGGCTGCAGGGCCAACGGTTCGAGGACGCGTGGGCCAACCAGCGTGCGATCCTCGAAGACGTCCTCGAAGCCGCCGAGAGTAGCGGCAAAACGATCGCGATCGAGGCCAACGCCGCCGACGTCAACCTCATCGAGACGACTCAACAGCAGTTACGACTGTTAGACGAGGTCGACTCCCCCAGCGCGGCGGCGATGATGGACACCGCACACGCCGCCCACCGCGGGGAATCCCCGGCCGCGTACGTCGAGGAACTGGGCAGCGACCTCGCACACCTGCATCTCGCCGACACCGACCGGCTCCCGCCGGGCGAGGGCGATCTCTCCTTCCGTGCGATGTTCGACAAGTTGGACGACGTCGGCTACGACGGTCACTACACGGCAGAGATATTCGGCGGCCATCTCGACCCCGACGAGGCGGCACTGACCACTCGCGAGAACCTCTCGGCGATGCTGGAGTGACCCATGGCGTCTGTCACTGTCGACCGGATGACGAAAGTGTACGACGACGACGGTGCAGACATCGTCGCCGTCTCCGACCTCGACATCGAGATACGTGACGGTGAGTTCCTCGTCCTCGTCGGGCCGTCGGGCTGTGGGAAGTCGACGACCCTGCGGTGTATCGCCGGCCTCGAATCCGTGAGTGAGGGGACCATCGCTATCGGAGACGACGTGGTCACGGGGAAGAGTCCTCGTGAGCGCAACATCGCGATGGTGTTCCAGAACTACGCGCTGTACCCTCACATGACCGCTCGAGAGAACATGTCGTTCGGCCTGAAGATGTCCGGCGAGTACACTGACCGCGAAATCGCAAACCGCGTCGAGTCCGCAGCCGAGTTGATGGGCATCGAACCGTTACTGGAGAAGCGGCCGGGCGAACTCTCCGGCGGCCAGCAACAGCGCGTCGCGCTCGGACGGGCAATCGTCCGCGACCCGGCGGTGTTTCTGATGGACGAGCCGTTGTCGAATCTGGACGCGAAGCTCCGGACACAGATGCGGACCGAACTCCAGAGCCTCCAGTCGGAACTGGGGACGACGACCATCTACGTGACCCACGACCAGACGGAAGCGATGACGATGGCGGACCGAATCGCCATCCTCGACGACGGCGAACTGCAGCAGATAGGGTCACCGCTGGAGTGTTACTACGCGCCGGCGAACCGATTCGTCGCGGGGTTCATCGGGTCGCCGTCGATGAATTTCCTCGACGTGACCGTCGACAACGAGACGCTTCGACACGATTCGTTCACCTTGCCGGTCACGCCGTCGCTCACCGACACGGTCGGTGGGATGCAGTCAGTCACGCTCGGTATCCGGCCCGAAGACGTCACCCTGGAGACGGGGCCGGCCGAGGATGCCGACGCTATCGAGGCGACGGTGGACGTCGTGGAACCGATGGGTGACCTCTCGTACGTCTATCTGACCGTCGGCAGGACGGCGATTACCGCCACAGTCGAGGGCGAACGGGTGTTCGCCGCCGGAGAGACTGTCACGATGCGGTTCCCCGACGACCGACTCCACCTCTTCGAGACGGAGACGGGCGAGGCGGTGCGGACGCGGGCCGTCCCCGAGGACAGGTCGGTTCAGGGCGGCGGAATCGCAGGCTGACCCACATCGGTTTTTTATGCCCTCACGTAATCCGTAGCGACGCAGATTCCCGGTGCGCGCGCAGTTCGTCTAACGGACTGCACGAGGAACGCCAGCCGCAGCTTCCCCTGAGACGGAACAGCCGGCCCGCACAACCTGATAGAGCAGGGGTTCGCGAGCAGCGAACCGGAGCCAGGGGGACTCATAGCCACCGGAACACGTGACACGACCGGAGGCCTCCGTGATACGACACCGATCCGGTGAAACTACGCCTCGACGAACCGTGCTAGTCGTTTCCTCGCAGAGAACGCTGTCGTGTCGTTGACTCCGAGTGGAAGGCGGTGAGTCGAGGGAGCGATGAGTATCACTGCCGTCTCAACGATGAAGAATAACGCAAGTACATATGTTAGTACAACTGTCGAACCACACTCGAAGTCGGATAACGAACGTACCACTGTTACAGTGAGGGTAGGACACGGCGTTCGCTGGGAGGAAAAACGGTAGCAGACGGTTCAGAAGAGGGCGTTACTGGTCGAAATAGGCCGCAATCTCTTCTGGGGGGTCGGTCTGGAAGTACGTCGGATACAGGTCGAGTAGGTTGTCGCGGTGGATAGGGAGGACACCAGACGCGATGAACGGAGGGGTGCTGTTCGCCAGCAGCGAATTCGCGATCATGTCTGCCTCGATTCGGCCCTGTTGATACGGGAACTGTGCACCAGTCGCTTTGATGGGACCGTCTTTAGCGATGTTCGTCGCCATATCCTTACTCAGCCCCGTTGTGGTGATGACGAGGTCGTCCATGCCGCGGTCGAGTGCCGCGTCGGCCGCCTGAATTCCCGGCGGGTCACCCCAACTGACGAACAGCCCGTCTAAATCCGGGTTCGTCGAGAGGAGGTCGCTGGCGACGTCGTATACCTCGTCGGGGTCGGTGAAGCCTCCCCTGGCGACGATGGCCACGTCCTCGGCGGGTTCGAGCACGTCACGGACGCCCTGTTCGCGCGCCGACGTAACGTAGAAGGGTGCGTCGAAGGTGATGAGCCCGACAGTTCCGGCGCCGACTCTGTCACGGAGGTGTCGACCGGCGAAGATGCCGAGCCCCTGATTGTCCGAAGATACAGTCCCTGCGTAGTCCCGGGGGTGTTCGAACCCTTGCGGGACATTGTCGATGAAGACTATCGACGTCCCGGCAGCGGCAACGTTGCGGTACGCGTTGGCGGTTGCAACCTGGTCAATGGGGATAGAGACCAGTGCGTCGACGTCTTTCATAGCGAGCCGATTGAGGATATCCACCTGTTTGCTCGCATCGAACTCCGACCCGTATATTCCCTCGACGTGGATGTCGAGTTCCTCAAACCGTTCTGTGAGTCCGTCCAACTGTAACCGGACGTAATCCGTCTTGAGGTAGTGGAAGACGATGGCGACGTTGTGGTCCGCCGCCCGAAGGCGCTCGATGTCCCGGTCTGAGAGGACCACATCCTCTGCCGGCGACGGGTCGTCACCCGTCGGACCTTTCCCGACTGGGTTACCAGACAGAATTGTTTTCATTGTCACACACCAGTTCGTCGTCGGTAATAGTATTTGTGGACGGCCGAGTCCTGAGCGGGGAGGTGGGTCTCGACGTTCCCGCGTAGCCGCCTGTACGACAAACTGGAAGATGCTACACGTGGCGGAACAATAATTATAAATATGAGGGGCAGAAACAGGTGGTTGGAGTGCCAACATGACAAGTCAGAAGAACCGTCGAGCGTTTCTGAAAGGGATCGGAGCGGCCGGTCTCGGTATCGGTCTTGCGGGGTGTAGTGGTGATGGCGGCGGTGGTGGCGGAAGCAACGGTACCACGGGAGATAGTAACTCGGGCACCACTTCCGATGGCGGCAGTTCCAACCAGGTCCCGCCGTTCGATCTCGATACTATCGATCCCGATGGACTCGTCGGGCAGGGGCCCTACGGAGAAGAGGCGGCCGCTCCCGAGTCTGTCGCACTTTCGGATGCTGAAGTTTCGGAGGTTAAGAACCAGGGCTTCAACGTGGAAATCGTGTTCCACTACAAGGGCGACACGTGGGTCCGACTCCAGCGCGAGGCCATCAAGAAGCGGGCCGGCGAGCTGGGAATGAACATCACGGGCATCCATTATCCCGATTTCTCCGCACAGAAGCAGAGTAACGTTCTCGAAACGGTCGCCGAGAAGGACAACGTCGACGGCGTGTTCTCGATTCCGGTCGACACGGCGGCGACGACGGACGCGTATCAGGCAGTCCTCGATGCGGGTAAGGAAATCGTCTTCATGGACAACGTCGCCGAGGGGTTCCAACACCCCGACGACTACGCCGGCCTCGTCGCGGCCGACAACCGGGGCATGGGAACCATTGGCGGTCGGATGATGACTGAACTCGTCGACTCGGGGAAGATAATTTTCCTCGAGTTCGACGTGCCGTTCTACGTCGTCGACGAACGTGAGACCGGAGCCAAACAAGTCCTGGAGGAGAGTGGGAATTACGACGTGAAGACCTACGGGTTCACCGACCCGGGGAAAGTCTTGCAGGTCGCACAGGACGCGCTCACCTCGAACCCCGACGCCGCAGGACTCTGGGCACCGTGGGTGGACGCACCGGGCGCACAGGCCATCCAGGCCATCCGACAGTCGAACATGAACATCCCGGTCACGTCCTGTGACCTCGGAGAACGGAGTGCCGTGTTGATGGCCGAGCAGTCACCGCTCAAGGGCGTCGGTTCCCAACAACCGTACGCACAGGGACTCACCGAGGTGGACGTGATGGCCAAAGCCCTCCTCGGGAAGGAGACGCCACCGTACATCGGCCTCCCCTCTCCACCAGTCGCACGGCAGAACCTGCTCGAGATGTACCCCGAGATACTCAAAGAAGAGCCACCGGAGACGGTCACATCACAGTTCCAGTGAGTACATACTGATGGCGACAACATCAACCTCGGACATCGGGCAACTGATCAGCGATCGGATCGGCCGGTTCGGCGAACTCGCGCTCCTGACCGGCGCTATCGTGCTCCTCGGAGCGCTCTTCACTGCGACGAGTCCAGTGTTCTTCTCCGTCGGGAACTTCGTGAACATCATCCGGCAGACGGCCATCGTCATCGTTCTCGGGCTTGGGATGACCTACGTCATCATCAGTGCGGAGATAGACGTCTCTATCGGTGGCGTGATGGCCCTGAGTGCTGTCTCGGCCGGGCTGGTCATCAACGCCGTCGGCCCGCTCGCGGGGGCCGTCGTCGGGTTGCTGGTCGGCTTCGGGTTCGGGATAGCGAACGGTCTCGTGACGATTCGATTCGGCATCCCGTCGTTCATCGTGACTATCGGGACGCTGGGTATCGCACGCGGGGCCGCGTTCATCGTCTCTCAGCAAAAGCCTATCATCGTCAGGAACGCCGCTTTCGAGTCGGTGTTCGGAGGGATGGTCGGTCCGGTTCCCGCACTCATCCTGTGGGCGCTGGGTCTGGCGATCGTCGCCGGAATCGCACTCTGGCGAACCCGGTTCGGCCGACACGTCTACGCGACCGGGGACTCGGAGCAGGCAGCTCGATACTCGGGTATCAACACCGACCGCGTGAAGATAATGACGCTGGCGCTGGCGGGACTGGCCGCCGGTATCGCCGGTCTGCTGTTCATCGGTCGACTCGGTGCGGCCCGTGCCGACATGGCGTCGGGCATCGAACTCGCGGTCATCGCTGCGGTTATCATCGGTGGGACCTCACTGTTCGGTGGCCGTGGGAGCATCGTCGGGACGATACTCGGTGCGTTGCTCATCAGCGTCATCGACAACGGCCTCACGCTACTGGGCTTTGGCTCTAGCTGGCAACAGCTAATCCGTGGCGTCGTCATCATCGCAGCCGTCGCGCTCCGCGACAGAGACGAGGAGGGGAGCTTCCTATGAGTTCCGTCATCGAACTAGAGCACATCTCGAAACAGTTCGGACAGATTCAGGCGCTGGAGGACGTCTCGTTCGGTATCGAGGAGAACGAGGTCCTCGCACTCGTCGGCGACAACGGCGCCGGCAAGTCGACCCTCATCAAGATAATCAGCGGCGTCCTCCAGCAGACCAGCGGAAGCATCTACATCCGGGGCGAGCAGGCAGACATCGGGAACTACAACGATGCCGAGGCTCGTGGCATCGAAACAGTCTATCAGGACCTCGCCATCGCCCCGAACCGGACGGTCGCACAGAACATCTTCCTCGGCAACGAGATACTTGAGAGTGGCCCGTTGGGCAAGTTACTCCGGTTCGTCGACGACGACGCGATGGAGCGTGAGGCGTCGGAACTGCTCGCACGTCTTGAACTGGACCTGAACCCGGGCAGTGCAGTCAAGAACTTCTCCGGCGGTGAGCAACAGAGCGTCGCCATCGCACGTGCGCTCCAATCAGACCCGGACATCGTCATCCTCGACGAGCCGACCAGCGCGCTCTCGCTGGACGCGACCCAGCGCGTGCTGGACCTCATCAAACGCCTCAACGAGCAGGACGTGACGATCATCTTCATCAGTCACAACCTCGAGGCGGTGTTCGACGTGGCCGACCGGGCCGCGATTCTCGCGTCCGGCCGACTCGTCGGCGTCGAAGACCTTACCGACGTGACCGAGGACGAACTCGTGGGGATGATGATGGGGCGCGCCCGTCAGTCGGCCGACTAACAACGAATCGACACGTAACAGAACTATCAAAAAACTAATAAATATGTACACGAAACACGAAGGTGACTACCTATGAAAGGAGTCGTACTACCAGGCGATAAGGAAGCACACGTACAGGACTGGGACAACCAACCGCTCGGCCCGGACGAGGTACGCGTCGACATCGGTGCGGCGGCGCTCTGTCGGAGCGACATGAGCCTCTACAACGGAAACCCGCTTGTTGGGAGTAAGCCCGCGGGTGCGGTCGTCCCCGGCCACGAACCTGCGGGTACAATCTCGGAAGTGGGCGACAACGTCGACCACCTCTCCGAGGGCGACCGCGTCGCCATCAACTGCTTCGCGGGGTGTGAACACTGCGAGTACTGCCTGCAGGGCGAACCGAATCTCTGCCCAGACGTCGAGATTCTGGGGTTCGACCGCCACGGTGGCGACGCCGAGGAACTCGTCACGCCAGCCTCGACTTGCCACCCGATGCCAGACGAGATGAGTATGGGGGTCGGCGCCATCGCGACGGACGCTCTGGGCAACCTCTGGAGCACACTCAACGAGTGCAACGTCAACGGCACGGATACCGTCGGCATCATCGGTCTCGGACCGATGGGCCTCGCCGGCGTGCTCAACGCCGACGCGATGGGGGCCGACGTCGTCGCGTACGAACTCGTCGACCATCGGCGGGAGAAAGGCCTGGATCTCGGTGCCGAGTACGCCGTCGACCCCGGGGAGGAAGACGCGCAGGAACGGACCGACGAAATTACGAACGGGCGCGGACTCGATGTCGTCGTCGACTGTTCGGGCGCGCAACCGGGTATCGAGATGGGCTTCGGTCTGGTGAAGAAACACGGTACGTTCGCCCAGATCGGCGAGACGGACGAAGTGACGCTCAACCCCAGCGAGGACCTTATCCACAAGAAGGTCGACTACATGGGGTCGTGGTACTTCCGAAGCTACGAATGGCCCGAAATCGCGGAGTTCATCGTCGAGAAGATCGGTAACGACCGCGCAGAAGAGATAATCTCCCACGAGTACCAACTCGAGGAGGAGAAGGTCCAAGAGGCGTTCAGGAAGTTCGACAACCACGAGACTCAGAAGGTCATCTTCACGCCGTAATCGACGGTAGGCCGCTCTGGGCGGCGGTACCGTGTCGCCGTAGAAGTTCGTAGTGTGGCGATCCGGTTTCGAATTCTCGACCGGCCACGGACCGAACGTGTTTTTGTGGTGCCATCTCGCACGGTATAAGGTCACACAGCGCTAACAGTGGACCAGATACGGTCCCAGACGACGTAGTGACGCTCGAACAGGACGACAGCGTGTGGTGGTTCGTCGGCCCCGACGGAGACCGATTCGTCTCTCTCGGGGTCAACCACGTCGAGCCACATCTGTGGCTCGGGTCGTACAGCGAGCGCGAGACGGTCGAACGGACGATACTGACGGCACTGGTCGGGGTGGCAGGGTCCGAACGCAACCCGTCGCAGATCTGCTAGCGGGCAGATATTGCCCTCGAAACCGTCTACGAACACGTCGACACACTGGAGGACGCCGGTCTAGTTCGCTATACGTACGTTGTCGGTAACAGTTCATTGTACGAGGTTGAACAATCCACCCTCGCCGATGGACTGCGTACGCTCGTGACGGACGACTTCTGACGGATATGATCACGTTTCTCTTCCTGTCCACCGACACCGTCCGGGGTATAGACGACCGACGGCGACCACGACAGACCCGTCAGTAGAGGTCTTCGGGGATGTGTGACCCCTCTTCGAGTGGGTCACGAGATTCGAGCGAGAACTTGACTTCGACGAAGTTCTTCGTCTGCCTGACCAGCGCCGGAACCTCTTCGGTGAAGTGGTCCTCTGTCAACAAGGAAAGGGGGCCAGAGACGGCGACGGCGCCGACGACGCCGCCGTTCTCCGATAGGATGGGAGCACCGACGCCGCGCATCCCCGGAACGTTCTCCTCGTCCTCGAACGCGATGCCTTCCTGTCGAATGGTCTGGA
The DNA here is from genome assembly GCF_056934455.1 of Haloarcula sp. H-hyl6. Classification (NCBI taxonomy): domain Archaea; kingdom Methanobacteriati; phylum Methanobacteriota; class Halobacteria; order Halobacteriales; family Haloarculaceae; genus Haloarcula; species Haloarcula sp. H-hyl6. The sequence goes on from NZ_JBRIIK010000003.1 coordinate 316,077, forward strand.
GTTCGTCCTCCAACGTCTCTCGGTCCGTAATCGTGTTCTCGGTTTTCCCGGTCAGCGTACCGTCTAGCAACCGGTCACGCTTCGCGTCGGACAGCCGGGAAAGGATTGCTTTCCCCGCGGCAGAGCTGTGGAGCGTAATCTGCTTCCCGACGCTGAGGTTCGGCACCACGGAATCTTCACCGTCGGCGGTGTGGATACAGTACGCGTACTCCGAGTCCATCGCGGTGAGGTAGGCGAAGTAGTTGCTCTTCTCGGCCAGTTTGTCCACTTCGTCGGCCCCGATGGCGTACAACTGGCTGTTCGTCTTGACGTACTCACCCAGCAGGAGGAATCGGAAACTCAACCGGTATTCCGTCTGCTGTTTCGTCACCATCCCCGTTTTGACCAGTGTCGAGAGCTGTTTGTAAACGCCGCTCTTAGACATCCCCAGATACTCCGATAGTTCTGTGACGCCCGCTCCGTCAAGATCTTTGAGCGCGTTGAGGACACCGACCGCCCGCTCGACGGCTTCGACCGTTTCAGCGGGCCGCGTGTCGTTGTCCATGATGTATCGAAATTTGACTGCCGGACTACTTAGACGTTCGGGACTTAGGGGTGTACGGTACCACGTCACTGGCTACTGACACACTGGTCTTCAAGTACTGATTATCGCAGGAGTGATTCCTCTCGAACGACTCGACGAGATACGTTGCTAAAACTCCGCTATTTATGGTAATAATTGCCCAAGATGAGCCCATCTATCGTACTTTATAGACATAGAGACGAAATTATAGATAAATATTTGCATCACACCCGATTTTCTTGCCGCTTCTGGTATAGACAGTCTCAAATAAATTGTGCGTCTAGCGGCTTGGCGGACCAGAGCGTCGTGAGGGTGGATTTCCCGCCGTCGTTCGAGGGCTTGATTGAACGACTCGTGGAGCGTAATCGCTGTCAAGCACGTGATTGCCGTGGCGGCAACTGACGGACTGCGAGACGACCCTGCGGCACAGTAAATCGAGACGCACTGCTCCTCGTCATAGTGTGCCAGTACCGTCCGGACAGCCTCGGCAACTGTCTGGTAGCCGTTCTGGGACCCGTCGACCACCGGTACGTCGACACGCGTTACATCGCCTGTCTTCGTGCCCCTGTGTATGAGCGAGACGACGTCGTCGATGCCACGTGTCTGTAGCAGTGACTCGTCACTCGCGTCAGTTTCCCTCCCAACGAAAACTCCTTTCGCTACCTCGTCCATACTTACGCTGTCAAAGATAGCTACGCGGATGAACCGTGGAAACCCTTACTGCACCGGTCCCAGACCGCAGAAGAACTGGCTTCCCTATGGAAACGAAATGTCTACCATGGGCGATACCGGCAGTGCAGCTACTGTTGCAGAACTGGTGGACTATTGCCAGACACAGGCGCGACTGCTTCGCGGACGGATCGAAACCCTCGACGAGGAAGCGTCCACGCTACTGTCTGAAATCGACGAAGAACTAACCGCCGTGCGTGCACAGTTGGACGACCATGGTGGCGTCGCCAGCTCCCAATCGCCACAGAAACCCGAGATTGGCACTGATGAGGACTTGATGGCTCTCGAAGAGCTGGAAGCTGATCTCGCAGAGAAGCAAGCTGTGGTCAAAGCGAAGCAAACTCGGCGCGATGCCTTCGAGGAGTTGGCGGTCGGATATCTCGAACTCGCCGACCAGCTGCAGGCCGAGACGCCAAAGCTGTCGGTGGCTCTGGAACGTCTCGTTCAGTTCGAACGCGATCAGGACGCGCCAGCCTATTTCGACGACCGTGTAACAATGCTCGAAGCCGCGACTGAGGGCAACGCTTCGAACGAGTGACTATTCCTTCTCAAACGGACTCACAGGCAGTCGCGACCACAAAAACCGTCACTAAGGACATATACGGGGCGTAGAGTGTCACGACAATTCGAAAAACTGCGACGGAACTACCCCTTCATCCCCGAGAGACTCATCCCGCGGATGAAGTAGTTCTGCGCCGCGAGGAACACGAGGATAACGGGCGCGACGATAATGAGCGCCGCCGCCATCATCAGGCCCCACTCGGCGAAGTACTGGTTCCGAACCGCGAACAGCGCGATGGGGAGCGTGTACATCTCCGTGTCGTTGGCGATGATGAGCGGCCACTGGAAGTTGTTCCACGTCCCCATGAACGTAAAGATACCCAGCGTCGCCAGTGCGGGTTTCGCCAGCGGCAGGTAAATCTTGTAGAACGTCTGGAACTCGTTGCAGCCGTCTATCTTCGCGGCGTCGCCGAGGGCTGACGGCAGGCTCTTGAAGTGTTGACGGAGCAGGAAGATACCCAGCGGCTGGGCGACTAGCGGCGCGATAAGTCCCTGATACGTGTTCACCCAGCCGAGTTCGACGAGGATGAGGTACACCGGGATGAGGGTCACCATCCCCGGAATCATCATCGTCGAGATGAACCCGAGGAACAGCTTCTCGCGACCCCAGAAGTCGACTTTCGCTAGAGCGTACCCCGCAAGCGAGTCGAACGTGAGGTTGAACGCCGTCACCGCGCCGGCGAACAGGACGGTGTTGAGGAACCACCGGACCAGCGGGATGTCCGGACGTTCCCACAGCGTCACGAAGTTCTCCAGCGTGAACTCGGCGGGAATGAACGACACCGTCGCTGCGGTAGGCGTCGCCGACAGCGACGTGGTGAGAGTCCACCAGAACGGAAGCGTCATCCACAGCGCACCGGCCGTGACGGCGGCGTACAGCAACGCCGTCTTCGACCAGTACGCTGGCCCTGAGCGCTTGTAGCCGGGGTATTCGTAGTCCGACCGGGCCATCAGTAACTCACCTCCGCTTGGTCGCGATAGCGATACTGGTAGTAACTGAAGGTGAAGATGATGAGGAAGAGAACGAACGCCATCGCCGCTCCCTCACCGAAGGCACCTTCCTCGAAGGCACGCTGGTAGATGAGCAAGACTGTCGTCGTCGTCGCGTAGACCGGACCCCCCTGAGAGAACACGAGTGCGATGCCGAACACTTGGAAGGCCGAGATGATGGCCATCACGAAGACGAAGAAGTTCGTGTTGCCGAGGCTGGGCCACGTGACGTGCCGGAATCGGTGCCATTGGCTAGCCCCGTCTATACGGGCGGCCTCGTACAGTTCCTCTGGGATGTTCTGTAACCCCGCGAGGAAGAAAATCATGTTCGACCCGATGCCGCCCCAGATGGCCATCAGCATCACGCCACCCAGGGCCGTCTGGGGGTCACCGGCCCAGTTGTGTTCGAGAAACGAGGGCAGGAGCCCGTTGATGACGCCGTCGCCGGCGAGGAACCAGCGCCACATCACCGCGGACGCGGCCCCCGAGAGCATCACGGGCATGAAGTACGCCGCCCGGTAGGTCTTCTTGAACCGAACGCGCTTGTCGAGCATCAGCGCGACGGCGAGCCCACCGAATATCTGTAGCGGGACGGTGCCGATGGCGTACACGAAGGTGTTCTTCAGTGAGTACCACCAGAGGCTCGCCGAGGGGTCGGTGAACACCTCCGGTTGCCACACGATACTGCCGCTCTGGTACGTCAGTGGTAGCGGCTGGAGGACCTCGAAGTAATTCGCGAGTCCGACCCACTGTCCCGCTCCGGCGAGGATGCTCCACTCCTGAAAGGAGATGTAGAACGCGTACAGCACCGGGCCGAGCAGGAACGCCGAGAAGACGACGATGTTCGGCGCGACGAACGCGAAGCCCATGAGGTTGTTCTGGTCGTCGCGGATGCCGATTCGGCGCTTGGCCACCCCGAGGAAGTGCCTCGCGTTGGCGAGAACGTCCGCGAGTCGAGACTGCTGGCTCTCGGTCGCCATGGCGGGGTTACAGGACCTCGGAGTTGATGGATTCTTGTGCCGTCGAGAGGGCGTCGGACGGGGATTTCTCGCCGAGCATCGCGGCTTCCAACTGGGGGCGAACTCGGTTGACGATTGCCTCGCTGTTGGGACCGAAGGAGAAGGGGTGTGACCACTCGCCCGCTTCCAGCAGGGCTTTCCGACGAGGATGGTTCTGGTAGTACTCGAGGTCCGCATGCGACTTGCGGGCGGAGAGGGCGAGTCCCTTGCGTGCCCAACTCGCCATCCCCTCGTCGTTGGTGAGACTGCCGACGAGTTCGCGAGTGGCTGCTGGACTGTCTGTTTGGGCCGACGCGCTGTAGGAGACGGTGTACGCGATAGTCGCCTTTTGGCCATCACTCGGTGTCGGCAGGTGTGCGACGTCGACCTCCTCGTTGATAGACGGGTCGTCCTCGTATCCCTCGACGAACGGCAGGCCCCACGGTCCGAGGATGGCGACGCCGACCTCGCGACTGGCGAGTGCGGCACCGTGCCACCCGGCCCCGAGGTCGCTCGGCACGGCGAGCAGACCGTCCTCCTTGAGGCCGACGAGATACTCGAGCGCCTCGACACCGGCATCGGAGGCGAAGACGGCCTCGCTGCCGTCGTCAGAGAGCACTTGACCGCCGTTCTGATAGAGGAACGCCCACCACGACCGGCCGTTGGCGTACTCTATCATGGGGGCTTGGAAACTCTCGGCGCTTACGTTGTCCTTCAGTGCGGAGAGTGCGTCTTCGAGGTCCGACCACGTCTCGGGTGGCTCGATACCCGCTTCCTCGAACATCGCGGTGTTGTGAAACAGTCCCAGCGTCGAGAAGTCCTTGGGAATGCCGTACAGTGTGCCGTCGAACCGGAACGCGTCGAGCAACGGTTGGAAGAAGTCCTCGGTGTTGAACGACTCCGAGTTCGCTAGCGACTCCATCGACAACAACACACCAGCGTCTGCGAACGAGGGGAAGTACGACGAGTCGACGTAGAACGCGTCCGGTGCGTTGCCCGCCCCGAGTTGGGTCTTGATTTTCTGTTTGTACTCCGATTGAATCGGGTTGTAGTCGACGGAGATGCCATCGTGACTGGATTCGAACTCCGAGACGAGGTCCTGCAGGAGCGCAGACTCCTCGTTGTTGGCCGCCCACCCAGAGAGGGTGATGTCGGCGCTGATGGGGGTCGACGTCCCGTCGGTCGTCTGTTCGCTCCCGCCACTCCCACTACCGCTTCCCGAGTCGCCACCACCGTCGTTGCTACAACCGGCCAGCAGCGCTGCTGCGCCTGCGCTACCGACTCCACCGACGAACCGTCGCCGGGTCAACCGCTGACTGTCGTTACGTTCTGGCATGGACGTTCGTGCAGAACGTTTGGAGGGTGCATATTAAATCTACCGCTGTTCCCACTACTCCAGTAGTAATAGACTCGGGGTTTTATATGCCCCCTCGAGTAATCCGGGAACGATGAAGACCGATAGCACGGTGGTCACAGGTTCGACCTTCCTCGTCACCGACGAGGACGGACGACCGACACGGGACCACGACGGGTTCTACCATCGGGACGTCCGGCACCTCGACCGGTACGACGTGTCACTGTCGGCGGACCTCGAATCGTTGGAAGTAGTCGACGTGCGACCCGGTGAACGGTTACTGCACTTCGGGACGCCGTTAGAAGTCGGTGCACGGCGGCTCCACGTTAGCCGTCGCCAGTTCGTTACTGACGCACTCTACGAACGTCTCACAGTATCGAATCTGACGAACGAGCTCGCGGAGACGACGCTGACACTGTCGTTGGGCACGCAGTTCGACGACCTCTTCGAAGTCAGAGGGATGTGCGCCGACGTCGACCGAACCATCGACCACGTACCGCACGACTCGGGCGTCGTATTCCGCTACGAACCCGACGACGTCGACTTCTCCCGAACGGTGGGCATCAGCGTCGACGGCCCTGACGAGATGGCCGTCTCGACGACGACGGGAGACCGGGGCTCGGCGACACTCGAGACGACGCTTACGCTCGCTCCGGGTGAGTCACGGGAAGTAGCGGTCGCCGTTACGCCGTCGATGCCGGTCGACGACCCTAGGAACGCCCTCGAATCAGCGGCGCAGTCAGTTCGGACCCGCGAACAAGAGTGGCGGGCTGGCACGAACCTCCCCGCCCGCGACGAGGCATGGGCGGACGTTCTCGTCGAGAGCCGTGAGAACCTGTTGGAACTGTGCCTCGATACCGAGCACGGACCCGTATTCTCGGCAGGTGTCCCGTGGTTCGCCACCGCATTCGGCCGTGATTCGCTCATCGCCGCCTATCAGGCACTCCCACTCACGACGGACGTTGCGAAGGGGACCTGCCGGTATCTGGCGACCCACCAGGCGACTGAACTCGACCCCGAACGGGACGCCGAACCGGGGAAGATACTTCACGAGATTCGCCACGGCGAACTCACCGCGCGCGAACTCGTCCCACACCGACCCTACTACGGGACTGTCGATGCGACGTTGCTGTTCGTCGTCCTCGTACACGAGACGTGGCGCTGGACCGGTGACGACGAGTTCGCCGCCGAGATGTGGCCCGCCGTCGACCGCGCCCTGACGTGGCTCAACAGGTACGGGCAGGGCGACGACGGCTTCGTCGACTACGAACTCGACACCGAGGGTGCCGGGAGCCTCCGCCACGTGGCCTGGAAAGACAGCGGCGACGGTATCGTCTATCCCGACGGTGCGCATCCGACTGGGTCGCTTGCCGTCGCCGAGGTTCAGGGGTACGCCTACGACGCGATGCGTCGTGGAGCGGAACTGGCCAATGCAGTCGGCGACAGTGACAGTGTTGCACCGTTGGTCGAGGCGGCCGATAGCCTGCAGTCGCGGTTCGACGAACGATTCTGGCTCCCCGAGGAATCGTTCTACGCCGTCGGCGTCGACGGGGACGGGACGCCGATTCCGGCGGTGACGACGAACCCTGGCCACTGCCTGTGGAGCGGTATCGTTCCCGAGGACCGTGCTGATGCCGTCGTCGACCGTCTGTTGGAACCCGACATGTTCACCGGGTGGGGCCTTCGGACGTTCGCCGATTCGCACGACGCGTACAACCCGCAGAGTTACCACCTCGGGAGCGTCTGGCCACACGACAACTCGGTAGTGGCGCTCGGGATGGCCCGCTACGGACGTGAGAACGCCGCTGAGAAGATTGCGGAGGGACTAGTCGCCGCCGCTCGTTCTCGCGGGAACGACCGGCTTCCGGAACTGTTTGCCGGGTTCGACCGGACCGAGACGGACGTACCGGTGACGTACGGCGAGGCGTGCGAACCGCAGGCGTGGGCCGCTGCCGCACCGCTGGCCTGTCTGCGTGCCGTCCACGGTCGGCCAGTAGACCCGTCTCTCGTCGTGGAGTAACGGCTTTACGAATACCGAATACAGGGGATAGACAGAGCCCATGACTGACCGACCACGACTGAACCCCGCCGGAGCGCTCGCAGCCTTCGGGAGAGCGACGTATTCGGACCTCGTGAGCGTCGTCCTCCTGAGCGTCGCCTTCTGGGTAGTCAGCCTCCCTGTCGTCACGCTCGGCCCCGCAGTTCTCGCATTGGTCGCCGCTATGACAGAGGGAGTCACGGGTCGGACCGACGGGCGAAAGGTGACCGAACGAGACCGACTCCGGCGGTTCCGGCAGACGTTCACCGAAGAGTTCAGGCGCGGTCTACCGCTCGGCGTACTGCTGGTCGCCGTCGTGGTGACGACGCTCTGGTACGCACAACTGGCTGTCAGCACTGGGAACGGCGCGCTCCTCGTCGGGACTCTCGTGGGGCTGTACGGGATAGTGCTCGCTGTCGTCGTCGTGTTCCGAGCGGCGACGCTATTCGTCCGTGAGGGGGCTCCCTCGGCACGTCTCGCCCTCTGGGACGCGGCCAAACACGCGCTCTCGACCCCGTCGTTCACCGTGTTGCAAGCTTCGTTCGCCGCGCTCTTGGGCGTGATTTGTATCGGTCTCGGTATCGCCGTCCTCCTCCTGTTGCCGGGGTTGCTGGCGGTCCTCGAAGTCGTCGCCTACGAGGAAAGTACTGGCGGCGGTGCGCTTCGGGTCGTTCGAGCCTATCAGGGCGAACTCCACGTCGGAGGGGACTCGTGACTCGTCTGGAACAGCACGTGGCGAGCACGGTGCCCGTGGCTTTCGTCGCCGTCGCCGTGGGCCACCATCCGGTGGTGGTCGTCCCACTTCTGGCAGGAACGCTCTTACCCGAACTGGATGCGCTCGCAGAACGGTATCACCGGTCGTGGGTGCTACACACGTTCCTGGTACCGGCGCTGGCGTATGCGGGACTTCAGCGAGTCGGCCTGCTCACACCATCGATAATGACGGGCATACACTTCGTCACGGTCGGGATGGCGCTTCACTTCCTCGCGGATTATGCCTATCCCCGCGAATCGACACACACTGGCGCACGCTGGCCGGTTCGTCCCGTCTTCTTTTCCGCCCCGTGGGGGCTCCTCTGGCTCGGCATCGCGTGGACCGTCCAGTGGTTCCTCTATCTGTCTCCAGCGTTTATCCCGTGGTTAGTGGGATTGACGGGCTGAAACGCTATCACTACTGGAGTAGTAACAACTAAGTCGCGGGAGTGTGACCGTAGTGGTAGAACATGGCGAGTGCTGAAGAGACACACATGGCCGTCGAGTACGATGGCGTCACCAAACGGTTCGACGCCGACGATGGCGACGTCATCGCGGTCGACGACCTCGACATCGCGGTCAGAGACGGGGAATTTCTCGTCCTCGTCGGCCCGTCGGGATGCGGGAAGTCGACGACGCTCCGGCTCTTAGCCGGCCTCGAAGAGGTGAGCGATGGCGAGGTCCGCATCAGCGACACCGTCGTCAACGAGCAGAAGCCCAAAGACCGGGACATCGCGATGGTGTTCCAGAACTACGCGCTGTACCCGCACAAGACCGTCGAGGAGAACATGCGATTCGGCCTCGAGATGGCGACGGACCTGCCGGACGACGAAATAGGTCGGCGGGTCGAGGAAGCCGCCGGAATGCTCGGCATCACCGACCTTCTCGACCGACGGCCGGATGCACTCTCGGGCGGCCAGAAGCAGCGCGTGGCCCTCGGACGCGCCATCGTTCGGGAACCAGAAGTCTTCCTGATGGACGAACCGCTGTCGAACCTCGACGCGAAACTCCGCACAGAGATGCGGACCGAACTCCAGCAACTCCACGAGCAACTGGGCGTCGCCACCGTCTACGTCACCCACGACCAGACGGAGGCGATGACGATGGGTGACCGAATCGCCGTCCTTAACGACGGGCAACTTCAGCAACTCGGCACGCCACTCGAGTGTTACCACGAACCCGAGAACCGATTCGTCGCGGGGTTCATCGGCTCTCCGTCGATGAATTTCCTCGACCTTTCGTACGACGCGCGGTCGGGCGTCGGTACCGCCGACGGTATCGAGTACGCGTTCACAGACAGACAACAGACGAGACTCGGCGACCACGACAGAGACGTCGCTCTCGGTATCAGGCCCGAAGACGTCGAACTCGCCACCGAATCCGGACCGGACACCGTCGAAGCGACCGTCGACGTGGTCGAACCGATGGGCCGGGAGAACCTGCTGCACGTCACCGTCGGCGAGACAGACGTGGTCGCATCCGTCTCCGGAGAGTACGACATCGAGTTCGGACAGCGCGTCCGCCTCCGATTCCCACGTGACCGAACCCACGCCTTTGACGGCGACACCGGCACTGCCGTCTTCAACCGTGCCGTCTCGACGGAATCCCTTCCTGAAGGCGTCACGCTTTAGCGACGCCACAGCACAGGTTTCGGTAATGGACACGGAGACGCTCCGAACGACGCTCGAAGACATCGGGTTGACGCAGTACGAAGCCGAGGCGTACGTCACCGTCCTCGAACTCGGGAGTGCGTCCGCGACAGAGATTGCCGACGCGAGCGGCGTTCCACAGGCCCGTATCTACGACGTGTTGCGTAATCTGGAGGGGCGCGGCTACGTCGAAACCTACGAACGCGGCAGTCTGCACGCCCGAGCACGTGACCCGGAGGAGGTCGTCGAGAAACTCGACGCCTACGCCGATACCGTCACCGAGGCAGGAGCAGAACTGCGCGACCGTTGGGAGGCACCGACTGTCGAAAACCACCAAGTGAGCGTCATCAGGCCCGTCTCGACGATATACGACCGAGCGGAAGAACAGATTGCCGACGCGGTCAACGAGATAGAGATTGCGCTCACACCCGCACAGTTCGAAGAACTCAGAGAGCACCTCGTGGCTGCCCGTGAACGGGATGTCGTCGTGAAGGCAACTCTGACGGGTGTCGAAGAACTCCCCGACCTCGATTTCGAAGGCGCGGTGACGGAAGCCCGACATCGGCGCCTCCCCACGCCGTTTCTCGTCCTTGTCGACCGCATGGCGGTGAGTTTCACGCCCGAGGAGTCACTCCATCCTCAGCAGGAATACGGTCTCCTCGTCAACGATTATTCGCTCTCACGGATGTTCGACTGGTACTTCCAGACCGCCTTCTGGGAGCCGTGGCCTCAGGTGTACAGCGAACGCGATAGCGGTCTTCCGCGGACCTACACGAACATTCGCGAGTGCATCCGGGACATCGTCGACGACGTCGACGCGGGCAGCGAGGTCGTCCTGACGGTTCAGGGACAGGCCCGCAGGGACGGCGTCGAACGTGAACTCACGGGCCGCGTCCTCGACATCCGCTACACTGCCGGTCAAAACGGACCCGCGCTAGCGACTTTCACGGATGAAGCGACGATAACCCTCGAAACGCCCGAGGAAACGTTCGCGGTCGGTGGTTGGGGTGCGATGCTGGAAGACATCGAGGCACGCCGATTCGTGGTCGAGGCGATAGACTAAGGGCGCGCTTCTGTGTGCGAAATATGGGTCACAGACTTTTCTCAGTTGTACACTCCTGTAGCCGAGACATCGTAGCCCCGCTCGACGAGTGCTTGACGCTCGCAGCGAAACTCAACGGGGTGAGTCTTGAACCCCATAGAGACGTCCGTTGGTCATTGGACGGAAGTATTACGATGACCGCGGTGGGGCTGAGTCTGGCGTGAAAGACGACCGAATTGAAGACATCTCCTTCTGAGGCAAGGGCGACCAGTTCCCATTCCCGTCCCTACCACCACTCCTGTGACGCTCAGTCAACGTGCGTAGGTATCGAATCCTCAGAACCGGTAAGTCCGCCGTACAACTACTAAGTTGGTCATAGTCTTCACCGGAACGAACAGAGAAGCTGGGTATGGCACCCGTGGTCCGAACAGTCCTTATCGCCGTGAGTATCTCTCTCGTCACCGTAGCTGGGATCACCACGGGCGGACTGCCGATTTCTCCTCCGGCAACCGCTGAAACACCGACGACGCCACTCCGGTCCGAGCTATCGGGAGAATTTGGGCCCGATACTGCTACGTTCCCACCCGGGACCTCCAAAGACGGAATCGAGAACGGGACCCGCCTCGTCAAAGTTCATCAGGCTGCCTTGCGCACTGCCTCGTATCGAGAACGATCGGTGTGGGAAGACCTCGTTACGGTATACACGAATGGAACGCTCCGTTATCCGGCGGTTCGGCAGTACACAATCTCGGTCAGAGACGGCACTAACGGCACCGAAGTCCGTATCGCCAACGGCAACGAATCGTTCTCGTACTGGTTCACCCGAGAGGCGACGATGGTGGAACTCTATCAGGAAACGTGGGGGCCCGAGACTCTGTACGAATACAGACGCGGGGACGACGAATCTTACGGACAGTCACGGTATCTCCCCGAGTTCGGCTCGAGTACTCTCGATCAATACCTGCGTGATCTGGACTACGAGTTCGTTGGTACCGTTCCAGTGGACAACAGGACGCTCTACGTCTACTCGTCGACGGGTATCAATGAGACGGTGCAACCGAACATCGGGGATACGCCAGTGGTCGCTACGACCGAGACGATCCACGCGACCGTCGTGGTAAGTGAGGAAGGGATCATTCGGGGGTTTGCTGCCCAAGAGACACATGTCGTCGAGAACGAGACAGTGACACTAGCTCACCAGTACTGGGTCGGGGGAATCAACGAAACAGTCACGACGACCCCGAGCTGGGTCACAAATGGGATTGCCCAGTATAACGCATCGTTGACTGCCAACGGGTCAATGGTTGCACTCACCCATCTCGGTGGGCCGTCGGTATCAGACCCCGCGATCTTCCTCGATACACCCACCGATTACGGTCAAACGGTATACGACGGCACGATCTCCCCTGGAGAGACGATCTATCTCTCGCTCGTCAAGAACGAGTCGAATCGAACGGATTTGGCTGTCACAGACGAGCGTCCAGAACTGAACCGTTCATTCGTGTCCCTCGGTTCGGGAGAGCTGTCAGTCACTGCGCTGCGGTACATCTTTGGCTTACCAGACCCGAGTAACACGATTCAAATCACAATCCGCGAGCGATCGAACCCATCACGATGAAACGTGGCGACGTCCACCGACATTTCGGCGCCACGACACCAGCTATGTCCAGTCCGAGCCACACACCGCCCGCATCGCGTCGCCTAGCCACCGCCGGCGAACCCTACGACTACTACCAGAACGGAAACCTACAGGAGTTCCGCCGCAAGGTCCAGATAATCTTTCAGGACCCGTTCGACTCGCTGAATCCCCGTCAGACCGTCCGGAAGTTGGTCGGCGAACCGCTGACCATCCACGACTACCGGACCGATGAGCGGGAACGAGCTATCGTCGAGACGCTGGAGAAAGTGGGCCTGACCCCCGCCGAAAAGTTCCTTGACCAGTACCCGCACGAACTGTCGGGGGGGCAGCGCCAGCGCGTCGCCGTCGCGAAGGCACTGGTGCTGGACCCGGATTTCCTCATCTGTGACGAACCAGCTTCGATGCTGGAGTCTCGCTGAAGGTGAACCTGCTCAACCTGCTTCGGGGACTGGCCGACACCGAGGACATCGGCATCGTCTACATCTCCCACGACCTCGCGAGTCTGGTGCAGGTGTCGGACCGACTGGCTATCATGTACCTCGGCCGAATCATCGAGGAGGGCGACGTCAACCACATCGCGAATCAGCCGAAACACCCCTACACGACGTCACTGTTGTCCGCGGCCCCGGAGAAAGATCCGACAGCCGACCGGACCCGGGTCCTCCTGGACGGGGAACCGCCGGATCCGGTCGACCTCCCGTCGGGGTGTGCGTTCGCACCGCGGTGTCCCAAAGCCGAGGAATCGTGCCGGGAGGCCGAACCGGGCCTCGACGAGGCCGGTATCGACGACCACCGGGCGGCGTGTTACTTCCCCGACGACGAGAGCGAGTCGGCCGTCTCGAACGGGACTGCCGGCGACGGTGGCTTCGAGACGCCGGTCGACGCCGACTCGCTGAGCGACTGACGCCATGACAGGGTTCGAGGCGAGCGTCGTGATGGTCGTCGGAAGCCTCTCTACAGACGTCGCCACGGCCCTCGGCGTCGCGTTGCTCGCCGCCTTGCTTGCTCTGTCGGGCTTCTTCTCCTCCGCGGAGATAGCGATGTTCTCGCTGGCCCAACACCGCGTCGAGTCGCTGGTTTCGGACGGCGCGTCGGGAGCGGCGACCGTCGCGTCGCTGAAGGCCGACCCCCACCGACTGCTGGTGACCATCCTCGTCGGGAACAATCTCGTCAACATCGCTATGTCCTCCATCGCCACGGGACTGCTCGCGATGTACCTCACACAGGGACAGGCCGTGCTGGCGGCGACGTTCGGCGTCACGGCAGTCGTCCTTCTGTTCGGCGAGAGCGCCCCCAAGAGCTACGCCATCGAGAACACCGAGTCGTGGGCGCTGACCGTCGGTCGCCCGCTCAAGTTCTCGGAGTACCTACTCTATCCGCTGGTGGTCACGTTCGATAAGTTGACCCGCGTCGTCAATCGCCTGAGTGGCGGCGGTACCGCCATCGACTCCTCGTACGTGACCCGCGACGAGATACGCGAGTTGATTCAGACTGGCGAGAGCGAGGGCGTTATCGAGCGTGAGGAGCGCGAGATGCTCCAGCGGGTGTTCCGCTTCGACGACACCATCGCCAAGGAGGTGATGACGCCGCGACTGGACGTGGCTGCCGTGCCCCGGACGGCGACCGTCGACGACGCGGTCGCCGTCTGCGTCGAGAGCGGCCACTCTCGTCTGCCCGTCTACGAGAGCGACCTCGATAGCGTGGTCGGCGTCGTCGAACTCCGTACCCTCGTCGGTGGCTACGACGACGCTGTCGACGAGCGAACCGTGGTGGTCGACGGAGCCGTCGACATCGAGGCTGTCAACGATATCGTCGGCGTCGACCTGCCAGACGGCGAAGAGTTCGAGACGATCGCTGGGTTCGTCTTTAATCGCGCCGGCCGACTGGTCGAAGCTGGGGAGATCATCACCTACGACGGTGCCGAACTGACCGTTGAGGCCGTCGACAGGACCCGAATCGAACGAGTGCGCATCACCGACCCCGAACCGGTGGACGGCTCAAGACGCGAAACAACTGCAGTGAGTTGATCAGCGAACCGTGTGCCGAGACAACCCTCAGTCGTCCTGTATCACGATGGCGACCGGCCGGTGGGCTCTAGCAAGACTGACGGGGTCATGCTACCGAACAAGGTTTTGGCCGTTGGGGAACGCCTCCGGCGGCCGCCGTCCCAGACTGGGCAGCAGTACGCGATGACGACAGTGTCGGCCGATAGCTACCCGACAATCACTCTGTATCCAGCCGGTTGTTGGGTAGCTAGTCACCGAGCCATTTCCGGAACGTCGTTTCTTGTTGGGAATACAGCTCAAAACAACTGCTCAGTAGAGGTGCATACTGGGAATCTTCAGGGAGAGAAAACACATGACGAATTTATGTCCACGAGGGAGAGATTTATAGGACGGAGAAAACGGGCAATGGGAAGCATACATAACCAAGCATTTCGAGAGGCCGTCGAAGCCGCTGGGCATTCGGTCTACTTCACCGACGAAAACGGCGTGATAGAATACGTCAATCCAGCATTCGAGATCATTACTGGCTACTCTAAAGATGAAGCTGTCGGACGAACCCCACGTATCCTGAAGTCCGGGGAACACGACCAAGAGTTCTATCAAGAGTTGTGGGAAACTATCACAGCTGGCGACGGTCCGGTACCAGCCGATGTCGTTCGTATCGTCGACGCGGTGCGGGCCACGGCCGGTCGGACGCTGGTCACCGCCATCTGCGATCCGGAGAAGCAATCCGTGGCTGACCCGGCTCTTTCCTCACCGGACCGATATTGGTAATAATGAACAATACTCTTGGCTGTTCCATCACCTGAACAGGAGTTCGAAGACCGATGTGGCCGAGACACAGGCGATTGAGAACATCAGGCGCTCCAGTCCTGTTCATAAACCCTGTTATCTCACATCCTGTCTGATGCAGTATTGTGGGAGTAATGCAAAACAAATATGTCGGTGCTGTTCAAACGGTCAACTAATGGCTGGAGATATCGAGGAGATCCGACGACAGAAAGTAGCGGAACTCCGGGATAGGGCTGAAACGGGCGATTCTGAAGAATCTGGCCCGAAGAGTCTGTCTAAGCCGACCCACGTCAACGGAGGCGCCGAGCTATCAGAAACTGTCACAGAGTACGACCTCGTGCTAGCCGACTTCCACGCCGATTGGTGTAGCCCGTGCCAGATGCTCGAACCAATCGTCGAAACGATCGCGACCGATACCAGCGCGACCGTGGCGAAAATCGATATCGACGCGAACCAGCAACTCGCCGCCGAGTACGATGTTCGCGGAGTCCCAACACTCGTCCTGTCCGCTGACGGTAAGCCGGCAGAACGGCTCGTCGGAATGCAGGATGAGGCTCAGCTTCGCTCCGCAATCGAAACGCACGCTTGAAACAAATATGACCGATGGATCTGCTGGCGCGGACGGACCACACTCAAATGACCGCTCACTTGCGAATATCGCTCACCATCTCGAATCGACACTGAATGATAAACTCCGTGACACGCTGGTCGGCCTCGCTTCTTACGAGGACGGCGAGTACGATGTCGTCTACCGAGACGAGGCGGCGTCCTCACAGTACACTGTTTCGGACATCCGTGCGATTCTGGAGCACATCCAGCTGGAGGCTATCGGCAGCTCGGTCTACGAGGAGTATCACGGGGAGTCGTTGCACGCAACTGTTCGCGTGTACGATACGCTGGTCACCGTCGCGGTGCCAGTCGACGAGACGGCCGGGCTCGTTGTCGTGGTGCGAAATGATGGCTCACACGACCCGTATTCAATAATTGAGACAGTCGAAAACGCGGTGTAGGGTCCCTAAAGAGGAAGATTGTGGTTTTCAACCAACGGACCACAACGTCTATCAGACGACGAAAAGTGGTATTGGACAACGATGGACGACAGGGGCAATATCACTCGTCGGCGAGCCCTTCTCGCTGGCGGCGGAATACTCGCACTCGGGGGCGGTGTCGCGTATGTCGCGTCACAGTCCGGATCGAGCGAGCATCACTACGTTCCCGCTACCTCCCACAGCAGCACCACGACGACAGAGTTCGGCGTCGAACTCGCTGGACGACCGATTGCGGGCCAGCGTGACGCTGCGGTGGACATCTACTACTGGACGGACTACCTGTGTCCGTTCTGCAAGAAATTCGAGACGGAGACGTTCCCTGAAATCGGTCGCAACTACCTCGACACCGGCGACGCCCGCCTGGTAGTGTTGTCCTATCCCAATATTGGGGAGTACTCGATGCCAGCGGCGATATGGGGGCGGTGCGTGTGGGCACAGGTTGCCGACAGTAATCCTGACGCATTCTGGAACTGGCACTCGGCGGCCTTCGACGAACAGCCTCGTTCCGGAACGGACTGGGCTGACGAGGAGACGTTCACCCAGGTTACCGAGCGGACAACTGGCGTTGACGTATCCGCGGTCGATAACTGCCGTGAGAAACGAGGGAACCCGATTCGTGAGAGTATGGATCCAAATATCGACGTGGCTCAGGCGGCGAGAATTCAGGGTACACCAGGTTTCGTTATCTACAACCGCGAGTCTGGGGCTGCTGGGAAGCTAGTTGGGGCCCACCCCTACGAGAACTTCGCGGAGGCAATCGACCAGGTGATGGACTCGTGAGCGGGAACAGTACTCCTGCGAGTCGCGACTGGGCTCGCAGTCTCCGCGGCGCGCTCGTCTACCCGCTTACGTCCGATCTACGCCTGTTGTCGACCGCCCTCGGCACAGTCGTCACGTACATCGTCTTGGTCTTGAGTTCGTTTCTCCAGTTCTCGATTCAGGTGCTTGCAAACGACCCGCGCACCGTCGTCTATGCCGTTACCGCACTCACTCGAGAAGTATACCTGAGCACCGGTGCAGTCGGTCTCGCACTGGTCGCTGGATACGCAGTCTTAACCGGTATTGCGACGACAAACGCACTGGCGTTGGTACGACGCGCGCGTCGTCGAGGGACTGCAACTGTCGTCAGCGTCGTGCCCGGAGTGGTTGCCGCCGGCTGCGCGAGCTGCGGTGCGGGTGTGCTCGGAGCGCTGGGGTTCGTCGGTGCGATGGCGGCGCTGCCGTACGACGGCAACCTTCTCCGCGTAGGCGGCATCGCCCTGCTTCTCTATTTCCTCGGGCGCGCAGGTGATCCACAGACGTGTTCGATCGATTCAACGTGACTATGCGACAGACCAATCGACCTCAGACGGTTGAGACACAGAACGCATCGAATAACCGAACGGATGGCGCTTGGCGAGGGGAGGTGGGGCAGTGACGGACCTCCCGCGCCCCCGGCTTGTGAAGAGCGCCGGCGTCGGCATCGGAACCTTCCTGCTGTTCGGGGTCGTGACAGGACTGATACCGAACCCCATCTACGTTCGCATGGTGGAGCGTACCTTGGCAGACTACCTATTTCTGCTCGCCACGGCAGCGTTCGCAGCCATCTTCGTCTACCAACGGTCGCTGACTGAAGATCCGATCGGCGACCGCTACGCCGCCGGCGGCATCGTCGGCGGGTTCCTGGCGTTCGGTTGCCCGATCTGTAACGTCGTGCTGCTGACGCTATTCAGTTCGTCGGCGCTCATGACCTACTTCGACCCGCTGCGGCCGGCGCTCGGCGCAGTGAGCGGCGTCGCCTTCGGCGGATTGCTATACTATCAGCGACAGCGTTGCGAGGCGTGCGGACGGTAGCGCTCGGATCAGGCGTCGCAGCTCTCGTCGCCGGTCCGAAGTCGAACGAAGCCTACCAGAAGCGCCACGGTTACGGCCGTCACGATAATCTGAACCAGACTCCCACCGAGAGCGGCGGTGCCGCCGCCAGCGATGGCGCCGGCTGCACCGGTCGACGCTGGGGCCGCGACTAGACAGCAAAGACTCAGCGCGCCGCCCAGTCCGAATAGTGCCCGATACGACTGTGTCGATTCGGCGCTTCCATCCGAGTCGGCCATTCCTCGAGTGGTACTACCGCTCCGTATCGCTTGTTCTTTTGGGCTGTTCTTCTGGGAGTTCTATGCGGCGGGCGACTGCGCGGAGGCACGCCACGTCGTGACCGGCGAGCCCGACCATGTGCCCCTAGCGCTGACCGCCAATCGCGCCGGCCGGGCGATCGGCCAGACGGTTACAGGTACACCGACGCCGGTCGGTGACATCGCGGGGACCGCAATCGTGAAGGCGTTCGACCTGGGTGCGGCGCGCACTGGAATCATCGACGAGGCGCGGGCTCGGGAAGCCGGCTTCGAGCCCGGCAATGTGACGATCACCGACGAATCACGCCCTGGTTACTACCCCGGCAGCGAAGCGATTCAGGTCACCCTCGTCGCAGATCGGGGCTCCGGACAGCTACTCGGCGGTAGCGTGGTCGGTGCTGAGGGGGCCAAGCGAATCGACACGGTTGCGATGGCCCTACACGCCGGCATGACGGCTACAGAACGCCGACCTGGCGTACGCCACGCCGTTCAGCCCCGTATGGGACCCGGTGCTGACGGCCGCGAAAGCACTCGCCGGTAAACTGGGGTGAGTGTGACCGGCGCAGTTCCCGAGGAGTACGTCCGGACCTCCGAGAGGAGCTCGTGGAACTGGCGCTCGACGTGCTCCCAGTGGGACACGTCGAATCCGCACGGTGACACGTGCGAAAGCGTCGACCTGCTCGAGGCGGTACTGGGGCCGCTCTCCCTCGACATCGAGCGGTTCGCCGTCGACCCGGGGAAGCCTGAACCCACTCTCGTTCGTGGCCGGCGAGCGCGACTTGGCAGGGGAAGTCCCGACCGCCGAGACGTAGTCGTCGTCTGCAAGATGGACGTCGTCGCCAAGCGAGCGACGAGGGTACTGAGAGACGAAGGGGACGATGCGTCGGATGCCGACTGTCGAGGACGGTAAGCCGGAACCTTGCCAACCGACAAATCGCTCTCTAAGTGTAGTCCGTTGTTTAGCCCGTGTCTCGGTCGGTTTCGTGTCCCCCCTCCGCGGAAGGAGACGATTCCAATGAGCGACCACAAAGATGTCAGCTTCGAGCAGTACGCGTTCGACGACGGAGACCGAGCACAGGACGACGACGATACGCAGATCCCCGACGACAGGCTCTGAGTCCTCAGTGTCGTCGTCTCTGAAAAACCGCGAGCGCGTACAGCAAACTCCGGTAATTGCCTCATCGAGCGTGAGGGTGAATCCGTTACTACAGTGCTCGGAATCACGGCACACGTCAAAATCATCTCCCGAAGTTGCGACTGGTCGACTGGCTCCCTCGACGCATATGGTCCCAACTACCGACGTCCATCATACAAGTGGAGTTGTACTATATCAATTAAATTGGGGAAGGTTTATATGATAGCTCCCACCACCAGATATTGCGGTCGAAACCGACAGACCCCACATATGGGGTTATAGAGCTGGAGGGTCGACGAGTGACAACTATGGACTGCCCGGACTGCGGGAACGACCGAACACGCGTCATCGATACCGAGAGCAGTGCCGACGGAGCTTCCGTCCGACGGCGACGCGAGTGTCAACGGTGTACGTTCCGCTTCACCACCTACGAACGTCCGGAGTGGGATTCCCTCCAGGTGAAAAAACGCGACGGAACCATCGAACCCTTCGACCGTGCGAAACTTCGCGCGGGTATCGAACGCGCTGTGGAGAAGCGCGACGTGTCCGAGACGCGCGTGACGAGCCTCGTCGACGACGTCGAGAGCACACTTCAAGATCGAGAGACACGCATCGTCTCCTCGAGCCTCGTCGGCGAACACGTCTCCGACCGATTACGCGCCGTCGACAAGGTCGCGTATATTCGATTCGTCTCGGTCTACAAAGCCTTCTCCGAACCAGAGGAGTTCCTTCGCGAACTCGATGCGGTCCTCGATGCGGAAGTCGACGATTTCGAACCAGCGATAAACGACGATCAATCGCCTAACACATGAGCCAGCAATCCAATGGGACGGCACCTGATATCCGTCCGATCCTTGACCGAGCACGTACCGACATCGAGACGAATCTAACCTCGGCAGACTGGAACGACCTCGTCACCGAGATCGAACGCAATCTCTACGATGATGCACCCGTCGACGAAGTCTACCAGGCTGTCATTCAAGCCCTGACCGCACGTGTAGAACGTGAGCCGAAGCTCAAACGCGTTGCAGCAGCGGTCTTCCGACAGCGATACTACCGGGAGATACTCGGCGAAAACCTAACTGGATTTGAACTTGACCGTGCATACCGGGAGGCGTTCGTCACGAACCTCCAACGTGCTGTCGATCTCGCCCTCCTTGACGAGCGCCTTACCGAACGTTTTGACCTAGATGACCTCGCTGCATACCTCGAACTCGGTCGCGACCAGAAGTTCGAATACATGGCGATGGAGACGCTGTACCAGCGGTACTTCCTCAAGATCGAGCAGAACGGGGAACACCTCGAACTCCCGCAGGCGTTCTGGATGCGGGTCGCGATGGGGCTCGCAATCGAGGAGGACGATCCGCAATCACGAGCCAAGGAGTTCTACGACGTGCTCTCGAAGCTAGAGTTCACTCCATCGACGCCGACGCTGTTCCACAGCGGTTCGACGCACCCTCAGCTTTCGTCGTGTTACCTGACGACAGTCCAGGACGACCTGGAGAACATCTTCGACTCGTACAAACACCACGCACAGCTTTCGAAGTGGAGCGGTGGGCTTGGCAACGACTGGACGAATCTCCGGTCGGCCGGTGCGCTCATCGAGAGCACTGGCGTTGAGTCGACTGGCGTCGTACCGTTCCTCCGTATCAGCAACGACGTCACGGCGGCGATCAACCGCTCTGGAAAACGGCGCGGGGCTGCGTGTGCGTACCTTGCCTGCTGGCACCTCGATTTCCCTGCCTTTACCGACCTCAAGCGCAACACGGGGGACGAGCGTCGCCGCACGCCGGATATGAACACGGCCGCGTGGATTCCGGATCTCTTCATGAAGCGCGTGAAAAATGGTGAGCAGTGGACACTCTTCAGCCCCGACGAGGTGTCCGACCTCCACGACCTCTCTGGTGAGGCGTTCGAAGAGCGGTACCGCGAATACGAACAGCAAGCCGACGAAGGCGAACTCAGACAGTACGACCGCGTCGACGCCGAGGACCTCTGGCGGAAGATGCTCACGCGACTGTTCGAGACGGGTCACCCGTGGCTGACGTTCAAAGACCCCTGTAACGTTCGCTCCCCACAGGACCACGTCGGGACAGTCCACTCTTCGAACCTGTGTACGGAGATAACGCTCAACACGACCGCGGACGAACACGCCGTCTGCAATCTGGGGAGCGTCAACTTCGCGACGCACGTCACAGATGGTGAACTCGACCGGGAATACCTCACGGAGACCATCGAGACGGCGATGCGGATGCTCGACAACGTCGTCGATCTCTGTTTCTACCCGACCGACGAGGCCGAACGCTCGAACATGCAACATCGTCCGGTCGGCCTGGGGACGATGGGCTTCCACGACGCCCTGATGCAACTGGAGATACCGATGGACTCCGAAGAGGCGGTCGAGAAGGCCAATCGCTGGCAGGAGTTCGTCTCCTACCACGCGCTTCTCAATTCCTCGAAGCTCGCGGCGGAACGCAACCCGTACCCCTCGTATGAAGGTTCGAAGTGGGACCGCGGCCTACTCCCACAGGACACCGTTGACCTCTTGGAGGACGAACGGGGCCGTGAGATTCCGACCGAGCGGGAGGAGACGCTCGACTGGTACGTCGTCCGCGAACACATCGAAGAACACGGGATGCGGAACTCGAACACGATGGCCATCGCCCCGACGGCGACCGTCTCGACCATCAACGGGACGACGCCGTCGATCGAGCCTCTCTACTCTAATCTGTACGTGAAGTCGAATATGTCGGGCGATTTCACGATCATCAACGACCAGCTCGTCGAAGACCTGCGAGAACTGGACCTCTGGGAGGAGGCGATGATCGACCGCATCAAGTATCACGACGGGTCGGTTCAGGAAATCGAGGCCATCCCAGACGACCTGAAGCGACTGTACCGAGGGGCCTTCGAGATCGATCCGCGTCATCAGCTTCGGCTGACGGCACACCGACAGACGTGGATCGACCAGTCTGTCTCGCACAACGTCTTCTTCCCGTCGACAGACGGTTCCCTCCTTACCGATGTGTACGAGACGGCGTGGGAACTGGGTCTGAAAACGACCTATTACCTCCGAACGCTCGGGGCTTCCCAGATCGAGAAGTCCACGCTGGACATGTCCGAGTACGGGAAGACTCAGCGTCGCGATGGGTCTTCGTCTGAGGCCCTCGAATCCGATGGTGGTCGTCCCACCGACGAGGGCGACCTCTGCAGAGTCGAGGATTCCACCTGCGAGGCTTGTCAGTAACACACGCAAAGAACGTCCGCTCAATCACTACGACGATGCCCATCATCAACAACGACGCCGAACACGACCCGAACAAGATACTCCCGATCGACTACGACTGGGCCCGCGAGTACTACGAAGCCGGTGTGAACAACAACTGGGTGCCCGAGGAAATCCCGATGCAGGACGACGTCACCCAGTGGAACGGCGAGGCCCTCTCAGACGCCGAACGACAGCTCGTGGAGTGGAATCTCGGCTTCTTCTCGACGGCCGAGTCGCTCACCGCGAACAACATCGTCCTGGCAGTGTACGATTACGTCACAGCCCCCGAATGCCGTCAGTACCTGCTCCGGCAGGCCTACGAGGAAGCCATCCACACGGACACGTTCATCTACTGTTGTGACTCGCTCGGGTTCGACCCAGAGTACCTCTATGGAATGTACGACCGCGTGCCGTCCATCAAAGAGAAAGACGAGTTCGTGGTCGACTTGACGCGGGTAATCAATAGAGAGGGCTTCACCATCGAAACGGACGAAGACCTCCGCAACTTCCTCCGTGACCTCGTCGGATTCTACGTCATCATGGAGGGGATTTTCTTCTACGCTGGGTTCGCGATGATGCTCGGCCTGAAACGCCAGAGCAAGATGGTCGGCGTCGGGCAACAGTTCGAGTACATCATGCGTGATGAGTCACTCCACCTCGGGTTCGGCGTGGACCTCATCAACCAGATTCGGACTGAGAACCCGGGTGTCTGGACCACCGAATTCGGTGACGAAGTGGTTGATCTGATCACCGAAGCCGTCGAATTAGAGAAAATCTACGCCTACGAGGCCTGCCCTGACGAGATTCTCGGAATGAGTGCCGAACAGTTCGCCGAGTACGTCGAACACATCGCCGACCGGCGCCTTGGACAACTCGACTTACCGGAACAGTACGGGACCGACAATCCGTTTCCGTGGTTGTCCGAGCAAGTCGACCTGAACAAGGAGAAGAACTTCTTCGAGACGCAAGTGACTGAATACCAGAGTGGAGGGAGCCTCGACTGGTAGTGTTCGACCGCGATCCGCAAAGCGAAGGGAACGTCTTTCGAACTATCGCACAGTGGCACCACGCCGAATGGACAGCTTACCGTCCCGCTGAAGCCGATGTAGTCTCAACTCCCCTGAAGATTGGGGCGAAATAGCGGTAGCCGCGCGCCCGCCCGGGGAAACAGTCGGTGAAAGCGACATACCTAACTGCGACCCCGGCAAATCGAGCCACGAGTTAGCAATGATGCATCACGACGTCGCCATCGTCGGTGGCGGTTGCGTCGGGCTGTCTGTCGCGAAGCATCTCGCGGCACAGACGGACCTCGACGTCGCCGTCCTCGAGAAGGAACACCACCTCGCGGAGCACCAGAGTGGCAGGAACTCTGGCGTCCTCCACCCGGGGTTCAACTACCCGCCCGACTCGAAGAAAGCCCGCTTCGCCACCGAGGGGACCAGACGGATGAAGGAGTACTGCGCGGACAACGACGTGCCGTGCGAGGAACTGGGGGTCCTCGTCGTGGCGAAGACGGACCGCGAAGCGGCCCATCTGGAGACGCTCGCCGAACAGGCCGAGGCCAACGGCGTCGAGTACGAACTGCTGGAGTCCGAGGAGGCGATTCACGAGCACGAACCGCACGCCGTCGGACAGCGTGCCCTCTACGCTCCGGAAGCCGCCTCGGTGGACTCACAGCAGTACGTGTACGCGCTCGCGCGCGACATTCAACGGGCCGGCGTCTCGCTGTACACCGGTCACGCCGTCACACAGGTCGAACACACCGCGGGCGGCTATCGTCTCACGACGAGCAACAGCGACATCGAGGCGTCGTATCTGGTGAACGCGGCGGGGTTGCACGCCGACACGTTGGCTCAACAGGTCGGCGTCGGTGAGGGGTATCAGGTCGTCCCGTTCCGCGGAGAGTACTACGAACTCACGCCCGAGAAGGCCGACCTCTGTCGGACGATGATTTACCCGACGCCCGACCCGGACCTCCCCTTCCTCGGCGTCCACTATACGCGCCGAACCGACGGGAAGGTCATCGTCGGTCCGAACGCGGTGCTGGCCTTCGGCCGCGAGGCGTACGACAACACCGACGTGGACCTGGCCGACCTCGCAGAGACGCTCACCTACGAGGGATTCAGGAAACTCCTCGCCTCCAAGACGATGCTGTCGGTCGCGTGGGAAGAACTGAACAAGTCCTACCGCAAGCAGAAGTTCGCCGAGGCGTCACAGCGCCTCGTCCCGGAGGTATGCGCGGAGGACTTAGAGAAGAGCTACGCGGGTATCCGCGCCCAACTGGTCAGCGCGGATGGCGAACTGGTGAAAGACCCGCTGTTCATCGAACGCGAGAACGCGGTGCACATCCTCAACGCGGTGTCTCCGGGGCTGACCTCCTCGCTTCCCTTCGGCGAACACATCGCCGAGACGCTCGCCGCGAAGGTCTGAGGTCGCGCGAGAAATTCGTCGACCGGGCCTATCGTTATGTGGGTTGCCCGTCACCCTCGGGTATGGAGTCAGCCGAGAACTTCGTCGCTGGAAGGTGGGAGGACCCGCACAAGACCGAACAGGCCTACGACGGAATCGAACGGCGTGTGCTCTGCTACGACGACGAGACAATGCAGGTCCACTACACCGTCGATGAGGGTGCGGTTTTCCCCGAACACGAACACGAGGAGACGAAACAGACGGTGTACGTCGTCGAGGGGGCCATCGAACTGTTCGGGGACCACGAGCAGACGCTGACGGCGGGCGACTCGTTCATCGTTGGGCCGGGCGTGCGTCACGGCGTTCGGGGCGTCGCCGAACGAACCGAACTGCTAGATACGTTTACCCCCCGCATCGAAGCCTACACGGAGTGAGTCGACCGGCCAGACGCGCCCCGGCAGGCGAATCCGACAATTTATCACGGTTTATCCGGAAGGCTAGCGTGATGCAAACCCTGACTGCGGAGCAACGGGAGTACGCTGAGCGTGCGGAGTCGGTCGCGGCGGAGTTCGCCGACGACGCCTACACGTGGAACGGCGACGTCCCGTGGACGAATCTCCAGCGACTCGCCGAGGCGGACCTCTACTGTCCGTCCATCTCAGAGGAGTACGGTGGCCAAGGGCTGTCCGACGTGACGGCCATGCTCCTGACTCAAGCGGTCGGACGCGAGTGTCCGGACACGGGGTGGTTCACCTACATGCAGAACATGGTCGCCCCGCGGGCCATCGACCTGTTCGGGTCCGAGACGGTGAAAGAGGAGTTCCTCCCGGCCGTGACGACCGGCGAGAGCTTCGTCTCTATCGCCATCTCGGAACCCGACGCCGGGTCCGACGTCGGGTCGATGACGACGGAAGTCACCGAGGAGGACGGGCAACTGGTCTGCAACGGCGAGAAGACGTGGGTCGGGGGCGTCCCGTTCGGCGACGCGGCGGTGACGTGGGTCCGGTTCCCCGAGGGACTCGGGTCGGTGGTCATCCCCTACGACGACCCCGGCGTCGAAATCGAAGAAGTCTACACGAACATGGCCGGCTACGCCCAGACCCACTTCACTATCGACGACGTCGTCGTGCCAGAGAGTTACGTGCTCACGCGGGGCAAGGAGGCGTTCAAGGAGCAACTCGTCTCGCTCAACTGGGAGCGACTGGGGAGTTCGATTCTCACGGTCGCCTGGGCGGAGGCGGCACTGGAACAGGCGCTGGCCTACGCGGAGGAGCGAGAACAGTTCGGCCAGACGCTCGACGAGTTCCAGGGCATCGAGTGGAAACTCGCCGAGATGTACCGACAGGTCGAGACCGCCGCCTCGCTGGCGTACATGTCTGCGGCGGGGGCACAGGGTCACGACCAGCCACCGTCCCGCCTCCAAACGTCGACCGCGAAACTCCACTGCTCGCAGATCGTCGAAGACGTCGTCAGCGAGGCCGTCCAGATAGTCGGGGCCCGCGCCTATCAGCAAGGGCACCCGCTGGAACACCTCTACAGGTTCGCCCGCAGCAGACGCATCGCCGCGGGCACCGACGAGATGCAGTTGAACACCATCGCCCGCGCGCTGAAGGCGGACGGTCTCCCAGCCGTCTCTGACCGGTAACGTTCCGTCTCTCGCCGCCTGACTCGCTCAGCGGTCGTACTCGGGTTCTCGACCCTCGTTGAACGCGGCCACGGCTTCCTTGTGTTCGGCGTCGACGACGCAGTCCCACTGGTACTCGGCCGCCTTGCGGCAGTAGTCGTCGAAGCTCTGTTGGGGGTCCACGAGGCGGTTGGTGTGTTGGACCGCCGTCGCGGGTTTGTCCCGAATCTCCGCGGCGAGGTCGCCGGCCGCCGCCAGCGCGTCCTCGGCCTCCTCCACAGCGAGACCGATGTCCACGGCGTCCTCCGGAGTGATGTCCCGCCCGGTGAGGAGGTACTCGCGGGCCTTGGACTCGCCGACGAGGCGGGGCAACAGCCACGCGCCGCCGTCGCCGGGCACCAGTCCGACGTTGACGAACCCCTCGCGCATGACGCCCTCCTCGCCTACGACGCGCAGGTCACAGGCCAGCGCGAAGTCACAGCCAGCGCCGATGGCCGGCCCGTTCACGGCGGCGATAGAGGGGGTCGCCATCGTCCGGAGGTTCCACACGAACTGCTGGATGAGCCAGAGGAACGCGCCGTACTCCTCCGGGGACTGCTCGTCCCAGTCGGGCATCTCCGTGGTGTCGGCACCGGAACAGAAGCCCTTGCCTGCGCCGGTCAACACGAGCGCGTACACGTCGTCGTCCGCTTCGGCGGTCCGGGCGGCGTCGTTGAGTTCGAGGACGGTGTTCCGTGTGAAGGCGTTGTACACGTCGGGGCGCTCGATGGTGATAGTCGCGATACCGTCGGTCACGCCGTAGCTGATGTCGTCGTACGCTTCCATGGCCGTCGTATCGGTCCGTCCCCTCATATAACTGGCCGGTTCGCCCCTCGTCGGCTACCCCACGATTTATTATCTCAGACGCGGATACACGAGTAGCGACCGGCTTACGACCGGAGACTCGGTCCCGAGCGCAAGCGGCGGCTACGGAGGCCGCCGTCCGGCACTGAGTCCCCACTCAACAGACAAATGTCTCCCTTCACGGACGGTGGCAGTAGGACGCCACCAGCGACAGTCGCATCGCTCGTACTGACCACTCGGCGCACCAGCAGTGTCGAGGTGACCGCTCGTGACCCGTAGCCCGGCGTCGGCGGACGGACCGTTCGAGCGTCGACTGTACGGCGACCTGCCGCTCGTCGACGCCGACACCGCGGCGGCGGGCATCGAGGCAGACGCGACGGTGCTCACCAGTGGGTTCGGGAGCGTCGGCTACCCGAAGGCGATACCGCTCGCGCTGGCGGAGGACGACCGGGACCTCGGACTCACCGTCGTCCACAGCGGCAACGTCGGCGAGGAGATAGACGTCGGCCTCGTCGAGTCCGGGGCCATCGACCGCCGCTTCTCGTACCAGTCCTCCAGCGTTGCCCGGTCCGCGACCAATCGCCGCGAGATAGCGTTCAGCGACCGAAACGCTTCGGCCATCGGCGACGAGGTACAGTACGGCGGGTTGGTCGACCCCGACGTCGCGGTGGTCGAAGCCGTCGCCGTCGGCGAAGACTGGTTCGTCCCCTCCACGTCACTCGGGCAGGTCCCGGCGTTCGTCGAGGCCGCCGACAGTCTCGTGGTCGAACTGAACCACAGACAGCCCCTCGAACTGCAGGCGCTCCACGACATCTATCGGCCCGGGAAACCGCCGAACAGGGACCCGGTCCCGCTCTCTACCCCGGGCGAGCGAATCGGGACCAGTCACGTCAGTTTCGACCCCGAGAAACTCGTCGGCGTCGTCGAGACCGACGTCGCCGATTCGACGTACTCCTTCCGCGACCCGACGGACGACGACCTCGCTATCGCGGCCAACCTCGGGTCGTTCCTCGCCCGGGAGATGGACCGCTCGCCGGTGTTCGACGACGCGGTTCATCTCCAGTTCGGCGTCGGGTCGCTCGGCAACGCGCTGATGGGTGAACTGAAGGAACTCGACTTCGGCGGGCGGGACGTGGTGTACTTCGGCGAACTCATCCAGGACGGTCTCTTCGACATGCTCGACGCCGGACGCCTCGAGTGTGCGAGTGCGACGTCCATGGCGCTCACCGAGGAAGGGCAGGAACGACTCTTCGAGGACGTCGAACGTTACGCGGAGGACATCGTCCTCCGACCGGCCGACGTCGCCAACCACCCGGGTCTCATCGACCAGTTCGGCGTCGTCGGCGTCAACAGCGCCATCGAGTTCGACATCTACGGCAACGTCAACTCCACGCACGTCGGCGGGTCGCGGATGATAAACGGCGTCGGCGGGTCGGCGGACTTCAACCGCAACTCGCTTGTCACCGTCTGTGCGCTCCCCTCGACGCTGAAGGGGGGCGACATCTCGCGGGTAGTCCCGATGACGTTCCACGTCGACCACACGGAACACGACGTCGACGTGTTCGTCACCGAACAGGGCGTCGCCGACGTGCGCGGCCTCTCGCCGGTCGAGCGCGCCGAGGAGATAATCACCCACTGCGCCCACCCAGAGTTCACTGCGGACCTGCGCGCGTATCTCGACGACGTGAAACGACAGGACAACCACATCCCGCACGACGTCGAGCGGGCGGCGAACTGGCAGTAAGACCGACGTCGCGGATTCCGACGCAATCACTTCTGGTGGCATAGGACCCGTCGTAGCGGCCGCACCGCTCGCGGGGAGTGAACGATGGACGACGAGAAAACGGATTCGGAGGCCGGCCGACTCAGATAGTGGTCGTGGACCCGCCAAACAGGTAGAGGTAGGCCCACCAGACGTAGCCGGCGGTGAGGGCGATGCCGGTCAGCAGTTCGAGCACGGTGACGTAGGTGTCACCGTGGGTCTCGCGGAACTCCTGAATCATCTCGACTCTGTGCCACACCGGCATGAGCGGGTCGGGAATTATCTCGCCGAGGCCGCCCGCCTGCGACGTGTCGACCATGTCTTCGGGTGCTTCCTCGTTGGAACTCATTGTTTCACCCCCTTCGTGAACGGGAGATTGAGGCCACGGAACATCACCTTCTCACCGACGAAGACGCCCGCGAACACGACGATGCCAGCGAACTTGACGACGTCGGACGGGAAGGTCATGATGAGGACGCCGAGGACGGCCAGTCCGGCCCGGAGGAGCACCTTCCGGCCGGGACGCATCCTGAACGGGTAGTTCAACCCGTATATGATTGCGATAGCGCCCAGCATGACCAGCGTCCCGACGACCAGCGTGTTGAGGCCGATGCTCATCGCGATGAGGCCGGGGTTGTAGACGAACGCGACCGGCAGGACGAACAGCGGCGCGGCAATCTTGATGGCCGCGCCGCAGGTCTTCCAGAAGTTCGCCTCGGCGATGCCCGCCGCGACCACCGCCGCCGTGGCCACCGGCGGCGTGATGCCGGCCAAGATTGCGGCGTAGAAGACGGTGTAGTGGGCCGTAATCTTCGCGACGCCGAAGTCGGAGACGAACGTCGGGACGATGAGGATGGCGACGATGACGTAGGCCGCCACCGTCGGCATGCCGACGCCCATCAGGATGGCGACGGCCATCCCCAGCAGGACGGCGAACAGCAACACGCCGCCGGAGATGTTTATCATCAAGAGCGCTATCTTCGCCGGGACGCCGGTCGTCCCGAAGATGTTGACGACGCCGCTGATGACGACGAGGATGATGGCGATGGGCGCGAGGATGATGGCCCCGCGACGGAACCCGAACACCGTGTTCTTGACCTGCGTGACGAATTCGGCCCCGGGTGAGGTGTCCGAACTGTCCACGAGGCGCTGGATGGTCGGCATCGTGATGCCGGTGACGACCATGGCGATGACGGTGTACAGCGCCGACGTCATCACCGTGAACTGGGCGATACCCAGCAGGTAGATGAGCACCCCGAACGGGATGCCGAACCGAATCGCCTCGAACAGTTTCTGCTGGCTGGTGAGGTGTTCGTCGAAGAACTCCGAGAACTCCATGTCCTGGCTGCTGGAGTCGCTGAGCGCGGTGTAGTGCACCGCGATACCGATGGAGGCGACCAGAATCGCGGCCGGAACCAGGCCGGCGACGACGATGTTGAGGTACGGAACGCCGAGGTACGACGCCATGACGAACGCGGACGCGCCCATGACCGGCGGCAGCACCTGTCCCGACGTCGAGGCGACGGCTTCGATGCCGGCCGCGCGGTGGCCGGCCATCCCACTCTCCTTCATCGTCGGGATGGTGAACGAACCGGTCATGGCGGCGTTGGCGGTGTAGGACCCGTTGATAGAGCCGATGACTGCCGAAGAGAGGACGGCGGTCTGGGCCACCCCGGACTCGACGTACTTCGCCGCCACGATGGCGATACGCAGTATCAGGTCGAACGCACCGTAGGCGAACAGCAACCCGGCGTACAGCAGGAACGGAGCAATCCACGACGCCGTCAACTGCGTGAGCGACCCGTAGAAGCCGTACAGGTCGGTGACCGTCGCCTGCAGGAGGGTTAGTTCGCTCATCCCGGCGTGGCCGAGGACGCCGGGGATGACGTTCCCGTATAGGGCGTATATCATCACGCCGACGACCAAGCCGAGGAACAGGTTCCCGAACTCGCGCCACGTCAGGTACAACAGCGAGATGATGATGAGACGGGCCAGCATGTACTCGTGCGTGAGGGCGAACCCCTGCCGCAGGAGGTAGACGGCCTCGAAGTTCAGCGCGAAGTACGCGGAGGCCGTGATGAGCACTATCGAAGACGGTAACAGCACTGCGCTGTCGACCCAGTCCCCTTCTTCGAGGGCTTCTCTCGTTTCGTTGAGTGCGTACACCGTCATGATGCCGCCGACGAAGATGGTGGCGTATCTGACCGTCGACCACGTCTGAGTGTACGACCACGCGATGACGATGGCCCAAAACGCCAAGGCGGCGCCCGTGACGGTGACGTCCAGTCCTCGGAGTAGCTTCGACGCCCGACCAGTGTGTTCCGTTTGTGTGCTCATGATTGGTAGTATATAAAGAACGGCTGGTCCCCGTCAGCGGCGGGAGCCGAGACCGGTCCGAAAGCTCGCTTACTGCCCGCCCTCCTGCAGGTTGCTGTCCCACGCGTCGTTGTCCTTGTAGTACTGGACTGCGCCGGGGTGGACGGGGATGTTCTCCCGGGCGGAACCCAGCATGTCACTGGTGGACTCGAAGTCGTTGAACTGCTCTTCGCCCTCGTTGACGACGTCGTTGTGCTCGTCGACGACGCGACACAGTTCGTAGACGGCCTCGTTGTTCGCCTCGGGGTTGAAGGTGTAGTTGACCTCCAGGTCCCAGTGGAACAGTTCGTCGGTCCCGATGTCCTGGTTCCCCAGTTGCCAGTCGCTGTACGAGGTGCGGCTGGCGCCGGCGCCGGCGAAGGACTCCGCGGATTCGATGAGCGCGTCGGTCGGTTCGACGTAGTGGACGTCGAGCCGCGACGCGATTTCGGTGACCCAGCCGGTGTACCGCACGCCGGGGGTCCCGTAGGCGATACAGGCGTCGATGTTGCCCTCCTCCATCGCACCGGGGGCGGAGTCGACCCCCATGTTCTGGATGCTCATCTGCTCGTAGACGTCGGCCGTCGGGTCCTGCGACCACACGTCGAGGGTCGTCGCACGCGTCGAGTAGCCCGGTTCGGCGGGGTAGACGTTCGCGCCGGCCAGGTCGTCGAACGTCTCGATGCCCGTGCCGTCCCGGGCGATGACGTAGATGCTGTACGGGAACGCGTAGAACCCGTAGTAGGGGATGCGAGAGACCGACTGCTCCGAGAACCGGCCCGTGTCGTTGATGGCCTTGTTCAGCGAGTTGTTGTCGGTGATACCCGCGTTGAACTGGTTCTGGGCCATCCGGTAGATGGTCCCGATGTACCCTGGGCTCTCGATTGTCGAGTAATCCAGGGTATCGCTCGTCTGACTGACGGCACGCTCGACTGCCAGGCCCACGTCGCGCGTCCCACCGGCCGACGTACCGACGCGCAGCGACAGGTTTCCGCCTCCGCCGTCGCCGCCACTGCTTCCGTCGCTACTGCCGTCGCCGCCACTGCTTCCGTCACTTCCGCCGTCACTCCCGCCGTCGCTTCCGCCGTCGCTGCCACTTCCACCGCCGTCACCACCGTCGCCACCGCAACCGGCGAGTCCGATTACACCTGCGGTTGCCGCTCCGTACAAGAACTTGCGCCGCTGCATACCATCTTCCGACATGTCCATTGAACCCAAAATCGGGCATCCTTAACAATCTATCTGTTTAGTCCACCAACGACCGTTACGTATATTGGGTACGTGACTGCTGCTTGAAAATTAGCGTCGACTGTCGCCGTCACTAGGAGAGCGACACCATCACCGGGCACTCCGCCGACAGCATCACCGACTGCGTGACGCTGCCGAACAGTACCTTCCCCGTCGGACTCCGCTTGCGCCCGCCCATGACGATGCTGTCTGCGTCTATCTCCTCGGCGACGGCGAGAACCTGCTCGGCCGTGTCGCCGTGTTCCCGGCGTTTCGTCACCGTCACGCCGGCCGATTCGAGACGGTCTTCCACCGTGTCGACGCTCTCGGGGAAGTTGTCTTCGTCCCAGACGTCCTCGGACTTCACCGGACCGCCTTCCCCGGAGACTTCGAACTCCTCGAAGACGTTCAACAGGACTACCTCCACCGCCTCGGACGCGGCCGGGAGCGATTCGACTGCTTCCGCGGCTGACAGCGCTCGGTCTGTACTCTCGTCGACCGGCATGAGTACTCGGTACACGCTAGCGACTCGCGTGTCATCGGTAATAAATATGCCTCTGGTCGCGGGGCGCAGTTATCGGGTCACCGGGGCCTCGACGGACCCGATAGACTCGACGGTCGCCCGCACGTGGTCGCCGGGGTCGATGGGGTGTGCGCCCGGGGTGCCGGTGCTGAACAGGTCGCCGGGTTCGAGCGTCATCACCTCGGAGTGGAACGAGACTATCTCCTCGGGCGGGAACAGCATGTTCCGAATCTCGTTCTCGGCCTCGACGGTTCCGTTGACCTCCGTCTGGACGGTCACGTCGGTCAGGTCGAGCGGTTCCTCGGGGACGACGAGCGTCGGGCCGACGACGAGGAACGTGTCGTAGCTCTTCGCCCGGGTGAGAAAGCGGGGGTTGCGCTGGAGGACGTCCTCGGCAGTCATGTCGATGACCGGAAGGTATCCGGCGACGACGTCGTCGACGGCCGCTTCGTCGACGTTCCGGCACTCCCGGCCCATCACGACCGCCAGTTCGGCCTCCGCTGTCACGCGTTCGCTCTGGGACTCGGGCGGCAACCGGATGGGGCCGCCGGGTCCCGTGAGGACCGTCGGCGGCTTCATGAAACTCGCCGGTTCGTCCGGGCGCTGTTCGTCCAAGTCGCCGGCGTGTTCTGCGTAGTTCAGGCCGATACCCCAGAGCTTTCCGAACCGTTCGAGCGGCGGACCGAACGTGTGGTCGGCCGCCGGAACGCGTTCGGCGGGTGCGTCGTCGACGTCGCCGAGCGTCCCCGCGGCGGCCCGTGGGAGCGCCTCGCGGACGCTGTTGAGGTCGGGTTCGACCGCGCCGAGGGGAACGAACCCGTCCCCGTCACCGAGGAGCGGCCGACCGCTCGCGGTGCGTGCGAGGTACTTCATTCCTCGCGGTCCGTCCAGAAGTCGAACGAGCGGCCCGGTGCGAACACGTCGAGGCCGACCGCCAGTTCGTCGCCGGTGTTCTCGACCCGGTGGGTCTCGTTCGATTCGAGCAGCACCGAGTCGTTCGGTTGGAGGGTGACCTCGTCGTCCTCCGTGGCGACGGTGAGTTCGCCTTCGAGGCAGAGACACACCTGTTCGTTCTCGTGGTCGTGCATCGGGGAACTGTGTCCCGGCGGCTTCTCGAACCACTCGAAGGAGAACTGGTCGCTTCCGGCCATCGAGACGCGGCGCCACCCGTCCTCCGGTTCGTACGTCTCGGCGTCGTCGAACGGGACGGGCTTCATAGGTTCGCCCCCGTCGACCCGCCGTCGATGGGCAGGGCAGTCCCGTTGATGAACCCGGACTTCGGCGAGGAGAGGAACGCGACGGTGTTGCCCAGTTCCATCGGGTCACCGATGCGCTCCAGCGGGTTGCCCGCCCAGCCCTGCAAACCCTCCTCGTAGGAGTCGTACTCGCCGCGCTCGACGGCGGCGTTCACGAGGTCCTGAATCCGCGAGGTTTCGTGCGGCCCCGGAAGGACGGCGTTGGCCCGCACCTCGGGTGCGAGTTCCTTCGAGAGCGTCTTCTCCAGCCCGATGACGCTCATCCGGACGGAGTTCGACAGGACGAGGCTGTCGAGCGCCTCTTTGACGCTCCGGGATGTGATGTTGACGATGGTGCCGTGGTCGCTCTCGCGGAGGTGAGGGGCCGCCTCTCGGGCGAGTCGGACGACGCTCATCACGAGGAGGTCGTAGGCGTGTTGCCAGTCCTCGTCGTCGGTGTCCATGAACGCACCCGACGGCGGGCCGCCGGCGCTGGTCACGAGGTGGTCGAGGCCGCCGAACTCCTCGACGGTCGCCTCGACGAGCGCCGCCGTCTCGTCGGCGTCGGTGAGGTCACCGGACTGTGCGAGTACCTCGCCGGTGGCGACCTCCTCGATTTCCGCTTTCGCCTCGGCCAGTCGGTCCTCGTCGCGGCCGTTGATGACCACGTCGACGCCCTCGCGGGCGAGTGCTTTCGCGGAGGCCTTGCCGAGTCCGCTGGACGATGCTGTCACGAGCGCTGCGTTGCCGTCTATCTGCAGGTCCATGTCACACCCAATCAGAGTCATCCGTGAAAACGTTTCTGTACAGGCAACCGCCACAGCAGCTACGACTCGGAGAAGCCGGCCGTCCCGTCACCGAACGTGAGCGACCCGCGGTCGAGGACTGTCGCGGCTTCCGGGAGGTCTGGAAGCACCGGCTCGGAGACCCACATTTCGCCGAGGTCCTGCGTGTTCTGTATCCAGAGAATGCGGACGGTCTCTGGGTCGTACCCGCCGAGCGCGGCCAGGGCCGTCCGGACGGCGAACTCGTCGTCGGGCGCTACGAGGGGGAGCTTCGCCTTCGCCAGCGACCCGCTCGTGAGCGCGTTGGCGTACGTCTTCCGGAAGTCGAGTTGGTCGAGTGCGGCCCGTCGAGTGATGTCGGCCAACCCGATGCCGTTGCCGTTGCCCTTCGTCGCCTCGGTCAGGCCGCGTGCGTAGATGAGCTTTATTTCGGGGGTCCCCGGGTCGTCGGCGTTGAGGACGCGGTAACGACCGATGACGTTCGTGTCCATCCCGGCGCCGGAAATCTCCTTTCCGAGTTCGTCGACCACAAGTAGGTCCACCTCGTCGACGGGCAGGGTCGGCATCGCCTCGTTCGCCCGTTCCAGCAGGTCGGGTTCCCGGTCGAAGAAGGACCCGGTCCGGACGCCTTCGACGTGACATATCTCCTCTTCGAAGTTCTCGACGAGCGCGATACCGCCCAGTAGCGGCGTGTTCGACTCGATGACGGACAGGGCGGTCCGGAGGGTCTCGACGTATCCCTCGGCGATTGCCGTCGAGTGGAACGACTTCGCGCCGCGTTGCTTGCCCAGTCCGACGACGGTCATCTTGGTCAGGCCGCTCTCCACTGGGCCGGAGAAGTTCGTGTGGGCCTTGACGCGGTTCACGACGAGGACGGCGTCGGCCTCCAGCGCCGCAGTCGAGAAGTACACCGGCATCTCCGTGTCGCCGACGGTCACCGTCTCCAGTTTCTCAGCGTCCATCCGGGCGTCTATCGGCGCGCCCGTTCGGCTCTCGGTGATGTCGAGCGTCTCGAGGACCTCCCGCTGGCCGTCGGCCGTCGCCCCGCCGTGACTCCCCATCGCGGGGACGAGGACGGGGTCGAACCCGCGCTCTGCGAGGTCCGAGACGACGCCAGCGGCGATGTCCTCGATGGCGTGGATACCGCGGCTGCCGACGCCGACGGCGACGGTGGCACCGTCTGGGAGGTCGTCGAGCGCCAGTGCGTCGAGTTCGGCCCGTGCCGCGCCGGCGGGGTCAGAGACCGTCTCGGTCGGTGGTTCGTAGCGGACCCGCGCGAATGTCGGGAGGGGCTGCGGGTCGATGAGGTGGTCGACGTCACTGCGTTCGGGTACGTCCATACGGAGTCGTGTGGACGGCGGCGTACAAATGTCTGGGTGGTAAGTATTGCCGTGACAGCCGACTATTACTCGGTGTGTCGCGCCGCTGTGCGTATGGAAATCGCAGAGGTGGCGTCGTTTCCGATAGAGATACCGCTCGAGTCCCCGGTGTCCTTCTCCAACCGGACGCTCACGTATCGCGACCACGCGATAACGTACGTCCGGACGGCGGACGGACTGGAGGGCGTCGGGTACTCGCTCGGCTACGAGGGGGCCGGCCTCGTCTCGGAGGCCGTGGAGTCCCTCCTCGAACCGATGCTCGTCGGCGAGGACCCGCGCGACACCGAACGACTGTGGCAGGAGATGTACGACGGTACGGTGCAAATCGGCCGGGCTGGACTGCTGTTGCGGGCCATCTCGACGGTCGACATCGCGCTGTGGGACCTGAAGGCGAAGGCCGCCGTCGAACCGCTGTACAAGCTGTTGGGCGGTTACGCCGACACCGTCCCCGCCTACGCCAGCGGGGGCTACTACCGCGACGACAAGGGCCACGAAGGACTGCGCGCGGAGATGCGCCGATATCTCGACGAGGGCCACGACGTCGTCAAGATGAAGGTCGGACGCCGCTCGGTGAGCGAGGAGGTCGACCGCGTGGCGGCCGTCCGCGACGAGATAGGGCCGGAACGGACGCTCCTGCTGGACGCGAACGGCGTCTGGTCCTCTCCGACGGAGGCCATCCGGGCGTGTCGCGCGTTCGAACCGTACGACCCCTACTTCATGGAGGAACCCGTGATGATAGACAAGGTCGAGACGATGGCCGAAGTCAACGACGCTATCGACTACCCCGTCGCCACCGGCGAACTGGAGGGGACGCGGCACAACTTCGCCCGCCTCCGGGACACCGGCGCGGCGAGTATCCTCCAACCGGACGCCACCGTGTGTGGCGGTATCACGGAGTGGCTCCGCATCGCCAACTACGCGGCCGCCTACGACGTGCCCATCGCGCCGCACTACAACTGGAACCTCCACGCGTCCCTGCTGGGGGCCGTCGAGAACGGCCTCTGGATAGAGTACTTCTACCGGGACATGGACGTGAAGGTGTTCGACGACGTGGTGGCCGACCCCTTGGCACCCGACGACAACGGTCAGATTTCCCTGCCGAACACACCCGGCCACGGTGTACCGCTCGACGAAGACGCACTCGACGAATTCAGACAATGAGAGACTACTCAGACCAGATAGCGAACCGCGACCCGAACCGCGACGTAGAGATAACCGACATCAAGACCTGCGTGGTCGAAGGCAACTTCGAGTGGAACCTCATCAAGGTCGAGACGGACGCCGGCGTCACGGGCATCGGCGAGTCCTACCGGGGCGGCGGCGTTCCGGAACTCGTCGAGTACACGAAGCGGTTCCTCCTCGGGGAGAACCCCTTAGACGTCGAACGACTCGTCCGATACATCTTCCAAGAGATGTCCGGACACGGCGGGACGACCGGCAAGGTCGTCACGGCGGCCTCGGGCATCGAAGTCGCTCTGTGGGACGCCGCCGGGAAGATTCTCGGCCTCCCTGTCTACCAGTTGCTGGGGTCGAAGTACCGCGACGAAGTCCGCATCTACTGTGACTGTCACGCCGGCGAGGCCTACGCCGTCGAAGACGGCGCGACTGCCTACGCAGAAGCCGACGCGTACTCGCCGGAGGCGTACGCCGCCGAGGCGGCCCGCGTCACCGACATGGGATTCACCGCGCTGAAGTTCGACCTCGACCTACCCGCGGACAACGACCCCGACCCGTACAACGGTCGACTGACCAACGCCGCCATCGAGGAGAAACGCCAAATCGTCGAGGCGGTGCGCGACGAAATCGGCTACGACGTGGACCTCGCGTTCGACTGTCACTGGGACTACTCCGTCGAGAGCGCGAAGCGCCTCGCTCACGAACTGGAGGAGTACAAGCTGATGTGGCTCGAAGACCTCGTCCCGCCGGAGAACATGGACGCCCAGAAGGAGGTGACGAAGGCCACGCGGACGCCAGTCGCCACCGGCGAGAACCGCTTCAGGGTGTTCGAGCTATCGGAACTCGTCTACGAGCACGGCGTCGACGTCATCACGCCGGACCCGACGACGGTGGGCGGCCTCGCCGAGACGATGCGGGTCGCCGACCGGGCCGAGGAGAACTACATGCCGATGTCGCCCCACAACGTCTGCAGTCCCGTCGGGACGATGGCCTGCGTCCACCTCGGGGCGGCGACGCCGAACTTCGACCTACTCGAGTACCACGCGTTGGAAGTCGACTGGTGGGACGACATGCTCGCGAGCGACGAACCGTTGATTCAGGACGGCTACATCGAGGTGCCCGAGGAACCGGGACTCGGCATCGAACTGGACGAGGACGTCGTCGAGGAACACCGCCTCGAAGGGACGACCGGGTTCTGAGGGCACACCCTCACATCTGCGGGTAGGGTTATTTCACCGCTGCCGTCTATGTCCGGGTATGCTCGACTACTTCGACATGGAGTCGACGCTCTCGCAAGAGGAGCGACTGCTCGTCGACTCGGCGCGGTCGTTCGTGGAGGGCGAGGTGGACGACGTCGGACAGCACTGGCTCGACGGGACGTTCCCGACCGACCTCGTTCCGAAGATGGGTGAGATGGGATTCTACGCCCCCAATCTGGACGGGTACGGTCTCCCGAACGTCAGCGAGCGCGGGTACGGCCTCCTGATGCGGGAGTTGGAGGCCTGTGACTCGGGGTTGCGCTCGATGGCCTCCGTGCAGGGTGCGCTCGTCATCTACCCCATCCACGCCTACGGCAGCGAGACACAGAAAGAGCAGTGGCTCCCGGCGCTGGCCAGCGGCGAGGCGGTCGGCTGTTTCGGGCTGACGGAGCCACAGCACGGTTCGGACCCGTCCGGGATGGAGACGTACGCGGAACGGGACGGCGACGGCTACGTCCTGAACGGCTCGAAGACGTGGATAACCAACTCGCCCATCGCCGACGTGGCCGTCGTGTGGGCCCGGGACCGGAGTGCAGACGACGACCCGGTTCGGGGCTTCCTCGTCGAGACTGACAGGGACGGGGTCACTACCAACGAGATTCACGAGAAGCTCTCGCTTCGGGCCTCGGTCACCGGCGAAATCGGGCTGAACGACGTCTTCGTCCCGGAGACGAACGTCTTACCGGGCGTCGAGGGGATGAAGGGGCCCCTCTCCTGTCTCACGCAGGCCCGGTACGGCATCGCGTGGGGGGCCGTCGGCGCCGCTCGCGACAGTTTCGAGACTGCGCGGCAGTACGCCGCCGAGCGCGACCAGTTCGGCGGCCCGATAGCTCGGTTCCAACTCCAGCAGGAGAAACTCGCGGAGATGGCGACGCAGATAACGCTCGCCCAACTGCTGGCCCACCGCCTCGCTGAACTGAAGGAGTCCGGGGAGATGCGCCCGCAACACGTCTCGATGGCGAAGCGACACAACGTCAGGATGGCGCGCGACCAGACCCGCGTCGCCCGAGAGATGCTCGGAGGAAACGGCATCACGGCGGATTACTCCCCGATGCGCCACATGGCCAACATGGAGACGGTGTACACCTACGAAGGGACCCACGACATCCACACGCTCGTCCTCGGCGAGGACCTGACCGGCATCGCGGCGTACCACTGACCCTGCCGGCCCGGAGACTGGTCGATTCCGGAGGCCGCCGTGCCGGCCGTTCTCGGCGTCCTCGGGGTCCGAAATCGAGAACCGGCCACCTGATAAGTACCGATAGAGATACTCGTCGCGCCGGTGACGTCTCGCCGTCGACGCGGCTCACTCGGCAATCCGAATCGGGGCCGACGTACTCATCAGCAACAGGCAGACGATACCGACGCCGACGCCGACTGCCGCCGTCGTGACGCCGACCATCCGAACGGCGAGGGCGAACCCGAACTGCGCGTTCGCGACTGCGATAGTGGCCCCCATCAGAACGGGTGTCATCGTCGCTGCCGCGCGTCCGCTCCCCTCGCTGAGACTCACCAGTCCACCGCGGAGCGCGGGCGGCGCGAGCGTGGTGATGACGCTCCGGTATATCGAGAGGACGATTCCGAATCCGACGCCCATGAACACGACACCGACGGCCGCCATCCAGAGCGACGTCGCGAGAAAGACCACGGCGAGACCGACGCCCATAGAGAGGTTCGTCGCCACGAGCGGGTAGAGTCGCCGCTCGAAACGGGCCGTGATGCGACCGGCTTGCGTCGCGGCGAGCGCGTAACTGATGCTCGCG
Source organism: Haloarcula sp. H-hyl6 (assembly GCF_056934455.1). Lineage (NCBI taxonomy): Archaea > Methanobacteriati > Methanobacteriota > Halobacteria > Halobacteriales > Haloarculaceae > Haloarcula > Haloarcula sp. H-hyl6. Next base: position 357,090 of record NZ_JBRIIK010000003.1, read on the forward strand.
AGGGCCGCCAGCACGCCTGCTTCCGCGGGCGTCCGTCCGAGGACGTCCACGACCACGATGGAGTTGTAGGTGAGGAACCCGAACCAGACGAGGTTCGCGGCGCCGCGGGCGACGACCATCGTCCACGCGCGCCTGTGTGCGACGAGGCCAACTAGGCCGGCGAGTTGCGAGCGGACGTCGCGCTCGTCCCCGTCGTCAGCGTCAGGGTCGACCGGTTCCTCGAACCACAGGTAGACGACGGCGGCGATGGGGAAGGCGATGGCGTAGAGGAGGAACGGATACTGCCACGCGATGCCGACCAGTAGCCCCGCACCCAACGGAAACACGGTCTGTGTGAGTCCGGACCCGGTGAAACGGAACCCCTGTGCTGTGGCCTCCTTGGTCCCGGAGTAGAGGTCTCCGATGCTGGTGATGATGATAGGTGTGAGCGCTGCGAACCCGATGCCCTGACAGAACCGCAACAGCAGGGCCATCCGGAACTCCGAGACGAGAGCGATAGCGGTGCCGGTGATTCCGAACCAGAGGAGGCCGAAGAGGATGACGGGACGGCGACCGTATCGGTCCGCGAGTACTCCGGTGATGGGGATGACAACGACGGCGGGTGCGGTGAACGCCGACATCATCAGGCCGATGTTCGTGGGGGTCGCACCGAGGGGTTCGATGAGCGACCCCAGAACGGGTGAGAGGAGCGCTGTCCCGAGAGGTGGGAGCATGTTCGTGAGGAAGAGCAACTGGAACGGCCGCTCTCGGATGACACCAGCGTCGCTTCCGGCTATCGACGAGAGCGATGCCACGATTGGGCACACTTGCCAATGGGGATTAAATCTGCCTATCGAACAGTCGCCGTCGACTCCCCCACGACGAAATAATTCGCGGGTCGTCACGCCGTCGCGTTCGAACACGTCGAACAGCTTTTTACTTCACGGACCAGTAGCGGAGTACATGGGAACACCCGCCAACGACGGCCTGCCCGACTCGGTCCAGACAGCACAGACCTTGTTCGACGTGGTTCAGTGCGTCAAAGAGGGTGAAGGCATGACGCTCTCGGAGCTATCGAGGGAGCTAGAGTACGCGAAAAGCACCGTCCACAGGCACCTGCGAACGCTCGAAGAACTCGGGTACGTCGTCGAGCGGGCCGACGGCTATCACGTGGGCCTGCGGTTTCTGGACCTCGGAGTGACGGCCCGAAACAGCTACGACGGGTACAAACTCGTCCGTGACAAAGTAGAGGAGATAGCCGACGAGACGGGTGAGAGAGCCCAGTTCTTCGTCGAAGAACACGGTGAAGCGGTGTATCTCGCCCGGTCTGTCGGTGAGCAGGCGGTACACACGGACCCCGGAATCGGTAGCCGCATCCCGCTCTACGCCGCGTCGGCCGGGAAAGCGATTCTGGCCGAACTGCCGGAGGCGGAGATGTTCGAAATCGTCGAACAGTTCGACTTCGAACCGGTCACCGAGTACACGATTACCGACAGAGCGGAGCTATTGGACGAACTCGAGACGATACGGGAGCGGGGATACAGTTTCAACAGACAGGAGTCGCTTCGGGGAACGCACGCCGTCGGCGTCGCTATCTGTGGCCCAGATGGTTCCGTTATCGGTGGCCTCAGCGTCACTGGCCCGTCTCACCGCCTCAAGGGCGAGCGATTCGAGACGGAACTCCCGGACTTGCTTCTCGGGGCCGCGAACGAACTCGAACTCAATATCGCTCACTCGTAGCGACGCTCGCGTGTCGACCGCGTTGCGACCGGGACTCTCGTTGTCACAATCCGGCTATATAGTGCTCCGTTCGAAGGGTTCGAACTGGGTTCGGTCGGCATCACGGGCGCGTCGGACACGGGTCGCGGTATCGCTCGGTCCTACCACACGAAAATACGCGACCAACTAACTGACTACCATTTGTACTTTTGTTATTTCTACTCGGAGATGCCCTGTGGGACTCGGTGAGAGTAGTCGCTCGATGACGATTGTCGAAAGTGGGGTGGTAACGGTTGGCACGACTGTTCGAAAGGCTCGAACGGACTCACATCCACGACATCGGTACCTCGGGAGAATCGACCGTGAGCCGAGCGAGAGTCGACGATACTCGTAACGTACTCCGAAACTGTACTGTCTGGCCTCTTTACTTCCTCGCATCGCACCGACTGGGCTGAACCTTACCAACTCTTCTGGCCGTCGCGTACGTCTCTCTGGATACCTGATTGCGACAGTAGCACCCGTAGAATGGAAGTAGGTATTTGGAACGAAGGGTAGCTAATCGTCGAAAATACCCATCAAATCGTGAAATACGCCCAGTGTGTAGCTATATGGCAATCCAAAAGATAGGTTCGAAGTATATGTACAAAGTCTGCAGTTTAGAGCGATAGATATATAGATACTGTATTCGACACTCAATATTCTCCTATATTCCTCTGAAAAAGTGTGTTAGAGGTGCGGTCCGTGGCCAATCTGGTCGCACAACTTTTCGACAGCAGACACGCCGAATCTGTGCGAGAGAACTGTGCAATCCACAGGTCCGTCCCAACGTTCGGTCTTCGTCCGGAACAGTCGAGAGGGTGACCGTGGGACACAGCTATCTACGCCAACGAGGGTCACGATGGCTCTCCGCAGTCTCCAGTGCCATCGGTATCGCTCGGCCGGACGAAAGACACGACCGTCCGGAGCGACAACTTGCGGGCGATGACGGACCAGCCCGGCCGGGACGAGCCGACGGCGTTCATTCGTCGCTACACCAAGACGTGGGTACACGCGCTCGCCACCGCGGCGTTGACCGCGTTCGGCATGTTGACCTTCCTCGACAAACGCTTCGCCGTCGTCGCCCTCGCGGCGTACGCCGTGCCACCGGTCGTGCTGTACCTGCGGAGGAGCGGAGACGCTGAGACTGCCCAGACTCCCACTACGTCGCCCCAGACCGACTCCTCTACGACCGAACCATCTCGGTGGACAGCGGCGAAGGTTCCGACCGACGCGGGCCTCCACGACGTCGTACTCACGGACAGCAGGTCGTACGTGGTCGGCGACGACGGCGTGGTCCTCGGCAGCGACGACGGGGAGTGGGCCACGCTGCTGTCGGACGGGCCTCGGGCACAGTCGACCTCGCTCCGGGGGGTGGATGCCACCGGCGGCGGTATCTGGCTAGTTGGAGACGGTGGTGCTGTGGCACGAATCGACACCGAGACCGGGAACCACGTCGACTACACCGCGCCCGACGGTGACACGTCGAACATCGTCGGCGTCGCGGCCGCCGACGGCCGGGGGCACGAAACGGTGTTGGTCGCGGACGGGTCGGGCCGCGTTCGACGGGGCCTGTATCACGACGGCCAGATGGCGTGGGAGGACCCGGTGGTTCCCGGTAGCGGGTCGAGTATCGCCGGAATCGACATGGCGGACGATGCGGTGGGGTGGGCGTGTGACACCAGCCAGCAGGTCTTTCGAACGACAGACGGGGGCGAGACGTTCAGGCGGGTCGAAATAGCCGACGTCGCTGGGACGATGACGGACGTCTCGGCGACTGACTCGACAGTGTCCGTCAGCACGGACGCCGGGGTCGTCTATCGACGTTCCGGGGACTCTTGGACGCCAGAGCGCGTCACCGACGACGCACTCCTGTCGATAGCGGAACGAGGCGAACAGTCGGTGGTGGCCGGCGTCGCCGGAACGCTCTCTCAGCGTTCAGACGGCGGAGACTGGCAACGTGCGGTCACGCCGGCGAGTGGTTCGCTCGATGGGGTCGCCGTCGCCGAGTCGCGTGCCATCGCTGTCGGTGACGGCGGGACCGTCCTCGAACGACATGAGTGAACGGCCGACTCGCTCACTGACGACGACATAGACCGGACGACACTTGGATAAACGGGTGTACTAGCACACCGTCAAATTCGTTTTTCGCGCATATCTCCCTCCCATCGGGGTCACGGCTGTCGATTTGGCTCTGACGTCCTAGACAGTCGTCACCCTCGTCACGTCCCGGCGAAACAGCGTGGTCTGCCCTCGTCGGAGACCCACAGAGAATCCTGTCTTCGGCCAGCGGAGGGCCTTCGAATCACTCCGGGATGGCGACGACCCGGAGGTCGTTCACGTTGGTTCCGGTCCGTCCCGTCTGGACCAACGCGTCCCGCTCCGCGAAGTAGTCGTACGTGTCGTTGGCGTCGAGCGCTCTCCGGGCCTGGGCCGCGTCGTCGAGTATCGCTCGGGTGGCGAGTGCGCCGGCGGCATCGGTCGCACCGTCTTCGCCGTCCGTGTCGACGCTCCCGATGACGACGTCGTCAGCGGTCAGTGCGAGCAGGCCCCCCAGTACGAACTCCTGATTCGGGCCGCCGAGACCGTCTCCTCGAATCGTGACCGTCGTCTCACCACCGGACAGCAGGACTGCCGGTGGCTCGACAGGGTTCCCCGTGCTCACGGCTTCGTTGGCGATGGCGGCGTGTACTTTCCCCACCTCACGCGCTTCACCTTTGACTCGGGAGGACAGGACGACGGGGCTGTACTCTGACGCCGCCACCACGGCCTTCGCGCTGTCGATGGCCGTGGACGCGTCCGCGAGGACGTGCGTCTGCACGGTGTCGAACACGGTGTGGTCGGGCGCGGGCGTCTCGGGTATCTGCGCAGCGTCCCCCCGTTCGAGGTGGTCCGCGACGGTCGCGGGCGGGTCGATACCGTAGCTTTCGAGGACGGCTCTGGCGTCCGCGAAGCTTGAGGGGTCACCGACGATGGGTCCGCTCGCGATGGTGCCGAGGTCGTTCCCGACGACGTCGCTGAGGAGGAGACCGACGACCGTCGCCGGTGCCGCCGCGGCGGCGAGGCGTCCGCCCTTGATTCGGGAGAGGTGTTTCCGCACCGTGTTTATCTCGTCGATGGACGCGCCGCTGGCGAGCAGGTCCTCCGTGAGGGCTTGCAGGTCCGCGAGCGAGACGTCTCCCGCGGGCACCGGCAGTAGTGCACTCCCGCCACCCGAGATGGGACACAGGACGAGCGTCTCCGGTCCGGCCCCGCTCGCCAGCGAAAGCAACTCCTCGGCCCCCTCGCGGCCGTTCTCGTCTGGAGTCGGGTGAGACCCCTCGACGACCGTGGTGTGCGTGGTCTCTACGGGGTCGTTGGTGACGACGATTCCCCCGTCGAGTGCGTCGCCGACGACGCTCTCGATTGCGCGGGCCATCTGCGCGGCCGCCTTGCCGCCGCCCAAGACGAGAACCTCCGAGTACTCGGCGAGGTCGATTTCGGTTCCCCGAACGCACAGCGTCTCTCCGGAGCGAGACAACGCGTTCTCCACGGCATTCTCGGGGTGTGTGGCTTCGATACCCGCCTCGATGCAGTCCATGACCAACTCGTGGGCCGGGCCGAGAGACAATTGATGCCGGTTCTGTATCATGTGGGACTAGTTGTGACACCACAGTAAAAACACTCTCTGAGTACGCCCTAACTGGCTGTGCCCTGTTTCGGATACCCGGCTTGAGTCGTTCGCCGAGGCGACTCCGTTCGTCGTTGACCGACAGTCCGGCTTCGTCGCTATGTCAATGGACCTTTTGACACCGCTACACAAGACGCGCTCATGAAACTCGCACGGATGCAGACTCCCGGTGGGATAGTCAGCGGCCGGTACGCAGACGGCGTCCTGACGACGGACGACGGTGAGTACGTCGTCGGACGGGACGGCGACCTGATTCACCCCTGTTCGCCGTCGGCGCTGTACTGTGTCGGCCGGAACTTCGCCGAGACGCTGGACCAGATGGACTACGAGCGACCGGACGAACCGGACTTCTTCATCAAACCCCCGGCGTCGCTCGTCGGCCCGGACGCGCCGATTCGGTACCCCGAGTGGACCGACGAACTCACGTACGCGGGCGAACTCGTCGCCGTAATCGACGAGCGGTGCCGGGACGTCGACCCCGAGGAGGTCCCCGAGGTCGTCCGAGGGTACACAGTGATGAACGACGTCGACGCGCTTGACCAACAGGGCCGTACCGCACGCAAGGCGTTCGACACGTCCGGACCGCTCGGGCCGTGGATCGAGACCGACCTCGACCCGCGCGGTATCGACATGGAGACGGCCATCAACGGCGAGACGCGCCAGTCGGCGAACACCGAACTGATGCTGTTCGACCCCTACCAAATCGTCTCGTACATCTCCCGACGGTTCACTCTGCGCCCGGGCGACGGAATCGCGTTCGGTAGCCCGGCGAACCCCGGAACCGTCGCCCCCGGCGACACCGTCGAGATAACCTACGAGGGTGTCGGGACGCTTCGGAACGACGTCGTCGCGTCCGACGGGTAGTGCCCTCTCTGTGACGCCAGGAGCACATGTCACGGACGACGTGCTGGTTCGGGGGCTATCAGCGCGACGCCGACGCCGAGCAAGGCGAGGCCGCCGGCGACCACGAACGCCGTATCGAACCCGGCCGTATCGACGACGGCGCCGCCGACGATTGGAGCCACGAACGCCCCTGCGAGCCCGACACTCGTTTGGAACGCCACCGCTGTCCCAGCGACCTTCGGGTCGACGATTTCCCGAACGTAGGTAAAGGACAGGCCCAAGGTGAGTTGGATGGCGAATCCCGCCACCAGGAGTATCGCGACGAGTACGGCGACGGACCCGAACCGTGTGAACGACAGCAGTAGGGGTGCCGCTACGGCGAACGACCCGAGGAGGACTGGCTGTCGCCGACCGTCGAAAATCCGGTCCGAGAGGAGTCCGCTACTGATTCGCGCGAGCACGCCGACAGCCGGAAATATCGCGACCAAGAGCCCGCTCACGGCCAACGAGAGTCGCATCTCCTCGGTGAAATACGACGCCCCCCAACTGTTCACGAACAGGTAGAGGGCGTATCCGAGGAACCCGAGCGACCCGACGAGCCAGACGTGCGGGTTACGGAGGACTTCGAGCAACTCGCGGGGAGAGGGAGCGTCGCCACGGCTCTGCTCCACGTCCTGACTCGTCGGCCAGAAAACGAGAAAGCCGAGGACGACGAGCCCCGTGAACGCGAGGAAGATTGCGGGCCAGCCGAACCGGTTCGCGATGAGCGGTCCGGTGCCCTGTCCGAGCGCGAAGCCGACGGGACCGCTCGCAGTGAACACGCCGACGGCCGTTGCCCGGTGCGCACTGCCGACGGCACGGCTGACGATGTCGATGCCGGCGTTCCACACGACGACGTAGGCCAGACCGCCCAGAACTCTGGAGGCGATGACGCCTCGGTACTCGCCGTTTTTGCCTGCGACCCACCCCCAGTATCCCGCGACGAGAAGCGCCGCAACTGCAAGCGCTATCATCGAGCGGGAGTTCGTCCGATCGAGGACGACGCCGGCCGGCAAACTCCCGACGACCGCCGCACCGAACATCGTCCCGACGAGGAGGCCGGCTACCGTCGGTCCGATTTGCAAGGACTCCCTAATCAGTGGCGTGACGCTAGCGGGGACGATTTCGTACGCGGCGAGTCCGGTGGACATGAGACTCGCCCCACCTATCAGGCCCCACGTGCGTCTGCGAGTTCGAGGGATAGTTTCCATGGTGTAGTTGCTGGGTAGACTGTCGTCTGAACGTGCTTGCTGTGACGAGAAGTGGTTTTCTACTGCCAGTCGCGTCCGAAGCGTCGACGGGTCAGTTGCTGTGCTCGGCGACAGGAGGTACTCCGCGTTCGTCGAAATGATACGACACGACGGACCCCCGGTGGCGTGCCATTACTGATACTGTGACTCTGCCGTCTCAGGTGGTTCGCGGCGGCGGGACGAGATAGACGTTACCGCGGACGCGAGCGACCAGTTCCTCGGAGACGCTCCCGAGCAACAACCGGCGTAACCGGCTCCGACCGCGAGAGCCGACGAGTGTGGTCGTCGGCGTCACTTCCTCTTCGAGACCAAGAATCTCTTCGGCAGGGTCGCCCCTTCGAACCGCAACAGTCGTGTCGATGTCCCACTCGGTGAGCGTCTCGGCGAGCGATTCCAGTCGGTCGCTCGGAGTGACGTCCTCTGGTGTCGGTTCTTTCGGCGACTCGACGTGGACGAGCGTCGCCTCCTGTGTCGCGTGTCGGAGGTACGAGAAGGCTTTGAACGCGTCCTCGGCGTTCTCAGAGAAGTCCGTCGCGTAGAGAACGCGCTGGAACAGGTGTTCTCGGAGCACGTCGGGGTCGTCCGTTCCGCGTTCGATGCGGTTGACGAGCAGCGGGACGACGGTAGTCCGTGCGAGGTTCCGAGCGGTCGAACCGATGACTCTGTTCTCCAGTGGACTCTGTCCCCGCGAACCGATAACGGTCAGGTCGACCTTCTCTGCCTCTGCGATACCGTTGATACGGCGGTGCGGCGTTCCGCGCACGACGTGCGTCTCGGTGGCGAACCCCGCTTCTTCCATCACCGTCTGGTACCGGTCGAGCGCCCGTCGCCGGCGTTCCGCGAAGTTCATTCCGGGCATCCCCGCGTGGACGTTCGACGGGATGACAGTGACGAGGTGGATGGTGTCGACGCCGATTCGGCCGAGACACTCTAGGCAGGTCTCGTTCTCGATGGCCGCTTCACTCGCCGCCGAGAGGTCGGTCGCGTATATCGCTCGCATACGAGCCACTACGACACCCACACTAATATTGTTTCGTATTCACAATACCGATGGTCACTGAGTGAGAGTGTGTGCCGTCAGTAGTGAAGGCTGTCAGGGCTACACTGCGTGTGAAACAATCCGAATTTCGGTCGAAAGACGTCCGTCGAGTTCAGCGCGCGCAAGTTCTTTTCCCACAGTATGAGTGCTGTTCTAATACCGTAGCCGGTTCCGCGATATCTGCATAACTTATACAAATATCTCGGTGGGATAACGGTTGGATTCCCGCAGATAATATTGTGGGGGATAGCCAAAACCGTTATCTGTCCCCTCCGGTTAATGCCGATTGAGTAGAAAAGTATGATACTTACACAACAGCACAATAAAGATGGGGTGGGACGATGATAGGCCTCGGTGCGTTCACCTCGATAGGTGCGGGCGCCGTCGACGCCGCACTGCTCATCGGCGCAGTGCTCGTCGAGGCGGTCGTCCTCTATGTCGGATACGGCGCCGTAGAGCAGGCGTTCGGACAGACCGTGCTCGACCACATCAAGAGAGAGTAACCAATGGAGATACTTGGACTCAGTCTGGCGATGCTGGTCTTGTTCGTCGGGTTCGGCCTGCTCATCGGTGTCCTGTTTGGGTTCTTCGGAATGGGTGGGTCGTTCCTCGTCACCCCGGCGCTACTGGTGATGGGATACCCGACACGCGTCGCAGTCGGTAGCGGTCTGGCGTTCGTGTTCGGGACGTCGGTCATCGCGACCCTGAAACACCGTGACCTCGGCCAGGTCGACTACAAACTCGGGTTGTTGATGATCCTCGGGACGACGGCCGGCATCGAGGCAGGGAAGGAAATCGTCCTGCATCTGGAGGCACTCGGGATGGCGGGCAGTATCATCAGCGTCACCTACGTCTTCCTGCTGGGCGGCATCGGCGTCTTCGTCACTTACGAGGCGTTGAAAGGCGACGATAGTGGCGGTATCGACCACGACGCCGCCGACGAGGACATCGACGCCGACGACATCCCCGATATCGCGAAGAAGATTCAGTCGTATCGCGTTCCGCCGATGATATCGCTCCGCGGCGGCGTCTCCGTCTCACTGTGGATGATCCTCGCCGTCGCGTTCGCCACGGGACTCCTCTCGGGGTTCCTCGGCGTCGGCGGCGGTTTCATCCGGATGCCCGCGTTGTTCTACCTCATCGGCGTCCCGGTCCCGATAGCCGTCGGGACCGACCTCTTCGAAATCGTCTTCTCCGGCGGCTTCGGGAGCTTCCTGTACGCGCTGGACGGTGGCGTCGACCTCTCCATCGTCCTGCCGTTACTGGCGGGGAGCGCCTTCGGCGCACGCGTCGGGTCCGCCGCGACGAGTATCGTCGACGAAGACGAAATCAAGGTCTACTTCGGCTTGATGTTGCTCGGCGGTGCACTCGCCGTCGCAGTTAGGGAGATAGGGAAGGTCTACGGTATCGACGTGCTGAACACCGTCAGTATGGCGCTCATCGTCGGGTCCGCACTGCTGGTCAGCGGTGCCGTCGTCTACAGCAGTATCTCGGCACTCCGGAAGGAGTCGCAGTCGTCGTCACCGACGTGACCCTCTGCGAACGAACGATACTGTACTATCCCACACCCACCGAGACTTGATGGGTGAGCGGGGGACGCTCCGCCACTACGACTGGCATCGGTCACGTCTTTTCGATTTCCTCGACGATGTACCTGCTCATCAGCGCACCATGCGTAACCCCTTCGGGAGCAATCCCCGAGACAATCTCCAAAATGGGGACGATGGCATGTGTGTCGGTCAGTCAACGTATCCGAGGTTTTGGAGCTTCTCTAACACATCCTCGTCTACCACTTTCTCGACCGATTGGTTGACTGCTTGGTGACGTTGCTCGATGACGGCAACGAGTTGACGAGCATTTCGCAACTTGTACTGCGTGTCTGGGTCGTCGATTTCTTCCAGAGCCCCCTCTAGTAGTTCGTCTACCGTACCGAGTGTCGTCTGTGCCATAGTTGCCCGCGAGGACTCGTCCCATATGAGTTTGTTGAAACTTCTCTATCACTATACTATTCTGTCTACTGGAGCCGTCGACGTCGCCATCCACGAACTCTCCCGACGCTAGTGTGGGTACAAAGACTTACCGCAGAAGCGTCACTTCCCACCTACTGGTCTGTGTGTACTCGATGGGGAGATGATAGACGCCGCCTTCGACCCCTTCCAGAGATTTATACGCTCGTGGTGATTTGTTAGATGGGGCATGAATGACATTCGCACTGGACTAAGCTATGGGGATGCACTGCTCGTTCCACAGCGTTCCGCGGTCGACAGTCGAAGCGACGTCGACCTGACGACGAACCTGACGCCGGGACTCGAACTCGACACGCCGCTGGTCTCGGCGGCGATGGATACTGTCACGGAGGCGGCGCTTGCGACGGCCCTCAGTCGAGCAGGCGGACTCGGCGTCTTGCACCGGTTCCTCACCGTGGAGGAACAAGCCGCGCAAGTCGAACAGGTGAAGGCCGAAGGCGAACAGGTCGCGGCCGCTGTCGGAATCAACGAGGATTACGTCGCTCGGAGTGCGGCGCTGGTCGAGGCCGGTGTCGATGCCCTCGTCGTCGACGTCGCGCACGGTCACCTCGAACGTACCCTCGACGCCGTCGAGACGTTAGCTGCCGAGTTCACCGAGACAGACCTAGTCGCGGGAAACGTAGCGACACCGGCAGGCGTCGAAGACTTGGCCGCGGCCGGTGCGGACTGCGTGAAGGTCGGCATCGGCCCGGGCTCGCACTGTACGACGCGCAAAGTCGCCGGGGCCGGCGTCCCACAGCTAACTGCCGTCGACGACTGTGCGGACGTGTCTGCTGACCTCTCCGTGACGATTTGTGCAGACGGCGGCATCCGGACCTCGGGCGATGCCGTGAAGGCACTGATGGCCGGTGCCGACACTGTGATGCTCGGGAGCCTGTTCGCCGGGACTGAGGAGGCCCCGGGTGCGGTCGTCGAAGTCGACGGAACTCGATACAAACGCTCCCGGGGGATGGCGACTACTGCGGCCGCCGAGGAGCGCGACGACAAAGCCGAGAACGTTAGTGCCGACGAGGGCGTCGAAGCACTCACACCGTACAAAGGCTCGGTAACGGCCGTCGCAGCGGAGTTCAGTGCCGGCATTCGCTCCGGACTCTCCTACTGTGGCGGCCACACGATTCCCGAGGCGCGCGACAACGCGGAGTTCATCCGTGTCGCTCACAGCGCCCAGGAGCGTGAGGGATTTCACGCGGACCACGACTGGGAGGGTATCGGGGCCGACAGCGAGGTGGTGAGTATCGAGGAGACAGATGCAGGACCGACCGCCGAAGGTGACGACTGACCGCTATCGCCACTGCCGGAGGCGCAAAATAGCGGTGCCAGCACGTCCACGACAACAGGCGATGAACGCTGTCAGCGGACTAGAGGGCCACGTGGGTATCCGGACGCGAGTGGAAAACCGTTGTCGACGGCGAAGCGGTAGAAGCGTCAGACCAAGAGTTGGATGTCGGCGTCGGCCATGTCTTGAAGCGCGGTGGCCGCACCGACCCCGGTGGTGACGCCGTCGTAGAAGTCCGCCTCGTCGTAGCCCATCAGGTCGATGGTCATCTGACAGGCTTGGAACTCCACGCCCATGTCGAGACTCGTCTCGAGCAGTTCCTCGATGGTGGCGGTGTCGTTGTCGGCGATTTTCTTCTCCATCATCCGGGTGGTCATACGGTCCATCCCGGGGAGTGCGGCGAGAGCGTTCGGCACCGGCATGTTCGGGTTCCCGACCGAACTCAGCTTCAGGTTCTTCGAGCGCTCCTCGTGGAGGATGTCCAGCCCCCAGAACGTGTGGAAGACCGTCACCTCGTAGCCGAAGGCCGCGGCGGTACTGGCGAGGATGAGCGGCGGGTACGCCATATCGAGCGTCCCCTTCGTCGCGATAATCGACATTTTCTTCTGGTCGTCCCCCTCGGTCGCCTCCGCGAGGGACTCTTCGAGTTCCTCGACGCGTGCGGCCAGTTCCGCACGCGAGGGCAGGTCGTCGGCCGCTTGGTCTGGGGTGTCCGTGCTCATCGTTACTCCGTCTTGCGGACGTAGTGGGTGAACACGTCGCCGCCGTCCACTTGGTCGAGCAGTTCCACGCCGTCGGTTCCGGACGCCCAGCCATCGATGTCGCTCATGCTCCCCGAGTCCGTGGCGAGTACTTCGAGTATCTCACCTTCTTCGAGGTCGTCGATGGCCGACTTGGTCTTCACGACCGGCATCGGGCACGATGCACCTTTCACGTCGAGCGTCTCCGCGATGTCGTATTCCGAGCTCATTGGTTATCTGCTCCGTTGGTCTGTATTGGAGCTAATGCACAATATTAGCTCGGTGGTTAAAAGAATGTTGGTTCTTGTATTCTCTACAAACAACTGGTCGGCTATCGCGTGCGTTCGTAGAACCTATTGCTCGCTCAGTTGGTCGATGAGGCGTGTTTGAGTGGACGATTCCCGACGAGCTATATTGTGTGAATTGCGAAATTCTATGGAAACCCTTTAGTGTGACCGTCCAATAGATTGGGGTGTATCACATGAACCCCGAAGACTTCCCGACTCCGGACGCCGACGTCGAATCGGTCGCGCCGGAGGCGCTGAAGGACCGCATCGACGCTGGCGAAGACGTTACGCTGCTCGACGCTCGAATGACCTCGGATTACGAGGAGTGGCGCATCGACGGCGACAACGTCACGTCCATCAACGTCCCGTACTTCGAGTTCCTCGACGAGGAGGTCGACGACGAGGTGCTCGACCAGATACCCGACGACCGAGCGGTGACCGTCCTGTGTGCGAAAGGCGGTGCAAGCGAGTACGTCGCCGGAACGCTCGCCGAACGGGGCTACGACGTCGACCACCTCGAAGACGGAATGAACGGATGGGCACGCATCTACGAAACCGTCGAGGTCAACGACTACGACGGCGCAGGCACGCTCCTGCAGTACCAGCGCCCGTCGTCCGGCTGTCTAGGGTACCTCCTCTACGACGACGGAGAAGCGGCGATTATCGACCCGCTTCGCGCCTTCACCGACCGCTATCTCGAGGACGCGGAGCGCCTCGGTGTCGACCTGACGTACGCGCTCGACACGCACATCCACGCGGACCACATCTCGGGTGTGCGTGCCCTCGACGAGGAGGGTGTCGAAGGCGTCATCCCCGCGGCCGCAGTCGACCGTGGCGTCACCTACGCCGACGAACTGACGACCGCCGCGGACGGCGACGAGTTCGAGGTCGGCGACGCCACCGTCGAGGCCGTTCACACGCCCGGTCACACGACCGGCATGACCTCCTACCTCGTCGACGAGGGACTCCTCGCGACCGGTGACGGCCTGTTCGTCGAGAGCGTCGCCCGTCCCGACCTAGAGGAAGGCGACGAGGGCGCTCCCGAGGCCGCGCGGATGCTCTACGAGTCGCTTCAGGAGCGCGTGCTCACCCTGCCCGACGATACGCTCGTCGGGGGTGCGCACTTCAGCGACGCGGCCGAACCGGCGGCAGACGGTACCTATACTGCTCCCATCGGCCAACTGGTCGACGACATGGACGCGCTCACGATGGACGAGGAGGCGTTCGTCGAACTGATACTCTCCGACATGCCGCCTCGGCCCGCCAACTACGAGGACATCATCGCGACGAACCTCGGCCAGAACGCGGTCGACGACGAGGAGGCGTTCACGCTCGAACTCGGCCCGAACAACTGCGCGGCGAGCCAAGAGTCGCTCGCGGGTGACTAAGCGAGACCGATGGTAATCGAACCGATACCGCTCCAGTTGGCCGCCGAGCTGTTTCCCAACGGGATCAGCCGGTACGCAGTCGGTGGACTGCTCGTCGGCCTCGGCGCGGTCGTCATCTACGTCGGGACGGGTATCGCGGCCGGCGCGAGTACGTTCCTCGAGTCGACGCTGTCGTACGTCTCCGGTCAATCGCGGTTCCAGCAGTACGTCTCGTCCCGCGACTGGCGCGTCGTGTTCACGCTGGGCATCGTCCTCGGCGCCTTCGTGTTCGCGGCGACGGTCCAGTCGGGGCTCGTTTCGACCTCGCTCTACACGTCCGGGACGACCGGTGAACTGTACGAAGTGGCCGGAGTCACGCTCTGGACGACCACCGTCCAGCCGTGGCGGCTGTTCGTCGGTGGACTGCTGGTCGGGGTCGGGACTCGTATCGGCAAGGGATGTACGTCCGGGCACGGGGTCTGTGGCGTCGGCTCGGCGTCGAAGACGTCGCTGGTCGGCGTCGCGACGTTCCTCCTCGTCGCCATCGTGACCGCGCAGATAGTCGCGGCGTTGGGGGTGAGTCCATGAGCGACCGACATCCGCTGTTCAAACCGCTGATACTCGTCGGAGGGATGATATTCGGGTTCGGCCTCGGGTTCAGTCACATGGCGCGTCCGGAGGTCGTACTGGACTTCCTCCAGTTCGAGGACTTCGGGCTGTTGTTCGTCATGTTCGGCGCGGCAATCGTCAGCGGCATCGGCTTCGCGGTGCTGCCCCGAATCAGCGACAGCGCGCCGTTGACCGGCAACCGGTACGAGCGCCGTCTGAAGCCGTTCGACCGAAACGTCCTCATCGGCGGTGGTATCTTCGGCGTGGGCTGGGGCCTCTCCGGCATCTGCCCGGGTGCGGCCTACGCCAGCCTCGGCGTCGGCAACGTCACTATCCTCTGGGCACTCGCCGGGATGTTCCTCGGCGCGTACCTGCAGGGGTACTGGCGAAGCCGAGCGGCAGACTCTCGCGCCGCGGCACCGAGTGCGGACTGAGGCTAGTATTTTCGCTTCGATTATGGACCTCTCAGTAGTTGGGCTGCTCCTCGTCGCCGGCCTAGCGAGTCTGTTCATGGCGTGGGTCATCGGCGCGGGGTCGAGCGGTGCGACGCCGTTCGCACCTGCGGTCGGTGCCAACGCCATCTCGACGATGCGAGCGGCGTTCGTCGTCGGCATCTTCGGGTTCGCGGGTGCCGTCGTGCAGGGCGCGAACGTCTCCGAGGCCGTCGGTCGCGGGCTCGTCGGCGGCGTCAGTCTCCCCGTGATGGGGGTCATCGCCGTGCTGTTCATCGGTGCGGGACTCATGGCGGTCGGTATCAAGACGGGCTACCCGATTGCGACGGCGTTCACCGTCACAGGTTCCGTGGTCGGTGTCGGGCTAGCGCTCGGCGGCACGCCCGTCTGGCCGAAGTATCTCCAAATCGGTGCGGTCTGGGTGTTGACGCCGTTCGTCGGCGGCGGGGTGGCCTACGGTATCGCGAGTGTGCTCCCCCGAGAGGACGTTCCGGAGCGGTTCAGCGTCCCGGCGCTCGCTGGCCTCGTGGGGGCCGTCCTAGCGAACGTCGAGTTCGCATACCTCGGCCCGGGGAGGACGGCAGGCTCCTTCGTCGACGTCGTCCAGCGGACGGCGCACGTCGACGGCGTCGCCGTTGCCGTCCTCGTTTCGGTGGCCATCGCTCTCACGGTCGGTGCCCTCGTCTCGTGGGACATCCGACGCGACGAGACCGCCGGGCTCCGCCGGGTGTTGCTCTCGCTCGGGTCGCTCGTCGCGTTCTCCGCCGGCGGGAGTCAGGTCGGACTGGCCGTCGGACCGCTGCTCCCACTGTTGGACGACATCACTGTAGTCCCCGTGCTGGCTGTCCTCGTCGGCGGCGGGTTCGGTATCTTGGTCGGGTCGTGGACCGGCGCGCCACGGATGATAAAGTCCCTCGCACAGGACTACTCTTCGCTGGGACCGCGGCGCTCCATCGCCGCGCTCGTCCCGTCGTTCCTCATCGCCCAACTCGCCGTCTTGCTCGGCGTTCCGGTGTCGTTCAACGAAATCGTCGTCAGTGCGGTCATCGGCAGCGGTGCCGCCGTCGGTGGGAGCGACGCGGTGAGTGTCCGGAAGGTCGGCGTGACGGTCGGTGCGTGGGCTGGTTCGTTCGGACTGGCGTTCGTGCTCGGGTACGGGTTCATCGCCGCCGTGCAGACGTTCTGACGCTTTCTGCGGACCCCTATTTCGAGGGTCAGTATTGTAGGTATAGCACAAAAACGTTTCACTCGATGAGTGCGTATCTACACCCACGACTATGCCTGATTCCATGGCGAAACAACTGCAAGATGACATGGTGTGTGAGGGTCTATTGGAGTGCTTTCACGGCTTGAAGCGACTCGACAGGGACGCCTTCCGAACGTTGGTTCGGGCCGAGGAGCCACTGACCATCGACGAGATTGCGTCGGCCGTCGACCGCGAACGCTCGACGGCGTACCGTGCCGTCCAGCGACTGCTCGCGTCGGGAATCGTCCAGAAGGAGCAAGTCAACTACGAACACGGCGGCTACTACCACGTCTACGGACCGGCTGACCCGGCGAACATCGCCGACGACATGCGACGCTTACTCAACGATTGGTACGCCAAGATGGGCCAACTCATCCAAGAGTTCGAGGCGAAGTACGAACGGGCCGACCAACCCGCCGCTTCGTTCGAGAACTGATAGCGGGAGCCACGAGCCGAGGGCCTCGACACCCGATTAAGGGAGTTTGGGTCCGGTGTGGATTCGAGCTAGTATTGTGCAATAAACCCAAAACTCTTAAATTCACCAAGCACCTACACTCTGACGATGACAACTGATACAGCACCCGAGTCGGATAGCGCGACCCCGAACGACCCGATTCACATCGACGGGAAGTCGACACTCGACGAGGCCGTCGACGAATACGACGTCGTCCTCGCGGACTTCTACGCCGACTGGTGCGGGCCGTGTCAGATGCTCGAACCGGTCGTCGAAACGCTCGCCGAGGAGACCGAGGCCGCGGTGGCGAAGGTGGACGTCGACGCCAACCAGCAGTTGGCGGCCGCCTACGGCGTCCGGGGCGTCCCGACGCTCGTCCTGTTCGCCGACGGTGAGCAGGTCGAGGAAATCGTCGGTCTCCAGGGCGAAGACCAACTCCGGTCCCTCGTCGAGAGGTACACAGCGTAGATGAGCGGTGACGTCAGAGACGTGGTTATCGCCGGGTCTGGCGTGTCGGGCCTCTCGGCGGCGGTGTACGCGGCGCGGGCCGACCTCGAACCCCTCGTCCTCGAAGGGGACGAGCCCGGTGGCCAGCTGACGCTCACGACGGACGTCGAGAACTTCCTCGGCTTCCCCGACGGGGTCGGCGGTATGGAACTCGTCCAGCGCGGCAAAGAACAGGCGGAACGGTTCGGGGCGGAGTTCGAGTACGGGAGCATCGAGTCTGCGACGCTCGACGCACAGCCCAAAGAGCTCTCCCTCTCGACGGGTGAGACGGTCCGCACTCGCTCCCTCGTCGTCGCGACGGGCGCCAGCGCCCGCTGGGTCGGCGCAGAAGGTGAAGACGAGTTGATGGGCAACGGCCTGTCGACCTGTGCGACCTGTGACGGGGCGTTCCACAGGGGCGACGACGTGTTGATTGTGGGCGGCGGCGACAGCGCGATGGAGGAGGCGCTGTTCCTCGCGAAGTTCGCCGACTCGGTGACTGTCCTTCATCGACGTGACGAACTCCGAGCGTCGGAAATCATGGCGAACCGCGCTCGCGACCACGACGCCATCGAATTCGCTTGGAACACCGAACTCGTGGCGCTCCACGGGTCACCTGCCGACGGCGTCACCGGTGCGACAGTCGTCTCCCACCCGGACGGCTACCCCGCGGAAAAGTACGCCGACGGTGCGGACGTCGAGGTCCGGGAGATGGACGTCGGGGGTGTGTTCTACGCCATCGGTCACGAACCCAACACGGCGTTCCTCCGAGACACTCCGGTCGAACTCGACGACGACGGATACCTCGAGACCGCTCGGACAGACGACGGGTGGGCGACGACGGAGACGGCCGTCGAGGGCGTCTTCGGCGCCGGTGACGTGATGGACCACACCTACCAGCAGGCGGTCACGGCCGCCGGCACGGGAAGTATGGCGGCACTGGACGCAGAGTCGTGGCTCGAATCGAGCGAGGCGGCCGCCTCGCAGGAAACCGAAGCAGTCTCGGCGGAGGCCGACGACTGATGCCGTCGACACGACGGCGGAGCGTCAACACGACCGACCCGGCGACCGTCGAGGACCAAGCCGACCGCGTGGTCGTCTCCTTCCGGTCGCCGGAGGCCGACCCGGACGACGGCGACTGGTGGGTCGCCGACAGCGAGTGGCTTCGAGAGAACATGTCGGAGCCGACCTATCGACGGTACCTCCGCTGGGCACACGCCGGACCGGTGTCAGTCGGCGACCAGTGGGAGGAGTTCGTCAACTGCGGGTGTGCCTCGCCCGAAGACGTAGTCCTCCGGGTCGAACGAATCGAGGGCGGGTCCGCCATCGGTTCGGCGACGACCATCGAGGTCGTCTCACGCAAAGAGATAGTGGCCGACCGCGACGAATCTGGTGCCGCAGCCAACCCCTGACCTCGTCGGTCAGACCGGCAAGCGTTCCACATCCACGGAGTCAGTATTGTGGTTGGTTAGAAATATCGGGCGGAGCTACGGACCCCATACTCCGAATTATTCTGGACGGACGACCCCGACAACTATCTTATCGATAATCGCTCACCGGGTATGTGGCTGACACGTGGTGTGTGCTCCTCGTGGAGCCACCGACGCAATTAGTATTGTATAGTGGTCCCAAAATTATAGTGCGCTGGGAGCCTACGTTGACGTGATGACTAGTCCTGACGGCCCAGAACTGTCAGATTCGATGTCGCCGGCGGAACTCCGTGCCGACATCCCGGCGTTGCAGCAGGGCGTCTACATGAACTACGGGGCACACGGCCCCAGTCCGCGATACGTCGTCGCGGCCGCTCAAGAGTTCCTCGCCGACCACGAGTTCGAGACCCCCGTAGGTGGGGACCCGTACGAACGCGCGTTCGCCTCGTTCGACGAGACCCGCACGCGGGTCGCGTCGCTACTCGGTGCGACGCCGGACGAGGTGGCGCTGACCGAGAGCACGTCCGCCGGCATCAACGCTATCGCTGGCGGCCTCGACTGGGAACCCGGCGACGTCGTCGTCCGAACCGACCTCGAACATCCGGCGGGAACCCTCCCGTGGCAACGCCTCGAACGCGAGGGCGTCGAGGTGCGCGTCGTCGCGACCGAGGACGGCAGGGTGGACCACGACGCGTTCAAAGATGCGGTAGCTGACGCCGATTTGGCGTGTTTCAGCGCCGTCACGTGGACGCACGGAACTCGTCTCCCGGTCGGCGAACTGGTCGACATCGCCCGGGATGCGGGTGCGTTCACACTCGTCGACGCCGTACAGGTCCCGGGTCAGATGCCGGTCGACGTGAGCGAGTGGGGCGCCGACGCCGTCGCCGCCGCCGGCCACAAGTGGTTGCTCGGTCTGTGGGGGGGTGGCTTCCTCTACGTCGACGAGGAGGCGGCGTCACGACTGGCGCCCCGCACTGTCGGCTACCGCAGTGTCGAGACGCCGACGGCGGACTCGTTCGAGTTCGAGGCAGGGGCCAGACGGTTCGAGATCGGGTCGGCTAACCCCGCACCACACGTCGCCCTCGCCGAGGCCATCGACGTGATTACCGAAGTCGGTGTCAGCACTATCGAGTCTCGCATCCACAGGCTCACCACCCGCCTCGTCGAACAACTTCCCCCCGAGACGGTACGCAGTCCCGCCACGCCGGAATCGGGGCTCGTGACGATAGACGTGCGCGACCCGGCCGCGACGGTCGAACGGTTGTCCTCGGAGGACGTCGTCGTTCGGGCGCTCCCGTCCCCGAACGCGGTGCGGGCCTCGATTCACGCGGTGAACACGGCGGCAGAAGTCGACCGCCTCGCCGACGCACTCGACGGCGAGATGTAAGCCGCCGCCCTCACTGTGATTCGGTCTGCGCTCGACCGATAGCGCGCGCTATCGCGAGCAGATACCCGAGACCGTGCTGAACCTCCGGGTCCCGCGTGGCTTTGAGCAGTCCGACGGGTCCTACCCGCTCCGGTGGGTCGCTCTCGGCCGACTGGATGCTCTGCAACATCGTCTCGATGCCGTCCCGCGCGTCGTCCTCGGCAGCGGTCTGTGCAACCTCGCCGAGCGACGCACCGGCTCCGGCGAGTTCCCGAACCATCTCGTCGTCGAGCGCGGCGGTCGCTAACGATAGCACCCCGGACAGCTCTACCAACTCGTCCAGGGCGCCAGTCTGCTGGAGGACGACGAGCGATTCCAGCGCTCCCCTGAGTTCCTCGCCGTTCTCTCCGACGGTCTCGGCCAACGCGACCGTCTCGTCGGTTGCGAGTCCGTCGGCGGACTCGGCGAGCGTCGAGCCGGTGTCGGCGAGTTCCCGAACCATCTCGTCGCTGAGCGCGCTCTCCCCGAGGGCGAGGACGTCCAGTAACTCGTTGACCGCGTCGAGCCGACGGACGAGGTTCGCGACCGCCTCGGGGTTCTCTTCGATGGCCGCTTCGAGTTCCGACTGTTCCTGCGCTATCTCTTCGGACATCGTCAGAGTAGCCCCCGAGCAGTGAGCCAGTAAGACTCGTTGTAGGCCAGTTTCGACCAGTGGAGCTTCTCGGAGGGCGGCGCCGGCGCCGGCGGGTTCTCGTAGTCGAACTCGACGAACGACGCCGCGTCCATCCCCGTCTCGATGAAACACAGCGTCTTGCCCTCGTACGTCGCGGTCGCGGGCCGTCCGCGAACGCCGCTCGCGATACGCTGGCCGACGACGCCGGCTTGGTAGTGGGCGACGCTCCCGGCGTTCGGGACGCCCGTGTCGGCGGTGTCGCCGAGCGCGTACACGTTCTCGGCGGCCTCGGCTTCGAGCGTGTGTTTGTCAACGTCGACCCACCCGCGGTCTCCGAGTCCCGCTTCCTCGACGAGGTCGATACCGCGGTGGGGCGGGATGGACACGAGCAGGTCGTAGTCGAGGGTGGTCCCCTCCATCGAAGTGATGGTCTTCGCGTCGGGGTCGACCGACTCGGCGTTGAAGAACGTCTCGACCGAGATGTCTCGGTCGTCCATCAGGGGACGCGCCCATTCGGCGATGTGGGGGTTCCCGTGGACGCGCTGGATGGGGTAGGTGTACGTGATGTCGACGTCCTCCCGGAGTCCACGCTGGCGGAACCAGTCGTCGGCCATGAACACGAACTCCAGCGGCGCCGCCGGACACATGTGGGGCGTCCCGACGACGCTCAAGACGAGTTCCCCCTCGGTGAACGACAGCAGTTCCTCCCGGAGTGCTTCGGCCCCGGACTCGCTGTAGTAGTCGTAGCCGCCGGCTTCGAGGCCGGGAATCTCGTCCGGTGCCAGCGTCGAACCCGTCGCGAGGACGAGATAGTCGTAGTCGACCGGTGCCGCGGCGTCGCGGTAGCGGAGTCGCTGGGCGTCGGTGTCGATGTCGGTCACACGGTCGATTCTGACCTCGACCCGGTCGTCGACGAGGTCCCGCAGTCGGCGGCGACCGTCCTCGGACTCGCGCTTGCCGAAGGGGACGTACAGCCACACCGGTTTGTAGACGTGGTCGGGGTCGTCGTTGACCAGCGTCACCTCGACGTCGCCAGCGTCTATCTCCGTCGCGAGTCTCTCGGCGAGACCGTTGGCGAGGACGGTCCCGCCGGTGCCGCCGCCGACGATGACGATGCGGTCGGTCATGCTTTCTCCACGTAGAACTCGTAGTGGTCGTCGCGTTCCTCCGTCGCGAGCAGTTCGTGCCCGGCCTCGTCGGTCCACTCCGTGACGTCGGTGAGCGATTGCTCGTTGTCACTCAGCAGGCGGACGACCGCGCCCGACTCGGCGCTGCGAATGGCTCCGATCAAGTCCATCAGCGGTCCCGGGCACGCCGCTCCGCGTGCGTCGACAGTCTCGGTGGGGTCGATATCCAGTTCGGTCATGGGTACAGGTGTAACTCAGAGTCGAACGATATTAGTATTGTATGGCTGTTCCAAGATAGTGAAAACACGGATTGGTTCCGGAGGAGCGGTATCGTCACCCACTCTCCGCTCTCGACGGATCAGATACGGTGTCTACCGTTCGAACACGGCGGCGTAGTGGTACGGTGGTAACTCGTGGTGGTCCACGAGCGAGAATGCCGACGCACCCGTGACGATTTCGTCGGTCGCGGACGGCGACAATCGGAGCGTGGTCGGCGGACCGCGCGGCTCGTCCCCGACGGTCGTCTGGTCGCGTGGCTGGTCGTGCCAGTTGACGACGATGAACCGTCCACCGGGTGCGAGGAGGTCGAACACCTCTCGAACGAACTCCTCGGGGGAATCGACCCCGTGGAACGTGTTCGCCATCAGGACAGTGTCGACGTCGGCGTCGAGCGCGTCCGTCAGTTCACGCGCGTCGCCGAAGACGAGTTCGACGTTGTCGATTCCCTGTCGTTCCGCGAGCTCCGCGAGTTCGTCGAGGAGCGCCTCGTCGAGGTCGACCGCGTACGTCGTGGCGGGGGCAGTGATGCGTGCGGCGGGCAGCGTGAAGTAGCCGTTACCGCATCCGATGTCGGCGAGAGTATCACCGGCAGCGACGCCGAGACGACGGAGCGTGGCCCCCGGTGTCGGCCACAGTCTGCCCCACCAGTCCCAGTCCGGCTGACCGGTGTTCTGAAACGTGTCCATGGTCACCGAGAGGTGTCGACGCCGACGAGTCGATATAGGGGACAGAACCCGACGATGGCGGTCCCGAGCAGAACCACGCCCGCGAGAACGGCGAGTCCACCGACGGCCGGCCCGAGGTTCGACATCCCGGCGAGCACGGCGATTCCGAGAACGGCCAGTACGCCCCCGACTGCCAGTCTTCCCTTACTGTCGGTTGCACCAATATTGGACTCCATGCCCACTACTACACACTAGTCTACGTTAAATCTTTTCGAGCAGGAGGGCGACGTGTCACCCACGTTGTCCCTCAATCGAGCGTCTCAGCCCAGACGTAGGGGACCTGTGAGTAGACCGCGGCGTTGTCGACCAGCGCTCCGACGGTGGTGTACTCGTCTACGGCGTGGACCGTATCCGTCCCGAACGCGAACTCGACAGTCGGGATACCCGCGTTCCTGAGAGCCTTCGCGTCGCCGCCACCGGTCGCGCTCCGACGGAAGACACGCTCACCCGATACGTCCTCCGCCGTCGAGGCGACGGCCTCGACGAGCGGACTGTCGACAGGTTCTGCGGTCCCGACGCTCCACGAGACGTCGGTTATCGTCACGCCTTCACAATCCGCGACGCACGACCGGATGTCTGAAAGCACCGTTTGCGTGTCGACGCCGGCGGTCAGCCGAATGTCGACCTTCGCCCGCGCGGACTGTGGGACGCTGTTTATCGCGTCGCCCCCCGAAATCGTGCCGAGGTTAATCGACGGATACTCGAAGAGGTCGCGGGCTACGTCCGCCCCCATCGTGGGCTCGTAGAACGCCACAGATTCGTCGAGTATCGGCTCTATCGATGGCGGTATCGACAGCTTTCGGTCACCGAACCGTCGCCGGAGTTCCGTAATCGCGTCGTACAACCGGTCGATAGCGTTCTCACCGAGTACCGGGCGGGACCCGTGTGCGGCCTTCCCGGTGGCGGTTAACGACAGCCAGACACTCCCACGGTCGGCGACCGTCACCGAGTGGCGGTTCCGCTCGCACGTCGGTTCGCCGATGACACAGCCGTCGGCGGCCAGTTCGTCGGCCGCCAGTAGCGCAGGCAGGCCGGCGTCCCCGCCAACTTCTTCGTCGCTGACGAACGCGAACGAGAGGGTGACAGGTGGCTCCGTCTCTGTTTCGACGAAGGCACGGAGTGCGAACACCATCGCGGCCAACGCGCCTTTCATGTCCGTGGCTCCCCGGCCGTAGATACGGTCGTCGACGCGTTCGCCGAGTGGGTCCTGCGACCACTCGTCGGCGTCGAACGGGACCGTATCCAGGTGGCCGTTGAACAGCAGTGTCTCGTCGCGCTTCCCGGGGAGCGTCGCCACGAGGTTCGGTTTCGCCGGGTCGGCGGTCACCCGCCGCAGGTCGACGCCGAGGGGGGCGAGCGTGTCTTCGAGCAGGTCGGCGAGCGCTCGCGTGTCCCCGGGCGGATTGGCTGTGTCTATCGCCAGCGTCTCGAGCGTGAACTCGACGAGTGCCGCCGCTCGGTCGCTGACGAACGCCGTCGGTGACTTGTGTGACATCGGTAGTGGGCCTCTCGGAGACTCGCTCGTCTTCAGATGGGTACTGCCGGTGAGTTTCGGCTACCCGTACTGCTCCACGAGGGCGCGGAGCTGTGATTCCTGCTGCATCCCGACGAGACGCTCGACCGGCTCTCCGTCGGCGAACAGCAGAAGCGTCGGAACCCCTTGGACGCCGTACTCCGACGCGAGTCCCTGGTTCGCGTCGACGTCGACTTTCGCGACCGTCGCCTGCGTGTCGGTAGCGATAGACTCGACCACTGGCTCCAGCATCTGGCACGGTCCACACCAGTCCGCGTAGAAGTCGACCAGCACTACGTCGTGGGAACCGACGACGTCCGTCAACTCGGGTCGGCCGTCTACCGACACGGGTTCAGACGGCGACTGTCCATCGTTCTCGACGCGCTCGCGGATTTGCTCGCGCTTCTGTTCCCGAATCGCTTCCAGCGGGTCCTCTTCGCTCATCGGTCCCGTCTACGGGTCGGTGGGACTTAGTTGTTTTGTGACGTTCGCACAATACTGGTTGGCGAACGGCGTTTCGTCGTCGCGGACCTAGCAACTGAGGCTAGACCGATAAGTGCGTCCACCAACACCCTACTCACAGTATGGGGGACCGTGAACGGGTGGCCGAGGCCAGAGACCTCCTGCGAGACGTCGACCCGGCCGACTACGGCGACGACGCGATTACGGATACGCGCCAGCGCGCGCTCGACGCCGTGACGGCCTTGCTGACGGTTATGGACGACCGACCCAGTGAGACGCCGGAGTCGAGCACTACGGCCGAACTGCCAGACGGGTACGACGATGCGGAGTGGAACGCCGCTCTCGACGAAGCCTACGAGAAAGCTGGTATCCCCCACTCGAAAGGGACCGTGACGACGAAGACCATCGACGGTCGGGACTACTACTACCTCCAGTGGCGTGACGGGGACGCGGTGACGAGTCAGTACATCGGTCCCGTCGAACCGGCCTGAACGAGTGGGTGTCTCGGGAAGACGGGAGACCGTGGATACTGCCGACAGAGACTGTCGCCGAAGCAAACGTTCGCTGTTCTTCCAGAACACATTTGGGGGCCACTCAGTATCTACGCGCATGGGTATCCTCGCCGAGTACAAAATCACCTACCAGCACCTGCCACTCGTGGACGTGGCCGCGGCGGTTCCGGAGACGTCGCTCCAACTCGACGTTGGGCAGCCGAATCAGGGCAGTCCGCCCCCCTTCGTCGTGAGCACCGCCGGTGAGGCGTTCGAACGGCTGGAACGCACGTTCGAGCGGTCCGAGTTCGTCGCCGAGTACTCGCTCGTCAACCGAGTCGACGGCCGACGCCACTATCAGGTGTAGCCCGAGGCCAGTATGGCGGACCAACTCGGCGACCGCGTCGACGACTTCGAGCGACTGGCGGAGTTAGCCACCAACGAGTCCATCGTCGAGCGAATCGCGGTGGAATCGGACGGATGGGCCCAGAAGCGGTGGTTCGCCGACCACGACGCGTTCCTCGCGTACTGTCAGTTCTGGCACGAGAACGGGGAGTCGCTCTCCCTGTTCCGGTTGTCCGAAGACGACCGCGAGTCGTCGATGGCCCCGGGACTGACCGACCGACAGCGAGAGGCCCTACTGACGGCCCACGAGATGGGGTACTTCGACATCCCGAGGACAGCGTCTCTCGACGACGTCGGCCACCTCGCCATCTTCACCGCCCCCGAACTGGTCGCCAGGGAACTGCGGACGTTCGCGCTAGAGACGACCGCCTAGCCCCTGTTGACTGGTTCTAAGTCGTTTCCCGTCTACGACCGCCGGAGTAGGCGTCCCCTGAAGACCTAACGGCCTATTTAGCAGTCGTATTACGGTCCGTACTATTGTAGCCGGGTGTCCGGCCATCGGCATGGTCGATTGGCCGTCTCAGTTCCGTCGCCGGCAAGCGCGAGTGGGGCTGGTGACCCCGCTGTGACTGTACTTCGACTTCTCGTGCGCGTCGTGGTCTGTCTCGCGCTGGTCACCGCCGTGCTCTATGCGCCACCACCCAACGGTCCGGACACGGGAGGTAGCTCACCGGCCGACGCGTCTCGGGCCGACTGGGAGACCGCGGCGGACGGGCGAGGCGACGAGCGCCTCACGAATCGAACGGAGGGTGTCGTCGCTCCCTCGCTCAGAAACGCGACCGGCGTCGTGGATGTCGTGGTCCGACTGGAAGACCCCGACGTTGCGACGGGCGGTTCTCGGGAGGCGACCATCGAGCGACTCAAAGCGGCGGCAAACCGGACACAGCGACCGGTCGTCGCACACGCTCGGTCCCACGCCGGGGTCGAGGTCGAGCGGCGCTTCTGGATTGTCAACAGCGTGCGCCTGCGGACAAACCTGTCACGAGCGAACCTGACACGTCTCGCCGCAATCGACGGCGTAGTGAGTGTCTCTCGCCGACCACAGGGTTCAGACCGACACTCGTCCGAGGGTGGGGCCACACGGCGGCCCTCGAGAACGGGCCAGTCCGAAGTCGACGACGTGTCTGTGCGTCGGTCGGCGACGACCAACGACACGTCGACTCCGGCGTGGCAGGTCACGGCGACGAACGCCACCCGCGTCTGGGCAGAGTACGGGACTCGGGGCGAGGGTGCCCGTGTCGCGGTCCTCGACGGCGGTATCGAACCGGACCACCCGACGCTGAACCTCTACACGACCAACGAAAGCGACCCGACGTACCCCGGCGGGTGGGCCGAGTTCGACGAAGACGGACGGCGGGTGCGTGGCTCTCGGCCACATCTGACGGCGCCACACGGGCAGGCGACGAGCGGGCTGGTCGCCGCTGGTAACGCCAGCGGCTACCAGCGGATGGGGGTCGCACCGGAGGTGCAGTTGTTACACGCTCTCGTCGACGAACCGGAGTCGGTCATCGCGGGCATCCAGTGGGCCGTAGAACGCGACGCCGACGTCGTCAGCATCAGCAAGCGCGTCGGTAGTCGCACGACACGGTACGCGCCCCTCGTGCAGGCCATCTGGCGCGCCCAGCGACTCGGGACGGTCACCGTCGCCGCCGCAGGGAACGACGGCGCCGGGTACGCGGATTCACCGGCCACCGTCTACGAGTCCGTCGGCGTCGGCGCAACCGATTCCGAAGGCGCTCTGCTGGCGTTTTCGTCGTCCAGACGTCGCGCGCTCTTCGAGGGGCCGTACAACCGCGACCGCAGTCGGATGGTGGTGTACCCGCGAAGTTGGCCACTCGTGTACTCAAAGCCCGACGTCGTCGCACCGGGACAGGAGTTACTCGTGCCGGCGGGGACGGGTTCGGTCGCCTCGTTCGAGGGGACCAGCGGTGCCACACCCCTCGCGGCAGGGACCGTCGCGCTGATGGAGAGCGCCGCCGGTGGCGACGTCCACCCGGGTATCCTCAAGACAGCCCTTCGCTGCTCTGCGACGCCCCCGTCGAACGCCGCATCCATCGACCCGGTTCGGTACGGTGGGGGTCGCATCGACGCGTACGCCGCGACCGAACGGGTCGTAGACGGCCAGGGAATTCGGGGAGACGTGGTCACGTCGAACGGTAGCCGTATCGACCCCGCACACGTCTCGGTCAGCGACTGTGCGTACTACTCCTCGCACGGCGGTTCGTACGCGCTCTCGACCGCCGCCGGACGACAGACGATGACCATCGATGCGCCGGGGTACCGTCCGAAGACGGTCGTCGTCGAGGTCCCAGCGGGCCGCTACGTCAACCGGACGGTATCACTCGACCGGGCGGACGTTCTAGAGCGGTGGAACGACACGTACGCGGCCGATTTCGAGGCCGACGGCGTCGGGGCCACGCAACTGTCGGTGAGCGGGTTGGAGTCTGTCCGGGTCGACGTCGGTTCAAACAATACGATTCCCCCGTCCGCGGTCACAGTCGAGTTGCACTACGACGGCCACCACGTCGACCAGTTGTACGTTCAGCCATCGCTCGCGTTCGGAGACCAGTACGAACTGCGGGCGCCACAGACGAGCGCCGTCCTCGTCAAGACGCGGATAGACGGCCCGTACGAGGGTCGACTCGAGTTAGACGTCACTCTTCGCGGCGATGGCGACGTAACGACCCGGCAAATCACGGCACAGTTCTCGTCGCCACCGACACCCACGTCGACGGTGAGCGACGCACTCTCGCCGACGCCGTCACCCACCCCGAGAGTCACGCCAACGCCACGGACGCCCTCGACACGGACCGCCACCCACGTCCCGACCGAGACGGTTACGGCGGTCCCGACAGCGACACCGACTGCAACGACGACGCCGACCCCGGAACCGTCGCCGACGCGTGCCCCGACCGCCACTCGGACTGAACGACCGGCGTCGAGACGGGAACCCGTCATCAAATCGTCGGATGAGGACGGCACCTCGTCTGCTTCACCGGACGGGTCGCCGACGAGACGAGACAGTAACACGCGGACTGCCCCGGTTTCGCCTTCACCGACGAGTTCCCCTTCAGAGAGTTGGACCGCGACCGACGCGGTTTCACGAGAGTCGGTTTCGAGGACTCCCGCGCGAGATGAGGCTACGATGACAGCGGGTGGACAGCGGTCCGCGACGACCCAGACACCGATGGGAGAGACGCGTCCACCGACGCCGACACCGCCCGTGGTACAGCAAACGACGGCCACCGCGACGCCGGCGCTAACGTCCCAGAATCCGCACGAGGAAGGACTCCCGGTCTCTCTGGGCACGCTGGTGGGTGGTGTGGCTGCTCTCGCGGCGCTGATTCTTCTGCAGCGCGGTCTGTGATATCGGTTTGCCGCCTCTCAGAGATCGTCACTTCACACGGTGAGTAGTTCGGCGACGAGGGGACTGTCTCGACGGGGCCGACGTACTGGTCCCTCATCCCGTCACGCTACTGGCGGTGGTAGTCGTGACCGGGTGGTGACCGACCGATTCGAATAGTTAATTATCTCACAACTCTACCGTGCTAGGCAATGACTCCCGATGGCGGAGTGCCGCACGCACTTACCCATCCGACCCGTCGGCAGTTGCTGCAGTCGTTAGGGGTCGGTGCGGCGACGTCCGCGGCGGGTTGTGGGATGTTCGACGGGACCGATGGAGAGAGCGGAACGCCGACAGAGTCGAACGGCGGGGCCGGGGCTACAGGAAGGGTCGAACCAGCCGGTGAGTTCGTCGGCGTCGCGGGGTCGGACGCCAACTCGCTGAACTGGCTGTTCACGAACGACACGACGTCTGGCGCGTTCGTCGGCCTGACGCTGGACGGCGCTTGGGCGGTCGACGACGACCAGAACGTGTTTCCCCTCTGGGCGGAGCCCTCGACGGACGACGGACAGACCTACCGAATCACGCTCCGAGACAACCTCCAGTGGGGCGGCGGCTACGGCCAGATGACGGCGGACGACTGGGTCTACATGATTCAGAACGTCTTCCAGGGAACCGACAACTGGGCAGGATACACGAACGCGGGCGACTGGTTCCGACAGGGCGAGCCGATACCGGTCGAACAGATAGACGACCTCACGTTCGAAGTTCGACTTCCAGAGGTCGACCCGTCGTTTCCGCTGAAACCGATACTGTGGGGGCAGAACTGCCTCCCGCGAGACATACTGGAGAGGTACGTCCCCGGGAAGGATGCGATGGGCCTTCAACGAGACGAGGAGATTAACGACCTCCAGTACACGGGCAATCTCGGTCCGTACACGTTCGAGCGGTGGCAGCGGGAGTCGCAGTTCGTCACCACGCGAAACGAGGAGTACTACATCCGCGAGATAGACGAACTCGGCGAGGAGTGGCGCAACGCACCGTACTTCGAGTCCTACAACATACAGATTATCCCCGAAGAGTCCTCGAGGTTGAACGCGTTGCGTACCGGGGCAGTCACGACGGCGGGGATTCCGCCGAAGAACGCGCGGGAGTTTCAGGACCTCGAAAGCGTCGACGTCTACGTCCAGCCGCAACCGTTCGTGCAAGCGGTCAAGTTCAACATGCGCGCCAACGGCTGGGCGCCGTTCCGGGCGATTCCGGTTCGGCAGGCGTTCGCCTGTGCGGTCGACAAACGAGTGTTCGCCGAGAATCTCTATCGCGGGTTCGCGGAGCCGGCGTTCACGATGCAACCGCAGTTCTCGAAGTGGTACGTCGAGGAGGGGATTCGAGA
Organism: Haloarcula sp. H-hyl6; assembly: GCF_056934455.1. Taxonomy (NCBI): domain Archaea; kingdom Methanobacteriati; phylum Methanobacteriota; class Halobacteria; order Halobacteriales; family Haloarculaceae; genus Haloarcula; species Haloarcula sp. H-hyl6. The sequence goes on from NZ_JBRIIK010000003.1 coordinate 387,816, forward strand.
GTACAGGTTCGGTATCGGCGACCTCTACGGGCCGGAACCGGCCAGAACCCGGATGGAACGTGGCATCGAGGGGACCGGCTATCGGTACGACGGCGAGACGCTCGTCGGCCCCGGCGGGTCGCAGACGACGCTCTCCCTGTACGCCAGTTCGGCGAGCGAGACGAACCAGACGCTGGCCGAACTCGTCGCACAGGAGGTCGAAGCGAACCTCGGCATCGGCGTCCGCATCGAGACGGTCCCGGGCAACACGTTCCAGCAGAAGTACGCCGCGAACGCGCCCCCGAGAGGCGAAGACGTCCCGTGGAGCGCTGGGACGTTCAACGGCGGGCCGCGCGACATCTCGGTCAGTCAGGACCCGTGGGACATGTCCGTCGTCCTCGGGTTCAACACCTACCCGCGGACGCCAAGTTCGAGTGCCACGTTCTTCAGAGAGCAGGGCAACGTCAACTACTTCGGCTACGTGCCGGAGTCGAACATCCCGGAACTGTACGCCGAGGCGTCCCGGACCGTCGACGAACAGCGTCGCCGTGAACTGTTTGGAGAGGTCTTTCGGAAATTAGCCCGAGAACAGCCCTTCGGGTTCCTCTTGTTGCCGTCGAACATCCTCGGCGCACAGGCCGAACTGGTGGGGCCGACGGAGACGTTCGCGAGCGGTTGGAACGCCCAGACGTACTACTTCGAGCAATGAGGTGGTACGTCGCCCGCCGGGTGCTCTGGGCGGTCGTGGCGACCTTCATCGTCCTCTCGATTACGTGGGCGCTGTTGTACGCGACCGAACAGCAGGCGCTCACCACGATTCAGTTCGAAGCGGCGGTGTCTGGCGGCGACGCGGAGTCCGCGAGGGAGGCCTACGAGCGACAGCGCGGCCTCGATCGCCCACTGTGGGCGCAGTACACCGACTACATGACCAACATGGCGACGTTCAACTGGGGATACAGCCTCTCCCGGGGCCAGCCAGTGACTGCGGCCATCGTGGAGGCCCTGCCGTACACGATGATGTACTCCGTGCCGTGGACGATTCTCACGGTGGTCTGCGGGTTGTCGATAGGCCTGTATTCGGCGACGCACCAGTACTCCCGGTTCGACTACGCCGCGACGTTCCTCGCTTTCTTCGGCTACGCGATTCCGAACTTCTGGTTCGGCATCGTCCTGCTGGTACTCTTCGGCGTCCAGTTAGACTGGGTTCCCGTCGTCTTCGACCCGGACGCGCCCGTGTTCAGTCCGGCCAACGCCAGACAACTGGTCCTCCCGGTGTTCGTCTTGACGACGGGGTCGATTGCCAGCCTGACGCGGTACACGCGCGCCGAGGCGCTCGAGTACGTCGAAGCGACGTTCACGAAGACGGCCCGGGCGAAGGGCGTCTCGGAGCGCCGGATTCTGCTGTTGCACGTACTCAGGCCCGCGGCCGTGCCACTGTCGACGATTCTGGTGGCGGACCTGCTGGGCTTGTTCATCGCGAGTTCCTACCTCGTCGAAGTCGTCTTCGGCATCCCCGGACTGGGGCAGTTGAGTTTCAAAGCCATCCAGAATCAGGACACCCCGCTCGTCCTCGCGACGACGCTCATCGGCGTGTTCATCGCCATCGTCGGGAACCTGCTCCAGGACATCGCCTACACCGTGTTGGACCCGCGCATCGACTACGGTGACCGCTGATGAGTGGCGACGCACCCCGGAGACGGTTCGAGGACATCGACTGGGAGGCCGACGGTGGCCTCGTCCTCAGCAGGCAGACAGCGGGGCTCCTGCTGACGTTCTCGGCACTCGCCGTCGTGTTCGCAGTCGACTACTGGCGGGACGGACCGCTGTTCTCGCCGAATCAGGTTCTCCGAGAGGGGTGGGACCTCACACAACTGGACTGGCTGTTCGTCGTCTCGCTCGTCCTGTTTGCGTTCTACGTCGTCGCTCCGCTGGCGAGACGCCGCCGGATGACCGCACACTACTGGCGGGAGTTCCGGAAGAACCGGGCGGCCGTCGTCAGCCTCGCGTATCTGTGCGCAGTCTTCACGCTGGGACTGGTCGGTCCGTTGCTCGTCAGCAGACCGCAGGTGGCGCTGCTCCAGAGCTACCAGCCACCCGTCGGCTTCGCCGTCGACAGTTCGGTCCCACTCCGTTGCGCCGGCGAGGTTGCCAACGGCCAGTGTCACGGGAGTTGGACCTTCCCGCTGGGGACGACCGGCAACGGAAAAGACATCCTCGCGCTCGTCGTCCTCGGAATGCGCGTGTCGATACGCATCGGCCTGATAACGTCGTTCCTCATCATCAGTATCGGTGCGACGGTAGGCACCGTCGCCGCCTACGTCGGCGGGCTGGTCGACGAAGTGCTGATGCGATACGTCGACATTCAACAGGTGTTCCCGTCGTTCCTGTTGTACCTCTTGCTCATCTACCTCTTCGGGGGAAGTCTGCTGATGTTCATCCTCGTCTTCGGCCTCTTCAGTTGGGGCGGGACCGCGAGGCTCGTCCGAAGCGCGTCGCTGCAGCGGTCCGAGGAGGCGTACGTCGAGGTGGCCCGGTGTGCCGGTGCGGACACGAAACACGTCATCCTTCGGCACATCCTCCCGAACGTCTCCGGCACCGTCATCACGAACCTGACGCTGCTAATCCCGGGCTTGATTCTGTTCGAAGCCGGGTTAGCGTTCCTCGCGCTCGGTGACCCGACGATTCCGTCGTGGGGGCAGACCATCGCCGCGGGGCGGTCGGACCTCCGGACCGCGTGGTGGGTCTCCACGGTTCCCGGCGTCTTCCTGTTTCTCACCATCTTGGCGTTCAATTTCGTCGGCGACGCCTTGCGGAACGCGCTCGACCCGCGGTCGGAGGTGGAACAGTGAGCCAGCGACGAGAACGGCCGACCGAGAGCCACGGAGACGCACCGCTCCTGTCGGTCAGGAACCTCGCCGTCGAGTTCGAGACCGAGAGGGGACGGCTTCGGGCCGTGGATGGCATCGACTTCGACGTGCGGCGCGGGGAGACGGTCTGTATCGTCGGCGAGAGCGGGAGCGGGAAGACCGTCACGGCGGAGACGATGACGAAACTGATTCCGATGCCGCCCGGTCGAATCACGAGCGGCGAGGTGCTACTGGACGGCCGAGACCTGCTGTCGCTCTCGGAGCGCGAACTGCGCGAGGTCCGGGGTGACCGCATCGCGCACGTGTTTCAGAACCCGCAGGACACGCTCAACCACTGCTACACAGTCGGGTGGCAGATACGCGAGGCCATCCAGGTCCACGAGGACGTCGGCGACGCCGCCGCCAGAGCGCGAGCCATCAGACTCCTCGACCAAGTGGGCATCCCCGACGCGGCGGCCCGGTACGACGACTACCCACACGAGTTCTCCGGCGGGATGAGACAGAGGGTCGTCATCGCGATGGCGCTCGCGGGGACGCCGGACTTGCTCGTCGCCGACGAGCCGACGACGGCCCTCGACGTGACCATCCAAGCACAGCTCTTGGACCTCCTCGAAACAGTTCAGGAGGAGTACGGGATGTCGATACTGCTCATCACCCACGACCTCGGCGTGGTCGCTGAACTCGCGGACAGGGTCGTCGTCCTGTACGCCGGGAAAGTGATGGAGCGTGGGAACGTCTACGACGTGTTCGACGCGCCCGCTCACCCGTACACGCAGGCGTTGTTCGACTGTCTGCCCGGCCGCGGATGGGACCTCCGGACAATCGAGGGACGGTTACCTGACCTGTACGACCCACCCGCGGGGTGCCGGTTCGCCAGTCGGTGTGAGCACGTCCTCGAGGAGTGTCACACGGGCGAGCAGCCACCGTTGTACGACGTCGGAACTGGCCACAGCGCCTCGTGCGTGTACTACGGTCCGGACGGTGACCCAGAGGCGTTGCGAAACGGTCACTCCACCGGTGAGGGCGATGAGTGACCCACCGCTGTTCGAAGTGACGAACTTGACGAAGCATTTCCCGATAACGGAGGGTGTGCTTCGTCGGACCGTCGGGGCAGTCAGGGCCGTCGACGGCATCGACCTGACCGTCCGACGAGGCGAGACGGTCGGACTCGTCGGTGAGTCCGGCTGTGGGAAATCGACCGCCGCCCGAACGATGCTCCGACTCGAAGAGCCGACAGCCGGTTCGATTCTGTTCGACGGGCGGGAGGTAACCGAACTCACGGGCGACGCCCTGAAACAGTTCCGACGGCAGGCACAGATGATATTCCAGGACCCGACAGCCAGTTTCGACCCGCGGATGTCCATCGGTGAGTCCGTCGCCGAACCCCTCGCCATCCACGGTATCACCGACCGCACACTCCGACGGACGGTCACGGTGGACCTGTTGGAGCGTGTCGGCCTCTCCGCGGACGACATCGACAGGTATCCGCACGAGTTCTCCGGCGGGCAAAAACAGCGCATAGCACTGGCCCGTGCGCTGGTCCTCGGTCCGTCACTGCTGGTGGCCGACGAACCGACCAGTGCACTGGACGTCTCCGTCAAGTCGGACATTCTCACACTCATCGAGGACGTCCAACGGGAGTTCGACCTCGGCGTCCTCCTGATAAGCCACGATATGGGCGTCGTTCGCCAGATATGCGACCGGACCGTCGTGATGTATCTGGGTGAAATCGTCGAATCCGCACCGACCGACCGGCTATTCGAATCGCCCCAGCACCCGTACACAGAGGTACTCGTCGCGTCGGTCCCGACCATCGACCCACGGAAGCGTGGCAACCGTGACAGACTGAGCGGGGCCGTCCCCTCTGCCAGCGACCCGCCGAGTGGCTGTCGGTTTCACACTCGGTGTCCGAAGGTCATCCCGCCAGAAGAGTACGACCTCAACTAATCCGACTGCCGGGCGATTCTCGACTTCCGCGTCCGACTCGACGAGGGTCGAATCGACCCCGAGTCCGTTCGAGCGGTCGTCGGGGCCGAGTCGGGTGCGCCCCTCGAGACGCTGGCTGACGACAGAGCTCGTGCGGCGGCCTACGAGGCGTTCGGGCTGCCAGAGTCCCTCGACGACCCCGACACCGCGGCGACCCTCGACGAGGTGGTGGAACTCGTCCTCGACGGCGACGTAACAGGCGCACGCGAACGACTCGTCGACGCGTTCCCCACGGTCTGTGCCCGCGAGGTCCCGTACGACGTCTGGGTCTCCGACGAGCATCGTGCCGCTTGCCACCTTCTCGGCTCTGACGACCGTCAGCGGCGTCCCGAAGGGACCACGCCACCAGACCGTGGGTAACGCCGCCACTCGTATTTTGGGTACCCTTCGGCGTCGGCACTGCTCACCCGGTGGGTCGGGTCGCCTCTCGTTCAATCCGAGGATAGGTAGCCTGTCGACGTCCCTCAGAAGGGACGGAGGGCACGTCTCGGCGAACAGGTCTGTCTCTCTTTACTGAATCCATTACTCCGTCATCTCACACACCCACGGATGGTAGTCGGACACTACTTTGGTGATAGCGAGACAACAGATTACCTGCAATGGGAAGCTCCACCGAAAGGTCCCCGAAGGTGCGCCGTCGCTCGGTGTTACGCGCCGCCGCCGGGCTCCCGGTTGGACTTGCAACCACAGGACTGGCGTCCAGCACGCAGGCGATGCCCGGATTCACCGTCCTGTCTCAGAACGTCTATCTCGGACTCGACCTCACTCGCCTGTTTCGAGCGGACTCTCTCGACGACGTCCGGCGAATCGCCGGGCAGTTCCTCGACGAAATCGAACCCGCGGTGTACGAAGCCCGTGCCGCCGCAATCGCCGCAGAAATCGAGACTGCCGACGCAGACGTCGTCGCACTACAGGAGGCCGCCCGCTTTCGGACCCAACGGCCGAGCGATTTCGGCACAGAGAGTGCCGAACCAGCGTCTACCGTCCTCGTCGACGTCCTCGACGAAATCGAATCGGCGCTCGCAGACCGAGGTCTCGACTACGAGGTCGCCGCCAGCACAGTCACGACAGACCTCGAACTGCCGGCGGCGACGAACAGTGGGCCAGTCGACGTTCGGATTACCGACAGAGACGTGTTGCTCGTCCGAAGCGACGTCGAAGTCGACGACGTCGTCACGGACACGTACGATGCGGCGCTCCAACTCCCCGTTCCAGAAAGCGACAGGACCGTCGTGTTGGAGCGTGGGTTCTGTGCCGCGGCAGTGACGCTCGGTGAGGCCACGTTCACCGCCGTTTCGACCCACTTGGAGTCCGTCTCACAGTTGTTCCGTCGACCACAGGCGAGCGAACTGCTCGATAGAACACCCACCGATGGCCCAGTCGTCGTCTGTGGTGACTTCAACAGCGGTCCGGGTGGGCCGACAGCGGTGTACGACCTACTGACAGATTCCTACACCGACGCCTACGAAACGCTCCATCCAGACGCCGATGGGTACACCTGCTGTCAGGCGCCCGACCTCCGGAACGAGGACTCCAGATTGAGCAGACGGATAGACGCCATCCTGTATCGTGGGCGACTCCGACCGACGATGGTCCAGCGAATCGGGCACGAACCGAACGCACACGTCCAGACGACAGTCGGCGGTGAGGCCGTCGAGATCTGGCCATCCGACCACGCAGGCGTCGTCGCTCGATTTCAGTTTCAGGCACCCACACCGACCGCCACACCCGAGCAGTCGACGACGGCCACGCGGACCCCAGCGTCGACAGCAGCCGAAACGACCGTGACGAGAAGTCCATCGCCGTCGCCAGTCACGGCGTCGCCGGTCTCGACGTCGTCGGACACGACCGCGGTCGGTGGGTCGGGAGACGGTATGGGGGTCGTGTCGGCACTCGCCGCCGTCACACTAGGTGCCCTTTCGCGATTGCGTGACGAGTAGCCGTGCGACGGTACAGAACAGTTCGGTCGTTCGAACGAGCACAGACGCTAACGCGCCGCTGACGATACGGCCGATAGAGTGCTTTGCCCTCACCGACGCACGCAGGGGTATCCGAGATAGCGCCCGATAACTGGAAATCCTGCCGAATTCCCTGAACGAGACAGGAGACTTCCTCAGTTGAGGTGCCGACAGAATCGATGTGCGCGCCACACAGTGTATTCAGGCGATCACCGCGGCCCGAAATCTCGACTTCGGTGAAATCGAACTGCGATTTCTCTGAGTTCGGCGCATCTACGCCGATATTCGGGACATAATTCAGGTATATTGGGGGTATTTGCCCCCATATAGTACTAAAATATGGCTGAATGGGCTAATATAAGGCTGTATATTGCCTATATGCATTCACTTTCCATCTCGGCTTCGCTCTGACTGTGTACTCGTTTAGCGTAGCGGTGACTCGTTCAGTCTGGGGACAGATACTCACCCGCAGCACGCAGGTCACTCGATTCGACGACCGTATCGGCGGCCGCGACGGCTGCCTCGGGCACACGGTCGTCCGGGTCGAACAACACTGCGGTATCCGCCTCCACGAACGCCTCGGTGTCGGTGTGTGAGTCGCCGACGTACGTGACGTGCAGAGGTCCCCGTTCCTCGCGTATCCGCCGCAGCACCGCGCCTTTTTGATTGGGGCCCACACCGACGTCGATGCCCGACAGCGCCTCGTCCTCGAATCGGAGCCAGTTTCCGCGGACGAACGTCGGGTCGTACTGCTCGAACAGTGTGGCGAAGTTCGCGACGCCGGCGGTGAGTACGCCGAACTCGATTCCCTCGTGGTTCAGGTGGCCGAGAACGTCGGTCGCCCCCGCTTTGGGTTTGATTGCACGGGTCGCACGGTCGACGTCCGACCCGTTGACGCCGCTCGTACTCCAGACGTCGACAGTGGCTCGACACCACTCCTCGAACGTTATCTGCCCGGCCTCCAGTTGCGCCATCAACTCCTCGCCCTTCGGGGCCGTCCCGTAGAGCGTATGCAGGAGGTCGAAGCCACCGCGCTGTCGGGTGAGCGTCCCGTCGAGGTCGAAGACGACTAACCGGTCCATCTATCGCTCTGCGACGACCTCGATTTCGACGTCGATATCGACGGGCAGTTTGACGACTTCCACCGCACTGCGAGCGGGGTACGGGGCCGACATGAGTTCGCCGTACACCTCGTTCACCTCGTCGTAGTACCGCATGTCCTTGACGAACACCGTCGCCTTCACGACGTCGTCGAGCGAGGCGCCGCCGGCCTCCAGAATCGCTTCGACGTTCCGGAGCGTGCGTCTGGTCTGTTCACCGGGCGTTCCGGACACGACGTCTCCCGTGTCAGGGTCGACCGGGCCCTGCCCGGAGACGTAGATGCGGTCGCCGCTCGCGATGCCTTGTGAGTACGGTCCGATACTGTCTGGTGCGTCGTCGGTGGTTAGTTCTTCCATGGGTCGTGAGTCAGTTGGCCGTAGGTTGGTCGTCCGCGTCGTACACTTCGTTGATGAACGACGTCGGCAGGCTAGTCGTCAGTCCGCCGTCGAGGACGAGGTTCTCGCCGGTGACGAAACTCGACATCTCGGAGGCGAGGAAGAGGGTGGTGTCGGCGACTTCCCGCGGAGTGCCGAACCGACCGAGGGGGTACTGGTCGAGCCACCGTTCCCGGGCGCTCGTCTCGCCCGTCCGTTCTTCGGTGTTCTCCATCTCCGCTCGGCGGTTGGCCGTCTCGATGGTGGCCGCGGAGATGACGTTCGAGCGGACACCGTGTTGACCGTAGTGGGCGGCGATGTTCCGCGATAGCGCCAACAGTCCGCTCTTGGCCTCGGAGTACCCCGAGAGGCCGATACCGAACAGGCCGTTGACGGAGCCCATGTGAATCATGGACCCGCCACCGGCGGCGATCATCGCCGGCAGCACCTCCTTGCTCAGGAGGAACTGACTCTTGAGGTTCAGGTCGACCATCCACTCGAAGGTCTCCTCGTCACACCGGTGGATGAGGTTGGCGTTCTCGTCTGCCCCGCCGGCGTTGTTCACGAGGACGCGGACGTCGCCGAACTCCTCGACGGTCGTGTCGACGAGGTCCTGTACGTCGTCTCGGTCCGTCACGTCGCATTCGACCGGGACGACCCGGCCCTCGTGTGCGTCGGTCAGGTCCGTCGCGACGGCCTCGACGTCCTCGTAGGTGCGCGAGCAGACGACGACGTCGCCGCCCGCCTCGGCGAACCGGGCCGCGATTTCGCGGCCGATACCCCGAGAGGCACCTGTCACTATGGCTGGCCGGTCCGCTAGTGATAGCTCTACCATGACGATGACACCCACGACGGCGTCGCTAATGAAGGTTGTTCTTGCACGGGCCCGCCGTTCGATAGTGGTCGTTCCCGTGTCATGTGTTGCGGTACTCCTCGACGGCGTCCAGGTCCACGTCGATACCGAGTCCGGGGCCTTCCGGGGCAGGGAGACATCCGTCGGTCACTTCGAAGGGGTCGTCGATGACGTCGCCCTCCCAGCCGTAGTACGTCGAATCGGGCGGGAGCGAGAACCCCGGAATCCCGGTGTAGCCGTGGAGGATGGCGGCCGTCCGGATACCCAAGTCGAACGCGCAGTGGTGCGTGAACGGCACGCCAGCGTCCTCGAGGACCGCCGCCTGTTGACGGATGCCGCTGATGCCACCGGCCGGCGTCAGGTCGATGACGCCGACGTCCATCGCCCCGGCCTCCACGAGCGACTGGATGTTGTGCGAGATGTAGGTGTCCTCGTTCGGCGCTATCGGCTGTCGGAGCCGTTCGCGGAGGCGTGCAAGCGACGTGTGGGAGTCGACCCGAATCGGCTGTTCCATGTACTGCAGATAGATGTTCTCGTCTTCGAGCATCGCGCCGACGCGAACCGCTTGGTCGAGCGTCCAGCCCTGATTCGGGTCGAGGCGGAACTCTAGCTGGCCGTCGACTTCGTCGTGCATGGCGACGATGCGCTCGACGTCCTGCCGCCAGTCCCGTCCGGCCTTCGTCTTGAGGACGGTGAAGCCAGCCTCGAGTGCTTCCTGCGCCTTGACCCGCGACTCCTCGGGCGAGAGGATTCCGAGACAGAACGCGATTGGGACGTCCTCGGGGTCCGTGCTGTCGCCACCGGCGGTCTGCCGATGCTGTTGGGACCCCTGTGTCGGCGCGGTCCAACCGCCGAGGAGTTCGTACACGGGCCGGTCGAGCGCCTTCCCGACGATGTCCCAGCAGGCCGTCTCCACGGCCGCAAAGAACATGTCGACGTTGGTGTACTCGACGAACACCTGCCGTCGGAGGCGCTCGATTTCGAACGGAGACTGGCCTCGAATCATGGGACCGACGCCGTCCTCGATGATGGACTCGGTGGCCGCCGGTGAGAGGAAGACGCGCATCTCGCCCCAGCCACTGATGCCTTCGTCCGTGTCCACGCGGACGAGGACGCGTTCCATCGATTCTAGCTCCCCGTGGTTGGTCACGTACGGACCAATCCCGAGGTGGTCGTCTAGGTCGGTCAGCGGTACGTCTACAGTTACCGCTGACACGCCGGTTATCTCCATGGAGTTTCGTCGTTCGGGAACTATAATCAAAGTACCGTTTCGGGCTATCCGGTCACCGCGTCGATGGCAGTTCCGACCCACTCCAGCGACACGTCTGGCAGGAGTCCGTAGTTGTAGAACGACACCCGGGGAACCCCCATCGAATCGAGGGCCTCTACGATATCCACGAGAGCCGCCTCCTCGTGAATCGCCGGATGGCCCGGTAGGAGGCCGACGTGAAGGGGGACGCCGTCGACGACGCTATCGACGGCACGATAGGCCTCCAGCACCTCCTCTGTGGTCGACTCGTAGGCCGGGAGGCAGTAGTAATCGACGTGCGAGGCGAGGGCGTCGAGGTCCGCCCCGACCATCCACTCCCGGCCGGGTTCGGGCGCGCCGACGTAGTAACCGAGTGGAGTGGACCCGGCGGCGTCGGACAACTCCGCGTACAGCGACGCTAGCGTGTCCTCACGTACGTCCACGTACGCCGCGACTGCGCTGTGGTCCGTGAGCCATTCCTCGGGCGAGCGGTCGTGTGACACCTCGCCAGCGACGACAGCGTCCAGCGTCTCGGCGACGGTCGCCCGGGCCCCGTCGACGTCGACGCCGGCGTTCGTCGCGTTCTCGCGGCAGTGCGGACAGAAACACACCCCGAGCAAGAACTCGCCGAGCGTCCCGAGCTGTGCGTGTATCTTCTGGTGGTGCCAGCCGAACCCGGTCCCGTAGAAGTAATCGAACGTCTCCAGTTCGACGCGGTCGAGGCCGTCCCGCGACGCGAGGTCCGAGACGAGCGCCGTGAGATACCGCCGTACCTCGGGGTTCGAGGGGCACAGACCGAAGACCAGGTCGTCCCCGTGTGCCGATTCGAGCGTGCAGTCGCGATTGGCCATCCCGAGCCGAGAGTTGTGACAGCCGACGGTCCACGAGGTCAGCGTCAGGTCGGTCAGTCCGTCGGCGACGTCTGCGACCCAGTCGCCGTCCATTTCCTCGTAGGGCACCGGTTCGAGCCGTCCGTACTCCGACCCGGTCTCGAAGTACGAACTCGCTCGGGCGAACAGCGTCCGCCGCTCGGGGTTGTGCGGCGTGAACGCCTGTACAGTGTGGTAGTTCGTCGCGAGGTTCACTTCACCGATGCCGATGTCTCGGAGGCGTGCTTCGACTTCCGCCGGGCCTTCGTCGAGCATATCCCACGGATACGCCCACGTCGCAAATTCCATACGCAAACGACCACCGCGGCGATAATAAAAGTAGAGGCGGTTACTCTTTGACCGCGCCGGCGGTCATCCCCGCGACGATGTACTCCTCGAGGAAGGCGAACAGAATCAGCAGCGGGACGATGCCGATGACAGATACGGTCAGCATCATCCGCCAGTCGGTCTGCAGTGCGCCGACCATCGAGAAGACGCCGCGCGGGACGTTGTACTTCGCGCTGTCGGTGAGGAAGGTGAGGACGAACAGCAACCGGTTCCACGCGTAGAGGAAGGTGTAGGTGATGCTGGCGACCAGTGCCGGTTTGGTCAGCGGCAACACTATCTTCGTGAGAATCTGGAGTTGGCTGGCGCCGTCGATACGCGCCGACTCTTCGAGCGCGACGGGTATCGTCTTGAAGTACCCGTACAGCATCCAGACGTTGAACGGCAGGGTGAACGCCGCCGCCGGGATGATGACGGCCAGATAGGTGTTGAACAGGCCGAGCTGGGTGATGACGTCGAACAGGCCGACGATGAGCACGACCGGTGCGAACATCTGGACGACCAACACCGAGAGGAGGAAGGTCCGCTTGCCGACGAAGTCGTTCCGGGCACACGAGTACGCGGCCGGAATCGCCAGCAGGAGCGTGAGGACGACCGTCCCGAGCGAGATGAGGAAGCTGTTCCCTATCCAGAGGAGCACGTCGGTCTGGGACCAGACGTCTATGTAGGCTTGGACGCTGGGGTCGCTCGGGACCAAGGTCGCGGGCGCGGAGAATATCTCGGACTCGGGCTTGAACGTGCTCGAGAACATAGCGTAGAACGGGAGCATCATGACCCCGAGCAACGCTATCAGCACGCCGTAGAGACGGACTTTCCGGAGGCCGCTTCGGTCGTGGCCCGCCATCGTCATAGCTCGTCACCTCCGCGCGTGTAGATGCGCAGGTAGATGATGGCGAAGACGAGCAGGAACAGGAACCCGATGACGCTGTAGGCCGCGCCCTGTCCCAGGTTCCCGTTCTGGAGCCCGACTTGGTAGATGTGGATGACGAGCGTCGCCGTCGAACTGATGGGACCGCCGCCGGTCATCGTCCAGATGACGTCGAAACTGACGAAGGTCCAGATGGTCGACAGCAGCGTGGCGATGAGGATGACGCTCTTGAGCTGGGGGAGCGTGATGTAGCGGAACTGGTGCCACTTCTCGGCACCGTCGATGGCAGCCGCCTCGTAGAGCTCCTGCGGAATCGACTGGAGACCGGCGAGGAAGATGATGGCCATGAACGGCGTCCCTATCCAGATGTCGGCGACGACTACACCGAGCCACGCTATCTTGGGGTTCCCGAGGATACCGATGCCCTGCTCGATGACGCCGAGTTTCAGCAGGATGGCGTTGAGGTAGCCGAACTGCGGGTGCTCTATCCAGCGGAACACGACCGCAGAGATGGCGTAGGGGATGCCCCACGGGATGAGGAACGCGGTGCGGAAGAACTTGCGGCCGCGGATGTCCCCTTTGAGGTGGACGGCGATGAGCAGTCCGAGAATCGTCTTTCCGGCGACGCCGGCGACGACCCAGCGACCCGTCTGCCAGAGCAGTCGGTAGAAGATGTCGCTGTTGAAGATTTCGACGTAGTGCTGGAGTCCCACGAACGTCTCGATAGTGGAGTCGGCCGGCGACCGGTACAGCGACAACCGGAACGTCTCCACGATGGGGTAGCCGACGACTGCCAGCAGGAACAGCGCCGCCGGTGCGATGAGGAGGTACGAACGGCTGTTGCGCTGGAGGTAAGCTAACCCTCGTTCGAGACGGGAGTCCTCCGCCGTCTCGGTGTATTCCTCGGCCAGACTCATTCCTGTCTGTCACCCCATCGCATCTTCGAGATCACTCTGTGCCGCGTCTAGTGCCTCCTGTGGCGTCTTTCGCTCTGCCAGTGCCTCCTGAATCGCCTGGACCATGCGGTCGTTGAACTGACTGAAGTTACTCAGCTTCGGCCGAGCGCGGGCGTACTGACCGGCCTCGACGAACGGCCCCCAGTTCTTCGACTCGGAGAAGTACGACCGCTCGCCGACGGCTTCGACGACCGGGAGGAACCCCTTCTGCTTTGAGTACTGGAACCGCCGCTCCTCGTCGAAGTAGAACCGAATCAGGTCACGGGCGATGTCCTTGTGCTCGCTCTGGCTCAGAATTGCGAGCGTGTCGATGGTAAAGAGGCTGTACCGCCCCTCGGGCCCGCTGGGCACCTGCACGATGCCGTACTCGAAGTCGACCTCGCCGTTCTCCTGCGCGGAGGTGATGTTGAGGCCCGTGTAGACGTGCCCGATGACCATCCCGAGGTCGCCGTTCTCGAACAGTTGGCGGATGTCCTGCCGGGTCGAGGAGAGCGGCGAGGACTGGGTGACGTCGTGTTCGAGGTGCAGGTCCGTGTAGAACGACAGGGCGTCGGCGGCGCCGCCCTCGTTCACGACCGGCATCCCCTCGTCGTTCACGAGGTCGGCACCGTGGGACCAGTGGTAGTGGTAGTACTGGGACCCCGTCTCGATGGCGTCGGCGCCGGCGAGGCCGAGGGCCGGGACGCTGGCGTCACTGTCGCGAATCTGCTTCGCGGCGTTGAGCATGTCCTGCCACGTGTCCAGCGACGGGTTCTCGGGGTCGAGACCGGCCGTCTCGAAGACGTCCTTGTTGTAGTAGAGACACTTGTTCGAGGCGGCCCACGGCACGCCGTAGTGCGACCCCTCGTACATCGTCCCCTCGGCGACGCCGTCGTAGAACTGTTCGCCGAAGTCGCCGTCCATCATGTCGTCGAGCGGTTCCAGCGCGTCCTTGCCGACGAGTTGGGGAATCCAGCGCGCGGGCCACCGACTGACGTCGGGTGCCTGTCCACCGTCGACGCGGTTGTTCACCGTCTGCCGGGCGTTGTCCCACGTCACGCTGGTGAACTCCACCTCGACGCCGTGCTCCTCCTCGAAGGCGGCGTTGTTCTCCTCGAAGAACTGCTTGATGTTGTCGCCGACGCCCATGGTGAGGAACTGGACGCTCTGGCTCCCGCCGTCACCGCCGTCGCTGCCACTCCCACCGTCGCCGCCGTCGCCGCCGCTACCACCGTCGCCGCTACACCCGGCGATAGCGATGGCACCGCCTGCGCCGAGTGCCTGGAGTAGCTGCCGCCGGTCCATACTGTCCTCGCTAGCTTCGGTGTTGCTATCGGGCTGCATCATTAGTGTCACTTACTTCCACATACATAATTGTTTGTGTTTGTCTCCGCTAATTCCCTGTTCAGGCATTGTTCTCGTGGATAGCGACCATGAGGGCCGCGAGTTCCTCGCCGATAATCGAGCGGATGCGCTCACCTGTCTCGGCGCTCGCCTCCTTCGGCGCACCGATGGCGCCCGACTCCGAGTACGCGTCGAACGGGCGGTAGACGGCGACGTTGCCGCCGTCGAGCAAGTCCTGCCCGCCCCACTCGTAGTGTTCGTCCATCAGTTCGCCCTCGCGGGCTTCGAAGTCGCCGACGAGGTCCGGCCGTAGCGCGAGCATCAGCGACGTCTCGAACTCGCCGCCGTGAGCCATCCCCCCGGTCTCGGTCGTCCGGAGGGACTCGATTCGGTCCGACGCCAACTGGAAGTACGTCGTTCCGAGCACCTCCGCGTCGGTGTCGACGCCGACGGTGCTGACCACGGCGTCGATGAGGGGGCCGTTCCCGCCGTGGCCGTTGACGAACAGGACCGCGTCGAACCCGTTCTGAATGCCCGTGTGCGCGATGTCTTCGAGGGTCGCTCGCAGGTGAGCGAATTCGAGTGAGAGGGTCCCGCCGAACGACAGGTGGTGGGGAGAGAACCCACTCCAGACCGGCGGCGTGACGACGAGGGGGACGTCGTCCAACTGCTCGATTGCGGCGTCGACCATCGCTTCGACGAGCAACGTGTCGGTGACGACTGGCAGGTGGTTTCCGTGTTGCTCGACGCTCCCGACAGGGATGACGAGAACTGAGCCCGGTCGTTCGCCGACGTCTCGGACTTGTCCTGCGGTCATCCCGGCCCACTCGCTCTCCTTTCGACCGATAGTGTCGTACAACATTTACGCAGATTCCGTCCGCTGAAGTTCGTTCAACTCGACCCGTTCGCCGTCGGTGTCGAACAGGTGCATGTCCTCGACGTCGAATCCCAGCGGAATCTGGTCGCCGCGTTCGGGGCGATACTCGCTGGACACTCGCGCTACGACCTCCTTGTCGCCGCCGGCGGTCTCCAGATAGAGGAAGTTGTCCGACCCCATCGGCTCGACCACGTCGACGACGGTGTCGATGTACTCCCCGGCGTCTTCGGCGACGAAATCCTCCGGTCGCACGCCGAGCGTGTACTCTCCCGGCGGGACGTCCACGTCGAGCGTGAACGCTACGTCGGGCGACTCGAACCGGACGCCGTCGTCGCTCTCTGTCGCAGTCACCTCGAAGAAGTTCATCGACGGCGACCCGATGAACCCGGCGACGAACTCGTTGTTTGGTTCGTCGTAACACTGCTCTGGTGGGTCGACCTGCTGGAGTTCGCCCTCGTTGAGAATCACGATTCGGTCGGCCATCGTCATCGCCTCCGTCTGGTCGTGGGTGACGTAAATCGTCGTGACGTCGAGTTCCTCTTGGATGCGCTGAATCTCGGTGCGCATCTGGGTTCGGAGCTTCGCGTCGAGGTTCGACAGGGGCTCGTCCATCAGGAACACGTCCGGGTCGCGAACGATGGCCCGGCCGAGCGCCACGCGCTGTTGCTGACCACCCGAGAGCTGTTTCGGGAGGTCGTCCATGAGGTCCGATATCTCCAGCAACTCCGCGGCATCCTCGACACGTCGTTCGATTTGGTCGTCGTACTCACCGGAGAGTCGTAGCCCGAAGGACATGTTCTCGCGCACGGTCATGTGTGGGTAGAGCGCGTAGCTCTGGAACACCATCGCGATGTTCCGGTCCTGCGGGCGGACGTCGTTGACCACCTCTCCACCGATGGCTATCTCGCCGTCGGTGACCGTTTCGAGCCCCGCAATCATCCGGAGGGTGGTCGATTTGCCACACCCCGACGGACCGACGACGACGACGAACTCCCCGTCCTCGACCGACAGGGACACGCCCTCGACTGCGAGGACGTTATCGTCGTATACCTTGCTGACGTTCGATAGTGTAACCTCGCTCATACCGAGTGGGAGAATGGTCGCAATCATGGGTAATAAATGTTGGCAGTTGTGGCGTCTCTCCGCAGGCCAAGCACGTCGGAACCCACTGCTCGTCTCTGGACCGGGCGAATCCGGACGTAAACACCCGACGGTGTGTTCTTGCAGGGACTGAGTTCCAAGGTTGCCCTTGATGACTGCCGAACGACAGAACGGCGCAATGTGCGGGTAGAAGCACTCTAGAGTAGATATACTGGGACCTACATCTTCGTTAATCGGGTTTTCAACAGCGTTGAAAATGACGGCGCTCCGTTCATCGAGGCTTCCACCCTCTCGAAGAAATCTCCATAGCGGTTCTGAAAGCGTCGAATTCGAACCTTGTGCGCTTCGTCGACTTTCCCATGTGGGTTGTTGTCATGCTTCGAGAGGCGATAGCCACTCGAAAATAACATGGGTACATTCGTTAGGACAGCTGGGTCGGACGGGTCGCACCGGCTTTCAACGATAGTGGAAAATTTTTGCGTCGTGGAGGAAGCCTTTTCACCCTACACAAAATAGGGAATACCATGCCCACCCAAGACAAAAAGACCATAGGCGCCGTCGAGACGACGCTGGATATCCTCTCGGCGCTTGGCAAACTCGAACCCGTGGGCCTCTCCGAACTCGCCGCCTACCTTGACGTTCCCACTAGCACCGTGTTCATCCACCTCAACACGCTCGTCGAACGGGATTACGTCGTCAAGGAGTCGGGGCAGTACCGTCGGTCGTTTCGGTTCCTCGAAGTCGGTGGCAGTGTCCGGCATCGTCTGGACGTCGGCCGTCTGCTCCGCAACAAGGTCGAAGAGCTCAGTCGCGAAACCGGCGAGATTGCCGGTGCAGGTATCGAGGAGAACGGACAGCGAGTCATCCTGTACCGGAGTTCGGGCGAGAAGGCCGCGGGGGACGAGATACCTATCGGGAACCACACCGAGATGCACTGGACTTCGCTGGGGAAGGTCATTCTCGCGAACTTACCAGTCGACCGACGGAGGGAAATCGTCCACCAGCACGGGCTTCCGGAGGGGACTGACGAGACACTGACCTCCCGGAGCGACCTCGAAGCGGCCCTCGAACGAATCCGTGAGCAGGGGTACGCGATAGACGACGAGGAGCACCTCCGAGGCGTCCGTGGCATCGCCGTGCCGATATTCGACGAGGAGCAGGAGGTCATGGTCTCGCTGGGCATCACCGGACCGAGAGACAGGTTCACGTCCAAATATATGGCAAATATCCTCGAAGTACTGCGATATACTAAAAACGAAATCGAAGTCAGGAATCAATACTACGAATACAGTACTATCGATGGATAAATGGGGATACTATCGGCATAATATCTTCAAACAATCCTATATTTCTACTGTATGAATACTTTTCAGTGTAGCTTCACAACAGATAGCTGTGGGCGCGGAAATGGTGTCGATAGGGCTACACCTCAACCATTGTCTCGGGCCACGATACAGTCGTCTCCGGCACTCACCCCGGTCGGGAAGCCAGTAGCAGTCGGAACTCCGCCAGTCTCGGCCGGGTCTGTGACGAGCAGTCGTGCGGCGACCCACACCGAGCGAGTAACCACGTCTTACGCGAGTCGGGTGGCCGTCTCGCCCGTTTACACGTGTTGCGTGTGTCGCCATCGGACGTCCGTATCCACGCCGCCGACGCAGAGACCGAGAGCAGTACCGAGACGCAGTCCAACACCGGCCGAGTCACAGACCGAATCCGCCAGTCTGCCGGGTCAGGGAGCGCGGCATATGTGACGAATAACCAATATCCGGCGACCTGTCTGGGGAGGCGAATAGCACGTTCGACGCCGTACCGTCGGACGGCGCTGAGTGTCTCGACACGATGTTCGACTTCGACCGGGCCCCTGTCCCAGTTGCTTTCGTCTTGGTAGTCCTATCCGCGACGCTCGCCGGGGCGACAGTCGCCCCACAGAGCGCCATTGCCACCGACTCCACACCTCCGACGCCTGCCAACTCGGAGGACACGACGACCGTCCGGGATTGTCGAGTCATCACCGAGCCGGGGACGTACGTCCTGACGAGCGACATCCAGAACGGCGGCGGAGAGAACTTCACGTACATCTCGGAGTCCTGTATCCGCATCGAGTCCAGCGACGTCATTTTCGACGGCGCCGGTCACACTATCGACGGGATGGGCGTGAGCGATACGACGGCGGTACAGGTCGGCGGCGACGATTCCGTCTCGAACGTCACCGTGCGGAACGTGCGAATCACGGAGTGGAACAGGGCGATATATCTCGCGAACGTCACGGACGGCGTCGTGCGCCGAGCGAACGTCACCGGGAACAGTTTCGGCGTCTTCGTCGAGGACTCGTCGGCCGTCGCCGTTCGTGGCGTCACGGCTCGCCAGTACTTCGTCGGCGTCTACCTCGGCGACGCAGACGCGACGCTCTCGAACAACTCGTTTACGGCTGACGCCGGTACTGCCGTCGTCCGCGACCGGCCGTCCGCGTCGCAGCGGGATTAGTCTCTGATGGCCGCCGCCCACTCGGGCCACTCCTGTCGTTCGCGGCCGTCGAACGTCGGGTCGCCCGACATGGACTTGATAGCGCGGGCGTCCTCTAGACTCCAGACCGCGCCGTCCTCGTGGAACAGGCCGTTGAGGACGCCGTACTCGCGCTGTGAGGTGACCACGGCGGGCTTGACCATCAGCGACCAGAAGAAGTTCCCGAACTCGAACTCCTCGATGGTGGGTGCCATCGAGGCGTAGTTCGGGTCTCGTTCGTCGAGCGCCGGAGCGGAGTGGAAGCCGCGGCCCGACCTGACGCGTTGCCACTCGGTGAGCCAGACCGGTTTGTCGGTCCGCTCTCTGACGATGCCGACCTGTCGGAGGGCGTCTCGAAAGACGTCCTCGCTGGTCGGGAAGTTGTAGTGGAACTGCAAGATGTCGCTGCCCCAGTCGGCGTAGTCGAGGTCGTTCACCACGCTCGTCGACCCGACGGTGAGGGGCACGGACTCGCGGTGGCGGCGGAGGGTACGAAACATCGCCCGGGCGAACCGCTTACGCGGCGCACGCCACCCGGGTTCGTTCATGATTTCCAGTCCCAGTAGTCTATCGTCGTCGCCCCAGTTGTCTACCACCCAACGAACGTACTGACGGGGTTGCTCCCATCGCGTGGGGTTCTTCACGACCGCCAGCGACGGCGACGCGACTACCGTCGCCGTAAGTGGGTTTTCGTCGGTCAGGTTCGCCTCGGTGGGCGAAGCACCGATACCCTCGAACAGGGTGACGAGGACGCGGAGACCGTTCTTCTCGGCGGCCGTCAGCAAGTGGCGGAAGCGCCGTCGACACGCGGCGGGGTCCTCCCGCCAGAACTCGAAGTTCAACCACGTGCGGATTGCGTTGAGGTCGAGTCTCGCGGCGTACCCGAAATCGCGTTCGACGACGCGCCGGTCGTACTCGGCCCACATCTGGTACGTGTTCCACGCTCGGGCCGGGAGGTACAGCGCCCCACGCACGTCGACCGGAGCGGTCGTCTGCCCCTCCAGCGGAACGGTGACCGTCCCGGTCCCGTGTGTTCCGTCAGTTACCGTCTCGCGACGCGTCGTGGACTCGTCGGTGTCGGTTCGCCGTTGCTCGGACCCGAAAAGACTCCGACACCCGGCTACTGACGCCGCGCCCGCCCCGAGGCCGAGTCGAAGGAACTGCCGACGAGTGCGGTGCCTCATCGATGCGCGGTACGCGGGCCCCCCTGAAGTGTATACACCGCATATCGGCCGGGCCACGACGACGGCGGTGTTCTAGTCGCGTCCGGGCGAGGCGCGAAGGACGGCTAGTCCGTGGTTAGGACGGCCGAGTACCACAGGGGGAGACACACCCCCGGTAGCCCCGCTCTGCCGCCGACCGACTGACGGACGTCTGACTCCTGTCCGTAGGTTTATGAGTCGTACGTGACGAGTGGGGGTATGGACGCGAACCGATTCGTCGTCGCCCTGTTCGGCCTCGTCGTCGCCGTCGTCCTCGGTGCGCTCGCGTACCAGTTCATCGCCCCGCTTACGCTGTCGGTATTCCTCTACTACTCGACCCGACGGTTCTACAAATCGCTCCGACGGCTCCGGTTGCCGGCCCGAGTTCGCGCCGTCGTCGTCATGGGGTCGGTCGCAGTCCCGCTCCTTCTGCTCGTGAGTTACGCCGTCGTCCTCCTCGTCCTCGAAGCGCGGACCTTCGTCGAGCAGTACGCGTTGGTCGACGTGGCCGCCACGCACGTCGATTGGCTCGGCGAAATCGAGACGATGCCGGACCTCACCGTCCAGGGCCTCTACGAGGCGTACCAGTCGGGGCAGCTATCCCCGGTCGTCCAGTTCCTCGGCGACCACGCCGCGCTCCTGACTTCAGTCGTCTCGAACTTCTTCCTCAACCTCTTCGTGACCGTCATCGTCACGTACTACCTGTTGCTGGACGGCCGCCGCATCCGCGAGTGGCTCGTGCGGTTCGACGACGGGGCGATAATCCGGGAGTACCTCGAAGCCGTCGACCGGGAACTCGAAGCGGTGCTGTTCGGCAACCTGCTGAACGTCCTCGCCATCTCGCTCATCGCCATCGCCGCGTTCTCCGGGTACAACGCGCTGGTCCCGGCACCCGCGGAGGTTCCGTATCCGGCGCTCGCGGGAGCGCTGACCGGCGTCGCGAGTCTGATTCCGGTCGTCGGGATGAAAATCGTCTACCTTCCGCTGACTGGCATCGCCGCTCTGCCTGTCGTCCTCGGTGGTGACTCTTCACTGCTCCTCTACGTGCTGGGCTTTCTCGTCGTCGCGGTGGTCGTCGTCGACACGATTCCGGACCTCATCCTGCGACCGCTCCTCAGCGGTGAGGACACCCACGTCGGCCTGTTGATGCTGGCCTACACGCTCGGGCCCGTCGTGCTTGGTTTCTACGGCCTCTTTTTCGCGCCGATTCTGCTGGTCGTCGGGCTCACCTTCGCCAACACGGCGTTACCGCGACTGTTGGGGGCTGACGAACCAGAGGGACTGCACCCGAACCAGTTACGGCTCGACGACTTCTAGAGAATGCCCCGTGAGCGACGACAGACGGGTGGGCGGCAGGTTACCGAGAGACACTGGATGGACCCGTTGGGTGGTGCTGAGGTACCTGGCCGCCGCTGTGTGGATAGCACCGAATTACCCGGCTGACGTCCGGTCCCCGAAACCCGCCCGGACGAACTCTCGCACGCGCCGTGACGGTAATTCTCTCGTTCGCAGTCTTGCTAGCGGATAACAATCTATCTGATTCGTGTACGTTCGCGTGATGTCTAGCGAGCACCAACAGAGCCACGAACACGCAGAGCACGACCACCACGAACACGCAGGGCCGGGGTATCTGACGCCGCAGGCGGCCATCGAGGTGTCCGAACCGGAGCGACTCGCCTACGTGATGGGGATTCACACGGGCACCGACGTCGACGCTCCGGACTTCGTCGCCGTCGTCGACGTCGCGCCGGACTCCGACAGCTACGGGGAAATCGTCAACCGAATCGACCTGCCGAACAAGGGGGACGAACTCCACCACTTCGGCTGGAACGCCTGCTCGTCGTCCTGCCACATCGGCGGACTGGAGCGGCGCTACCTCGTCGTGCCGGGGAATCGCTCGTCCCGAATCCACATCGTCGACGCGAAAGACCGGGAGAACCCGGAGCTAGTCGACGTCATCGAACCGGAGGAGGTCCACGAGCAGGACCTCTCAGCCCCACACACCGTCCACTGCATCGGCGGCGGGACCGTCGTCATCTCGATGCTGGGGAACGCGGACGGCGACCTGCCGGGCGGATTCCTCGAACTCGACGAGGACCTGAACGTGAAGGGGCGCTGGGACGCTCCCGGCGAGATAGACTTCAACTACGACTTCTGGTACCAGCCACGGCACAACGTGATGGTCTCCTCGGAGTGGGCCGCCCCGAAGACCTATCAGCCGGGATTCGACATGGAAGACGTGGAGGCGGGCAACTACGGCCACGAACTCCAGTTCTGGAACTGGGAGGACCGGACCGTAGAGCAGACGGTAGACCTCGGCGAGGAGGGGTTGGTCCCGCTCGAAGTCCGATTCCTCCACACGCCGGACCACGCCCACGGGTACGTCGACGCGGCGCTGTCCTCGAATATCTTCCACTTCTGGAAGGAGGACGACGAGTGGACCGCCGAGAAGGTCATCGACTTCGAGGGCCGCGAGATGGAGGGATGGGACATGCCGGTCCCGGCGCTGCCGACGGACATCCTCGTCTCGATGGACGACCGCTACCTCTTCGGGTCGAACTGGCTCCACGGTGAGGTGTGGATGTACGACGTCTCCGACCCGACGAACCCGCGCCATGCCGACTCCATCTCCGTCGGCGGCTACTTCGGCGACGTGCAGGAACTGCAGGGCCGCGAACTCGTCGCGGGCCCGCAGATGCTCCAGCTCTCGCTGGACGGCGAGCGACTCTACTGGACCACGTCGCTGTACTCGACGTGGGACAACCAGTTCTTCCCGGAGGAGGCCGAGAAGGGGTCGGTGATGCTGAAGGCGGACGTGAATCCGCGTCGAGGTACCATGACGCTCGACGAGGAGTTCATGGTGGACTTCGGCGAGGTGCCGGAGGGACCCGCCCGCGCCCACGAGATTCGCTGGCCCGACGGCGACTGCACGAGCGACGTCTGGGAGTGAGCTTGCGACCCGACGATGGTCACGGCGAGGCTAGTGTGGCGCGACGGGCGGGAGGCGGCGGTCAGCGCCGACGGCGAGACGGTCCTCGACGCGGCCGAGGCCGCCGGCCTGAGCCTGCCGTTCGGCTGTCGGACCGGCGTCTGCGGGACCTGTACCGCGCGGTTGCTGGACGGTGAGCTAGAACACGACCGAGAGGCGCGAGCACTCAAGCCACGGCATCTCGACGACGGCTACGTGTTGCCCTGCATAGCGGTGGCGACGACCGACTGCACGCTCGAAGTCGGTCCCGAGGTTCACCGGGACTTGCTGACGATTCCGTGGAGAGGGGAGTGACTGGCTGACGGGCACACCACACGACCAATGAACGAACCAGAGCTGCGAAGGCGGGTCACACGGCGCGGCCGCCTCCCTGTCGCGCTGACGACGTACGCGGTCGCGTTGGTCGCGTGGGCGGGGTTGTTGGCCCACGACTCCCTCGAACACCTGCTGTTCGGAGGGGCGCATCTGCGCTTCGCGGGGGCGACGGGTCCGGGAGCGGTGGAGGCGGCCGCCGCGGCGGACGGTGCGGTCGGCGTCGTCCACTACCTCGGCATGTGGGGGCTGATGATGGTCGCCATGATGTACCCCTCCACTGCGAGAGTCTTCCAGTGGTACGCCGACCGTTCCGGTCAGCGGTCGACAACCCCTATCGTCGACGCTGTCTCTTTCGTCGGCGGCTACACGCTCCTGTGGGTCGTCCTCGGTCTCGTCCCACTCGGGGTGAACGCCGTCGTCTCCATCACCGAACTGGCGCGGACGTGGGGGTTGCTGTACTTCGGCGTCGCCTTTCTGCTCGCCGGCGTCTTCCAGGTGTCGCCGGTGAAGCGCCGCTATCTGGGTCGCTGTCGCTCGCCGACCGATTCAGTCGGTCGCTATCCGCCGGTCGGCATCCGGAGGGCGTCTCGTTCTGGGGTGGCGTTCGCCGTACAGGACGTCGGGGCCTGCGGCGTCCTGATGGGGGTCATGGTCGTCGTCGGGTCGATGAACGTCGGGTGGATGGCGGTCATCACGGCGGTCCTTTCGATGGAGCGCCTGACCGCGCAGGGCTGGCAGTGGGCGCGAGTGTTCGGGGTAATCAGCGTGGTCAGTGGCCTTGGACTCTTTGTGGTGGGAATGGGGTAACTGATAGCCAAGCGTGAAGCACGGTGGAAACTGCCCGCCGGAATACGGCGTCGCCTCATCCGAGGACCTGGCGCACGACGGCGGAGATATCGGGCACTGCCTTCACCGTTATCTCGGGAACTGAAACCGACTGGCCCGGCGGGACGAGCAACAGTTCGACACTAGCACTCCGAGCAGCGACGGCTTTCGGTTCGACGCCGCCGACAGGGAGCAGTTGCCCGTCTCGTCCGACCACACCGGTCACGAGCTTCCGTGGTGACGGCCGGTTCCCGGTGAGTAATCCGACGAGTGCGACCGTGAGCCCCGCTTCCCAGCTCTTTCCCCGGAGCGTGAATACTCCAGAGCCCGGCGGGTCGAACGAGACGAACAGGTCTCGGCCGGCGAGCGATGCATCGGCTATCTCCTCGGCCGTGGCAGTAGCCTCCCGAAGGGCTAGCTGGATGTCGTGTCGTACCTCCACCCTGTCGAGGTTCACGTAGAGTTCGCCGCTCCCCGCTTCGAGCGACATCTCGACGTCCACGACGAGGCCCTCTCCGGTCGCGTCGACGGCCGGCAAGTGATAGCTCGTGTGCGGCGCGACTGCGCTCTCGCTCGCCAGCGTCGCCAGTCCTTCGGGACGCGCACCGTCCACGAGACTTCCCACGCCGAGTGCGCCACCGACTCCGATGCCGCCGAGAGCCGCACCCAGAAGGAACTCACGTCGGTCGACGACAGACGCCTCCATACGGTCGACGGCGTCGTCTCCGTCTGCGGGTCGGTCCTGTATCGGTCCACCGGAAGTCATCGGTCAGTGGTCTCTCTCGGGACGTGTTACTCGTTTACAGTTAGCACGCTTAGATGTATATATTTGCCTCTCCAGTACCGTCTCGTGGACGCGCATCGATTCGCATCCCTCGCCGGCGTCTCCGCACTGAGCGCCCTGACGACGGCCGTGGGCGTCGGCGTGGCCTACTGGCTCGAACTCCAGTTACTCGTCGGGACATCGTCACTGACGGTCGTAGTGGTCGCCGGTCTGGTCGAAGAGGGGTTCAGTAGGTTGCTCCCGCTCATCGTGACGTTTTATCTCTGGAGTTACCGCCGTGGGCACCTTCTCACGAAGACGGAGGGTGTATCGTCGACTGTCGTCTCGGGTGTGACTGTCGGCGCTCTCGAAGTCGTCCTCAAACTCCGGTACCTCACACAGCTCGAGCGAGCCGTCCACTTCGACGCACTCGTGTTACCGTTCGTCTTCGTCCACTTTCCCCTCGCGCTCGTCGCCGGTCGGTTCGCTTACGCACTCGGTGAACGCATCCACCGCAGTTCGGACATCGGAGTGCCTCGACTCTCGTGGCGAATAGTCGCCTACCTGGTCGGTGGCTATCTGGTTCTCGTCGCCGCCCACGTCACGTACAACGTGAGACTGTAAACTACTGCAACACTCCCGCTGTCCCGAAAACTCGTGCCGTAGTCGGGTTAGTGTTCGTGACCGAGCGCTTCGTTACACATCGCGTTGAGTTCCGAAATCTTCTCGCGGACGCGCTCGGGTTTGTCCTGTGGCGGGTCCTCGAGCGCCGGTTGGCCGTGAGCGTCCGGTTCACCGACGATGACGCTACCGATCATCCCGAGAGATTCGTGGGGCGTACAGTAGTAGTGGTAGACACCCTCAGTTTCGAAGGTGTGTTCGAACGTCGCTCCACCCTCCGAGAGGATGCCGCTGTCCCACGACGCGGCACCGTCGGGGACGAGTTGTGGTTGGTCGTTGTCCGGGTGGTAGGCCGTCGCGGAGTGGCTCCCGCTTTCGTTGTGGAAGGTCACCGTACCGCCGACCTTGACTCGGACCACGTGAGGGTCGAAGTGGTAGCTCCCGTCCTGCGTGAGCATCTTCACCTCTGCCGTGTCCGTCGGCTCACCGATTGCCTCCTGATGCCCGTGGCTGTCACCGCCGTGACCGCTCTCTTCGTCGCTGTGTCCGCCCTCGGTGTCGTCGTGGCCCTCCGTCTGGCTGTGCGCATCCGTTTCAGAGTGTTCCTCCGTCGCTTCCGCCCCGCTTTCGGGGTCCGTCTGGGTGCCCGAACAGCCAGCGAGGCTAACGGCCGCCGCGCCACCAGTTAGTTGGAGTAGCCGTCGCCGCGTGTACAGTGATTCGTTGGTCATGGCATCGGTCACCTTACACTAGTCGATACGCTCGGTGGGGTAATAGGGGAGAGAGCTGTTTTGCACGCGACGCAAAAACGCTCGTTAATTAAGTGTCCGTACGTCAATAACCGCTATTACGAGGGACAGTGTGGATAGAGACGACACCGCTTCGGAACTCCTCGAACTATTGGGTAAGGAGCGTGTCCGGCAGATTCTCGCGGCGACCAGTCGCGAACCGTTGTCGGCCAAGGAGTTGAGCGAGGAGTGTGACGTCGCCCTCTCTACGATTTACCGCCGGGTGGAAGAGATGACCGAACAGGACTTACTCATCGAACAGACGCGGGTCGAGTCGGACGGGAGTCACCACAGCGCCTATCGGGCGAACGTCGACCACCTCGACGTCGACATCGGCGACGGAACTATCGACGTCGACGTACACGTCCGCGAGGACGCGGCACAGCGTTTCTCGCGCATCTGGAACGACCTCCGGGAGAGTTAAACCATGCACATCGAACTCGTCATCGCGAAGCTCATCACAGTCGGACTCGGGTTGTTGATAACCTATCAAGCGTTCAAAGGCTACAGAGTGTACGGGAGCGAACCGATGCTGTACGTGGCCATCGGCTTCCTGTTCATCAGCGTCGGGTCGGTCATCGAGGGCGTCCTGTTCGACGTCGTCGGTCTGTCGATTTTCGTCGCGGGAACCATCCAGACGACCGTCGTCGCAATCGGGATGCTCGTCATCCTGTACTCGCTGTACGGGCAGATGGCCCACTCGCCGAACGGAAATTGACTGGAGTGGGAAACAGTTGGAGATGCGTTTTCGGCGCCCGAAATACGCACATCGCGAGCAAACTGCCCCTGTAGAAGTAGACCGTTCGTGACCGGTGACTGGAGACAACGCAGGTGGGGAGCCGTCTTCACCGCGCTGTGTTCGGACACTGTCTGCATGTGGGACGTCCGCGAAACGGTACGTTACGTTCTGTGCCGTCGGTAAGCGTCGAAGAGGGCAGGAAGGCCCAGCGGAAACGCGAGGAGGCCGAACGTTCCCAGCACGTGCTTCGCGTACGCGGAATCTCGATAGGCGAGGTAGGTCGCACCCACACCGAGGATAGCGACAGCGTAGGCGAGCGAACTCCAGACGGGGTCGTACGTGGAGCAGTACCCCCAGCAGACCAGCGTGTAAGAGGGCGCGTTCCACGTCGACGGGTGCAGTTTCGGCCAAAAGAACCGACAGTACGTGGTGAACGCGAGCATCAGCGTCACGGGGACACCGACGAGCCACGTACTCGGCCGGACGGATAGCGTCGACCCGTACCGGTCGTAGAGGGCCAGCAAGGCCAGCGGAAGGCTGAAGACGACCAGCCAGAGGCCGACCGTGTAGGTGACTGGCCAGTGCTCGATTCGCGGTTGCGTGTAGGCGACTCTGAGCGCGTCGGGAAGCGTCGCCCACGGGAACGACGGGTCGGGGACGGGGTTGGTCAGGAACGAGACACCCATCAGGGCCACTCCGGTCAGGAGCACGTAGGTTCCCGCCGTCGCCGTCCGACCGAGCGACGAGGGAACGGCCCTCGATGGCAGGGTGCGGTCGTCTTCGTCGTCTGTCATAGCAGATTGGGGTGCATCCGGTAGCACGTCTCGCTGTGCAGCAGCGTGTTGATTAAGGTCGTTCTTTCAAGTCAAATCACGGTCTGTTCCGTGGTTTTCGGTGTCCGGACCAGTGGCGACGGTCAGCGGAGACGCCCGAGTAGCTTGTAGTCGTGGTCAGGGGTGTACCGGCGGAACAGCAGGCTGTTCGACAGCACCGAGACGCTGGAGAACGCCATCGCACCCGCGGCGAGCACCGGTTGGAGCAGGCCAAGCGAGGCAAGCGGAATCATCGCGGTGTTGTAGCCCAGCGCCCAGACGAGGTTCTGCTTGATTTTCTCGAGCGTCGCATCCGAGATGCGGATGGCTTTCACCACGTCCAGCGGGTCGTCGCGCATCAGCGTCACGTCCGCCGCTTCGATGGCGACGTCGGTGCCCGACCCGATGGCGGTGCCGACGTACGCGACGGCCAGCGCCGGCGCGTCGTTGACGCCGTCGCCGACCATCATCGCCTTCCGGCCTTCGTCCTGTATGCTCTCGACGGCGTCGGACTTGTCTTCGGGGAGGACCCCTGCGCGGACGTTCTCCGGGTCGATGCCGACCTGTTCGGCGACCGCGCGGGCGGTGCGCTCGTTGTCACCGGTAATCATCATCACGTCGACGCCGCGTTCTTGGAGCGCGCTTACTGCGTCTTTGGCGCTCTCTTTGATGGTGTCGGCATCAGCCACCACGCCGACGAGCTCACCCTCGCGGGCAACGAGCATCGCCGTCTTCCCCTCGTTCTCGAGGCGCTCCATCGTCTCCTCTGCGGGCGAGGGGTCGATTCCGTTGTCCCGGAGCAGTTTCCGGTTGCCGACCAGCACCTCACTTCCGTCGACGGTCGCTTCGATACCGTGTCCGGGGACGTTCTCGAAGTCGTCGGGGTCGGTCACGTCGAGACCACGGTCTTCGGCCCCCTCGACGATGGCGCGGGCGAGCGGGTGTTCGCTCCCGCTCTCGGCGCTAGCCGCGAACCGCAGGACGTCGTCCTCGCTGAGTCGGTCACGGTCGGCTAGTTGACCACCATCGGCGGCGGTCTCACCGCCGTCTGTGAGGGGGTGTCCGTCGCTGTCGAAGACGACGACGTCGGTCAGTTCCATCTCACCTTTCGTGAGCGTCCCCGTCTTGTCGAAGACGACCGTGTCGACGTCCTTCGCCCGTTCGAGGATGTCACCGCCCTTGAACAGGACGCCGTTCTGTGCGCCGATAGTCGTCCCGACCATCGTCGCCGCGGGGGTCGCCAGCCCGAGCGCACAGGGACAGGCAATCAACACGGCCGACGCGAAGACGATGACCGCGAACTCGAAGACCGAGACGCCACCGGCGGCGACGGGACCGCCCGCGACGAGCCCCCACAGCGGGAGCGCGTTCACGAATCCCGCGAGGACTTCGGGGAACAGGTACCAGACGACGCCCCAGAGGACGGCGTTCGCGATGACCGCGGGCACGAAGTACGCGGAGATGCGGTCGGCGAGGTTCTGGATGTCCGGCTGCCGAGATTGGGCTTCCTTGACCGTCTGCACGATTTGCTGGAGGGCGGTGTCCTTCCCGACCTTCGTCGCCTCGACGACGAGGACGCCGTTCTCGTTTATGGTCGAGCCGACGACTTCGTCGCCCTCGCTCTTTTCGACTGGGACGGACTCGCCGGTGACCATCGACTCGTCGACGGCGCTCTGGCCGTCGACGACGACGCCGTCCGTCGGAATCTGCTCTCCCGGGCGGACTTTCATCCGGTCGCCGACTTCGACGTCTTCGAGCGGGATTTCCTCCTCGTTCCCTGCGTCGTCGACGACGGTGGCCGTCTCGGCTTCCATCTCCAGCAGTTTACGGAGTGCCTCACCGGCCTGGCCCTTCGAGCGGGCCTCGAGGTAGTTGCCGAGCGTGATGAACACGAGGATGAGCGCCGCCGTGTCGAAGTACAGCCCGCCGGCTATCACTTCGAGCAGGACCGCGACGGAGTAGACGTACGCGGTGGTCGAACCGAGCGCGATCAGCACGTCCATGTTGGCGCGACCGTTCTTGACGAGCGCCTTGTAGGAGTTCTTGTAGAACGGCCAGCCGAGCACCAGCTGGACGGGCGTCGCCAGCAGGAACTCGACCCAGCCGAACTCGACGCCGAAAACCGTCTCCGGAAGGACGCCGCCACCGAGGACGAGTTTCTCGACGAGGAAGAACAGCAGCGGGGCCGCCAGCGCCGCGCCGAACAGCGTCAGCCGCAACTGGCGACGTATCTCCTCTTGCCGGGCGGCCTCACGTGCGTCACCGCTCGACCCGTCTTCCGTCTCGCCACCTTCGCGAACTGGTGAGTAGCCAGCGTCCTCGATGGCGTCGTAGAAGTCGTCGAGACTCGCCTCGGCAGGGTTGTACGTGACCTGTGCCTCGTCGGTCGCGAAGTTGACGTCGGCCTCGACGACGCCGGCCGTGCGCTCGAGCGCGTCCTGCACCGTCTCCGAGCAGTTCGCACACGACATGTCGGTGATGCCTATCGTTACCGAATCCGTGACCGGTGTGTACCCGGCGTCCTCGATGGCGTCGTAGATTCTACCGAGTGAGATTTCCTCCGGGTCGTACTCGACGCTCCCCTCGTCGGTCGCGAAATTGATGTTCGCGTCCGAGACGCCATCGAGGGATTCTACGGCGTCGGCGATGGTTTGCGAGCAGTTCGCACAGCTCATCCCCTGAATGTCGATTTGGCTTCGGCGCTGACTCATTACATAATCCTACGGACCCCTTATTCAACCGGTTTCCCCTTTCGTATATTCGGTGAGATGTCCGCTATAACTTCGAATCCAAAGTGAGCGGCAGTCGCCACCCCGAATCAGTCGACGTCCAGTCGACGCCACTCGTTTCTCTCTTCGAACCCCCGTCGATGCGGGTCGGCTCCTTTAGTGCCCACCGTAGTACTGACCGATGTACAGGTGATAGGGGCTCTGTTCCGCCGGAATCGAACGACGGGCGGCCTACGCGAAGTCACTGTCCGGTCGTCGAATGCTCGAAATCAGTAGTGGGTGGATATCGAGGGTGGTTTGGTCGAGGTTCTGTGAGGTGGCCGAACACCGACGGAAAACTGAAACAACACGACGAACTCAGATTCGATTCCAAGGCAGAGAAGCGTCCTCACCAACTATTCAAAACGACAATCCGCATAAAATAGGGGAGCGTAGGTCTTCCTGTATGTCGACGACCATCACTGTAGAGGGAATGAGTTGCGGCCACTGTGAGCAGACAGTCGAAGACGCCCTTAGAGACGTGAACGGCGTGACTGACGCGAACGCCGACCGGGCGGCCGACCAGGCGCGCGTCGATGGCGACGCCGACGTTACTGCGCTCGTTCAGGCCGTCGAGGACGCTGGATACACCGCCCACGCCTGAGAAGCGCCGCCCTTCTCGTTCGATTCTCCCGAGACTCCTCGCAGTGTCGAGCCCGGACAAGATAATGTCATTCGGTGCCAATGTACAGGGTATGAGCAACCACACAGAGCACAAGCATACCGGGGAGGCGGCCTCGGAACCCCTCCCGCCGTCTCACTCCGGAGCACCCGTCTACTGCTGCCGTATTTGCCAGTTAGAGACAGACGAAGAGACGCGAGTACCGGGCCACTCGTCACCCGAGCGGCGTTCCCGCGCACCGGAGAAGGGAGGTCACGATGCGGCGAGCAGTGCCGCTACGGAGCCCGGGCGGACAGACGAACGCGCACGACACGGCCGCGTAACCGACCACGGAGACCGCCAAGCCGAACCCGAACACACAGACCCCGGTGAGGCGGAACACGCACACGATGCCCACGGCCACGGTGCACACGGCCACGAGGAGGAACACGAGCGAGGTGGTGCACACACGGACCACACGGGCCACGAAAAGATGTTTCGGCGGCGGTTCTGGGTGTCGCTCGTGCTCTCGGTGCCGGTCCTCTTCTTCAGCGAATTCGTTCAGGACGTGTTCGGCTACACAGCGCCGTCGTTCCCCGGGAGCGTCCTGATAACGCCCCTCCTCTCGGTGGTCATATTCGCGTACGGTGGCGTGCCGTTCCTCTCGATGGCCCGGACGGAACTGCGAAACCGCGAGCCGGGGATGATGATGCTCATCTCGCTGGCCATCACCGTCGCGTTCGCCTACTCCGTTGCCAGTCTGTTCCTCGAGGGAACGACGCCGTTCTTCTGGGAACTGGTCACGCTGATAGACATCATGCTGCTGGGCCACTGGATGGAGATGCGCTCGGTACGGCAGGCATCAGGGGCGCTCGACGAACTGGCGAAACTCATGCCCGACACCGCAGAGCGCGTCACCGAGAGCGGCGATACGGAGGACGTGCCCGTAGCCGAACTCTCCGAAGACGACGTCGTGCTGGTCCGTCCGGGAGCGTCGGTTCCCGCGGACGGCGAGGTCGTCGACGGGGGGTCGTCGGTCGACGAGTCGATGATTACCGGTGAGTCCCGACCGGTGGAGAAAGACCCCGGGTCCGAGGTCGTCGCGGGGACGGTCAATCAGGACGGGAGCCTCCGCGTCAGAGTCACGAAGACGGGCGACGAGACGGCGCTGGCGGGCATCATGCGTCTGGTCGAGGAGGCCCAACAGTCGAAGTCACGCACGCAACTACTAGCGGACCGGGCGGCGGGATGGCTGTTCTACGTCGCCCTCGCCGTCGCGGGTCTTACGGCCGTCGCGTGGGCCGTCGCCACGGGATTCAACGTCGGCGTGCTCGAACGCGTCGTCACCGTTCTCGTCATCGCGTGTCCGCACGCCCTCGGTCTGGCCGTTCCGCTCGTCGTCGCCATCAACACGTCGACCGCCGCCCAGAACGGGATGCTCGTCCGCGACCGCATCGCCATGGAGGAGGCCCGGAACCTCGATACGGTGATGTTCGACAAGACGGGGACGCTCACGAAAGGCGAGCAGGGAGTCGTCGGCGTCCATACGGGAGATAGCTGGAGTGAGAGACGGGCGTTCGCGGTGGCCGCCGGTGTCGAGGCCGACTCCGAGCACATGATTGCTCGCGCCATCCGGAACGCGGCCGAAGAGCGTGGTGTCGAGCGAACTAGCGTCTCGAACTTCGAGAACCTCCGCGGCCTCGGCGTCGAGGCGACCGTCGATGGGGAATCCGTCCACCTCGGCGGCCCCAACCTCGTCGACGAACTCGGCATCGAACGACCCGACGACGTGGTCTCGTTCGCCGACGAAGCCGGGTCGAACGCCCGGACAGTCGTCTACCTGATTCGGAACGAATCCGAGGTCGTCGCGGCCTTCGCCCTCGCGGACGTCGTCCGTGAGGAGAGCCGACAGGCCATCGAGGCGTTACACGGGATGGGTATCGAGGTGGCGATGCTGACGGGCGACTCCGAGGACGTCGCGAGGGCCGTCGCAGACGAACTCGGCATCGACCAATACTTCGCCGAGGTGCGCCCCGAGGAGAAGGACACGACGGTCGAACAACTGCAGTCGGAGGGGAAACTCGTCGCGATGGTCGGCGACGGCGTCAACGACGCGCCGGCGCTCGCCAGAGCCGACGTCGGTATCGCCATCGGGTCCGGCACCGACGTCGCTATCGAGTCCGGCGACATAATCCTCGTCGACAACGACCCGCTGGACGTGGTGCGACTCATCAGACTCTCGAAGGCGAGCTATCGGAAGATGCAGGAGAACCTCGTCTGGGCGACCGGCTACAACGTGTTCGCGCTCCCGCTGGCCGCCGGGGTTCTCGCGCCCATCGGCGTCGTCCTCTCGCCGGCAATCGGTGCGGTGTTCATGTCCGCGAGCACGATTATCGTCGCCATCAACGCTCGCCGACTCAAGGGCGTCGACCTCTCTACGTGACGACGCCGGTCGTCGGGAACAACCGGCCGGTCGGTCACGCGAGAGCTCTAGCCCCAACGAGTAGGACGAGGGAGTTCGCGGCAATTCTGTCACGAGCGGGTTGCGTCACGGACACACGCACCGCCCCTCTATCGAGGGAGGGGTTCCGCTCCCCGCGGCTTGCCAACGCTCTAGGTCTCGGACGCGTCGCTGGAGACGCCACGAACGTTGATAGTGACGCACCACGTCAGTCTCTAGCAGACAGTCGAAGAAGTGCGCCGTTCAGTCACCCAGTCACCGTACCAATGCCAGTCGACCCCGTATGTGGGATGGAGATACCGGCGGAGGCCACCGAAGGGTCTAGCGAGTACGACGGGGAGCTGTTCTACTTCTGCTCGACGGACTGCAGCGACCTGTTCGAAAGTGCGCCCGAGAAGTACGTCGAGACGCCGCACCCGCATCTCGTCGAATCGGGGGGCGTCGTACTACCTCGCCTCCCCTACGGCCGCGCGAAAGGAGAATTCGACCTCTCTATCGACGACCCCACAGCACTCGCGGAAGGCGACAGCGTCAGTTTCTCGAAAGTGATTACCGACGCCGACGTCCGGACGTTCGCCGAAGCGACGAGCGACACGAACGCACTCCACCTCAACGACGCATTCGCCGAGCACACCCGGTTCGGTCACCGAATCGTTCACGGGACGCTCGTCTCGGGACTGATTAGCGCCGCCCTCGCGTGTTTCCCGGGGCTCACGATTTACCTCTCACAGAATCTCGAATTCCGCCGCCCAGTCGACGTCGGCGAGTCACTGACGGCTCGGTGTAAAATCGTCGACGAACTCGAAGACGACCGCTATCGGCTCACGACACGCATCGAAGATGGGGCGGACGAAATCGTGCTGGACGGGACGGCAACGGTTCTGCTCGACCCCATGCCGGTATGATGCACACGTGTTCCACATGCCAGGACGACCATGAATCCGATAACGGCGGCCCTACAGGTCCAGCATCGAACGCTCACGCGCGGCGCAGACGTCGCCGAGACGATGCGTCTCCTCCCGAAACGACTCGACGATATCGCCGCTGTCGAGATTGAGCAAACGCCGAGCGAGACCATCTATTCGGAGAACAAAGTCGAACTACGACACTACGAGCCGTTGACGGACGACCGGCACGACACGCCGCTCCTCGTGGTCTACGCGCTCATCAACCGACCCTACATTCTCGACCTCCAACCTGACAAGAGTGTGGTGCGACGGTTCCTCGAGAGCGGCTTCGACGTCTATCTCGTCGACTGGGGCGAACCGTCACGACTGGACGCGTCACTAACCCTCGGGGACTACGTGAAGCGATATCTCGACAACTGCGTCGACGTCGTCCGCGACCGGACTGGAACTGACGCGGTCAGCGTGCTCGGTTACTGCATGGGTGGGACACTGAGCGCGATGTACGCGGCTATCCACCCGGAGAAGGTCGACACTCTGGGACTCATGGCGACGGGCCTGTGTTTTGACGACACAGGTGGCGTCCTCGAACAGTGGGGGAGCGAGGAGTACTTCGACCCCGATACGGTACTCGAGACGTACGGGAACGTCCCGTCTGCGTTTCTCGCTTCGGGGTTCGCCCAACTGAATCCAGTCGATACGTGCGTGGGCAAATACACGCTGCTACTCGACAACCTCGAGGACCAGAGCGCCGTCGAGAACTTCGTCCGGATGGAACGGTGGGTGCGTGACGGGGTGGACGTTCCGGGAGAAGCCTACCGACAGTTCATCGAGGACGTCTATCAGGAGAACGCTCTCTACCGGAACAAGTTCGTGCTGGACGGCGAGCACGTCGACATCGAGAATCTCACGATGCCGGTGATGCAAATCGTCGGGTCGTTCGACCACCTCATTCCCCCGGCGGCGAGCAAGCCCTTCTCAGACAGAATCCCCAGTGAGGACACCGCCATCTACGAATTCCCCACCGGCCACGTCGGGATGGCAGTCTCGGAGAAGGCCCACGCGGAGCTATGGCCCCGCGTTGCGACGTGGTTCCGTGAGCAATCTGCGCCACAGAGCGAGGCCTCGGCTACGTTCGACCGCGGAGAAACCGCGACTGGGGCCGCCCAGCGACAGTCTCTGCGGACGGTCGACGGTATCGGTACGACTTACGAGCAGCGCCTTCACGAGGTCGGAATCACGTCGCTGAATCAGCTCGCAGCCGAGGAGCCTGACTCGCTCGCTGGCAGACTCGGCATCAGTGTGTCACGGGTGACGTCGTGGGTCGAGCGAGCGCAGCGACGCACCAGCTAGAATTCGACAGCTCCGATCATCGGCTCACCGACGCACTTCGGACAGACGTCGGTGTCGTAGTCCGCCATGCAGTGACTGTGGCAAGTGGTTCCACAGTGTTCGCAGACGAACACCACATCGTCGCTAGTACACTGTGTCGCACAGATGTAGCACCGAGCCATAGGTGCTCGAACGTACGGTGGCTATCGAGATAAATCGAGTGTCCACAGTCTTCGACAGACTCACTCGTCCCTCCTCTCGGCTAACCGCTCACGACGTCGCTGGAACTCCGCCTCGTCGATATCGCCCCGCTCATATCTCCGTTGGAGCGTCTCCATCGCTGCGTCGGCACGTTTGTCGTGCGCGTCACTGCTCCCCAGTGCCCAGTACAGGAGGCCGCCGACCACCCCCAGCATTCCGAGTGCCCCACCAACGAACGGCAGTCCACCGACCCAACCACCAGTTCGACCGTTCATCATGCCCGGGCCAGACCCCATCCCCGGCCCCATCATACCGTCACGAGACCGTTCGGGGCCCTCGATACTCGACCCATACGGAACACTGCCCCGTTCGACGATTTCTTCGCTGTCGGGCACGTCGCCGTCCGGGATAGACCCGTCCTCGGCCGGTCCGCCGGGACTGCCGACGACGATGCGACCGACCATTCCGACCGCCTTGTGGGGGATGCAGTAGTAGTCGTACGTGCCCGGCTCCTCGAACGTGTACTCGAACCCGCCCGACGAGATAACGCCGCTATCGAACCCAGCGTCCTCGGTCGGGACTCGATTCTCGTACGACGTCGCCGAATGTGCCCCGGCCGCTATCTCGAAACGAACGGTCGTACCGGGGTCGACGTAGAGGCCTATCGGGTCGAAGTAGTTGTTCCCCATCTCGACGACGGGTACCTCCTGTGCAGATGCTCGCTGGCTGACTCCCACGCTGGCGACTGCGCTGGCTCCCAGCACTCCCAGGAACTGGCGTCTATCGTAGTTCATTCTGATGTATTCGTGTGCGTCGTCTCCGTGCGATGCTGACCAGACGGTGCGCGAGGCCGGCCGACTGGTGGTCTCCGGTCTCGATCGCAGCCCGCAAGTCGTCTCGATTCACGTGGCCGACGAACTCAGCCGTCCGTTCCCCGTCCTCGGACACCAGCGTCGTAGGCGTCTTCCGGACGCCGTACTCGTCGGTCTTCTCCAGGTCACTCTGGACGTCGCCATCGCGAAACTCGACGGCGGGGAATTCGGTCTCGATGTCCTCATGTACCGCTCGCTGGGCCGAGCAGGCTCCGCACGTTTCCTGTGTGAAGAGAGCTACCTCGGTCACGTTTTGAGGTATGGTATTGCGTTTGTTGTGAATTTCTATTGGCATTCGAAAGTTGTGATGGGTCTCGACTTCAGATTCGAAGGGTGCCTCGAGCGGAGCTAAGCGGACCGGACATCCGGGGTCGTTTCCACCGAGGTCTCGGCGACACGCAGTCACCGAACTCGTCGAGCCGACCGCCCCTGCGTGACTGGGCGACTTTCGACCGCTTCAATCCAAGACGGCACCGTCATCCACTCCATCGACTGAGACTAGAACTCCTCGGCGACGCTGGCGAGAACACGCTCAAACCGGGTCAGAACTTCCGTCGCAATCGAGTCGAGCGCTTCGTTGTCGGCGATGCCAACCAGTCGCTGCGGGTCGACGGCACTCACCACGACGTCGCCATCGTCGGTTTCGTAGACGATGACGTTACAGGGGAGAAGCGCACCGAGTTCGATCTCCTCGTTCAGACCCTCGTGTGCCAGCCCGGGGTTACACGCGCCGAGGATGCGGTACTGTCGAAATGATTCACCGAGTTTCTCCTCGAAAGTGGCCTCTACGTCGATGTCACAGAGGACGCCGAAGCCTTCGTCTTTGAGTGCGTCAATCGTCGTCCCGACGACTTGGTCGAACTCGCCGGAAATCGATTCTTGTATTGTGTAAGTCACACAATACAGTACTCTATTGAGTGTCTTAACGTTGGTGTTTCGGGACGTCGTCTCGAACAGACGTACCTACACCGGAACGCGTATCGGCTACGTCACCCGGTACGCTCCAACTCCTCTCGTCGTCGCTCGAATTCGTCGCCCGACAGCTCTCCACGAGCGTAGCGCTCTCGGAGGACCGCCAGCGGCCGTCCGTCGGGACCGTCTCGACCACGCTTCGTGAGCGCGAGGACGAAGACGAGTGGAATCACGAGTAGCAATCCCATCCAGAGGAGTCCCCAGCCCCCCATCGCTCCACCGAAGACCCCCACGTCGCCCATCATGCTACCGCCGTAGCCCCCGCTTCCGTGGGCAGCAGCCGTCCCGGTCGTAACGACGAGGAGGGAACCAGCGAGTATCGTGAGTCGACGAGCGGTACGCCCGAGGTGAGTGATGAGTTGCGTCATAATCGTGAATTGGTAGGTGAGTTCCGCTGTTCGTCCGATTCAATCGGTACGGTCAGGGACCCTCAGCAGTGGCCCTGCCCGTACCTCCCGCCGTCGTAGTCGTCGTCGGCCATGTCTTGGGCCATCTCGTCGACGGTCACACCCATGTGCGACTCCATCCATTCGACGCTACCCGGGCCCATGTGGTCGGTCATGTGGCCCTCCATCCAGGTCGCCCAGTCGTCGGCGGTCCCGTTGTACGGGGGCGCGTCGTCAGCGGTCGTTTCGGTGCCGTGTGCGCTGACCAGGCCCGGGGCGAACGCGAGTCCGACGATCGCGAGCACCACGAGCAGCCAGCCGCCGAGTTTGAAGGTGGTCATTGTGCTTCTCCTCGGTTACTCGTAGGACCGCTCGGAGGTTGTGCCGATGGGTGTGAATCCGGGAAGGAGAACGTTCGAGAGCGTGTATAGACCGTTCTAACCGTTTTTCAGAACCAGAACCGTTCATACCCGTCGAATTCGGCGGGATGTGGTTAGTCCGTCGTAGTCTCTCCCGACGGTCGAGAGCCGAGTGCCGAAACGTAGCGAGCGGAAGCGGACGCTTCGGGGGCCGGTGTGAGCGCAAAGATGGCTCTCCATCGCGCGCGTCGAGCTTTGGAATCTTAACCACAACCCCGGAAAGTATCCCTCCCCAACTAGGTGCCGTAAGGATTCGTCGGCCCGCGGACGATAGCGCACAGCTTCGAACTGTTGCAGATACTCCGTCGACAATGCTACTCCAAGGACTCCTCAAACAAATCGAACACGCACTCGCACCGGTTCGCCACGTCATGAAACCAATCCTCTCCGACCCGTTCGTGATGGGTGTCTGGGCGCTGTTGGTCGTCGGAGCCGTCGCCACACTCTGGTGGGACATCAGAGAACGGAATCAGGCGTTGCCGTCGATGATGAAAGGCGTCTGGACGCTCGTGGTCCTCTACTCTGGTCCGTTCGGGTTGGCCGTCTACTGGTACTCGGGGCGAACCCAGATTAGCAACGACTCCCTGTGGCGACGGGGATTCCGGTCGACCGCCCACTGCTATTCGGGGTGTGGTGCCGGTGAAGTCCTCGGGTTCGTGCTCCTCGCGGGCCTGCTCGCACTAGAGAGCACGCTAGTCGTCACTGCAGGGACGTTCGCGCTCGCGTACCTGTTCGGGTACGCCCTGACGGTCGGCCCGCTGATGCAGGAGGGCGTCGGGTTCGGCGAGGCGATGCTGGACGCTCTGTACAGCGAGACGCCGAGCATCACCGTCATGGAGATTGCGGCCATCGGAACGGACCTGCTGATTGCCAGTCAGGCCCACATCAGCGACCTCCTGTTCTGGGGGGCGCTGGTGTTCTCGCTGTCGGTCGGGTTCGTCTTCGCCTTCCCCATCAACGCCACACTGGTTCGCTTCGGTGTCAAGGAGGGAATGGAGAACCCCGCCAAGATGGGGCAGAGCCAGACCAACAGACAGGCCCAGGCGGCGGACTAGAGAGTATCGGGGCACGCGCCGAACACCACAACACGCAGTCAGCCGAAATCGCGAATCGCTCGCTGGGACTCGTCGGCCGTGACTGGATTCAGGTTCCGGTAGCTCTTCTCAGCGACGCGCTCACGTTGTCCGTGGCCGTAGCTATCGCAGTGTTGGTTCGCCGATGGCCATCGAATCGGATGTGTTCCCTCCGCAGTGGGTTCTCGGTGGGAATCTCTCGCTCGTCACGTTCGTCCTCTCGCCCGAATAGCCTGGGCTCTCAGAAAAACCCGCCGCCGGGTGAAGGGAGGCAGGTGTGGCGGTTCGTCTCGCTTCTTCTCACCGAGTTACGTGTTCGTCGTGTTCCGACAGCTCTCCGCGCACTCGCGGAGGACCTCGGCGCAGAGCTGACAGTGGTCGTCGTCGTGACCTTCGCACTCCTCTGCACACGCTTCACACACGTCAGCGCAGACGTCCCCGAGCTGGCTGCTGTAGTTCGAGTTCCGTGCCATGAACCGAGCGTGTAGCGAGGCGATATCGGCGACGTCTCGGCAGAGACGGGCACACTCTTCCATCTCTTCGTCGCCGAGACACTCGTCGGCACACCACTCACACACCTCGGCGGCTTCGTTGCAGGTCTCGATGCACGATTGCTCTTCGTCGGACAGGCGGTCGAACTTGGAGACTGTTTCGGCAAGGGACATTGCACCCCATCGTATGGAGGGCTCGTAGTTCATCGACGTGCTTGCCCTTGCGGGGATGTCATCCCACGTCGAGGGTCGATAGACTCGAGGAGTTGCTTAGCGGACGCAGGGCTCGGGAAGGGACCCTGACAAGTGTGGTCCGCCTCGATTCAGCACCTGCGACCACAGTGCCATCCCTTCTGGACCGACGGTTTCGACAGCTAGCGCGCCTGGTTCTGACGCAGGTCGTCGCTCGGATAGACACGATACGTTCGCCCCTGCCGTTCTCGATACAACAGACCACGCTTCTCGAGGGCGCTAACTGTCTGGCTCACCTTGCTCTTCGAGAAGTCCGACCTGTCTCGCAGTTCGATTTGCGTGATGCCGGGCGAGGAGAGCACCGGTTCGAGGATGCGTCGTTCGTCCTCCGGCAAGAGGTCCAACACGCGGGCTCGGGGCTGGGCCTCTGGATTGATCTCTGTATCCGGTCCGGCGGGGCTATCTGGTGAGGGTGACTGCTCTCGGTCAGTCGGGCTCGACTGCTCGCTCTCTGGACCGGACGGGTGGTCGGTACTGGTGAGTTCGTCACGAATTGCGAGATACCCACCGCCGATGACGGCCGAGACGAGGAGCGTCCCGACGACGTACCACAGGGGGTTCGTTCCGTGAACTGCTCCCATCGACGTGCCCATCATCGACCCCATCTGCTCGAAGGCCCGCTGTTGCTGGTACGCTTGCCAACTGAGCGCGCCGCCGAAGACGACGACAGCGGCGACGACGAGGCCGGCCACTGCGTCGGCACGCCGTCGGTTCATGCATCATACCTCGCTCGGACGTGGTACTCGGTCATGATTGAGAGTTGGCGATACTGCGCTGTACCAGTTTTGATTGGCCGGGGCAATACTGGCCAGTAGCCAGTCCCGATACCGGTATCGAGACGCGGCGTTCAGCGATGCTCGTGTCCCGGGCGAGTTCTATCCCCAGAAACTTGCGGATGCCACTGTGGACGCTCGGTGGGGGTTTCGTCTCGAACGAACTGATGGCACCGGGAACTGATGGGCTTCGTCTTCGTGTACGCCTGCGCGTGGCTGTACAACGCATTCGCGCGATAGCTGACGACGGCGGAGTATCGACGAGATGGGCCAGCAGACGGACGACC
The DNA here is from genome assembly GCF_056934455.1 of Haloarcula sp. H-hyl6. Lineage (NCBI taxonomy): Archaea > Methanobacteriati > Methanobacteriota > Halobacteria > Halobacteriales > Haloarculaceae > Haloarcula > Haloarcula sp. H-hyl6. The sequence goes on from NZ_JBRIIK010000003.1 coordinate 429,871, forward strand.
GTCGAAAAGCAATTGCGAGTGGACGACGAAATCGGAAGTGATGTGCCCAGTTGCCCGCGCGGCACGGACGTTCCTTTTCGGCCGTTACTGGGACGTAACGTGGCGATTCTTCGCGGGAGCCGTCGGACTTTGCGTCCTGACGGCGGGAGTCGCCGCCGTCGGGAACTTGTTGCTCCGGTACTGGCCAGAGCTGTATGCACACCTCGCAATCGAATCGGTCGCGGTGGTCCTGTTCGTCGGCACGGTCGGACTGGCGATAGCCAACGCGTACGTCAACGGCGGCGTTCTCACGACCGCGCTGGTGACCGGTGCTCCGCTGGTGGGACTGTTCGGCTATCTGTACGCCGTCTCTACGCTGTTCGGTGGAACTGCGCTCGGTTCCCTCACGCTCGACAGCCTGACGTCGCTCGGGGCCGGTATCGGAGCCATCAGTCTCGGCAGCTATCTGTTCGGGTCGCTGCTGTATCTACGGCGCACACCGCGTCTCGGACCCGTCGATGGCCACCGAGGCCGGTTTTGAGTGGGGTAACCACGGCCGAGGACGGCTCGTGTCGGCGACCGTCTTTCCCTGTGAGTAGGTGGCCGGTCGCTCGCGCTATCTCTGCCGGCGTGAGGGCCGCTAATCGGGTGGGCAAGACTAGAACCTCCGGTGACGGTTGGTCGAGGCTGTCTCAGGGACGGACGATGCGCGAGACCCACCCACTGGCACCGCGGGGATACGGTGAGGCCTCTTTACGGGGTTGGACCGACCCCTCGCCGTCGACGGCCCGCACGATTACGTGATGTCGCTCGACAGTCGGTTCCCATTCGTACGCCCACTGGCGCCACGTGTCACTGTCGGGCAACGGTTCCGAGAGTCGCGCCCGGTGCCACGTCTCCCCGCCGTCGACCGATACCTCGACTCGCTGGATGCCCCTGACACCGGCGTAGGCGTGGCCAGCGACTTGTATCCGGCCGTCTGCGAGACGATTCACGACGTGGAGCTTTGCGACCGTGGTGACTGGTCCGGTGCCGTGCCACCCTCGTTTCTCCCAGTACCCGACGGCGTCGTGCTCTAAGAACTCGATAGCTGTGAGCCACTTCACGTTGATCTCTCCCCAGTGTCCCGGAATAAGGGCGCGTACCGGGAACCCGTGTTTTCGTGGGAGGGGCTGTCCGTTCATGCCGTAGGCGAGGAACCCGTGTCGTAACGCGTCGATTGGGAATTCCTCGTAATAGTCGTCTGCTGCTCGCAACATCACGTGCGTAGCGGCGTCGGAGACCCCGGCTGGCTCGATGATTCTCGTCACCGGGACACCTGTCCAGAGAGCGGTGTCCATCAACTGCCCGTTGAGCGGTTCCCCGACACAGCGGAGCGTGAGAAATCGGTGCGACGGCTCCATCGACGTGACGTCGGCGTACGTGACAGTGCGTTCTGTCTCGACCGCGCCGGTGACGTGAAGCCGCCAGTCAGCCTCGTCGACAGCCGGGTTGACTGCGTCGATATCGACCTCGTAGAATTCTCCGACCGGCGTGACGAGTCCGTCGAGGTCAGCGACGTCGAGCGACTGGTCGCGCGCCTTCGACAGGCGCCTATCGATGTGCTCACGCTCTTCCGGTGAGATGGCAGTCACCGACGATGAGGCTGGGCTGACGACGCGGAGACCCACCAGCGTAGAGATACCGACGAACCCGGCGAGGCCGGCGACAGCAGTGAGGACGCGGCGGCGTCCGACGGGGTGGGTCGGTACGAGTGGCCTTCGCCCACAGAGGCCGACGACCACGGCCATCGGAAGCGCCGCACCGAGCGCGAAGAACGGTGCTCGAACGAGCACCGCAGCCGTGCCCCATCCAGCGAAGTACGTCCCTATCACGGCACCGACGGTTCCCTCGACGCGGTTGCCCAATGCCGCACCGACGAGCGCCGCGGCCGCGAGCAACAGTATCGTGAGGCCGAGAGCGACTGCGAACGCGAGGGGCTCGCCGAGTTTGCCGAGCCACACGATTGCCGCAGTGACGACTATCCCCGGTGTGTTCCCGACGACCCAGGAGTGCACCGGCGCGACGACGAAGTTGACGGTGAGCCCTGCAACGGCGAAGGAGCCAGCGACACCGACGATACCCGCGAGAACCGCGGGGAGGGCCCACTGACGAACGCTTGCCCGCACCCGACTGGCACTTGGACGGGACGTCATCGAAACGGGGACCATCCTCGATGGCTCGCGTACAACAGCCCGATAGTCAGGAGAAACACCAGCGTCCCGACGTCGTACGACCAGCGGTAGGCAGTCGTCGCGAGTCCTGTCGCGGGGCCACCGAGGAGCCCGACTGCCGGGGCGAGTATCGGAACGGTGCAACCGACGCAGGTCACGAGGCCGAAGACGCCCGAAATCGCGCCGCGAGTCAGAGCGAGCGTGTTGGCGTACATCAGGTACGCGAGCGAGCCGTACCCGACGACCTCGAACGGCACGAGATACAGGCGGACCAGCGAACTCTCGACAGCGACGAGTGGCCCCCATCCCGGTGCGTACCAGCCGATTCGACCGTCGAACAGGAGCCCTGGAACGCCGAACCCGACCTTACCCGCGACGGCCATGACGAGGAGGAAGTAGCCGCTCGCAACGAGTACCGCGACCAGCCGATGTCGCCGGTTCCCAGCGTCCGGACGTGTTCGCCAGACGGCCCAGAGCCCGGCGTCGATCCAGACGAACGGATACACCAGATACCGGACTCGGTCGACAGTCGCGTTCGTGAGCGCGAAGTAGCCGACTAACGCGGCCGCTTCGAGCGCAACCACGCCGACCCAGAGTACGGCGACCGGTACGTCTTTCATCTGCCGCCCAGCCACTGCGGTGGTTCGGGTCATACGAGGAGGGTGTCGACCAGTATCGCTACCAGCAGGCTACCGAGGTACGCGTTCGACGCGTGGAACGCGCGGAGCGCTGCCCGGCGGTCCCGTTCTCGAAACACTACCAGTACCGCCGCGATGAACACGCCGCCGGCCGTCGCAGCCGTCACTGCGTACACCACATCGAGTGCGGGAGTCACCCCCAGCGCGATGGCCGCGAGCATCGTCGCACCCAGATAGCAGAGGACGCGTCGTCGCGTGAGCGACTCCCCCCGAACTACCGGTAACATCGGAATCCCCGCTCGCGCGTACTCGTCCCGATACGCCATCGCGAGGTTGTAGAAGTGCGCAGGCGTCCACAGGACGATGACTGCTCCGAGCACGAGAGCAGGGACACCAATCGTGTCAGTGACAGCGACCCACCCAATCAGCGCCGGGAACGCGCCGACCGCCCCGCCCGACACGACGTTCTGTGTGGTGTTCGGCTTCAGAACGAGCGTGTACCCGACGCTGTAGAAGAGGATGGCGACTAGTCCGAGCGCCGCCGCCAGTACGTTCACCAAGGTGACGAAGACGACGACCGAGGCTACGCTCAGGACGACGCCGAAGGTCAGGGCACCCCGTACGGAGATGCGGCCCTCGACCAGTGGTCGGTCGTTCGTCCGGGACATCTGCCGGTCCACGTCTCGTTCGAGGACGTTGTTGAACGTCCCGCTGGCCCCTATCGCAAGAACCCCTCCGGCGAGCGTCGCCACGACAGTTCCCGCCTCCAACGCAGGGCCACCGGCAAGCCCCATCGCGGCCAGCGCGACCAGACAGAGGAGCCACCAGAGCTTCGGCTTCGTCAGTTCGAGGTACGCGTGGGCACGCTCGACGGTGGTGACGGGACGTGTAGCATCGCGTGAGTCGGTGGTCGAGACAGTCCCCGACCGGTCCCTCGGGGCCGGCCGAGACGGGGCAGGCGAGCCCTCGGATTTGGCAGGCGAACCGGCCGCCGCGTCGACGGGCGTCTCGGCTTCGAGTTGCCAGAGCAGGGCCACGAGGAGCGTCGAAAAGATGCCCATGGCGAAGACGAGGTGTGCCGCAGACGACGTGGTGGAGGCGCCCTGCATCGCCGTAATCGCACCGATACCGACCTGAATCGGGTAGAGTACCGCGGCGACGACGAGCGCGTAGCGGACTCGCCGCGGGGCAGCGGAACGCCACCACGCCGCGCCAGTGGTGAGTACGAGCACCACACCGACGGCCAGTGCCACGACCCGGTGGAGCCAAGCGGCGAGATGCGAGAGTGGCGTATCAGTGGAGACCAGCCACTCTCCGTCGCAGGCCGGCCACGTCGAACAGGTGACAGCTCCCTCGAGCAGAGCCGTGGAGACTCCGACCGCTAGCAACAGGTAGACACCCACTGTCGTCACCGCAAGCAGGTCGGCCAGTCCGAACCCGGGACGGTTGGTCAGGTGAGGTGGACGCATCGGTCGGTCACATCCCGAAGTAGACGAACGTCAAGATGGCAATCGAGACCGCCGTCAGGAAGTGCCAGTAAACCTCGACGGTCCGAACCATCAGGTTGCGGTTCGCGCTGAAGTGCCCGCGAACCTTCGCACGGTACACCACGATGCCGACCATCACCAACCCTGCGACGAGATGTCCCGCGTGGAGTCCCGTCAGCGCGTAGTAGGCGGCGCCGTAGGGGCCGGTACTCCAGTCGAGTCCGTTCGACAGGAGTCTGGAGTACTCGACGCCGAGGAGTCCGAGGAACACCACACCGAGGCCGAAGGCCGCCGCGTATCCGCGGACGAGGCCCGGTCGATTGTCCGCCGGAATCTGTCGCCGCCCGTAGCGGACGGTGATGCTCCCGAGGAGCATCGCGCCAGTCATCGCGGCCCCTAGCCAGAGCGTCAGTCCGGGATACCCCGGTGGTGGGAACGGCCCGCGCGTCGCGTCGAGGTAGAACCACGCGACGAAGAACCCCATGAAGACGAGAATCTCGCTGACGACGAGGACGTACATCCCGAGTAGCCCCGTCTCGATGCCGAGCAACTGGCGCTTCTGCTCCGGGACGACGCCGGCCTCGTACTCCTCGACGGCGTACTCGCGTGTCCACCCCCAGAGGCCGTACGCCATCACGGGGACACCCGCGATGAGTACCGGCGGCCACAGGAGTCCCCAGCCGAGAAGGAGGAACCCCATTCCGACGAAGAGGGGGTACTTACTGCCGTGCGGGAACCCTTCGGCGCCCTCGCCCCGTCGAACCGGTTCGCCGACCTGTGAGTCTGGTTCAGTCACGAATCTCACCTCGAATTGTCGACCCGGCGAGCGATTGCGTGCCCCCCGTCGGCCGTACCACTCTCGTCGTGTCCGTCGGATTCACCCTCGCCACGTCCGTCCGATTCGCCCTCGTCGTGTCCATCGCCGCCGACTCCGGTCGGTTCGAAGGCGGCGTCGCCACCGGTCGCGTTGGCCCACGTCTCGTAATCTGCCTGCGAGACGATGTACACCGTCGCGACCATCTTCGAGTGTCCCTTCCCACAGAGTTCGGCACACGTCACGTCGTAGGCGTCGGCCGCGACGGTCCCGTTGCCGGCCGCGAGGGACGTTTCACCGTGGACCTCGCCCACGTAGAACCACGCCTGGTTCGACTGCGCCGGAATCGCGTCCTTGGTGATGCCGAGGTCCTTGATGGCGAAACTGTGGATGACGTCCGCCGACGTCGTCTCGAAGACGACGAGCGTGTTCGCCGGGAGCACGACTTGGTCACCCTGTGAGTACGGTATCCCCTCGACGTCGAACCGCCAGAACCACTGGCTCGCAGTCACTGTCATGTGTATCTGCTGGCTCGCGCCGGTCTGTTCCGCCGCGTGGGCCGGCGTCGCCTCGTCGGTCTGTGCGAGGGTGGAGGCCCCCACGAATATCGTGGTCGACATGACGACGAGGACGGCGAGCACGAACACGGAGAGTCTGACGCGTCCCTGTCCGGGAATCATCGGTGCCGCTCGGTCTCGAACGCCAGTCGAGTGTTGCGTGACCGACCAGACGATGGCCCCGACGAAGAGGCCGCCACCGACGAGAGCCGCGAGGAACATGGTCTGCTTGAAATCGATGATGGTAGCGACCGGCAGGAGCCCTTCTTCTTCGGGTTCGAGGAGACCGTTGCCGAACTCGTAGACGAACAGCGCGAACGTGAACAAGAATACGGACCCCCAGAGGAGTGCCTCCAAGCGGTCGCCACGCTCGTCGACGACGACCCCGATGTCGTCACCGGCGGCCATCAGTCGTCACCCCCCGTCTCCGTGGGCGGCCCGCCGTCCGCTGCGACCGAGTCACTGTCGGACACTGACTTGGTGATGGCGCCCGGCGTCGGTGGCCAATACGGGAAGCCGTCCCACTCCGGGGACGGCATCTGCTGCCCCGAGAGGAGGTCCTCCCACGGACTCGTGGTCGCGTCGCCCGCACGGAGGCTCCAGAGGAGGTTGGCGAAGAACGCGAGTTGACCGACGGCCGCGGTGAGCGCGAATCCCGTCGCGAGGATGTGCCCGAGTTGGAGCTGTGGGGCGTACGTGTACGTCGCGTACCGACGCATCATCATCACGCCGTCGGAGCCCGGTGCCGTTCCGTCACCGAGCAGTCCCATCATGAAGAACAGGCCGAACATCCCCACGATGGTCGTGAAGGCGTGGAACTTCGCGAGCGACGTGTTGTACATCCGCCCCGTCATGCGGGGGTACCAGTAGTAGACGCCGGCCAAGAGACCGAACAGACCGACGGTGACGATGGTGAAGTGGAAGTGGCCGACGACGAAGTACGTCGAGTGGAACTGCAGGTCTGTGGCCGGTTGGCCGAAGAAGGCTCCGTCCATCCCGGAGTACAGCAGGCCGACGACGACCGCGATGGAGAACAGCATCGGCGTCGTGAGGTGAAGCCGGCCTTTCCACATCGTCGCGACCATCGAGTAGATGTAGACCCCGAACCCGAGGAAGATAGCCATCGAGAAGACCATGAACGCGTAGCGACTGGCCCCGAGCCCCGTCGCGTACATGTGATGTGCCCAGACGCCGACCGAGGCGACGGTGATGACCGACATCGCCGCGATGAGTGGCTTGTAGCCGTATATCGGTCGCTCCGAGAACCGAGAGATGACTTCCGCGGCGATGCCCATGCCCGGCAGGACGAGTACGTACACCTCGGGGTGCCCGAACGTCCAGAACAACCACTGATACAACAGCGGGTCCCCGCCGGCCCGCGCGTTGAAGAAGCTCATCGCGAGGTTGCGCTCCAGCCACACCATCCCCCACGCGGTGAGGATCCACGGGATGGAGTACAGCGCGAGGACGTTCGCGAACACCGTGAACCAGCAGAAGGGTGGCATGTCGAACAGGCCCATCTCCGGGTCGCGCTCGTTCAGGATGGTCACGAAGAAGTTGGCAGCACTCCCCGTCGAAGCGATGGCGAAGACGCCGACACCGACGAGCCCTGCATCCTGCCCGATGGAGTTCATCATGGTGTTCAGCGGCGGATACTGGAACCAACCAGCGGCCGTCGGGACACCGGTCAGCCCCAGAAGGTTGGTGACGAACGGCGTATACAGGATGACGAGCCCGGCAGAGATACCCCACGCCCCGAGAGCGTTCATCCTCGGCCACGCCATCTCTTCGACGCCGAGGAACAGTGGCAACATGTAATTGAAGAACGCGCCCTGAAGCGGGAGGATGACGAAGAATATCATCGTGAGCGCGTGGACGCTCACGAGCGAGTTGTACCCGAGCAGACTGAGATACACCGTGTCGGGTGCTACTGCGAGGTCCATCCGGAAGACGAGGGCCGCCAGCCCGCCGAGCGCGAACGCGACCAAGGCGTGCCACAGGTAGATGATTCCGATGACCTTGTGGTCTGTCGTGTAGAGCCAGTATCGCCAGCCGGTCGGTCCGTGCTCTTCTCCGGAGTGTTCAGCCGTTGTATCGTGTCCCGATGTGGTGTCGACGCTCATTGATTCGCTCCGCTTACTGTCTCGGTCTGTGGTCGATTCCGCTCACTCATCGTGACCACCGCCCGCTCCCCCGGCGTGGACGAACCCGCGGAGTTCCGCTACCTGATGTAGCAACGTCTCTCCGTGCATCGGGTCCAACTCCGGGATGCGTTCGATGTCGGCCGTCATCGCCGGCGCCCACCCCACCGGGTCTTCGCCCATGCCGCCGTCCTCGCCCCATATCTCGCCGACGACGACAGCACCGGCCATCTTGAACATGTGGTGATTTTGGCAGTAGTACAGATAGACACCTTTCTGCTGGAACTCGACGCCGAATCCCCCTTCCTGACCGACGAGGCGGACCATCTTTCGGTTGAAGCGCTCGTCTATCGTCGGGTCTCCACTGCCGTGTGTCCCGGCACGGAACCCCGAGTCGAAGTGGGACGCTCCGTCCGGGATGAGTCGCATGAACAGACCGCTCGCGCCGAACGACGTCACCGTGTGCGTCCGTCGCTCCGAGAACCCCGCCTCGTGAAAGTGCTCCCAGAAAACCCGCTGTCCGGGTTCGACCCAGACGACGTGCGGCATGAAGTGGTAGTTGTTCGAGTCGTCCGTCGGCGCGATTGTGCTGACGGTCACCGCTTCCATCTCCATGTGTTCGCCGCCGGGCATCTCCATCTCTATCTGGCTCGGACTCGCCGGATACGCATCGTCCGCTGGCGCACCTTTGGTCATCGCCAGTTCCTCGCGTCCCATCACGTACGACATCGACGCGTCGGTGCTTCCGGCGGTCATCGAACAACCCGCGAGTGACGCTACTGCGAGCGCGCTCGACGTCCCGCACAGTTCGAGGAACCGACGGCGTCCGCACGCATCGCCGGTCATCTGTGCACCCCGTTCATGTGTAGTGGTACCTAACTACACGACTTAAATCGGCATTATCTTCCAATACTCTGATAATTAGTGAGGAGATGGCATTGCATGTCAGGCCCGTCCTCACTACTGCGTGAGGTGGGATTCTGAGTCGTCGGCGATGGGCGCCCCCGAGAACTCGACGCCTTGGAGATACCGTTCACCGAACTCAGTTATACGATACTTGCCCCGCGCCTCTCGTTCGACGAGGCCGTGATTCGCGAGTTCGGTAAGCCGACGGTTAACTTCCTCTCGGCTGTAGTCGATGTTGTACGCGATGAGCGACGGAGTCAGGACGAGGTGCGTGGAGTGGAATAGTTCGAGGATTTCGTCGTCCATCGGTACCATCCAGTCGCTCGGATTGCGGAGTTCGCTCGGCTCACGCAACAGTAGCTTCGTCCACTCGTCTGCGGGGAGGTCCGCGTGGACCAGCGAATAGAGGCCCACAGTGACCAAGAGCACGGCGATGCCGTGGACGAGATGTGACAGGACCGGGTAATACATGTCGACTAGTGGGCCGCCGATGGCGAACACGAGCAGACCCGACACGACGAGATAGAGGAATCGGCGATAGCCGATGACGAACCGCTGAGAGTACAGCAGGTAGAGCAGTCCGACAGCGGAGAGAGCACCCATCGCGATGTCGTAGAGACGGAAGAGGTCGCTCATTGCGTGTTTCCGGCGTCTGCTGGGCTGTTGCGCGCACGGTGCTGACTCCAAATCATCGTCCAGATGAACGCGGCGATACCGGTGAATAGGACGCTCTTAACCGACCGAACCACCAGTGACGGGGCAGCGAAGACGAGGACGAAGACGTGAAACAGCGAGAAGACGACCAGAACGATGGTGAGGACGAAGATAGCCCACCCAAACGGGGACCGCTGGAGTCGTTCCCACACGAGAAGTGACAACAAAGTGGCGGCCATGCCAGTCGCGAGGGAGAAGGCGACGGTTAGTGTATAGGCAATGTCACCTTCCATATCGGTTGTTGGCGGCGAGAGAGTATATATGTTAGATATTATCTTACGCACGACGGGGATATATTTCCGAGAAGACTTTAGAAGAGAGCCTGCTCCCAGTTTGGAGCACGAAACGACCGTCCGTCGTCACCAGAAATTCGCAAACGGCCTCCATAACTATCTCTGTGGTTCCTGTTAATTATCCACGATGCTAGGGGTACAGACCGACTCGTCGAAACTCGGCCTCGTAATCGTTGTCGTGGGTGTCGTCTTGCTTCTCACGTTACGGGTCTGGGCGAGTCCAATCGTCAGTAGCATCGTCGGCCGTGACCGTGTGGACGTCGTCGCGTTTCTGGCCATCCCGGTCGTCCTGTTGCTCATCGGGGCGGGTATCGTCCTGTTCGTCTGGGGTTCGGAACTCGGGTGACTCTCGAACACTCGTAGACGGCCGACGGGGGATACCACGTCGACCCATCGTCTAGACGGTGCGCGACCAGCCTGCAATCACCGGTCGAACATCGACGCGATGGCCTTCGATTCCGCCTTCCGCAGGTGTTCGGCCGCGGTACTGGGCGCACAGCCCATCACTTCCGCCACGTCCTCGTGAGTCGCCTCCCGCGGGATTTCGTAGTACCCGAGCGCGAGGACCGTCTCGATTGCTTCGCGCTGGCGGTCGCTGAGGTGTGTCTCGACGGCGGCCGCCGTCGCTTCCAGACCGCTGACCTCCTCGATGGTCACGTCTACCGGCCCGTGAACGTCGTCTACGCACTCAGCGACGGAGAAAAGCGGTTCAACGACGTCAAACGGGCGACCGGCGCACGCTCGAAGACGCTCTCGGACGCCCTCGACGAACTCGTCGGCGCCGGCGTCGTCGAGCGACAGATGGAAGAGGCGGCACCTGTGGCCGTCTACTACAGTCTCACGCAGAAAGGGGAGGAACTCGCCGACGTCCTGTCCGACCTCGGGGCGTGGGCGGAGCGTTGGGGCGAAGAAGTCCCGGACGGCATCGACGCTCGCCTCAGAGAGGATTGAGCGAAGTGCCGTAAGAGAAACTCACTCGGTCGTCGCGTCCACGGCGGACGCTATTCTCGTCCGTTCGCGGGTCATCACGACGCCGAAGACGGCGCCGAGGAGGACGCCGTAGACGACGTGCGTGAGGAACCCCATCGGGACCAAGAACGGGACCGGTAGCGTCGCCGCACCGACCGCGTTCGCCCAGACGGGGAGGACGATACCGGCGGCGAAGAGTTCGAGTACGATACCGTAGAGGATACCGAGACCGACGACGCCGCGGAGGCCGTACTCGCGGAAGGAGGGCCGCGTGAGTATCGCGGCGAACACCAACGCGAAGACCACGCTGTGGAACAGGTGGGCGACCCACCCGGCCGCGACGGTCGGCTGACCGTACAGCGCTCCCACGAGAGGCATCGCTCCCATCACGAAGTGCATTAGCAGTCCCATACCGACGCCCGCGACGAGGCCGCTCGCGGCCGCGTTGCTCCACGTCCGGGTCGACCGCATCCCGGGGAAGCCGTAGCTCTGTGCGCTCATTTTCTGTCACCGAACATATGTTGGTCGTGCTGTAGGATAGCTCCGTATTGCCGGATACTCGCCCCATTCGACCCGCTGACACCCGCGATAGTAGCGCTGTCCGGGTGAGACGGGCCTGAATGGCGAGCAGAGCGTAGTCGGCACGGCAGGCGGAACGGTCCGAAATGGCACACTCCGTCTCTCCAGATTTAAGTTTCGGCTCCTCCTCGACGCTCGTGTCCACTGCGACGACGGAGACTCTCGATATGGCTGACACTCCATCCAACGACGATTCGGTGTACCGGGAACTCGACGTCCCGCCCGTGGTCAACGCCGCCGGGACGAAGACGCGCATCGGTGGGAGCCTGATTCGACAGGACGCCCGGAACGACATGAGCCGCGCCGCCGGGGAGTTCGTCGAGTTGGGCGACCTCCAGGCGCGGGCCTCGGAGCGCATCGCCTCGGTCACCGGTGCAGAGGCGGGGTACGTTACGTCCGGTGCCGGCGCAGGACTGTTGCTCTGTGCGGCCGCCGCAATCGCCGACCACGACGTGGGCGTCATGCATCGTCTGCCCGACACGACAGGCGTCGCCGACGAAATCGTGATGCCGCGCACGCACAGGACCGGCTACGACCACGCGCTGCGGACGGCGGGCGCGTCTATCGTCGACGTGGGGACGAACGACTACCGCCTCGGAACGGGGTCGACCAACGTCGAACCGTGGGAGATAGCCGACGCCATTACCGACCGAACCGCCGCAGTCGCGTACGTCCAGAAGTCCTACACGCAACCCGACCTCGGCGTCGTCTGCGAGATTGCACACGAACACGGCGTCCCGGTCATCGTCGACGCGGCGGCGGAGGTGCCGCCCGTCGAGAACCTCTCGGCGTTCGTCGAGGCCGGTGCGGACATGGTCGTCGTCAGCGGCGGGAAAGGGATTCGGGGTCCGCAGACGACCGGCATCGTCGCCGGGAAACAGCGCTACGTCGAGTCCATCGCGGTCCAGAACCTCGACATGCACGCCGCCGCCGACGTCTGGGACCCGCCGGCCGGACTCGTCGACCCCGAGAACTTCGACGGCGTCCCGCGGCAGGGCATCGGCCGGCCGATGAAGGTCGGCAAGGAGGAACTCGTCGGCCTCCTCAGTGCGCTCGACGCCTTCGTGAGCGAGGACCACGCCGCCGTCCAGTCCGAGTGGCGGGACGCCGCCGACTCGATGGCGACACGCCTCGAAGCGAACGGATTGGACGTTCACACGACGGCGGCGGAGGGGACCAGCGTCGCCCCGGAAGTCGTCGTCTCACTCGCTGGCACGGAGACGGACGCTTCGTCGGTCGTCGCCGCGCTACGTGCAGAGGACCCGCGGGTGTACGTCGGTGCCGACCGCCTCGACGCCGACGAAATCGTTCTCAACCCGATGTGTCTCTCCGGGGACGAACCCGAGTACGTCGTCGCGCGACTCCTCGGACACCTCCCATAGTCGAACAGTTGATTCGTCCCTCGTGGTACTAACATCACTTTTCTGTCATCTACCGCGTGGGGACGGTGTAGGAAATCCGACAACTGACATACGTAAGTTGATAAGTGATGGTGACAATCGGCTACGCATGAGCGTGATTCTCGAATTCACGTTACCGAGTGGGGAGTTCCGCCTCGGGGAAGCGCTGAGAGGGGACGACGACATGCACCTCGAACTCGAACGCATCGTGCCCACCGGTACGCAGATGATGCCGTTCATCTGGGCCACCGGGGAGGGGCACGAGGCGTTCGAGGTCCACGTCCGCGACAGCGATAGCGTCAAAGAACTCGTGGCACTCGACAGAGTGGACGACAGCACACTGTACAGAGTCGATTGGCAGGAGCCGCCGACGGACCTCCTCGCAGGTATCGCGGAGACGAGGGCCACCGTCCTCGAAGCCGAGGGGAACGACTCGTGGGTGTTCCGACTGCGGTTTACCGACCACGACCAGCTATCTCAGTTTCACAACTACTGCACGGAGAACGGCATCCCGATACACGTCGAGCGAACCTACACGTTTCGGGAGGACCACGACAACCGCCGCCAGTTCGGCCTCTCTCCGGAACAGCGTGAGGCACTCATCCTAGCGCTCCGACGTGGCTACTTCGAGACGCCGAGTGAGGTGACCTTGGAGGCGCTGGCGGACGAACTCGGCATCACTCGGCAGGCGCTCTCGAAACGGATTCGGCGGGGGAACCGGGAGGTGCTGGAAAAGGTGTTGTTGTCGTCCGTGACAGACTTCGAATAACCGACAGTTTCCGGGTCCGACTACGGTACTCATTTAAAAATCCTTGACTAGTCAACGGTAAAAAACACCCAAGTCCCATCAGAAAGCAAATCAAATGGATAACCGAAAAATCTTCGCCAGTCACAATTCGTCTGACGCTCGAACGCCTCCATGGCCGCACGGCGTGGTGCCCGGACCGCCCTCGGTGCAGCTAGGGCCATGAGGAAGGTATGGGCGTTCGTCCTCGGTGTGGCAGACCGGTTCGGCGGACTGATACGCGGCGACCGGCAGAACGAGTCACCAACCGAAGACGAAGCCAACGAAGAGCACGCTCAACCGACGCTCTCTCCAGAGAGTCTGGCCGCGATGGACGAACTCGACACGTCGCCGGAGACGTACGTCTTGGAACTCGTCGAGGCCGAAAGCGGTCGGATACGACAGCAGCACCTCGTCGAGGAGACGGGGTGGTCGACATCGAGCGTCTCCGGGCTGCTCGGGGAGATGGAAGAGAGGGGCCAGATTACGCGGTTCCACAAGGGTCGAGAGAAGGTCGTGTGCCTCCCCGAAGACGTGCCCGACCAGCAGTCCGTGTTAGGTCGGGGGAGCGACGAAGCGGACGATACGGAGGCCGCCGGCTGACTGCCCCCTCGTCAGCGGTCCTCCCCTACGAGGGTTCATTCTCGAAATGGTGGTTCCCGCGGCCGAACGGCGGCATCCTGGGCCGCGACGACGGCACGAGAATGCGCTGTGACCGAGACGTGCTCAGTCCGTGGAGAGGACCACCGAGTCGCTCGCCGTTCGCCCGCTGTCGTCGGTCACGCGGACGGTGACTTCGAGGTCACCACAGTAGTCAAGCGGTATCGTCACTGACTCGCCTGTCCTCTCGAACTCGCCGTCGGCATCCACGTCCCAGCGAACCCGTTCGACGGTCCCGTCTGGGTCCGACGCGTTCGCCGTCAGCGTCACGTTCGTTCCAGCGTCGAGGTCCGTCGACCCGGCGTTCGGCGGGTCGGTGCTGATGCTCACCGTGGGGTCGCGCTCTTCGGGTATCGTGACGGTGTCGTTGGCGAAGCGGTGCGCCGGACCGACCGCGTCCGTGGTCGAATCGAGCGCAGTGATTGTACCCGCATCGGCGTACACGCCGTGACTCGCGGTCCTGAGGAACAGCGACCCCTCTGCGGGGACCGTCGAAATCAGGTAGCCGGTGGGGCTTCCGTCCAAGAGATAGCCCCACCGCTCGTCGCCGGACGTGGCGTTCAGCGCGTAGACGCCCGCCTGCGGCGGACTGCCGGTCTGTGCACCCTCGACGCTCTGGTGGAACGCGCCGGCGTACACCGTCCCGTTGGCGACGCTCGGGGTCGCCACCCGCGCGTCGGTCTGGAACCGCCAGTCGGTCGACCCGTTGGCGGCGTCGATGGCGTGGACCGTCCCGACGACGCCGTCCGTCTCGGTATCCGTGTCCAGCGTGCTCACGTACACCGTCCCGTGGTGGAGCGCCGGCGCGGAAATCCACTCCGAGGCGTTGCCGCCGAACGACGAGACCGGGGACTCGCTCCAACGGACCTCGCCACTGTCGGCGTCGAGTGCGTACAGGCCCGACGGCGGCACCGTGAGGTACGCCGCATCCTCGGTGACGACGATTCGCCGCTGGTTCTCCGTCAGCGGACCGGTGTAGGATGCCTCCGAGGACGAAACCGTCGTGTTCCACCGTTGCTCGCCGCTGTCCGCGTCGAACGCCCGGACGGTCGTGTTCGCGCCGTCACGCTGTCGGAGCACGAGCGTTCCGTCACTGTAAGCGACGTCCTCGACGGTGCCGCGGTAGACCGGTTCGGGCGTGACCGAGGTGTTCCACACCGTCTCGCCTGTGGTCGCGTTCAGCGCGTACAGTTGGTCGGGGTCCTCACCGGTCTCGACGTACACCCGACCGTCGGCGGCCACGTAGGCCCTCGAATCCCGCATCTTCGAGTCGTTTCGCGCCCACGCGACGTCGCCGGTCGAGGCGTTCAGCGCGTAGACGCCGCCGATTTGGTCCGGCGGGTCGTCGTCGACGACGCCGCTACTGTCGCCCATACTGGTCAGGAAGACCAGTCCGTTCGAGACGGTGGCTCCCCTGACCGGCCCCGGAACCGCGCTCTGGTTCCACTGTACCGCGCCGGTCGCCGCGTCGTAGGCGACGACGTGGCCCTCGCTCTCGTACGTCGGCGAGGTGCCGGTGTCGTCGTAGGCGACGTAGGCCGTCCCGTTGACGACGACCGGTGCGAACGGTTCCCCCGGCCCGCCGTCGTACTCTGTCTCCTGTTGCCAGACCGCCGTGGCGTTCGGACCCGTCGGTGCCGCGCCCGCGTTGGACCCGGTGTGGGCAGTGTCGCCCCGAGCACTCGGCCAGTCGTCGGCCGCCGGCCCGGACGGATGTGCAATCGCGACGGACGTCATCGTCACCGCGACGAGCAGCGTCACTACCAGTGTTCGTCGTACCGACATACCCGGACGTGTCGGTACAAAACCATTCCTACTAGTCCGATAAGGTGTCCGAACTCTGGGTTAACGCGATATACAATCCCGGTACGCTACCGCTCTACCCGCGGCGACCGTCGTTCGACCGAATCGAAGATATTCGTCGCGAGAGGGTACCTCTCGCTTTCCTAACCTCCGGTGCTGTGCAGAGAGATGACAGAGCGTCCGCTCAGAACCAACGTCGCGGCAGGGGTTCAATCGACCGTAGTAACGCATCGGCGCCTTTCTTCGGGGTGGCTGTCTTGGGTGAATTACGATACTGAGAACGTTTATTGCAAGAGTCGGCAAACACTGCCACAGGGTCCCCGCGGCCCTGATTCACCCATGGAACTCGACGAATTCGTCTCACAGAACGCGCCCGACGAGAGTCGGGACCGGTTCGAACTGGAGAACAGCAAACTGCTCGACATCGACGTCGACGGCACCGTCATGACCAAAGCAGGGTCGATGATAGCGTATCAGGGCGAGTTGACCTTCACCGGGAAGTCCTCCGCCGAGGGCGGATTGACCGGCTTCATCAAGAGCCAGGTGTCCAGCGAGGGCACGCCGGTCATGGAAGTCGAAGGACAGGGCCACGTCTACGTCGCGGAACAGGGCAAGCGGATTCAGATTCTCGCCCTCGACGAGGGCGAGTCGATCACGGTCAACGGCAACGACGTCCTCGCCTTCGAGGACAGCGTCGACTACGAAATCGGCACCATCGGGAGCGTCAGCGGCGCGTCCGCCGCCGGCCTCACGAACGTCTTCCTCTCCGGACCGGGAATGATTGCCATCACGACACACGGCGACCCGCTGGTGCTGGAACCGCCAGTCCGCACAGACCCCGACGCGACTGTGGCGTGGTCCACCGACCTCTCGCCGAGCATCAAGACCGACCGCAGTCTGAGCGACTCGATAGGCCAGTCCTCCGGCGAGACGTACCAGATGGACTTCGACGGCGACAGCGGGTTCGTCGTCGTCCAGCCCTTCGAGGAGACTGTCAGCCGGACGTAGCAAAAGGTAGGCTCCCTTCGAGCGGCCACGTCACCCGGTCGTCCGGGGCAATCCCGCCTCGCCGTGGCTGCCGTGTCACCGTGAGCGGTCGATACCGCTGCGCTATTCGCCGCGACCGGTCGGGAGGGAAACCCGGCAGACTGTTCCGCGTTCGGGGTCGACGGTGAGAGAGAGCGTCCCGTCGGCCGACTCGACGAACCAGCGTGCGAGCCAGATTCCGATGCCCCCAGAGTGTGACAGCGGCCCCTCGACGTCGGCGTCCAGCACACGGAGTTCCTCCTCGGAGATACCGGGGCCGTGGTCGGCTATCTCGACGACCACTCGGTCGGGGTCGTCCTCGTCGACGCCGGCGAGGAGGACGACTGGATACGTCTCACCACCGTACAGCACCGCGTTTTCCAGCAACTCGACGAGTGCCAACTGCAGGCCGCTCGTGACCTCGACCGTCGTGTCGCATTCGCCACCGCACCGAGTCACGAGTGTCGGAGTCACGCGCTGTGTCAGCCACGCCCGGCACTCCGCGAACAGTTCCCGCACGGACATCGATGCGGCGGTGTCTTCGTCCAGATATTCGATGGCCCGGCGCGTCTTCTCGGCCGTCGAGAGCAGGCCGGTTATGCGCCTCTGGATGGTGCTCCCGGCCTGCTCGACGGAGAGGGTCCCCTGTTCGAGCATCTCTACGTTGGCCTGCACGACGTGCGCGTGCGTTCGCAGGTCGTGGCGGAGGATTCTGTTGATGACCGAGAGTTGGGAGTGTTGCCGTCGCAGTCGGCGCTTCCGGTCCCGTTCGGCCGTGATGTCCTGTATCGCCGCGATGACGTACTCGATACGCCCGTCGTCGCCGAACAGCGGCGAGGCGTTCACCCGAACCCAGATGGAGTGCTCCTCGCCGGTGACCACGCCGTGTTCCTGTCCGAACACGTGCTCTTGGGTCCGTAAGACTCGCCCCACGGGGAGTTTGGATTCGGGAATCGGGTTCCCGTTTTCGTCCACTATCTCCCAGTCCCCGTCGTAGTAGGTCCGGTCGAGCATCTCTGTCACAGAGAGGTCCAGGGTGTCGATTGCGCGTTCGTTGACTCGGACGATGTCGCCGTCGGTGTCGATGACGGCGATGCCGACCGGACTGGTGTCGAACAGTCGCTGCTGGAACTCTCGCTCGCGTTCGAGTTGCTGCATGGTACGTTGCCGTTCCAAGACCGTCCCGAGTTCGGCCGCGATTGTCGTCACGAGGTCCAGCAGCCGGTCGTCGTCCTCGCGGACGTGTCGCGTGAAGAACGTGAGGACGGCCACGACGTCGTCGTCGCCGGCTATCGGCACGCCGATGGCGGACCGGAGGTCCGTCTCTTCGACGACGTCGTGCCGGACGAACGTACCGCCGGTGGCGTCTTGCACGTCCGGGAGCCACTCGGGTTCGCCTGTGTCCCACACCCGACCTGGAAGGCCCGACCCGCGCGCGAAGGAGAGTTCGGTCGTCGCCCGGGTGAACGAGGGCGTCAACTGGTCGCCACCGCTCGCGTACGTCGTGTGGACATGCACCGACTCGTCCGCGGGAACCCACGCTTCGCCGTACGCGAGTTCGGTCCGGGCACAGACCGCTTCGACGACCGACTCGAGTGCCGCCTCGAACGAGTCTGCTCCGGTCGCGATGCGAATCACGTCGCTCAGGAGTTCGCTCTCCTCAACGCTGCGGCGTCGTTCGGTGACGTCCTGGTAGTACACGGAGAGGCCGCTCTCGGAGGGGTAGACTGTCACCGCCGTCCACATGTCGAGCGGCGGATAGTACTCCTCGAAGGTGCGTGTTTCCTGTTCCCGCATGGCGCCACGGTAGTGCCGTTCGTACTCCGTGCCGACCGCATCCGGAAACGCCTCCCAGAACACCTCCCCGAGGAGTTCGTCTTCGCTCCGGTTCATCAACTCGAGTGCTCTGTCGTTCACGTAGGTGAACTCCCAGTCCCTGTCGAGGGCGAACAGCGCGTCGCTGATGCGTTCGAGCGTCTCGTCCAGTTCCGCCCGGAGCGATTCGCGCTCGGTCACGTCGATAGACTCCGCGAGCAACGTCACCAACTTGCCGTCGTCGTCCGTGACTGGCCGAACGACGCAATCGAACGTGCGGACGGCACCGTCGTGGCGGACGTGCTCTACATCCAACCGCACGAACTCGCCGTCACGGGCCCGCCGGACCGCGTCTCGAATGGCCTCCTTGCTCTCCGTGGAGTGGGTCCACCACGGCGTCTCCCAGAACGGTTCGTTCACCACGTCTTCGTCGGTAGCGTCGACGAAAGCCAGCGCCGCCTCGTTGGCTTTCAGCAGGTTGCCGTCGGTGTCGAGCAAGCCTGCGAACGTCAGTGGGTCGTTGAAGATGGCCTGCGTCTGGAGCTCCATCGATTCCAGTTGTCGCTCGCGCTCTACGCGTTCCGAGATGTCGCGGCCGACGCCACAGACGTACGACTCCGACCAGTTCGGATGGTCGAGTCGCACGCCGGTCAGTTCGAACCGCGTCTGCTGTCCCGACTTCCCGACCATATCCGCCTCCACTTTCACCCGGTCGCCGTCCGCGGCGTTCGCGAACGCGTCGGCGATGAGTAACCGGTCGTCGCCCGCGAAGAACTCCATTGGGCCCATCCCGTCGAGTTCGTCGTCCGTGTACCCCGTCACCTCTTTGAGGCTCTGATTCCACCAGGCGAGGTTACCGTCGAGGTCGAAGAAGTAGACGATGTCCTCGACGTTGTGCAGGCCCGCGATTCCGATGCCGGCGGGAACGTCGGCCCGCGACGTCTTCGGCGAGGACATCATCTCGAGGAGACGGTTGGCGACGAGCGGAAGCCGCTGGTCTTCGAGTCGCTGGACGAGGTCGGTCGCACCGCACTCGAACGCCGTCCTCGGGGAGACAACTTCGGCCGGGTCCAGCACCACGACCGGAACGTCGGTGTCGCGTAACCACTCGGTGAACGCGCGCCACTCTCCGTCCTGACTCTCGGCAGTGACCAGTACAGCGGCCGGCAACGACGTTCGGACAGAGCGGCGGGCCGCGTCTACCGACTCGACGGTGCGAACGCCCACCGTCGACTGCCGACACGCAACCTCATCGACGAGGGTTTCGACGGGCCCGGAGGGTGCCACGGCGAGGACTTCGTGTTGGAGGAACGCAGACGGGGACATCTGTATTAGTACGCAGAATTGTACATCCTAATACAAAACCATGTCCACTGTAAGTGGCAACGATGTCGAGGGTCTAGAGAGCGGTTACCGCGGACACTCTCGCTTCGCGATTGACCGGTTGGCGGCGGACCGTTCGGAGACCACTCGATTGACGTCGCTGAGGAAATGAAGACGGCTACGCGTCGGTAGACTGGGTTCCACGAATCTCGAACCGGGCGCCGCCCTCGTCGCTTTCTGCGACAGCGATCTCCCAACCGTGGAGTTCGACGACCCGCTGTACGATGTGGAGTCCGTAGCCCGGGCCGTCTTCGGTGGTCGAATATCCCGACTCGAACACTCGTTTTCGCTCCCGCCGCGGGATGCCGGACCCGTCGTCCTCGACGTAAAATCCGGTTTCTCCGAGGGCGCCGACGCGGACGACGTCCGCCCCGCCGTGTTCCAAGGCGTTCCAGAACAGGTTCTCGAATAGTTGCCGGAGTTGCGTCTCGTGTGCCTCGAACCGACAGTCGCCCCGAGTGTCTAACGCCATCTCCTCCGAAGAGACGGTCTTCCACGCGTCTTCGGCGCTGGCCTCGAGAGTCACCTCCGACAGTTCCAGTTCCTCCCCCCGACCGACGCGAAGCAGTTCGTCGATGAGGTTCCGCATTCGGTTGTGTGCCTTCGCGACTTCGTCGAGGTGTTCGAAGTCCCCGGTCTGCTGTGCTAGCTCCAACTGTCCTTCGGCGACGGTCAACGGGTTCCGAATGTCGTGTGAGACGGTGTTGGCGAAGGACTCCAAGATTCTGTTCCGGCGTGCGATTTCGCGTTCGCGCTCCTTCTCCTCGGTGATGTCCCGCGAGTGGACGAACAGTCCCTCGTCCACCGGATACACCCGCACTTCGGCCCAGTAATCGGCCGGTGGGAACTCCACCTCGAAGTGTTTCGGTTCCCGCGTGGCCATCGCCTCTCGAAACACGTCTTGCGTCTTCAGTTCGCGTGCTTCCGGGAACACGTCCCAGTACGACCGGCCGAGAACCTCGTCGGGTGGGTTGCCGGTCCGGTTCGCGATACGCTGATTCCAGTAGGTGATGTGCCAGTCGGTGTCGAGCATGTAGAACCCGTCTGCGTGCTCGTAGAGTCCGAACAACCGGTCTCTGGTGACCTGCGCTAACCGCTCGGAACGCTGCTGTTCGACGGCGTTCCGGACTTGTTTCGTCAGGAGTTCGAACGTCTCCGGGCCGCTCTTCTGGAGGTACGTGGTCACCCCGGCGTTGATGGCTTCGGTCGCGACTTCCTCACTGCCCCTGCCGGTGAAAAGGATGAACGGGAGGTTCGGGTACTCCTCTCTGACGGCGTTCAGGAAATCGATGCCGTCCATGTGGGGCATCTGGTAGTCGCTGACGACGCAGTCGACCACCTCTGTCGAGAGCAGTTCGAGACCGCTCTGTGGGTCTGTCTCCCTGACGACCGTAATCTCCTCGCCGATTTTTTCGAGGTACACCTCGACGAGTTCGCCGAACTCCGGTTCGTCGTCGACGTGGAGGACGCGGGTCTCGTGGGCGCCCAGTGGCGAATCTTGGAGCGAGTCTGTCATCCCCGAATAATTTTCAGCCACGTTAAAATATCTCGAGCCACCATATATAAAATATCGGCTCCAGTTATTATCAGTAAGATTCGGGAACAGACGTTCAGCTATCTGCTCACATCGACGACGTATCGCCGTGAGCTCCGTATTCCGAAGCGCCGTGGGAGACCTCGTGCCCCGAATCGACGGACTACCGTTTGGAAGGCAAAGTTCACCTCCAGGTTTCGTTTGGGAGCGACAGTTCTGGACCTGCTTCAGACACGTTCGATAGCCACAATCCCGTTAGGTCCTTCGCCCCATGGTCTAGCCATGGACCGAACGGAGTACGCAATCTTGACAGTCGTCGCCCTCGCGACGGTCGGCATCGGCGTATTCACGACGACGAAGCCATTGGGGACGTTCTTCGTCGAAAGCACGCGCCAGTTTCTGACGACGACGGCGGCGATGGCGTGGATCACGTGGTGGGCGCTGGTCATCGGGTTCGCTATCGCCGGCGGCGTCGAGGCGTGGACCTCCAAAGAAGCGATTTCGGACCTCTTGGAGGGCCACGGCCTGCGGGAACTCGGTTACGGGTCGCTGTTCGGGTTCGTCTCCTCCTCGTGTTCCTACAGCGCCATCGCCACGGCGAAGAACCTCTTCAAGAAGGGCGGGTCGGCGGCGGCGACCATCGGTGCGTTCATGTTCGCCTCCACCAACCTCGTCATCGAAATCGGGGCGGTCATCTGGATACTGCTCGGCTGGCAGTTCCTCCTCGCGGACGTCGTCGGCGGGTTCGTGCTCATAGGCATGATGGCGTTCGGGTTCATCTTCGTCGTCCCGGACGAAGTGGTCGAACAGGCCCGTCAGAACGTCCGTGACGAGGAGGACGAGACGGTACAGGACCCGGTCTGCGGGATGGAAGTGAACCCTGACGAGACGGAGTACTCGACGGAGCACGACGGGACGACCTACTACTTCTGCTCGCAGTCCTGCAAGGAGAGTTTCGACCCCGAGGCGGCCAACACCACCATCCCGGAGAAGGCCACCTCGCTCGCGGGGTGGCAGGAACTCGCCGACAAGCAGTGGAAGGAGTGGGGGATGCTCTGGGACGAAATCGCTATCGGGTTCGTCTTCGCCGGCCTCATCGCGGGGTTCATCCCCGAGCAAGTGTGGACGTCGGTGTTCTCGGGGCCGACGTTCGGCGTCCCGGTGTACGTCTTCTGGACGGCGGTCCTCGGCGCGGTCATCGGCGTCGCCACGTTCGTCTGCTCCGTCGGGAACGTGCCGTTCGGGGCCGTCCTGTTCAGCAACGGCCTGCCGTTCGGGAGCGTCCTGAGTTACATCTACGCCGACCTCATCGTACCCCCCATCATGGACGCCTACCGGGAGTACTACGGGACCAAATTCGCGGCCATACTCTCCGGGATGATTTTCGTCTCGGCGGTCGTCACCGGGTTCGTCATCCACTTCGTGTTCCTCGGACTCGGACTCGTCCCCGACCCCGGGAGCGTCCAGATTGCGGAAGTGAAGATAGAGATGAACTACAAGATGGTGCTGAACGTCTTCGCCACCGCGTTCTTCCTGTTCCTCTACTGGCTCCACCGCACGGACTCCGTGGGTGAGAGCGGCGGACACGGCGAGCACCCCCACACCGCGGACTGACGTCGTTCGGCGACGTGGTGGCGAAACCACCGCCACCCGCTCAGTCGTCTGCCTCGGCCGCCTCCGCCCGCGGAACCGTCACGTCGGTCAGTTGGGCCTCGATTTCCTCGCGGCGCTCCTCGAACTCCCCAGGGAGGACGAGACGCCCGCCGAGTTCGGCGAGCGGTTCGTCGCTGGTGTAGCCCGGACCGCTCGTGGCGAGTTCGAACAGCACGCCGCCGAACTCGCGGAAGTACACAGAGCGGAACCAGTGGCGGTCTATCTGCTGAGTCGGGCGGAGGCCGGCCGATTGGACGGCCTCGCGCATCGCCTGTTGGTCCTCGTCGGTCGGCGTCTGGAAGGCGACGTGGTGGACCGTCCCGTGGCCCTGCCGCCCGCCCCGGATGGTCGGGAGGACGTCGACGTACTTCCCGACCGGGCCGGCGGCGGCGAAGCGGGTCCGTCGGTCGTCGGGGGTGTCCCCCGCTCCCTGTTCGGTCCCGACCTCATCGAACCCCATCGTCCGGAGCAAGTCCTCGGTGGGTTCGGGGTCGGCCAGCCAGAGTGTCACCGAGTGGAACCCCCGGATGGCGTGCTCCTCGGGGACGAACTCGGTCCACGGCACCGTCGGGTCGTCCTCGGGAATCTCGACTTCGACGAGTTCGACCGGGAGGCCGTCCGGGTCCCGGAACGGGAGGACTGTCTCCCCGAACCGCTCGATGCGGTCGTCGTACTCGACGTCGTACTCCTCGAACCGCTCCTCCCAGTAGTCGAGACTCCCCTGTGGGACGCGGAAGGCTGTCCGGGAGACCTGTCCGGACCCGACCGTTCCCTGCGTGAGGTCTTCCCACGGGAAGAACGTCATGCTCGTCCCGGGCGTCCCCTCGGCGTCCGCGAAGAAGAAGTGGTACGTGCCGGGGTCGTCCTGATTGATGGAGCGTTTGACGAGTCTGAGTCCCAGCGTTTCGACCCAGAAATCCATGTTCCGCTGTGGGTCGCCCGCGATGCACGTCACGTGGTGGATGCCCGGCGTCGGTGTCGGATTCGTCATTGCCGGAGGGTAGGTCTCGAACCCACTTCAATACGCGCTGACGCGAGTGTTACCGGGTTGCATCGGTACAATCGGCCGTCGTCACTCCCTCGGCGACGTCCCCAGCCACTACGGTACCTTGGTTGCCCCGGTGACCGCCCGGTGAAGTGGACTTACCGCCGGTCGGTGAAGCGGACGGTGACCGGGCCGGCCGGTTGAGAGGTCATCTGGGGAGCGACTTCGACGTCGGCCGTCGCGTCGAGGTCGTAGCGCCTGCCGATTGCCGCGAGGACCGCCTTCATCTCGAGGCGTGCGAAGTGCCGACCGATGCAGATTCGCGGGCCGCCCCCGAACGGGACGAACGCGTAGCCCCGGTCGTCCGACGACTCCTTGTCCCACCGTCCCGGGTCGAACGTCAGCGGGCACTCGTAGAAGCGAGAATCGCGGTGTATCGACCAGATGCTGAACAACACCTGCTCGCCGCTCGGAATCGTGTGGCCGCCCACCTCGACCGACTCGGTGGTGAGGCGAGGGAGCGCGTGGACCGGGGGGTAGAGCCTGAGCGCCTCGTCGAGTATCCGGTCCAGTACGTCCAGTTCGCCGAGGTCCGAGAGGGTCGGTCGACCGTCGAGTACGTCGTCGAGTTCGGCGTGGAACCGCTCCGTGACGTCGGGGTGTGTCCCGAGCAGGTGGAGCGCGTAGGTCATCGCGAGGGCCGTCGTCTCGTGGCCTGCGAACACCATGCTGACGACGTGGTCGAGCACTTCCTCCCGGTCGAACCCCGCGTCAGGGTCCGCTTGCAGCGACGCCAACGTCGCGAGCAAACTGTCTTCGGCGGGACTGTCCCCCGTCTCGGCGAGGAGAGCGCGCGCCCGGTCGCGGAGTGCCGCAGAGCCACGGCGGAACCGGTACCGCGCTGGGGTGGGCACCCAGTTGGGGAGCGCCCACGACGTGGGCTTGAACCAGAGGTTGAGCGCGTGCGCTACTTCGGAGAGGTCCGCCAGTTCCGCCGCGGAGAGCGACTGGCCGAGGACGACTTCGAAGAGGTTCTCCAAGGCGATGGCACGCATCGCCTCGTCGACGCGGACCTCGCCCTCAGCCGCCCACCCGTCGATTCGCGCCTCTGCCACGTCCGTCATCGTCTCGGCGTGGGCACGGATGCGCGCCGGGCTAAAGAACTCGGACATCGCGTGCCGCTGTCGCCGCCACTGTTCGCCGGTCGTCGAGAGGAGCGTCTCGCCGAACGCCACCTCGAAGTCGTGCGGCTTGGTGAACGTCTCCCGGTTCAGCAGGCCCGTCTCGACGTGGTCCGGATGCGCGAGGACGTAGACGTCGCGCCCGAACAGTCGCATCCGAAAGACGTCGCCGGTCGAAGCGACCGACTGCCGGATGAAGCCGAAGGGGTCGCTCGCGAAGGCGGCGGCGTGGCCGACGACCGGCCGGCCCGGCGGTGCGGGCGGAAGCGAGTTCGTCTCGGACATGTCTGTGGCGGAGAACGGCGTGTCCCTAAGTCGTTGGTCATTCGGCGTCGGGACGACGGAGAAACCGAAAACGCCATGTCAGACAGGAGAGGGCGCTACGATACATGTACGAGGAGATGGCACAGACGTACTCGGCCGTGTTCTCGCCGGAGGTGTTCGTGCTCCTCTGTGGGGTGGTCGCTATCGGCTACGAGTGGCGCGGGTCGCCGGACCGTTCGGTGCGGGGGCTCTCTGCACGCCTCGGCGTCCTCTCAGTGGCGTGGAGTATCGCGTTCGCCGTGTACAAGGGGGTTCCCCGGGTGCTTGGGCCACTCCCATCCTGGGGAGCAGACGCTACGGGGAGCGTCGGCCTCGCTCTCGGTCTCTCTGTGCTGTGGGTGGTGTGGCGAGGCCGAGCGTGGGGCCGGCTCGTTTCGACGTTCGCCGCCGTTCTCGTCGGTGTAACCGTTCCGCACCTCCTCATCACGCCGGTCTGGGACATCTCGACTCACGTCCTGTACACGGCGACGCCGGCGGGCGTCCTGTGGCTCGCCGACCGCCGGTTCGCACCGCTCGCGCTCGTACCGGTCGGGATGGTCGTCAGTCGACCGCTCGCTGGCGCGCACACGTGGCCACAGTCCGTCGCTGGCCTGCTGCTGGCCGTCGTCGCGCTGGCCGCCTTTCGCGCTGTCAGCGACCAGAGTGAGGGTGGAGTGCTCGGGACAGCAGACGCTACCGACGTGGAGTGATTCGACACTCTGGGCGGTCACTGGCCGGGAACACTCACTCGCGAGGAGAGCAGGATTGTCACTATCTCACAGTCGCCCAGAATTTCACAAACTTCGATATACTGCCCGAGTCCATACGACCGGTTCGACACAGCAGTTCGACCTGTGTCACGCTATCTGCAAGGACAAATTTCGTCCGTGATGTACGTACCGACCCCGTCACGATAGCCAACGGTTGTACACACACCAACCAGAACTCACGGGGCCGATAGGTAACTTACTCGGTGTCGATGGATTCTCCACAAGCCGGGCATTGGCGCCGATTTCCGCTCGTTTCGAGCCCTGAAAGTTCGCCGGTCCAGCCACACATCGGGCACTGGATGAGAGCAGAGTCAGACACGCTTGGATGCGTGGGTACAGCCTCGCGAGGCAAAAGAGTGGTGGCGGTAATGAGGCCGAGTCGCCGGGCCGCCTCAGATTCCCTCGGAGACGAAAATACGGCGCTATCGGTGGAGTTAACGTTTCCAGAATTTCTATTTGTAGACAATACTGTGGTGCCCGTGGCGGCATTGTTTCCACGTGGTTCGTCCGACAGTCATCGTGGGCGGCGACGCGGCCGGGGTGGGCGCAGCGAGCAAACTTGGGGAGAGACTCCGAATCGGAACGCAATCGTCTTCGAGAAGGGGGCGTGGGTGCCCTCCGGCACACGGTGAGACGAAGACGCGGTAGGCGGCGCGGTACAGACCTCACCATCGGTCGTCTCCTGAGCCGCCTCAGCCGTACAGAAAACGGAAGCTACTCGTAGCAGTCCGGCGTCGTAGCAGCTAGACTTCGACACATGGGACAGGTCGTAAGCCTCGGAAGCGTCAACGTCGACAAAGTTCGGACAGTCACGCCTGCCGAAATCAGTCAGTTCGAAGCGCAGTACGAGTGGTTCCCGGCGCGCGGAGAAACGGTTCGAGTCGAGGCTCTCCCCGACGAACTCGCCGAGGACTACGACAGTGTCCAGCAGGGGGGCAAGGGGGCGAATCAGGCGGTAGCCGCGGCGAAGGGAGAAGCGGAGACAACGATGCTCGGAAAGGTCGGTAGCGATGCCGAGCAGTTCGACGTGTTGACCGAACTGGAGCGGAGTGGGGTTAGTACCGACCGAATCGGTACCGCACAAGTCCCGACGGGAACGGCCCACGTGTTCGTCGGCGCCGATGGAGAAAGCTGGATACTCGTGCGGGCGGGTGCCAACGGGGCAGTCGACGACGCCTACGTCCGCGACCAGTTCGACGCCGTGTTGTCGGCCGACTGTCTCCTGCTACAGAACGAGATACCGGTCGACCCGGTGGCGAAATTGCTCGCCAAACTCGGCGACGAACCGTCCCGACCGACCGTCGTACTAGACCCGGCACCTGTCGACGGTGTCGAGCCACTACTGGACTCCGGCGTGGTCGACTATCTCGTCCCGAACGAACGAGAGTACGAGGTTCTAGAGCCCCACCTGCGTTCGTTCGAGGGCGTGGTCGTCCGCACTCGCGGCGGCGACGACGTCGTCGTCGAGGGTGACCAACAGTTCACGGTCACGCCGCCGAGCGTCTCGGTCGTCGATACGACCGGTGCTGGGGACGTGCTCAACGGATTTCTGGCCGCCCAACTGGCAGCGGACGAGTCCTTGCGGACCGCGTTGCAGAACGCAACTGTAGCCAGCGCACTGTCGACGCGGTCCGAGGGGGCACGAAACGGGATTCCGACGCTCGAACGCGTGCTGGCGTTCCGACAACGGGCAGGCGCTCTCTGAGACGGCCGGGCTCCTCGATAGCTATCAGTTCTCGACCACGGCTTCGACGAGCGATGTCACTACACTGGAACGACCGCAATGCTATATGGTGCTCCTCCACGTCTCTAGAAACGTACCTACGGGAGCACGTAC
Organism: Haloarcula sp. H-hyl6; assembly: GCF_056934455.1. Lineage (NCBI taxonomy): Archaea > Methanobacteriati > Methanobacteriota > Halobacteria > Halobacteriales > Haloarculaceae > Haloarcula > Haloarcula sp. H-hyl6. The sequence continues at coordinate 458,295 of NZ_JBRIIK010000003.1, forward strand.
ACCATGACCTACACCCTCGAAATCAGCGACGAACTCAGGGAGCGACTGAACGGCCACCTCGAAGAGGACGAGACCTACGAGGAGTTCATCGAGGAACTGCTCTCGATGTACGAGACAGAGGGTACGTTCCTGCAAGAGGGGTACTCAGAGTGACCATTCGGTGACACACTGTCGCAGTGTGAGAGGGTCTCTGACGGCCCCTGCTCCGCAACGATTCGCCGAGCATCGCGTCTAGGTGACCGGTCACGCCTCGAAGAACGAGCGCAGGTCCTCGAGCGGACGTGTGTTCAAGACGTCTGTCGCCTCGCACCACCCCCGGCGGGCCTGCGACACCCCCAGATGCATGTAGTCGAGTTCCCCCGTGGCGTGGGCGTCAGTCGAGACGACGTACCGAACCGTCTCCCGATGCGCCTTCACCGCCTGCCAATCGAGGTCGAGACGCGCCGGTTGGGCGTTGATTTCGATTGCCACACCCTCCTCCGCAGCGGTCTGAGCCACGGTGTCCATATCCAGCGTCAGCGGGTCGCGCTCGTTTATGAGCCGACCCGTGGGATGAGCGACGACGTCGACCGGGAACTCCGTCATCGCGTGAGTCAGGCGTTCCGTCGCGTCCGCCGGCCGACTGTGGAGTCCAGCGACGACCACGTCACAGTCGTCGTACCACTCGGACGGCAGTTCTAACCCCTCCGACGTGATTTCTGCCTCGATACCCTGCAAGACGGTGACGTCCACGTCGTCGGCGTCGTTGACCGCGTCGACGTCGGTACACTGCCGCTCGAAGGACTCGGCGTCGAGTTTGCTCGGGATGGGCGCGTTCGGTCCGTGGTCAGTAAGCAAGATGTACGCCAACCCTCGCTCGTCGGCGGCCTCGGCCATCTCGCGGACGCTGTGTGACCCGTCAGAGTACTCCGTGTGTATTTGCAGGTCCCCTCGTACGTCGGTACGTTCGACGAGATTCGGCAGTTCGCCTGCTGCGGCCGCGTCCACCTCGCCCGTGTCCTCTCGCAACTCCGGCGGTATCCACGCGAGGTCGAGTGCGCTGTAGACGTCGGTCTCGGTATCGCCTGCGATACGGTCCCCGACCCGCTGGCTCCCTCTGGGGTCGTCCACGTTCGCCACGTCGAACAGGCCGTACTCGTTGAGCTTCCAGTCGCGCGCTATCGCCCGGTTACGGAGGGTGATGTTGTGCGCTTTGGACCCGGTGAAGTAGACGAGTGCGGCGCCGTACTCGGCCGCTTCGACGAGTCGGAGGTCAATTTGGAGGTCACCAGAGACGACTACCGATACCTTCGTTTCGCCGCGGGCGAGTACCTCTCGGACGTCGTCGTGGGTACAGAACTGCTCGATGGCCGTCTCGGAGTCGTTCGTCGTCGCCAACACGTCGATGTCGCCGACAGTGGGGCGGCGGCGTCGAAACGAGCCGACGACGTCTACGCTGTCGAAGGCGTCGGAGTCCCGAAGCCGCGTCTCGACGCTCTGCGCTATCGGGAAGGCCCGTCCGAGGAGCATCCGCTCCTGTCCCCGTTTCGCTCGCGCTACGTGCTCGCGGATGTTCTGCTGGGACTTCTCACCGAACCCGTCGAGTTCGGCGATGCGCCCCTCTTCAGCGACACGTTCCAGGTCCTCCAGCGTCGCGACCCCGAGTTCGAGATAGAGCCGTTTCGCCGTCTTCGGACCGACTCCCTCGACGCTGGTTATCGCCTCGATATCGATTGGGAGGTCCGCTCTGAGTTCCTCGTAGTACGCCATTTCGCCCGTTTCGAGGTACTCGGCCACTTTCGACGCGATGGATTCCCCGACGCCCTCGATGTCCTCCAGTTCACCTCGCTCGTAGACGTCTTCGATAGGTTCCGAGAGCGACTCGATGTTCCGCGCGGCGGTGCGATAGGCTCGCGGCTTGTACTCGACCGCCTGAATCTCGAGGAAGTCGGCTATCTCTCGCAGTCGCGCCGCAATTTCCGGATTTTTCATCTCGGTCGCACCTCGTGGTTGTTACGTTCGCTCGCGCCGGGGAAAAGTACGCACCCTGTATTACGGGTCTCGTCTCGGTGTGCCGTTCGTTGCGTACCAGCCCAGCACAGCGAGGGACGCTCCGAGCAAGCCGGCGACGACGTCTGCGACTTCGAAGGCGCGCCCCGGCACCCGTTCTTGGACACCCCCGGTCACCACACTGTGCGCAGTCGAGAGACACACCGCGAGGGTGGCGGCTTCCTCCGCGGTACGTCGGCCGTCACCGAAGGCTTCGGCCAGCGCCACGGCGTACCCGGCGTGGCCGACGAAATGCAGGAACTTGTCCGGCCCCACTCGTTCCCAGCGGGCACGACGTTCGAGCGGCGACGGCACGATGCCCGCTAAGAAGAGCGCGACCGTACTGAAGGCGACAAGCCTCCAGCGACCATCGAGTGGACGACCGTGCATAGTGACGCTACGTCCTGTATCGGTTTGACGGTGCTGGAAGTAGAACTCGTCTTCGAGCCATCCGGGCAAGTGGAAATCGTGCGCTTTGATTCTCTCGTATATCGTTCGAAGAACTCCTTGTCCCTCCTTCGGGACTGCACCGAACGATAGCGTGCCACACTCGCTAATAGGGTCACCCCGGGTACTACGAATCACCGGGAGATGGAGTGTAGTGTCGCTACCGAGTCACTCCGCCGGCTCTATGACGCCCAGTTGTTCTAGAATCCCCTGTTGGTCGAAATATACGTGATGTTCTTGGATTTTGCCATCCACGACGCGAATCTTCCCCATCCCCATGAACTCGGCCGTGTTGTTCGTGGCGGGAATGCCGTTGAACTCCCCATCGTGTGTCATGTGGTACTTGTTTTCCGACATTACTGTGTCATCGCTGGCGAGCATATCCACCACTTCCACGTGGAAGTCCGAGAATCCACCAACGACGGACCGGATGAACGACTCCAGCCCATCGTGGCCGTGGACCTCACCCCCGGGCGCTGCCGGGTCGACCATCGTGAAGTCTTCGGCGACGATATCCGAGATGTCGTCGTAGTCCCGTTCGTTCCAGATAGTCATGTACGTTTGGACGATGGATTCGATGTCTGCTGTGGCTCGAGACATAGTTCGAATCTGGATGGTTCGGCAGCGAGCATCGTAATTAGCTAGCTAGCGATGGTAACTCGGTCTTATCTGGCCGCGGCAACTACCTATCTCGCGGCAGACTCTGGACAAACCAACGCTCGATGCACGAATGCGTTCCACGGTATTCAATCCGGGTTCTGAAACCCGTCACCTGCCGAGGGTTTCACGAGACCGTGGCGACGTATCGCCCTCGTTGGAATCTTAGCCGGCCCTATCGGGCCTGTAGTAAGTTTCGGTCTACTCCTGATTGGCGGTCGTCCGGTGGGGCTGGGACCGCATCGTGACGGGAGTACTGGCTACCGGGACGTGAGAACCGCCAGACTACTCATTAAACTGGGGCCCGAATAGAGGAACGTGTACGAAAACATACTCGTCCCCACAGACGGTAGCGAACAGGCCGACCGGGGTGTCGAATACGGGATAGACCTCGCCGAGGAACACGGCGCTCACCTGCACGTGGTGTTCGTCGTCGACGAAAGCGTGTACGGCGTCACGCCAGCCTTGAGCAGTTACGAGGCGTTCCTCGAAGAAATCGCAGACGAGGCCGAGGACCTCGTCGAGGACGTCGTCGAGGAGGCCACCGAACGTGGCGTCGATTCGAGCACCTCGGTTCTCCGAGGTCTCCCCCACGAAGTGATTCTCGAATACGCGGCGGACAACGACGTCGACGTCATCGTCATGGGCAAGCGCGGTGCGGCGGGAATCGAGGCTCCTCACATGGGGTCAGTTACCGACCGCGTCGTCCGCGCCGCCGACGTCCCGGTCATCCCCGTGTGAACCCTCGAATAGCCGTAGAACACGCCGACACGGTGGCGGTGAGTGGTCCGCCGCCACTCGTTTCGAATCTATCGTGGTACCCTGGACCCCTCACTCTGGAGTGTACTCGCGGGACTGTCCCTCGATAACCGTGGCGACGTCTTTCAGCATCTCACCGGTGGTGGCGACGACGTCGTCGAGGGTCGCAATACCGGTGAGGTTCCCATTGTCGTCGACGACGGGGATGCGACGCACGAGGCCCTCCGCCATCGTCTCGGGCAGTTCGACCGCGGTAGCGTCTTCGTGAATCGTCACCGGGTCGGGCGTCATCACGTCGTCCGCGGTGAGCGTCGAGACGTCGCCGTCGTCGGCCACCGCCATCGCGATGTCACGGTCGGTGACGATACCGACCGGCTTGTCGTCCTCGACGACGACGAGGTCGCCGAGTTCCTCGTCTCGCATGGTCTGTGCGAGGTTCATTACTGTGGTATCTCTGCTAGCCGTCACAGCCTCGACTGCGAGGTTCTTGACTGGCATGGCCACTCAGACATATGTCATCGAGTGTGAAATACTGTTCCCCCACTTACTACGGCCCGGGAATTGGATATCTATTCTACCCTCGAAAGAGTACTGGCGGCTAGCATGCGAACACAGCGCCTCGTTTCGATGGTCGACAGCCAGCACCGCCGGTCAGACGGTCCGCGCGACCGCTCATGAGCGTCAGTGGTCTGTGTCAGATTTGCGAGTCCGCACCCGCCGAATACCGCTGTGTGCGATGCGGAGCGTTCGTCTGCCCCACCCACTTCGTCCGTGAGGCCGGGGTATGTACAAACTGTATCGCGTCTGTCCGAGATGCTGAGACCGGGTAGAGGTCGATGTGACGTCCCGCTGACCTACCGCATCAGACCCGTGGTAGCGTCTCCATCGGAAATGTTCGTGAGTCGGCGCGTTCGTACGGTGTATCACTCCTCGAACACGGTAGGCCAGTAGACCACTGGAGGGCGACCGACACCTGTGGCAGGCCCCGGCGTGCGATTCTCGTCCCACGAGAATTGGTCACAATGATTTACGCCGTCGGTGACGTATCCTCGGATAGAGACATCATGTTCGACCGAATCCTCGTGTCGACAGATGGGAGCGACGTCGCCGACGCCGCAGCGGACGCAGCGATAGCCCTCGCGGAGCGGTTCGATTCGGACCTGCACGTCGTCCACGTTGTCGAACCGTACGAACTCCCGCCAGGAATCATCGACGAGGGGGCCGGTGACCGAGCGCACGAGGGCGAGGAAGCAACCACGAGAGTCGTCGAGATGGCGGCGGAGGCCGGAGTCGAAGCCACCGCAAAGGTCATCGACGACAGCGGCGGGACACACGTGGACATCCTCAACTACGCCGGAAAGCACGACGTCGACTGCGTCGTGATGGGGACGTACGGACGGACCGGTCTGGACCGGTTCGTCCTCGGAAGCGTCGCCGAGTTGACGCTTCGTGAGTCACCCATTCCCGTGTTGACGGTACACGAGGAGGCGGTGCTAGACCCCGAAATGGACTCGATACTGGTTCCCACCGACGGCAGTGAGAGCGCGACGGCGGCCGTCGACCACGCTACCGACCTCGCCTCGGCGACTGGTGGGACCCTCCACGTCGTCCACGTAGTCGACACCGGTATCGTTCCCGGCGGAGTCGCCGTGGGGAAAGTCATGGAGGCGCTCGAAGAAGCGGGTGAACGAACGATTCGAGAGACCATCGACCGTGCCGACAGGGCGGGAGTCACGAGCGTCGAAGCGTCGGTTGCGAGTGGCCGCCCACACCGCGCGATAACCGACTACGCGGCCGAGAAAGACGTCGACTGCATCGTGATGGGGACGCACGGTCGGACCGGGTTCGACCGCTACGTCTTGGGCAGCGTCACCGAGCGGGTTGTTCGGCTCAGCGACGTACCTGTCTTCGCTGTGAAAGCGGCGCTCGAAGACCGGTCCTGAACGCTCTGCTCTAGCACCCCCTCAGCTATCGGCGGGGCGGAACGTAAGCAGGTCCACGTCCCCATCTCGGGACTCCGTCCCGAGGAGGACAGGGTCACCGATGTCTATCTCGTCGGCCTCGGCGCCACGTAGTTGGCCGGTCAGCGTAACTCCCTCGTCAAGTTCGACGAGTACGGCGGTGTACGGCGTCTCGTCGTGGAACTTCGGCGTGGTGACCGATATTTCGGTGAAGGAAACGACGGTACCGCGCCCGGAGAGGGGGCCTCGCTTCAGGTCCGGCCAGCCGCACTCCGGGCAGACGTCCCGCGGTGGGAGCGTCGCGTACGAACACCGTTCACAAGTCAGAAACGTCTGGTCGTCCGACTCGATGGCGTCAGTAAATCGGGCGAACCACTCGGGCATCGTTAGACACCTCCGAGGACGGTCACCGTGGCACTGGCGCCGCTACCACCCACGTTGTGGGCAAGTGCCACGTCAGCGTCCGGGACCTGATTCGGGTGGTTACCCTCGAGTTGCTTCGTCAACTCGACGAGTTGGCCGATGCCGGTCACGCCGACCGGGTGGCCCTTCCCGAGCAGTCCGCCGGAGGTGTTGACGGGAATCGACCCGTCGACGGCCGTCTCGCCGCTCACGGCCCCACGTGCCCCCGTTCCGCGCTCGTAGAACGAGAGCGCCTCGAGCGCGAGTATCTCCGCGATGGTGAAGCAGTCGTGCACTTCGGCCACGTCGACGTCTTCGGGCCCGATTCCGGCGTCCTCGTACGCCGCTCGGGCCGCACGCTCCGCCGCAGGCGTCCTGCTGATAGCCGCTCGGTCCTGTAGGGCCACCGCGTCGCTCGATTGGCCGGTCCCCATGACGGTAGCCGACGTGTCCAACTCGTGGTCCGAGGCGTAGGCCTCGCTGGCGAGGATGAGGACACTCGCACCGTCGGACACCGGACACGCGTCGTAGAGTGCGAGAGGAGTCGCGATTTCCTTGGACTCCAACACCTCCTCTTCGGTCAGTTCGCGCTGGAACTGTGCGAGTGGGTTGTCGACGGCGTTGCTGTGATTCTTGACCGACACGGCGGCGAGGTCGGTTCGGCTCACGTCGAACTCGTGCATGTATCGCCGCGCCATGAGCGCGTAGATGCCGGGGAAGGTGAGCCCCTGTTCGTTCTCGTAGACGTCGTCGGCGGCGTTGGCGAGTGCATCGGTGACGTGTTCGATGTCCGCGACGGACATCTGTTCGACGCCCCCTGCCAAGGCGACGTCGGCGGCACCGGACTCTATCGCCTGCACCGCGTGCCGGAACGTCGCACCGCCGGAGGCACAGGCGCTCTCGATACGGACCGACGCGGCGTGGCGCGCGCCGGCGTGGTCCGCGAGGAGGGGACCCATGTGCCCTTGGTCCTCGATGAGGTCACCCATGAAGTTCCCGACGACGACGGAATCGACATCGGTCGGTTCGAGCGCCGTCTCGTCGAACGCCGCCGCGGCGGCCTCACTGAAGAGTTCTCGCGACGACGAGTCTGGTCGTTTGTCGTACTTCGTGCTCGCGCCGTTCACGATTCTGACGCCCATCTGTACTCTTGCTAACACGAGCGCGTTGTTAACGATACCGGTGGTCCTTGCAGATGGGAATCGGACCCCATCGGACGGGGAACAACGAAACGGACGCCGGGAGTTAGGGTGGCACCGCTCGTTACATCACACTTACCCCAGAAGGAGGTGCTACGTGGGGGGATGGACACCGGTCACGAACTTGGCCGGACGGGAACCCGCTACGGAGGAGGTTCCGGTAGGCTATTTATAGGGTCACGGGATACTGTCGTGTCTCGTCCGGTGACGATGCGTGAGCCGTGCAGTTCTCGACGGAAACGGGCACCGAATATCGCCGCACTCGGGCCCACCTCACAATAGTACCTTTGTTACACGGAGCGAACTGCATCCTCTCGATGGTAAGTGGGTTGTAACGTGAGCGTTTCCGTCTGCGACACTGGTCTTCGACGCCCTCTCGCTCTATCGAAATCACCACACCTGGATTCGGTCGATGGCAGTATTCCAGGTGTACCGGAGTGACCAGTTGTGGACCGGCTATCGTCGGCCAGCGACCCGGAAAGCTATCAGAGTGACGGCCGAATGGGATACGTGGTGTCAGAACCGATGGCGGCAGACTCAATGCACGAAGAGCGCGTATCGAAACGTCACAATGCCGGGTGAGGAACGAGGGCTGTTCGTGAGTCACCTCGAAAGACTGTTAGACGCAGGTGTGACGAGCACCGAACGGGTGGCTGACAGCGTTCGACTGTCAGGTATCGCTGTCGAGCGAGCGAGAGATACGGCGTCCGTGACGGTCGGTCAGACTCCGAGCGACGTGGTCTATACCGAGAACAAACTCGAACTGCATCAATACCACGCGCTGACCGAGACGCAACACGAGGTGCCGATACTCGTCGTCTACGCGCTGATAAACAGGCCGTTCATCCTCGACCTGCAGCCAGACCGGTCGGTCGTTCGGCGTCTCCTCGAGGCCGGTCACGACGTGTACCTCATCGACTGGGGTGAGCCATCTCGGCTCGACTCCCACCTCGGATTGACTGATTACGTCACCCGATACATGGATAACTGCGTCGACGTCGTTCGCGACCGGAGTGGGCGGGAGTCGGTCAACGTTCTCGGCTACTGCATGGGAGGGACGCTTTCGGCGATGTACGCGGCACTCTACCCCCAAAAAGTCAACTCGCTGGGACTGCTGGCGACTGGTCTGTACTTCGACGACACTGGCGGCGTCCTCGAACGGTGGGGAGACGAGGACCACTACGACCCCCGTGCGGTCACTGATGCGTTTGGAAACGTTCCCGGTGAGTTTCTGGACGTCGGATTCGCACTCATGGACCCGGTGGCGAACTACGTCTCGAAGTACGTCGAACTCGCCGAACGCGCCGACAACGAGGACTACGTGAAGAACTTCGCTCGGATGGAGCGGTGGCTCTCCGACAGCGTCGACGTCGCCGGGACAGTGTACGCCGAGTTCGTCGAGGAGATTTACCAGAAGAACCGGCTCTACGAGAACGACCTCTTCGTCGGCGGGGAACACGCCGACGTGCGGAACATCGACATGCCAGTCCTCCAGATTCTCGGCATGTACGACCATCTCGTCCCGCCGGACGCGAGTAAGCCGTTCAACGACGTCATCGGGAGCGACGAGGTGACGACCATCGAGTATCCGACCGGTCACGTCGGACTCGCGATGTCGACGGCCTCCCACCGGGACGTCTGGCCCGAGGTCGCGGAGTGGTTCCTCGAACAGCAGGAACGGCCAGCGTTAGCAGACGTCATCGGTGAGGGCATCGAACGCGCGCTGGGTGTCGACGTCGAGACGGTCGTCACGGTCGGTGACGTACAGGACATCGAGATAGCCGTCGCCGACGACGATGGTGAGATAGCCCGAGCAATCGTCCGCCGTGACGCCCACAGCATCGAACAGTTCCTCGAGGAGACTCTCGGGGTGGAGATAGGGCTCGAAGTGGGTGAGGCCGGCATCGCCGTCGTCGTCGGACACGACGACGGCCTCACGACGACGGTAATCGACCACGTCGGAGCAGCGATTCGTACGGAGATAGACGAAGCGGTCGACGCTCTCGACGTCGCGACGTCCTACGACCTCGAAGACGTCGAGGGCATCGGCCCGACGTACGCCGGTCGATTACGAGCGGCCGGTGTCGACTCTGTTACGGCACTTATCCTCACTGACGAGGCCGCTCTCGCAGAGGTCGCCCAAACGAGTACCCGGGTGGTACGACAGTGGGCGGCCCACGCCAAGCGGTTACTGGGTGTCGACGAGACGAGTGAAAGAGCTCCGTAGAGTTCCCGAGAAAGAGCGCCTAGACGTACCTTTAGACCCAGCGTCACCGCTAACAGCGGTGGTACAACAGAATTGAAACCGTCACCCTTCGATTCACCGCGAGAATTCCCATTTCCCACTCATTTCTCCACAAATTAAAAAGCACACACCGATATACGTTCGAAAGTTCTCGCTTTGCGACCGTATTTGTCCACAGTATCCGATCGATGCAGACAGATAATCGAGTCCGGGGATCGAATTCTCTCGAGACGAGAATAGTCGACACAGTCATCCTCTCGGCGGCTGTACTCTCAGTATGGACAGATTCGCCAAAGCGATGGCCAGCCTTCTCGCCGGCGTGGGCTCGTTCCTCGTGGTCGGGGCTGGGGTGACAGCGGCGCTCGACCCCTACGTCTGGCCGTCTGCACTACTGGGGCTACCCGCTGGACTGGTGGCAGGGGTGGCCGCAGTGCCGCTCACGTATCTGGGCCTCACCTACAGGGAAGAGCGCACCGAGACCGGCGAAGCTTCAGAGAACACCCGACGACAGCTATGGACCACGGGTGGGGCTATCGCTGGGTTCGTCGTCGGCGGCGGTCTCGCAACGGTCGTCGTCTCGACGCAGGCGGTCGGTATCGCGTCGGCGATGTTACTGGTAGGACTCCCCATCGGTATTCTCACAGGGGCGGTGACCGGGTACCTCGTCTTCCGCCGCAATCGCTCAGCTCGCCCCCCGCGGGGGATATCCACTCAGTGAGTCCGCACGGAGCGAGAACCGACGTCCCGCACCACAGGACGTCCCGTCAACGGGCTGGCCCTGTTGCTGTGGGCTCAGGCCGCTAAACGCCGAGTGCAGATTGGTCTCAGACGCGATTGTGCAATTCTTACACAAGTCTTTTAACGGCCGGGCGTCTATGAACGCTAATAACGATGCCAGATTCGATGTCCGAACAACTCCAACAGGACATGGAGTGTGAGGGGCTCTTGGAGTGTTTCCACGGACTCAAGCAACTAGACAGAGAGTGCTTTCAGGCGCTCGTCTCCGCCGAGGAACCGTTGACTGTGGACGAGATAGCCGACGCCGTCGACCGGGAACGCTCGACGGCCTATCGCGCCATTCAACGACTGTTGCAGACTGGATTCATCCAGAAGGAGCAAATCAACTACGACCAAGGGGGGTACTACCACGTCTACTCGCCGACAGACCCATCGAAGATTGCGGGAGACATGCAGCGACTGCTCAACGACTGGTACGCCAAGATGGGCCAACTCATCCAGGAGTTCGAGACGAAGTACGACGAGCAGGCGGACGCGCCTACTCAAGTAGAAGGCTAAAATCGACTGATAGCCATTCTAACCGGCTTTCAGAGTCGTTCTCGTCCGGAACCTATCTCCGGATTATTGTTTCATCTGTGCAATTCCACCGCCGTGCTCGTACGCTGAGCGGGTGCAGTACTACGGTCTTTAGGCCGGAAGGATGTTCAGCCCGACTGGTTCTAACTGAATGTAATGGCAACCGATACTGCGGCCGCCGGTCCGGGCGAAGCAGTGGCCATCAGCTGACAGAGCGACCCGACGAACCCGTCGAGACTTCCGCCGCCGCCCTCCCGGACTTCTACGCGGGCTGGTGAGGGGCGTGTCAGACGCTCGAATCGGCCGACGAAACGCTCGTGGAATTCGGCCCCCAATAGGGGAACGGGCACCTCCGAAGCAAGCTTCTTGCGTCCGAACCGTGAACCGACACCCATGCACGCAGGCGTCGTCATCGCCGGGGGCCGGTCCACGCGGTTCGGAGACAGCGACAAGGCCGTCGCCGACCTCGGCGGGACGCCGATGATACGACGGGTAGTGGACCGAATCGCGCCGGTCGTAGACGAACTGGTCGTCAACTGTCGGCGCGAACAGATTGACGCCATCGAGCGCGCGATTGCGGGCGCGGAACTCCGGCCGACCTTCGCCCCCGACGAGACGCCCGACGAGGGGCCGATGGCCGGCATCGCGCGCGGCCTCAGAGCGACCGAGGGCGAGTACGCGGCGGTCGTCGCCTGCGACATGCCGTTCGTCAACCCCGATTTCGTCGAGTTCCTCTTCGACCGGGCATCGGGTCACGACGCGGCGGTGCCCCGACCCGACGAGTGGTTCCAGACGACGCAGGCCGTCTATCGGTCCGACCCGATGGTCGAAGCCTGTGAAGCGGCGTTGGCACGGGGCGAGCACAGAATCGTGGAGGCCATCTTCGACCTCGATTACGTGGTCGTCGAACGGGAGGCGATACTGCGTGAGACGTCGCTAGAGACCTTCGATAACCTGAACACGCGCGAGGAGTTCGAGGCCGCGGCCGAGCGGTTCTGAACGACGGACGGTCAGCGACCGAAAATCTCGCTCACGAGTTTCTGTGCGAGGTCCGCGTCGTCCGGTGACTCCCACTCCGTCTCGACGTCGAGGTCGAGCGATTCGCACACCCGTCGGACGTCTTCGAGTACGTTGGCGAACCGCCCCGCCTGTCCGACCGACTCCTCACCCTCGACGATGCGTTTCAGCGTCACGTCCTCCCACTTGAACGCCCCCTCGCCGCTGCCACCGACCATGACCACCAGCGTCACCGCGTCGTCGTCAGTTTCCTCCACGACGAGCGACACCATCAGCCACGAGTCGACGTGCGCGGCGGCGCGTTCGTAGGCGATTTGCGTGAACCCGTCGCCTTCGTAGCGGTGGATGTTCCGGATGCCGCGCTTGTTCAGCGACCGACGGGCCAAATCGGCCTTCTCTTCGACGTAGGCGTCGGTGAACTGGTCGGCGGCCTCGCCTCGGAGGGTGAGGTTCGTGGCCTTCATACGGGTGCGGACTGGCGCACCGCACAAGTAGGTTGGTCCGTCGCGGACCACTACCAGTGCCGTTCCGGCCGTCGGACGCCTACGACAGGAAGTTGGTGATGTCCGAGGAAGAGACCATCCCGATGTAGTCGTCTTCGACCACCGGGAGGTGGTTGATACCGAAGTTCTCCATCATCGCCGCCGTCTCGACGAGGCGCAGGTCCGGCGGCACCGTCTCGACGGACTCGGTCATCACGTCGGCGACGTCTAGCTGGGCGGTGTCCCGTTCCTCGGCGACGGCGTCGAGGACGTCGGTGCTGGTGACGATAGACGGGGGCGCGGTCGTCACCAGCAACGCGCTGATGTCTCTGTTGCGCATCTCTTTGGCCGCTTCGACCAGCGTTGCGTCCGGCGAAATCGTCACCAGTGGGGTCGACATAACGTCGTCGACGACCGCTTGTTCGTGAGTTGCCATACAGCTATCAACGAACACCGGGGGCTTGGTTCTTGTTCCTCTCGCGGCCGGGCACCACGACCTGACGGACTTCGTATGATTTGTGGCGACCTGCTCACGCCAGCGCACGCCCCATCGTCTCCGGGGCGAGGACGCCGACGAAGAGGCCGGCACAGAACAGGGCCAGCGCGAACGGGGTGAGAGCGGCAGCGTAGCCGTAGGGGATGAGTGCCCCGGCGACCACCGGTCCCGCGACGGCCGCTATCTTCCCGAGTCCGGCCGCGAACCCGAGGCCCGAGGACCGGACGTTCGTCGGGAACAGTTCCGTCGTGTAACCGAAGACGACGGCGAAACACCCGAAGATGAAGAACCCCGTGGCGAACAGACCCGTCAGGAGCGCGGCGGTGCCGCCGACGCCGAGGCCGAAGTCCACGCTGGGGAGCGCCGCGACGAAGACGGCCGTCGAGAGACCGGCGAGGACGAACGACGACGCGAGGACCCGCGTCCGACCGAACCGGTCGACGACGGCCGAGGCCGCGAGGACGCCGAGCAACTGGAACAGGCCCACGGCGAGGAGATAGGTGTACGCGCCGCCGAGATAGCCCGCCGCCTGTATCGTGTCCGGGAGCCAGATGAACACGCCGTAGTAGCCGAGGTTCAGGCCGACCCAGACAGACGAGATGAGCGCCGTCCTGCCGCGCAGGTCCGCGGCGAACAGACGGCCGAACGAGGGTCTGCTCCCGTCGCCGATGCGCAACTGGTCGGCGGTCACGTCGAGCGAGACGCCGTTCTGTTCGGCGATGTCGGCGAGACGCGCCCTCGCGGCCGACCGTCGACCGGTCCGCGCGAGGTAGTACGGCGACTCGGCGAGGCGCGCGTGGACGAGTCCGAGCAACACGACCGGCGCGCCGGCGGTGACGAAGACGAGTCGCCACGCCGCGACGCCGAAGACAGTCGCGGTGAGTCGGCCAGCGGGCAGGAGCGCTGCCGACAGCAGGACCGTGGCGACGTGCCCGACGGCGAAGAACCCCTCCAGGTACGCGAGGTACCGACCCCGTCGTCGTGTCGGGACGTGTTCCGAGAGGTGCGAAGCGGCGACGGTGACCGTCGCCCCGACGCCGAGACCGGTCAACAGACGGAAGACCAGTGCCGAGTAGAACCCGGTCGCCAGCCCCGTCAGTGCCGTACACCCAGTGAACAGGCCGACGGCGACGACGAGTGCCCGCTTCCGTCCGTTCCGGTCGCTGTACCGACCCCCGAGGCTGGTGCCGAAAATCATCCCGAACGGCGTCGCACTGCCGAGTATCCCGGCCTCCATCGCAGAGAGGTTCCACACCGCCTCGAACACCGGGATGGTGAACGAGACGACGAGAATCGACAGCGCCGTCGCGCCCCAGACCACGCCCGTCGTCAGGAGCAGGCGCTGTTGGAACCGGCCGACCGGCAACCTATCGACGACTTCGCCGACGGTGACGGACTCGGCGTCCGACACGCGCTCCTCGCTCTCGTGCGCGTGGGCCACGTCTCACTCCCGGACCGAGTCGAGGACGAGTCGCTGTTCGACCCGTTTGGCCTCTCGCTGGGCGTCGTGGACGGCGTCGACGTTGACGCTCATGGACGTGATGCCCGCCTCGACGAGCTCCCGTATCATCTGGGGTTTCGAGGCTGCCTGCCCGCAGATGCTCGTCGCCACGTCGTGCTCCCGGCACGTCTCGATGGTGTCGGTCAGCAACTGCATCACCGCGGGGTGGAGTTCGTCGTACCACTCTGCCACGTTGCCGTTGTTGCGGTCGACGGCCAGCGTGTACTGGGTGAGGTCGTTCGTCCCGAAGGAGACGAAGTCGACGCCAGTCTCGCAGATGGCCTCGCTCTGGAGGGCGCTGGACGGCGTCTCGACCATCACGCCCCACGGTCGCTTCGCGGGGTCGATGCCGACCTCTCGCATCAGCGACTTCGCCTGTTGGACGTCCTCGGCGTCGTTCACGAGCGGGAACAGTATCTCCAGATTGTCGTAGCCCATCTCGAAGAGGCTCTTGAAGGCGCGCAACTGGAGTCTGAACGTCTCCGGTTCGGTGAGTGACCGACGGACGCCGCGGTAGCCGAGCATCGGGTTGTGTTCGTTGGGTTCGGACTCGCCGCCCTCCAGTTGCCGGAACTCGTCGGTCGGCGCGTCGAGCGTCCGCACTCGCACGGGTCGAGGGTAGAACTCGTCGGCGACGGAGCGCATCGCGTCGCTGAGCGTGTTCACGAACGCTTCCTCGCCGTGTTCCTCGACGTAGTGGGCGGGCGTCTCGTTGGTCGAGAGCACCATGTGCTCCATGCGGAGCAAACCGACGCCGTCGGCGCCCGTCGCGGCCGCACGCTCCGCGGCCTCCGGGATGGAGACGTTCACCTTGATGTCCGTCGCCGTCAGGGGTTTGCGCGTGGTCCCCTGTCGGGACCCGTCGGTGCTCTCCGTCGTCTCGCTCCCGGCGTCGCTGTCCGGGACGTGTGTGCCGTCCGAGACGACGCCGCGAGCCCCGTCGACTGTGACTCGCTGGTCGTCGGTCAGTGCGTCCGTGGCGTCCTCACACCCGATGACTGCCGGGACGCCGAGTTCGCGGGAGACGATGGCCGCGTGACTCGTCATCCCACCCTCGTCGGTGACCAGCGCGTCCGCGCGCTTCATCGCCGGCACCATGTCTGGCGTCGTCATCTCCGTGACCACCACGTCGCCCTCGTTGACCTTGTCCAACTGGTCGAGCGTCCCGACGACGCGAGCCGACCCGGTGGCCGTGCCGGGACTCGCGCCTAATCCGTCCGCCAAGGTACCGTCCCCGTCCTCGTCGTCTGCCGACGACTCCGCCTCGGCGTCGTCGTCGATGGTCGTAATCGGGCGAGACTGGAGGAGGTAGATGTCCCCCTCGTGTATCGCCCACTCGACATCTTGTGGTTGGTCGTAGTGGTCCTCGACCATCTCGCCGAGTTCGTAGAGGTC
The DNA here is from genome assembly GCF_056934455.1 of Haloarcula sp. H-hyl6. NCBI lineage: Archaea > Methanobacteriati > Methanobacteriota > Halobacteria > Halobacteriales > Haloarculaceae > Haloarcula > Haloarcula sp. H-hyl6. The sequence continues at coordinate 474,198 of NZ_JBRIIK010000003.1, forward strand.
GTCCAGTTCCGCGTCGGAGAGGACCCGTTCGTCGCGGCGCTCCTCGGGGACCGATTTCTCGACGGTCTGGCCGCTCTCTGCGTCCCGGACGTACATCGTCTTCTTCGTCGAGACGGTGACGTCCTCGACGGACTCGGACTGGCGGTCGTACGTGTAGTGGTCGGGTGAGACAGCGCCGGAGACGACGGCCTCGCCGAGTCCCCACGCCGCTTCGACAGTTATCTCCCGCGCACCTGTCGACGGGTGGCTGGTGAACATCACGCCGGACTTCTCGGCGTCGACCATCTGCTGGACGACGACAGCGATGTCCACGTGTTCGTGGCCGAAGCCCTGTTCGTCCCGATAGTAGATAGCGCGCTGGGTGAACAGCGACGCCCAACAGTCCTTGATTCGGTCCAGCAGTTCCTCCCGTCCGATATTCAGGAACGTCTCCTGTTGGCCGGCGAAGGAGGCGTCGGGCAGGTCCTCCGCCGTGGCCGAGGACCGCACTGCGACGAGGGGTTCGTCGCCGAGGTCGTCGAACGCCGAGAGGATGGACTCGCGCATTCCATCGGGCCACTCGGCTTCGAGGACGAGTTCGCGGGCGCGCTGTTCGGCCTCTGCCAGCGCTCGGGAGTCTGCCGAGTCCACGTCGACGGCTTCGAACAGTTCCTCCGCGATACCGGCCTCGGTGATGAACTTGCGGTACGAGTCGGCAGTGACTGTAAAGCCGGGCGGAATCGGCAGTCCGAACGACGAGAGTTCGCCCAGGGACGCCGCTTTGCCGCCGACGGTGTCGACGTCACTGGCGCTTACCGCGTTGAGCCAAGCTACGGTCATCACTGTGGGTTTCAACCGACCCGGTGATGAACATTTGGCTCGCGTAGCCGGGAGGACACGTGTCGTGTACGGCATTTTCAACGTATCATACAAACGTCAGCTCGAAAGAACGCCCGGGTCGTTTATCCGACCGTGGGTGAAAGTCACGGACGATGTCTGTCCGTCACCAACCCCAGTCGACTCGCGACTGGCGAGCAGTCGTCACTTCGCTCTGTTCGCCCCCCACGTACATCGACGCGCCCGTCACAGAGCCGATTCGCGACCTCGCCGGCGGGGCATTGGTACGATGATTGCCGTCGGCGTGAACGGCTACGGTACCATCGGTAAACGGGTCGCAGACGCCGTCTCGGCCCAACCCGACATGCAGGTCGTCGGCGTCAGCAAGCGCTCGCCAAACCACGAAGCGCGCGCGGCCACGGAGAACGGGTTCGACCTGTACGCCGCCGACCCATCCCGAACCGCCGCGTTCGACGACCGGGACATTCCGGTGGCCGGTACCGTCGAGGAACTGGTCCGCGCGAGCGACGTCGTCGTCGACGCGACGCCCGCCGGCGTCGGCGAGGCGTACGGTGACCTCTACGACGACGCTGACGCCGGTGTCGTCTATCAGGGTGGCGAGAACGCCACCGTGGCGCCTCAGAGTTTCTGCGCTCGCGCGAACTACGAGGACAGCGTCGGCAGCGAGGCCACCCGCGTCGTTTCCTGTAACACGACGGGACTCGCTCGAGTCCTGACGCCGCTACTGGAGACCTACGGGGTCGACTCAGTCGACGCGACCCTCGTCCGCCGGGGCGGGGACCCGACACAGACCGACCGCGGCCCCATCAACGACATCGTCCCCGACCCTATCGAGGTCCCCTCGCACCACGCACCCGACCTGCAGTCGGTGTTGCCCGGCCTCGACGTGACCACGAAAGGTATCACGGTTCCGGCGACGCTGATGCACCTCCACAGCGCCACCATCGCGCTGGACGGTGACCCGACGGCCTCGGCCGTTCGAGAACTGTTCGACGCGGA
>NZ_JBRIIK010000004.1:0-403022 GCF_056934455.1 Haloarcula sp. H-hyl6
CCGACTTGTACGAAACCTCTATCTCTACGTCTAACTGCCTGACACTCGTGTTGAAACGGATATACGTGTAGACGGCGAAAAACCACTTTCTGAGCGCGACAGCTGAGTGTTCAAACACGGTGCCTGTTTGATCGTTGAACGTGCGGTCGCAATTCTTACACAGGTACCGCTGAAACACCCGATAGCTGCCGTACCGAATCACAGATTCGGAACGGCAGCGCGGGCAATAGACGCCGTCACGCCAGCGAATCTGTGCCAGCAGATTCGCGGCCCGACGCTCCGAGACGAACGTCTTGAGTGGAATTATGCTTCGTCGGGTGGCGCGTTCGCGCCACCCTTGCCCGCTACGACTGAGGCTTGACCAACAATCTGTTACCTAAGAGCGTAAAAGTAAGCTAATGTTCTTAGTACTTTTTCTGTATCCCACTAATCACTTCAAACTCGGTACAGTAATACTATTTAAAACGAAATACAACCAGACAATATATATCGAAGCAACCATTGACTGATAGTTAGTGCTCTCGCGTCGGCAACAGTTAAAGCTCGGTCTAAGTATACTCTTCTTTTCAATCGCCATCGTATACTTCACTCTCTCTCATTACACGCCGACAAACTACTTCCGAGACGTGTTTTTTTACGCCGATTCCTACGTAGCACATCGAATTATTGAGACAGGGTTTATTCCGACAGTTCCGGGTCATGAAAACTTTAAATATTGGGGAAAGATTGAGACTCGAATTAATCTACCTATACTCCCCCTTTTCCTCGTAATGATAACGCAGGTCACTACGGTTGAGATCCCACTCATTTACACGCTGATGCCTGCATTCCTTGTTTCAGCCAGTGGATTCTATGTCCTCTCCTCTCGTATAGGTATCCAAGTTCTTCCTCCGATCATACTCTCCATTGCCGGTGGCATAGCGGCTTCCGCCACAGTCTTATATACTGTTTCGCCAGCTGGACTAGGCCGTGGTCTCGTTTTCCTCACAGTCGGTTTATTGGCTATTCACTTACGGAGAGACAAGTACAATCGTTCATATACTGATTTGGCTCTGTTTGGCGGACTCATAGCTTCTATCATGCTTTGTACCTTCTTCTGGTATCCGCCTCATTTCATAAAGATCGCCGGAATAATCGTTATTACAGGATTTTTGGTACTTGCTCTCAACTATCGATTTACTCTCTCTCTCTCGCTTACTGTAATTACTATTCTTATCGGATTATTAGTTATTGAAATTCCACTCACATCATATTTATATTATTTCAAGATGGCGATTGTTAATGCGACAGAATTGAATTTCGGACTTCCCACTGGCGCAAATCAAGTGTCATATCCAACCGCTTATACTCCTCACTACTACTCATTGCTTCCACTCTTGATACTTGCTCCGACAGCGTTAGCTGGCGGGCTTATCGCCATCCGGGAAGTATTCTTTCGAGAGAGTCGCTCAGTAACGATAGTCGCAGTCTGCTGGGGTAGCGCTGTTTTGGGTATGAGCGTCCTATATCTCGCAACGTCCAGTTCGTTCCTTGTCGGGCGAACATACCTTCTTGCCTTTCCGGTGATGATAGTTGGAGCAGCTATCGCGCTTGAGCGCACCTCTGTGCAGACGCAAACGCTCATCTCTGGAACGTTACTAGTGCTCGTATTCTTCGCCTTCGTACTCCAAGCTGGTCTACCAGCTATTCAGATTCAATCATATGAGCCAGGCGTTGCTGAGGGGTCTCGTTGGGTAGGTTCCCATACTAATCAAGATGTAGTCACAGATCTGAAACACGGAGCTCCAATGGCTGCTGCTGGCGACTTTAATGTAGTGCCCCCCCAGAACTACACCCGCGTCCGAACGGTATTATACACAGAGAACTACACTCATTTCAGTCAATATACCGATAGTCCGGTCATTCTCTCAGAGGGGATGGCAGAGTATGGTATATACGTCCTAAAGTCTAACCATAAACCGATCTCTCGATCCGCCTACGAAGTACGGATAAACCGATCGAACGTACCGTATACAAACGGTAAAGTGAGACTCGTGATTCCAAGAAATACAACATCTACTTAGCACTCAGAAGATTCTAATGCGTAGGTGGAATTGGGTGCGATTGCTGTCGCACTCGAGTTATCTTCATCAAATTACGGTTCGCTGATCCAGTGCCTCACATATGGTATTCTGAGCGATAGCTTTTCTTCTAGAAACGATATGACGAGTTCGTCCTCTGGTTGGAGTCCACCTACGACTGCAACAATAGCCAGCGATACTATTCCAATGAGCGGAATGAAGAGAAGAGCAGCTATTCCAGATATAGTAACTGCTTGCTCTAACAACCCTAACAATGGTAAGACAATACAGGATAATGAAAGTATTGTTCTCACTGAGTACGATGAGAACGGTGTAATTCCGAATTTCTGTAGCAAAATAATGTATATAAAGAGGTTAAGCAGAATAAACGAAGCCGCTGACGAGACAGCGGCCCCAACATAACCATACTTAGGGATTAGATACAGATTCAAGAGGAGATTAGCGACAAATCCAAGCACGTTTGCGTACATAACGTACTTCGTATACCCAAAGGCAGAAACCGTCTCACGATTCCGACCAACGGCGGCGCTACTGAAGAATCCTATTGAGAGAATTGACAAAGCAATGCCCGCTTGTGCGAAGCGTGTACCCCAGAAGAGCCCAAGGATTTCCTCGGAAAAAAACACGAATACAACAAATGCTGGAAAGGTAATAATATAGATCCATTTAGTAGTTAATCGATATACCTCCGAAACTTCATCGCGGCTATTTTCTGCATCTAAACGGGAGGCGATCGGGAGATACATAAATCCGAATGAAGTGAGTACTAACTGGAGACCGGCAGCAATTGGGTATGCTGCACTGTACAGTCCCGCCTCCATTGAAGAGCGAAAATATCCAATCATGATTGTATCCGTTCTGGTCAATAGAATTGACATAACCATCGATATTATGAGAGGTGCGGAGAAAAGTGTGAGCTCCTTTATATGCCAGCTAACGGATCCAGTTAACGAGAAGAGACGGGTTAGGAGATAGAGCGCAACTATGGTAGCAGATAATACTCCTATCAGGTAAGCAACTGCTGGTGCGACAATTTCTAATCCCAGTACAAAAAGTCCACTGAGCAAGCTAATCCGAAGAATTGGGTAAAGTAAATCCTGTGCATACGTGCGGTATATGGTATTCTCCTCGCCTCGTATTCCGCTAATAGTTATTTTAAAAAATGTAAGAAAGGGTATTGTTAGAATGAATATTTGTAATGTCGTCGTATAGGAGTCATTGTTGAGGAGGAGAATGGAAAGTCTCTCAGAGAACAGCAACAACCCGCCGGTGATGAGAAACGTGGCTACCGCGGCGACCATAATACCACTAACCCACACACCGCGCCGCTCTGCGCTAATATCGAAACGAGACATGTATCGAGGGATACCTTGCGTTAACCCAAACCCAGACGCAGTGGCTGCAAGTGTCATCACCGCGATACAGATGCTGATCACACCGTACTGCGACGGCCCTAAGACGCGTCCCAAGATTATCCTCTCTACTAGACCGGAAACAGAACTCAAGACAGTTCCAATGATTATGAGTGTTGCACTTGACAAGAGGGTCGCGACATCATCAGCGTCGGGCATTTATTATGCGTAGCCTAGATCTTCCAACTGGTCTCGAACTTCATCTGAAACGGGGTCTGAGTCTGCCCCGGAGGTTATCTCCTGTCTGTCAATGCTTTCCAATAAGAGCTCTAATTGCCTCTCAGCCTCAGTGGTTGTGAGTCCCTTATCAACGACCAACCCTCTATCGTGGCTCTGGAAGACATAGTCGGCCGACTCCGAGACGAAGCCATCTAGACTCTTGTCATATTTTTCATATACTTCATCTACTCCTTTCCGTTTAAACTGGTCTTGATGCCAGTGAAGGAATCCGTGATATTCGAAGAGACGTGTCTTTGATTTCGGCTTATCCAGCAGATTCTGACCTCGAGAATCAGCCTCAATTTCTGCAATATCACAGATCGTCTTGTGAACGTCAAGATGGTTAACAACGGTCTTATCCGTTCTATCCTCAACCCCCTCCCCACTGATTACCAGTGGAACATGGACGAGTTCAGGATAGAGTCCATAGCTGTGGTTCCACATCCCATTCTCACCCAACATTTCTCCATGGTCACTGGTTGTGATGATATAATCGAATTCCGCCTGTAGTTCGTCGTACAAAGTTTGGTACTGGTCAGAGAGGTACCGTACAGTATCGTCATACACCTGACGGAGCTCGTCTGGATTATTGACTGTTCCTGCAAAGGCGTCTCCGGAGACGACATCCAACGGTGTCTCTAAATCAGTGTATTCTTCCGGAGGATCATAGGGAGTGTGGGTGTCCATGATGTTCAGAAAAAGGAACTCATCCGAACCTACGTCCATCTCTCTTACTCGTTCAAGGATTGACGTGCTACTACTCTTGGTGGAACGGTTCCGAATCCCTTTCCACATCGACCGTAGCGTTGGACTATCGGACGTGATAGAATACTTGAGTGCACGAAGATACTTGAGGACGGTCGAGTCATGATTTTTAGCGTAGAACTCAGCCCAGTCCACTAAATCTTCATCAGCGGGGTCAAGATTACTTGGACCGATGGCTGTGTCGTATCCTCGCTGCCAGCCATCCCACATATATATCTGCGGGTTTGCCGTGAGTAATCGAGTCGTATAGTTTTTTGACTGAAAATGCTCCGCAAGGACGGGTAAGTCGCAGTTTAGATCCATACTCTTTCCATGAACGCCGATCTCACTAGGGTAATATCCTGTATAGAGGGATGCATGAGTGGGAAGCGTCCAATGGGATGTTGAATATGCATCCGTGAATCGCCTCCCATCCAACCACTCAAAGTGCTTCTTGAACGAGTCGTATCGGAGTGTATCTAGAACGACAACTGCGATATTAGTCATATATCCGTTTTCTCCGAGGAGGTAACGTCAATCTATCGATTGATTAGTGGTCCTTAAGTAATATTAGAGGTGACTGCTAATGCTTTCATAATGACAGAGACACCGCAACCATCTTCGCAGTCAATCACTTTCTACCGCCGAGCTCCGGACCCAGATATTTCAGTTGTCATTCCGACTGTTCCAACTAGTGAACATGAAACTACGATACAACATCTTCTTGCACAGGATTTCAGCGGTGAATTTGAGATTGTAATCATTAACGACGATACAGTAGATGCTTGCAAAGCACGGAATGTGGGTATCAAAATGGCTAATGCAGATATCGTGGCGCTCACAGATGACGACTGTTTGCCGCGGAACGATTGGCTCTCAAACGCATACGAGCTAATGGCAGAATCAGAATACTGCTGTATTGAAGGAAGAGTAACTGGAGCAATAAACTACTCCGGCTATCGTGGATATCTAACGTCAAACCTTGTTATTGACCGCTCCGAGGCACTTGCCATCGGTGGTTTCCGTAGCAAGTACTTTCGATGGCGAGAGGATACCGAGTTTGGCTGGCGGATGGAGCGCGACGCTGACGGTAAGTGCGCGTTCTCGAAGGAGCTCTGCGTCGAACATCCGACACGAGCCCGGGCAACATTTATACAGGAAAACGAGATGAGGTTAAAAAAAGAATACCCTCAGCGGTACGAAGAGATACTCAATGATTCTCTAGTCAGTATTCTTTATCGAAAACTACATAAGTATGGGATAGTAGATAAAGTGAACCGGATACGATATGAAAATAAGTAATATAATGGTGACAGAAAATAGTGATGAATTGTAATAACCCATCAATAGTTATTATTTTATACTTGTAAATATCTGAGCAGATATTATAACCTATAAATGCATCTCGTAGTGACACTAGAGGACGAGAGCCGATCTTGTCCTTTTTCGGTTATTAATTTCTTCCTGTGTAAAGAACCTTAATAGCGACACAACGATTCGTTTTCGGGTCAAGACCGGGTTCGGCGAAAATACACCGATCGAATTCTGTTACCTTCCGCGGGATTCACCCGGTCGGAGTCCAACGGAACGTGCCGGAAACGGCTCAAGCTGATTTTTGCAATCGACTGTTCAACATGCTTAATGAACTTCAAGAGGCTGGACTCACTCTGCTTGTCAACATCAAGACTCCGGATTTCTTCATACTTATGTTCGTGAATATGTACGGCAGGTGATAGCCAGCTTTCATTCGGTGAGTCTTTTTCCCGTTTCTGCCAGGAAACCGGCAGAACTACCTTACAAAATCGAACAACTCGCCACAAATTGTACCCCGCCAATGAGAGTCTACACAACCTCGAAAAGATTTTATTTGAACACTAATTTGAGACTTCTTTGCATATATTGTGAAGCCTTTTGACCGATTTTTCCCAGGTGAACTGTTCTGATCTATCTCTTCCCTCCTTTATTAGTGTACTGCGTCTCTCTTCGTTCTCTATGATTTTTAACACGGATTTATAAATGGCGGTCACATCTGTAGGATCAGGAAGTTCAGCAGCATCATCAAGAATTTCTGGAAGAGCTCCAGTGTTTGATCCAACTACAGGAGTACCACAGGCCATAGCTTCGATTGGTGGAATCCCAAAGCCTTCATAAAGTGAAGGATATAAGAAGCAATCTGATTTTTCATAGACATATTTAAGATTGGGTTTATCCAGATATCCTAAGTGTATTATATCATTATTTTCTGAGATATCTAAATCCTTGAAAACTAGATTATTTTTTGGACCAGCCATCAGAAGCTTATGTTGATAGTTCGTATCTGACTTGAATTTTTTGAATGCTTTAATTAACCGTCGGATATTCTTCCGCGGATTCATTGCCCCGATAAACAATATGTACTGATCAGGTACTTCAATTGGTTCACTGCCCTCTTCTTTATGATAAAATTCATCTATACCATTATACACGACTCGGATTTTTGACTCTGGGATAGAAAGCACATCACAAATCTCTCTTTTGGAGAATTCAGAAACAGTAGTGATAAGATCGGCCGCTCTCGCTGCATGAGGAACGGTTGATTTTCTGTAAATTTGATGTAGATTGCTTGACATCCCCAGCTGGGCGTTAACGTCGTGAATACACATAACGACTGGAGTGTCTATGTTATGGAGAGGTCCGTTTCCGTTTGGAGCATAAAAGACGTCGAATGAGTGCTTGTTTAGAAGAACTGGTAATATTGTGCGTTCCCAAATTGTTCCATAGATTTGAGACTGAACTGGATAACCCGTTGAATTATAATTTATAGAATTAGAGACGAGGTTTACTTTTCGACTACCGAATACTGTCACATCGTTTCCTAACTGGTCTAGTCCTTCTGTTAGTTGAACACTAGTTTGTACCGCTCCGTCTGGTTCATCAATTGAGAATGTCCGTCCATTTATTCCAATATTCATGCTTCTGTTTCAGACTTGACTACTAAGATAGGACTCATATGTTTAACTCTTTTCTTCAAGAAGGCTCTGAAATATTGATTCAATCGAATCTGCTCGTTCTTTCCAAGTGTGGTTGGCAAGGACGTAGTCTCTAGCATGTTCTCCCATCATTTTACGTTTGGATTCATTTTCCCAGAGATCTATAATCGATTTTGAGAACTTTTCTATATCGGTTGGTGCTACTCGATATCCTGTAACACCGTCCTGAACAATTTGACGGAGGCCGCCTGTATCCGAAACTACTACCGGTAAACCACTGGACATTGCTTCTAGAGTTGTCAACGAAAGCCCTTCCGATTTCGAAGGTAAACAAAAAACATTACAATAATCATATATATTTGACACCTCATGGTGAGGGAGTGAACCGTGGAGAGTTACCTGATCGGAGAATTCTGAAAATCTTGATTGAAGTTCTTCTTTAAGTGGACCATCACCTACCACATGCAACTCCGTATTATTGTATCTGTCATTCACTTTTCGAAAAATGTCAGGGAACAGTAGAACTCCTTTGTTTTTAACCAATCTGCCGATATAAGCAATAGCAAGATTATCTGATTTTTCATCAACAGCTGGAGAAAACTGATTAGTGTCGACTCCGTGAGGGTATACGGATATAATCTCACTTTCAGCACCAAGTGAAATTGCTTTTTCGGCGGTTGCATCACTGTTGCAAATTATTCTAGAAGCCTGTTTGAGAGTCTGCTTACTCACCGTTGACTCGTATAATTTTGCTAAACGTCCACCAAGCCCGGTATAAGTATCAATGTTACTCGTATGAAGAGAAAACACTAATGGAGCATCAATAAACTGAGATGTTAATGCAGCGACTGTGCTTGTGAAGAAAAACCGGTTATGGACATGGATCAAATCAAAGTTAGTTCTACTAACGACAGATAAAAATTGCTTAGGGAATTGTAAAGAGATAGAGCTTTGGAGTCCAAGGTATTTTGTAATGTTTACCTGTGATGAGTTCTTCACCCTGATATTTTCGTGATTTGACTCGCCAACTCCAAGCGTAATTACCGTAATTTTGTGCCCACGCTCAGCAAGTTCATAATAGAGATTTGACGCAGCAACTTCAACCCCACCAATATGGGGAGGATAATAGTCAGTACAAGATAAAATCTTCATTGTGCTCTCTCATCAACGAATCTATATTCGAGGGTATTAATATCTATCACCTTTCGGCATACATTATCATATTTAAATATGTTTAAATTATTGTGTTGAGCGGTTCTATGCTACACTCCTCTTCAACGGTGTATGGTCGTAATATGATCATAGTATTTAATGTTTCTCCCGTGGATCAGCCACCAGTTCATATAGTTCACCCTGATTCAATTGCGTGATCCACCCCGCGTGCTTCAGATTTCGGAGCGCGTATTCGACTTGCCCCTTGTCCAACTCTGAGTGTTCACGAAGATATAGTGGATTAACGCGACCCCACGGCTCACCGGTATCCCGACCCTCTTTGAAGAGCTGCAGGACTGTTTCTTCGCGATCATTCGGATCGTAATTCTGGTTGACCATCCGGTGGCTACCGGTTCGATCGAACTCCCAGAACGCATTGCGAACCACAACCGCCAGCCATCCTTGTGGGGTCGATAGCAGATGCGCTACGAATGGCTCGACGAGCGCATCGACGAGATTATCGACCGCTACGAATCAGGGCAATCAATCCGTGAAATCGCGGAGGCATTCGATGTCTCTACAAAACCAATCTACAGCCGTCAGCAGAATCACGATGTCGCCATGCGGAATGGCGGGCCACGGTATAAGTGGATCGGGGAGCCGAACTTACCGAAGCGTACGAAGAAGGGTGTACTGTCCAGACACTCGCAGACCGGTATGCGACCTCGATCGCAACGATTCAGTTCCACCTCGAAACGGCCGGATATCTCGCCGACGGGAACAATCCCGATGAGCCGGGCTGGTTCATCCAGTGGCTCGTCGCAAACGAGCCCGTGCGTGCGTTCACGTTCGACGGCGCGTGGTACGATATCGGCACCCCCGAGAACTATCTTGAGGCGGTTGCCTGGGCTCTCGACGGGGACAATATCGTCGCCGACGACGCGACCGTCCGGAACACGACCCTCGGCGAGAACGTCCACGTCCTCTCTGGTGCGGAGGTGATTAACTCGAGTCTCGATCACACCGTCGTCTTCCCGAACGCGACGATCGTCGACGCCGACCTCCGAGGGTCAATTATCGACCGCGAGACGGAGATCAAGCACATGGATCTGGCCGGGGCGCTCATCGGGGCGCAGACGCAGCTGACGAACGGCGACTGAGCGCCAGCGGCGTGCCACAAGGCGTGTGTCGCACCCTCATCCCGGCGGGATATCCCCCATCGCATGGACCAGCGCTGGCTGTGCGCTGCTCGCCACCAGTTCGGAGCGTCGGCTGCGAACGCCACGACGCCACTCTAGTGGCTCGTCCACAGTCCCGACATAGCCACTGCGACCACCCATTACCGAGTGACGGTCGCCCCTTCGGCGACAGGCTCGGCAACCGTCACGCCAGCGCTGAGCGTCGCGTTCGGCCCGACCACCGACCCCGGTTCGAACCGCACGTCGCCGTGGGCGCGTACTCGATCGGCGATAACCGCGCCCAGTCGCTGGTCAGCGACCAGCGCTGACCCAATCTGCACGTCGCCAGGACCACCGGTGACGACCGTCCCGGCCCCGAGATGGACGTCCTGTCCGGTGACGGTCTCCAGGAGCGTCGATCCCGGGTCGGCACGTGTGTCGGCGTCCAGCACACTCTCGTGCACGACAGTATTGGCGCCGAGAGTGACGTTCGCCCCGAGCGCGACGTTGGGGCCAACGATTGCTTCGGGACCGATCGTACAGTCCGGACCGATGACGACCGGTCCCTGCAACATGGCCTCGGTGTGGACCTGCGCGGAGTCGGCGATCCAGACCTGGTCGCGCCGCAGGGGCTCGGCAATGCGCTCGCGGGCCAGCACCTCGCGTGCGACCGCCAGCAGGTCCCACGGGTACGTGGCGTCAACCCACAGCCCAGCCACGTCGACGGCGCGAACTGAGCGCCGTGCAAGGAGGCGTGTGACGGTATCGGTGAGCGCCAGCTCACCTGCCTGCCGCGGCGTTGCGTCGATGGCTGTGAAGATGTCCGCCGGGAAGGCGTAGACACCGCCGTTGATGAGGCGACCGGCATCGTCTTGAGGGTTCTCGACCAGGCTGGAGATACCGCCATCGCATACCTCGACGGCGCCGTAGTGCTGTGCGTCCTGCTGTTCGACGACGGCGAGCGCCGGATCGCCCGTCTCGGAGAACGTCTCGGCGACGGCCTCGACGGTCCCGGCGTCGATGAGTTGGTCGCCGTTCACCACCAGAGACGGCCCGTCGACGACCGAGCGAGCTTGGAGCAGCGCGTGCCCGGTCCCGAGTTGGGTGTGTTGTGTGACGTATGTGATTGGAACCCCGCGATACGTCGACCCGAAGTGGGTCTGGACCCGGGCACGCTTGTAGCCGACGACGGTGACCAGTCGGTCAATACCGGCCGCCACCAGTGCGTCGAAGACATGTGCCAGGATCGGCCGATTGCCGGCCGGGAGCATCGGCTTCGGCCGGTTTCGCGTCAGCGGCCGAAGTCTGGTGCCCTTCCCGGCCGCGAGAACCACGGCTGTGCCGATGTCCATACAGGGGCCTGTCAGGGCGGGACTGTTACTCTGTCGGACGGACCACGCCTGACAGCGGTGGGGCGTAACTAACCAACACCTCGCCGGAATATCGACCAGTGTTGGTTAGCTCTGCGGATGCCGGAGGCCCTGATACACGACTAGAGCTGTTCCAGTTGCAGTGGCCCAGCAATCGCAGGACGGGGGCTCACACCCCACCATCGATGTGAAAAAGCATTGGGGAGTGACGAACCGTCGGCCCGCACATAGCGACAGAAAACGACCGCTGGAGCAGGTCTCGAGGCACTCACCGTGCGTCGCTGTCCTCTCGACCCGGGTGACGTGGTGGCCAACAGGTGTACGCTGGAGCGGACTGCACCACGGGCCCACACCCGTTTCTCGGGCCCTACAGCGACACACCATACTCGCGAACGGCCACAGCAGTCGGCCTGCACGCGCTGTCGGGTGTCTGCTCAGCGCACCACTCGACCGCTCACCGACATGGGGCCAGGACCACGCAGCCGACGCCGATGGCGACGGCGTCCACCGCCGCCCTGTCGGGCACACGGTCAGCACCGAGAGTGAATCAGCTGCCTGACCTGTGGAAGCGTCCGTGCTGGCAACTCGTCAGGGGCGGCCCACCGTGTCGCCACCACGCCGTCGTCGTGATTGGGCGTCGGCGCTGCCACGACAGACGCGCGGAACACCTGATACACCGACAGTGCTCGCCGTGGTGGCCGGTGTGCATAGCACCACCGCCCGAGGGCCTGCCCAATAGCTATCGGACACCGGAGTTCTTCGCGCACCTCCCGCCGCAGGCCCGTCCGGGCGGACTCGCCCTGACACAGACCGCCACCGGGCAGTGTCCAGAACGGCTCGCCGGTCCGATGGCGCTCTTTGACCAGCAGGACAGCTGTTGCGGACTCGATCAGTGCTTTCACACCCTGTCGGATGTCGACCGATGCCGGACGTGTGGGGAGGGTCTCACCGTGTGCAGGTGCTGGGTGTTCAGACACGCTGAATTGTCACTTTACAAGTAGGATTAATAATACTTCTGGTGGGCACAATCGATCCAGCTGGCGGGCGATCCAGTGGCTACCGAAGCCCACCAACGGTCTAGCGGTCGTGGAGTGGTGGGTGATCGAAATGGCCAAAACTTATTTGTGTCAGCCTAAACATCCCAGATGGGTCTTGGTCCACAATCCGGTGAGACTCACACGCTCTCATCCCACCCCACCCATCCTTCCTTGCCGGGACCAAACCCTCCCCCCTCTCTTGTACCTTCTAGCGGTGAGTCTCGGTCGGACGTGTCGGTACGGGAGAGGGAGCACAGCACCAGCACTCCGATCCGTAGGAGGAATCCCAAAGGCGCCGGGGCAACCCGGCGCAGACGCGACAGGTGGTGGGAGCAGCGGACATGTCGGCACGGGCAGCTACAGGAGAGCCTGCAGCCAGTGTTATTGGACCACAGATCGGTTAAATCGTTGACGACGGCTACTCATAGTGCAGGCAGCAAGGAATGGGATGGCCGGGTCAGGAGCCATCCACAAAGACCATCTGTGAGCGATCGCTTGCTGAACCACCGGTGGGGGGCCGCCGTTGCAGGCCCGGTGGCAGGGCTGATCTGCCGTCGCGGGGTAGAGTACCTCCCGTGGACGAGCCTATGCCAGACACTGCGGGACGTCTTCTCCCGCAGTGGCATGTGGTGTGCTAATGGTATACAAATTTTGTGTTTCTGAGATAAAGCATCGATAGTGCCCATCGTGGCGGCTGATGGCCGGAACAACGCTTGAGGGAGTGACGGCCATCAGACCGCAAAGGTCCTCCCGTTCTCCCGTCGCACGCCTATCCGAGCGGATTCACGCCACACGCGTGACGAAGCGGCCGGTCGCAGTCGCTGGAGATGCGGATACAGCCATCTACCGTGTCTCCAGGAACAGCGGTACGACGTCGGGTGGGTACGATCGGTACAGGTGTCGAGACGACACAGCTGAGAGCGACGTCGACTCAATGGCTCGCGTCTGGCGGCCCGAACGCGTCGCACCGCCCACAGGTGTATGTATCCGGCACGTCGTTATGAGTCACAAACGATGCTCCCGATCGAACACTTCCTCGTCGTCGTGCTGCCGGTCAGCGCGTACCTCCTCGGTCGTGACCGACAGCTCCCGTCGGCGCGCCTCGTCGGCACCACGTTTGTCGGGAGCCAGTTCCCGGATCTCGTCGACAAGCCCCTCGCCCATCTACTCTATGTCCTGCCGTCCGGGCGGGTCTTCATGCATTCGCTGCCGTTTGCGCTGCCCATTACCGTCGCCGTGCTTGGCTATAGCCGGCAGACTGGGCGATCGCGACTGGGAGTGGCTTTCGTGGTCGCCTACCTGTCGCACCTGCTCGCCGACAACTGGCGGGCACTGCAGCCGCCGAATCCACACGTTCCCGCCGACTTGTTGTGGCCGTTCCGCCAGCCGGTCGCGAGGCCTAGGGTGCCACACTGGGCTGGTCCGGGATCCATCAACATCTATCTCTGGACGATCTTCTCGGTTAGTGTCCTCGCTATCGTGGCGTACCTGCTTCTCGAGGATATCCAGGCCCACGTCGGCAGATGAGGGCGCCACTGTCAGGAGTATCGCCGACAGCAGTCGAGGTCGGTGAGACATGGCTCTTGAGCGAGGGCGTATCGAGTGGGACGGCCAGGACAGCCGGCATCGGTCACACACAGTTCGGACCGCTCGTCGAACGACCCGAAGTAAGTGCTACTGGCGACGACGTACGTCTCGCTGGAATATCTGGCTTCAAACCCGACCGCTCGACCGAGGGGAGCCAGGAGTGACGCTGCTGTCTGCTGGAGAGAGACGGGAACGAGAGCCGGATACGCTGTCGCGACCGGGAACGTATCAATCCAGATCGCTATCTGCAGCAGGTTCGGGACGCCTTCATCGTCAGTCTTGCCGGCCTGTGCCAAGGCGTATACGCTCTCGGCCCATGTCTCTGTCTGGGCAGCAGGCCGACGCTCCCAGATGACGCGACTAGGCCGGTCGGTGGGATTCCAGTGTCGGTGTGGGACGTCCGCTGGCAGCGTGATGGCATCTCCCGCTGTCAGTGTTTGCTCGTCGCCGTCGACAGTGACACGGAGTGTCCCCGAGCGGACTTCCCATCGTTCCTCCTGTTCGGGATGGATGTGTTCGAAATCGTTGTCCAGTCCCCAGGGCTCGTGTTCGAGGTCACGTGCGGCTGGCGCATCGACTGACGACGGGTACATCGTACTCTCGAATCTGACGAACTCACCGCCCGTCTCTTCGGCTCGTTTCTTGACGATGTGAGGCGCCAAATCGGCGATATCTTGGACGTCCTCAGTCATGCATGGACGATTCATCCGCGTGATACTTGAAACAGTAACACTGTTTGCGCCAGATATTGGCTGGTTGATGGGCTGTCAGCGCTGGCGGCCCAACCTTGAAGGCAGTCGTTTCGAATGGTAGTTACATGTCAGTCAGCGAACTCCCTTCACCCATCGCGGCGGCGTTTGCAGCCTTCAACGACCGAGATACCGACGCCCTCATCGCAGAGTTTGCTGACGAGGCGACGTTTTACGACCCGGCACAAGACGAAGCACTCTCAAAAACAGAGCATCGAGAGTACTGTACGGAGTTGTTCAGGGCGTTTCCCGACGGGCGGATGGAGGTCAAGCAATTTGCTGCAGACGGCAAGCTGACCACGATCGAGTGGACGTATCGGGGAACCTTCCAAGCGGAGATCGAGGGGATCCCACCGACTGGTGAATCGTTCGCGCTTCCGGGCGTCTCGCTCATCACTGTCGAAGATGGTGATATCGTTCGATGGCGGGACTACTGGGACCAGCGGCTGTTCTTTGAACAGGTCGGACTCACATTCCCGACAGTCCTGCGCCATCTCCCGACATTGGTGTGGGCCAAAGCTCAATCGATGGGTTGACCAGACACCCAGATTCCCACTGCGACCATCTCGGGAATAGTGAACCACGCGTGCGTAGTGAGTCAGAGAGTGCTAGAATACGAGGTGGGCCACAGCGGTCTGCGACGCGTGCCACCCATCTTGGGCGCAAGTTCGAGACGCCGACGCCGTCTCAGCATCGCGAGAGAGTTCTGCGTGCTCGAACGATTCCGCGTATTCGGCCTGGTCCGCCTGTCGGTGTGCGCTTCAGGAAATCGGGTTGAGGACTCGCCACAGAATCCGTGGATGGAAAAGAGATGTCGGCCGCCGTTCCATCATGGCGACGCGGGAGTACGCTTCCGACACCACGCCATCAGTATGGGCTTGTCGGGTCCATCGAGTTACATAACGGTTCAGGAGATCGGTGCCGGTTGGTTTCGGACCGCTGGTCTGGGCGTACTGAAAGTCACTGCCAACGGCGAGGCCCCACGCATCCTCGACGACTTGCGCAACGTTCTCGAAAAACCGTACTGCCACGTCGGTGTGCGGATTTGCAGCGAGCGTGTGATGCAAGTGGAGTGCCTCGAGGGCCGCGACCGACATTCCCTGCCCGTAGACCGGGTTAAAACTCGCAATCCCATCGCCCATTACGACGATGCCATCAGGGAACCGATCCAGTTCCCAGTAGTTCCGCTTGAGGTTTGTGGGAAACGGATAGTGAGGGATGTCTTCGGACAGGATGTCTTGCTCGGAGATGACCCTCGCAATATCGTCAATGGGGAGGCTCGCTACAAACTCAGTCAGCTCATCGATGTCTGTGGGCGGATGATCGCCATGAAGTCCATAGGCAGTGACCACCCAGCGGTTGCCTTCAACAGGGAACAGTCCAGCACCGCGTGTACGAGGCGGCGACGGCATAATCATGAACGCCTGGTGAGCCGACTCAGGGCGGGAGAGCTGAAGCGTGCTATACGCCAAATCGATCTGCACCTCTTCAGTCGGTGGTCGCTGGTAGCCATTCTCCTCCAACCAGTTCGCAGTCCGTGACGTCCGACCGGTGGCATCAACGACTAGGTCGGAGGGGATCTTTTCTGTCTCCCCCGACTGATTTCGGACCCGAACGCCCAGAACAGTCGTCGCAGCGTCATCAGTGAGATATTCGATACACTGGCACTGATCGCGAATCTGGACGCCATCACGGTCGGCTAAGCGCTTGCGAGTGACGTATTCCAACAGCGGGCGGCTCGCACAATACAGCGGCAGGGTGGATGGCGACTCAGCAGTGAAGTCTCCCTCCTCGTAGACCCCCAGATCTGCAGACATATCGATGATTGGAGCGCCTCGGGAGGCGAGCTCGTCACTGAACCCAGGAAACAGCGACTCTAGGGTTTTCCGTCCAGCCTCCTGAATGACATGAACGTGCCGGGATTGGGGTGTTCCTTCCCTCGTGGACGGAGTATCTGGTAGCTGATCTTGATCAATGACCGTAACGGAATCAAACGCATCGGCGAGGACGCGGGCTGCTAAGAGTCCTGCCATCCCGCCACCGGCCACGACTGCCTGCCGCCCGATTCTGTCGATGTTCGTGTGATCGTACTGCGGCGTGGTTGTGAGGGTCATTGTGTTGTCTCAAACTACGATAGATAGAGCTGGAAAAATCATGTGTCTTGGTGCGCCTCGCAATGAGTGTCAAATGAGCTGTATGCACTAACCGCAGGAGCGTGTGAGTAGTAGCTCTGCTTCTGGATGAGTTCGATAGCTGTAGCGATTCCACGTATCACCAACATTTATTGTATCCACCATTATGTTAGCTGGTGAAGGAATGACACGACCACTCAAGGGATCGGGTTTTCTCGGGTTGGCGACAATGATGACCGTGGGACTGTATCAGTTCATCCTGCTGTCTGGTGGGCAAGGTGTCCCCGGATGGATGATCGGCGGGCACGCACACCTCGGCGTGCTTTCGATTCTTGCGATCGTGATGGGGTTCGCCGTGCCTGCACTCGGTGTGACTGGCCGACTCCGGACGGCGGTGACCGTCCTGTTCATCGCTGGCCAGTGGGGAATCCCTGGGATCGTCTGGCTCGGAGAGGGATTCGGTCTGACATTTTTGCTGCCGACGGGCTTCCTCTGGGGCGGCGCGCTTATCGCATCCATGCTCATCATGTTTTACAAAGCGGTCACTACTCCGAGTGAGACAGCCGGGAGCGGCCCAGCTGGCACAATGCCGACTGACGATTAGCAAGCACCGGCGCTATCTGATACAGTACTAGTGGTGTTCCAATACGAGAACAGCAATTGGGATTTATATTAGATCGGCTACAAGACGGGAGTAAGCCATGTCCGGGACGAGCCCACAGCAAAACGATCTCGGCACCTGTTACTCCGTCTGCCGTGATGTCGGTCTCCCGCGGTGGAGGGCGGTGTTTGCGGCCGTGTGGTTCTGGTTGGCGCTCCATCTCAGACCATTGGAGGAGTTGACGGATCAGCTATTGTCCGAGTGACCTGGTTACCAGCCCGACACTCGTCTTGCGGCGCTCAGGAATTGACCGTAACTGTTGCTAGTCATCACGACGCGTCCGATGTTAAAGAGATCGTGTACTAGCGAACGAGGTTGCGTACCCCAAGCTACCCCGTTTCAGGATTGGGGACACTAGCGGTTTAGCTTGCTAAAAATGAGTCCGAAACCCGATTATGCGTCAGGTCCTTTGTCGTGTGCGATAGTCGCAGACGCATCGCCCTCCTGCGCTTCGTACACGACGCGGATGTCGTAGCTGGACGTCGCACTTCCGAGCGTCGCGGAGTCGCCCGCCGTAACCTCAGATGAGCCCACCGGGCTACCAAAGTTCCCCCAGGTATTGTCGACGCTGCTGGCGCCATTAGTGCCCCGAATGTGCAGTTCATTTGCTTGGATGGCATCCCCACCGTCGTGAGTTATCGTGAGTCCTGACGACGAATCGAACTCAAACGAGAAACTCGCTTGCGGGGTCTGTTGGGTCTGGTCCCCAAGACCGAGGACGAACGATGCGATGACGGCCGCGAGGATGACAGTAATCGCAACCATCAGAATGACTCCGATGACTGGCGACACTGCATCCTCATCTCTGATGAGGTTTTTGAGATCCATGTGCAATCCAAGTACATACCAGATCTGTACCAGTATAGTTAGGAGCGACATTTCACATGTTCAGGTCCTCTATAACGCGTTCAAGTCACTCTTGATAAATCCGGCTCGTACACACAAACGACCGTGGTGGGTACATACCTCATGACTCGTGACTGGTTCTAGTGGTAGCGCGCAGGTTCGGTTCACGCGACGTCGTCGGCCTCTCGACCCACGGCTTCCGAGGTGGGGGACTATCTCGTGAGAGCGCGCAAAACTGGCCGAAGTCCGGGTCGACCGCGCAGGCCCCAATGCCCAAGCGCAGCGAGAAACAGGGCACATTGCGCCAGCACATACGGATCGACGGCGAACGCCGCAATGTGACTCGCGAAAGACGAATCCATCGGGTACGGCGGCGCCGGCAGGAGCGGCCAGACCAGATACGTCGTCCAAGTGAGTTGGCTCAGGTCACCCTGGAGCAGGCCGCCGACCACACCAGGCCCGAGGTCGCTCAGACTGTGTGAGAGGTAGCCGACAGCGAAAGCGACGGCGACGTCCTCGCGATCGTACAGCCGACAGAGTCGATAGAGGGCGGTGAGCAGGACTGATGCAACCACCAGCGAGTGGGCCAGCGACCGCCCGGAGGGAAGGACCGCCAGACTCCATGCGAGTGGTTTATCCACCAGATCTGGGAATTGGGTCCCGAACGCAAGGGCCACCAACGGTCCCAGTGCTAGTCTGCTCGTCGACCGCAGCCGAACGGCACCCAGGTAACAGAAATAGCCCACAGCGAGATGCCCCCATGGCCACATTATACGCGCTGTTGGCAACGGGAGCGGTTAGGGATGTTGATACGGTTGCCACGAACTGCTCGCGTGCACCTGCTGCTTAGCGAGACAAACCGAAACTATAGGAAAACGAATGGCTTTGTCGACTCCATTAGAGTCTAACATAACTGCCAGTGTCCAAAAGACCACGGCAGCAACTCGCCATGCTGCCGAGTGGCTCGGTGTGTCAGTAGCCACCCGCCTCGGGAAAGCACCGACCGCATTTAGAGGAACCCTCACTAGAGATGGCCTGTTTGAGTGGCATTCGCCGAAGCTGATCTGACGCAACGTGATTCGTGAGGCCACACTTCGTCCTGAACTCGGTAGCGCCCAATCTGTGCTTATGGACTGTGTTCGTGGTCTCATTCAGAACGCCATTCGGGGCATTGTTCACTGCAGGAACCATGTGGTAGCATATTACAATTGAATAGATAATCATGTTGCCTAAATTGTAAGGTATAGTTGACATTTGTGGCTCAGAAAGTGGAGTGAACTGCTGGAGACGCATCTTGTCGGTAGTACGACGGTCAGAGCATCGTCGCCGAAGAAGCCACGGTCTAGAACACGACGCTTGGCAAGAACATGCACGTGCTCGCTGATGCCGAGGACCTCAACGTCAATCTCGATCACACCGTCATCTTCCCGACGTGACCATCGTCGACGCCGACCTCTGACAGTCGATCATCGACCGAGCGACGGCCAACGAGCATCTGGATCTGGCGGGCGCACTCATCGGGGCCCCACACCCAGCCGACGAGCCAAGACTGAGCGATAGCGAATCGCTATCGAAATATTCGCCCGTCACGAATACCATTGGTAATCGAACTACAGCAACGCCCACACAAACATGTTATAATACAAATTCTAGCAATATAGTATTACTATGTATTATTTTCTTCTAATATATGCCCATATTCTATATTTGTCGGTTGTATATTAGATATCTAATCCCAAGTATTCTAGAATGGGGATCAGATGGGAGGAGTTAAAACCAGATGAAGATTAGATAATCGAACCCGGTAATCTCCTTCCACACGGAGCAACGCAGCGAGCACCACAAGTGAGGAGGCAGGGATAGTTCACGGCACGTCGCTAGTGGAGCTTCGAGTCTGAAAGTACGAGTTATGACATCCTCCGCGATCAATTGTCAGCTTTGATTATCTCTCTGACGCCGTGCAAGATAGAAAGCGCATATCATGCAGAAAGGTGCCCAGTCAGACTGACGTCTTCCGGGCTGCCGCGCGTTTCGTCCTCAGGGAGATTGAATCTCTCGGTGCGGGCCTTGTGCTCCGGACTATGAGCGACAGTGGGCCTGTGACTACGGCCGTTCAACCACGTAAGGCCTTGTCCTCGACATGGTAGTCGGGCTGGAGACATCTCCACGATATGATCGTTCTGTTACACTCCGGCCAATGTTCAGGCGGCGAAATTACCCAAAGCACACTCCTGAATGAGGACTACCCTCTTCATCACCGACTCTCGATACAATAAGTGGCGAGGTGCCGTATGGATTCTCTAAGCATTCGTCTTTAGTTAGCGCTCACACCTCGGTTGTGTAGCGGTAGCGAGCGTCTGTTGTAAGATCGGTCGTTGCTGGTGAATCTTCTGTGCGTCGTCGATCAGCCGTTCCAGCAACGGCGGTGGCGAGTAGCCGAGGTACTCGCCGAGTTCGTGGAGGATGAACTGGGCGTGCGACCGGAAGGTCGCCGCCCAGCGTTCCGGCGGAAACACGATCTCATCGTCGGCCTGTTCGGTGACCAGATCCAACAGTTCACGACTCACTACCAGCGACAGCAACGCCGCGTACAGCAAGATTTCTACCACAACCGGGTTTCTCGTGTCGAACTCGTCTAGTTCGTACTGTGTCTTCAACTCACGGAACAACGTTTCTACCTCCCATCGACACCGATACAGCGTTGCCAGATCTGCCGGTAGAAACTCGTCTCGCGGCAGATTCGTGATGTACAGATGGTAGTCGTCGTCGTCCTCGTTGCGGACTCCGACGACGCGGAACCGCTTCGTATCAAGCGACCGGGTTCCCTCGTACTGCCCGCGCTTGAACTGGACTTCGACCTCCACGTCAATGTACGTCCGAGAGAGATCACCGATCACATCTTGAATCTGGTTGCCCTCCAAGGGAATGGCGCGCCCGCGCCATTCCCATAATTCTGCCGTTATCACCGGATTTGCGTTCTGTTTCAGCCGACTCACGAAGAAGCCGCCGTTCTCGTCGATCAACGCGAAGCGGCGGTACTTGAAATACGCCAGATCAAGCAAAATAAGCCGTCCGTGCAGCCACGAACCCGTCTTGAACAACGTGCTGTCGTGGGCTGTCTCGTCGGTCACGTCGATCCGTTCAATCATCTGCTCGGTGGCATTGTGGAGCAGGTGGAGCCGTGCTCCAGCCTGCTCCTCGTGGCGGCCTTCGTACACCTCAGAGAGGAACTCATGTAACCGCAACACGGTTCCATCAGCGATCATCACATCCCTGAACCGATCGATATCAGCGTCCACAGCGTTTGGAACAGCGACCTCGTCGAGACCACGCTCGACGAGGTCGCGGAGATACGTAGCGAGGGACGGCGTTAACCGCTGATAGAACCCGCCAGGCGAGATCGGCTCGTCAGCTGTGGCGTTGTAACTCCGCCTGAACCCAGCGAGTGTTCGGCTCTCGCCTGCGGCGAAGCCGAACACGAGCGCCCACACGAGGACAGGGATCTGGAGCGTACGGTTGCGTTCGACCACGCCGAGTTCCTCGGCGTGCTCTTCGAGGAACTCAGAGGGAAACAGTGTAGTGAGCCGACGCATAATTCTCGATGGGGAGGCGTCTTGGTGCACACTTGCCGCCTCCTCATTCCTCTCGAAAAATAACCTCGATAAGCTGCTGCTGTCACGCGATTCCTCGACTAACTAAAGACGGATGATTCTCTAAGAATTGCAAGTCGTTTCTACCAGGAGGTGAGACTATCTTTCCGTTGAAGAAGTAATGGACTTTTAAAATGCAGCCTGAATCTCTACTAGAGACTGGGCGGCGAGTTGTTGCCCTACGCCCCATCGGTCCGTCACACCCGTTGTGAACAGAGAATTCGGACTGGTCGCTCCGTTCGTGTTACGATCACTCACTACACGCCTGCACAAATGGGGTCGCTCCCGGTTCCTGTAGCTAGCAGACAGCAGCGTCGGCGGCGGCAGGGCACGTGCCACCGCGTCCATCAACGCCGGTTCGGTGCCGATTCCCTCCTCAGACGGTGTTCGTCACAGGGTTAGGGTAACGAGTCCACCACAACGGGTGTGACGCCGCCCGTCGTTGCTTTCCGGTCGCTATTCTCCAAGAGATCCAGACCGACATAGCGTTGCACCACCAATCCGTCGGCGGTCTCCATATCCATCGCGAGGGTCTCTGTCTGGGTCTGGTCCCGACCGACCTGCTGCGTTTTCTCGATGAGGTCGTCGCCGCCTAACTCGATCAGTTTCTCCCAGACGCGTTTGATCGTCTGGCGGTGTGGCTCCTTCCCGAGTTCGGCGGTCAAGGCGGTCTCGACGTCGTCCTTCGTGAAGAAGACGCCACTGCCATCGGTCCGCTTGGTCGCGAACTCGGGCCATCGCTTGGCGACGCAGATTGCGCGGTAGGTGTTCTGGCGGTTCGAACGCTCGACGAACATGGTCTTCACTTTGGACTGCCGGCAGTTCGCGAAGAAATCCAGTGGCGAGGAACTCGGCTCGATCCCTTCGGGCAGTGTCTCAGCATCCTCCTGTTGGTCGGGGTCGGCCTCGAGTTGCTGGGTTTTGGCGATGGCACTCTTGGCAACCTCGTGGGTCTGTTCTTGTTGGGCTTCGACGTCATCAAGGCGGCTCTCGGCTTCGGCGGCCGTGCCCACAGCCGTCGTCGCGATGTCGTGCGTCTGTTCCTGCTGGGATTCGAGCTCCGCAATGCGGTCTTGGAGACTGTCGACCGTCGCGAGGAGCCCTTCGAGAACACTGGAAATGAGGGATGCAGTCTCGCCCTCGAGTTGTCCGACGAGTTCCTGCAGCGCCTCGGTGTCAGGCGCGTCACCGCCGAGATCCATCTCGGGGTGGGCGGCCAGGTGGTCATCCGTGGCTGTGCTGTCGGTGTCGCTGCCGTCGGCGTCGATAGCTCGTGGCATGCTGACCACAGGGCCCGTCCCGGAATCGAACCGGAGTACCCGACCACGCGGGCTACGCGTCGCTGGCGGTCAGCAGCGGCTGGGTGCAGACGACGCGTCGATCTGGTTTGTGGCACCGCCACCATTCTGGACACGTGCGGCGTGCCAAGCCCGGGATCCCGGGAAGCCAGCATGGCCGCTGGCTGGACGCGTCGCTGGTGGCGGGGGTCGTCACTTCAGACAGCGTCGCGATTGCCGCCCCACTCCATCTGTAGTCCGTCATCGATCGACCACCGTCCGGCGTTCGATGATGACGTCGTGGCCGTACGCACCACGGCGGTACTGCTCGGCGAGATTCTCGACGGCGGCGAACTCACTCGTCCATGCGGTGTAGTGGACGAGATCGCCGACCTGATAGCGCAGCCGCCACTGAACGGGCTGTTGAGGCGCTGCCTCAGATACAGTACTACCAGCGGGGTCTGTCTGGGCCATTACCGACCACCCCCGTCGACCTGGCCCCACTGACCGGACAGGCGCCACCGCACCACGCCTCGCGGCAGCCGAGACGTGATCGGCACCGCTAACGTCGGTGATCTATTAATTCCAAAACACATATATTCTGCATGGGAGACAACCGAGCCGCCGGCACTCAGTCTGTCAGAGGCACTCACGGCAACGGGTAGTCCCGTCTGCTGGCGGCGATCTGGGGCCGTCAGCTGACGGACTATCTTACGGCGACCCACAGGATTATCTGTGTGACTGAGAGACGCACAGCTGCGGCCTCGATTACTGCCGTGCCTCTGACAGCCGTCGGTCGTCGGGGCCTGATACAGACCGATAGCGCATACCTCCGTCTTTAGGCGGAGGTCGAGCGGTAGGCATAGTGCGACAGTCCACGCCAGTCAGATTGCTGGATTTCAACCGCTCTACCGAAGATATTAAGATACCAGCGAGAATAGTGTGCAAAACGGATGAAGACCACACGGCACGCGACTTACAACCTCAAATACCACATAGTGTGGATACCACAGTACCGTGACTCGGTACTGACGGGTGAGGTTGCCGACCGTGTGCGAACCATCCTCCACGAAATTGCCGACGACAAAGGCCTCGAAATACTCAACCTCACCGTTCAACCCGACCACATCCACCTGTTCGTCAGTAGCCCACCGAAGCACGCCCCCTCCCTTCTCGCCAATTGGTTCAAAGGCATCAGTTCGCGGAAGTACAACCACCGCTATGCCGACCACGACGGCGAGAAAATCGGCTGGGCGAGAGGCTACTACGCAGGAACCGCAGGACAGGTTTCCAGCGAAACGGTCCAGAACTACATCCAGCGTCACGAGGAGGGTGAATCGTGACCGAACTGACGAAGACGCTGGAACTGAAACTGGTCCAGCCGAACGCCCACAAGCGTCAGAAACTCCGAGAGACGGTCGAGGCGTACCAGCAGGCGCTTCAGGATGCTTTTGACGCTGGTTGTACCACTCAGACCGAGACGAACGACATAGTGGTCAACTACGACCTGAGTGGGTACGCGAAAAACGCACTCAAGCAGTACGTCCCGCAGTTGACGACAACGTACAACGCGGGCGAACTCCATGACGACCACCCTGTTCGATTCACCAACGAAGGGCTACGAATCGACCACAAGCCCGAGAACGCTATCGAGTGGTACGTCAAAATCCCACATCACAGAGACTACAATCTCTGGATTCCAGCACAGCCAAGCCCCGAACAGCGGGGTTGGCTCGAAGCGTTGAACGCTGGTGACGCTGAGATGGGTGAGAGTCGGCTATTCGAGCGCGACGGGATGTGGTATCTCCACGTCACCGCTACCCGCGACGTGGAGGACGGTTCTGAGGCGACCGCCGACGAACGGACGCCCATCGGTGTCGATATTGGGGAAGCGTCACTCGTCACGGTGTGTCACCGCGACGACCACGGTTGCCCGACCGCTCCCGAACTGTGGGCCGACGAGGGGAAAACCGTTCGTCGGCTCCGTAAGACCTACTTCACCACCAAGCGCCGACTCCAGAAGCGCGGAAGCGAGTGTATCGCCGAGTCCTATGGCGACGACCTGTGGAACCAGATAGACGACGTGTTCCATCGTGTCACCCGCGAAGTCGTAGAGTACGCCGAGTCTATCGAGAATCCCGTGCTGGTGCTGGAAGACCTGACGTACATACGGGAGTCGATGGACTACGGCGAGTATATGAACCGTCGTCTCCACGGATGGGGGTTCGCCAAACTGCACGCGCAGATACGGTACAAGGCCGTCGAGAATGGCATCCCCGTCGAGACGGTGAATCCGCGCAACACGTCGAAGGAGTGCCATGCGTGCGGTGAACATGGCTCCCGGCCACGACAGGCGACGTTTCGTTGCTCGAACGACGACTGCTGGCTCGGTGAGTACCAAGCCGACGTGAACGGGGCGATAAACATTGCAGACCGCTACCGTAGTGGAGAGAGTCACCGCCGAAGCGACCGAGACTCCGGTCAGAAGGTTGGTGCCGATGACTCGGCTACGGATGGGGCCTCTTTGACCGGGCCACAAGACAGCCACGCCGATGCTGAAATCCAGCAGGAGACGCGTGGAACGTATGCGTCTTGAAACCAACAGGCCTGTGACACTCGGCCTGAAATCCCGTGGTGGGATTCCTCCGCGTTCACGCGGAGGAGGAGGTCAAAGGACGTAGGGTTCAGACGAATCCTTGGTGGATGATCGTAGCTATACCCTTCAGCTATATATCTCGGCTATACTCCGAGTGGTACTGCTTACAGACTCTCCATCGTGTGGTTAGCAGCAACTATACTCTTCAGCTATACCCACCAGATATACTGGGTGTGGTGGACCTTCGAGAAGTTGAAGCACTCGCTGGCGGAAGTCGTAGATGCATCTGGAGGAGTTTCAGACGACCCTCATGTGGGTGACGCGATGGCGTCACTACATGGTTGTCCCCATCGTCATGCTGGGGGCGAGTCAGTACGATCTCTGAACGCTCGACGGCGTGCTCCGGGACGATGAGGGCGTGCCGCCTGGCGCGTTGTGGGAACCGGCGTTAGCCGGGGTGACGCTCCGGCCGACGACGGCTTAGCCCGAGTTTCTATCCGTGATGGCGGCAGTCTAGACAGTTTGCAGCTAATAGGTACGCGGCACGATTATCAAGATATTCCAATCCTAGGCTTGGCTTCGCCCTCGTCGCAACAGTGGCTCGACGAGCGCCGCCGGATGATCGTCATCCCGTTTCAATCCCGTGCTGGGTTTCTCCCTCGTCGCGACCCATCTGACAGCGACCCACACCACCCAGACATCCTGAGACGATCTGTGTATATGTTGGTCATAGACACCAACGGAAACTCTTATGATATGTTGGCCCGTAACACCAACATAGGTAGCACAGATGGGAGCGACGGTCATCTACGAAGATTCAGACCAGTTTGACGACGGCTCACGGTACGAGATGATTGCGACCGACGTCCCGAAAAGCGACGACTACCCCGATGGAGTCAAGTACCGATTCCAGTACATGGCCGAAGACGGTCGAACCCTCCTGCGGTTCGATAACTTCCCTGACCATCCGGGAGTCGACAACCACCACTACCACACGCCCGATGGCGTCGACGACGACATCGAATACACTGACCTCAAAGACCACGTCCAGACGTTCTACAACGAGATGGACGAACGCCGCGAACGGTGACCCACCATGTCCGACGAACCCAACACCACGCCCGACGACACCGACGACGTCAACAGCACCGACTCTGAGGACGAGGAGATCGTGATGGACGACGTCGAAGCCGAGGCAGGCTTCCTTGAGGATCGCGATCCCGAGGACTACCCCTCGGTGCTTCGGATCACGTCCGATTCCGATGAAGCACACCGCCAAGACGCACTCGACCGGCTCGATCGCTGGGAGGCTGGCGAGGAGGTCCCACACGTCATTAACTTCCAGAATCCGAGCGATCTCCGGGCACTACTCACCGACCGCCGTGTCGAGCTCCTCCAGAGCATCATGGCCGAGAAACCGGACAGCATTCGCCAGCTCGCAGAGCGGTTGGAACGCGACGTCAAGTCAGTCCACGAAGACCTCCAGGTCCTCGCTGAGTACGATATCGTCCACTTCGAGCAGGACGGCCGAGCGAAGCGACCGTTCGTTCCCTACGACTCCATCGAGGTCAGTCTCGAAATCTCGACACCGCACGGAGCCGATGACGCGGCGCCGGCCTGAGCTACTGCACATCGCTATGTCCGCGCCGTGACGGCGCGGTTTCCTCCGTGGGAGTCTCAGCCGGCCTAAGATTCCCCGGAGGCAAATTCCCGTCACGGTGGACGGTACTCGGGTCTGTGCGCTGTTCATTGGGACTTTCGTGAGGGCGAACGATTTGGACCTCTCGGAAGCCTATACAGAGGTGGTAAACGACCACGGGTCGGGTGACCCGTGGCTTTTGTAGTTCCCTCAGCCTACGTCTTAGAAGCACGACTCGAAACGGTGGAGACGCACGACCAGCAGTAACACGGCGGTTTCTCATCGGAGTGAACGCGATTCACGCTCGCCGCGAACGGCGGGATTCTCTCGCTGATTCAAGAGAGGGGCCCAAACGCTTAGGTACTACGGCACGTAGTACTCCACATGAGCGCTGACACAGAGGAGAAAACGACACGCGTGACGCGGAAAGGGCAGACCACTATCCCGAAAGAACTGCGAGAGGAGTTCGGTCTCGAAGAGGGCGACGAACTCCGCTGGGAGAAAACCGAGGACGGTATCCAGGTCCGGAAGGCGACTCGCTCGGCCGGACGCGGGATGCTCATTGACGACGATGTCTCCGACGAACAGCGTGAAGAGATGGCTGAGGAGATGGAAGAAGAGATACTGGAGAAGCGTCGCTCAGAGTGGCAGCCCGAATGACACGCTACACCGCCGACGGCGTGGCAATGGCACGGTACCTCGTTGACCGGCTCCCGGCGGCAGCAGACGAGGCTTTCGAGCGCGCCGAGCAGGGCGTCGACGTGATCGAGGTGCCAACGGTGGCTGTGGGTGAGGCAATCTGGACGGCGGTGAACAAACGGAAGATTGCCGGCGTCGAGGTGGACACGACGCCGAACGCGGTCCTACGCGGCCTCGTTCACGACGGGCCCGTCCAGATCGCCTCGGCCGATGAGCAGGACCTCGCTGTCTACGGGAGCCTTATCGACCATCACTCGCTCCACGACGCACTCTTGATCGCAAACCACCGAGTGCGCGGGACTGACGCTATCATCTCGAAAGACGGTGAGTTCGCGTCTGAATCGATTATTTGGGACTGACATCGCTCCAGCTATCGATACTCACTATGTGTTCGGAGTAGCGCCCTTGTCAACCGTCTCGGGGTCAACAGTAGTTGCCGATTCAGTTTTCAGAGAGGGCGCTGAACACTTCGAGGTTGCAGAGATTCGGCTTGAGTCGGTCGTTTGAGCGGGAAGTTAAGCAAGGAGCGACCGACTAGACGGGTGATTCACCCCGACAGAGAGTCTCGCCAGTATGGAGGGGCGTGCTGACCCGGGCGCAGCCCGGGTCTGCCGTCCCGGTGACGGTTAGTCGTACGTCACTGACCCGAGGAAGAACCGAAACGTCGCCGTTGAGACCGCTGGACGCGTTTTCACCCGCCGTTGCTCAGAGAGCAGCAGACACACCACGATCCAGAGAATGTACAGCGAATAGAAAATAGAACAACCGCACCGCAAACACTGGCGACGTGGTCCGGGGCAGAAACTCACCGATCTTCCGGTAAGACGTTTCTATCCCCCACCGACGCCGATACGCTTGCGCGAGCGGTACCGCTTCATCCACCTTCGTTTCTGATTCGTGATCAGACACAGCGAGTCGTCGTCCCGCGAGTGGTGCGGGACGACGACGAGCGTCACCGGCACACGCATCGTCGGTGAGCGCTTTCTCACCAACTCGTAGTCGGTGACGAATCGCTCTTCATCGTGGTCGGCAAGAACGCGCTTGATTCCTGGCGTTTTGGGTGCACGCATGACGAACTCCACACCGAGATCAACGAGTTCGTCGACTAACTCTACCCGATAGAGGCCACGATCACCTCGCGGATCGCCTCGATCAGGGATGGTGTGTCGGTCCGAGCAACGTGCTCGGAGTCTCGCTGCCACCGTGTGGACCGTAGCCGCCGCCGTCGTCACCCCGGGCGCGAGTCAGTACGACGCCTGAACGCTCTACGAACAGGTGGAGTACAAAGTCGAGGCAGACGGGATCTCGGTGAAGTATGTGGGTCGGCGTACACGTCGAAACGGTGCGCCGAATGTGGGTTCACGGCTGACGAGAATCGTCCGACTCGCAACGCTTTCCGGTGTGTAAAGTGCGAGTCGGAAGCGAACGCAGACTACAACGCCGCGAAGAACATCGGGATCTGGTACGTCCGTCAAGGCCAACAGTCATCTCGGTGGACGAGCGACAGTCAACTCGCCCTCAGGTCTAGAACAGTGACGCCGAACGGCGGATTTACCGCCCACCCGGAACAGGGTCGAGGCCGAGTTCACGGACAAGCTCCACCCTCAAAGCGCCTAAGACGCTTAGGGTGTGGTAGTTGACAGACACCACAGACCACTCTTTTTGTCAGTCTACTGGATTTCCAGTAGCAGCCCACAGGCTTCCCAAGAATACTTTGACGTGTGTCGGATGGACCATTCCTCGAAGATTTGCTTCCTCCTCCTTTCGATTGGGACGATACTGTCAAGGAAGTGAATGCAACCCCCACACCCCATGCGTCGAATGTAAACCCTCAAAAAACCGGGACTCGATTCCTAAGGCATCTGATCTGGGATCTAGTGCGGTGGTAATTGAAGTAGTTCGTCTAAGAAACCGTTATTTACTATACAAAAGTTATAAGTTGGTATAGCTAAAACCAAATCCGTACTCTACTAAGATAATAGAGTGTGCAGTATGCACACTAAACTCCACCGCGACTCCACTTCCACGAAAGCCACCGGCAATTTTGTATCACTTGCATTGCTCGGTCTACTCCGACTATTTCGGGTATTTACACTCGACAGGTGGGGTGTGTGTGTGTGGTAGGTGTCCCCTCTGATTGTCCATTCTCCTCATCTGATCAACCGCTCGTTACATTGGACGACTGGGGTGTGAGAGTCATTCGACGCCTGGTTACTTCGTCTGTCTTAAAGTTTTAGACAGAGACCCCACTCAAGCGCCTATTTACACCGCATTTACATTCGACACCTGGGGTGGGATAACCCCGTTAATTTATATACCAGTGACCAAATGTCGAAGGTATGGGCGGCGACGACACTCCATCACAACAATCCCTTGACGAGATCTGGGCTAGCCAGGACTCGATCTTCAGCCGGAAGGAACTTCTCGACATTGACCACATCCCTGACGAAGATCGGATCATCGGACGTGACGAAGAAATTGAAGATGTCGCCTCCAGCATTCACCCGGCTGTCCGCGGGAAGCCTCCGCGAAACACGCTCCTTTACGGGAAAACTGGTACAGGAAAATCCCTTGTGGCAAAGCACGTCACCCGGAGTGCTCAACAATACGCTCAGAAGAACGACACCAGGATGGGGCGAGTCTACATCGACTGCACCCAATCCACCACCGAAACCCGTGTTGTCGTCAACCTTGCCCGTAACCTCAACAACCCCGAAGCAACCGACATCTCAATCCCCGTCACTGGGCTCTCTACAGACGTCTACTATCACCGGCTCTGGACCATCCTCGACGAACTCTATGATGTGGTCGTCATCATTCTGGATGAGATCGATAAACTCCAGGACCACGAGATTCTAATGCAACTCTCGCGCGCTGGTGAAGCTGGGAAAGTTAAAAACTGCAAAGTCGGGATTATCGCGATCAGTAACAAGATTTCATTTAAGAATAACCTCGATGAGCGCATCCTCAGCAGCCTCCAAGACCGCGAATTCATCTTTCCACCGTACGACGCGAACCAACTCCGCTCAATCATGCGGAATCGCGCCGACGCCTTCCGAGATGGTGTCCTAACTGAGGATGTCATCCCGCTCAGTGCAGCCTTTGCCGCCCAGGAACACGGGGATGCCCGGAAAGCGCTCGACATCCTGCGAAATGCCGGTGAGCTGGCAAAGGATGAAGGTGCTAATCAGGTTCGTGACGATCACGTACGCGATGCTCGCGAAAAAGCTGATATCGACCGGTTCTCGCAACTTCTCGAGGGGCAACCCACACAGATTAAGGCTACCGTCTACGCGTTGTCCGTGCTCACCGACAAGCACAAAGACGACGACGAGTTTTCCACGCGGAAAATCTACGATGTGTACAAGCAACTCACAGACGTCCTCGGCATGGACACGCTCTCACATCGTCGTATGGCCGACCGGCTCAGTGAGCAAGTGTTTCTTGATATACTCGGACGGACAGATCGCGTCGGACGTGGCCGTGGGCAGGGTGTAACACACTACTACTATCTAATGGAAGACTCCAATGTCGTCCAAAAGGTTATTTTGCAAGACAGCCGGTTTGCAGAGCTTCACGACTTCAGCCCCTGAAACCTCAATGTTCGGGGGGATACATTCGACAGTCGGGGTGCATAGAACGCCCAATCCGTGCCCAATCTTTCACTCTCAACTCATCCAGAAGACTGGAGGTCCAACAATTACCTAAACATAGTTTAGATGGCGTGAAAAACCCCTGAACAGACAGATACATTCGACAGCCGGGGTGTTTGAAACATCGCTCAGGTGAACATCCAACTGAATACACTCGACAGTCGGGGTGCCTTCATCACCATCCGAAGAGATACACTCTGCTGTGAATCCGAACCAGCCGCATGAATGGCTATAGTGGGTGAAATTGAGGAGATACATTGGACAGTCGGGGTGGTGCCCAGCAGTGGGGGAGCAGATTAAGAAAACACCGACCAAGAAAGGAGGCCCGGGGATTAAGCTTGACCTCCACCGTTCAGGCGCAGGAGGAGGTCAAAACAGGGCGGCAACCAAAGGGATCGTCCACCTCGCCGACCAGCTTGGGATCGATCTCCCCACCCTGTGAGGTGCTCGTCGAGTCGTTCACACTGTATCTGCCCCGAAGGGGCCATGATTTCAGACGGACCCTTGAACGTTTGAACTTCTGTGTTCACGACGCTATCGCAGGCCGGGTATCAGCACGTGTTGGCGACGGTGTGAGTCTGAGACAGCACTAACCAACAATCGGTGCGTGGCCGGCCGGTTGTTGGTTAGCCTTCACACTCTACAGTCGGCTACGCTTACAGATCGCGCTGCTGGGCGGTATTGCGGTCGTTGGCCTCGGCGCGACGGGCAGCGTCTTCGAGCAACTCCGCGACCTCCGCATCAAGCGCCTCGTAGAAGTCGGCACCAACATTCATCTGGTCGAGCGATTCCTTCACGCCGGATTTGACGATCAGATCTGCCATACGGCTCAATAACCTGCTCATTACGCCTTAAGTCCCTCGAATCCGGAACCATTGCGTCTGTTGTTACCGCGAGGTGGAGGGCAACGAACGCTAACCAACAATCAGTGCATATCCGGTCGGTTGTTGGTTAGTGAGTTCGTCTAGCCGTTAGCAGATCGCCGTTAATTATTCGCCGTCACCCCATGCTATCGGGTTCGGGGTCTGTTTGTGTTTTCTATCGAGTCGCAATTACCGATTCTGAAACGGCCGCTCAGTAGCGTATTCGAGCAGTCTGGTTTCTTCGCTTCCCCATCATTCAAGTAAATTGGGACGAATGTCAGGTTAGAGTCGAATCGGTATGGGTAGTACAAGAGATACAGCAGAGGAACCCCGTCAGATATCGCCGCTTTCCGATGGAGTGATTCAGGAACTCTATCATGCGGTCAATGACGCGATTTTCGTTCACGATGCGGAGACCGGCGAGATTCTCGATGTGAACGAGACGATGTGTGAGCTGTACGGCTACTCGCGGGCTGAAGCCCGGCAACTGTCTATCGAAGATCTCAGCTCGGGCGTTCCACCGTACACCCAAGCCACCGCCGTTGACTACGTGCAGAAGGCTGCTGAGGGCGACCCGCAGATGTTTGATTGGCAGGCAGAAGATAGCGAGGGGAATCACTTTTGGGTCGAAGTGAGTATGCGGCGAGCAGTCGTCGACGACCAGACGCTCGTTCTCGTTATCGTTCGGGACACCACCGAGCGCAAGACCCACGAGCAAGCACTCGAACGACTCCACGCGACCACTCGCGACCTGCTGGCAGCGCAGAGTCCCGACGAGATAGCGTCGATTACCTGCGACACGGCCACAGAGATACTCGATCTGCCACTCATCGGTGTGCATCTCTACGACGCCGCTGCGGACGCCCTCGTTCCCGTTGCCTGGTCGGAGGCGCTTGCATCGGTCTTGGGTGGGTCACCACCGCCGATTCCCGCCAACGAAGGACTCGCATGGCAGGCGTACGCGGACGAAACGGCTCAGTTCTATGCAGACGTTCGTGAGATGGAGAATATCTTCGACACGGACACACCCTTCCGGAGTGAGTTACATCTGCCACTCGGCGAACACGGCGTGATTATCGTCGCCTCGACGACGACCGATGATTTCGACGCGACTGACGAGACCCTCGCTAACGTATTGGCCGCGAACGTCGAGGCGGCACTCGACCGCGTCGAGCGCGAACGAGAACTCACTGAGGAACGCAACAAGTACGAGACGCTCGTCGAGCGAAGCCACGACGGAATCACCATTATCCAAGATGGGAGAATTGTCTTCGCCAATCCTCGGAGTCTCGACATCCTCGGGTACGAAAAGTCCGAACTCATCGGCAAACCGCTCGTCGAGATCATCGCTCCCGACGACAGAGCCCTCGTGCGTGATCGACATGAGCGACGGATTGATCCGGACACAGCATCGCCCACGTCACAGTACGAGACGCGCATCCAGACCAGTGATGGGGAGGTTCGAATCACGGAGATAACCGCCGCCCCAATCCAGTACGAGGGCGACCCAGCAGATCTCAAGATCTTCCGGGACGTGACCGAGCGCAAGCGCTACGAGGAGCGGTTGGAGGAGACAACCGAGGAACTCGAAGCGTTGAACCGGGTCATCCGACACGACATTCGAAACGACATGAGTATCGTCTTGGGGTGGGCCGAGTTGCTCGACAGCC
The DNA here is from genome assembly GCF_056934455.1 of Haloarcula sp. H-hyl6. Lineage (NCBI taxonomy): Archaea > Methanobacteriati > Methanobacteriota > Halobacteria > Halobacteriales > Haloarculaceae > Haloarcula > Haloarcula sp. H-hyl6. The sequence goes on from NZ_JBRIIK010000004.1 coordinate 34,185, forward strand.
ACGTGGACGAAGACGGACAGGAATACCTCCAGAGGATTCTCGACAGCGGAAAACACGTCGTCGAACTCACAGAGATTGCGCGGGACTACATCGAGACGCTGACGAGCGAGGACGACCTCGCAGTATCGCCCACACCGCTGCGGTCGATACTGGAAACGGAACTCGATCTGAGACGCGAGTCATTCCCCGATGCGGAATTTGTGCTCGTGGACGACGTGCCTGATGTAGAGGTGATGGCTAACCAAATGCTAGGGGCAGTGTTCAGGAATCTCCTGAACAACCCCGTCCAGCACAACGACAAGGACGACCCGCTCGTGACGGTCTCCTGTGAGATCGACGACGAAGACGCCGTCATACAGATTGCGGACAACGGGCCGGGGATTCCCGACGATCAGCAGGAGTCGATTTTCGGCAAGGGAGACAAAGGCATCGAGAGTTCCGGCAGCGGGATCGGCCTGTATCTCGTCCAGACGTTAGTCAACCAGTACAATGGCTCTGTGACGATTGAGGATAACGAACCCGAGGGAGCCGTGTTTACTGTTCGGCTGCCAAAAGCCGAGTGACTACTGCGTCCCCTCTGAACTGACCACAGCGCTTGCGACCGACTCACCCAGCACCCACTTTTCGTTGACGTTGCCGACGCCGTCGCAAGCCGGTACCAGCACGTGACGGCAACCGTATCGGACGACAGAGAGCTAACCAACAACCGCCGCGTATTCAGCAGTTGTTGGTTAGCTAGTCATAGAACTATTCTCAGAACATCGTTGATTGCTCAGGATATCGCCTGAAACAGCCACTCAGTAGACGTGCGAATTGATCGAGTTAATCAGCACTCAATCGGACTCCCGACTCAGAGAGGAGATCATCCAAACAATCCTCACAAAGAAGCAGACTGACTTCTTTCTCAAAGCGTTGAAAGAACAGCCGCTGTTTCTTCTCTCCCGACTGTTTGCCACAATGAGTGCAGTTCACACTCTTTCTTTAGTATCGTTTCAATTAGGGTTCTGCATCAACTCAGTTTGTGAGTCGGAGAAGCAGTCAACCGCCTCAAGGTCATGCCCCGTAGCATCCGCCTCGTACCGCCCGTGCATCACACGCTGTGAGAATCTGAAAAGGGGCAGAACGTCTGGGGGAGTGTCCTACTCAACGACGGACGCGGACGTATCGAGTCCGACAGGGCGTCCTTGCTCCCACTCAACAGCGAAGACTGTCTCGGGAAGCGAGGTGAGTCGTTGTTCCACGACATCGAGTGGATGTGAGGCGATGAACTGCGCGGACTGGTGAGCAACGGTTGTCGTGCCGGCCTTCACCTGCAGATGCACCGCCCCGAGGTCGTCGTGCGTATCGTCCTGGTGCCAGCCTACCAGGAGATTCCGCTCTGGCTCGATCCAGTTGAACCAGTAGTACTCGTACGCCTCACCAGTCTGCAGGTGAAACCTGATCTCAACCCGTGCATTCGTCACCGAGTACTCGTCGTCGTCCAAGAACTGCCGCGGGTTCACGTCGCCAACGACACGGTATGGGCCAGCTTCGCGGGGTTCAGCACGCCGGCGGTGAACGTTATCGAACTCGGCGTTGAGACGGTTGTGAATGCGGTCGTGGAGCCACTTGCTCTGCAAGTTTGCCCGGTTTGCGAGGAAGACAACCATTAGGCGAGTGTTGAAGAAGAGTCACTCCGCGGTGACGAGAGTTCGATGACGTCATCATACAATTGTAGGGCGTGCTTCACGCCCGAGTTCCGTGGTGATCGCCTCCCACGTAGCGATCACGTTGCGCCGCTCACGAAGTTCCTCTGCGGACAGCTCCTCGCCAGCGAGTTGGTTCCGAAACTCATCGAGCGAACTGACGTCGTACTCCGTCGCCAACTCTTCCTGTTCTGCCTTCAGCTCCGTGAGCTGGCACTCCAGTTCGTCACGCGAGTGTGCTTCGATCGGGGTCGTCACTTCATCGAAGAGCATCCGAACGGGATTCAGATCGTATGCCTTCGTCCCATCGACGGTCGTCTCAGTGACCCAGTCGTCACTCTGCAGCCGTTGGAGTTCATCATCGGCCGTCGCGCGTGCGACGTCTGCGCGATCCGCGATCTCCTGCACCGGTGTTGGCTTGTCCAGTAGCTCCACGACGTGCCGGACGCGCTCATAGTCTCTGTCCACGAATCCGGATTCGCGTCAGTCATCGTACTAGCTCTTGCACCTCGGAGTGCAAATAATTTGACTTCATTCAAATATTCAAAGAGCAATAGCGTCCGCTGCGGACACCACTGAAACACTCACTCCCAGCGAGTCCGTCATCCCCACGTCTCACCCATTCCCAGTTCCGCCGGGTGTGGTACCCCGGCGGCTTTTGACGTGTCGAACAAGACTCTCGTATATTCTCCCACACGTGGATGCAGTTGACCAGCGCCGCAGAGATATCATCGTGACGGTTACTCGTAGAAATCGAGTCGCTCAGTGACAGAGCCAAAGGCCGCGTTCTGGGTGACCGACTCGATCTCGACGGCAACACGTTCGCCGATTTCAGTATCGGGGACGATGATAACGTACCCGCGCTCGACTTTCGCAATCCCATCACCCTGGTCGCCAAGCGTCTCGATTTCGACGCGACGTGTCTCACCTTCCTCGACGGGTGGCTGTGGGGCTGCAGGCTCAACCGACTGCGATACGCTATCGGACCGCTGTGTCGCCGGCTCTGTTGGGATGAGTGTGACCCGATATGTCTGGCCAGCCTCCAAAGCGCCAGCGTCGATCTCACTTTCAGGAATCTCGACGACGAACGACTCTTCGGTCTCCTCAATGTTGGCAGTAAACAAGCTGCGAAGTTCGGATGGAATATTCATCCCTGCAAGATAACCTCTTGGTCGTGTGTCAGGCTGGGTCTATTTGAGTCTGTTGCCAGGGACATCGGCCTTAGCGCTCGAAATGAGCCGTGAGCTGAGCGTCGAACTCCTGTGCCAAGAGTGCGGCTATCTCACAGTGGGCGTTTCAGCGGGTGACACTGAAGAGCGCCCAGCAAGTGCCGGTTAGCTGAATGCAGGCGGTAAGCTCTCGCCCCATCCTCAAGGAGCCGCCGAAGGCGGCGAGTAGGTGGGATAGCACCGCACAACGTCGTCACTTCTGCTCCTTTCTGTCTCGAAACCACTGAGCGGCCTTGGCGGCTGTAGGTATCGTACACCAGAGTCCGGTCTGGAGTGTTTTGTACACTTCAGCAGCATCGTCATCATATCCTCGTCTATATATCGTATCTTCGATTTCATTAGATAGGATTAAAGTCAAGACTATTAACTGAATCCCCCTCTAATCGATAGTAGGTGAGGTAAGTTGGCAACAAATATGATCTATCTTCTCTACCTGCTCGCTTTTACAGCTGCCGCGTTCGGGTGTTTCGTAAGTATTCCACGACTGTGCGGGGTCAGGGACCGTGACACTCAAAGGGGCCTACTATCTCTCGTGGGAACAAGTGGGGGATGGGCAGCTGCACAGGTTGGCTTCCTCATCGCACCAACGACCCGCCTCAAACTCGTGAGCTACGTGCTCGGACTCGTCCTGGGATTTGCCGCTGTGGGTGCGTGGCTATACTTCTGCTCTGCCTATACCGGCCGTGGTTATCACCGCAATACGGCATATCGTCGGCTGGCCGTGGTCATCTTCATCGTGGTTGTCTCAATCAAAATCACGAATCCACTCCATCAGGGATACTTCACGACGACGTCCGTCGCAGCTCCATTCCCACACCTTTCGATCCATACTGGACCGCTTCACTGGGCCGCGATGGGACTCTCCTATGCACTCGCATTCGTCGGCTTCTTCATGCTTTTCGAACTGTTCACTGCAGTCGATTACGACACGCGAACGCTCAGTCTGCTCGTCGGCCTCACCGGAGTTCCAGTCGTCTTCGACATCGTCGGGTATGCTACTCCATTCCTCATCGATATGACCTACGAACCACTTGGTGTCGCTGCCTTCGCCCTCGGCGTTGCCGTAGTGCATCTGGACCGATTCGAAGCGGTTCGACTTGTTGCGGAACGTGAGACTCCCATCATTGCCATCGACAAACAAGGGCGGGTTCGTGACACGAATCAGGCCGCACGGAGCTTATTTCCCGCGCTAAACGATGCACGAGGCCAGGCATTCCAGTCGACGCTTCCGTCGGTCGCGAATCTGCTTCAAAGAGACAACTCAATCCTGGAAGTACAACAGAACGGCAACACGCGGTATTTTCGCGTCACGGAAAGCCCATTCGGAACCGCCAAAGCTGGATTCGGTCGAACGATTGTCTTCGCGGACGTGACGGAACGCGAACGCTACCGTGAGGAATTGGAACGACAGAATCAGCGTCTTGAGACCTTCGCCAGTATGGTGAGTCACGATCTCCGTAACCCACTAAACGTCGCTCAGGGCCGGCTTGAACTTGCCCATGAAACACTTGAGCGCGAGGATGAGAATCTGGCAGCTGTTCATCAGGCACTCGAACGAATGGACGATCTCATTGACGAAGTGTTGTCGCTCGCCCGGCATGGCAAACCAGTCGAAGAAACTGCGCGTATCTCGCTCTCGGCACTCGTATCGGACTGTTGGGTGATGGTTGCGACGGATGAGAGCACTCTCACAGTGAAGGACGACTTCACATTCGAAGGCGATTCGGAGCGACTGAAACGGCTCTTCGAGAACCTGTTTCGTAACGCGATCGATCACACCGAGACGGATGTCACTGTGACGGTCGGGCCCCTCGATAGGACCGGCTTCTATATTGAAGATGATGGGCCTGGAATCCCGGAAGCAGAGCGCGATCAGGTATTCGAGCCCGGGTACACGACACGTTCTAGTGGGACCGGATTCGGACTCGCCATAGTTGCAGAAATTGTCCAGGCGCACAGTTGGGATATTACCGTCACCGAGAGTGATGCTGGGGGCGCTCGGTTCGAAATTACGGGCATTGACTCTGTTCGTGAGAATTGACATCCTCCCGCGCCTGAAGTTTTGATCCCTCTCTGGCCTGAAAGCCGTAGTAGTGCGCCTGCTCAGCGTATAAATTCGAATCGGGCACCCCCAGCAGCCCCCTCGGTCACACGGACGTCCCACTCGTGTGCGTCCGCGATCTCCTTGACAATCGTAAGGCCGAGTCCGGTCCCGTTCTCACTGGTTGTATATCCATCGTCGAAAATCGCGTCACGTTCGTCTGCAGGGATTCCAGATCCATCGTCTTCGACTGCAAATCCGTCCTCATATGGCAGCACACGAATCGTGGTGGCCTCTCCAGTATGTTCCACCGCGTTACGGAAGAGATTCTCCAGTAACTGCTGCAATCCCTCCTCATTCGCAGCGATCTCGTAGGACTCGGGTGCATCGAGTACGGCCTCCTTCGTGTCGACCATGTGCCATGCCTCGTGGACGACGTCCGCCATGTCGACCGGCTCGATTTCGCCGATAGACTCACCTGCGCGAGTGACTGTGAGCAGATCGTCGATCATTTGGTCGATTCGCTCAAGCGCCGTCTCGACGCGATCTAAGGCATTCTCATCCCCTTCACGGGCCAGATCGAGATAGCCGGTAGCAACCGTCAATGGGTTCCGAAGGTCGTGCGAAACAATGCTTGCGAACCGTTCAAGACGCGCATTTTGATCGGCCAGCTCGGTCTCTCTTTCTACACGAGCAAGTGCCGTTTCAGCGTTTTTCGCGAGTAGTTGTGCGAGGAAAAACTCCGACTCGTCGAATGCCGCTGCTGCTCGAGCCCCAATCATGAACACGCCATACTCGCCGAGTGGCAACACCATCTCGCTTCGAAGTTCCGAGTCGGTGTTGTACGTGTCTGCGTGTTCCCGCAAGTCGTCGATGCGTTGTGGTTCCCCCGTCTCGTACACGGTCCACGCAATCGCCTCACCCTCTCCGAACTCCGGAACCTCTGTAACGAGCTCTTCGATTGCGTGTGTCTGTGCGGCGGGCGATAGCACATCGCGATCCGAGTCATAGAGATGAACGCCACTCAATTCCAAATCAAGGATATCTTTAGCAGCATCAACCATTATTTGAGCGATTCCGTCGGATGAATCCGCCGACACGAGATCACGGGTCGCCCGATGAAGTCCGGTCAACTGCTGTTTCATCTTATGGTCTTCAGTGATGTCTGTATAAATGACGAACCCATCAATGAGAAATCCGTTTTCGACGAGCGGGATGGATTGCATCCGGAACGCCCGCATCTCACCAGTTGCAGTTTCCCTGAGAACCTCTTCGGTAAACTGTTCTCCAGCCTCTGCTCGTTGGCTAATATTCGCAGCTTTGTCCTGTTTGGTTGGTGGCACGAGAACGTCGTCAATTGACTGCCCGGCAATGTCAGTAGTGCCGTATCCAAATGTCGCTTGGAACGCCTGATTGACGTCGCGGACGATCGGTTCGCCATCTTGGAATTCGATCTCGGCGATACAATCAGAGCTGTTGTCGAATAACGTCGATATTTTGGCGTGCTCTGCCTCGATCTGTTGCTGTTGCTGTCGCCGTTTGTCATCGTAGAAGCCGATCGCAAGACCGGCCACGATACCCAGTGTAACGATGTTCGCGAGGACAATATGGGGTTTGACCTGGCCTTGACTGAGCTGGAGAGAATATACCAGTCCCACCGAGAGACCCAGTACTATCGCGCCAATTACCATCCATCGTGAGATGAGAGAGGGATTACCGATCTGGATTCTGTCTTGGCTGCTAATCAGATAGCCGGCAACAGCTATGCTACCGTTGAAAATGAGGGGTAGTGAGTGCTCAAGTAGCGTTAGCAGAACCGAAGAGCGCAAAACTGTGATATCGTGGTAAATGTCACTTAACGTGATGCTCGTGAGGATGACGCCTAGTGCGAGTATTGCCATGCCATTCAGCAGCCCGGTTCGTGTAATCGTAGTCATTTGTAGAATCACTCAATCGTGGTCTTCACATTCCTCAGTCCTGCGTCCAGTACCGACCAGCCCAATCACATTCCCTTCGTCATCTGTCAAACGTGCACCTGTGAACTCGTATGGGAGACGAGTTCCATCCGCAGTGAGGATGTCTGCTTCAACGACAGCATTCCCCGACGTGAATGTCTTTTCGATCGTACTCGCGATTCGTTCACGGTGATCTTCGGAGAAGAATTCCACTGCCTCCATCGTCGACACTTCGTCGGCTGTGTATCCCGTAACCTCCAAGAGTCGATCGTTCCACCGATGGAGTGAGCCGTCCCTATCGAGAACATAGAAGATGTCACTAATCGTGTCGAGAGTCGTCTCAAGAAACTCCCGCTCCTCTTGGAGTCGTTGCTCCGATTCCTTCCGCTGTGTAATATCCAAGACAATGCCTTCTAATGTACTTATATCGCCATCTTCGGTGCGGATAGCGCGGCCTCGCTCCTGAACCCACTTGGTCTCGTCATCGTCCGTGATGATGCGATACGTGATCTCGAATGAGTCACGACATTCAAGGGCAGCCTGGACATCATCCCGGACTTGACGCTGATCATCCGGGTGGATGATCTCGGTGTCAAAGAACCCGTCCTGGGACTCAATCTCCCGTGCGGAATATCCCGTCAGTTCCGCTACTTCGCCCCCCACAGCCTCTATAGGCCACCCCGGGTCGTTCGTACATCGGTACACCATTCCCGGGAGGTTGTCGATGAGCGTGTTCAGGCGCCGCTCCTGTTCCTTTTGATGGGTGACGTCCCGAACGGTGCAGATGAGCCCTCCGTCAGCGGTCGTAGCGAGCGTGTGGTCTTCAGAGAAGGTACTCCCGTCAACGCGGAGTCCGATTGTCTCACCGTGCCAGTAGCCCGTTTCATGCACCTGCGGGAGTATCTCTTCGCGAACGCGCGTCGTATCTCCGTCACGATAGAGGGTCTCCCACGGTTGCCCAAGAAGTTCGTCAGGCTCGTATCCATAGAGGTCAGCGTACGCTTGGTTCACATAGGAGAAGCAGCCATCTTCATCAAGGAGGCTGATGCCTTCTTGTGCAGTTTCGATCGCTTCGAGATGGCGTTGACGCTCGCGATCTGCCTGCGCCAGTTCAACAGCATTACGAATGCGGTTTGCGAGCAGCGTATAGTGGTCAGTCCCGCTCTGCTTTTGCAGATAGTCCGTAACGCCAGCCGAAATCGCTTGGCTTGCAACTTCCTCACTCCCCTTCCCCGTGAACAGAATAAACGGGAGGTTGGGGGAGAGTTCCCGAACATCTTCGAGGAATTCGAGACCGGTCTTTCCGGGCATATCGTAGTCAGAAACCACACAGTGGTAGTCGTGTTCGATAAGACACTCCATCCCTTCAGGAGCACAGGAGGCTGTCTCGACGACGAAACGGTCGCTTTCCCGTTCGAGGAAGGTAGCTGTTAAATCCGCAAGATCGGGATCGTCCTCAACGTGAAGAACACGAATCGCCGATACGTTGTCACCAGTCATCGGTAGCCTCCACACCTTCAGTTGCCGAGTCTCCAGTGGAGAGGCTCTGGTGAATCACTTCCACGTCCGTAACCGCTTCCAATAGCTGCACCACGTGACCTAGGCCGTCCTGTGTACCCTCCTCAAGTTGTGTGACTAGCTGCGTATACGCGTCATCATCGAGTTTTTCTCTGGGAAGATTCGATTCAAGATCCGCAATCTTCGACGTGAGTACAAACCACTCCAGAAGGGGTTCGTCGTGCTGTTGAAGCAGAGCGAGGCGGCCGACCACGGGACGTACCTCGGGTCGACTGACCGACTTCGTGAGAGTCTCGTCGAATCCCATCTCGATGATATCGAGAGCAGGCTTGACGGCCCGGTCGGACTCCCTCACGATGCAGTCGATCTCCTCGCGGAGTCGAGCAAGCGCTGTCTCGGTTTGCGTTTCCGTCGCAACGTCGAAGTCGCTCTCGTCTTTCAGGACCGTTGCTGTCGTCTCTAAGAGCTCTGTGTCGCCCTCCACGTGGGGGGCTTGGACTGTCGAGCTCCGCGGGGTAGTCTGCATGGTTGTGTTCTCGCTATTTTGGTTTCCTAATCGGGATCAGTCGTCGTGCTGGGTCATCTCGATACTGGAGATCTCGAAGCGGGCGCCGCCCGACGCACTCTCCGTGATTTCGACCGTCCAGTCATGCGCGTCAACGATCTGTGTGATCGTTGCAAGTCCGAACCCAGTTCCGTCATGTTTGGTCGAGTGTTCAGGCTCGAACACGACATCGCGTTTCTCGGGTGGGATACCGGGGCCATCGTCGGCGACGTAGAACCCCTGGGTATCGGACAACAGGCCGACACGAACCGTGACATCGTCCGGGCCGTGTTCGATCGCGTTGCGAAACAGGTTCTCGAGCACTTGCTGGAGACGGCTTCCGTCGGCCTCGATCGTCGTAGTCTCCTCGACGGCGAGTGTTGCAGTCCCCGTCCGGAGTAAATCCCAGGCACTCTGGGACGTCTCTGCTAAGTCGACTTTATCGTATTCGCTCAGGCTGATCCGCTCCCCTGTCTGTGCCAGGGTCAGAATATCTGAGATGAGGGTATCGATCCGGGCGAGCGCTTTGTTGGCTGTCTCGTAATGCTCGTCTTCGCCCGTCGCGTGCAGCAGCTCCAGATTCCCCTGTGCGACACTCAATGGGTTGCGCAAGTCGTGTGAGAGTCGTTCTGCGAAGTGTTCGAGTCTGTCAATCTGCTGTTTGTCTTGCTTCCGTTCCGTGATATCGGTGAAGATGGCGTACGTCTCCGTGGTCTGGTCGTCAGAAGCCATCGGTATGGCTCGGTGATTGAACATACGGAGGCCATCCGTGGTTTGACATTGCAGCTCGGTTTCGACCTGCTCACCGTCTTTCACCCGTTGGGAAATTTGGCGAGCTTCGTCACGCTCATCTGGCGGGATTATAACCTCTTCAAATTCTTCACCGACGATGTCCTCCGCAGCGTATCCGAAGGTCTCCTCGAAGGCGGGATTGACATCCACGATCACGGGATCGTCACCGTGGAACTCACAGTAGGCGATGCAATCTGTCGCGTTATTGAACAGCGTCGAGAGGCGATCTGTGTCGACTGGCAACGGATCGTCGTCCTCCATCTGCTCTGAGATGTCCGTAATGAATCCCTCGAGTGCCTCCAGCTCATGGGGTTCTGTATAGATACCCCGGCCGCGTTCCCAGACCCACCTCACGGTGCCGTCCTTGGTGACGATACGGTACGTTGTCTCGAACGGATCGCGTGTCTTGAGGGCCTCCTGGACGGTGTCCCAGACCTTCTCCTGATCTTCGGGATGAATTACGTCCCGGCCGAACGAGACATCGTCGTCTTCAATCGCCTCTGGGGCGTAACCAGTGAGTGATTCACACTCGCCTTCGACGTACTCCATCGGCCATCGATGGTCATTTTGACAGCGGTAGACGATACCAGGAAGATTGCTGATGAGTGTCTCCAAACGCCGTCCGCGCTTTGCCGAGGCACGCTGAAATTGGTAGCCGTCGACGACGTTCTCGATTCGATTCGCCAGTATCTCGTACTGGTCAGTCCCACTGCTTTTCTGCATGTAGTCGGTCACACCTGCCGAAACAGCCTCACTGGCGACCGCTTCGCTCCCCTTGCCGGTAAACAGGATGAACGGGAGGTTCGGATAGTTCTCACGGACGGCTTCGAGAAACTCGATGCCATTTTTCCCGGGCATCTGATAGTCGCTCACGATGCAGTTGACTGGGTCACCCTCGTCTAACCGGGCAAGTGCATCATCAGCAGTTGTTTCCACAATGACGTCGAAGGCGTCGTTCACTCGTTCGAGGAACGTGGCAGTCATTTGCCCGAAATCTCGATCGTCGTCGACGTGGAGGACAGTTATCGGTTCATGATCTAGTCGCGCGTCGGACGCGATGTCCGGTACCAGCGTGTTCAGTCGTGAGAGGTTCGAGTCAGCCATTGCGTTGAGTCATTCAGTGTGTGCGTTACTGGTGGTCGAGTTCGCAGAACGCGAGCCGGAGAACCCCTGTCGGGGGCGATTCATACTCTCGGAGCCAATATCTCGGAACAAAGCGTCGTGGTCAGCGGGATCAAGATCTTTGCTTACCGTCTCGACCTGCTCGCGACACTCCGCTAACTTCGCGTGGAGACGCCTGTATTCGCTGTTCCCTTTGAGTTCGGCCGCGGTCTTCTCAGTTTCTAATACCGCTTTTGTCGAAGCAAGGGCACAGAATCGTTGTACTGCGCGGCCGTAGTTGTCCCGGGTGAGCAGTCGGTCTACCGTCTCGTGAAGGCGATCATGCGTGCACGGCTTCGTGACGTAAGTGTCGAAACCGAGTTCGAGAACGTCGAAATCCGGTTCGACGGCCGTCACCATCGCAATCCGACACGACAGGTCCCGATGTCGAATCTCTTCAAGAACATCATCCCCAGCTAACCCGGGCATCGCACGGTCAAGCAAGACGACGGAAACCGCGCTGTCGACTTTTTCGAGCGCTTCCTCACCTGTCGTTGCGGTATGGACATCGTAGTCATCTTCGAGCCATGTTGCATAGAGGTCCACAATATCTTGCGTATCGTCCACTATGAGGACGGTTGGCGAGTCTTGAGCCATTAGGCCACCATAGGATGAGCTGTCGGTGAGTCAGGAACGACGGTGATTTGGCCGGAGGCCTCAACGGTGAGTGTCCGGTCCACGACCGGGAAGGACACCCAGCCAGTATCTCGGCGCCGGCAAGTGTCGATTGGTTCGAAGATGCTGTTGAGCGCATCGGGATCGACCACGTCGAACAGGGGTCGCATCTCGTCGACGTTCAGTTGTATGTGATTCCTCAGCGCATCCAAGAGTGCTGGACAGACATCTGAGCAAATTTCCCAATCGTACTGAACGCGACACTGAGTGGCGGGTGGTGGCGTCGGCTGAGTCGCCAATTCGTCTCGTGGTCTCACGGTGATTTGCCCGGACGCCTGGACGCTCACCCAATGCTGGTCCATACGGAAGACGATGTGTCCCTGTGCCTGGGGCGTCTGGTTTGCCTTCCAGCTGAAGAGATGGTTCAGCGAATCCGGGCTGATATAATTGTAGAGCGGCGGGAGCTCGAGAGGGTCCGTACCCGCCGCGTCAGCGATTGCTTGAACAACAGCCGTAGAGGCTTCCTTCTCACCGACGGCCGATATTTGGGGTGCCGGCGCACTGTCCATAGTGTTTCAAGAGAAATTGACACACTGGAAGCTTCCGCGTACATTCGAACATATTCGGTTCATTGACATTCTACATTTGTAAATCGGGATAGGTACGGAGTATCTCTGACTCGTCCTGTCTAGTCACTCCTCGAAAAGCTCTACCAGGAGCTTCCGCTGAGCTTCACGGAGATGCCTGCTCACGGTAGGGTGTGTGACGTCAAGCAATTCTGCGAGGTCCTGTGTCGAGTTCTCTCGAGGCCATTCAAAGAACCCGCCGTGATAGGCGGTTTTCAGTGTCTCTAGTTGCCGCTCTGATAGTGATTCCGTGACATCTGTTTTGAACTCGATTTGCGTCTGTACTGGTCTCTCGCGGCGGTTCTTTGCGACGAGCTCTGTTTCCGGGTATCGGGTTTTGAATAGTTCGAAGAACTCACTCACGTTTTTCTGCTCGGGCACCTCGAGACTGATAAATGCGGATTCGCCGCTCGCTGTCAACGACTGTGGGACGATATTATGATCGAGAAGGAGATCGAGGAAGCACGACTCGTTCAGCGTACACTCGTAGAGATACTCGTCCTCGCCCTCAGCCACGACGTGCATCGCATCGACGGATCGGGCCTCTTCGCTGAATGCGAGAATCTGTCCCGGTGGTGCATCGATCGATGCAAATAGCCGGTGCGAGCTCCCCGCCGTCGGGACAAATCCTTCTAATTCGAACTCGCAGTCTAGCTCTGAAACCAGTTGAATCACGGCGTGCTCCTGGCTCGTCAACCGCAATGTGAGTTCAACGACCTCGTCACTGCCGCGCGCTTGTTTCGCCTCAGCTCTGTTTATGCTGTGCGCTACGAGATCAACGATGCGTTCCAAGACGTCTCGAACCTCGCTATCGAAGCCTCGTGGCTGTCGGAAGTAAATACTGAGGACGCCATACATCTCGCCATTATACACGAGCGGCAGACTACCGACTGCCTGGATACCTGCTTTCAGTGCCTCTCGCTGCCAGCGCTCTGTCGCTGTTTCAGTCCGTGTATTCTCCACGAGTTGCCAGTCACGCGTTTCCGACGCCAGACGGGTCGGCTCTCCCTGGGTCCACTCACCATTGTTTACGACAGCACTGAGATAGCCATCCGGATCTCCAGCGGTATGGACGTGTTGCAGCGACTCGGTTGTGTCGGTAAATGCCCCAACCCAGGCGAATTGGACGATATCGATGTCGGCGATCGCTTCGCAGGCAGCCCGCTGAACCTCCGCCTGGGTGTCTGAATCCACGATTTCTTCACTCAGCCGCTGGAATACCCGGCTGATACGTTCGTGATAGGACCGTTGCTCCTTCTGGCGCTGGAGCTGCTCAGCCTTGGTTTCGATTGCCTGTTCGAACTCTTGGCGATCAAGCGCCGATTTCGTGATTCCGGCTGCGGTCTGCAGAACGCGCAGATCAGCATCCGACACAGCCCCGTTTTCAGGGCTCGCAGCGAGATATACGCCGTGATTCCCCAAGGGAAGAGCGACCCCTGACACGGTGGGGTCTGAGGCTGACTCAACGGATTGGTTTTCGAATGTCTGCTGAGTTCCTTCAGTGAACGTATCCCAAGCTACATCAAGGAGCATCGGATCCAGCGAGACCGCCTCCAACTCTGTGCTGGTGACTGAGTGTGCTTGCAGTTGGAGATCGCCGGTCGTCCCATCGAATACCCAGATAGCGGTCATCGAAGCATCCGTTGCAGATGCGACGGTCTCTGCTGATAACTGCAGCACGGTCTCTTTGTCGGGCTGATCTAACCCCTGAATCGTGCGATTAAGTGCATCCAGTTGTTGGTCGCGCTTTGAGAGCGTGCGCTGCTTCTCTCGAAATTGTGACAGTGACCGTAACTTGTAGTCAACCGGATCCAGAGTTCCAGCGTCAGCAGGGTCCTCATAATATATGTTCGCGGTGTCACCAGAGCCATCAGTCAGCTTCGGATGTGCGCAAAGCATGTCCGAGAGATAGTCCGACGAGTACTGAGCCCGATCGTAGAGACAAAGGCCCATGATAGAGCGCTCGTGATAGAGATCATTCACTCGGCGTTCGTACGCTTCCCATTCGTCACGATCGACATCGTATTGTTGTATCCACGTCGTGTCGGCGGCGACACAGACACCTGCATACCCCTGAGAAAGAGTGTCTTCGATCAGGGTCTCGTAGCGAGAGATGACCCTGTCTGCATCCAACCCGCCGTCAGCGAGGTATATGTCTTCAGGTAATTTGCAAGTGACTGCGGCTGCCTCAAGTGCATCCTCGCCCTCACGATTGGCCCCTTCCAAGGCATCCAGAACTACAGTCTGCGTGTGCTCTGTCCCAATGACAAAACATTTCATATCAGCATTGAAGCCGCGTTCAAGGAACGGAACAGTTGCGTCAACTAGGTCGGTAGAGGACTCGTAGATGTGTGTGAAGTGATCGTGTGAATGACAGTGATCCATGTTATCGTAACTGGGGCATACGTAGGGGACTCGCTCTTTGTTACTGAACCGGGTAACTTGTGACGGAACTTGCTCTTGGAGACTAACAAAAACTTGGGTGAAGAATATTACCTTTTATTTCGTAGCGAGAATTCCCAGTCCCATTCTTCGTCACTCGTCGTCGGATCCATATTGGAATCGAATCTCGCCGGTCGAAATTCCTACCCTCGTCAACCTGCGCCTTGTCACTGCATGGCCTTGACCCACCCGGGGACGGATGCCATCGTCCTTGTCATCCCAGCCGTGGTCGCGGAGGTACTCTTCAAGGTGTCGAACTCAAAGCCGAACTGCTCGGAAAGCGCGTCGATGTCAGCGTTATAGCCGACTTCGTTGAACCACTCACACATCACGGTCAACCGCCTCGGGGTCAAGCGCCGAGGCTTCCCGTGGTTTAGTAGATACGCTGTTCCCCAGCTAAGCCATGTACGATTTTTTCACACCTGGCACACTGAAACACCTCTGCCCCGAGTTTTTTGTAGCCATCCTTCAGGTCGTTCCGGTGATTGACCCCCCACGGGAGTTGGCAGGAGGGACACCGTCGTGGACGATAGCTTGTCGACTGACCTTCCTCTACCTCCTCATCTGGCTGTTTTAGATACCGTTTGTGGCGTTCAATCGTTTGGAGGATACCCACAATTGTCTCGTGTGAGAGTTTCTCTTGGAGGCTATCTAACTGCGTATGGAGTTCTTCATACCGAGACCGAGCTTGCAATATCTTTTCTTGCTTATGATCAACATTTTCAGCATCGGCTTGCCGTAGTGCGACGACTGACGTGTTGATACTATACAATTCGTTCAGCAGATTGCTGTAGACACCAGCAATAAATCGATATTCGATGGTATCCTGAAACTCGTCTTTGAATAGCGGGCGCTGCAGTATGTCGTCGTATTGATCTTCAAAGGGACTCACAAATGAGGAACGAGAGAGGATACCGACAATTTGGCAGTATGGATTTCGGGTGAGGATGTACTTTTGCACCGAATCGTTCTCATCGTCGAGTGCAGCGTGGGAGAGACAAGCCACGGTAACTGTTGCGTCGAATGCAGCGGGGAGCTCGGGTGTGGCGGAAATCGTCTTTGTCTCCACTCCAGAGAGCCAACCGGCTAACAATTCTTGTCTAACAGTATATTCGTCTAAAATAATGACGCTATAGCTATCTAAGAAATCCATTACTATCGTTTGCGTTTGTATTACTGAATCATATCGTTTGAGTATATAGAGCTAGGCCTTCGTCTATCAAAATAGATATTGGGGCTCATCAAGGCACCGACCACACCCTAATTTGTAATCATCATTGCTCGAAGGCAGGTCGGAGCCCTATGTAGGTGCGTATTAAGTAAATTTGTACCCATACACTCTCCTTTTTGTCCCCAATATTCCATATTTATGGTTTAATATCAAAGATGGAAACTAGGGTTTTCCCATCTGGTTATCGGTTGGCGTTCTTCATTGGTTTCTCAGCCCGGCATCGCTCCCGGCAGCATACTGGAGAAGTTCTCGCAGTGCGGTCTGACAAATCTCCGTGTCATCCAAGATCGTATCTCCCGACGATGTTGAGAATCAGGTGTATGGCTCACAAACCTGCTGAATCCCTTCTTCGAAAGAGATCCGTGGTTCCCAGCCGGTGGCGGCGTGCATCTTCGTGTAGTCGGCACAGGTATCATGCACATACACGTCGTCGGGAATCGGGTTCTCGACGAACTCCGGATCGATGTCGGTCCCGAGTTCGTCATTGAGCATCTCGACGACGGTGAGGAAGTCGTAGGCCTCGCCGGTCCCGAGGTTGTAGATCCCGTGCAGGTCGTTGTCGGCGGCCTGTTCGAGCCCGCGGACGATGTCCTCGACGTGGGTGAAGTCCCGCGTCTGGGTGCCGTCGCCGTACAGTACGGGTGGCTCGCCGTTGGCCATGTCGTCGGCGAACTGGGCGATGACGTTCGCGTACTCGCCTTTGTGTTCTTCGGCGCCGCCATAGCCCTGGTACACCGAGAAAAAGCGCATCCCGGCCAGCGAGATGTCGTAGTGGTTGTGGAAGTACTCCGCATACGTTTCCCTGGCCATCTTCGAGGCCTCGTAGCCCGTGTTGACAGTCACGCCCATGTCCTCGGGCGAAGGGTCGGTCTGGCTCCCGTAGATCGAAGACGTCGACGCATAGACGACGGTGTCACAGCCGTCGTCGCGGGCCTGTTCGACCGTGTTGACGAACCCTTCGACGTTGACCCGAGCGCCGTGGGTCGGGTTCTCCTCGTGCATCGCGTATGACGACAGTGCTGCGAGGTGAAAGACGACGTCGACGTCCGTCGGCAGGTCGTCGTCGACGACGCTCCGCTCGACGTACTCGACAGAATCGTCGACGTTTGCGGGCGTGCCGAGATAGCCGTCGTCGACCACGATGACGTCGTTGTCAACAGCAAGCGTATTCGCGAGATTCGAGCCGATGAAGCCGCCACCACCAGTGACTAAGACGCGGTGTCCGTCCATACCCAACGGGTCCTGTCGATGTGACAAAGTTGTGTTGATTGGCTTGTCTCACGGACAGATTCGGGAGAATCAACAGTCACCTGAAAAACCGAGAATTCGGATTCCCCATCATACTCTCAGATGGCCTCAGCGGGCTACCAAAATTTACCCAGGTATCGCCGACACTGCTAGGCTATCAGTTCCTGTCAAGAGAATAGATACGCTGCCTAGCATCAGTGAGAGAAGATTGAGCGGTGACAATCCCGTGCTCTTCGAGTGTTGTTACCGCGCGGCGGATTGTACGGGGAGGGAGACGCGTTTCCTCCAATATCTCTGTTTGTGTTAACTCTCCCTTGTATTCGAGAATTTTGAATACTAATTTCGCACTTGGGGAGAGATCCTGCACTTCTTCTGCAAGCGCGTTATGTGGTCGATTGGTTTTCGTCATCGAATATATCACATGTTACTCCTGAGATAGAGACATGGGAGTCAGGTCCGGCGTTTCCAGACACCCAGACAGATTCCAATAAGTACGATCCCAGAGACAACAATCGAACCAGCCACGAGTGGGGAAAGTGGGTTTACTGAACCACTACTGGCTGTATTCGAGGTGCTTTGCTCACTCTCCGAAGGCGAGCCGACGATGAGCTGTCCATGCATCCCTTTCTGCTCGTGCTGGGGGAGCGAACAGTGCATCAGCAACGACTGGTCCAAACTGGGAGTGATGAACGTGCCAGTCACCGTGCCATTGGCACGAGCCTCAAGGTTGAACATCCCCATTGGGTATGTCGCTTTTGGGAGGCCATGAATCATCCACTGATGGCGCACGTCATCGTGATTCTCTAATGTAACCGTCACCTTCGTACACGGCTCCGCGATGATTTTTTCTTTGCTGAAGCCGAACATTTCACCGTCTTCAGCGAACTGTTCGCCTGCTTTGATCGTAATGTGCTTTGTCCCGTTGATTCGCGAACAGTACCCCGGAAGCTGCTCCGTATTCTCGTTGACGATGGTTCCATTCGGCACCATCTCCATCGCCATCATATTCCCCATGGTGTCATCGTGATCGACGTGAGCGCCGTGCCGGACTGCATCCGGAGTAACTGTCTTCAGTGACGAGTTGCTGAGTTTCTCGTTCTGGTGGAAGTACGGGATCTCGCCGTCGTAGTAGGAGGTGTTGAAGTACCGGGTCAAGTTCGTGTTCACTTCGGGCATCCCGGTGGCCTTGTTCAGATACGGCTCGTAGGTTATCATCGTGATACCCCCGCCGGGACTGATTCCATCCGTCGTGACGGCTTTTTCTCGGTGATCGTGCATGAACCAGATTCCCTTCCCGTAGCTGTTCACGCCGTCATCAGTCGTGTTCAGACTCAAGGTGAGCCGTTGTGCAGGCGAGATTTGCACGACATCCCGCTTCGTTTGCTGACGTTCGGGGACTGTTACACCGTCCTTCGCGGTGATATTCACTTTGTGCCCATGGGTGTGAAGCGATACCGTTCCCGGACCTGCGTTCGAGACACGAAGTTTGTACTTCTTGCCTGACTCGACGATAATCTGTGACTCCTGTATCGTGTACGGGTATGACCGCCCGTTCAACAGGAAGTAATCCGCCGATTCATCGGTTGCATCGTACTGGCGGTTAATCTCCTGGGCGATCGTAGCTGGATCGTTGTGCTCTTGCGGTATTTCAGAGAGCGTCTTATCGAGGGCTTGATAGTGGAGGTCGTACTCCGCCGAGTAGTTCTGACGGACGGCCTTCGACGGATGCCGGACTTTGCCACCACCGAAGTTGTAGGTCTGGACTGCGTTGTTCGACCTGTTCTGTTCGATGATGAATTGGCCGTTCAGTCCCATTTCGACGTGTACGTTCGGGACAACATGGCAGTGGTAGAACATCGTCCCGGCCTCTCGGGGCGTGAAGGTGTATGTCCGCGCTTCTCCGGGCTGAATCGGTTGTTCGCTTGTCTGAGGCACACCATCATTTCCGCTACCATCCTGTCGCTCGTATGGATGATCAACGCCGTGGAAGTGGATGGTGTGGGGCATATAATGCGTGTTCTCAACTGTAACGTAGATGGTGTCACCCTCTTCAGCCCGAATAGTCGGACTCATCGTTCTGATACTGGCGTCAGCTTTCGAGCCGGCATCCACCATACCTCGGGTCTTTGGGGTGAACGTCCACATCGCAGGAGAGACACCGGGCGCTATCTGCTCAGTAGTCGTGGCGTTGTATTCATTGATACCAGTAACTTCGAGGGTGAGATGTATTTCGTCCGGGTCTCCGTCACCATCGCGGTCATTCTTTTTGACGACGGCATTCCGGTTCAACCCGGATTTCATCAGTGTCTGCATCCCGACATTGTTCGTCCCTTTGACCGACGTTGCTACCCGATAGGGGTTATCAGGACGGCAATGCTGGTCCTCTTGAATTCGAACATTCGAAATTGTCTGTGCGGATCGCCAGTCTGGATGAGCAAAATTACAGGTCGTATTTGCTACTCCCGTACTGTTCTCGTCATCGCCACCATGAGCAGCAACGGGTGCGCTCGCAATAAGACATAGTGCTACAGCGATACTAGCAGCGAGTATGAACCGACGTGCGGTTTTCGTTGAATGCATTACGTGAGTGATTACGCTTCCATACCGGCTGTCTAGGCAAACGACTCTATTGATTATTGCTCTTTGTATACTCCGGATTTATCGGTTTGAAGACGCCCTCAGGATTCTCGATATGGACCCATGCGTGAAGCGTCGTAAGGCCCGGGTGGTTGGACACCAGATCGACAACGCGCTGTTCTTTGCTCCCTTCCTTTCCGTGTGCCGTCCCCCAGTTCAACGCAATTTCGTCTCCTGCCTTCAGGTTCTTGCTTGGAGGTTGGAACTCAGCCCAATAATCGTTCGTCACCCAGTCCTCGAAGGCGATATTTTTGGGTGTGTTTTGCTCACCGTCAGCTTTGGCGAAGACGTGTGTTGCGGCCTTGTGAGTGTGCCACGTTTCGGTTCCTGTGTCACCACTCTCATCAGCGAACAAGTCAGGGGTTTCCTCAGCAGCCTGTGCTGGGAGGCCGTATTCGACCGATCCCAGCTTGAGTCCTTCCGCAGACTCTACGTACGTGAGCATCGGTGGTTTTTCGATGGTGAGGCCGTTTTTGGCTGCGTCTTGGAGCCGCTTCGGGTTGGTAAAGTGCCACCCCATGCCCGGTACATACGGTCCACCAATTTTGAAGCCGTCCCCGAGTGCTTGCTTCGGGTCCTCGTACTTTTTCGTTGCTTCCCGGACCGACTCGAGTTGCGTCTTGAGTTCGTTCTGACCAGTCAGGGTGCCGAGACAGCCAGCGGACGACGCTAGAGACGTTGCACCAATACTACACAAAAACTGTCGTCGCGATGGAGTAGACATACATGTCCCGCTCTTGTGAAGCACGTTGTTGATTTCAGAGAACGGCGTCGAGAGCATGTTTGAGTGCTTCGTCACCTGGTTTTCTGTAGAGTTCGCGACGGAGCTGAAGCGTTCTGAGATACGGCGTTAGCTTGTCTTTTGAGACTCCTCGGTGGGGCGAGAGCCACCGTCGCGTCAGCGACGCGTGGCTCTCGCAGGTGTTGACGTGGATATCGCCGTCAGCGTATTCTCCGTCGCCGTGGACGACGTATTTGCGGTTGAACCCGTCGTCGTCCTCTAACGGATCATAGGCCCGAAATCCATCGGTATAGACGGTCAGCGACTCCTGCTCGTGGTCGGCGAGCAGGAGTCGGATGGTCGATTCGTCGGCGGATTTCGCTGGCACGACGTACCGATCGTCCGAGCCACGGTCGACCAGCGTGAACACCGGCGGTTTGTCACCGTCGTACGATCCTCGTCCACGCGTGGACAGGCCACGCGAGCGCGACTCCTGGTCGCGCTCGCGGCCTTTGAGGCCAGCAGAGACGTACACCTCGTCGATTTCGACCGGTCCAGACAGCGTGATCGAAGGCGCGTCGAGCGCTCTGGCGAAGCGCTCGACGCGCCGTCTCACCGTTCTGTACGAACGATTGAGTTCCGCCTCAATCTGTCGAATGCTCGTGTTAAACCGTAAGAACACGTAGATCGTGAAGTACCACTCTTTGAGCTTCATCTTCGAGTGAGCGAAGATCGTGTCGGTTTTGTCGTTGAACGTCCGACCGCAATTCTTACACAAATACCGCTGATACACCCGATAGCTGCCGTTTCTGACCGTCAGGTCAGAACGGCAGCGGGGGCATTCGACGCCATCACGCCAGCGAACCTGTTCCAGCAGGTCCGCTGCAGCCGATTCCGACACGAATCGGCTCATTGGGAACATATCGGGCACCGCTGGCGCGGTGCCCTTGCCCTCTTCGACTTTTAGCCGCAGCTCTCGCTATCAACAATCTACTTCCCAAGAGCGTACATGTCCAGAAGTTGGCAGCACGATTATAAAATTGACTATGTTGTCTGATAAGTATAGGCCTCGGTGGCAGCAATTATCATTTACTACTTGAAAATTGATAAATAAAAGTCAGTGCTCGGGGTATCGTTATGAGTTTGCGACAATTCCATTCGGATTCTGGTGTGGGTTCGTTAGAGCGGCATCTCCAGAGAACGCTACAGGTTAAGCAGGGGGAGTCCCTCGGAAATATCTGAGAGAGTGAAGGCTGGCTCGTGATGCCGGGTCGTCGGCGTCTCAAATCACAGGGCTCCGAGGCAGTTCACGTATGACACGATATCGAGACGGCCTGAAATCCATAAAAGAGCACTTCTGTGACGAAGGTGTTCTTGTCATCGCCGAGTGTGAAATATAAAATTTATAAAACAGGTTATTTTGACACTCAGATAAAATGATAAAGAAATGTCACATGATTATTTTTCTAATTGACAGTGTCGGTATGTATTTGATGGACTCTCGCAGAGTACTGCAGTATAGTTTGCATATCGCGATGTTCCTTGCAGTGATGGCGCTTGTCGGGGGAGTTCTTTTCTCTGGTGGGGCTATCGCACACGACGACGGCGATGGGTTGAGGGTTCACAACCAGACTAAGCCTCTCGACCAGCACGGTGAAATTCACACATTCACCATCGACAAGGCGACTGCTAACACCGTCTTCTATATCGATCTCCACACCGGCGATGGGACGATCAACACGACGCGCACGTTCGAGGCCGGGACAGTGAAAGAGAACCTCGGAGTTGTCCTTGGTCCAACGATTACCTCCGATACCGAGGTCACCGTGGCCATCCATGCAGCGAACGGCACGGAACTCACCAGCGACACCATCACGGTTGACCCGGTTGACGCACCGTCGGTCTCGTTCGATGACCAAGTTCACCAACTCGACACGCACGAAGAAGTACACACCATTACTGTCGATCACGTCGCTGCGAAACAGGACTACTACGTTGACGTACACACTGAGCAGGGGACGATCAACACGACGCAAACCTTCGAAGCTGAAACGGCGCAGACGGATCTGTCTCTCACGCTTGATCCGACGCTGAAATCCACGTCGGAAGTCACTGTGGCTGTCCACGCAACCAACGGGACGGAACTGGCAGCACAGACAGCGTCGGTTACGACCGCTGATGTCCAGTTTGCCAATCAGACCCGCGAACTAGACCAGCACGACGAAGTGTACACGATCAGCGTGGACCAAGTGAGTGCTGGGACCTCGTACTATGTCGATGTGCACACTGAGCAGGGGACGATCAACACGACACAAACGTTCGAAGCTGGGACAACGAAAGAGAATCTGATGTTGTCACTCGATCCGACGATTACCTCCGATACCGAGGTCACTGTGGCTGTCCACTCAACGAATGGCACGGAACTCGCTGCTGTACTGCACTGGTGAGCGTTACGGATAGTGCTGAAGGAGCGCAGACGACAGCGACGTCCGAAGAGCAAACGGAGACAGCATCTACGACTAGTGGTAACGAGGATACGGCAACCGACACCAGTGCGGGTGGCTCGGCTGAAGAGACGACTGGCGGGAACGGACCCGGCTTTGGCCTGACTGTCACAGTTATTGCGTTGGTCGGTGCAGCCTGGCTCGCTCAGCGTGTCGCTGGCCGCAGCGAATAGAAGGCACGCCTCGCTCCGTCTTACCAAGGCATTTTCGTCGAGATCGCCTGAACCGGTCGGTAGCCGAGCCTGCATACCGCGCATTCGAATAGTGGCTTGCAGCCACCCGGTGTGACGTCCGTCCAATCCCTACTCCTGACTGCAGACGCGGGATACTCTGTGAAGCGGAGGTTTTCGGCGTGGACTGGACGCCCGTTGGCCGGTAAGGGGATTGCATGGTTCGTGTACCGTGTCCACGACACAGCTGGTCAAACCTCCCGGCTCAGTCCAGGATGATCGAGCCGCTGACTGGGGTCTCGATGGCCCCGTCGTTTCTGACAGCGCCGGCAGCGCCACTCATCGTCCGGCGTGAGATTCGTGGTGTCTCGTCCACAGTCTATACACTCACCGGGTGCGGCACAGTGGACACAAAGTCGTTCGTCATCAATGGTACACAGCCGTGTGTGGGCGTTTGATCGGCCACATTCCCTACAGCGTTCGTACATGGAGTTGTCGTTTGTTCGGTAGTTAGCTAGCCAGCCACGCCGACTGACGCGCGGCTGGCTCTGTCGTACAAGTTATCGCCGCTGTCGTGAGCGATCCGCCGACGGTCGCCGTCGTCATTGCGTCGGCGGCTCAACAACGATGTACTCGCTCACCGTCGCGAGTACATCAGCCGGTAAGCGAAGGTGCCCGTCTGGGCCGGCCTCAATGCCGAAGGCGGCGGTACGGTCCGTCTGGATCG
The DNA here is from genome assembly GCF_056934455.1 of Haloarcula sp. H-hyl6. Classification (NCBI taxonomy): domain Archaea; kingdom Methanobacteriati; phylum Methanobacteriota; class Halobacteria; order Halobacteriales; family Haloarculaceae; genus Haloarcula; species Haloarcula sp. H-hyl6. The sequence goes on from NZ_JBRIIK010000004.1 coordinate 58,031, forward strand.
TGATCGTCTCAAGTCTGCCTGACTTCGCGTCCATCGTCAGGCTGTGCATGTGGCCGAGATCCTGTCCATCTGTACTGAGAACTCGTTTGTTGGAGAGCTGGCTTGCGAGGACTGGAGACATATCTTAGGACTTGTTGTGAATGGATAAAAGTATAGTGGACAAGGCGTTAGGAGGTCCGCCATATGTTGTCGGAACATCAGTTGAAAAAAGAGACACACGCCCGATTCCGAGTTAGTTCAGCTTTTTGAGTGTGCTATAGGCCCTATACTAGTGAGACTAACCCGGAATCAGGTGGATGATGACCAATTTCGAAGTTTACAAGCAGTCTAGGAGAATGCCCCGGGGCTTGACCCCGAGGCGATTCACTACTTCAGTCCTGTTATTCAAATAATTTTCTTGGTACGGTTCCCACGGCAGGGATTGCGGGATGTGCTGAGGTATCCATCCATGCACTGGACCGCAATCCATGCGCAGCATGACTCCACCACGTATTAAGTATTGGTACCACAGTGTTCGACAGTGACTTTTAATATTTCACAAGGGAACCATTCAACCTCATATGACCGGTCGACGGTCGAATACTAGCACAAGAGGTTCGCAAGGTAGTGTCGATCGGGTATTCGTCCTACAAGCTACTGAATAGCAGTACGATTTGCCGGTAATCTTCACGCCTGGGACCGCACCGTTGTCAAGTTGTAGGATCATCGCGGGACATTGATCAGTCCCCCAACTTGATCCGTAGTTGCAATCAGTCCCCTATCCTTTGTCTGCTCTATGAAACACAGAATTGCTGTGTCTTCGCAGTTCAGAACACACGACTGGAACTGACCATATATATCAGCTAGTTCTGTGTCCTGAAAAGTTAGATCATCCAGGACCATCTCACGCAATGCAGAAACACGTGGCAATAGATCTTTAGTGTACATGTCATATCGTAAAAAGCAGAGTTCCGATCCGTCCTGATCAAAATGAAATATAAGCCGTAAGTCTTCACCCAACTCCTCCACCAGAAGCCCCGCGAATTTCCTATGCTCGTCAGGAATTTCATCACTCGGGATCTTTACCAACCCTTCTACATCGGCGTCAACAGAATCAACATCTTGCAGTTGCTGCTCAAGCCCATCGGACATGTATTCTCGTATTAGTTAGGAATCGATAAAGCTTCCCAATAGAAGTTGTGAGCATGCGACATACTGAGGCTGTAAACAAGATATACTCACTGATTCAGTTGGAGTCTCGGTGGGCCTTGTCCCCTGCTCCTACTACGTCAAGGGGGATAGGGCTGAGTTTCGACAGCCCGATTTGTTGCCTCTGACAACCTGCATTGACCGGTAGATATTCCTATCTTATAATACTGTTGGCATCTACTCATCCACCAGTGAATATTGATAGAATGATTTGCCCCAGCGATGGGCCGACGGCCAGTTGGATAGACTGGCTGCCGGCTTTGGATGTCAGAGGTGCGGGCGACTTTGCCCGCACAAAGTGCTACACAAAGGTCGTATACAAACGCTTGGGTTGGTAAATAGAATCGCGTTCAAACTAGTTACGAAGCGGCTTCCCCGCGCCACCGTGACAGGGGAGTTGACTGCTGCTAGGGTATTTCGTAGCGACACACCTTGGTAGCCCCACATTCCGGGCAGGCATCAGTTTCAGAACCAACGGTATTCCCACATTGTCTGCATTCGAAGATCACCTCCGTTTCACCAGTCTACAGCAGTCGAGAAATGATGGTGCGAATTCCCATTTGTGTCACGGTTGAGAAGCTAGGCAATTAGTCTTGGGGGCCTCGTTTCTGTTGCAACAGCAAATGCGAGCAATCCAGTGCTGATCAGCACACTATAATTTCGTGTGTAGGTGACGAGCAAGCAACTATTGATACAGTATTAATATCGTTCCAATCCTCCAACCGAGAATCTGTTTATATGTGCTGTCAATTCCAATTCTTCATCTTTTCTCTTAACAAAATGGCCTGGATTTTTGCAGACCATTAATGTTATCAACCCAATAGAACACTAGTGTCTTCTATGCAGACTAGCGGCAGAGACATCCGCTACGAACCAGAGATGGAGAAGTCCGTATGTGATTTCGTTATTGAACAGACAGCGAAGTACAAAGGGGTCAATCCAAGCCAATTGCCACGACTCTACGAGTATATTGATCCTGATATAATGAATCGTGTTCTTGGCCAACATCGTGATAAAGGGACGCAGATGGAGGAAGGCCATTTATACTTTACGTGGGAAGATGTGGCGATTACATTATACCATGATGGGCGTGTCTTGATAGATGATCAGAATTAGACCAGAGCTTAATCCAATACACTCTTGCGTAGCACGTTGTTGATCTTAAAAGATGATGTCGAGAGAAGGCGTATCGAGCGTTCTGGCAAAGCGCTTGATGCTCGTGGATCGTCTTGTGTGCCACCTCGACTTTGCACTGTAATTACCGGAGACTCGTGTTAAACCGGAGGAGCGTGAAAATCGGGAACAACCCCCGGCGAAGTGCAACTTTTGAGTGAGCGAAAAATCGTGCCCGTCTTGTCGTTGAACGTGCGGTCGAAATTCTCACACAAATACCGCTGAAACGCCCTCCAGCTGCCGTTTCTGACCGTGCAGTCAGAACGGCAGCGAGGACAGGTCAACCTTCACACCAGCGAACCTGCTGCAACAGGTCTGCTGCGCCCGATTCCGAGCCAAACACAGCCAGCGGAATCAGTCGTGTCGGGCACTGCTGACTCGGTGCCCGTGTCCTCTTCGACTCCGTACCACCGCCTAGTAGTATCAAAAATCTCCTACGGATGACTGGCTTAATTTTTCGGTCAATACGCTCAGCTCTCCATCGACATATTTACACGTTACATCAAGACGGCCGACATATTTTTCAACAGTTTGAGTGCTGTGTGCTCCCGGATCCATGTGATAATGGATGATCGCACCCACTTCATTTAGTTGCTTTGTTAGATGATCAATAAACTTGAAAGTATCTCGTGAATTAATGTATTGAAGAAGAGAAGTAATTGAATGAAAACAGATTATTGTTTGATACTCCTCGGGCTCTGTCGGCCATTCATCAATGTAATCTTGAATTTGGATAGCAAGCTCGGTCAAATCCGCTGATGTTCTAACTGTTTCCACCCCAAGCTGTGAGGATGACGACTCAAGCTCATTTAGTGGGTCAGAGATACGGACATCAATTATAGAACTATTCGCTGGTTCTGCATCCAATGAAGTATGCCACTGCTCATGTCGGGCCCTCGCTGGCTGTGCAACGCTGATGGACAGCAGGTTGTTTTGACTCGAAGAACTACATTGTAACAAAGAGCGACAGACAGCAGCCTCGTTTTCATCAAAACGTTCAGCTAAGACTAAAACGGCATCTCCTTCATCTACAGCTCTTTTTAAATGACTGACCATCGGCTATTCACGTCAATCTCTAGCTTCGAGATACATATAATCTGTTGTGACACCCTCCGGAATGAACGGCGAAGCTTCCCGGACCGCAGGTGGGATATTTGCTGATCTACTATACGAACTGTTCTCGCTGTGCAGCACCCACTTCCGGTGTCAACAGGCGTACCGGTAGCATCCGATAATCAGCAAGGCTTCGACGGCCAGGCACCCATTGAGGGTTTCAAGTGGGAAATGATTCTCCTGCTTCACGAAGAGAACGAACCGCACAACCTACCAATTGAAGACGACACTGTTGGTCGATATCAAACACACTGAAAGAACACCTCAAGACTGGGTTACGGGTCAGGACATGTATGGAATCGTCAGAGAAACTGTCGCTCCGTTATCACTATCTAGGAATTCGATATTTCCACCAACGTACGTAATCAGCCAGTTCGAAATCCACAGACCCAAGCCGGAACTGTGGGTGAGTGGGTCTTCTGTCCGATCTTGGATGACACGTCGCTCGTGTTCTGGTATTCCGGGTCCGTTATGTGAATCGTCGTATCGTTGGCCGCTACGCCAATCTCGACAGCGGGGACCTCTGCATTGGAGTGTTTGACGGCATTCTCAATTAGTTCGTGAACCGCCTCGGGGTCAGCCCCGAGGCACTCGGCCTGCTCCGCCTGTAGATTTCCGCCTCGGGATACAAAGACCTCACCGACTCCTTGCTGTCTGTTAAAACGGTGAGTAGTTCCTGCTTGGCGCCTTCCCTTCGGTCGGCGCTCGCTGAGGAAGGGAGCTTAGCGCCTACTTTCAGCTAAAATTCTTCGTCCGGATCCAGAATCGGTGCTAAATCTTTGGCTTCTAGTAAAGCTTGATGAGCCTCTTGTTTCGTTACCTGTCTTCTCTCGTCACAATTATTTTTTGCTGCCGTTGCAAACCCAGCAAGCCATTCTGACGCTTCCCAGAATTTTGTCGCTCGTAATCGACCTCGATTAGCAAGTTGGTGGACACGGCCTCCATTTGCAGATTGACACTTTATGAAAATATCTGTAGCCTCCTCAAATTCTGTGGAGGCGTCAGTAAACTCTGTAGCGGCCCTAACCCAGTTTTGATTCTCAGAGTCACTGAGTCCGCACGAGAGATGTCGACGTCCTTCTGCATAGTGAGCGTGAGCAACTCGGTACTGCCCTGCTGCAGCAATTTCTGAGGAGATATCTGTAATTACCGCCTCAACTTTATCCAGTGGTGGCTCGTCTGTCGGACAGTCCGCTCTCCAACTGAAGATAACGTTCCCTTGGCAGTTAATCACAAAGAGGGAAAGCTGTGGAATTTGTTGCCCGCTAAAAGACTGACCAACCACATCAAAGCTCTGTACTAAGTGGCCGGATAAATCGCTTATTAGGGAAATTTGTAGCGATGAATTAATTGCAAATTTTTTCTGACTCAATGCTGATTCAGTTGAGATTCCAAATACATGGGCCGCTGGCTCGATGCTTTCAGCGAGCCTGCTACACGCCTCGAGTGTCGAAATAGAGTGGGCCACTCTAGGTCCGAAGTTACTAGGATAGAATAGAAGGAGGGTTGGTGCCTCACCAATATATGAATTCAGATCAATTTCTGTGATGCTCTTATCAACTACTGCTGGTAGTGAATTCAATAAAGCCTTCGAGTGCGAGGACATACTATAATCTTCTTCGCTTGTATATCACCTATTTTGACAGCTAATAAATGTTTTTGACATTCACACTTTTTCAGAAGACGGCGGATTGGGGTGAGGGGTGAGATTTGGCAAGGGGTAGGGGAATGGTTACTGGGACGCAGCGTGGTGCTGCAGTGATCGCCAGTGAGTACCGCTGTCCGCCGCGTCAGCGGCATTACATACTTCAGGTGAAAGGGGTAAAATAGCTTTATATCTGTATCTCCCCTCAGACACAGAGGTGTCGGATGTTGTCGGTATATTCAACTACCTGTATCCGCTGGATGTTAATAATGGAGGTGACACGACGGTTCTGGCTGTTCTCGTTGGTGGGGCTGTGTCTTGGAGTTACAGGAGTGGTGCTGACAGAACCACTCTTGGTTGTGGGGGCGATAGGTCTGAGCGCGTGGTTGCTCGCGGCCCAGCTGGCATTTATTCGGTGCGTTACAAAATTACGGGAACAGCTATCCGTTGAACAGGCGCTTTCTCGAACTACTGTCCGCTTAGAGTCAGAAGCATCATATTTGCTCTCTGCCTCACTTCCAGAACCGTTGCCGGTTTCAGTGACCGTTAGCGCAATAATACCACTTGGAGTCGATGTGAGTGAGTCAGGCCCTGAGTTGACTCTGGCGCCACAAGAGACGGAAGCCAGTACGACATCCTCACTCGTCTGGCAAACCGTCGGTCAGCATGAATTCAGTCCGCCGGCCATTCAAGTTGAAGACCCGTCCGGGCTATTTACACAAAAATTCTCTGCCGGCTCACCAGTAGAAGTAGTGGTTGAACCGAATGAACCGAACCCCATCCATGTCGGACAAGGTGGAGACCGCTTGTCGATAGGCTTCGGAGAACACCGTGCCCGGGGTCGTGAAGGTGGATTAGTTCCTGAGGAGATTCGGAAATACATCGCTGGTGATGCAGCCAATCAGATTGATTGGAAGGCTACAGCTCGTCTCAATGAGCCCCACGTTCGAACTTACGAAGGCGAAACAAACCATCGGCTATTACTAATGGTTGATCACCGCTCTTCAATGGCCGATGGCGTGGCCGGTGATACAAAGCTCGATTATACGAAAAGCATTGCCTCCGCTTTTAGAGCTACAGCCTCTTCAGCGACTGATCCCCTCGGTTTTGTCAGTGTAAATGATAGTGGTGTTACTAATCAGATTGAGCCTGTTGCATCTCCTAGAACATATGAACTGGTTTATCACCAACTTGCTGATCTTGAACCTTCTACAACAAATACTCAAGAGGATATCCTCAATCAGCAGAGGGAAACGATCGCACAGGCAACCGCAGACTGGGACAAGGTATCAGAAAACGCTTTCAAATCGATACTGAGTTCGTATCGTTCGGTGAGGCCAACGAAATCAGCAACGAAGCAACAGCTGTATACTGGATTACGTGCAGTATTGGGTGAGGCCACAGAGTCTGGCACAGTCGTGATTCTAACTGACGATACGCATCCCCACGAGCTCAAATCAACTGTGGCCACTGCCCGTCATGCTGGTTTAGATATCATCATCTTCATTACTCCAACTGTACTGTTTGAACCAGATGGGCTGAGTAATCTTGAAACGGCGTATAATCGTTATCGGGAATTTGAAGAATTCCGGCAGGATCTTACAATGATTCCGAACGTGACTGCGTACGAAGTCGCGCCTTCAGACCGACTCTCCGCCGTTCTCTCAGAAAAGCGAACAAAGCAGATATCTGGAGGCACCGTATGAGTAGAGACCTCAATTTTATTTCCAAGTTGTCGGCCCAACGGCCACCGGCACATATTATCGGAGACTCTGGAATAGCAGTAGCAGCAATCATACTTGCAATGGCGGGCCCTTTGTGGACCGACATCGGTGCTGGGGGAATGGTGCTACTCTACCTCTTCACTGTTCCAGCACTGGCTATCAGCTTCGGTCAATTCCTCATCATTGCGGTTGAACCAATGTCAATCCCGTTCGTTGCATTGGTTGAAGGCGGTTTTCTACTGTCACTAGCGATGAAAACAGCATTTGCCGACAGACAAGTGGGGAGAGGTGTCACGGTCGCACTTGCCATTGGCTTGGGAGGGGCATTTTGGTATACAGTTACCGCGCTCGATGTAGCACTCTGGCTGGGTGCGGTCTGGTTCGGTGTGATATTCGGAGTAAGCTGTTATCTGCTTCACCGATATCTGCTTGTCCGCCTTAGGATAATTACACCTGACGCGTCATCCACCGAGGTTGGTACCAATGAGTAACTCAAAGAAGACGCTGGATAAACAGGAACAAGCAACTGAAACAGACCAATTAGAAACCGAAGTCTTAGCTGCCGAGATTGATATCCTTCGAGAAGAGAACCAACGGTTGCGGAAGTCGTATGCTCTAGCGAAACAAACTACCTATCGTCGAGCGGCACTCGGGTTTGGACTTATTGGGGCTATTTCGCTCATGGGGGCAGCAATATTCCCGTCACTACAGACGATCTTCGTCGCATTAGGTGGAACTGGCCTTTTTACTGGACTTGCGACGTACTACTTAACACCTGAAACCTTCGTTTCGGCTCAGGTCAGCGAGAGTGTCTACGGTGCCTATTCCGACTTGACGTCTGGGCTTATTACTGAATTAGACTTACAGGAAGAGTATGTCTATATACCAACACCAGAGATAGCTGCTACACCAGTCAGGCTGTTCATTCCTCAGCACGTTGCCTATGAGATACCAGAGACTGATGAATTACGCAGCCTGTTTGTAACGGGTGCAAGCGAAGCAGAATATGGGGTTTCATTACCACCAACTGGCGGTCGGCTGTATCGCGAGTTCAAGCAAAGTCAACGTCAGCCACTCGCCGAAAAACCAGATGAGATTGCCTTACAACTAACAGAAGCACTTACTGACCAATTTGAGCTCGCTGACCGAACGCGACTCGAACTGGATGACTCACGTAACCAGGTGACTGTTGGAATAATCAACCCCTCTCACAGCGAAGTAACGTCCATTGATCATCCGATTGCCTCATTTCTTGGAACAGGAATGGCTGCTGGTCTAAGCACTCCTGTCACAGTTGCTGTCAAAGACGGCAACGAGCGAGCTGACTCTTTGATCACCCTACGCTGGGATTGATTCGTCTTTTCACTGCCTTGGACTAGCTATCCGTATCAGGGACCCCGCCATCACTGACCGCTGGAGATGTTTCCGTCGTTTCAACCTGTGTTGATGGAGTTGATACCTGCTGACAGACGTCATCTATAATATCGACTGGTTCAATATCGCTGATCTCAGCATCGGTATTTAGAATAAGACGGTGACGGAGAACTGGTTCAACCATGCTTTTGATATCGTCTGGAATCACATAGTCGCGGCCAGCGATTTGCGCGTGACCTTTCGCAGTATTCTGGAGAGCAATGGCGGCACGTGGAGAAGCGCCATGACCCACATCCGGATGGTCTCTAGTTGCCGTCACGAGATTCACAATATAGTCTTTGACACGATCCGCGATATGAGTCTTAATTACTGCTTGGCGAGCCTCCTGAATTTCTGACTTGGAGATCGTCTGCGAAATATTATCAGCACCTAAGTCTGGGCTCTGATCAAAGCGATCTAATATCGCTCGCTCTTCCTCATTGTCCGGAATTTCAGTAAGAAGTTTCATCTGGAAGCGATCTCGTTGGGCTTCCGGCAGAGCGAACGTCCCCTCCATCTCAATCGGGTTCATTGTTGCGACAACCATGAACGGATCTGGTAGCTGGAGCGTCGAGCCTTCGATTGAGACTTGCCGCTCCTGCATTGCCTCCAGCAAAGCACTCTGGGTCTTTGGTGGTGCTCGATTAATTTCGTCAGCAATTACGAGATTCACAAATATTGGCCCTTTCTGCGTTTCAAACTCACCAGTCGATTCACGATAGACCGTTGTGCCAGTAATGTCTGCTGGCAGCAGGTCCGGTGTCATTTGAATACGAGAATGGCCAAGTCCCGAAGCCTTGCTGAATAACGTCGCAATCGTTGTCTTTGCGACACCCGGAACACCCTCCAGGAGAACATGACCATCAGTCAGCAACGCAATTGTGAGGTGTTTTAATGTGTCTTCGTTGCCGACCAATACAGTCTCCACCTCTGTCTGAAGCGACTCATATAGATCCGCCGGATCAGTCATCGTCACTAGTATCCCACCGACGCTTCATAATCCCTTGTGTTACCCGCTGCAACCGTTCTGGATCCCAGTCTGGGTGTTCCTTTTGAAGATACCGCCGGATTCCATTTTCTGTTGCCAACTGGTCGTGGGCCGAGTGTGGTAACTGCCGTTCCTGCCACCAGTCTCTGAGAGCGATATCAACACGGCGATCAAGAAGAGCAAAAATGACAATTAAAGCACCCCCGATCACAGTGAGAAGTTGCGGAGAGTGATTCAGGGTAAGGGTTATTCGAGACAAAAGGGGAATACTGTCGCTGTGTGAGTAGTCAAGCAGTAGCCGTTCATGCTCAGCAAGAAGGTTAGAAACGAACTGGGCGTTATCGCCACGCTCTAACATCGCATTGATAAATAAGCTCGGATCGCCCAGAACAAAAACACGACCTTTGCCAACCTCTTCAACTGTGCCTACAGGATAGCGCTGGAGAGTTTCGTTGTGGTTGAGTTCGTTGTCATCGGTTGTATCCAAATATGAATAGGCAGAGCTACGAAGGATAATCGTGCTGTTTCCTGGATCAACTGCTGTGCCATGATTGAACACGACTGTTGTCACATTGTCGGCTGCAGGATGTCGCTGTGTGGGTTTGGTTTTGGGAAACGCACTTGTTCGGTAGTAATTTCGTGTATCATAGAGTGGTGTCCCATTAACTCGAGCACTTGCACCGACGCTACGCAAGAGGGGGTTCGTATGTGATTTGTAATCCTCAGCAACGATCAGTGTCCCCCCATCACGGACAAATTCTGCAACACGCATCCGCTCTGACTGAGTATATCCTGTTTCCGGGGACAGAACAAGCGCAATAGTCTCTTCGGGGGGAGACCGATCATAATAGCTTGTATTCACAGCGACTGTGACTTCCGTACCAATATCTTCGCTAAGGGCTCGTATATCGTCTGCACCGTCCCATTGTGAATTATAGGCACTGAACGCGATCGTTGATGTGCTTGCAGCAAAGATGACCGCAAGTATAACAGCGGTCAGATAGCAAACAAGTATCATCCTAGGCGAGACGAGGTCAGACCACGAGTTGACAGCCGCATCTGATGTACCCATCAAATCACTCCTTTCGGAAGTATCTCCAGGATACGCTTAATGACAATGTACGTGAAGCCAACGAGACCGAGCGCGATAATCCATTTGAGACGTTTCCGCCAGCGTGGAGAGACAGTAATTGGTGCTGTCATCTCGACAGCCACCAGGAAGCCAATGAGTGACAACACAAAAAACAGCTCGAGCGAGAGCGCGTCAAGGAGTGCTAACACGACAATGGAGGACAGCATCCATGCCAATTGGCCGTGAATAAATCGCTCCCGTTGCCGCGTCGTCATACATAAGTGCGAGAGACCTACGTACCTCAAAGTTCCGAAATGTACTATTTTGATTGGTCGAATAATGTAGGCGGGAAGTGGACAGGCAGGGAGCCTGTCGCAGGTCAGTAATGTTTTTTTGCAGATGGTTGATGCGGGGTCAGTGCATCAACCAGCGGCAATTGATTGGGGTGGGTAATCAATAGCCGGCACTATAGTGCAACGGCCACCTGATGATAGAACAAGCCAATACTAAAAATTTTCCATGGGATACACTGAATTCGAGAGATTCTCTATCAATTCTCCCTATCCACACCATAAAGAAACAGCTAGCGATTGGTCTCAGTCAAAAACTGACGCCTTGCTTGTTCTGGGCTGCGCATCCACTCGTTAGCGACCATTTCGGGAGTGATACTGTCTTGGTCGAACACATTATGTTGTTTACACTCTTCGATAAAAATCTCCAAGTCTTGGATTTGACTATAGAGACTCCAAATGAGGTGGTGCCGTGCTCTGTATGAATTCGCCAACTCACGCGGTAAGGGCTCAGAAAATCCCTCATCTAGCATATCGTTCACTACAGATAGGTGCATTTTAGCCACGGAGATTGACTGTAATAAATCGTTTACTGCCCTCGTATTTCGAGTGTTTGAGGGTGGGTCAGAATCATCACCTTCCATGGACTCAGTTTCTCTGTAATCGGTAATCAAAGTATTCGTGCGGACTCCACACAGATGCCAGAAAGAAGGTCACGGTTTTGTCGTGGGCAAAATGGAAAATAGGTGGAGGCATGGCATCTCTGTGACTGCTTACGGGCGAAACTGGCCACAAGCTTGGATTGGAGCCCGTGGCGATTATCGAGACAATACTAGTGCTGTATCAGGACCCAACAGTCCTAAGCGTGGGATGGATTCAACTCTGCTTCCACGGCCACACCACGAATCTTAAACTGCGCACCACCTTGGTCACTCTCCACTATCGTGATATCCTATCCATGTCCATCAACAATCTCACTGACAATTCTTATTCCCAACCCTGTACCAAAATCTACGTTCGAATACCGAGGTTAAACACTGTACTATGCTCTTCTTCCAGAATACTAGGCCCATCATCAGCAATATTGATGCCCATTTGGTCGGATAATGCACCAACATGGACCGTGACACTGCCCTCACTATGCTCAATAGCATTCCGGAAAATGATCTCAAATAATTGCTTGAGTCAACTCTGATCAGCTCTAATGATTATTCCGGCTTCTATTTCAGATCTTTGTATAGTTACTTGGTGAGGCGGATGGTTCTGTTGTACTCCGAACGAATTCGAGGCAGGCTTCGTACAGCAGACTCTCGTTGTCACTTGCGTGAGTCCGTAGGCCAGGTATTCTCAGGATTCCAAATATGAGCCTATACTCCAATATCGAACTTTATGAATTCCAAATCCCAATCTAACACGAAATGTATTCTAAAATCTATATTCACTATCTAATAAAGAGAGGTTAGATGATAAAGTCTGATTTTAGGCATTAAATGGAAACTACCCAGTGATGGAGTAGGTGTCTAAGCACAGTAGATGGAAAAAGAGTACTGTAATCTATTTATATGTAAATCTCTAAATTAAATTATTGCCTGAATATATGAGGAGAAATTGAACGGAGATATTGAAGAGCAGACTAATGGCCTCACGGACGACGTACCGCCGAAAGTCACGATCACTATCAAAGAGATAAACAAAAACGCTGCGACTCTATTGGCAGTAAGAGAGGACGGCAGTTCAAGTGCCAGTCACTCTCGTCGAACAGGGCGAAACTGCCGTCATCCCGGGGACCACATACCCCGTGTGCGAAGTGAATTCGCCGACTGCGTCAAGCCAAACCCTCCGTGTGCGATATGATTTCCGCTCTTGTGTGAACCGCCTCGGGGTCAAGGATCAGGAGAAGAGTACTCCCTTGACACCATCATCAATCATCAGGCAGTACTCCGATGATGTTGTAAGGAAAGTCAGCTATATCGTATAGCTATATCGAATAACTGTGCGGCTGCAATGCGGTCGGTTCCAGAATTGAAAGTGGCTAACTCACAGTAGGGAATATCCGATGGTTGTTGGTTAGTGATGTCCGAGCGATCCTACGCCAACCGACGAATCAACTTGATCGGTGGCGCTACTCAACCCAATTAACCTACGCAGACAACTCACTCAGCACACTCTTGTAGCGGGGTGGCGCAACTCTTTGACCCGACTGTACACTTTAGTCTGCCAATTCAGCCAATCAAGTCAGCTATACTGTATAGCTATACTCTCTCGCTAAATTGTCTGACTGAGTTTTATAGTGCGTCGATGTAACGGTACGAGTATGCTGGCATTTACGACGTATTCCGAAGCCGGCGGCGTCGGCAAATCAACACTGGCAGCGAATCTCGCCGTCGCCGATGCCCGTGATGGCCGAGACGTTCTTGTTATCGACCTTGACCCGCAGGAAGCCTCGCTCTCGTACCTGCTTGACGTCGACGACGACCGTGACGACAGCTCAGCCGACTCCCTCGTTCGACACCTCGTCGAGCGCCCGCGTGGCGATTTTGACGATCTAATCAAGTCCAGTGAAGGCGTTGACGTGATCCCCGCTCACAATAGCCTCTCGATGCTGGGCAAACACCTCCAGCGTAGAGAGGAGGAAGCCAACGACTTCGGTGAGAACTGGAACCGAAACGTCCAGCTTCTGCGTGTCCTCCGTGAACACGATATCCAAGATCGCTACGATACACTCATTATCGACCCGCCAGCGACGGCGGACGTTAAGCTCTATAACGCGATTCATGCTACACGGTCGCTTGTCGTCCCCTTCGAACCCAGCGGGAAGGGATTCAAGAGTGTCGACGGACTCGAAGATCTGGTACCCGGTCTTGAGGAGAACCTCGGCATCAATGTCGGCGTCCTCTCGATCGTCCCGAACAACTTCTCGGGAACGAATGACCAGCGCGATATGCTTGACCAAATCCGGAGCAAGGGCTATGACGTGCCAGTGGTTTTGAATGAGCGAGGATCGCTATTCGAAGGCTGTTGGCGTCAGCAATGTTCGGCCTTTACCTATATCCAAGAGCATCGCGACCGGGAACGTGATTATGAATTAGAGACGCTGGAGAAACTCCAGCGACTCGCTAAAGAACTGCACACTACTGTGGAGGCCACAGCATGAAATCCGGCACCGGCGACGACCCGTTTGCAGATGACTCGGCCGACGACGAGCCAGTCAACGAAGGCGACGACACGGAATCCGCTGCTGGCACCACACTACCCTCCGACGCATCGGTAGAAAAAGCTAGCAAGCCTGAACCACAACAGGATGACAGTACAATCTCGGAACTCCCCTATAAATATCGGCGTGACAGTGTCAAGGAGGGACGTACGCAGCAACCGATGTTTCTGCAGGACTCCACTGAGACACTTATCGAGGAAACACTCGATGAGGTTGAGTCGAAGTTCGATGAGTCCGTCTACAAGACCGACGTCGTAGAGGCAATGCTCGTCGCTGGTGCCGAAGGATCGTCGCCGGCGGCGGTGCTTCAGCGCTGGGGCTACGGGATGAAGAGCTGAGCACACGCCTTCAGCGTGTTTACCGAAACTGGCCTATCCTCCAAAACTGTGGAACGAAAGTCTATATGATTTCGATATAGCTGCAAGTGGTTTATAGGAGTTGAAATCGGCTGCTGTCTTGCGATTATGCAAAAACACCTTTCGGGCGCAGGATGTCCCACAGTCTCGGTGTGGTGGACTGTTGGCCATTCCAGGTAGCCGTTACTGGGAGTGGGATACGCTTCTATGTTTGATTGGCTACCTTCAAACGCTCCGACCGGCGCGCTACAAACTCTGAAGTAGAATACTACTTCACCAAAGAACTATATTACTACAACCCTTGGTGAAGGTATGACCGACAAAATCCCGCCAGACGAATTTGAGGACATTAACAAAGAGATCAGCGACGAGTGGGAGTCGGAGACAACACCCTACGAGCGCGTTCGTCACGTTATCGCCCATAGATACTCGCCCGTGTCAGCTGATGCTGTCGCTGAAGACGCACGGACTTCCCCGAAGACGGCACGGAAACATCTGAATGCACTCGCCGACGAGGGATTCGTCGTTACCACAACGGGGGAACACGGTGGGACGAACTATCAGCGGTCCCCGGAGTCGCTCGTCGTTGAGCAGGCCGCAGACATCCTCGAACACGTCTCAACCGATGAGCTCGTCACACGCATCGCGGAGATGCGTGACCGGCTCAACGACTACCGGGCGGAATACGGCGTCGACTCACCCGAGGAAGTGACGATCGAGCAGACAAATCAAACACTTTCCGAGACCGACTCCGAACGATTCGATATCAACGCTGAAACCCTCCAGAACTGGCAAACGACACGTCGAAATCTCGCATTCGCGAACGCTGCACTATCGATTGCGAACGCCGAGCGGTTTGTCGACGGTGACAAACGAACAACGGACGATGGTGTTCCCGTCTAACTGATGATGGATCGCAACGAGACAGACGAGATCCATTCGCTACGAGGGCCAATCGACCGGCCAGCGCCCCTCACGATTCGTGATGTCATCGAGAAAGAAGAGCCGCTCGCAGCACCATCACTCGATGACTATCTTCCTACGAGGAAAGAATCCCGCCGTTTACGGCGGGAGTGAATCCGACACCCTCTCCACAATCTACCGTCGATGGCAGGCCAGATATTCAACACGAATCCACAGTATTAAGTAAATTTATCTACATAGGCTATGTATGGCGATTGAGGTCACACGCACCTACATTGGCTCCATCCAGAACCACCAACAGGTCTGTGATGGCCTCAACTCGCTCGGAGATTCCGCCTCCAAAATCTGGAACGTCGCACGATGGACAGCCGACCGAATCTGGAACACAATCGGCGAAATCCCAGACGAGGGCGTGCTGAAATCGTACATGAAAAACCAAGAGTGCTGGAAAGACTTGAATGCACAATCCAGTCAGAAAGTCATCGAAGAACTTTCCGATGCTTTCCAGTCATGGTTCGACCTGCGACAGAAAGATAACAAGGCAAATCCGCCCGGCTACCGCAAACACGGCGACACCCGCCCGAAAAGTACAGTCACGTTCAAAGCAGACGGGTTCAAACACGATTCCGACCACGACCGCGTCCGACTCTCGAAGGGCTCAAACCTCAAAGAAAACTGGTCGGACTTCATCCTCTGTGAATACCAGACCCGCCCCGACGTTGACCTCTCAGAAGTCAGCTCGGTGCAGAACGTTCGTGCGGTCTGGAACGATGATGAGTGGGAACTGCACTTCGTCTGCAAAGTCGAACTCGAAACCAACGACTCAGCAGGCGACGAAGTGGCAGGAATCGACCTCGGCATCAAGAACCTCGTCACGGTCGCGTTCCCCGACGAATACGTCTTGTATCCCGGCAACTCATTGAAACAGGACAAGCACTACTTCACGCGAGCCGAGTACGTCACGGAAGGCGAGAACGGCCCCTCGGAGAAGTCAACGTGGGCACGCAGGAAACTTGCAGACCGTGAAACCCACTTCCACCACGTTCTTACGGACACCATCATCTCAGAGTGTGTCGAACGTGGTGTTGGCACGCTCGCGGTGAGTTGGCCTGAGAATGTGCGAGAGTCTGACTGGGGGAAGACAGGCAACAAGAAGTTGCACTCGTGGGCGTTCGACCGCATCTACCAGTACCTCGAATACAAGGGCGAGATACGTGGCGTCGAGGTGCTGAAAGAAAACGAGTGGAATACCTCGAAGACCTGCTCACGGTGTGGTGACGACACGAGAGATAATCGTGTCGAGCGTGGCCTCTACGTGTGTTCGTCGTGCGAGTTGGTTGGGAATGCGGATTGCAACGGGGCGGAGAATATGCGTCAGAAGATAACTCCGAGTCCTCACGGCGAGGATAGGAGTAACGGCTGTGTGGCACAGCCATCGACACAGTTGTTCGACCGCGAGAGCGGGACGTTTCGCACGAGAGAACACGTCGTGTCGTAGACCAGCAAATATCCCACCTGCGGGACGGGAAGCCTCGCCGTTTACGGCGAGGAGGATGTCACCAAAGAGTCACATTCTTGGACTCTCTGCGTGTGGTGGATCCGAGACATTGCAGTACCCGCGCTAGTTACTTATTTGGATCAAAAGCAGCAGCCAGGCGGTCACGCATATACTCTCGTCGGAGCTTCCGGGCCCGCGAATCCGAGAGATAGTTCTGTAGGACGACGTCAGCACTGGCACTACCCTGTTCGGTCGCGATCTCATCGAGACTACTGAGGACGACGTCAAGCGAGGCGGAATAGGCGTCGTACCAGAATCGTCGCCCCATCTTCGGTGCTGGCGACACACCGTCGATTTCGTCGGGCAGACCCGCACGGTCGGCGAGCTGCGTAAACCTGTTCCAGACCGTCCAACGAGAGATTGGGCCACCAGATCCCTGAGGTGACGGAAAGAGGTAGCCGTCCCACTTGTCGTGATCAGCAAATGCAGCGAGACGATCCTCGAGCACGTCCTGCCCATAGAGCAGTGAGACCTCTCCAGGGCCGTTCTTTCGCTCTTCGAAGTCGATGTACGGAACCTCATCGTCAGAAACGTCGAGAGCGAATTGACGTGCACGGAGACTGGCGACCTCGTTCGGACGGAGTCCCCACGCACACAGCGCGAGGATGAGGAGGCGCTCTTCCTGATCGGTCGCCGTCTGGTAGAGCAAACGAACGTGTTCGGTGGTGAGACACGGTGTGTCGGCGTCGTCATCGCCCCCGTTTGACCAGTCGAACTCGTCGTCGAGGCCATCAGCGGGATTGACGGCGGCCCATTTCCGCCGGACCAGATGGGCGTACCAGTTCGAGACCGCGAGGTGGATCCTGCGTTTGGTCTGCCCGCCGTCGAGCTCTGCGTGAAGGCGGTCAAATGCCGCCCAGCATGCATCAACCGCCTCGTAGGGAGGTGTATCGCTGTCGCGAGCGACCGGCGTCACGAGGTTGTCGGACTCGTTTTCGTTTCGGTAGGACTGGATGTAGCGGTTTAGGCGATAGTGGAGCGTATCAATCGATGAATCAGCGAGTCCCTTCCGTTCTCGGCGCGAAGTGAGAAACGATTCGAGCGCTTCGATAGTTCGATCATGATCTGTCGCCCACTCGTAGCCTGATTCCTCGACATCCAGTCCGAGATCTTCACGCCAGAACTCTGTGAACGTGCGGTTGTGGTACTCCCGCAGTGCGTACAGGAGTGGGCGGAGATCGTGGTCGCGAAGCCAGCTATGTGTCGGCTTCTCCTGTTCAGGGTCGAGTCCATCTGCTTCCATCACCGGGGCGACGACAGCCCAGTACGCGTCGACGAGTTCCGCTCGATCGAGGAGCGTCCAGGAGACGTCGTCGACATCTTCCCAGTCGTGGTCGGTCGCTGATGCCGTTGTGTCACTCATTGAGTGTTCCTCCAGCGCGTTTGCTGTTCACTCTTGAGAACGGGGAGAAGAAGCCTCGCTGTGTGTGGTATCGATTCTAAGTCCGGCATGTTCTAGTGGTAGCGCGTTTCTCACAGTTTACGTATATATTTTGGGGACACACAGACCCGGAGAGTCTGTGTGAACACCGAAAATAGACTCAGTGAAGGCGCCAATTTTCATAAACTGCATATCGCTATATCATATTCCTGCGAGGAGTAGTTGCAGAGTTTCGGAGGATGGGAAATAAATTGGTGAATTACGACCTCAGTATGACGAAATACCCTCAGACAGCCGAGAATGTTGGAACGATTTGCAGATATTCTTTGATGATTGTCAGGAAAATCCCGGATAACTCCTCTCTACGAGAGTGTTACCACTCCCAAACGGCTAGCCGAGCGATTTCTACCGGGGTTAGTCGGCCGGAATCAACGCCGAACACACCTGAAGTCGGGCACGTCAAGAATAATCGGTTGGATGGCGTGAGAACGTGTTAGTCGATAAGGATATGTGACTTTACGCTCTAATTGTACGTATGGATTGGCTCACCGCATACAACGGCTTGCTCCTCCGAGTCGGATTGTACTTGCTCATCTTCTGGCCCACAGTCGGCTACTACGTATATCAGGACGCAAAGAAACGCGGACTCCCATCCGCGAGGATTCGTGGGATTGGATATGGTTTTCTTGGAATACTCGGCCTCTTGGTCTATATGGCTCAAAAGGAACGAAACGCCGCATAATAACCTGAAGTCAGGCCCGCCAAGCTCGTCGCTCCAAGATACGAGCAGTTATATAAACCATTTTTCGTAGCGTTCGATAGTGGCAATAGCATATTCTGAGCCGCAGTACGACATCCGTTGGGATTCGCACCTCACAGTTGATGAGGATGCTCATCCCTTCCGGGTCGGCCTGCGGTACATGCGGACAGCGAGCGACGACCCGAGCATCCACGACCTCATCGGAGACCTCTACCTCGACGGTGAAGTTCCAGACAGTCGGGCGACGTGGCACCGTAACTACACACGCCTTGCGCCGTGGCTGAAAGCACATATCCTCCGCGAGGCGATGGGTTGGAAAGAGACACGTCTCGCTCGTTACTTCGAGGAGAATCCGCTTATGGCCACGGAATATGGCTTTTTCAAGCGTACTGATTTTGGGGGGATTCGCCCGACCCCGCCAAACCAGCCCCGTCTCTGGGAACTGTGGCATGAGTCCTTCCCAGACACCACCAAAGACTACTGCCGCTTGGTCGCCAAAGAGTTGGTCAGCCTCGCTCGGGATAACGGCATCCCCGCTCCCGATGCTGTATTCCAGCCCGAAGAGACGGACGCGACCAGCGAGCGGTCAGAAATTCGCCTCATCGCAGAGAAGACCGAGGAGGTCTGGAGACAGGCGAAACCGTTCGTGACCGACTGCTTCGGTCTCAAGCGCGGCCAGAACTGGCAGATTCACGAGAACGCCTTCTGGGAACAGCATACGTACATGGGGATGCGCGAGGATATGTACGCTCGCGGCGGCCATCGTTCGTTTATACACGATACGTCTCGCACCTACGATGAGACGCCGACCGGCTCAACTCACCGCTACCAGCTAGGCAAGCTCAGCGTCGAAGAAATCCGCTCGATGCTTCGGAACACGACCCGGATGCTCATCGCCCGTGCCCGGCACAACTCCGAACTCGTCGGCAAGCTCTGGGCGGCCATCGACGTGACCAAAGGCTTCGAATTCACGGGCGACCTCGATGGCTACGAGGACGAGATTCTCGGGTATTCGGATGGAAAACCGTACTACCAGTGGGCGGTCATCAAACTCGTCGGCTTCGACATCCCACTCGTCCTTGACGCCATTCCTCGCGTAAGAGGGCAGTCAAAAGATGAAATCGTAGACGAGTTACTGACGCACGCGACAGACATGGTGGACGACCTCGACCTCGTAATGATGGACCGGGAGTTCGACAGCGCAGGCGTCAAGGACACCTGTGAGACTCATGCCGTCCACTACCTCAATCCGACGCGCATCTTTAACGGGAGTGACGAGGCGGCCACTATCGACTGGATGCTCCGCAACGACGAATACTTCCACGTCACTGAGGAGGACACGCCAGACGGAGTGCCCTCTCGGAAGCAGATTTACCTCCCAAAGCGAACCGGCTCAGACGAGGATGTTTCGGAGGAGAACGAAGCAGAGACCGAGGAAGAGGAGGTTTCAGATGTGCGTCAGGAGATGCTTGACGAGTGGGGTTTCGAGAACGACGATTTGGATGAGGGAACGGAATCCCCGTTTGCTCGGCTCCTCGCGGACATCCGTCGTGAAGAAGAAACTCGCAAGCTCCGAGCGACTACCAAGGATGAGAAAGCGAGGGAAGACCCCGGCATCGTCGTGTTCGAGACGAACCACCCGTATGTGACAGCACAAGACGCCGACGGCCAGCAGATGGATGGAAAAGCGTTCATCCACATGGTCGAGCGGATGGTACGTCGTTATCGGCATCGCTGGGGTATCGAGAACGGTTTCAAGAAGCTCAAGCACTTTATGGTGCGGACGACCTCGAAGGAGCGAAACTATCGCTTCTTCAACTTCGCGTTCGCGTGCGTGCTGTACAACGTGTGGCGGTTGGTTGACTTACTGGTGAAGCTCGCTATCGAAGGCGAGAATAGTGCGTACAAACCGCGTGTTGACGCGAATCAGTTCCTCACAGTGGCGAAGAAATACTACGGACTCGACCCGCCCGACTAACCCAGAGCCACTCTGTGACTGCTGATTCGTGAGCGGCGGCACTATCTCTCACCCTCCCGTTTCACTCAATCTCAGATTTGTTCTGAAGTGATAGGCCTTAGCCAGTCCTCAGCCGTTTGCTACGATAGCTCCGAGCGCAGAAGAAAGGCCCATCTTACCGATTATTTGACGACCTAGCCGACCTCAGACACACCAGTTCGACACACTCACCAGCAGTCAGTACGGGCGCATACTCCATCTGTCCGCTGACGCCAGCTTTCAACAGGAAGTCGGTCAACCGCCAGATATTGTAGAGCAACACCGCGAACACGAAGTAGAAGAGGCGAACACGGTAATCCTTCGAGGAGGTCTTCGCCAAGAAATCACCCTTGATGGATTTGTACTCGTTCTCGATCTGCCAACGCCGGCTGTAGCGCCGACAGAAGGTTTCGGCCTCATCCGGCCCGACTCGGAGATTCGTCGCGAAGACGGTTGTCCCCTCTCCGCTCGTCGACGGGACGTACAGAAACCGCATCGGGTGTGAGCCAGTCTCTACGTTGACGGACGCCGATTCAACAGCAACTTCCTGATCGTCTGCTTCCACCTGCTCTATCACCTCGCGTTCGGAGCTGGTGATGCGCTTTGGAATGAGGTAGTTCACGTCGAGGTTCGACAGCGTCTGAAAGACGCGCATGGAATCGAACTCGCGGTCACACAGCACGGTCTCGATCGGCACGTGGTCTTTCGCTCGTGTCACGAGTCGCCGAACAACTCGATGGATCTGATTCGGTGGGTTCTCATCCCATGCAGAACTCTCCCGGACTGGTTCGACAGCCAGCACCAGCGGGATGTTCTGGCCGATGATCGACAACGTCGCGAATTTGTACGCCACTTCTAATTCTCTGCAGCCCTGCTGACATCGACATTCCCGCAACCTCGCTGTAGTACGGGAGTCGTAATGTCCCTCGCAACTGCGACTGGGTGACGGATAATCCGGGCGGGTTTGATAACACGAGAGCGTTGATTGTTGAGACTTAATTTCCGAGTAGTGATTCCCGCCCGGAACGTAGTTCTGTAATATTGGTACGAGATTGCAGTCATATATTCTTTGGACCGGGTTATATCTATAGGAACCCAGTAGAGTCCACACGAAGTTGTTTCGGGCTTGGGGCGGGAACTACAATAACACTCCAATACACTTTTGATTTCTTGGGAGAGATCTACTTCTGATGTTTGAGAATAAAGAAGCTCTCGCAAAGAGTCCCGAACATGAACTCGCTCTTGAGTGCTTGAGTGCCGGTATCAGTGCCACTCATCCGAGGTCAGTCATCGAAAAGACAATCACGCTTGATGGAGAGACAGTCCTAATCGATGGGGCAGAATACAACATTGAGGATTACGATCGCGTCTTCATTCTTGGAGGGGGAAACGCGGCTGGTCAAGTAGCGGCCACGCTCGAAGAATATTTAGGAAATCGAATTGATAACGGTGTTGTAGTCACCGACGATCCAGTTCCCTTATCAACGGTAGACTGTATCGAAGGGAATCATCCAATTCCTAGCGAGGCTGCAGTAGATGGGACCAGACGAATACTACGATTAGCATCAACCGCAACCGAAGACGACCTTGTCATAGCTATCGTCACTGGGGGTGGAAGCGCACTGCTACCAGCACCTGCCGAATCCCTCGGACTTTCTGATCTGCAGACAATAACTGAGAAATTACTACGGGCTGGTGCTACGATAACAGAAATCAATACTGTCCGAAAACATCTATCTGAAATTAAAGGCGGAAACCTTGCAGACGTCTCCTCACCAGCAGATGTTGCCGGTCTTATTTTTAGCGACGTGACTGGTAACGATCTTAGTGCCGTTGCCAGTGGCCCCATCTCACCAGACAATACAACATACGACGATGCCTTGGAGGTGCTTGAGCGGTATGACATCGAGAGTTCCGCGGCTGTACACGACCACCTACTACGGGGGAGTAACGGCAAGATTCAGGAAACTCCTGACGAGAAGTGTGATACATTTACCAACGTAAGCGTCCACGTATTGGCAGATAATTTCACAGCCCTCTCAGCCGCAAAGGATGTTGCTCAGAAAGAAGGATATGAATCTGTAATTCTTTCCTCACACATTCGTGGTGAGGCCAGCGAAGCGGCGAAAGCCCATGTCGGCATCGCAGAGGAAATCGTCGCTACTGGAAATCCAGTCAGTCCACCTGCTGTTTTGATTTCCGGCGGCGAAACCACTGTCACTGTCGAAGGCGATGGTAATGGAGGGCCAAATCAAGAATTCGCGTTGAGTGCAGCACTTGAACTTAATCTTCCCGCAACTGTCGTCAGCTGTGTTGACACGGATGGAATTGACGGTAATGTCGATGCTGCTGGTGCACTTATTGATGCTGACACGGTTGATGACAGAGTTTCTGCTCAACACGCGTTACATAACAACGATGTTTATTCTACCCTTGATGCGTCTCAGGCACTCCTCCGGACGGGTCCGACTGGAACCAATGTAAACGATCTTCGGATAATCGTAGTTGGTAATCCACAGAAGGACTCGTGAAACGGCCTGGTTGAGTTAATTTGCAAGAGCTGATTTGAGTGAATCTGCAAGTACTAATGATACGATTATTTTGTTGGATCCATTCTCGAAATTCACTACAAATTCTAACTCTGACCGTGGGTCTCGCTGGAAAATCTCTTCTGAATCAAATCTTTGAAAATAGCCTCAGTCCTATAGCAATATAAGATACTGAATAATAGAACGGAACTGACTTCAGAAGGTAGTAAACGAATGTTCTATATTTAACAAATAATAATCGGACACCGGCAAAGTATAATCATTATATCTCGACATTTGAGATTATCAAACAGTTATTCCTTTGATTGTATAATATAAGGTATCACTTGCCATGATACCTCTTAACAGTCCGCGTCCCGCAATACGAAACTTTATACTTGATGGGGGAAAAACGGTTGATATGAGCGATGGAATACCGATGAATTCGACGAAGAAACTATTTAGAATCGTTGAAGAGTTGCGGGAGAGCAACGGCGCAAGAATATCTGAATTGGAAACTTCGCTGGATTTGCCAAAAAGTACGATCCATCGGCATCTCAAGACACTCGAACACTTGGAATACGTTACGAAAGCTGGAGATATATACTATGTTGGCTCTCAATTTCTTTATGTTGGTACCGCTGTACACAATCGTGAAAAAGTATATGCTAATATCGAGCCACGAATCAAAGATCTCGCTACGGAGACTGGGGAACGAGCGCAGTTCATGATTGAGGAGCATGATTACATGGTCTATATCCACCGTGAAACCGGAGATCACGCTGTTCAGACCAATACACAACTCGGAAAACAAATGCCGATTCATGCTACCTCAGGGGGAAAAGCGATTCTTGCTGAAATGACGGATGAGGAAATATCAAATATTATTGAACGCCGCGGATTGCCAGAAATCACTGACAATACCATCACTGACGAGGGAGCATTCTTTGATGAACTTCAAGAAATACGAGAGACAGGTGTCAGCTACAACGACCAGGAGTACATTGACGGATTGCGATCTGTATCCGTTCCAGTCGTTAAGCCGAACGGTCAACCTCTGGGCGCAATCGGGATCTCTGGTCCACTGAATCGGTTCAAAAATGAGCTTTATCAACAAGAACTACCAGACAAACTTCTGGGAGTTGTAAACGAAGTCGAGCTGAATATGAAATATGCTTGAGTCGGGTATCGAGAAAACCACTTTTCAGAACTGAACTTCCACACTCAAGAACAAGACTCCCTCTAATAATAGGAGCACGTCTATTATTCTAAATTAGTGTAAGCAGATTAGTGGTCATCCCGCAATGAGGAATCTTAATTAATTGTCACCCATGATGGTGGAATTGCTAGGCAGTAACGCTCTTCAGAAGCGCGCCATTAGTGTGATAGAAGATGGTTTGACCCGCTCTCAGACAGCTTTTCGACATGGCTGCATAACATCAGCGACAAAGCTGAAATATTCTCAGATTAGCGCAAGCTTGATTTTTTAAAGATCCTTGATACCGCAAGAGCAACCGCTGCGACGCGATGTGTGACCCTCGAAGGTGTTCATATGAGAATATCCACTCGTATAACTTCCTCACGGTGAATGACTGCTTCTCTCTGGTAATTCTCGTCATCTTCGAGTGGTGGTGCGGCCGTGGCCCTAACAGGAGTACTCCTGATATGTCCGATAGCTACCGTGTTTGATTACAGACTTAGGGCAGGCAGAGACCATCATGCCAGCGAACCCACTGGTACAGGTTCGTGGCGTTCGTCGCTAAGCAACTCAAACGGAGAATATTCTGTTTGGATTAAGCTGCCGCGTCACCCCTTGCTCACAACACTGTCTTATTTCTCCACCTCTACAACCAACAATCTAATTCGCGAAACGTAGCTACATTCCATCAGTCATACAGTGAAACTAAATCTGTTATATACGATCCCGACTGTCCTGTATTATGGAACATAATATGCGATGCTGAAAGGTAGCGGCCGAGTCAGGCCCTCTAACGGTTACAAACACCACTATGGTGACTGCTGTCAAGCATGCGCATCGAGACATTCTCTTATCCGCTCTATCTTTCGTCTCGAGTAACTCTCTCTTCCAACGGTCCATAAAATATTTATGACGGTAGGAAAAAAACAGGGGTAATGTCGTATGATGTTGCAGTGATTCCAGGCGATGGTATCGGAAACGAAGTCGTAGACGCGACAGAATCGTTGATGATCCACCTGGCAGATGCCCATGGAGTAGATATCCGAACGACTGAGTTCGATTGGGGGAGTGAACGTTATCTAGACGAGGGATCACTCATGCCCGACGATGGTCTCGACACGCTCGAGAGCTTCGACTCGATCCTGCTCGGTGCCGTTGGTCATCCAGAAGTTCCTGACCACGTCACGTTGCGAAACCTTCGTTTGCCGATTACGAAAGGGTTCAATCAACACATCTGCAAGCGACCTTCCTACCTTTTTGAAGGTGTTGAGAGTCCGCTTTGCGGGTACTCTGGGGGGGACATCGATTTAGTCGTTTACCGCCAGAACACCGAGGGCGAGTACGCTGACGTTGGAGGACGCGAACACCAGGGTTTCCAGAATGAAGTTGCCGTCCAGTCGGCGGTCTACACCCGTGAGGGCACAGAAGCAATCGTTCGGGCTGCTTTCGAAGCGGCGACAGAGCGCCGTGGTAAAGTTACGAACGTCACGAAATCGAATGCACAGGCATATGGAATGGTCTTCTGGGACGAGGTTGTCACAGAAGTCAGCAAAGAGTATCCCGAGGTGACAGTAGAGCGCCTGCTCGTCGACGCGGCTAGCATGGACTTCGTGCGTCGTCCCAACGAGTTCGACGTCGTTGTCGCATCGAACCTCTTCGGCGACATTCTTACCGATATCGGCGGGATAATCTCCGGGAGCCTTGGAATCGCCCCCTCGACGAACATTAATCCCGACAGAGAGTATCCGTCGATGTTCGAGCCGGTTCATGGAAGCGCGTTCGATATCATGGGAGACGGGATCGCGAACCCAATTGGAATGGTGCTATCGATGTCCCTGATGTTCGAACATCTTGGAGAAGCCGAAATCGCAAACGCACTCTGGGACGGAGTATCGGAACAATTTGCGGACGCAAACGCACCCCGCACCCCGGACCTTGGAGGTAACGCAACGACAATGGATGTCGCTGGGGATCTTGAGAACCGTCTGCTCTGACAGAGTCTTTTTCAAGAGTACTCACTGTCGCTTGATTAGAACGTTCGGGTGGTCAATATAGTCTTGGCGATTATTGGCCTTCTCGAATCCGGAACACGATTTAATTTTCAGTATTTGAGAGTGATTAGATAGCGATTCATCCCCTGTTATCTCGAGAGAAACTCAGACATGCTGAAATGGGCTTGATTCGACGGGGTGAATAGCGCCTGTCCCAAAATATTAGTTAAATCATGGAAAATTATAAATGGGGTTGGTGGGAATGACACGATGTACCATGACAGACGAAACGACTGGTACGGGTAATTCCCGATATAAGAGCCGCCGAAACGCGTTGAAAATAATGGGTAGTACAGTTGCAGCTGGTTTAGCCGGATGCTCGGGTGGTAACGGAAATGGTGGTGGGTCCGGTGACGGATCAGGCGGTGAAAACGGTGGTTCTACCGGTACTACGCAAACGAAACCGTTCAAAGGCCAGGAAATGCTCTTCATCAAGGGAGACACCAATGAGCAGGTGAAGACACTACTTGATGAGGCCAAGCAGGAGTTCAAGAAGGAAACCGGTGCTACACTGAATATTGAGTATGCCGGCTCAGGTGGTAGCCGATGGAAACGGATAGTTCAGAAACTGCAAGCTGGGAATCCTCCGGAAGTAGCAAACAGCCAGGTGTCATACGCCGGGAGCTTGGTACAATCAGGTCAGCTTGCACCGATGACGGAGTTGATGGAGGAACTAACGGATCGATGGGGAGAGCCCGCAGACTTCGCACGGTATCGAACGGACGGAGAAGAGTGGCTGCCGCCGTGGAACGTCGAAGTCGCGAATATGTGGTTCCGCCAAGACGTCCTTGAGCAGGCGGGACTCAGCAGTGACTTCCACCCGGACACGTGGGATAAGTACCTCGAATATTCGAAAGCGGTAGAGGAAAACGTTGATGGCCTTCACGGCACCTATATTCCAGGGGGCAACACTGAGGCAGGGCAGGGTACGTTGGTCTCTTGGATGCGAACGAACGAAGTCCAGATCGCCCAGTGGACCGGCGACAAATTCGAGATCGCGTTCGATAAAGGAGATAACCGCGAGCGGATGGTTGAAGTGCTGGAGTTCCTGAAAGAGGCGCAACAGTATTCACCCGACGCGACAGGTGCGACTTGGAATGATCAACTCCACAGCATCTCGTTCGGCCTCTCTGCATCGACGTTCTACTCCGGTTCCCGTCCCAAGAACCACGTTGGCCACCACGAGCAAGCCAGTTCCTTCGCCAAAGCCGTCCACGGAGCCGGTGGAATGCCGGAAGGGAG
The DNA here is from genome assembly GCF_056934455.1 of Haloarcula sp. H-hyl6. NCBI lineage: Archaea > Methanobacteriati > Methanobacteriota > Halobacteria > Halobacteriales > Haloarculaceae > Haloarcula > Haloarcula sp. H-hyl6. The sequence goes on from NZ_JBRIIK010000004.1 coordinate 85,845, forward strand.
AACACGTGACGGTCGTACCAACGTCGAACCGTACATCGTCTTCAAGAACTCGAAAAATCCCGAACTGGGTAAACGGTTCGTAAAGTTCATGCTCAACAACCCGTACTACGCGACCGGACTGTGTTGGGCCGACGGACCCTTCCAGGCCCTACCACCGTTCCCCGGACACAGGGAGTCCGATTCGTGGCAGAAGAAGATCAATTCGGTCGGGAATCACTGGACTGATGAGGACATCGCGTCCCATACGCAGGAAGCGACACAGCACGGGGTCGTGAGTGCCTACGAAGCAGAGCGAGCAAACCCTCACATGGGCACACTGCTAACGTCGTATAAGCTTGCAGAACTTAACAATGCGGTGATGGCACGTGATGTGCCGATCGACGAGGCTCTTGATACATACGGTAGCGATATGCAAGAAATCCTGTCTGATGCACAAGAGAGTTAGGTAGCTAGAGCATCCGCATATTCCGTTCGGACCGTTACCCCGGGTCTGACACTCGTACTCCTCTTTCTCTGTCCCTAGATTACTCCGACAACCGAGGCACGCAATGAATACAGATCGCGTATGACGATGCTACGCATAGAATCAGCGGCTCTGTAGTTTCGGCACACTGCGGTTGATTTCACGGATATCTCACGCTGCGGCGAAGGTTGTAGACGGTCGCTTTCAGCAGCATCTCACGGAACTCCAGCCACCAGCTACGCGCACGCACGGCAGCGCCGAGCGTGCGCTTGATTGATGAGAAGACGGTCTCGTTCATTGAGCGCCGGTTGTACCGATCACTGTCCATGCGGGCGTTGTGGGCGTAATCGAGCGGGTTCATGATTCTGTGCTTGATCAGCGGTCTGATGCCGTTTTCGCGAGTTCGTCGCGGAAGGCTTTCGCGTCGTATCCACGGTCGGCAGCGAGGCTCCGCAGGTCGCCGGCGTTTCGCCGGGCGACCTGCGGGCCGATCTTCGGTTTCTTCGAGGTGGTCGAGTGGATGTCGGTGATGTACAGCGTTTCGACATCCACGAGAGCCGTGACTTTCAGCGCCCGGACGCGGTAGTGCGTGCGGTTGACGTAGTGGCGTCTGGGTTGATCGCGGTCGAAGCCGGTCGAGTCGATGGCGACATGGCCAGTGCGTTTCTCGGCTGACGCGCCGAGAAACGCACGCCACGTCTTGGTTGGAATCCGCGCAAACCACGTGCGGAGGACGGTGTAGTGTGGCAACCGCGTGAGGCCGATCTCTTCGAGGACACCGGGCATCTCGCTGAGCAAATCCACCGCGACGCGGTAGGATTTGCCCAGCTCGATCCGGAGTGCATGCAGCGTGAGCATCGCCCATTTGGCGAACCCGCCACCCCCTTCGGAGTCGGCAGGTTTGTCCGGGCTCTCGACAACTGATTTAGCCTTAGCGACCGTAACACGCGTGAGGAGACGGAATTCCGATACCAAACCATTCTGTCTCTTCGCTTTCTACGGCAATAACGCAGTCGCGGCGTCTCCGTCTAGCGAAACTACAGAGCCGAATCAGCCATTGTTGATTAGTTTCCGTCCCCGGCTGAACTTCACCGTTCGACCCCGATCTCACCAAGGTATCTCACGATGGTGTCGTGCCAACTCCTTCTACACTTTCTGGTAGAACGCCTCAAGCCTCTGTGTCTGTACACTAAGGTCGGCTAAACGACCGATATCTACAACCACAGACATACCCCTTTGTTCTTGGCGCCGAACGGTGTTCGTCGTCGAATGAGCAGGAGGGACCGACACCAAAGATTTAATATACCCACATCATGATTAACCCAATAGGTTCCATGCGAGGCGTAAACACAGACCGTTGGAGCAGATGGATTCATGACGAACGAATAACCGACAAAAGGGAACGGGTTGAGGACTACCTGTCAAATACATATGTTATGGGGCTGTTGACAGTAGTCCCAGCAGCGACGATGTTTACGTTGATCGTCCTCGGACCGATAGTCTGGGCGTTCATTGCTGCGTTTTACGAAATTCCAGCCTATAGCCCAGTCTGGGAATTCGTGGGTCTCAGTAACTTCCAGGCATTGCTGTCCGATCCCGCATTTTTCTCGGCGATACACACGAACCTCATTTTTGCGGGCGGTACGACCCTCCTCAATACGATAACGGGCGTCGGGGTCGCATTGTTACTCAATCGGGATTTCAAATTTAAGAAGTATATTTTCCCGATTGGATTGCTGCCTTACCTCATCCCGACCGTGTTCGTGAGCTACTTCACACTCTGGATAACAAACCAGCAGTGGGGAGTTTTAAATCAGGCTCTCTTGATGTTTGGAGTCATTAATGAAGGTAATCTCATTGCCTGGTTCAACACCCCTATGAAGGCTATGACGACCCTGGTCTTCGCTCACAATTGGAAATTCGCGTTCTTCGTTACGATCCTGGTATTAGCCAGACTAAAGAGCATCCCGGACGACATGTACGAGGCAGCCGAAATGTCTGGTGCGACCATGTACCAACAGTTTAGGGATATCACGTTCCCTTACATCAAAAACGTCCTGTTCATCACCCTCTTACTACGTGGTGTGTGGAACTTCAACAAGTTCGATATTATCTGGACTCTCACCAAGGGCGGACCAGGAAGTGCGACAACTACAGTACCCGTTTACGCGTATATGAAGGCCTTCCGTTTACAGCAACTTGGCTTGGCGGCAGCGGCCTCTGTCTTCCTATTCGCATTCCTCTCTGTCATCGCTATCATTTACTTTAGTGTTGCGGAACCCTCCCAGGAGGTGCGAGTAGAATGACGGGTCGAATTCTGTCTGTGTTAGCAACGGTGGGTGGAAATGCGAAGGCGAAGTACGCAGCCCTTCGACAAGGACAGAACCTCCTTACTGTTCTCGTCATTCTCTTCATCCTGTTCCCGGTGTACTGGATCTACAACTCTGCGTTCCACGACGTGGGGTCAATTCTAAACACGCCACCGCAATTTCTACCAATCAATCTCACGCTTCAGAACCTCGAGGTCCTGATAGCCGAGACTTCCTTCCCAGTGTTCTACGCCAACAGTATAATTCTTGCAGTTGGCGTTATCTGTTTGACTACCACGTTGTCGACCTTGGCTGGGTATGGCCTTACGCGGTTGGATCTCCCGTATAAACGGCTATTCGCACGTACGATACTCTTCGGATATATGTTCCCTCCGATCTTGCTGGCGATTCCGATGTACATTATCTGGACAGAGGTCGGGTTGATCAACAGCCTCCTTGGAGCAATTATCGCCGTGTCAGCAACGGGACTCCCACTGACGATCTGGATTATGTGGCAATTCTTTCAATCGGTTCCTATATCGTTAGAAGAGAACGCACGAATGGCAGGCGCCTCTCGATTCAGAGCGTTCTACGAGATCGCGCTTCCCGTCGCACGCCCAGGCATCGTCGCAGTCGCAACATTCTCTTACGCACACGCGTGGACAGCGTATACTATTCCGAAGATATTGTTAGTTAAATACGAGGCGTGGCCGCTAACCGTTGGCATTGAGGCCTTCCTCACCCAATCCAGTGTCCAGTGGCCGCAAATTATGGCAATGATTGCGATGGCCCTAATTCCCTCGTTTATTTTCCTCTATATCCTTCGTGATAAGTGGGAAGTCATCAGCGTCTAACTCATACCGCCTGCCTATCATTTCCACAGGGTTGGTCTACGAGGGTACGAGACAAATACCCGGCCGAATGTTGTCCGCCGGAACGCGGACGACCTGCTGTCCGTGGCAGCTGACAAAGTCTTCCACAACTGGATCACGAAACACGAGTTCTACGCACTCGGTGTCGAGTCATTCATTTTACAGCGTGGGTCGAGACCGTTGACGCTAGAACGTAATACGCTCACCTGGTCAGAAGGGTACTTTCCTCTTTAGATGGCCGAAACGTCGCACTCGATAACGAACCGCTCGCTCAGCGATGCTGTGCGAGCGCTCGGTTGGTATCGACAGTACCGTGAAATCGTTCCCATCTTCGCCATCTCGAACATAGAACTACTCGGCTCTGTAGTTTCGGCACACTGCGGTTGATTTCACGGATATCTCACGCTCCGGCGAAGGTTGTAGACGGTCGCTTTCAGCAGCATCTCACGGAACTCCAGCCACCAGCTACGCGCACGCACGGCAGCGCCGAGCGTGCGCTTGATTGATGAGGAGACGGTCTCGTTCATTGAGCGACGGTTGTACCGATCACCGTCCATGCGGGCGTTGTGAGCGTGATCGAGCGGATTCATGATCCTGTGCTTGATCAGCGGTCTGATGCCGTTCTCACGGAGTTCGTCGCGGAAGGCTTTCGCGTCATAGCCGCGGTCAGCGGTGAGGCTCCGCAGGTCGCCGACGTTTCGTCGGGCGACCTGCGGGCCGATCTTTGCGTCGTGTTTCTTCGAGGTAGTCGAGTGGATGTCGGTGATGTACAGCGTTTCGACATCCACCAAGGCAGTGACTTTCAGCGCCCGAACGCGGTAGTGCGTGCGGTTAGCGTAGTGGCGACTGGGCTGGTCGCGGTCGAAGCCCGTCGAATCGATCGCAACGTGGCCGGTGCGTTTCTCGGCTGACGCGCCGAGAAACGCACGCCACGTCTTGGTTGGAATCCGCGCAAACCACGTGCGGAGGACGGTGTAGTGGGGCAACCGCGTAAGTCCGATTTCTTCGAGGACACCGGGCATCTCGCTGAGCAAATCCACCGCGACGCGGTAGGATTTGCCCAGCTCAATCCGGAGTGCATGCAGCGTGAGCATCGCCCATTCGGCGAACCCGCCACCCCCTTCGGGGTCGGCGGGTTCGTCCGGGTTCTCGACAACTGATTTAGCCTTAGCGACCGTAACACGAGTGAAGAGACGGATTTCGGATGTCACACCGATCTGTCTCTTCGCTTTCTACGGAGATAACGCAGTCGTAGCCGTCGCGTCTAGCGAAACTACAGAGCCAACTACTCTAACCCTGATTCTACATCCATTTTATAATGCACTTCGCTCCGCCTCTACATCCGCTTGATCCTCTTGGTGATCTCGTCAATCGCTTCGAACCACTGTTCCACCACAGTTCCAAAGCTCCATTGAGCGTGTGTTCGCGGAGGAACTCACGCTTTTGGTCGCTCCATAGCGACCCATCGTAGGTAAACCGTTTTGAGCCAACAACGAGGTCACCTCGTTGCTGAAGTCCGTCCGCTTGTCTACCAACATTTTGCGATCGCGAGCGAGCACACGGTAGCGGCGGTCTTCTTTGGGTGAAACGTATAGCCGATCAGAAATAATATCTCGTACGACTAGTCAAGATACCGACGGGGCTGTCAACTCTATTTCCGGTCCACTCTGTTTCAAACTAATTGACAATATACCGTTCTACCTACAAAAGTATTATAATGGTCTGTAGTGAAGGGGTACTATGGCGACAGTAGAAGTAAGAGACTTGCAGAAGGTATTCAATACCCCAAACGGAAAAGAAACGGCAGTTGACGGTGTAAGTTTCTCGGTATCCGATGACGAATTCTTGACGCTAGTTGGACCGTCTGGATGTGGGAAAACGACCACTTTGCGTTGTATCGCTGGATTGGAAACTCCTACAAGTGGGGATATTTTCCTTGATGGTGAGAACATCACTGAAAAACCACCTAACAAGCGCAACATTGCAATGATGTTCCAATCAATTGCGTTGTATCCTCACATGTCTGTGAGAGAAAACATTGGGTACCCGTTGAAGGTAGATGGCGTACCAAAAGAAGAGCGAAAAGAACCGGTTGAAGAGGCGGCTGATATAATGCAGATAAGGGAAATGCTGGACAAACATCCGGGAGATCTAAGTGGCGGGCAACAGCAGCGTGTCGCTTTAGCACGGACTATTGTCCAAGAACCGAAAGCGTTCCTCATGGACGAGCCCCTCTCCGACTTAGACGCTAAATTAAAAGTCGAAACTAGGAAAGAGATACAAAAGGTGGACAAGAAAATGGGGAAGCCCATGTTTTACGTTACGCACGATCAGACGGAAGCGATGACGTTGAGTGATCGTATTGCAATTATAAACGACGGCAGCATAGAGCAAATTGGAACACCAAAGGAAGTTTTCCACCGTCCAAATAATATGTTCGTCGGGCAGTTCATTGGTGAATACAGTATGAGTCTGCTGGATATAAACGTTGATTCAGTCAGTGAAAGCTACGCTTCGTTAACTGACGGTACGAACGAGGTTGAATTACCGGTTAAGGAGACGGCGTCCCTGCAGCCTGGAACCAACGTGGTATTGGGCTTCAGGCCCGAAAACACGTCTGTGCACGATGATCCGAATGAAGGTGTATTTAAGGGCGAAATATCGTTAACCGAAACGTTTGGGGAGAGAACGGTAGTGACGGTCGATATGGCCCGGGGTGGCACAGTAGACGCAGTTACCAGCTCGGAACGGGATCTGGTAGTTGGGACATCTATCTCCATCTCATTAGATAAGAACAAGGCACATCTATTCGATCCCGACACCGGAGAGATAATTGTCCATACCGCTGGGGGGCAAAAAATCGATCATTCCGGTAAAGACGCGAGTACGTCAACGACAGTGTAATTTGCTGGTTCTGGTGAATCGCTGGGCGGCGTCGCCTTCGACCGATGGAACTGGGAGATGAAGCAGGAAACCGCCGATGCTCTATGTCGAAGAGCTCTCGCTTCACGAGCAAAGTCTTTCAATTAGATGAAAATGTTGTACGCTCTTGTGAAGTAGATTGTTGACGGCCAGAGCTGTGGCTGAAAGTCGAAGCTTTCGCTATCACCAATCTACTACGCAAGAGTGCTAATATAAATAGGCGATATAGTCATAGCTCCCCAATATGCCAGTAGTCTGGTTGAGTGCGATTAGTAACAGTGACGTTGAGACGAGTATCTGTGGGCAAGCGCCGTCGAACCCTCGCATGACTCAGGAACTCATCGATACGGGTATTACTTCCGTCAGCGTCAACGTCAACGCCGTCTACGACGCCCAGCGCGAAGCTAAGTGCGTCGAAGAACGGCTCATTCTCGAATCCGTTCGAGACTGACACCCTTCAGCGGTCTACCAGACTATTGGGTGCGATTCTATCTCCCCACACTCCAGTTCCCGATACAGGATTTTAATAGATGGAACTCATTCCGTGATGTATGCCCACCTCAGAACAGGTTTCACAGACAGCTGAATTCACCGTCGAGAACATCGGTGGTATCGACAGTACCCAGGTTTCGATTCCACCCGGCGTAATTGTCCTGACCGGTAAGAACGCAACCAACCGGACGTCATTCCTCCAATCTATCATGGCGGCTATGGGAAGCAATCAGGCGACACTCAAAGGCGATGCCGACGAGGGACGCGTCCAGCTTGACCTCGGCGGTGAAACCTACGAACGGACGCTCACCCGAGCGGGTGACGCAGTCGCCTTCGATGGCGACGGCTACCTCGACGATCCCGAGGTCGCCGATCTCTTCGCATTCCTGCTCGAAACCAATGAAGCGCGTCAGTCTGTCGCCCGTGGCGACGACCTTCGCGAGATTATCATGCGCCCCGTCGATATCGACGACATTAAAAATAGAATACGCGAATTAGAAGACCAAAAAGACGAGATAAATGACGAACTAGCTACTATTGAAGGTAGAAAAACGGACCTACCCGAACTCGAGCAACGTAAGAAGCAGATACAGGAACAGATACAGGAGAAAAAGGAAAAGCTTGCGGACAAAGAAGGAGAGATAGACGAAAGCAATCAAGATATCGAGACGAGCCGAGAGGAACAGGAAGAGCTAGAAGCAAAGCTCGACGAGCTTCGCTCGACGCGCTCGGACCTCGAATCGACCCGTCGCCAAATCGAGACGCAAAACGAGAGTATCACGTCACTCAAACAGGAGCGAAGTGACCTGGAAGCTGATCTCGAGGAGTTGCCCGAGACGCCGATGGGCGATCACCAGCACCTCGAATCCGAGATCGAACAGCTCCGCGAGAAACGCCAAACACTGAACAGCCAGATTTCCGACCTCCAGAGCCTCATCCAGTACAACGAAGAGCGACTAGAGGATGAGGACTACGAGGTGCTCGAGACGCTCGACGAGACCACCCAATCTGAATCGAGCGGCTCGCCGACCGACGAACTACTTGCTGACGGCGATGATTCGGTCACCTGCTGGACGTGTGGGTCGACGGTCGAACGACAGCAGATCGAGGACACTGTTGAGCGTCTCCAAGAACGTCGGCAAGACCTCATACAGGACCTCAACGACGTCAAGTCCAAGCTTGAAGACTTGAAAGCCGAGCAGCGCGAGGCGAAACAACAACAGAATCGGCGTGAGGAGATCGAGCGCAAGCTCGCGGACATCGACGACGAAGTTGAGAGCCGCGACGCCCAACTCGACTCACTCAAATCCCAGCGCGAAGAGCTGACCGAGGACGTCGAAACGCTCGAAGCCGACGTTGAGGACCTCGAATCTGAGGACTTCGAGGAAGTGCTCTCGCTCCACAAAGAAGCCAACCAACTCGAGTTCGAGATCGACAGTCTGGAGTCTGATCTCGAGGACGTCACCGAGGAAATCGAAGAGATCGAGGCTATGCTCGACCGTGGCGGCGACCTCCGAGAAGAACGCGAGGACTTAGTTGAACAGTTGACCGACGAACGGACGAAGATCGACCAGATCGAAGCCGACGCCGTTGACGAGTTCAACGAGCACATGGACGCGATGCTGGAGATTCTGGACTACGAGAATCTCGACCGGATCTGGATCGAACGTGTTGAACAGACCGTGCGGGAGGGCCGACGGAAAGTCGACCAGACAGCGTTCGATCTCCATATCGTCCGGACCACAGAGAACGGAGCGGCCTATGAGGATACGATCGAGCACCTCAGTGAGAGTGAGCGTGAGGTCACGGGGCTGATCTTCGCGCTCGCTGGCTACCTTGTGCACGACCTCCACGAGACGGTCCCGTTCATGCTGGCGGACTCACTGGAAGCGATCGACTCAGACCGGATCGCCCAACTCGTCGAGTACTTCGAAGAGTACGCTGAGTACCTTGTGGTGGCACTACTCCCGGAGGACGCACAGGCGCTGGACGACGACGTGAACCGCGTCACCGCTATCTGAGCGACGCGACTCTCAACGTCACCTTCACAGTTCTCGGTCTCGCAAATACGCGCTCAGATGGCAAATGCTGTGGAGGCACAGATATCCTGCCAGCATGGGGGTTCAGTAGGAAGGTGGTGAGAGCACTGATGGTCGTCCGTCAGAATCTCCCGTCCAGACACCGAGGGCAGTAATTTAATTGGCTGTCCCACAAATCGATAGACATCGGATAGCCCAAGTGCATACACATGTGGTCAAATGACTCACGGTCACTCCCGGACTGGATCATGGAAGCCTACGAGATCCTCGAGTCTGAAACGGAGTCACCGAAGGAGGGGCTCTCGCGTGACCAGGCCCAGACGTTGTTACGTGCGCACGAGGAGTTCCCAGCTGAGCAAGCAGACATTGAGTATGCTATTGAACGACTGCTCGACTACGGCTGGCTCTACGAGGTTGAGGGCGAACTGCGTATCACTGACTCGGAGTCCTAACCTGAGCACGGGGATCGTTGCTCGCTCTCCCGGCTGCGCCGGCACCCATCGCCGGCGCTCGAAAAGCCTGCTCTGGCGGTTGAGTATCAGGATTCGTCCGCTCGGTCGACAGTGATGTTTAGAGTTCCGGACTCGTAGTCCGCTTCGAAGTCGACGGTGAACGCGTCCGAGTCGTGGGCGGCGTGGTAGGCGCGGTGGCGCTCGAGCGATCCGGTCACCTTGAAGTGGAAGAACGCAGCTGCGGTGTAGGGCTTGCTCTGGGTTTCGATCTGTGTCTCGACCGAGGCAGGAAGCGCGATTTGGGGTGTGTCAGTGTCAATACTCGCAGCGAACTCCTTTACCTCCTCGACGGTCGCTCGCGAATGTGCTGGCGTGTCGCCGGTGAGCACGTTCAGCGGGGTTTCCGTCTCGTCGGTGAACAGGACGTCTTCGAACGTGTGTGTCTCGAGAATCGTCTCGGGATTCAACTCGCAGTTGTGAAACTGGTCGTCGTCTGAGGTCATCAAATTACGAGCCTATGACGGGGCTCACCCATTTTGGCCCCTGAAACACAGCAGCGGCCACGAAGCAGACTGAACTAGGAGTGGTTCAGGATCGCCTTCTCGAAGGGTGATTTTCCGGTCGGAATGAACAGCTCCTGTCGGTCTCCGACCCGTTCGGCGAGCTTCCGTTTCAGATACTGCCTCGTCGTCGACGGCGTGAAGACGCCTTTGTCGATCATGTCGCCGACGACATCTTTGAGAGCCGCGAACTGGCCCTACAGGTGTCCGTCGCCGACCGGATCGCCGTCGTACCAGCGCACCGTCGCGAGCGCGCCGTTCCCGACCATCTCGCCCTGTTCGACCGTCTCTGAGTCGTACTGCAGGCCGAACCACAGCGTCCGAGAGGCGGTCACCTCGAACGTCGTCGATACCACGAAAAACGCCTCGTGGTAGAGGTAGTCGAGGTGGTCGTCAACGGCATCTACGATATCACGCGAACGGAAGAGCAGTATCTCGCCGGCGACCCCGACGCTCGTGACCTAGAACCCGAATAGCGTCAGCTGTCTCCGGCGACCAAGTCCTCGATGAACCGGAAGCCGTTCACGAACGTCATCGAATCCCCGTAGCCCTCACTAGCAAGCACAGTTTCGGCACCCTCACCGGCTGCGATATCGGTCGTGTAGATGTACACTTCGGTCGCCGACCCCGTACTAAGGTGTTGGGCAGCCAGGGCGGCGAGGGCCGCGTCCGCCCGTTCGACCTCGTCTGCGGGCCGGTCGTCGGCGTTCGCGATGTACCGCTGGACGCCGTCCATCACCCGCGAGACGATCGGCTCGGAGAATTCGAGCGGTGCCGCAACTGTTGCCCACCTCTCGTCGACCGCAGCGTCGATGGACGGGCCCTCAACGTCGGGGTCGTCGACGATCAGTTCCTCATACACCCGCTCGGGCAGGACCAAGGTAATGTCGTTCCGGCGAGCGAACCGGCGAACAGCCTGGTACCGGCTGTTCGAGGGCTGCCCCATCGCGACGAACAGGCCGGTGTCGGCGATCTGGAGCGCGCTCACGCGTCGTCAGCGGTGCCGTCGTCGTCGATGTCCAACTCATCGAGCGACGCCCCTGCCTCCACGATATCGGAGTGCTCGAGAACCACGGGCCGAAGCGCCTGCAGAATCATCTCCGCAGCTAGCGGGGAGATATCGAGGTCCTCAGCCATCAGCCGGTGAGTTACCTCGCCGCGTTCGCGGGCGACGGCGTAGGTGAGCGCCGTCGCGAGCCCGGCGACCCCGTGGCGGTCGATGTAGGTGTCAATATCGGCGTTGGTCTCCCGGCGGCCGACCGCGTCGATCAGCGCCGGCGTGATCGTGTACTCGCGGTCGCCGGCGGCCGTCGTCACGGTTAGGTCGATCTCGTGGGCGTCGTACCGACGGGGCTGCTCGTCCTGCGTAACTTCGACGACGCCGGCGTCGACGAGCCGATTGACGTAGCTGTAGGCCGTCCCCTGGGCGAGCTCAAGGTCGTCTATCACGTCTTGGACAGTCGCCTCGCCCTCCCGAGCGAGATACGCGTACAACTGGGCCAGCTGTGGGTCCTCCAGCAAGTCCGCGACCGAGAGGAAATCCCGAACGATGTCGCCGTCGGCGCGATTTGAGGTGCGTGACACGGGTTGATCTTGATTACAGATTACAGTGAAACAATAAAGAGTGTTTGGGTCACTCTGCGGGCGTTGTGATGAGGTGTTCCTCAAGGTCGCGCGTCCAGTACGTCACCAAGCTACCTGGGTTACACCGCTCGCACAGCCGCAACTGGCTTTTGAGATGTGCAACAGGTGGGACCGCGCGCAGTCGAAAACACTCGCAGACAGTTCTCCCTGCCCTGCTGGCTGGCCCACGCGAGCGTCCCACCAGAAGCCCGATAACTCTGGATACCCGTCCCGACTGACCCACCTTGACACTGTTTGCGGCCCCAGCCCCAATCCGTGCGCGTGGTTGGCTCGTCGCCGCCCCGGCCCTGCCGGTGGGCGGCGACGAGGCCGCGTGCGCGAGGTGGCTCCGCCCTGCCTTGCTCGTCCTCGACGGCAAAGCCGCCGACCGAGTCGGGATTAGTCGGCCAGCGTCACCTCAACAGCCTTCTCCATATCCATCTGGTTGACCCACGCGTGAGTGTCTGATTCCACATCCCACGGCGCGAGTCGGGAGATGTCACCGGCACAGCCAAACGATGCGCGACAGTCGCCGGTCGGAGCGGGACCGTCACCGCGGTCGAGGATGCACATGGTCGTCTTGCTCGTCACAGCCAGCGTCTTCAGCCCGTTGTACTCGCCGGGCTTGCCAGCACAGATACGCACGCGGTCGCCTTCGTGGAGGGTGCGCACCATCGTGCCACCGTGGACGGATTTGACCCAGACCGTGACCTTCACCGTGTCGCCGTCGTCGTCCTCGACGTAGGCGACCTGATACTGATTCGGGGCGGCGGGGTCCTCGATGAGATGAGTGACCGTTCCCTCGATGGTGGCTTCGTAGCCGTGTGGATTCATGTCCGCGACGGGCACCGGCGCGTTCATCGCGGCGCGGGCGGCCGTGAGTGCGTCGAAGACACCATCGAAGCGTGAGTCACTATCGGTCGTGTGAGTGGCGACGAGGCGGCTTGCTGCGGCGGTGCTGATACCCGTCTTGTCGCTGACCGTGGTGGCGTCTTGGTTGACAGCGGCCAGCGCGTCGGCGTCCATCTCCTCACGAGGGTCGGGTTCGGCTTCGAAGTTGTCTGGTCGTTCAGTTTCGCTGGTGGTGAGCTGGCGAGCGGAGGCTTCGCGGTCGATATCGTCGGCGTGGGCATCGCGGGCCTGCTTGGAGTGTCGGGCCTGTTCGGCGTTTTCACCGTGGCGTTGTTCTTGGGCAGCTAGCGTCTCACCGTGGCGGCGATCCGGTGCGACATCGGTCGAACGAGTCCAGTCGTAGTCGTTCTGGCGAGCGTAGTAGTTGCCCCGCGAGTCACTGCCGCGGTTGGGGCGGTAGTCGAGTTCGTCGCCGTTCGCCGTCTCGGCGACTTCCTGTAGAAGATGCTCGGGACCGCCGTCGACGTGCGCGCCGAGTCGCAGCTGCTGGTCGATATCGGACGATGCTTTCTTACTGCCGGAGTCGTTAGCGTACATTGTCTTCTTGCGCCTACGGGAAGACACTTGTCGGGTGCTACAACACCCGATTTCCTGCGGCGTGAAACAGCCTTCGTGAGCGCCGCGTGTCGTGTCTTTCCGTACATAAGTCCACGGGTGCATAGTACTTAAAACCAACGACTAAATAGGATTGCTTTAAGTGGAATTGAATGGCGATAGAGTGGCTTAGAAGGCGTATTTCTGACTTCAGATTTTGGCGACAGTATTATATAAATGCGAGTTGGTAGGATACCTTCGACGGCGGGGGACATCTTGTGCGGTCGCGGTTCCGTGAGCATCCCGCGGGGCCGCCCGAGTGCTGGATGGGTGAAAGCCCGGCACGGCCACCGGCCGCGCCCGGAACACAGCGAACGGTGCGCGGTCGCGTGCGACCGCGAGAGACGAACGGCGCAGCCGTGAGTCAGTGAGCGTCCTCGTTCCGGCGAGGGAGGGCGGTCCCGAGGTTCTGCTGTTGCGGTCGGATGGGACTGAAAGGGGCACGGCGCTGGCGCATGCTGTTGTCGGGTCAGCGACCCTTCTCCGAGCGTAGCGAGGAGATGTCGCTGAGCGACCGCCAGCGGCGTGGGGCTTTCAAGCTGTGCTGGGCCGACGTCGACGCCGTCGTAGTGGAGATCTAGCTTTCATAATCAGGTGTCATTTCAGATGTACCGTTGTTAGTGACGCCAATTCTCCCTGCAACACTGCGCCTACTTCTGCTCCAAACGAACCCACTCTATGAGTGTCTAGTCGTAATCTCAGTACTCTACCTCGTTGTAGTGCCTCTTTGACGACTACCTGTACCCGCTACTTTTCTGCCGGATGGATCTCTGTCGACCCGACGATCGAACCCCCCGGCTACGGTATGGGAAACACAGCCGCCCAGCGGCGGCTGACACCGCTGCCTGCGATACACCAGCCGAGCCTCTCCGGAGCTTGGTTCGTCAGTCCCACGCCAACTGCACGCCGTTCATCGAGTTGTGAAGCCCGACCGCCAGCCCATGTCATCGTTCACCGGAAAGCCGGTGTGGATCGGCACCACCTACGTCGAAAGCAACCCAGCGGTAGTTCGTGTCACCAGCTATTCTGGCTGGAGTCTGCTGCTCTGGAGATTTACTCTGGCAGGCAGTGTTGCTGAGGCGAGAATATTGTCTTCTCCGTCCGTTGTTGTGTACCCGATGAACACCTCGGCAATATCCTCGGATTCCTGTATTTCGAGCGAGAGATCGATGGGAGGGGTCTGGTCTTCCATCGACTACATCAAACAGACGTCGCACTGTTTGTTAGTCACTTTGTTACTACCCACAGTGGTGGGTTCTGGTTAGTTACCAGCTACGTGTGCGTGGCCTTATAAGACAGACAGTGATACGGGCGACTGTAACGAAAATGAGCGCACAGGGCGCAGTACGAGACCAGAACGCTGGAATCGAACTTAAAGAACGTGCTGATGGACGGTACGCAGTCAATCTGGGACGCTATGCGGACGAGCCACTGAGTACGGTGATTATTTGTTCGGTGGCGGCCGTCGTCGGTAAAGACCCGATCACCCTCGATTCGCTTCGGGCTGTCATCGATCCAGAGGCGCTTGAGGCGGTCGCGAACTCAACCACTGATGGTACCATCTCGTTCAGATACAGTGGCTGCAGTATCTCGATTGAGTGTGGGAGCACACTCTACATCCGTCCCGAATCCGACGCTGCCATGGCCTAATCACTTGGACGCAGACAGCTATCCGAGAGCTGGAAAGGCCATCTCTGCTGTCACTGTCTCCTTCAGCGGGTGAACGAGATCTAACGAGCACGGATCGGAAGTTTGCAGACCATCACAGAGAGACATCGGCTTTCGAGACGTACATTAGCAGAGATTTTCTCGCACAGGAACACAGAAACCACGGATGGGGTCCACTCGAACTAGCGCAACTCAAAGTGACGTGACCCACTCGGGCGCACAGTCGTGAGTGCCGCCATAGATCGATCCGTCGGGATACTGGTCGGCGTCGGCCTCAACGGCGACGATCACGTCGCCGGCGCTTAGCGAAATCCCGGTCACCGTGCCGACGACCTCGTCGAGTGGACCCACGCCCTCAGACCAGTCGACACGAACGCGGTCGCCGTCGTCGAACGCGTACTGCTCGAAGCTGACGTCTTGATGATTGCTCACTGGAGATGCCTCCACTCTCCGAGGGAGGCACAAAATCGATGGAGACAGCTGGCTAACCAACAGACCACATTCAGAAGGAGAGTTGTTGGTTAGCAACACTCCGGCTTAGTGTTCTTGACACTCAGCATTCGCCGAATCCGACACCGAGGCGATCGAACCGCTCCGAATCACACTGTGGGCAGGTGGTCGACAAGCCCTCGATTGCGTCCGTAACGACGCAGTATCCTCCTCGACGATGTCTCCCCGCGCTAACGCTGACTGGGACTGACTGTCGTGCTGGTCAGCATCGAGAGTGAAAGGACGCCCCGCGCTAGAACACGGGGCGAGGTGGTCTGCGCCCCCTCTCTCGCAAGTAGGCAACGCGGACCACCGCTAGGTGAGACAGCGCGACTGAAAAGGGTACGGTTCGGTCAATTGAAACCGACGAGACGGCGACCAACCCATCGCGCGAAATATATTGCGACCAACAACCCAGCGGCCTGGCTGACCGGGGACTCAAACGCCAAGAGCGGGATAGAGATCGCGATGAGGGCAATACCCAGATAGACCAGAAATCCCACGATCCTTCGGGTTGCGACCTCAACGACGTCGGCGACGGACATTCAGCCTTCGCCCCCGTGTGCTTGTTCCTCAAGGAGATCGTCGAACACGGCGGCAAGGTCGTCGTCAACTGGACGTGGATTGTACCCGGTACTGTCATCGAGGGCGATGAGGAGGCGAGCAGCGAGTTCGTATGCCTCGTATACTTCGATATCTCGCCGACCAGCGACGTCTTTGATTGCGCCATGCAGCGCGTATTCGATGTAATAGTGCGGTCGCGTCCCGTCGTGATCCTCCGCCATTTGTGGGTCGCTATTTCCCCCGAACAGTCATAGTTGTTTGGACCGATTAGGTCTTATTAGGACCAAACATTTATTGCTAGTGGGAGTGTTGCCTAGAATAGGCGTAGGAGGTGCTAGAACACCGATGACGTACGCCCCCTCTCTCGCACCATGTTCGAGCTATCACTCCCCGAGAGGCTCGGGGACACGGCAGCAGCGGTAGTCGACCGTCTCGACGCGGTCGAACGTACGATCCTCAATCAGCTGTCCTTCCAGCAGGTACGCTCGGTCGCGATCCTGCTGGGGACGGCCGCGACGACGTCGGGCGTTGCCGCCGCCCAGAGCGTGAGTGAAGTGGGAAGCGCCATGTGTGGCTCCGGCGTCGGACAACTCGTCGGATTCGGATTCATCGCCGGATCGCTGTACTTCGTGTTGAAAGGCGTCGCGAAGGCCATGACGGCGATGGACAAAATGGGGTCGACGAAACAACAGTCGGCTCGCGAAGGGAAGGAGGCGATGGCCGGCTCGGCCAAGACCTTCTCGGCGGCGTTCATCCCGGCCGTCGCCGCGGGCGTGTTCGAGGTGCTCGGCATCTCGACGGTCTCCTGTATGTCGCCGAGTCAGTGGAGCGTCATAATGGCGGGCATCGCCGCACTCCCGGTCTGACAGAGACTGCCCGTGCCCGACACGTCTTCTGCACCATCGCCCGGAGACACGCCCACGCCCCCCTCAACGAACGCGACGAATGGGACCGCGGCAGCAGGAAATGCGGGTAACGATCTGTTGCCATCACCGATAGAGACGGTGAAATCGGTGGTCGAGTGGGCGGTTGAGTCGTTCGTCGACGGCGTGACGAAACTTCTGGAAGCGTTCAATGGGTTCGTGTTCGGGATCCACCTTCCGGGACGTGCCGGCGACGTCTCAACATGGGGGCCACCGGAGGCTGGCCTGTGGTCAGGCGCGTGGGCGTTGTATTGGACGCTCGTTCCGCTGGCGCTTGCACTCCTCACCTTCCAAGCAATGCGTGCACAGGGGAGTCTTTCCTCGCGAGAGACGACAGCGAAACTCGGCGAAATCGGGAAGTGCGTCGCACTAATTCTCGCGGGGTGGCCGGTCGCGATCGGCGGCTTGCACCTCGCCGACTCGATTGCGATGGCTATTGCGCCGGACGCATCGGCGCTGCTGGCCTCGCCCGACGGAATCGGCAAACTCGGGCTGGGGATACTCGTCGGCGGCCTATTGCTGACTACCCAGTCCGGTCTCGTCGCGACAGCAGTCCTGATCGTGTTCGTCGAACACGTCATCCTCGTCGCGGCTGTCGCTGGGTGGCCCATCTGGTGGGCGCTTCGCCCCTCGGACACGGGGTTTGCGAACGCGGCTTCGGGAATCGGCCTCTCGATGTACGTCGGCGTCGCTGGTGCGAAGGTCGTCCAGGCCTGTATCGTCTTTTTCGTCTTTCACAGCGAGTGGTCGCTGGCCGGCGGCGCTGGTGACCTCGTCCTCTCGCTGCTGGGGTCGGCAGTCGGTCTCGGTGTCGCCTTCGTCGGCGTCCCCGTCGTCATCGGCCGCAACTTCGTTCCCGAAGTGATGACCGTCCTCGGGACGCCGGGTGTGAAAGTCGCTGAGTCCTCGGCTTCGGTCGCGAGGGACCGGGCCGGTAGCGCGGCCGGGACAGCCAGTGACTACGCCTCGTCGGCTCGGTCCCGAGCGGCGACGGCCGCGCCTTCGTCGATACCGTCTCCGACGTGGTCAAGCGGCAGCACCGGCGGGGAGGCCAGCGCTGCCCGGTCAGTCCCCGACGACTACACGCCCTCGCCGGAACCTGGCGCCCGACAAACATCCTCGACATCGGCGAATAACAGCGACGCCTCGTCGAATAGTACTGCGAACACGACAACCAGAAAGCGACGTATCGAGGGCCTCGATGGGCGATACTGACCTCCTCACTTTCAGAAGCCAATGAGTAACACCTCTCAGACGACAGACCAGACACGCAAAGACCCCGGTCAGGTAGTCCCGCCGCGCGTGGACACTGACCCGGCACTACTCGGTGGCTACACCTGGAGCGACATGAAGGCCTACGCACCAGCGGTGGCCTCGCTTCTCGGGAGTGGCGTCGGTATGGCGACGTCGTCGACAGCGCTCGCTGTCGGCGGCCTCGCTGGTGGCCTCGGGTTCGGCCTCACCGGCACGTACCTCCGAGTGTCTGATCGGGCCTATACGTCGCCGCGCGACCGTGTGTCGGCGTGGGCATCACACCTTCGGCGGCAGTATCTCGACAGTCCCGATGACATCCTCGCCGACGTAACGGGCGTCTGTGGCGTCACCGAACGTGGATTCCTCGTGATGGACGATGGCCGATTCGTCGTGCCGATCCCAGTCGAACCCCGGAACTCGGCACTCCTCAACGCCGATCAACGGCACAGCCTCGCGGCGTCGCTGTCGTCGGCGATCGACGAACAGCTGACCGACATGCCGTTTCGGTTCTATTCGACGACCCGCGAATCCGACGTCGACGACGTCGCCGAGCGCTACGAACGGCGTGCTCTTGACCCGGAGACGGACGCCCTGCAACAGTCGGTCCTCCTCGACGTTGCCGACTGGCTGATTGAGGCCGACGCCCCGAACTGGGAGGCTCGGGAGTGGCGGCATTACGTTGTCGTCGAGGCCGACGCGAGTGCGGTGACGGGCGTTGAGGAGCCGTCGTTCATCGATATGCTGAACCCGCTGGCTGATGCCGACGCAGTCTCCAGTAGTGCAGTTGAGGCGACGCTCGCCGACCGCGTTGAGACGGTGCGGGCGGCTATCGGGAGTGTCACAGGCGTGGAGGCGCGCGCCCCGACGCCTCGTGAGTCGTTGACCGTGGCGCGGGGATATTGGGGGCGCGACGACGATCTCCCCGAAGACCTCGTTGAGGATCTTCTCGACACCGACCATGACGATGACCTCGCCGATCGTCTTACCCGTGTCCTCGAACCCGAGACGTGGGACCCTCGCAACGGGTGGGTACAGGTCGGCGACCAGTACGCGACGGCCCTTTGGCTAGCCGAGTACCCAACCGAGACAGCGAGTTTGTGGTTGAAAGACCTCTGCACGCTTCGCGGCGTCAACGTCGATGTGACGGTGAATGCCGACACCGTTCCGCTTGATGACGGCGTGTACGAGGCCGGGGCGAAGGCGGCCGATATTGGCTCCGAGGGCGAAGAACGCGCTGAAGAACGGGATGTCACGGCCATGGACACCGAGACCGCCGGCGATGCCACGCGGAAGATGCGTGAATTGTTTCGGCAGACCCCCTCCCAACCGTGGCGACTCTCGACCTATGTCGTGGTCCGGGCCGACGATCGGGACGCCCTCGACGCCGCCACTGACGAACTGGCGACGTTCGAGGACATCGAGGGGGCGAAACGGCGGGCTCTCCAGACGGCCCGGGAGACGGTACGCGATACGCTGACGGGTGCGCCGGCGAACACGACGCCCGTTGCTCCCGGCGCCGCCCAAGAGTGTGCCTTCCTTGCCGCCTCACCACTGATGGGTGACCGGTGGGACGCCGAGACGGCAGCAGCAAAGGACCGCCTCGTTCCCGGCGCTGTCATCGGGTCAATGTTCCCGTTCGCCGCGACGTCGCTTCGCGAGGAGACGGGAATGGACTGGGGGCGCAACGAGGAGAATGGGTCACACTTCCGTCTCTCGCCGTTCGAGCGTGGTGGTGGGCCGCACATGCTGACGATCGGGCAGACGCGGTCGGGCAAGACCTACTCGGCGAGCAAAGCGGCGCTCCGGTGGTATCTCGAACGTGACGACCGGACGCTCATCGTGTGTGATACGCAACGTGGGTTCGACGGGTTGACCCAACTCTGCGACGGTGAGCACATCGTCGTCGACGGCAATCAGTCAGTCAACCCCCTTCGTATCGAGCCCTCACCAGTGCATCGCGCCGAGGGCGCCGACGAGTTTCGCATGACCGTCGAAGAGACGGTCGGCTTTTTGGTCGGCTTGCTTCAGGCCGACGACGTCGCCGACGCCGGCGAATACGCCCCGCTGCTAGCCCAGGCCGCCGAACGAACACTCACAAACGCGGGCATCGACCCGGGCCAGCCCGAAACCTTCGACGCGGGGAATCCGAACCTCGCAGATCTCCTCGAGACGCTCACCGACATGACCTCGAATCCCGAGGACTACACGATGGCCGACGGTGAGGGCCACGAGGGCGAGACGCACCTCGAGCAGGTCGGCGAACTGCTGACGAAACTCCGCTCGTTCCAGGAGGGTGGGAAATACGCGAGTCTCCTTGGATCCGACGAGTTGGGACTTCTCGACGACGGCGTCGACATGGCGTATCTCGACCTGCACGCCGTCGGTGGCAGTGATGACGCCGAGAAATCGGCGAACCTCCAGTTGATGCTCTCGCAAGTGCGAGAGAAAATTAAGCAAACCGACGGCGAGGTGGTCTGTATGTTCGACGAGGCACACGTGCTTCTCGACGCCGACCGGACGGCCGACTGGTTACAGAAGGCCGCCCGGGAGTTCGCTCGGTATGACGCCTCACTGTGGTTCCTCTCACAGTCACCGAAGGACTTCGTCTCGGGGGAGGGCGAGACCGACGCTCGGGATACGATACGCGCCCAGTGTTCGACGATTCATTTCTTCCGTACACCCCGTGTTTCCGCTGATGTCCTCGACCAGTTCGGTCTCAACAGCTCCCAGCAGGAGTTCGTGCAGGACATGGCCGTACGCGGGAAAGAGGCCCGAGGGTACTCCGAGTGCCTCATCGATGCCGAAGACGTCGAGGGGTGGATTCCGTGCTACGTCGAGGCCACGCCGCTGGAAGATCGAGTGCTCACTTACTCTCGCAGAGACTCGGGAGGACATAGATCGGCAAGAGAGGACTTTATCGAGTATATGACGGCGTGGACGGGCGGCGACTTGAGCGGTGAGAGTGACCACTCACAGCCAGCTGACGCGACCGGTGAGGATGGGGGGAGAGAGTAATGGGGCTCCTCGACCACTTCGCCTCGACGACCGACACGGAGACGTCGGACTATGAGACCGCGCGTGTTGATGCCGACCTCGCCAAGGCGCTGACCACGCCTGGCGAGCGTGAGGCGATCTCGGTGCGACCAAACCGCGACAACGGCGGGATCGAGGCGATGGACAGCGTCTTAGAGTCACTCCACTCTGTCGAGACGTCGTCGGGACTTCTTCGAGGGAGTGACGAGAACATCAGCCCTGCTCACTCGTTCGAGGTGCGCTATACGCGACCCAACGATGGCGGCGACCGTGTGCTGTCGCTTCGCTACATTGCTGGCGACGATCGCATGGACGGCCCACTGGAACGACAGCTAACCTCGCAGTATCCCGACTCGCAACTCTCCCGAACCTCCTCAGAGTTACTCTCCGGGAGTGGCGTCGAAGGCCGGCACATCGCCGGGGCGCGACTGCATCTGCGGCGCTATACACTGTACCCCATCAAGAACGTGGACTTGCCGGGGTTCACCACCGACCCAATGGGGAGTATCCTCAAGGAAATGGTCGGCCAGCAGGCCGAGGACGCTACGGACGCCGACGTGATCGTCCAAATCCAGTTCAAGCCCGCCAAGCGGGACTGGACAGACGGCGTCGGGAACGGCCACGGCGTCCTCGACGATAGCGACGAACGGGTACGCGGCGACCCGAGTATCAAGTCCCTAGCGCTCAACCTTCGGGAACCGACGTATGAGAAACAGTGGCGACTCTTCACCCGGGAGACGATCGAATATCCGCCCTCGAAGGTCGAGAAACAGGTCGCAAAACTCCTCGAAGAACAGCAAGGTGAGAAGGGCTGGCGGCTGTGCCTCCGGGTGTTCGCGATCTCTGACGACCCCGATGTCGCGGTCTCGCGAGCCAGCAGCACCGCCGGAATGTTCCGGAACTTCTACGAGAACAACGCCGAGCAGACGTTCATCCCCGACCCGCTCGATGGGAGAGAGCTACGCGACGTCGCCGCGAAAGCCGCTTCCCGGGAGTGGACCGACCACGGGATCGTCAAGGCCCAACGAGAAGTCGCCGGCCTGCTGAACGTCCCCGAGGCCGACCACGTTGCTACGAACAAAATGCGGTGGTCGATGTCCCGACCGGGGGAGGGGATTCCACCGGGGACGCCGCGTTTCGACTTTCAGGCCCACGACGTCGCTGGGGTCGACGGCGACACCCAACAGGTGGCGATGCTTGACGAAAGTGATGAGGGCGATCCCTACTGGTACGGGTTCGGCAGTCGCCACGGCGTCGAAGCTGGCGTGACGCCCGAAACCCTCGAGACGCACCAGTTCGTCGGCGGCGGAACGGGGAAGGGAAAGACGACGTGGTTGGTCAATTTCGCCAGCCAGGTCATGCAGCGTGGCCACGGCGCGCTGATCTTCGACCCGAAGGGGAAGGACGCCGACGAGTTCGTCCGGGAATGGCCCGACGACCGCGATCGCGAGGATTTCGTGTTCGTCGATCTCACCGACGAGTTCGATAAGCAGGTCCGGTTCAACTTCCTCGAAGTGCCGAGTGACGCCGCTCCCGACAGTCGGCAGTTCGCCTCGACCGTCGAGGCGCTGTGTGACGATCTCGCGAGTATGATCGCACTGGCCGGCGGGCAAGACAACTATTGGGGTGCTCGCATGGATCGGGTCGTACGGACGTTCATCCGTGGGATGGCGAAGTCGGGCAAAACGTGTACGCTGCTCGACCTCGCGGCCCTCTGTACGGCCGAGGAGAACCGCTCGCGATTCACGGAGTGGATGGACCGCGAACGGCTCCAGTTCATCAAACGAACGGCCGAACGGATCGAGGGCTTCGACGACGCCGACCTCGAACCGCTGGCCGGCCGGCTCGATCAGTGGATTCAGAACGACGCGATTCGGGATCTGATTGCGGCCCGAGAGTCGACAGTCAGCATCCGCGAGGTCGTACGCGAGGGGAAGGTCGTTGTCGTGCGAAACGCGCCGTCATCGGGGGAGACGGAGAAACGTCTGTTCGCGACGGCCCTGATTCGCCGGGCGTGGGTGGCGGCCCGCGAGAACACCGACGCGCCGCCGTTCTACGTTGTGTGTGACGAGTTCGACAGTATCGTCTCCGAACGCACGGATATCGCGAGTATCCTCTCAGAAGCGCGGGCCTTCGAGTTCTGCCTGACGCTGTCGTGTCAGAACCCCTCGAATCAACTCCCCGAACGAGTGCAGAAGGCCATCGAGAACCAGTGCGAGACGTTCATCTCGTTCAACCCCGGGGGACGGGACGACGCGCGCCTGATTGCTGGCCAGCATTCCCGCGACGTCGAGCAAGCGGATCTGACGAACCTCTCGAAGTATCGCTTCTACATGCGAACCCACGATGCCGACGACGAACTAACCCACTCCTACAAGGTCGATGCCTTCCCACCGATCGGCGAGACGAGACCACGAGTATCCGGCGACGCCGGGTTGTCCGACGACACCCTCCAGGAACTGAAACACGAGAGCGTCGAGCGGTACGGCGAAGAGGCCGAGACGCCCGCACAGCAGCGACAGGCGAGTCACTTCTACGGTGAGGATGAGAACGGTGATGTCGAAGCCGGGGCTAGCGGTGGCGACAGTCACGATGCTCGGGTCAATACTCAGGGTCACGAGCGGGCTGTACTGAAAGCCGTGTTCGACGAATCGATTTACACTGACGATGTCGAGACGGGTGGCTACGTCCCGAAAAGTAACGTCGAGGCTCGGATACGCGACTACCTCGATGCTGGCGGCGACGGGATAGCGAAGGTATGGGACGTCGTCGAGAGAGTTCCCGAGGACCGCCTCGACCGGGAGCATCGCGACGGAGAGACGCACCTTCGAACAACCGACCGCGGACAGGCTGAGGTGTTCGCATCGGGAGACGACGAGAATGCCGGCGGCCTGGAACACCGGCAGTTGCTTCGCGATAGTTACGTCCCGCTGACTCGTCTCGGACTGTGCGTCGACATCGTGCAGCAGGACGGCGACGACGACCTCCCCGACGCACGCGCCACCCCTGAACCCATACGCGACGTCGACGTCGAGGCGCTATCGCTGGCTGAGACGCGCGTGGTGGCCGAAAACTTCGCCGAGCAGCATCCGATCCTCAATGTGCTGACGGGCGGCGAGACAGTCGCTGTCGAGGCCGAGTGTGAGACATCGGGCAAACCCGGCCAGACGATCAAGAACCTCGCAAAAGCCCACGAGAGTGGCGAGAAGTGCGTCATAGTCGCGCGTCCCGAGGACGCCCGGCGCGTCGAAGGAGCGCTGACTGACCCACCGTTCGTCCGCGATATCGACGAGGACGGGACGCGCACGTTCTATAACCGCCGAGACCTGTGGGTCGACGGCGAGCGTATGCTTCGGCCAGCGGGCGCTCGGGAAACCGTGTGGCGGTTCGACCCCGAGCGAGAGACATACATTCTCGCCGATAGCGACGGCCGAGAACTAGCGACGTTCGGCGACGCCGAGGCCGTATTTGAGGACGCCAACGCCTACCCGGCGACCGAGGCCGACGTCGCCGACCCCGACGAGTGGCGACAAGTCAGAAAGCCGGTCCTTCCCGAGCGACTGTTCGACGGCGAGACGCCCGACCGCGACGCCTGGGCCCTCGTCGTTCTCGACCCCGACGAGCTGGCGACCGACCTTGCACGCCGAGCGGACGGCGAACTGACGCCCCTCAGTGGCGACCGGACGACAACTGTCGGGGGCAACCACCCCGATCCCGAGAACCTCAATGTCTCCGAGGATGCTCGCGCGCTGTACGACTGCCTCCTCGCCCACGGCGAGGCTGTCACTATCTCCGAAGCCGTCGACCTGGCGGCCGCCGACAGCCGGGAGTGTCTCGACGTTTCCCGACGCACGATCTCGAAGCGCATCGACGAGCTGACCGATGCTGGCGCGCTCGCCGAGGGAGACTATCGCCAAGACGCTGGAAAGGAGTATCAGTTTCCTTAGATATAGTTCGCGATCCGGTTTGATTCTCTTGGTCCCAGATTCGACCCCAATTGACCCGGTTCGATGCGACCTTCGAAGCGGGGTCGGCGGCCTTTCTCAAAATCCCGCTTTGAAGCCGCTTCGAAGGCCGCTTCGAAGCACATCGAACCCGTGCAGTCTGGCGGTTATTCATCTGACTCGGAGCGAAATAGCTTCGACCCTCTGTGTCTCACCTGCGCCGGGGGGACTTGCCTTGACAGCAGGGGGAACACCCGACCGTGGCGTGACACATCGAGGACACCCGAGCGAGTGCCGACAGCTCGGACACCCAATACAATGGATACATCTCGATAACGGGGGGTGACGAGAACCCGTCGACCCGCCTCGACGACGCCGACCGCCGACAGACGATGTCCATCGAGACGACTGCCTCGGCAACGACGTCGGCGAAGCGATGGCGCGACCGTGAAGGTTCTCGGTTCACCCAAGACAGGCACGCAGAGAACGGAACCGTACTCAAACACACCCATCCCTGTCAAAAACGGCGTCCAGGAGACAGTCTGTGGAGAGGACAGTACCGGACTACTCGTCTGTGTCGAGTTCCTTGACTACCGTCGCGGGGTTCCCCTGAACGACGACGTCGGCAGGGACGTCCTCTGTCACAACGGCACCAGACCCAACAACGGCGTTGTCACCTACCGTTACACCGGGGTTGAGAACCGCTTGGCCACCAATCCAGACGTTCTCGCCGACCCTGACGGGTTTGCCGTACTCCGGGCCGTTGATTCGTTCGTCCGCATCGAGCGGGTGAGTCGCCGTGTAAATGTGGACGCCTGGTCCAAGCTGACAGTGCTGGCCAATATCTACTCGACAGACGTCCAAGATAACACAGTCGAAATTCGCGTAGAAATGCTCGCCCACGTGGATGTTGTAGCCGTAGTCACAGCGAAACGGCGGCTCTATGTGACACTCCTCGCCCAGTGATCCGAGCAAGTCGTCCAGCAGCTCTCGCCGCGTCTCATCGCCATCCGGTGCTGTCTGATTATAGTGTCTCGTCAGAGCACGCGCATGGTCCCGTTCGGCCACGAGTTCGGGGTCATCGGCGTCGTACAATTCCCCGTTCAGCATCTTCTCTTTTTCACTGGCCATGGCTACGGGTGCCCGGCTGCTCCAAATACGTCTTCCGGACCCCGTTCTGGATCGCTCGCAGGTTCTCACGAACGGCTCATCCGACAGCCGCTCCGTGAAACTAGCCTCCGTGGCATGTCGGCTCCTCGGAAGCGGTAGCACCGAGTGAGCAGCGCAGTCGAGACGACGGCCCCACTGGCCTCATCAGCAGCCACCTCGCAGGACTGGCGACCCCTTGGACTGGGGTTTGCAGACGGGGTACCCCGACTGACCGAGTGCCACTCGCGGCGCTGTGACGGCAGTGAACGACGGCGACTCTCTCCATTCTTGTGGCGGCGCTGAATCAGTGAACAAGTACGACGGCCTCATCGCCGATGTTGCCGATGGGTGCGACTCCGACGCCGACTGCCTCGACGATCCCGACGCCGAGGGAGGTGTGTACGCAAGTACGCCGGCGATCCCGACGATGACTTCGCTAGTGGGGCGGCGAAACCGTTGCGTGTTGAGTGCTCTCGGGAGACCGACGAGTGGGGGACGCCGACCCGTTGCTGCTGGCACCTTGGCGAGGATGTGACTGTGACTCTCGACTCGACGCCGTGCCACTTCGATGGGCGTCGGCCGTGGTTCCGCTGTCCCAACTGTGGCGACTGCGTCAGCAAGCTGTATCGACCCGCTGGTGGGGGCGTAACCGAGTGGTGATTCCGCTGTCGGGTGTGTCACAATCTCGTCTACGAGAGCACGCGCTCCAGACACGACGACAGCGACGTTGTCTTCGGCCCGTGGGGGAGGCTGTGGTACGAGCGCAAGCGGCCATCGAGAGGGTTCGGGACAGTGCCAGGAGTGACGCCGCCGAAGTGATGCGTGACCGTACGAAGTGCGGCGATTCCTCGGCGGCGTGGGAA
Organism: Haloarcula sp. H-hyl6; assembly: GCF_056934455.1. Classification (NCBI taxonomy): domain Archaea; kingdom Methanobacteriati; phylum Methanobacteriota; class Halobacteria; order Halobacteriales; family Haloarculaceae; genus Haloarcula; species Haloarcula sp. H-hyl6. The sequence continues at coordinate 112,970 of NZ_JBRIIK010000004.1, forward strand.
TCGACGTGCTCCCACAGGAGATTCTTGATGTCCATCCGGGTGTTCTTCCGACGTTCGAGGGAGCTCACGAGGAGTCACTGCACTATCTGTTCAGCGGGACGGCTGGCTGGAACGGCCGCTGTGTGGCGCCGTCGACACCGGCCGACCAAGAGTGTCGTCAGTCCGTGACCGGCGAGGCTGCCGTGTGGTACTCCCCCGGCGGGACTCCCGGCGACTGACGCATCGCTCTCCTCGTCGACGGTAGCATCGTCTCGGCCGGCGGGGTGTCCTTCGTCCCGAATAGGTGGGTGTCCGACTGTCGTGACAGCCTTGGGGTGTCCGGATCGTACTGGCGACCAACGAGGTGTCTGGCGTCGCGTTGGCGAGGCCGTCGACGGCGTCGGCGACGCCCTCCTCGCCGTCGACCATGGCGCGTCGCTACTCAGCGGTGGGGAGCGAATCCGGGTGTCTGGTGGATCGTGACAGTGGGCGACGACGTGTCGCCCAGGTGCGACAGCCGCCGGTTGGCGCTGGTCTCGGCGGTAGTCTTGATGGCAGCGACGAGCGCTGGTCGGGGTATCGGTACGGTGTGGCTTCGATCACGGCAGTCGGTGACGTCGTCTAGTGGCTCGATTTCTACGGGTGGTGCTTACGGTGGTGAGTGTCGGTCGGCCCGTCTCTTACTGCTCTGGGGTGTCACACTGCCACTCTGCTTGTCTCACTAATTCTCTTGGATGGTGGCACAGGTGCCAACCAGTGTGACAGACAGTTCGGTTTCATTTGGGATCGGGTGTGTTTCGTCCCGGGTCTGTTGGTTGTCGTACGGACACCGTCTGCTGGAACTGACGGCACTAGTCATGGCCGGGGCGTCACAGCTGACGCTCATCGGTCGTACATTTCATTCTGAGCTGCATTAACATTCGATATCGATACCGTTCTGCCGAAGAGAGTTATCGAAATCCCGACTCATGGTTCCTGCCAACATAATGTCTAAATCTACGAATTGGGGAAAGAATGAATGGTTCCTATGTTAAATCAGTCGGTGTTGGGGATATAGACTATCTATTGGTGGCACTGTATGGGTGGGGGAAATAGTAGCTCACAGAAGAAATATTTCGAAAAGGTGGAATAGGATATAAAATATTTGAAGTGATAGAGGTATTGGTATATATAGGGCTGAATTAGTGCAAAATTGATGTCTGAAGTGCTATATACACGAGTAGGGGCCCCAATATATCGCCAAACCGGGACACAAACCGAGAGTGTAATCGCCCTCGAACAGGACTGGAGTGAGCTCGAAGCCGATCTCATAGCGTTGCCCGAGACGGTGATGGGCGACCACCAGCATCTCGAGTCTGAAGTCGAGCGGGTCCGCGAGAAACACCAAACGCTGAATTCACGGATATCTGACCTTCAAAGCCTCATTGAGTATAACGAAGACTGATAGGTGGATGAGGACTACGAGGTGTTTGAGATACTCGAATCGGCTGGTCCGTCTGAGTCAACCGGATCACTGACCGACGACGACACGATCTGTGTCACTGCCATTTAAGGATATCTCTGAAGCAAATCGAGCTACAGACAGTATCTTCTCTGGTATCTGTGAGTTGTTTCATATCTCAATCCAGATGGGAGACGACCAGGCCCACTGGCCGTTGGTCTGAGCGACCCGTACGTAGTAGTGGCTGGGGCCATCGTCTACTGGGAGATCCTCGAACACTACACTTGCCCGACACGCAGAGCGGGGCCGGGATCGGTGGAGACGCACCTTGCGAGCGTTGTGGTAGACGACGTCCTCGTTCTCGATGTCCTCACGCTTAAGGTCGAATTCGGCCTCGAACCGCTCCCAGGATTCGTCGACGAACGGAAAGAGGTGCGTGCGATCGGTGAGTGACTCATGAGTCACTGCGATGTCGTCATGACCATCTAGGTCGACGATTAGTTCAGTGTCGGGTACTCCAGTGTACTCGACGATGAGGCCTTGTCGGTATGACCTCGCTTCCTCCTCCGGGAGGAATCCCTCGCGTTCGCCGTCGCGTGACGTGACGAGATCGAAGTGACAGTCACCATCACGATGCTCGTATGACTGTCCGAAGCTCACGAAGCGGGGCCAGACGCGCCGAATCGTCCCGTTCTTGGCCCGTAGCGTGCCGGACCACTCGTGGACCAGGTCCTCGAAGTCGCCGTACGCCGGGGACGGTCCCCACCCGAACTCAAGGGCCGTCCGGAACGTCCCATCGTCAGTCGGCTGTTCTGCTGTCGGATGGGTGTACGTTCGCTCGACGTGGCCGTCACGGACGAGTTCGACGCGATATAGGGACCGTGGGCAGTCGACACTGACGTGCGCCGAGGGGCTTTCGGGCTCCTCGAGTGTCGACCCCATCGGCGTCCCGTCGATGTCCCACCATAGTGCGATCCGATCACCGGTCACGCCGTAGGTCCGTCGTTCGCGTATCGCTTCCCAAATACCGTCTCGAGTTAGGTTCGTCGCCCAGACGCCGGTGAGGCCCCTGTTCCATGTGCCCGGAAGTCCTGGGCCGTCGTTTGAGGCGATCACCCCGACACGGCAGCCGCGAGCGAGAGCATCCTGGTAGGTCCCGCCGCTCGTCCGCGGACCCATATCGACGTTGTCGTCCATCGGCATGGGTGTTCCCACACCCTCGCTAGAACCATGGCCGGAGTAAATTTCAGCTACGGGGGACAGCAAGGCGTCGTGTACGTCCCAGTCCTTACCTCGTTCGCCGACCAGATAGCCAGTGTGGTGAGGGACAACGAACGCCTCCCGGTCACGCATGTGCTCGTACAGGTCAGGGAGATCCCACTCATCGTCGAGTGGCTGCCCCTCCTCGCGGTAGATCACGTGGTGGTCGCCCCACCGGCGGCGGTTGCCGTTCCACTCGTAAGCAGGGAACGTGACGAACTCGCCAGGGTCGAGACGGTCCGCCGAGGTGGCCTGGATTCGCTTCCACCACTCGCAGACCTCAGAGACGTTCTGGACAGTCTCTTCACGAACACCTCCCTCTCTGCCTTTTCGGTACCACTTGAACGGATAACAAAATACCGTGGCGAAATCGAGATGTTGGCGGGCGTGAGTAACCACCTCGTCGAGTCGGGTGACGTCCGCTCCCGGTCCAGTCATGTGCTTATGTAGGTCACCCCAGTACAGCGTGTATTCGTCTGGCAGTGAGAACTGCTTTCCTGTCATGTATTATTACATTTTGATAGCGCACAAATACCTTCCGGTCATTCATCGTCCGTTGGCGATACCGGGAACGGCACACGTCCGCAATCGACGGACAATCGATAGAGCGTTCGCGGGCAATCGGTCAACAGTGACTCTGATCGACCCTGCGGCAGATACTTGTTTCAGATCATCTCGACTGCGAACACCCTGCCGAGTGCGATCGGCGGGTACACAGTAGGATGGGGATCATCTCGGCTCACCTGCTTACGGAGCGACAAATCGGGCTGCGACAGACAGCGGTGGACAATGTGGTTAACTTGATTGTCAGTAGCCACTGTGGTGGACCATGACTGACTGTTGGTGGTGGGGATGAGGGGTTTGGTGGGTCCGTCCACCGCTGTCTATCGAAGGGAGTCAGCCAGCATAATTAAATCTTTTGCCTGTTTGGCCGGTAACTGGGCCCGCCCACGATGGACAGTCCAACTGCCGATGTTTGATGACGGACAGTGTATCGCCTCCCAATGGTCGGGGGGCTTCACACGAGCGTGGTCAGAGCGGTGACACCCAGATAGCTCAGCAGCGCCGAGAGCCCGAGAGAGCCGACCCACGCGACGGCGGTGTTGCGCATCTTCAGTACGCTCACCGGCGTGTTTTCGGCTGCGTACCCGCTCCCGATGATGGCACTGACGATGATCTCGTTGAACGACACTGGTACGCCCAAAAACACCGCTGTCTGAGCGATGACGAACGAAGGGACCAGCGCTGCGATCGATCGTTTTGGGCCCAGCGCCGAGTAATCCTGTGAGAGAGCTTTGATCATCCGCGGCGCTCCCGTCCAAGACCCGCTGAGCAACCCAACTCCGCCGAGCATCAACAATCCGACCAGTGGTATCGCCCATGTGTCTAACAGCGGCAATAGCGGGCCGACGGCGAGGCCGACCTGGGTCGCACCCGCGGTGAACGCGACCAGACAGCCAAGCGCCAACAGAAGCCGACGCTCGGTGTCGATCGCCGACCGCGCGTGCAGATGTCTGAGCGTGATACCACCTATGCCGGCGAGAGTGAGCGAAAGGCCTGCCCGGATAGGCGTCGATGCGCCGGCGGAGGCGTCGGCCATCACCCACAGCAGGGTGACGAGTGACCGACTCTCTCCCGGTGGGCCGATGGCCGAAAACCGCATATTGATTACGACCAGCAGCGTGAGGGCGCCTAGCACGCTGACCACGAGGTCCGTCCGAACACGACGGGTGGCTAGGGCTCGCGCGTTGGCGTAGGCTACACCGCCACCAACGAACGGGATGAGGACCCAGAGAGTGACGATGCGCTGGTAGGTTTCCACTGCCAGAGTCCCCCCCATGGCGAGACCGGCGCCGGTGACCGCCCCCGTGACCGTGAACGCCGTCGCAATCGGATAGCCCGTGAAGATGCCCACGGCCACGAGCAAGGCTGCGGTGAACAGACCGACGATAACAGCCAGTGGCGAGAGGGTTACACCCTGGATCAGGCCCGAACCCACCGTCTCCGAGACGTTAGCCCCCTGCAGGACTGCGCCGGCGAACCCGAGCAGACCGACGACAAACCCCGCGCGCATCACCGAGATGGCGTTCGCCCCGACCGCCGGGGCGAACGGCGTCGACCCGGACGACCCCGCGCCGATGGTCCAAGCCATGAACAAACTGCCCACAACCGCAAGTAGCAGTGTTACAACTGCCGTCAACCCGATCATGTGACCGGCACGTAGTTAGACGGCCACAAAGGCATTTCGCTCCGACAGAACTGGCATCGAGACCCACTCACTCGGAGGCGGCATCGACGACACAGCGAAATCCGATGTTACCAGTCGAACTGTCTGGCGTGTTCTTCGACCGGGCAGCGACCCGGTAGCGGTTACACCACGACCGATGGCAGAGGTGGGAGCCGCCTCGCATCACGCGCGCCTCACCTGTCGGCGGACCAGTCGGATTGTCATGGTCATAGTTATCGGTCGTGTGATACGTCGGGCTGAACCAATCCTGACACCACTCCCAGACGTTGCCCGCGACGTTGTACAACCCATGGCCGTTGGGCTCGTACGTGTTGACGGGCGCGGTCGCCAAGTAGCCGTCCTCGCCCGTATTGTGTTCGGGAAAGTCGCCCTGCCAGATGTTACATCGGTGGTCGCCGCCGGGTTTCAGTTCATCGCCCCACGGGTACCGACGCTCTTCGAGGCCACCGCGGGCGGCACACTCCCACTCGGCCTCGGTTGGGAGGCGTTTACCTGCCCACTCGGCGTAGGCCTGGGCGTCCCGCCAAGAGATGTGTGTGACCGGATGATCCAGCAGATCCGCCTCGATGACACTTGTCCCGGGACCGGACGGCCGGAACCAGCTTGCCCCCTCGACTGCCACCCACCATGGGGCCGCCTCGACCTTACTGATGACGTGCTTGTGGGCCTCGTCAGTGAGAAAGTTCTGGAAGACGAACGACCAGCCATAGCGCTCGGCATCGGTCGTGTGGCCCGTCTCGCGGACGAATTCAAGAAACTGGGCGTTTGTCACCGCGTACTTGTCGATGTAGAACGAGTCGACGATCACCTCACGGGCCGGTCCCTCGCCATCCTGGGGGAATCCTACCTCCGAGTCGGTGCCCATGATGAAGGGGCCACCATCGATGCGGACCATTGCTTTCGTCCGGTCGTCGTCGGGCGCTGCGGGAGCCGTCGAGACAGTACCGGTGCGCTCGGGCCGGTCGGCCGACGTGGTGTCATCGCTCCGGGCAGCAGCGCAGCAAGCAGGGTCGTGGTCGGCCATACCAGCTGTTCCATCGAATGAGCAGTAAACGTTACGGTGATCTGGATGGCAGCCAGGATCGTGGATCACTGGCCGCAAGTCGGGCGCTTTTTCAAAGGCCGAGTCGAGACCATTGTGAATCGGGTGCGTCGTACGCCGACAGTCCGGTCTCGAGGAGCGAGCGCATCCGGTCGACGGATTCAGCGTCCTCGTCGGTCAGGTTGGTCGTCTGGTCGGGGTCGCCCTCGGTGTCGTAGAGACGCTCGTCACGGTGCTGAAACCACGCGTCGGCTGGGTACCGCCACACGGACGAGGGCGTGTACGGGAGATATTCTCCTGCGTCGACGCCGGATCGAGCTGTCGGCGGCGTGAACCAGGAGTGTGGGTTCTGCATCATCGTCGAGTGATACATCGCCTGAGAACCGGGTTCGGGTGGTCTGTGATACGTGTACTGGCCGTCTGTGACGTTGATCGACGTGCCCCAGTAGCCATAGAGGACATGGTCTCGATGGTCCGTCTTTGTCCCCCGGATCAGGGGAACGAGTGACTGGCTGTGGGTCCTGTCAGGGCCGTCAATGCCCATCGCTTCCAGCATTGTCGCATAGAGGTCCACAGCGGTGGTTAGCGCTGAGACCCGTTCTCCGGTAGCTTCAGGGTGCCAGACCATGAGCGGCGTGTGAGCGATGACGTCGTAGAGAGTGAAGTCGTTCTTGCCGATCCAGCCATGGTCGCCAAGCGCGAACCCGTGATCGGAGGTGACGATGACCATCGTCTCGTCCCACAGACCCTCCTCGTCAAGCGTGTCGAGGACGCGCCCGAACCACCGGTCGACCATCGTCACGCTCCCGGCGAACTGCGAGCGGACGAAGTCCAGTTCCCGGTCGGTCAGTTCGCTCTGGCCTTCGTCGACTGGACCGTAGTAGGGCCAGACGGGGAGGTCCGGGTCAGTGGGGTCCTCGTCGGTGTACATCGAGGCGTAGGGCTCTGGCACATCGAAGGGCTCGTGGACGTCGAAACTATCGGCGTAGCAAAACCATTGGTCCCACTTTTGATTGTCCCCGATCCACTCGGCCGTCCGCGAGAAGACTTTCGGCGCGAAGTAGTCCGCCTCGTCCTCGAAGTCGACCGCATTACGCGCGTAGGCGCTTCGGTTGAGATACTGGGTCGATTCGGGCGGGTCGGTATCCTGGTCAAGCAATTGGTCGAGGAAGTCCTCGTCGGGCATCTTCGGGCTAGTCTGCCAAGCGTCGTACTCGTTGCCGCGCACGAAATCGAACCCATTGAAATCCTCGTAGTACCCGTGGCTTCCATGCTGGAAGTAGTGGAAGTGGTCGGTGATCAGTTGAGTCAGGATGCCTTCGTCCCGGGCGAGTTTTGGAATCGGGTCGTCGAATGGTTCTAGAGGTCCCCAGGACCGCCAGAGGAACTCTTTGACACCAGCGAGCCACTCGCGGCGGGCGGGCATACATGGGAGACTCCCGGCATAGTGGGAGTCGAAGACCGTCGCCCGCTCGGCGAACCGGTCTAGGTTGTCCGTCTCGACGTCGTATTCGAGGACATCTGGGCGGTCGCTGTAGGCTCCTAGGAAGTCCCGTCTGAGGCTGTCGATGGAAATTAGCAAGACGTTCATTGGCTCCCCTCCGAGTCGGCGAGGTCGTCGAGGGCTGCCGAGAGCGCTGTACCCGAAACCGGTCGTCCATCCACCATGGCGAACGGTCGGTCTCGACAGATACCACATTGTTCCAGGCACCGACGCTCTCGGACATTGACGCCGTCAGCATCGATGTCAGTTAACACTGTAGACACGTGACTGCTAAGGCAGTACTCGACTGTCGATGGCATGGTTCGTCTGTCGTGGTAGACATGGATAAAGACTAGGTCGATGCCGGCCGTTCGACGCCCTACTGAGTTAGCCGCCGTATCGTTGCGGTGGCATGGGACAGCAAGATGTCGTCCTCGCGAGAGAGGCTGTCAGTGAGCGGGAAACTGGCGAGGAAGATAGCGGCGATGACTGCGAACACGCCCAGCAACATTATCCAAGAGACGGTCCCGAGAGCGACCGAGAGCCCGCCTGCCACTGCCGTGGTTAGGAGTATCGGCTGGTAGATGGCGCTCCGGAAGGCGTGGATGCGGCCCTTCCGGTAGAGTAGAGCGAGCCGGAGGAGGTTGCGGAGAACGATGGCGACGGTCGTTGCGACGGCGGCACCAAACAGACCATATTCGGGAATCAGTGCGACGTTCAGACCGAAGTTGACGACTGCGGAAACGAGATTGATCCCCATCAACACCCGCGTGTGCCCCATGGCAATGAGGGTCGCGCCCGTCGGCCCGATAAGGTTCCCGACACAGAACGCGACCGCGAGCAACTGCAGGGCAGGGGCCGCGACGGTGAACGACGGCCCGAACACTGCACTGAGTGTGCTTGCCGGGAAGAACAGGAAGAGCAAGACGAGCGGAACCGTTGCCGACGCGAACCACTTGGTCAGCACGAAGTAGACGCGCTTGATGGCTTCGAGGTTGTCTCTAGCGTACATCCCCGAGACGAGCGGGATGTACATGAATATCATGCCCTGCCACACAATGGGAATGACGCGCACTAGGGGGCGAACACCGTCATAGAGCCCGACCGCACGTGACGTCGAGAAGTACCCGAGCATCAGGATGTCCATCCAGGTCATCAGTTGCAACAGCAGCGTCGCCACCATCAGCGGTGCCGAGAACCCGACCAACGATACTGGAACGGACACCTGACCAAGACGGTCCACTACATCGTCCCTGAATTGACCTGGATTGTCACGATATAGATAGCCAAAGTAGAGGAGTGCTGTGAGGCCGAGTGATAGCGGGAGCATCCGAATCGCCGTCAGGTGGTCGAGCTCTAGGCCGACGACCACTCCTAAGAGGATGAGAAACGAGACGTTCCTGAGCAGTTCTTGAAAGATGACACGTTCGTTGGGCTTGCTGTAGCCGCGAAACACTGCCGACATAACCCGTGTCAGTGTAAAGAGCGGGATTGCGATTGCGACGAGCGCGAGTGGCCGTGCATATCCTATATCACCGAACACGTAAACAGAGATGCTGCGGTTGAACTGGAAGAGTGCAGTGCCGGCCGCGACGGCGACGGTACCGCCCAATACCAATGCCCAGAGGATTTGGGTCCCCGCATCACCAACCTGAGGAGTACTGTCCCGCTGTTCGACGCCTTCACTGCTCTCGCTCTCTTCTTCGTCGGCCTGCACGACCGCAATCTGTCTGGGCAGGCCGTTCTGGAGCCCCAGACAGGCCGCCAGCGAGAAGATGAGGAGGATGGTGAAACTCAACGAGAAGATGCCGTACTCCTCAGGACTGTAAGCTCGAGCGAACACCGACCGAGCAGCCACGTTGATGCCGACGCTCAAGAGTGTGCCCACGGAGACGAGAATCGCCCCGCCGAGCATACCCTCAAGTTTGTCCCGGACGTGGACCTCCGACATCATGGTTGAGGGGGTGTGTTGGCCACTGGTTAACGCTGCGACTATCTCGAACCGGTAGTACAGGATTGCCTACGAGCACTCTTCTCTGGACGAGGATGACTACGGTTACAAATCTTATGGAAACCCCGACGGACAATATCTGTCGTTATTGACGGTTTGTACAAGACACGACTAGAGCCGTTGAGTGAAGGGGCCGATGTAAGCTACCGCCGGTGACTAGGCACAGTTATTTGGGGCGACGGGGTGAACGTCGCGGCTGTGCCATCTATCGAGAACGTCCTGTTGATACTCTCCGACGAGCACCGTCCGGACGCGCTCGGCTGTGCCGGCCATCCACACGTCGAGACGCCGAACCTCGACGCCCTGGCTGCCGAGGGAACACGGTTCACAGACGCATACTGTTCGAGTCCGCTTTGTGTGCCCTCGAGAGCAAGTTTTGCCACAGGCCGGTACGTCCATGAGATCGGGGCTTGGGACAACGCTGCGCCATACGGCGGCTCCTCCCCCTCGTGGGGGCATCACCTCACCGACCACGGCGTCGATCACGCCACTGTCGGCAAACTACACTTCGAACCGGGCGTCGACGACGGATTTGACGACCAGTACCTGACTGAACATATGGAGACACTGGACACGTTCGGCCTCTATCGTGACCCCCCACGGGTCAGGCCCAACGGACGGAACCGCATCGAACGAGCCGGCCCAGTTCCGGACGGACAGGCTTGGTACAACGCGGACGACCCCGAGGCGGTGTGTGACGAGAACCGCTTCGAGCGGGCTGTAGAGTGGATCGAGGACCGTAGTGCGAGCGACGAGCCCTGGTTGCTCTCGGTCAACCCGCTTATACCGCACTTCCCGCTGGAGGTTGAGCAATCCTACTACGACCGATATCCCCCCGCGGAGATGGAGCTGCCCGTCGACTACCCGCCTGCGGACGATCATCCGGTCCTCAGCAATCTCCGCGAACACTTCGATGGTCTGGACCTCGACGAGAGGGCCCTGCGTCGGGCTCGGAGCGCATATTTCGGGCTGGTCACCGTACTGGACGACTATATCGGCGATCTGCTCGATGCGCTGGAGCGGACCGGTCAGGCCGACGAGACGCTCGTGATCTACACCAGTGACCACGGCGAAGTGTTGGGTGACCACGGACTCTGGTGGAAGTGCTGCATGTGTGAGCAATCGGTCGGCGTCCCGCTGGTTATGCGCGGACCCGGAATAGAACGCGAGCAGACCGTCGAGGAACCCGTCTCCTTGCTCGACGTGGTACCGACGATGACCGACGCGTTGGACGTCCCGCCCGATCCAGCCTGGCGAGGGCAGTCTCTCCTCCCGGTTGCTACCGGGTCCCAAGAGCCGGACCCGAATCGGACCGTCTTCAGCGAGTATCACGCTCACGGGGCTAGTCACGGATTCTACATGGTTCGACGTGGCCCCTACAAGTACATTCATTACGTCGATGGCCCCGACCAGCTGTTTGACTTAGAAAGCGATCCTGACGAGCTGACGAATCTCGCCGGGGACCCCGAATATCGTGACGTCGAGGCGTCTTTCGAGGCCGAACTCAGGGCGATTGTCGACCCTGAGGCGATCGACGAGCGAGCGCGTCGAGACCAGCGCCGACGGCGTGAGGACCTCGGCATCGACGGCCCGTCGAACATCGACCCGCGGTGAGCGCAGGCGTGTAGTGCGGGCGGTTAAGCGGGCCCCTCGGCGAGTATGCCGCTCACTCCTCGTCGTCCGCGGTCGGGTAGTACATCGGCGTCAGTGCAGGGTAGAGCCACTCGTCTTCGGGCAGTTCCGGATCATCGCGCTCGTGGAGAATCTTTGAGAGTTGGGAATCGAGGTGTTCCTCGACGTCGGCGTACTCGGAATCAGAGACCCGGTTGACGAGTTCGTCGGGGTCACGGTCGAGATCATAGAGTTCGTTCGTGTCACCCGCGTTCATGATATACTTGTAGCGGTCCGTACGCAGCATGCGTTGCTCATAGGGGAAGTTCAGGCCGTGAAACTCTGCGACGATGTGATCGCGCCAGTCGTTTCCATCCCGTCCGAGGTCGAGGAGGCTCCGGCCCTCGTAGACCTCGGGAATGTCGATTCCCGCGAGGTCAGCGAAGGTCGGAGCGAGGTCTAACAGCGAGGCGAAGGCCGCCGTCGAATCGTCCTCGATACCGAGGCCCCGTGTGATGAACGGAACGTTGTAGATATCCTCGTACATCATCGGCCCCTTGTCGAGGTTCTTATGCGCCGTGACGAACGACCCGTGGTCGGCCGTGAATAGGACCGCCGTGTTCCCGTCTACTCCCTCCCGTTCGAGGGTGTCCAGAATTCGCCCGACTTGGTCGTCGATGAAGGTAACATAGCCCCAGTAGATGGCGATGAGCTTTCGCCACTGTCGGATCGACAGAGACTCGAGATCGGTCTTCAGATAGCGCTGGCGCTGAACAGTCGGCTTGTCCTCGAAACACTCCTTCACGGCCGACTCCGGGAGGTGGATATCCTCGGGATCGTACATCTCGAAGTACCGTTCGGGGATGAAGTACGGTCGATGGGGGCCGAAGAAATGGCTCCCGATGTAGAAGGGTGTTTCGGGGTATTCGTCGGCGTAGGACTCGATGCGCTCGATCGTCCGCTCGGCGATGAAGTATGTGAACGAGGCCTCGACCGGACGCTCGTCGATGCCCCCGATGACGTATTCGGCGTCGGCGGAAGGGTACTGGTCGACGACGTCCTCGGACCAGTAGTCGAAGTTGTGCTCGTCCAGGTAGGCCACGTAGTCGTCGTGCTCCATCGGGTGCATAAACCCGGGGTAGTGCTCGCCGTCGAAGCCGAACTCACGAGGATGTTTTCCCACGTGCCACTTCCCATCGAGGCCGACGTTGTACCCCTCCTCCCGGAGCAGTTGCGGGTAGCAGGGATAGTCCTCGTTGATAGTCGTCCCTGAACGGATATTGCGGGTGACCCCGTGTGTTGTCGGGGCGACGCCGGTCACGATGGAGGCACGGGCGGGCGAGCAGATGGCCGTTGGGGTGTACGCGCGGTCGAAACGAGTCCCCTCGGCGGCCAGTGCGTCGAGGTTCGGCGTCTCGACAACGTCGTTGCCATATGCGCCGATGCTGTCCTGACGTTGTTGATCGGTGACGATACAGAGGACGTTACGGGGAGTCTCGTCGCTGGTCGAGTCACTCTGTGGCATACGGTCACAGCCACGAGGGGGTCCGACAAGTAATTGTGGGCTTTCCGCGTTCTCACAAACTCGGGTCCGTGTTGTACGTGGGTGAGACCTCGACCGCCTCGTACGGTTCTTCCAGGTACTCGATGTCACTCGTCGATAGATCGATGTCGAGTGCCGTGACAGCCTCGCGCAGGTGTTTTACACTCGTCGTGCCGATGATAGGTGCGTCGACGTACTCATTTTGGTTCAACCAGGCGATGGCGATTTGGGCCATCGACACGCCGTACTCGGTGGCGAGTTCCTGCACCCGAGCGTTGATTTCCGATCCGTTACCATTGCGGTAGGGGTGTTCATACATGCTCGTCCCACCGGACTGGGTCTTCTCGGACTCGCCACGGATCGTGTCGTCGATTCGCTCGTCCGGGCGCGTCAGATACCCGCGCGCGAGAGGACTCCACGGGATGACCGCCACGTCCTCGCGTGCACAGAGTGGTAACATCTCGCGCTCCTCTTCGCGGTACACCAAATTGTAGTGATTCTGCATCGTCCGGAATCTCTCCAAGCCCCACTGCTCGCTTTTCGAGAGCAGGTCATCGAACTGGTGGGCCCACATCGAACTCGCACCCGGGTACCGGATGTCACCGCGTCGAACGGCATCATCGAGTGTCCGGAGGATATCCTCGTCCGCCACAGTGCCGTCGAGGCGGTGAATCTGGTAGAGGTCGATGGTGTCGAGGCCGAGGCGGTCCAGGCTCCCTTGCAGTTGGATGTCGATGGCCTTCCGAGAGAGGCCGACGCCATTGGGGTTGTCGGTCCCTGAGCCAAAGTGTCCTTTCGTTGCGACAACGAACTCTTCGCGGTCGTATCCCTCTAAGGCTGTCCCGAGTACGCGCTCGCTCTCTCCGTTCGAGTAGACGTTGGCGGTGTCGAAGAAGTTGACACCCAGGTCGATGGCTTCCTCGATGATTTCGACACTCTCGTCCTCGTCGCGGACCCAATCACGCCACGAGCTCGTCCCGAAGCCCATACAACCCAGACAGATTTTACTAACCGTTACGCCTGTATCGCCGAGTGTGGTGTACTCCATCTGCACGAACGGAATCGGGTCTATGGCAGTTAAATCTTGGTACTCGGTCACATTGGGCGTCAGACGTGGTGTCCCGGCAGTGACCGGCCACAGACCGGAGAGCCCCGGGCGGCGTTACGGTTCGAGGGGCTGTGTTGAATCACTAGACGGCGTCTGGATAGGTCGCTAAATCGAAGGAGTTGAAGCGGGAGACTTCAGTTGTCTATGACCCAAATCTCCCGCTTCACTAGCGAAATCGTCCCGATTTCTCAAAGAGTTACTGGCGATGGAGACGAATCCGCCGCCCCGGAAGGTGGCGGCGGATTCGCCGACTATGCCCTCGTTTCCCTCCACTGTCTGCGGATTTACCTCGACACGTCCTACCGAATGACGATTGACCTGCTCAAAGAGATGCCACAAATAACCGGGGAGATCGGCCTCAGCGCGGCCGATCTCCCCTCTCCATCCACGTTGTGTAAAGCGTTCGACCGGATCAGTATGAGCGTCTGCCGAGTGCTGCTGCGCCAGTCGGCGCAGCTGCACGACCCCTCGAAACACGGCGCGATCGACGCGACATTCTACGAACGCTCAGCTGCGAGCCGCCACTACTGCCAGCGAATAAGCTACCGCGTGCAGAAGCTGAAGGTCACGAAACTCGTCGATACAGACTCTCAAGCCGTTCTTGACGTTCACTGCTCGACGAACCGTGAAGGGAGCGACGCAGACCTCGCCGAGCAGATCGCCCGCCGGAATGCGGGCGATCTGCGGTCTCTTGCCGCCGATAAAGGCTATGACAAGCAGTCGCTCCGCGAATCCCTTCGTGACCTCGGGATTCGCCCGCTCATCAAACATCGCATCTTCGCACCGTATGATCACGCGCACAACGCCAGAATCGACGAACAGCGCTACAATCAGCGCTCGATGACCGAAACCGTGAACTCGGCTGTGAAGCGCTCGCTCGGCTTCGCCGTGCGAGCGCGTTCGTGGTTCCGCGAATTCCGAGAAATCGCGCTGATGTGTGTCGTCTATAACATCAAGCGAGCTGTGAAACAGTGAATTCCACCGCTATATGGCGATTCAACACAGCCGTTCGAGGCCAAGGCGCTCGTACTGCCAGTCAGGAGCCTTCAGCGATGCCATTGCATCTGTGAGAAGCGAGCGCATTCGGTCGGCCACCTCGGGGTACTCGTCGGCGAGGTTGTGGTTCTGGTCCGGGTCCGCGTCAGTGTCGAACAGAAGCGGGTCGTCGTGTCTGCTGTGCGAGGGACCTGCGTACTGCCAGACCGGGCTGTCGGTGTAGGGCAGCGAGGACGGTTCAGCGTCGGGGTGGGGTTCGGGCGTTTCCATCCATTCGACGGTGTTCATCATTCCCGCTGAGTAACACTGTGAATTCATCGATGCGTTACAGGGATGGTGATACGTGTACTGGCCGTCAGTGACGTTGACCGAGGAGCCCCAGTACCCGTACAGAGCCCAGTCGCGATGTTCGTCAGTCTCGCCGGTGAGATACGGCACTAGGCTCTGACTGTGTCGGTGAGGTACATCCTCGATGCCCATCGCGTCCAAGACAGTTCCGTAGATGTCGACGGCGGCGGTAACCTCCTCCACCCGCTCGCCCGCACGTGGACTGTCCGGATGCCACACCATGAGCGGGGTGTGAGCCAGCACATCGTACAGCGGCGCGGGCGGCTTGCCAACCCAGCCGTGGTCGCCGAGATAGTGGCCATGGTCGGAAGTGACGATGACCATCGTCTCGTCCCACAGACCCTCCTCGTCAAGCGTGTCGAGCACGCGCCCAAACCACCGGTCAACCATGGTGGTCTTGCCGGCGAATTGCGAGCGAACGAACTCCTGTTCTCGTTCGGAGAGTTCTGACTCCCCAGACTCGGTCGGGCCTGCGCCACCATTGCCGCTGTTCCCGTCGACCGGCCCGTAGTCGGGCCAGAATGTCAGTTCGGGGTCGGTGGGATCCTCGTCGGTGTACATTGAGGCGTAGGGCTCTGGCAGGTGGAATGGCTCGTGAACGTCGAAACTATCCACGTAACAGAACCACTGGTTCCACTCTTGGTTGGCTGCGAGCCACTCGGCCGTCCGCGAGAACACTTTGGGAGCGAAGAAGTCCTCTTCGTCCTCGAAGTCCGCAACGTTGCGGGCGTAGTTTGTGTTGTTCTTCTTCTTGCCGTCGTGGGGGTCGTCGTCGCCTTTCAGGCGCTTGAGAAAGTCAGGATCCGGGTTGTACGGTGTCGTTCGGTAGGCATCGGTCTCGTGGCCCCTGATCTGCTCATACGCCTTGAAGTCCTCGTGGTAGCCGCGAGCGCCGTGTTCGAAGAGGTGGTAGTGGTCGGTGACGAGCTTCGAGATCGTGTCATAGCCGTTGATGGCTGAAGGGAGCGTCTCGTCGAATGGCTCGATGGGGCCCCACGGTCGCCAGAGAAACTCCTGTGTCCCGGTCAGCCACTCGCGGCGGGCGGGCATGCACGGGAGACTCCCGGCGTAGTGGGAGTCGAAGACCGTCGCCCGCTCGGCGAAGCGGTCCAAGTTGTCCGTTTCGACATCGATGCTGAACGATTCGTCGTACGCGCCCAGACAGTCTACGCGGAGACTGTCCATGGACACCAGCAATACGTTGAGGTCGCTCATGGAAGTGTGAGTGGTATCTGCGGTTGGTCAGCGTCTGTTCGGAAAGGAGCAGCAGAGCCTGGTGGGCGTGTCATTCAGGGGTTCCGGTTCAGTCGCTGGGTGCCCTCGGATTTGACGGTCCGGAACTTGAACGTCGCTCCGCTCTCGTCGAACAGGTATACCTGCTCGTGCGGGAAGTCGATGCCGACCTCCTCGTCTTCCGCCGGGAGGATACTCTCGCCGACGCGGGCGACAACGTCCTGTCCCATGAAATCGAGGTGAAGGAGGTTCTCGTCCCCCAAGCGTTCGACGACGGTCACCGTCGCCTGGGTGATACCCTCGTCCGAGTCGGTGGAGACAGCGATGTCCTCCGGTCGAATCCCGAATCTAAGCTGTTCACCATCGCGACGGTCAGCGACATCGTCGAGGGACATGACGAACTCGTCGGTCTGGACCGTCCCGCCCTCGATGGTCGCATCGAATACGTTCATACTCGGGGAGCCGATGAACTGCGCGACGAACTCGTTTTCTGGCTGGTTGTACACCTCCGAGGGCGTGCCCACCTGCTGGACGTGGCCCTTGTTTAGGATGGCAATGCGGTCGCCCATCGTCATCGCCTCGGTCTGGTCGTGCGTGACGTAGATCATTGTCACGTCGAGTTGGTCCTGGAGGCGCTGGAGTTCGGCCCGCATCTGGGTCCGCAGCTTCGCGTCTAAGTTCGAGAGGGGCTCGTCAAGCAAGGATACCTCTGGATCCCTGACGATGGCCCGTCCGAGTGCGACTCGCTGTTGCTGGCCGCCCGAGAGCTGGGCGGGTTTTTGATCGAGGAGGTCAGAGATACCGAGCAGTTCCGCCGCCTCCTCGACCTTCCGCTGTTGTTCCTCGTCGGAGAGGTCGGTTGAGTATTTTAGCCCGAACTCCATATTCCCCCGGACGGTCTTGTGGGGATACAGGGCGTAGTCCTGGAACACCATCGCCAGATCCCGGTCCTGGGGCGGCACTTCGTTCATAACCTCGTCGTCTATCTTGACCTCCCCGCTTGTAGGCTTCTGCAGCCCCGCAATCATCTCGAGAGTCGTCGTTTTCCCACACCCGGATGGTCCGACGAGAATTAAGAACTCACCGTCCTTGATATCCAGATTCACGTTCTCGGCGCCGATTACGCCATCAGCGTACTGTTTCGTCGCATCACGAAGCGTAACGTCAGCCATGGTAGTGCCTCCATACGGAATCGTTGACGATCATTGTAGCAGTACTGTCCGCGTATTCCCAATGATAATTATTAAACCTTCTGGTCAGGCCGACCGATTCGGGAACGAGTCGAGGGCCCGACTATTCGTCGGTCGAAGGGGCTACGCCGATGCCCCGCCCGTGATGCCCTTGATAAAGTACTTCTGGGTGAGCAGGAACAGTACCGCCACGGGGAGCATGAAGGCAAACGATGCAGCCATCATCAGTCCCCATTGGATGTTGTATTGGTTCGTCAGTCCGACCAAGGCGACGGGCATAGTGTAGAGCCCGTCATCTTGGAGGAAGGTCAGTGCGAAGACGAGTTCCTGCCAGGCGATGACCACCGAGAACAGCGCTGTGGCGATGATACCGGGACGAACCATCGGGAGCACGATCTCGACGAAGATGCGAATCTCGGAGAACCCATCCACGCGCGCCGCTCGAATGACGTTGTCCGGGATATTCTCGAAGAATCCCTTGAGCATCCAGGCAGTTAGCGGCAGGGTGTACACGAAGTACGAGAGCACAAGGCCCGGATGCGAGTTGAGGAGCCCGAGCGTGCGTAGGATCTGGAAGAGTGGAACGAGGATGACCACGATGGGGAAGATACGGCTGAGGATGACGAACGTGGACGTGAACCGCGACCCACGGAACTCGAACTTTGCCCAGCCGTAGCCAGCAAACACCGAGAGAATGACTGACAGGACCATCGTCGTGAGCGTCACGATGACACTGTTCAGGAAGTAATCGGGCATCGGGCCGTCGAGGACGGCCTGATAGTGCTGGAACGTCAGAGTCCCCGGAGCGGGGACCAGCGACGGTGGGACGGAGACGATCGCGTCTGGTGATTTGACCGACGAGCTGATGATCCAGTAGATGGGGAACAGCACGATAGCGAGGAAGGTGTACGCTGCTAGGTACCGGAGGTACCGTCGCCCCTTCGACTCGTATTCCGCAGTTGCGGAACTCACAGTTCCACCCCCTGGCTACGCAGCGTGCGCATGTAGGCCATCATGAACAGCAACATGATGCCGAACATGATGACCGACAGTGCCGTTGCCAGCCCGAAGTTGAACTGCTGGAATCCGAGTTCGTACACCTTCACTGGGAAGATCATCGTCGAGCCAATCGGCCCACCGCCGGTCGCGGTGTAGATGATGGCGAACTGATTGAAACACCAGATGACCGAGAGGAGTACGACGATCTTCAACACCGGCATCAACTGGGGCAGGGTCACATGGCGCATCCGTGCGAAGTACGGTGCACCGTCGATGATTGCAGCGTTTGTGAGCTGATCGTCGATGTCTTGAAGGCCCGCCAAGAGCATGATCATCACGAAGGGGAACCGTTTCCAGACGCCCGCGATAATGAGCGAAAATAGTGCGATGTTCGGGTTCGAGAGCCACTGGATGGGCGATCCAATGAGACCAGCCTGCATCAGCAGGTGGTTGATAATCCCGAACTGCGGGTTGTACATCCAGGTGAACACAAGAGCGACGACGACGGCCGGGGTGATCCAGGGAAGCAGATAGAGGCCGCGGAGGTACCGCTTCCCAGGCAGTTCCGTGTTCAGGAGCAGTGCCAGCCCGAACCCGACGACAATCTGTAGGAAAGCCCCGAGGAGCACCCACACGGCGCTGTTCCTGATCACCGGAACGAACCAGTCAGCAGTGAACAGCGTCTCGTAGTGCGACAGAGTAAACCCACCCTTTGTCACACCAATGCTGAGCAGTAGGGTATTTATCATTGGGTACAGCAAGAGGCCGGCAATCAGCAGGAACGTCGGCAGGATAAACGCGCTGCCGGGGCTTATCCCTAGCTCCTGTAACCGCTCTTTGATGCGATTGAGACTCGATATCGGCTTGGTCACGTTGGTTTCTGACATGGTATGATGTGGTGTGTTCATCACAGACAATAACGCAGAAGTAAAAAACAGTTTGGGACCAGACCGGGCCGACTGTCGTCTACAGAAGGTCGGTGATGGCGCTGTCCAGATCGTTCATGGCCTTTTCCGCGCTCTTGTTGCCGAGGAGAATCTGCTGAATCTCTTCACGGTGTGCCGACCACATCCGTCCCTGGTTGGGATGGATGGTTGGGAAGGAGGAGTTCAGGATCTCTTCAACGAAGATGTCTCCGACGTCACGCCCAAGGCCGTCCTGGAACCCCTCGAACGTGGTCTTCAGCCCGTCGGTGAGAATTGGTGGTAGCCCCGAGTACGAGGTGAGGTTGTCCACCTGCATGAGGTGTTCGATCAGCTGCCAAGACTCGTCGACGTTCTCCGCCCCGCGCGGGATGACGAAGAACCATCCGCCGGAGAAACCGGACGCACGCCCGTTGGGGGCCTGGGGATTGTAGGTAATTCCGTAGGTGACATCCGATTGGTCAAGGGCAGCTTTTTCCCAGCTCCCGGTCTGATAGGCGAAGAGTTGCTCGGACTGGAACAGTTCTCGGAAGTCCAGCGCGTTCTGGTTAACGACACCGTCTGGAACGAGGTTATCCTCGATACCCTGCTGGGTGAATTGGGCCGTGGAGATGCCCGGCTCCTCGTTGAGTACCGTGCTCGACTGGTCCTCGTTGAGCCACGACCCTCTGCCAGTGGTGGCGAAGAAGCCGTGCCATTGTACCGTCGAGTGGATGTGGTCGGCACCCGAGAACCCAACCGGTTGCACGCCGACGCTGTCCTTGACATCGTTCGCAACCTCCATGAACTCCGGCCATGTGGTGAAGTTCGGCTCCATCGGGTCGTAGCCGGCCTGCTCAAGCATGTCCGCATTGTAGTACAGCGAGCCCCAATGGCCGGACATGAACGGAATGCCGTACAGAGTGTCACCATTTAGCGAGCCGATGTCGAACTTTCGCTCGCGGGTGAAGTCCGACCGGCTGAGTTGGTCGGAGCTGTCGAGGCGTTCACCGACCGGTTCGAGTAGGTCGTTGTCGATCATCCCCAAGATGCCACCGGCCGGAACTGCTGCGACGTTGGGTGGACTTCCGCCCTGAACTGCCGTCCGGGTCTGGTTGATGATCTGGCCAGCCTGGGCGATGCCGGACGTATCGACCGTGTGGCCGGTCTGCTCCTCGAAACTCGAGATCGTCGAGTCGAACGCGTCGAGGTTTTCATCCGTTGCCTGTCCGGTGAACATGAGCATGCTTAGCTCGACACCATCACCACCGCTGCTGCCCGTGGAGCCGCCGTCAGCACCGTCGCCGCCGCCACCACCGTCGCCACCGTCGCCGCCACAGCCGGCGATCAAGGATACGCCCGTCGCACCGGTCGTTGCAATGAATTTGCGCCGCTTCAGCTTGCTGGTACTGCCACTGTTCTCTGATGGCATACCTCGTAGATAAGACTCCCCCCACATAAAATTGGGGGTGAATATAACCACATATTGGTGAATGATTCTACAGAGAGTGTTGGATACTGGGGAGTAAGGGAGATCACTCAATCGAAAGGACAGTGATCTGTATCGCCCGGACGTCCTCCAGAATTGCCCCGTAGCCGCCGATGGTGTAGTTCTCCCCGTCGTCGGAGACGACAATAGCTGCCTGGATGAACAACTGGCTGAATGGCTGCGTGTCGGCGACTTCGGAGTCTGTATAGACGATATCGTTCAGCGTTCCGGTGATCGTCACCTGTTCGCCAGAGAAGGTCTCGATACCCTCAACGCGTACACGGACCCGCTCGTCTGACTTTCGCACAGACTCGATGTCCCTGATGAACTCCCGGATGCTGATGTACGTCATCTCGTCTGTCTCCGCAGAAGAGTGGACGGTGTTCCAGGGCTCCCAGAGCTGTATCTGGAAATACCAGTGAAGGATAGAGGAGTGAATGTGGTCGTCGATAACCATCCCGTATTCGTTGCCGTGTCTCCTTTGCACCCCGAAGATGGTCAGATCGCCGTCGATCATGGCCAAGAACGGCAACAGTGAGTTACAGAATCGGACCTCACTGGCCACGGCCGAGTACTGGACACCCAGCTCAGCCGGGTCGTCGACCTCACGGAACCCTTCGTGGAGGGCGATACGGACGATGACATCACGCTCGTGTAGTGTCGCCAATGTGTCTTGTAATTGTTCGAGCTCGTCTGGCGAAGCGGCCAAATGGACGATAGTCTCTGCATCAAGCAATCGGTCCCGAGCTTCGTCGACCGTCGCGGTGTGGTTCTGAAAGACCTGGACGCTGTGTTGTCTAATCGGTGGCTGTTCCCACATCTCCTCTATCTCCGCCGCCGTTTCCTCGAACCGCTGCGATTTCTCGTTCAGTTCATTCGCCACAGTCGAGGGATCGGTAATGCGAGCCCGGAGTGAATCCTCCTCGTAGGTCTCCAGGTAGCCCTGCTGTTCGAGTTCACGGAGTACGCCGTACACCCGAGAGCGTGGAACGGGAGAGTCCTCTGCAATATCCGCTACACTCGTGTCCGTGAGCCTGAGAACCGAGAGATAGACATCCGCCTCATACTGGGAGAAGCCAGCGTCCGTGAGAACCTCGGTGAACATCTCGTTATTTTGCATATCGGCTACAGTCGGGAAACGACAATAAACGTTGGCGTCATTCGACGTAACCCGTGGATCGTCCGCGTGCGTCGCTACGTTTGGTTCCGACCGTTAGGACCGACTGGGGCGAACCTGTGCATTCCGTAGTGCAGTTCTGAGATCTGGTAGTCTCCAGTCTCGCGGGCAATTTCCCACATCCGCTCGGCGAGAGCTCGCTTGTCTTCCTCGTACTCGGGGTCGTCAGCCACGTTGTTCAATTCGTGTGGGTCAGCGGCTAAGTTGTACAGTTCGTCCTCGTCGAACGTGTTGAACACGTACTTCATGTCGTCGTACCAGTAGACCCGCTGTGTCCAAGGGAAGTCCTGGCCGTGGAACTCGGCAAAGGCTTCGTTCCGGTGATCATCGGGAGTCTCGTCGCACAGGAACGGGACTAAGGATGTCGCCGTGAATGAGGGGTCGCCCTCGAGTTTAGCGACGTTCTCGCCACCACGGGCGTGAGGATTCGCAGGCGATAGCCGCGACGTGGGCGGGAATTCATCCCCGACGGCCAAGTCAACAATCGTCGCCGCTAGGTCCTGCAACTGGACGATGTCGTCCCGGACAATCCCGTCAGGGTACTCGTCTGGAGTCCGAACGAGGCACGGGACACGATAGGCCTCCTCGAATGCTGGTGCCCCCTTAAGGAACAGTCCATGGGAACCAGCGTAATCACCATGGTCCGAGGTGTAGATGATGATTGTATCTTCGAGTTGGTCGGTCTCACGCAGCGTCTCGACGACCCGCTCGACCTGTTGGTCGAGGAACGTACAGTACGCCCAGTAGGAGGCGACAACTTCGAGACGCTCCTCGCGTGAGAGGTCCGACCAGACCTCTTGTTGGCGTCGATAGAGCGAGGGGCCGTCGGTCAGTGGATCGTCGAAGCTCTCGGGCAGCTCGATGTCGTCGAGGTCATATCGTTCCCGAAACTCTGTCGGTGGAAGGTAGGGATCGTGGGGAGCGTACGTGCTGATGACGGTGCTCCAAGGATTATCGAATTCGGCAGCCTCGCGGATAAAATCTATACCCTGTGAGTAGACAAAGTGATCGGCCATCCCCTCAACTGGTTCCTCGATCCGTCCGCTAAGAAGGAAGTCCTCATAGCCCTCATCCTCAACGGTGATGGAGTCGGCAACGCCGTCTGGCGAGCGGTCGGGTTCAGGCGGGAGGCCAAGCTCGGCACGATAGTCGTGAAACGAGGACTGGAACTCGTCCGAACGGAGGATGCCATAGTTGTCGAACCCGAACTTATCGAGGTCGCCACTGCGCTCGACGTGCCACTTTCCGAAATACCCGTTCGTGTAGCCCGCATCGCTGAGTCGTTCGCCCCAGGTGGCCAACTCTGATTGAAATTGCGCACCGTATGGTTCTACACCATGTGTGACGTTAATCATCCCGTGGACATGGGGTAGGACACCGGTCATAAAGCTCGCCCGGGACGGTGAACAGATTGGATTCGGTGAGTAACACCGTTCGAACCGCGTACCCGACTCACCGAATTCGTCGAGAGTTGGCGTCTGACAAGGTGAGTCCGGATGGACCGTTGCTCCCTGTTGCTGATCAGTAAATAAGACTACGATATTTGGTCTCGACATCGTCGTACCTCCTAACATCAGGTACCGATACAAAAACATTTCCCAGGCGATGATACAGTAGACTGTTACGCCAACATCAGCAAGGACTCCCGTGAATAATTTAGAAATGCAACGCAAAGACGGGGAGCGAACGGACATCAGAAGGTCCAACCGTGACCATCTGACAAGGAGACCGCCGCTCACGACTCGGAACTGTATCGGAGATGCATCCGCTTCGAAAGGGTCTCTCCCGCCTTTTTGACGAGTTGGCCGTAGTTAGGTCTTATCTGTTCGCTCGAGTCGGCGGTGCTATCGATCACTAGGCCGATTGAACCGACGGGATTCCCGTCGACCGTGATCGGCGCGGCAATCTCACACAGGTCCGAATCCCATGGTAAGGTCGAGACCGTGATGCCATCATTGTTGATCCGGTCAACATTCTCGGTCACGGTCCGGTTCCTGTCGTCTGAGAGGTTTTCGGGGAGTCGGTCGGAGCGCTCATCCACGTCATAACAGGCCAGAACGGCTTGTCCCGACGCAGTCTCGTGGAGTGGGCGTTGGACCCCTTCCATATCTCCTGGTCTACTTCGGTCGTCCGGGTCGATGGATTGGATGTAGATGCCCATGCAGCGATTAGGCACCAACAGTGTAGCCGGCCTGTTCGTGACCTTGGAGAGTTCCTGCACGTTCGATGCGGCCTCACGATACAGCGGATGATGTCTACGGACGGACGACCCCATTTCGAAAAGCCGGAGCCCGGGTCGGTATTTGCTCGCATCACGAATTAGGAAACCGTGCTCACATAGCGTTACGAGATGTTTGTGAACATTTGCCTTGGACATGCCCAGCGCCCTGGCCAGTTCCGACACGCCTGCGGGCTCCCGCTCCTGGACCGCCTCCAAGATGGCGATTGTCGTATCGACGGCCCGAACAGTTTGCTGTTCGCCATTTCCCATACATCCATACTAAGGGTCGATCCACAAAAAACTGTTCGCTCATTTCGAACGTCGGGCGCGGACAGATGTGACGCTAATAACGTGGAGAGTCGCGGGGTCTCGACGAAGCTCCGCAGCCCACTCTGGCCGCCAGACGGACAACTGGAGGGGATAACGCGGTTGTGAATCTGTCTCAAACCCACACGATCAAGCGATGTTCCATGTCCACGCACTCCTCTTGAATACCACGTCTACTGTTGTCACTTCACTCGCACCACGTTTACCCACGCACGTATGCGCGATGTAATGCTACCCACCTGTACCTTTAACACGACTGGTTCTCCATTATTCGCTGATGCTCACACTCTACATCGATATCGATTCGCTTCGTGCCGACCACGTGGGTGTATACGGGTATGATGCTGAGACGACACCGAACATCGATTCGCTCGCACAAGACGCGGTAGCGTTCGACAGGGCATACGTCGCTAACTCGCCATGTCTGCCTTCGCGGGCGGCACTCCTTACGGGACGCTATGGCCTCCGAAACGGAATCGAGACGCATGGCCCTCAGTCCCAACAGCTCACCCATCCTGCCAACGAGGTCGAGTGGGCTGGGACTTGGAGCGACCACGTCCCGGGCCGGGAGTGGTGGAGTCTCCCACGTATGTTCTACGAGGAGCGGGTCCCGACGATCGCGATCTCGTCGTTCCCCCGGCACCCGGCCCCGTGGTTCCACGACACCTGGCACGAGGTCCATCAGATACAGGAGCCCGTCGGGGACCGAGAGTCTTTCCAGACCCCACGAGCTGAGACCGTCGTTGACACAGCGATCGATGCGCTGTCGGCCCAGGACGACGACCTGTTCATGTATGTTCAACTGTGGGATCCACACGGTCCGTATCGCCGGTCCGACGACGAGGTGACGGAGTTCGAGGACGGATCAGCACCGCCTTACCCGACGGCCGAACAGATCGACGAACACCGGGAGTGGGACGCGTGGCGCTCCGCGACGCATATGGACATCGAAGACCGTGCGGACCTCCAGCAGATGATCGCGAACTACGACGCTGAAATACACTACGCCGATCGACATCTTGGCCGACTCTTTGAGTATCTCAAGCAGAGAGGGCTGTACGATGAGACGCTCATCGTCGTCACCGCCGACCACGGTGAAGAATTTGGTGAACACGGCTTGTATCGAGAACATTGGAGTACTTACGATGGGACACAGCGCGTTCCCCTGCTTGTCAAGCCGCCGGCCGACGCCACTGTCGATACCGGCCACCGATCACAGCTCGTGACGAACGTCGATATGGCACCCACGTTAGCTGAATTCGCGGGGTTCGAGGCACCGGCACGGTGGCAAGGACGCTCACTGTGGCCTGTAATCGAGTCCGCCGATGCGGACTGGCGAGATGCGATATTCGTGGATCATGGTCTGTATACCGCCCAGCGGGCGATTCGGACGGACCGATGGAAACTCATCAAGACATATCATACCGGGATGTGGGACGGTGCCATCTCAGAGTTGCAACTTCACGATATGGAAGCAGATCCATGGGAACAAACGAACCTAGCAGACGAGAATCCCGAGGTCGTCTCCAAGCTCGAGTCCCGCTTGGCGACTCTTGTTGAGGACCGGCAGGACTCACACCAAGACGCCCTCAGAGAAGTCGCTGTTCGGGGACCAGCCGGGTATCGGGCGTTTCGAGAGGACTTCGAGGGTGTGTCCGCGTCTGAGGAAGACTGACGATCTGAAGCTGCTTGAGGGGATTGCTTCGGCAACCCGTGTGAGCTCTTCTCAATGTTCGAAATGAACAAACATGATGGACTCTGGGTCGTCACATCGTTGACCTGGCAGCCTAAACCCAGCGGGGATACTTGATGTGACGGGATCGCCGATTGGGTGCCGGCCGATCGTACTGTCCGTAGCGGTGCTAAAATCGCCGAATTCATCGCTCACTATCGGAATAAATAGTTTTGTCACTACTCCCGAAACAAATCACTTGGCTGTTACTATGTTAGTTTTCTGCGTTGCGCTCAACCAACCACCCGTCACAACGATAGCATCACCCAGCCAAGAGAATCACGAACCGGCGGTCGCCGAACCCCGACGACAACTGGATCAGCAGAGTAGTTAGGCCAACCACCAAGGAAGACCGCTAGTGGTTCTTGTACACGATATAGCGACGAGAGGGGTAGCAAGAGAAAGCGGCAACGCGATGGTCTGATTAAAATTCTCTCAATGCTACCACCAGAACCAAGCTTAATCGTAATCGTTCCAGTAGATGAGTTCACTGATGCAAGTCGAATAAAGCAATTAGAGTGTATAGTAACAAGAGTACACTAGTTATTATCCGATGCAAGTATTATTGAGATTCTTATGTTTGGTGGACCATTGCCCCTTCAGGTCGGCAGAATTAGAGATAGTCAGCCTTAGCGACCGAAATGGCATGGAGATGCTGATTTGGGTAACGCAGACACGGCGCCATATCCTATCGTAATTCAAAACTCTGGATACAGATACAAGTCAAAAAATTCTATATTGGAGAGTACTATTTCCAAATTAAGCATAGATACTACCTTTTGTATTAATTCAATACCAAGGACAAAAAATTGAATAAGATATAAAAATAAAAGTTATAATATGGAATTTGATAATGGATGGTATAGAGAATACCCAAAGAAACGAACTTGAATCTGAATCCGAGGAACCCTGTCCGAACCGCCTTGTACACACCTCGACGAGCCACCAAATCAAGCCTCAATTGGAGAGTGTCACCTAACTCAAGCAAGAACGGAGTGGACTGGAAAACGAACTCAAATCGTTGATCGAGACGCCGATGGGCGATCACCAGCACCCCGACACCGAGATCGAACGGCTCCGCGAGAACAGCTAAACGCTGAATTCACGGATATCTGACCTTCAAAGCCTCATTGAGTATAACGAAGAGCGATTGGAGGATGCAGACTACAAAATGCTTGAGACGCTCGAGACAGCTGATCAGCCAGAGTCAGCCGGATCACCGACCGATGAACTGATTGCTAACGGCGATAACGAAGTCACCTGTTGGACGTGTGGATTGACAGTCGAGTATAACCAAACCGAGAACACCATTGAACGTTTCTAAGAACGTCGCCTAAACCTAGTGTAGGTGCTGGACGAAGTCAAGTCCGAACTCAAGGGCTTGAAAGCCACCCAGCGCGAAGCCAAACAACAACAGAACCGGCGAGAAGGGATCGAGCGCAAGCTCGCGGACATCGACGACGAACTAGAGAGTCGCGACACACAACTCGACTCGCTCAGATCTCAGCGTGAAGAGTTGATTACCGACGTCGAAACGCTCGAACAACTTGACTAAGGCAGTTCACGGTACTGTCTCCAGTCCTAACGAGTGCGGTCGTTCTTAGAGCAGGAATAGACCGGTTGTTTCGGACTGATACGGTCACACGGGCAGAACGTCGGCGGCTCCCCGAGTGAGAAGGGCCTGCAATAAGGAGGTGGTCACTCGACCACGATGCGGTCAGTCCGTCGGTCGGCTAGTGCGCCGCGGTCTATCTCGACACCGAGGCCTGGCCCATCGATAGAGATCTCGGGACAGTCGGTCTGGAGATCACCAATGCCATCGGTGGTCATGAACGGGCCGACCATCTCGTTCCAAACGACGTTGTCAAGTGCTGCAACAAAGTGGACGCCCGCGGCGGTACCAACGTGTCCCTCGACCATTGAACCGAGCTGGGTTCGGCGATGGTCGGCCTCGGCGACGGCGTTGAGTCGAACGGCCTCAGAGATGCCGCCCGCCTTCATCAGCTTGACGTTAAAGACATCGCCAGCCCCGTGCTTGATGAGGGTCATCGCGTCGGCGGCGGATTCGACGGACTCGTCCGGCATGACAGGAACGGACGTCCGCTCCCGGAGGAGTCGGAGGTCATCAACGTTTTCCGGGGCAACGGGCTGTTCAACTACGTCGAGGTGGTCATCCACTTCGTTGAGCACCGAGAGGGCCGTCTTCGCATCTCGCCAGGCCTGGTTGACGTCGACCTTGAGCGAGACATCGTGGGGTACTGCCTCGGTGACGTGCTGAATGCGCTTGATGTCGGTCGATGGGTCGTCGCCAACCTTGAGTTTCAGCTGCGTGTATCCGTCGTCGACTGCCTGCTCGGCGGCGTCGGCCATCGCCTCCGGTGGCTTCATACTCAGAACAGCGGGGGCTTCGACGCTGGCAGTCTCACCGCTCCCGCCGAGTAGCTTGAATAGGGGCAGGTCGGCGACCTTCCCACGGATGTCTTGCATCGCGAGCTCGATGGCCGTGTGGGCAGCGGGCGCGCCGTCGACGAACGTCCGCATTTCGTCTGTGACTCGGTCCAGCGCAAGGGGGTCCTCGCCGAGGACGTATGGGGCGAGGACATCCTCGAGGACTGCGACCGTCGACCCCTGAGTCTCGCCGGTCACCTCATGGGCTGGTGCAGCCTCACCGTAGCCAGTAATACTGGCGCTGGTCTCGATTTCCACGAGCACGCGACCAAGGTCATAGATAGGGCGCATCGAGGTGACAAACGGCTCTTCCAGCGGCAGATCGTACCTGTGAATGGTGATTTTGGTGATCTCCATGGTTACGGTGCTGGGTACCCTACACGGAGCCAGAGGAGTTCTAGGACGACGAGGACATTGACGCTAACGAAGATAACGTCCCCAGTCCGCAGGTCGAACCGTTCACTTGCCAAGCGCCTGATGACGGGCAACAACAGCAGCCAGACGGCGACTGCGACGAGGTCATACAGCGCCATCAGACCAGTTCACCTCTCTGTGCGACGAGCGTTCCGTTTTTGAATACCATATCTGGTTGTTGCGTGTGCGTAATATCCGCTACCGGATCCCCGGGGAGAACGACCAGGTCCGCGATGGCACCTGGTTCAATCCGGCCAACATTGTCGCCGAGGCCGAGTACGTCGGCGGCGACGCTGGTCCCGGCACGGATCGCATCTGCCGGGTCGAATCCGTGGTCGACGAACTGTTCGAACTCGCGCGCACCGGTCCCATGCGGGTTGCGCGGCGTCCCCGCGTCTGTCCCGATGACGAGTGGGACGTCGCGATCTTGTGCAGCGCGGAAGGTCTCGAGCTGGGACTCGAGAGCGTCGGTCGCTTTCTCGGTAACGTACTCGCGGACACCATCCGTGACGGCGGCGTCGGTGGTCTGGACCACGGTCGAGATGATGGTTGAGACGTAACCCACGTTGGTAGTCTCCATGACGTCGAGCGAGCCGCCGGTCGCGTAGGTGCAGTGCTCGACGGTGTCAACGCCCGCCTCAACAGCGGCCTCGATGCCGCCCGCGCCGTGTGCGTGGGCTGCGACGGGTCGCCCGGCACGGTGGGCTTCCTCAACGACGGTTTCGAGTTCCTCGTCGGTCATCGCCTGGGCGCCGGGCTCGCTGCCCTCCGTAATGACGCCACCGGTTGCGATGACCTTGAGGAGATCGACGCCGTCGCGAACGTTGGCGCGAGCGGCATGCCGGAACTCCCTCGGGCCATCGCACTCCCATGGGTCCAGAAAAGACCCATGTCCGCCGGTGATGCCGAGCGGGCGGCCGGCTGCGAGGATGCGCGGGCCCACGAGCTCAGTCGACTCGATGGCGTCTCGGACGCCGACGTCGATATTTGCTCGGCTGCCGCAGTCCCGGACAGTCGTGAACCCGGCACAGAGCTGTTTCTGAGCATTCTCAACCGCGATTGCTGTCTGCTCGGGAACGCTCAACTCGGCGTGTTCATAGGGGTCCACGCGCCCGTCCAACGAGAGGTGGACGTGACAGTCGAGGAAGCCGGGTGTCACCCACCGCCCCTCAAGGTCGATAACCTCCTCGTCGGGAGCCGGCTCGACGGCGAACGCATCGATGCGGCCATCCTCGATTCGGATCGTCGTCTCCTCGCGGATGGGGTCGGTCGTCGCTGTGAATACATTCGCGTTCGCGAGGATCATTGGTCAGTCACCCACTCGTTTGCCGGTCCGTCGGGGTCGTGGGACGGGATGACCACGTCTGCCTCATTCGTGACGCGCTTGGCGGAGTGCCACCACGCCTCGTCGTCGGTCGTCCCGGGCGGGTGGAACCCATCGCCATCCATCCCCTCCAAGTTCTCGTAGAGAGGGAAGACGTCGATGGCGAGACCGTAGGCCTGGTTGCCTGCGTCGACAATGAACGACGTGTGTCCGGGCGAGTGCCCTGGCGTATGGATTGCCCGGAGACCAGGCGCGATGGTTTCGTCGCCGTCGATATACTCGAAGTCAACATCGGTCCAGGACGGGTCGTACCCGGCACTCGGTGAGCGGAACGCCGCGGCATGGATTGGGAGCGGGTTTGCGGCATACCGTGCCGCCTCCCGTTGTACCAGTATCTCCGCGCCCGCGTCCGCGAATAGGTCGATGTTTCCCGCATGGTCCCAGTGGAGGTGAGAGAGTACGAGCGTGTCGACTTCCTCAGGTGGGACGGCTTCCGCTTCCAACAGGTCGCGCAGCGAGCAGTCGGCATCGAGGTCGAATAGCGGTTGCTGAGCCTCGATCTGTTCGGGGTCCCCGTAACCGGTATCGATCACCACGTTCCGCTCGCCGTCGGTAAGGTAGTAGACGGTACTGGGATGCCAGAACCGCGTACCCATGTCCGTATACTGGAGATTGATGGAACGGTCACCGCGGATCTGGCCCCGCACCAGCGCCTTGATCCGCCAGTCACTCATCTCGACTCTCCTCCGGTCCGTCGTCCTTCGTGGGATCCCAAACTGGTTCGGGCGATCCGGTCTCCAGCGAGCGACGCATCGCTCGGGCGATGGCTTCAGCTTCTAACGCGTCGTCTACGGTCGCCGCCGGGCTGACGTCCCCACGGATGACGCCACCGAAATGGTCCATCTCGGCAGCGATGGCACCACTGATGCGGTCGTTGACCGTGGGGAAGAGCGCTGTATCCGGCGTCTCGTGAGTGTCGGTCGTGACCGTGACGTCGTCGCCTGGTGCGTCGAGGCGGGCCATCCCCTCGGTACCCTTGAGGTGGAAATTGGCTTGGTTGCCAGCAGGTGCGGCCGACGGCAGAATGCTTCCCGTTTCGATGCACCCGACGGTGCCGTCCGTGAACCGGAGCGTAGAGAAGACGACGTCCGTGACATCGGTGTCAGCGAAGACATCCTGTGCGCCCTCGGCGTAGACCCGTTCGACGGGCGTCCCTTTCAGCCAGCGCATGAAGTCCATGTCGTGGATGGTCTGGTAGAGAAGGGGATGTGACCGTTGCATCCGCCTGGCCTCCTCAATGACGACGCTTCGTTCCGCCCGCATCGAGACAATACGGCCAAATTCGGCGTCGTCGGCGCGCCGCTTCAGTTCACCGTACCGGGGGTCGAACCGGAGCGTGAATCCGAGTAGGACGTCTACGTCCGCCCTGCGACAGACGGCGGCGAGCTCTTCCGCTTCGGCTTCATCGTCCGAGATCGGCTTCTCGAGGAGGATGTCATAGCCCCACTCGGTAGCGTCGCGGACAGGCGCCCCGTGGGCGGATTCGGGCGTTGCCACCACGACGCCATCCAGCGTCTGCTGGTAGAGGTCAGCGTGGTCCCCATAGGCGTCCGTGTCGAAACGGGCCGCGACATCGGCTGCCCGCGATTCATTGAGGTCTGCGACGCCGCCGAGCGCGAGTAGCGGATGCTCGCGGACAGCACGGGCGTGTAGCTCGCCCATCCGACCGGCACCGACCACGCCGACACGTCTCGTTCCGCTCATTGCTCGGCTGTCACCTCCGGCGTAGTGAGCGCGTCGTCCTCGATGCGCTCGACGATGTTGCCTTCCTCGTCGAAGAAGTGGACCCGCTCGGTAAACCCGACGGACACTTCGTCACCACGTTCGATGCGCTCGGAGGCAGGTGCCTGAGCGGTGAATTTCGTCCCATCAGTGTCAAGGTGAAGGATAATGGCGTCACCGACCTTCTCAGTAGCTTCGACGACCGCGTCGATACCGTCCTTGACGCCGACCGCGATGTTCTCTGGTCGGACGCCGACCGTGACCCGCGACGGGAGCGACGATGCGACGTCACCAGGGATCGCAAGTTCGAACATGTCTTCATCGGCGACGACGCGGTCGCCCTTGGCTGTAGCGTCGAAGAACGTCATTCCGGGTTCCCCCAGGAACTCGCCAACCCACATACTAACTGGTTCGTTGTATACGTCCAGCGGCGGGCCGACCTGCTCGACTTGGCCGTCGCGCAGTAGCGCAATCTGGTCGCCCATCGTCATCGCCTCGATCTGGTCGTGAGTGACGTAGACCGTCGTCGCACCCAGATCCGATTGGAGCTCGGAGAGTTCGACTCGCATGTGGCGGCGGAGCTTCGCGTCGAGGTCCGACAGCGGCTCGTCCATCAGGAACGCCTTCGGGTCGCGAATCATCGCACGACCCAACGCGATGCGCTGTTGCTGACCGCCGGACAACTGACTCGGGTCATCATCGAGCTTATCCTCGATACCGAGCGTCTTGGCAACCCGGTGAACTTGCTGGTCGATCTCGTCTTCGGACATTTCCCGTGCCCGGAGCGGGAACGCGAGGTTGTCGAAGACGTCTAAGTGTGGATAGACCGCGTTGTCCTGGAACACCATTGCGAGATCTCGCTCGCGAGGTCGTTGATCACTGACGTCCTCGCCGTCGATTTGGACGGTACCGCTGGTTTGCTCCTCCAGTCCGGCAATCATGCGGAGTGTGGTTGTCTTTCCGCAGCCGCTGGGGCCGAGGAGGCAGAAGAACTGCCCATGCGGTATCTCGAGGTCGATATCATTGACGGCGACGAGGTCGCCGTACTCTTTTCGAATGTCGCTGAGTGAGATTGCTGCCATGTTATTTCACCTGACCGAACGTCAAACCGCGTGCGAGTTTTTTCCGGACCGCTATCGCGAAGACCACCGGCGGGATGACCGCGACGGTGGCGGCTGCGAACATCTGACTCCACAGCGGTCGGTACGATCCCTGGAATGCGAGTAGCTGGACAGTGTAGGGTTTTGCGCTCATATTCGTCAGCAGGAACGCATAGAAGAACTCGTTCCACGAGAAGATGAACACGAAGATGGCCGTCGCGAAGATGCCCGGCTTCGCCATTGGTAGGGCCACCTTCAGGAACGCTGAGATTCGGGAGTAGCCGTCCATCTGGGCGGCTTCCTCCAGCTTCGAGGGGATTTCATCGAAAAACCCCTTCATCATCCAGATGGCGAAGGCGAGGTTCATCAGAATGTAGATGATCACCATCGCTGTCACGGTGTCCAGTAGGTTCAGCCGCGAGAAGATGACGTACAGCGGCAGGCCGAAGGCGATCGGCGGCCCCATCCGCGTCGTCAGTGCGAAGAACTGTAGGTCCTCGCCAGCACTGAAGTCGAACCGCGAGAGGGCATAGCCCGCCGCGACGCCGAGTGCCAGCGTCGTGACGACGGTTAGCCCGACGATGACGACGCTGTTCAGCAGGAATGCCGGGTACGAACTCTCGAGGAAGACCACCTGGTAATTGTTTAGGGTCCACCCCGAGACGAGCGACGGCGGCATGTTGAAGACGTCGTTGGGTTGCTTGAAGCTCATCATAACCATCCACAGCGGAGGCACGAGAGTGAGGATGGCATAGCCAATGAGGCCGGCATAGATGAACGGCACCGTCGTCTCTTCGATATCGAGCACGTCTACGATTCGCTGTACTGGATTTGATGATTTCGTACTCATGCCGTATCCTCCTCTAGGAGTCCGGTTCCCTGGACGAACAGCCACGCTGCGACGACGATGACGAACAGCATCAGTAGGGAGACTGCAGTCGCGTAGCCAATATTGAACTGGCTGAACCCGAGGCGGTAAGCGTAGAGGCTGAGAACCTCTGAAGCCCGTCCTGGGCCGCCGTTGGTCATGATGAACACCTTGGTGAACGCGCGAAAGGCGTCCATCCCGCGGATAAGCAGGGCGATGCTGATGACCGGCTTTAACAGTGGGAGCGTCACCCATTTGAAACGCTGCCACCTCGTCGCCCCATCCATCATGGCTGCCTCGAATGGCTCCTCTGGAAGTGCCTCAAGACCGGCGAAGATGATGAGCGTCATCAGCGGTGTCCACTGCCAGACGTCCGTGAGGACGATGGAGTTCAGCGCCCACGTCGTGTTTCCGAGGAACGCGATGCTGTCGAACCCGAGGCTGGTCAGAATGTAGTTGACCAGGCCGATTTCGGGGTCCAGCAGGAACTTCCACATATATGCCACCGCGGCCGAGGTGATAGCCATCGGAATGATGAAGATCGAGAGCAGCGTGTCCTGTCCACGGGTAATCTTCGAAAGACCGATAGCCAGCCCTAGCCCCAACAGCAATTCAATGGAGACACTGGCGACGGTAAAGTAGATGCTCCTACCGAGTGCCCCGATGAACCGAGGATCGTGGACCATCTGCTGATAGTTCTCCATCCCGACGAAGACACCTTGGACGCCGGTCAGGTTCCACTTGGTTGTGCTTATGAACAATGCGAACAGCGTCGGCAGGACGACGACGGCGACCAGGAACAGGATACCCGGCGCTAGCAGCAGGTATGCGAGGCGGTCGTTGAGCGCCTCTGAGTCCCTGATACTCCGTCGGTTACCTGATTCGACGCTCATGGTATTTCGCCTCCGATGGTCGTCTCACTCATAGTGCCCAGCGTCTTTCAGGGTCTGCTCGATGGCGTTGTTGGCCTTGGAGAGCCCCTCTTCGGTACTCTGGTTGCCAGCGACGACCTTGCTCATTTCCTGCATGAACGCGTTGCCGATGTCGACGAACTGTGGGACCATCGGGTAGTAGCTCGGGTCCAACTGCTTGAAGCTCTTTTTGAGGACATTCGTGTAGTTCGTCAATCCTCTCTCGGCGGCGAGCGATTTGTACTTCTCGCTACCCAGAACTTTGTTGTTCGGGATGTCGAACCGGTTCTGGGTTTTCATTTCATGGAAGACAACCTCCTCTGACTGGCGCCACTGGAGGAACTGCCAGGCCGGCCCCTTCTGTTTCGCCGAGAGCCATTTCGGGATGGTGAGTGCTTCGCCGTAGAACCACTGAGCAGTATTGTCGGCAGGCCCGGTAATGAGCGTCTCGGAGATTTTGTCCCCGATCTTGTCGCTGCCATGGAAGATACCGCCGAAGCCAGAGGTGTCGAACACCATTGCGGCCTTTCCTTCGTTCATCAGCGACGGAATGTCCGTCCAATGGAAGCTGGCACTCTTCGGTCCATACTCGCGGGTGAGCTTCACGAGGTCGCGAGCGGCTTCCTTCCACTCGGGGGAGGTCAGCTGCGGCCGCTTGTTCTCGTCCAAGGTCTCGGCGCCGTAGGCATAGGCCCAACCGGCCCAGGTCCCGAAGCTGGAGAACTCGGGTGCAGTCCGGCCCAACATCGGGATGATGTCTTTGTCGGACTCGTGAATGGCCTTGGCGGCCTGAACGACGTCCTTGACTGTCTTTGGTTCGTCGAGACCGAGGTCCTCGAAGACGTCAGTGCGGTAGTAATGCATCCCCGTGATGAGCGTGTGCGGAATGCCGTAGGTGGTTCCGTCCTTTGAGAAGGCGTTGCGGACGTTCTCTGGGATGGCTTTGTAATCGAAGTTGAGCCACTCAGCCTGGTGATCTTCGATGTAGCTGTCGAGGGGCTGCATCCAGCTGTTTTTGCTGTACTCGGGGAAGTACCAGTTCTGGACTGGGGCCAGGTTGTATGCTTGAGACGTGTTGTTCGCCGCAAGGATGAACTTCTGTCGCGTGTTTGCCTCGCTGTACTGTTCGAGAGTTACATCGACCCCGGTTGCTTTCTCGAAATTAGACTGGTAGTCCTTGATGACGGCCGCCTCGTAGCCTTCCTTGAGAAGGCCGTTAATTTTCGTGCCATCGTAGGCTTCTTTCTCGGTTTTGATGCTCTGTGAGGCGCCGCTGCCACTCCCGGCACAGCCGGCGAGTAGCGATGCACCGGTCGCGCCGGCTGCAGTCAGGAGAGTTCGGCGGTCGATACGCTGTTCACTGTCGGATAGGTTGTTGTTGTCTATCATTGTGGTTTACTGGCTGATTGTAGTGTCTGATCGTTACTTAGCTTGCGTTGCACCGGAAGGAGTAGTTACTCGATGACGGAGCTGGTCGACGTCGACGCTCACGCGCTCTTCCTCTCGGGCGAACTTGGATATCTTCTTCAATTCGTTCATACCGTGGCCGGTAACGGCGCCGACGACCGTTTCGCCTTGTCCGATGACGGACTTTTCGCGAAGTTTGCGGAGCGCAGCTAATGTCGTCGCCGAGGCGGTCTCGGCGAGAATACCCTCTGTTTTGGCGAGATCCCGTGCGGCGCGCGTCAGGTCGTCATCGCCACAGGCGACTGCGCGACCACCGGACTTGCGGATGATGTCCAGCGTGTAGGTTCCGTCCTTTGCATAGCCGCGAAGGGGATCCTCGATACTCGTTGCGACGGTGTTGAGTTCACCATCCCATTCGCCAACGACGTCGTCTCCGTTTCCGGCCGCTCGGGCGATAGGTGCACAGCCGCTGGCTTGCAACCCTGCCATCGCGGGCAGATCGTCGACGAGTCCGAGAGCCTCCAGCTCTTGGAAGCCCCGGTAAGTCTGGGTGAGCAGTGGACCGGCACTGATGGGGACGAGTACCCAATCTGGGGCCTCACCCAATTGTTCGTACAGTTCGTAGGCCATCGACCGGTTCCCAGTGTTGGACAGCGGGACTTGGTGAGTGGTTGTCCCGTTGTACCAGCCGAAGGCTTCGGCGGCCTCGCGGGCCAGCGTATACGTATCACTGATGTCGCCATCGACTGGGATCGTCGTCGGGTGGTACGACTTTACCTTCGGTAGGCCGGCTTGAGAACCCCGCGGGACAAGGACAACGGGCTCGATGTCTGCCCGGTTCGCATAGGCAGAGAATGACGCGCCGGCATTCCCGTGGGAAGAGATAACGGCTGTCTCCAGGTCCAGCTCACTCACCTGAGAGATGCCGACTGCTGTCGTACGGTCTTTGAACGAACAGGTTGGGTTGACGCCTTCCTGCTTGAGGTAGAAGTCGACTCCGAGGTCATCGGCCTCAACAACGGCGTCGGCCGGGGACAGCGGCGTCCCGCCCTCGCCCAGAGTAACCGATAGCTCCACCGGGAGGAGCGACTCATACTTCGCCATCGACGAGACGCAACCGTCGAACAGCGATGTGTCGACATGGTCATGGTCGGTGTGAACATTGAGGATACCCGAACAGTCGGGGCACTCGTACCGGAGGCCCTCACCGAATTCGCTACCGCAGTCGATACAGACGTATGTATATCCCATCGTCTCTCTTACAGTGGTGAGTCTGCGTTCCCAATGTCAACTGTGACCGTCTTCAGCTGAGACATCGCGTCGATCGTATAGCGACCACCCTCGCGTCCGGTTCCGCTCTTGGTCCCGGTATAACCGCCGAGCGGCGTGTGAATCTCCCAGTAGACGCTGCCGTCGTTGACGACAGTGGTGCCGGTTTCAAGCCGTTCGGTGAAGTAGTGCATCAACTCGATGTTGCTCGTAAATACCGCGGAGTTGAGCCCGTAGTCACTATCGTTGGCCAGCTTGAGAGCTTCGTCGTAGTCGCTGAACGTGATGACCGGTGCAAGCGGACCGAATGACTCCTCACTGTTAACTGCCATGTTGGGATCGACATCGGTGAGGACTGTTGGGGCGTAGAAGAGGTCTGACTCAGCATCGCTCGCGCGACCGCCACCGGTCACGGCGTGAGCGCCCTGGTCGAGTGCCTCTTCGACGTGGCGGTCCAATTTCTC
The DNA here is from genome assembly GCF_056934455.1 of Haloarcula sp. H-hyl6. Classification (NCBI taxonomy): domain Archaea; kingdom Methanobacteriati; phylum Methanobacteriota; class Halobacteria; order Halobacteriales; family Haloarculaceae; genus Haloarcula; species Haloarcula sp. H-hyl6. The sequence continues at coordinate 151,297 of NZ_JBRIIK010000004.1, forward strand.
GGCGACTTGGGCATTGTTCAGCGGGCCCATGTCGACGTCCTCGTCGGTTGGGTTGCCCTGCTGGATGGTCTCAGCATGGTCGACCAGCTTCTCGACGAACTCATCGTGGACATCCTCATGAACGATGATACGCTCGGTCGCGGTACACGTCTGACCGGCGTTGAGGAAGCAGCCGAGTGCCGCTCCTTCGACGGCGGCGTCGATGTCTGCGTCGTCGAGGACGATGACTGGACCGTTCCCGCCAAGTTCCAGTAGAGTCGGTTTGGTACCGGCGCGTTCGGCGATAGTCTCGCCCGTCTCCGGACTCCCGGTGAATGCGATGGCATCTGTGCCGTCGTTGACGACGAGTTCGTCACCGACCACAGGACCCTCGCCAGTCACGAGGTTGATGGCGCCATCTGGGAGGTCCGTACCGTCGAGTACTTCCAGCAGCTTCGTCGCGACTGCCGACGTTGTGGGTGCCGGAACCCATACGAGTGCGTTCCCGGCGGCTAGGCCGTACGCGAGGTACTCGCAGGGAATTCCGAGCGGGAAGTTCCACGGCGTTATCGCGCCGTAGACGCCGTGCGGTTTGCGGATGGTGTGGATGCGCTTGTTCGGGTCCTCTGAGGCGATGACATCCGTATCCGCACGCTTGATGTCCTCGGCTGCGTCGCGGAACTTCCGGACACACTGGTCGACTTCGAGGATGGCCTCAGTCGCCAAAGGCTTGCCCTGGTCGCGGGCCATCCATTCGGCGAGCCACTCGCGCCGATCCTCAATAGCGTCGGCGATCTCGTGGCAGAGTTCGGCCCGCTCGAAGGCCGTCATGAACTCGAGTTCCTCCTGTACCTCGTTCGCTGCTTCGATAGCGCGCTGAGAGTCAGCTCGCGTTCCGGATGGAAGCGTCCCGAGCTGTTCACCAGTCGAAGGGTCAATGGTCTCGTATCTCTCACCCCCCTCGCTATCGCACCATGCTCCGTCGATGTACATCTGGAACTGTTCGCTACTCCTGTCTGTCGCTGTCTCTTCACTATCAGCTTTCATAGCGTTCCTATGTATGGCTAAGCCACACCCCACCCATTTTTCATTATGGTATAAAAAGATAATGGTGATTGTCTGGAGTGTTGTCCTCACCACTCCGCGACACTGCCGTCGGGATGGTGCCACAACGGGGTGTCCCATCGTATGTCTTGCTGGGCTTTCTGTCGCACCACATCTTCATCGATCTCGATGCCGAGGCCTTGATTGTCCAGTGGGGAGACATATCCATCCTCAAAGTCGAAGACATCGGAATTTTCAAGGTAGCCGTAAGCGCCCGCTCCATCTCCGACCTGGATGTTGAATGCGTGGTCCTGAACCAAGAAATTGGGAGTTGTCACGTCGATCTGCAACGATGCGGCGAGCGCGACTGGACCAAGCGGACAATTGGGTGCGATGGCGACATCGTAGGTCTCAGCCATTGAGGCGATGCGAGCGACTTCGGTGATCCCACCAGCATGAGAGACGGAGGACTGGATCACGTCGACCACGCCGTCCTCGAATACTGGTCGACAATCCCACCGTGAATAGAGTCGTTCGCCGGTGGCGATGGGAGTCGTGGTATGTTGGGCGATTTCAGGGAGTAAGTGGTTGTGTTCAGGTGATGTCGGTTCTTCGACGAACATCAGATCGAATTGGTCCAGTTCAGCACAGAGACGTCGTGCCATTGGCGTGTCGATGCGGCCCCGAAAGTCTACACCGATGTCGATATCCTCGCCGACGGTTTCTCGGACATGACGAACTCTATCGAGAACCTTCTCGACAGCTTTCGGTGTGTCGATATAATTCATTCGCTGGGTTGCGTCCATTTTGAGAGCCGTGTACCCCGCATCGACGAGGTGTTCAGCCTCGGCAGCGATATCCTCTGGATCGTCACCGCCAACCCACTGATAGACACGAATGCGATCGCGGGCACGTCCACTGAGAAGGTCGTAAATCGGTGCATCATAGTGTTTACCCTTGATATCCCAGAGCGCTTGGTCAATACCTGCGATAGCCGACATGAGGATCGGGCCGCCGCGGTAGAAGCCACCACGGTACATTGCTTGCCACAGAGATTCGATCCGGAGAGGATCCGATTCGAGAATGTAACTTTCCATTAGCTCATCGACTGCGGTTCGAACCGTCTTGACACGGCCCTCAACAATCGGCTCACCCCATCCGACCGTACCATCCTTGGTAACGACCCGGAGGAAGAGCCATCGCGGTGGTACCTCAAACAGCTCATAGTCGGTAACTTCCATATTTTATATGGAAATCACGGCTCCTTAACCTCGGCGTTCATAGCTCGTGAACATTGGTGCAATCACTATCGTAATCTTCGGTGGGGTAGGTCCGTTTCGATGGTTCTCTCGTTGAGATCGGTATTATCCGAAGTCAAAGTGCAGAGCGACATCGAATCTGTTCACAAGTCGTGAATTTTAAAACCGCTGGTAACGTAGCGAATCTATGTCTCCAAAAAAACCCATACAGGCAACGGCCAACTCTTTTGCTGTGTTGGAGGCACTCCTTGACTCAGAGAGTGCAGGTGTGACACAGCTATCACAGGACCTTGATATGCCCAAGAGTACAGTCCACAAGCACCTTAGCACGTTGACTAAACTTGGATACGTCGAGCAAGCTGGAACGTCATATATTCCTACCCATCGACTCGTCAGTATCGGAGAACGAGCAAAGTATCAGCGACCCCTGTTCGATGTCTCGAAGAAACCGGTCAACCGACTGGTCGAATCCACTGAAGAACACGCTGGTGTCTTTGTTGCCGATGGGACTGTAGGTGTGGAACTCTACTCTGCTCGTGGGCAACGCGCATTGCTGGACAACACTGACTACGAGATGTTTCCCGATCTCCATTGTCATGCTGCTGGAAAGGCCATCCTCTCCCGGACTTCTGATGAGATGATTATGTCCGTTATCGATGACGGACTCCCTGCGTACACTGATGAGACCATTGTTGAACCCGATGAGCTTGAAGCAGAGCTGAACAGAATTGAGGAACGTGGCGTTGCATTTGACCGAAGCGAACAGTACACCGACGTTCATAGTATTGCCATGCCCATAGACATAGAAGATATTTCTGCCGCAGTGTACGTTCTCGCTCCGAGTGACCGGATGCGTGGCAAGCGCTTTGAAGAGAATATTCCTGGATTGGTGTCTAGTACTGTGCGGAAAATCGAGTCTCGGTATTCTTCTGTTCAAGACACGTGAACGCACTTCCCTGTCTATCAGCAGTACACCAGATACAATCGTGTGGTTGGGCGATCATACAGAATTCTACCACCGATAGATGGGAGTAACGTAGCTATTGGATGTATGCAGAGTGGGTACCGACCTAGATATTGGCTATGAGCAGCCACTAGTCCGCCTCTGAGCATAGTTGACTTCTATAATCCTTCCTTGGTGACTAGAATAGCCAATCTGTGTGCGTTCATGCTGTGTGAACAAGTGAGATATGAGTCCGTGTAGAAATATATGACAAAGGTACACTTGTTATAACAGGCGTGTTTTTCAATTTGTCTGTGTATCACGAAAACCGAAATCGGAAACGGAATTAGTAGAAAATATATGCAAATGAGGGATGCATATAAATAAAACAAATTGTTGCCACTTCAAAGGGGCCATGAATGCCTCATATAGAAATATATGGCAAAATAAAATATCGAATATGGTATATTGAGTGATGCAAACCTTCATAGTATGATTATTGGGACAAAATTGGCGATATTCAATCAACCTGCACGAATATAACCTTCCCTACTGCTAGATCGAATCACAAACCGAGGATATGCAGAAATACGCTGACGTCGCCACGGTTGATAGGCCGAAAGTAGAGACTTACATCACACCCGTTGTGATGCTACTCTTTGCCGTCGTGTCTGTTCGGGTACCAACCAGGTTCAAATACGTAGCGGTAATCAAGCAATGCCTCAGCAGTGTCGTTGTCCATCATCAGTATCTCTCGTCCTGATGGAATCGATCTGTCGGGACTTCTCGACGACGTTCTATCAGAAGGTCACAAAGGTTGTTCCACACCAGCATCAGGTTTTGACGAGTGGATAATGACCCGAGTTCTGTAAGTAACGCGTTATCGCCGTCAGCTTGGGTATGAAGAAACCATACAGTCGGTACGTTTACACTCAAATTTCATGATATCTTGTTTGACGGTAGCCGGCTTGAGAGTTGATCACCCGATTCTGAGCGGCTTCCTGCCATGCTTCAGTCGAGTAGGGATCACACTCCCAGTCAACCACCCCTCCATCCACGATCGTCACAACAGAGATGGCGTCGGCGTGCCGTCCCTACTCGGGTAGGGTCGATGTCTCCAGCACGGTCGCCCCAACTTCTTGCCATCGTGCCCGAAGCAGACGGTCGCGAAATCTTTCGCAACAGAGTCGGTAAAATGGTTAGATTATTAGAGCTGTCGAGCGAGTCGGTTCAGTCCGATCGAAAACGCGGACAAGAGGAGTGCAACGACGACGAGCGTGATGAGGAGTGTCGAGATTACGTTGACGATCGGATCCAGCATCTGGCTGATGGCAGTCCACGCAAGGACTGGGATAGTCCGAGTCTCTTGGCCTGAGAGGAATAGGGCCATAATGAATTCCTGAAGGCTGATGATGAACGCGATGAGCGCAGAGGCGAAGAGGCCTTGTTTGATCTGCGGGAAGATAACCTCGAACTTGGTTCGGAGCGGTGAGGCGCCGAGGTCGAGTGCCGCATCCTGCAGTCCCCAGTTCACCTGCGTCATCACCGACTGAATGATGAGGAACGAGATCGGCGTCGCCCAGAGTGCATGGGCTACGATGATGCTTCCATAGGTCTGATGGAGGTTGTAACTCCCAAAGAACGAAAGCAACGCCACTCCGAGTACGACTGGCGGCAGGAAAAGCGGCATCAGCGTCAGCGGAACCAGCCGCGAGATCCACACCGAGTCGCTCTCTCGAACCCCGAAGGCGGCCAGAAGCGACAGCGTTGTCGAGAGAAGAATCGTTCCTGTCCCGACGATGACGCTGTTTTTGACCGCGGTGAGCCACGCTTGGCTCTGAACGAACTCGGCGTACCACTGCAGACTGAACCCCTGCGGCGGGAACTGGAATGAGGCAGACCCAGCGAAGGAGGTGGTGATCAATACGACTAGTGGAGCGACGAGGAGCAGGAACATAGTCCCGTACCCGAGTCGGAATGCCGCCGTCTGAACCGTTCGTCTACGCACCATAGGCATCACCCAGATTGTCGTCTGAGACGAAGAAGAGGAGGCTCACGGACGCGAGCACGACTAGGAGGACCACAAACGAGAGTGCCGTCGCCAGCGGCCAATTGAACCGAGTGACCATCAGGCGGTACACTTCCATCGCTGCAGTGTCCTGTCCGGTCGACCCGAGGAGGAACGGTGCGGCATAGGCTCCGAAAGACCAAGCGAAACTGATCACGGCGCCGACGAGAATCCCTGAGGTAATTTGCGGGAGAACGATCTCTCGGAACGAGACGAGTTCGGTTGCGCCGAGGTCACGAGCAGCTTCAACCTTGGTCCAGTCCAAGATTGAGAGGACGCTGTAGATCGACAAGACGGTGTAGGGGAAGATTGTGTACACCTGTCCGACTGTCGCGCCGAAGAGATTCGTCACGAGCAAGACGGGCTGGCGCAACACCTCTATCGCGACCAGCAACTGATTGAGTGGGCCGTTCGGTGAGAGTATAATCAGGATAGAGAAGAGCCGAACTACAAGCGTCGTGAGCAGTGTCACTACGACGATAAACAGGAGCGCATTCTTTAGCATACCGTCTGCCCGCCAGATGGCGTACGCGAAGAAGACACTCAGGACTGTCGCGATGGCGGTGACTAGAATCGCGAACTTGAACGAGAAGAACAAGATTTCTTGGAAGTGACTCGAGAAGAGTACTTCCTGGTAGTTGGCCAGCGTGAACGTCCCAGCGGCATAGGCCCCCGATGTGGTCTGCTCAAGGAGCGAGACGCGAACGAGCATAACCAGCGGAACGACGAAGAACACGAGCTCGAACAACACCAGTGGCGCGACGAGCAGCTCTGGACGGTATACCCGCTCGCGAAGCACATCCAGCACGGAGAGGGCACTCGTTTGTTCGGTAGCTCCCATACGTTATCCCTTGATCTCTTGGAACTTGCTCGAGAACATTGATGAGTAATCGCTTAGTTTGGTGAAGTCGGCGATACTCACTTGTGCCCACTCTGAGTTACTGCCAGGGTACTGACCTCTCGTCTGTTCTGGGTACGTCGCTTCTTTGTTGGTCGTGAAGACGTAGCCGGTCTTGGCCCATTCTGACTGAACCGCTGGATCGATCATATGGTTGAGGAAGTCATGGGCCATCTGTGTTTTCTCGGAACCTCGGACTGGACAGTAGTGGTCAAGATAGCCTGCGGTCTGGTTGGGGGTCACGAATCCGAGCTGTTCCTGCTGTGACGCGGCGGCATTGCCCATCCCGGAGTACCACATCGAGAAATTGATAATCCCCTGCTTGAGGCTAGTTTCGATCTCGGCGAACGATCCGGTCCAGAGCTCTACGTTCTGTCCGAACTCCCGGAGTCTATCGAGAACCGCTTGGTGGGACTGCTCGTCATAGAGTTCCTGAATTCCGGTTTTATTATCAAGCGAGACTGCCGCCACCTCCATCGGGTAGATGTACCAGGCACCTTCGAACCCGATCCGATTGGTCCCCTGCTTATCAGAGAGCAGGTCGGTCCACGTGGTGGGCTCCCACCCAACATTGGTGTTGTAGACGATTCCCTCCAGCGATCCGTCCGTCGGGACTCCGTATTTAGTTCCTCGAAGGTCCTTCAGGTACGAATATACGTTATCCAGATTCGGAATTTTCGAGGTATCGATCTCTTGGAAGAGATTCTCGTTACGGCCTTGCCAGTAGAAGAACCCTTCCGCGGCGGCGATGTCATACGGAGGGTTATCCGCTGGCGCGCTCTGAATTTCGGTTAAGATGCTCCCGCCGGCGGGGGACACCTCAACGTTCGCTCCAGTCCGTTCCTCGAACATCCGCGCGACAGACTTCTCGAATGCCTCCGCATAGATGCCCGCCCACGTCGCGACAGTGAGGGTATTTCCGGAGTAATCGGGGTATTCACCGCTCGTGGTTGTTCCATCGCTGGATTCTTGGGACCCCTCGGTCGTTTTGTCGTTTCCGTTCTCCTCTTGGCCTCCCTGTGATGGTCCCCCTCCGACACAGCCGGCCAACGCTGTCGCAGAAAGTCCAGCCGTAGCGGCGAGAACCTTTCTGCGATTGACGCGGTTACTCGAACCGTCCGTACGCTCCGACTCAGTATCCGTGCTACTATTCCGCATAGTCCGTCCATCGTGGCTATGGTTGAAATAATTTGGGGTATTCATCACATACAATAGGTTACAATTGGGGGGCCTCGGTAGCCGTTTCCAGCAACGTGGCTGCGGTCCTCAATAGCGTTTGTTCGTCATAGTGATCTGCGATGAGTAAGACACCGACGGGAATGCCGTCGATGGATCCGTATGGAATGGAGATCGAGGGGTGTTTCGTCAGCGACGACGTCGCGGTATTCCGACAGAGCGTGATCGTCCGGCGGGTACGCTCTGTTTCCGGAATATCGTCCTCGAGTTCGAAGGGAAGGACCGGCATCGTCGGTAATGCTATGACATCGACTGTCGAGAGCAGTTCGTCGAATTCGCGTTTGAGTCGGAAGCGGAGGTTCTGAGCCCGACCGTACGTTACGCCGCCGTGCCGATCGGCCAGATGCTGCATCGCTATCAGTGTCGCTTTCCCCTCTTCAGAGAGCCCGTTTGAGCAGGTGCTGCGGTGCTCAGCGAACGCGGCCATCAGGTCCGTGTCGTACCACCCATCGTGATGCACGGCCTGGCCTCCGTTCGTGAAGACCTGGAGGGCGCCATACGCCCAAATGGTGAACCCGATCGAGACGGCGTCGTGATGGAGGGGGACCGAGACGGCCGTCGTCTCGGCGCCGAGGCGCTCGTAGGTATCGACCGCGTCTCGAACTGCCTCAACGACTCGATCGTCCGTGCCGGCTCCATCGAACCCCTCCTTCAGGACACCGATCTCCAGATCTTCAACGTCATCATCGAGTGCGGCGGTGTAATCGCTCGTCTGCACAGCAGGTCCTTGTCTTGGATCGAGGCCGTCGACTCCGGCAATTACGTCTAACACTTCAGCGACCTCTCGGACGGTCCGAGCCATCGGCCCAACGCTGTCAATCGTCGGATCCATTGGAAAGATCCCAGTGTACGGAACGAGTCCCGTTGTTGGATCGAGACCGACGATCCCACAGCAGGCTGCCGGTACACGGATCGAGGCGCCCTGATCACACCCGAGTGCGACATCGACGTCCTTGCCCGCGACGGCGGCGGCGCTTCCGCTCGAAGAACCACCGGCGATACGCGTCGGAGCTACAGGATTGGTGACGACTCCGAAATCAGAAGTGTCACTCGATGCGGAGAACGCGAAGTTCTCCATATTGCATTTGCCCGTTATCCGTGCGCCGGCCGCGAGCAACCGACTCACGACGGTCGCATCTATTTCAGGCACGTATCCGTCAAGCAGGCTCGATCCACATGTCATCTCGACGCCAGCGAGCGCGATGCTGTCTTTTAGTCCGACTGAAGTCCCGTCGAGAGGGCCGCTGACATCGGCCGCGACGTCGCACCGTCTAATCCACGCGTTGTGCGGATTTTCGGACTTCTCTGGTTGGTAGCTTGACCGGTCCGTCCCAAACCGCCGTTGCGTCGGCGGAAGTGACGGAGATTCTAGTTCGTGAACTTGCTCTAGCTCGTCGAGTGACTCCTTGACCACAGTTTGATAGTATTCGATATCGGCGGTCGAAATGTCGAGAGCCAGTTGATTCGCTATATCGCGAAGGTCATCTGCAGGTGGGTGTTCGAATGTCATAGCAGGGACGATATGTTACACTTCGAGCTTCGTTCCGTCATCGCGGAAAAGCAATACGTCGTCGGTATCCCACTGGAGTCGAACGCGATCTCCCGTGGAGAGTTCGAGGCGGTCACCAACGTGGCGCTCAACGAAGAGAGACGTTTCCGAGACCGACACTGAGTAACGGACGGTCGACCCCTGATACAGGACATCTTCGACCATTCCCCTGACCGTGTGGCCGCCATCAGTTGCCGCCGCAGGTGTCGCCTGCTGATTATCTGGCGGCGAAAGCGCCAGGAATTCTGGGCGGAGCGAGAGGTGGAGTGTGTCGCCTGGGGCGAGATCCACATTTCCAGGGAGCGGGATCGAGACACCGAATTCGGTCTCAACCCTCAGCTCTCCGCCAGAGTTCGACACCTGGCCCTCGACGAAGTTCGTATCTCCGAGAAATTCCTCGGTGAAGCGGTTCGTCGGGTTCTGATAGACATCCATCGGATCGCCCACTTGGACGAGCTGGCCGTTGTTCATGATGCCGATCCGATCGGCGAGCGTGAAGGCCTCGTCCTGATTATGAGTGACGTAGATGAACGTCTTGTCGAACTCCTCGTGGATTTCCTTAAGATGGATCTCCATCTGTTCTCTGAGTCGCTTGTCGAGGTTCGAGAGCGGTTCGTCCAGAAGGAGCACTGAGGGATCAACAGCAAGAGATCGAGCAAGTGCGACCCGTTGTTTCTGTCCGCCCGAGAGATCGGTCGGATCGTGCGAGCCATAGCCACCCATCTCGACCCGTTCGAGGAGTTTCTCGGCTCGTTCGTGTCTTTCTTCGGTTCCGACGTCGCCCATCTTGAGCCCGAAGGCTACGTTTTCTCGGACGGATTTGTGCGGAAACAGCTCCCAGTTCTGGAAGACGATCGAAGTGTCCCGGTCATATGGCGGTACGTCGGTGATGTCTTCGCCACCGAGTCTGACTGTCCCCTCGGTCGGCATCTCTAGACCGCCGATCATCCGTAGCGTCGTGGACTTGCCACAGCCGCTCGGGCCGAGCAGACAGAGAAGCTCTCCATCCTTAACCGTCGTAGAGATGCCGCTTACGGCCTCTAAGCTGTCGTAGTGCTTGGTGATACCGTCGAGTTCTATCTGTGCCATCTGTTAATAATGTGCTACCGTTATGGTTGTTAAAAGTTTTCCCGCCATCCAGCACTATTCCTGTCGACGCTACGAACGGTGGCGTTCGTATGCGTCCGCGATCGATAGGATCGTTGATTCGTCGAATTTCGATCCCACCAACATCATCCCGATGGGGAGCCCATCAATCGTTCCACAGGGTACCGTGAGCGTGGGGTGGCCGGTAACAGCGAATGGGCACGTATTCTTGTTTGGAGGGAACGTTCGGATGATGCGCTCAATCCGGTCCAGTTCTGGATTCACTCCGAGCGGCTTCCCGGGCGTGGTCGGCATTATGAATGCGTCAACTTCGGCGAGGGCATCATCATAGCGTCGAACGATGGACCGGCCGACGTTTTTGGCTTTCCCGTAGAGGGCGTTATGCCGCTGATCGATATATTCCATCGCCAATAGCGTCGCCTTGACCATCGGCGGGAGCGTGTCTACAGCAGCTCGGCACTTCGAGAAGATACGTTTGAAGTCGGTATCGTACCAGCCGTCGTGTTGAGGGACCTGTCCTGCTTGTTTGAACACGTGTAGGCTCCCGTATCCCCAGATCAACCACGCGACGGCCGGGGCCCGGTTGTGAATCGGAACGGAAAGTCGCTTCACTTCGACTCCGAGGCTTTCCAGCAATTCGACGGCTGAGTCGACCGCATCGGTCACCGCGGCTTTGCTCTCAGGATGATCAAATCCCTCCTCAAGCAGAGCGACCGTCATCCCGGAGACGTCTCTCCCAAGAGCCTCAGTGTACGGTTCCGTTTCGAGATCTGAGGGCTGTCGAGAGTCTAATCCGTCCCGACCAGCAATTGCTTCGAGTGTGACCGCAACATCCCCTACACGCTGGGCCATTGGCCCGACATGGTCGATCGTCCGCTCAACGGGGAAGATGCCTGTATAGGGGACCAGGCCGGTCGTGGGGCGGAGACCGACGACGCCACAGTTCGCTGCCGGAACGCAGATGGATCCGCCCTGATCGCACCCTAGAGCGATGTCGATTTCGTCCGCAGCGAGCGCGGCCGCACAGCCACTCGAGGAGCCTCCGGCGAGATACGCTTCATCGGCGGGATTGCGAACTGCGCCGAAATCGGACAGATCACCGGACGACGAGAACCCGAAGCTATCCATATTGTTCTTCCCGAGAATCGTTGCACCTTCGTCGAGGAGGCGATGCACGACGGTCGCCGTGATGCTTGGGACATACCCTTCGAGGAGAGTCGACCCGCACGTCATCTCGACACCTGCAAGTGCGATATTGTCCTTGAGACCGAAGCGTGTGTCCGAAAGCAGTCCGTCGTCAGCCCCCGTCACCTCCGTCCGTGAAATCCACGCATTGTAGGGATCCTCATCCTCGGTGGGGCGGCGGCCCGAATCGGAGCGGGTGTACCGTCTCTCTTCAGGTGGAACCGCTGGCTCGGCCATTTCGCGGATTACATCGTAGTCCGCAAGCGTCGTCTCTATCAGGTGTGCGTAATCTTCCGCTTCGGCGGAGGTGACGCTCATCTCGAGATCTTCTGCGAGCGTCTCGATTGTTTCGGCGGTGGGATATTGTGCCATACCCATCGGTCTCCCCCAAGGCCCATTAATTCTGGGCGTGTCGGAAGTCTTCCCAAGACGCGATGGTTATTTGTACAGTCAGATGCATGAGGGCATATGTCCCTGTTCGACGCCAACACAGAAATTTACAGAAGACGGGATGGTCTTCCTACTGAGGAAGTCGACGCTGCGATCGAACGGAAACGAGAGTATGAGGATCTGAAAGCGGCACTACGACGAACTGTTACCGAAGGTGAAGAAATCACTTTCGCGGTCGGACCGGAGGGATCCGGGAAGACCACGCTCGTCCGCCGCGCACTTGACGAGATTGGCAACCGAACGAACTTTACAACCATCATTATCGACTGTGCGTCGGCGGGGACGCTCTATCGGACACTCGTTCGGGCGGTCAATGAGTTTCGGTCCGACGAGAATGCCCTCTCGGAAACTGGGTACACGTTCGATCACGTCCGAACGACGCTCGGGGAGGAAATTGAGTCGCGAGCTGAGCCGACGGTCCTGGTATTCGACGGTATTGATGCACTCGACAGCGTCGACGCACTCGGGGAATTGGCCTGCCAGAATAATTCAGGTGTCGTCGTGATCGCAGACGACGCGAAGATGCCGGACCAACTCGCCGGGAACGAATTGCCGTCCCGATCGGTGGTAGAATTTCATCAGTACACTATGGCTGAACTCCGAAGCCTACTTGAGGAGTGGACTGAGACTTCGCTCTCGAATCGGACGATTGCGTCGGAAGTAATTCCCCTCTGTGCCGCATACGGTAGCGAACGAAATGGTGACGCACAGTATGCCCTCCGATTGCTCCGTGAAGGTGCCGCCATAGCGAATAATGAACGTGCAGACCGGATCCGTGGCCGTCACGTTCAGGCGGCTAAGGAATCGACTGAGCGCATGGAGATTGACGAACGTATCAGCGAGCTCGACGAACAGAGCCATTTGGTGCTGTACTCGCTACTCGAACTGAGCGCTGCAGGGGAACTTCCTGCTAGAACTGCGCGCGTATACGACGAATATTCGTCGACACTCAGTAGTACGGCAGATCTTGAAGCGGAACCGCGAAGCAAACGCCGCATTCAACAGCGGCTGAACGAGCTAATCGATACCGAACTCGTAGAATACACCGCTTACAACGAGGGACGTGGTAGCGGGGCCTACCGCGAGTACGATCTCGTCCGAGACCGCGAGATTCTCGAATCAGTGCTAGCCGATAAGTTGCAAACTAGCAGTCAATCAGTCTCAAGTTTGTTTTGATAGTGGCCATCGCACATCCTGATAGACTCCCCCTCGCGGTGTGGGGTTCTCTGAACAATGATAGGGGTCTCTCTGAGGGCGCCTACTCCGGTCAGCACGCATAGTGCCGGAGTTGAACCATCCCGTCAGCTGTTCTCTCATCATGATTCAGATATTGCCATAAACGGTCCTAACAGCGGTAAACCAATGACTGGTGTTTCGTCATCTGTTATATCTAGTCGGATGGTTTGATCTCCGGTCACCATCAGACTGATATAGGTCTTGATATCCTGTATCTATAGGAGGGAAAGTAGATAACATAAGTACGTATGTTATGGAATGGGTTTCGAACATAGCTTTTCCGTTCTATACGGATCTGAACGTTTGTGACGGGTTAGTGGTTGATCGCCGGAGAACAAACCAATCAGCGAAGATATAACAGGAGAAGTGAGATTAGTCAGCATGCAAAATATCATGTAAAGCAAGTTGTTGATTTTCAGAGAGCGGCATGGAGAACTTATTTCAGCGTTTCGTCACCAGATGTTCTGAAGATTCACAGCGGAGTTGGCAGGTGCAAGTTACGGCGTGACCTTGTTTTTGAAGATGGTGCGGTGTGGTTCTCGCAGTCGTTACCGTGTATCTCGCCATCAGCGCATTCACAGTCACCATGGACGACGTATCATTCGTCATTAGCTAAGACTCACACCCCGGTTGCGTAGCGGTAGCGAGCGTCTGCTTTAAGATTGGTCGTTGCTGATGAATCTTCTGTGCATATTCGATCAGCGTCCCGACAGCGACGGTGGCGAATTGCCGAGGTACTCGCTGAATTCGTGGTAAGTGAACTGGGCATCCGACCGGACCGTAGCCGCCCAGCGCCCCGACGGAAATACGATCTCACTGTCGGTTTGTTTCGTTCTCGTGCTCAATGCCCATCTGCAGGTTGATATTCATCTGGTAGAAAGGTACAGGGGCGGACACTTACAAAAATACATCTTGGTGAAGATGACTGAATAAGTTCTCTATCTATCGTTGTCCGATATAGATCCCTATTCTGATTAATGAATCTATCTTCTAAGTATATAGCAAGAAATACATTTGACAGGCCAAAGATTAGTAGCAAATAAATATATAATCCATCAAATAGTGTTTTTCGGTAAACTATGTCCAGTGAGTCATCCTTGTGGCCGTGCCAGTCGACTGTCTCCGTAAACAAAGCAGTAGTCTGGTCGAAATAGCCCAATCATTCAACAACTCGGTCTGAGTTCGAGAGTTCTGTAGCCAATTCCGTCGATGAGTACAACGAGCATATGGACGCGATGCTCGACACCCTGGCCTAGGAGAACCTCAACCGCATCTGGATCGACCATGTCGAAGGGATCAGAAAACAAATCGATAGCGGAGTGTGAAACGACGGTCAGGCGTCGACTGTGTGCGTCGCGATGTTGTTGTGGACTCCGGCTCGTTCGGCTATCTCGGTATGAGTGGCGAGCCAGTCTCGCGCTTCCGTCTGCGCGTCGGTGATAGCCCCAGCGTCCCAATGACTGTCTGCAACCCACTCCTCACCGTCGGTGATGACCGTCCCCCAGGCTTCGGCGACCACCTCGAGCGCACGTTGTCGGGCGACCCAGTCGAACCGACCCCATGTTTCGTCGAGTTTCGCTGCGAACGCATCGTCACCACGACCAGCAAGTGCTTCGTCAGCGGCCGTGGCGGCATCGCAGAATCGTGCCAAGTCCGTGTCTTCGTCGACAGTCTCCCACATCGTGTTGTGGACCGCAGCGGCGTCGAACTCGCAGGCGAACGATTCAGCGAACTCGGACTGGCGCTGTGGTGACGTGCGAGAGCGGTGTCGTGATATCAGCACTCCTCCAGCGAATTTTCAGCAAGCGAGTCAACGTCGAACGTCTGGAGATGCGAGCGCAGACGGGCATAGGGTCCATCGCCAGTACTGGTGACGCAGTACCGGTTCGGACGGGCCGCCTGTGGATCGCCGCCGGCGTCGACCCACGCTTCGAGCGTGAATTCCTGGGCCTCCATCCTCCCGTCGCTGGTCTGGAACACCGCTGCAACGACTGGTGTCCCGTGGTTCTTCGCGTGGTAGGCGACGTCGAGGACCGCGTCGAGACGCGACGCGTCGCGGATGCCGTCCCCACGCTGGTCGTAGAGCCGCGCCGGGGCCTGCTCCTGACGCTCCGACGCTCCCTGCCCGTGCCACTCAGTCTGGTCACGGGCGGCACGGAGAAGCCGCTCTCCCTCCTCTGACGACACCTGTACCGCATCGGGAAGTGAGGGCCATTGATCGGCCAGCTGGCGCGCCGGCGCCTCGTTGAGGCCGTAGATGAGCGTGTAGTCGTCGACGGCCGGCTCCGCCTCGTTGGCAGCGAGGCGGTTCGCCGCGGCGCCGCCCTTCTCGACGGCGCCGTAGAACGTGGTCGAATCGACGATCAGGTGGACGATGCCGAGGAACGTCGTCGACGCTGTCTCGTTCGTGCTAGTAGCGTCACTCCCGAGATGGTTGGTGAGACAGAACCGGCATTTCGTCTGCCCGTCTGGGACTGACGCCCCACAGGACCGGCACTCGCCGTCGGTTACCGTCGGCGCAGCAGGGGTAACCACCCGTGCTCGTCGCGACGCGTTGCCGTCGGGGGTTACCTTCACACCCGTCGTCCAGCCTCGTGTCCGGAATGTGGGACGCCTCGCCGGTCGGCCGCAGTTCTGCAAAGTCAGTATCTCGGTTGTGCATCGGTTGGCTCATAGTTTCCGTCGGTTTCGTATTTCAACGTCTGGACGCCCTCGCTCGCAATATCTTCTTGATTATGCTAGATAGTACAAATATATATGAGAAGTTAGCGCTAACACAGTCGCAAGAGGTGCCAAGCATGTCCGAGTCTCCGCGAGATGGGGTCCAATCGTGGTCTGAGTCGATGAGTGCCCGCGACCGTATTCGGGCGGTCGCCGAGACGCTTCACGAACCGCGGTCGGTCAACTGGATCAGCGAGCAGGCCGACGCTGCCTGGAGTACGACCAACGAGGAACTCCAGGATCTCGTCGACCAGGGGCAGCTGCGTCGCGTCGAGGCCGGCGAGACCACGCGCTATCAGCCGGACTATACGCGACTGCTCTTCAAGGAAATTCGCACGCTCATCGAGGAGAACACACGCGAGGAGTTGCGGAACGAATTGGCGGCGATCACCGAGGAGATCGAAGAGTGGCAGGCGACCTACGACGTCGAGACGTGGGAGGAGCTCGAACAGTCGCTCGCCGACGGCGACCTCAGAAGTGACGAACTTCAGGAGCGCCGTGACGTGATTACGTGCTGGGAGGAGAACCTGGAAGACCGCCGCCTCATCAAGCATGCGTTGGCGCTCTACGCGGACGTCGAAGCCGCTCGCGAACAGATGATCGACCTGGCTGACCGCACCATGCGCTAATGCCGCCTTAGGGAGGGTTTGATGCGCTATTCAGCTGGTCGACGGTGTCGTTCTCGTACGCTGCCCGCCACATCGTATGGACGGCACGCGTGACGAGTGAGACCTCGGTCACGTCGATACAGGACGGTTCGGCGGCCGTCGTCGCGGCCTCGGGCGGCGGGTGGAAATGGATCTCGGGGGAGTGTGTATTCGGGTGGCGATCGAAGCGCCAATTGACGTCGTCGCTATCGACGTAATGGAACGAGTACATCCCCAATTCGCTCCACTGGATATCGAGCCGAGCGCTCTCGGCGTCGGCCAACCCATCGCTGAGACTGATCTGCAGTTCCGTAGGGGCGACGACGTCGTCGTACGCCGTTTCGTCGACGAGCGGCTCGAGTTCGAGCCACAGGTCACGAATCCGCTGGAGCGCCGGCAGATAGATCGGCCCGAACTCGCCGGCACGGTCGTCGTCGTTCATACCGCGAGCTGGTGGCTGGCCTCGTCGTAGGCGAGTGCGGCTTGGGCGACGGCGAGATTCTGCCGCGTCGTCCGCCACGTCGTCAGGTCGTCCCAGCCCTCCGTCTCGTCGGCGTCGAGTTGCTGGGCGAGTTCCTCCGGCGACACCACGTCGTACCGGTCTTCGTAGCGCCGGATCTTGGCCTTCATCTCCTGGATGCTGTCGAGTAACTCCGGCCGATCGACTTCCTCACGCAGCTCGCGGATCCGGGACATCAGAATCCGGTCGCTGTTGCGCTTGTACAGCGTCGTTTGCCCGTCCTGTTCCGTCTCGGCGAACCCGGTATTCACGAGCGTGTTGCAGTGGCGGCGCGCCGTCGGCTCACTCACGAGCGCCCGCTCGGCGATTTCGGCCGCCGACTGCCCGTCGTGGGTTTGTTCGACGATTTCGTACACCCGCTCGAACGGAGTGGTGTCGTCTTTCCAGTCCGCCTTGACCTGTTCGTTGACGTCGTCCCACGTCTCGGTCATACTGGGTGCTACGCGGTCGAAGAACAAATAGTTCCCTGAGAAAATTATCTAACGGCAGTACTTGTAGGCGAGCGTTGTCAGGCGACCTGTTCCGCTAACGTCTCGTAATGCGTCCGGACGGTCGTTGGCGTGACGTTCCCTGTCTCCGCGACGGCACGTCGTGTAAACCCACAGTGAGAACACCGCTGACTCGTGTACGCCGGGTTCACCGTGTCCACGAACAACGGCGTGGATTCGACCTTGTACTCAACGAGTTCCACGAACTTCGCGTAGGCCCACTGTTGGAACTTCGACCCATCTTCCCTCAAGGAGGGAATCCCGGCCTTCAGGCCGGGAGGGAATCCGACAACTGCTGAACTAACCGCGTTCTGATACTCTGCCTGAATGCCGACCGCTATCTTTAACTTACGTTGGAACTTACGCTTTTGCGGATGAGAGCAGACTTCGATATGGAACGAGGTGGGCCACTTCACGAAGCCGTGAAGGAGTATGCCCGCGACCACGGGATACGCCACTCACGAGCATATCCCGAACTCCTCCGCAAAGCACTCGAATCCGAAGGCTACGATGTCAACGACTCAGACGGCAAATAAGACGCTGGAAGCCACGCTCGCACCACCGACACGGTGCAAAGAGCACCGCCTCCAGCAAACGCTGTCCGAATACCGAGACGCACTCGAAGACGCCTTCGAGCAAGACTGTACGACGATGAGCGCCACGAACGACGTGGTGACGCCGTACAACCTGCCGTACCAAGCGAAAGACGCCCTCAAATCCTACGTCCCGAAACTCCACAAGACGTACAACGCGAAAGAGTTGGATGACGAACACCCGCTCCGATTCGTGAATCGAGCCGGGAAATTCGACCGTGAATCCTCGCGTGAGTACGAAATCTGTTGGAACGTTCCACAACCCGGTCGCGGAACCAACTTCTGGATACCACTCCGGCTGAACCCCGAACAAGAGGGACTGTGGGGTGAGATGCTCGATGACGAGTCGAGTACGGAAGTGGGCGAACTTCGCTTGCAGAAGCATCGAACGACGTGGACACTTCACGTCACCGTCGAATACGAAATCGAGGACACATCTGAACTGCCCGAGAACCCAACTCGGGTGGGATTCGATATTGGCGAGTCAATGTTGGTCACGGGCTGTGCCCTCCAACACGACACTCCCACCAAGCCACTTCTCATCAACGGGAGGGAAGCCAAGCGAATCCGCAAAGAGATGTTCACGACCCTGAAACGCCTGCAAGAGCGAGACGCTTCCGAGTGGCGCGTCGAAGAGCGATTCTCGTACTACCAGAACCGACTCACGGACATCATCGAGAAGGCGTCTCGTGAGTCCGTGGAGTACGCTAAGCAGTTCGAGAACCCCGTCATCGTGATGGAGGACTTGGCGTACATCCGAGAGTCGCTGGACTACGGGAAGTACATGAACCGACGCCTGCACTCGTGGGCGTTCGCTCGGTTGCAGGGACGCATCGAGGACAAGGCGAAGGACGCCGGTATTCTGGTTCGGTACGTTCACCCGCAGTACACCTCGAAGACGTGTCATGCGTGCAAGCACATCGGGTATCGGCTTCGGCAATCCGAGTTCAAGTGTACGAACCCTGAGTGCCACGTCTCGACGTTTCAAGCGGATATTAACGCGAGTGCGAACATCGCACGTCGCGTAGACCCGTGGGGAGAGAGTCTACCAGTGAAACAGGTAGGCGATGACTCGCCACAGGACGGGAGCGGTTGTGACACCGCCACGACTCAGTGTGAGCAGAGCGAGACACCCTCGCAGATGACACTCACACCGTTTCAAGAGTCGGAACCCACTGCCAGCGACGACTGACTGGCATTCCCACCGTGTGGGAAGCCCCGCCGTTTACGGCGGGGAGGATGTCACCGCAATATCCTCTTGGCGGCGAGAGATGATGATGATATTTCATGCAGATCTTACGAGCTGTGTGGAGATTTCACCTAGAGAGCAGTCCCCGTGGAGACCGCCGTAACAACGAGATGCCCACACTCATGCTTGAGATTCCCTTTCCCAACCGAACAGCTATACTCGATCAATGCTAACGTTCCTCATGACTGCAGTACTCGACGACATCCGGTTTCTCGCGGACTCGGACCACCGAGCAGTGGTGCTTGACGCCCTCGCTGATGGTCCACGGTCAAGGGGGGAGCTCCGGGATCTGACAGGAGCCTCCTCGGCCACCGTCGGCCGGATCGTCCAAGCGTTCGAGGAACGAGGGTGGCTCGTGCGCGAGGGCTCCCGGTACGAGCTAACGGCGCTTGGGGCATTCGTCGCGAGGTCGTTCGCGGAGCTACATGGTGAGATGGAACTCGCTCAGGAGCTAGAGGGATTGCTCCGATACGTCCCACTGGAGACGATCGGAATCGAGGTCGACCAATTGCGGAACGCAAACGTCACTCGCGTGAGCCAGGCCAATCCGTTTGCGGTCGTCTCCCGCGTCCGGGAACTGGAGTTCGGCTCCAGGGACGCACAGAGTCTCACCGACTTCTTCCCCGAACCGTGTATCGACGGGCGGTACGAGTCGGTCGTCCGGGGCTCTCAGACGTTCGAGGCGGTGTTCGCACCCGTCGTGTTCGAGGCCGCAATGGCGTCGGACGCCGCTGAAAAGTTCGAAGCCTTGGTCGCCTCGGACCGCTCCGAGATCTACGTCTACGACGGGGAGATCGAGTACCCCGTGATGAGCCACGACGGGGTCGGCTGTCTCGTCGTCCGAAACGAGGAAAACATCTCGATCGGGATGATTGAAACCGACGAAGAAACGTTCCTGGGGTGGGTGACAGACGTATTCGAGCGCTCCCGCGCCAAGGCAACCCCACTCGAAGTCCATGACCTCTCCACGCCATTGGAGGAGGTCCTCGCCCGCCCTTGAACCGAATTCATCTGAGATTTCACAGGTTGTACAAGGCGAATGCCCCGAGGCGATTCACCACCTTTCCACTCCCGATTTGCAGAGGATTCTAGATGGCTCTAGGTTACCTTTCTACCCGCTAACCATCAGGAACAAATGTACATGTCAAACGCGATGCGAGTTGCTGAACCACCAGACAATCCGGAGAGAGGGTCCCACGGGAGTCAGTCGGCGGACCGACGTCAGCGGGCGGGAACAATCGACACAAGCGACTGTCAACTGCGGATTCCAGCAGGACAGACAGGACCAGACTATCACTACGGAGGTGACCATGACGAGTTCTAGTGAGAAC
Source organism: Haloarcula sp. H-hyl6 (assembly GCF_056934455.1). Taxonomy (NCBI): domain Archaea; kingdom Methanobacteriati; phylum Methanobacteriota; class Halobacteria; order Halobacteriales; family Haloarculaceae; genus Haloarcula; species Haloarcula sp. H-hyl6. The sequence goes on from NZ_JBRIIK010000004.1 coordinate 171,800, forward strand.
CAGCCGAACGGAATCGAGACGGAGCCACAAGAACAGTCAAACCATATCGAGACGGGGACTCACGCCGAACTCTGGATACGAGCGGAGACGCCATACTGTGTCCACGACGCTCAGGAGAGAACGTACGAGCGATTACAGTCCCTACAGGAAGCCGGTCGCATCGCGTCGGTGGCCAGTCATCTGTGGTCCCCCATCGAGATGACGCCCGAGAAGATGCATCAAGAACACACGGCAGTCGCTCGTGAACGAGTATCCGAATTCGAGGCGTGGGCAAACGAACACGGCTATTCGCTTCGCCCGGGGTTCAAGACACGTACCATTAGTTCGATGTTTGCTGACGAGGAACGAGGAGTACTGGTCCTTCCGATGCTGTGTCTCGCAGTTTACGAACACGACGAGCTTGCGACCGTCTTTCCGTACACTGACGGCGAGTGTGTCTACACAGTCGGCGACGGCCTCAGCCGGCTTGAAGCAGCGGCCGAAGACCCCACTTCTGGGGGCGTGACAGCATGATTAGAGCCACCGCTGGCGGGCCACAGAGCGAACGTGACAGCCGGTCACTGCCCGCCTGGACTGCCACCTGCCCCATGATGGGTGATCAAGATGAGTAATCGTGATTCTCTCTCACCACGGGTTCGGATCGTCGAAGCGGCACACCATCTGCACGCGGCCCAATCGGCACTAAGCGACGAGGACGACGAACTAGCTGATTTGGTGGCCGAGATCTGTCGTGAAGTCGATACCGTTGGCAAGATGGTAGAAGCGACACAGGAAGACACGTCAGATCAGTGGCGACGACACGAGTCGAGATGACGTCTCCACAGATACCGAATGGTGCTGGGGTACAATCGCTTACGGCAAAGGAAATACACGACCTACTGTCGGCACGTTACCGGCGGTATACGCTGTACAGTCTCTCAGTGTTTACACCCCCGGTGACACTGGCTCGGGTTGCAGACTTCGTCACGGAATGGGAGTTCGGTGTGGCTGCCGACGACCTCCCGGACGAGCGTCTCGAGATCTATATGGCATTGTACCACGACCATCTTCCGAATCTGGTTGATGCCGGCGTCGTCAGGTACACTCAGGAGGCAGACACACTCGATCCCGGTCGAAAAATGGCACAACTACAGACCGAACTCACCAACCAGATGGACCAAGAACTCGCAGAGAGACACGAGCAGCTATTTATGAGTCTCTGAGCGGCAACAGGGATTTCACCCGTCTAAAAGGGCAGTAACCACTGTATCGTGTGCCTTCCGGAGCCGATAGTGCACCGCTGGCGAAGAGATGTCGAACGTGTCGGCGAGTTCTTCTACTGTCGTGTCGCGTGGCCACCGGTAATATCCCCGTGCGTAAGCAGCCTTGAGCGTGGCCTCCTGTTTCGGTGTCAGCAGCTCGTTGACCTCCTCTCGCATGGCGGTTACAGTCTTCGTCGGCCGGTCGACGTGCTGTTTCCTGACGACCTCGATCGTGGGCACAATCTCACGGAGATCTGTCAGGAGGGGGCCGACCGCCACCCCCGGTGGCAGTTCAACACTGAGCGAGATGTCACCGTCATCTGCACGCGCTCTCGTCAGGGACGCGCCATAGTCGGTGAGGACATCGAGCGGCAGTCGAGGTGTCTTCTCGAGATGGGCCTCGATAAGTGCTGGGTCGCCGTTGGTTGCGGGACGGACCACGCTACTATCGAAGACCAGTTGGCCGTCCTCAAGGTAGTCACAAACCTGTGCTGGAGCAGCTCCCAGCACTGTGAGATAATAGATGTAGCCACCGTCGCCGGTCGGAACGCGCCGTTCGAGGTCGAGTTCGCATTCCAGCTCGGCCGATACGTCAGCGAAGTCGATATCGGCGTCGGAAATCTGGAAATCGAGAGCGATAGCGGTCTCGGCTGTAAGCGAGCGTTGGCTGTGCACTCGCTGAATGGCGAGTGCGATATTCCGTCCAAGATCGGCGAGGACTGCCTGCTCGGCCTCGCTGATCGTGTGGTCCTGTGGCGTGTAGACGACCAGCACGCCGTACATTGTTTCATCGGTGGCGATGGGGACCGCCGCAAGCGTATGATGACCGTTCTCGAGCGCTATGTGTCGTCGGGAGTCCGGGAAGTGCTCTGCAGTGGCAATATCGTCGACGGTCTGCAGCTCACCCGTGTTGAGGGCGACGGATGCGGGTCCTGGCTCACCGCCTGAAATCCCGCGGAGATAGGCGTCGTCGACGCCGGCGCTCGCCTGTGGGACCACGACTGCGCTGTTTGTTTCCGATTGGCTCCGTGTTCCGATCCAGACCGTCTGATACAGGTCGGTATCGGTGAGACGGTCACAGACGGCCGTTTCGATGTCCTCTCGCGTGGTCGTGTTCTGGAGTGCCTGTGTGAGGTTCCGAACGAGCGTATTGAGCCGCTTGAGCTGGGTGAGGTCGTCCCGTTGCTGTGCGAGCGTTTGTTCGCGCGTTTTTCGGTCGGTGATGTCTGTGGCTGTGCCAAACCACTCGACAATCTCGCCGTCGTCGTCCAGAATCGGCACTGCCCGCGAGTGTGTCCAGCCCCGGGTGCCATCCACTTGGACCACCTGGTGTTCCAGTTCGAACCGGCTCGTGGTCTCGATAGCCTCTTCGATGGCCGCCGTTACTCGTCGCCGTTCGTCCGGTGGAATGTACTCCTCCAGCCACGTCTGCCGGGGGTCGTCCGTATCAACGATGAACTCCTGGCCATCCAGGTACAACATTTCGGACCAATCTGAATTCATTCGATAGACGACATCCGAGGTCGCCGTGACGAACGCATCCAGTCGCTCTTGCTTCTCACGTATCGCCTCTTGGGCTTCCTTGCGCTCGGTGATTTCCTGTGAGATGACGCTGAGCCCTCCCTCATCAGGATATGCCTGTAGTTCTACCCAGTAGTCGTCTGGCTCATAATGGAACTCACACGATGTCGGTTCCTGTGATTCCATGGCTTTCCGGAGCGTCTCCTCGTAGACGGTCCCCTCGAGCTCGCCATACACGTCCCAGAAATTCTCGCCGAGGATATCTGCCGCCGGCATATCGCCACGGTCCGCAACCGTGTCGTTCCAGTAGGTGACGTTCCAGTCTGCATCAAAGGCGTAGTAGGCGTCAGTAATCCGCTCGGTCAGCTGCCGGTACTTTTGTTCACGCTTTTTCTGTTCAGTGATGTCACTAGCGATACCGACGATAGCCCGCAGTGTCCCGTTCTCGTCGTAGATGCCAGACGCTCGGTCGTGGATCCAGCGAGTCTCACCGTCTGGCTGGATGATACGGTATGTCTCTTCGTAGGCATCGGGCTCGGTCTGCTGGGCTTCGAGTGCGTCTTGCACTCGGTCACGATCGTCAGGATGGATGGCATCGACGAACGACGTAGCATCGGTTTCCAGTGTTTTGGGCGGTCGGCCCCAGACGTCTTCGTACGAGTCACTGACAAACTCTACCTCGTCTTTCTCTGGGTTGCTGATCCAGATGACGTCAGAGATGGTTGTCTTAATCTGTTGGAGCTGTTCCTCGCGTTCCCTGCGTTCGAGTTCGTGGCCCACCCAATTGCTGAGACACTCTACAAACGTCACGGCCCAGTCGGGGAACGCCTCGGCACGTGGGTCCATGCTATAGAAACAAAAGGTCCCATACACCTCTCCGTGTACAGTGACGGGTGCTCCGAGGTAACTCTCGATTCCCCACTCAGGATCCACTAACTCAGGGGCTTGGGATTCGACGTCCCTGTGGACGAGTGTTCGGTTTCGCTTGACGACACGCTCGCAATTTGGCAACTCCGCTAACGGGACTATTGTGCCCTGCAGATCGGCAGGTGCTGGTGCAGCGACCGACTCGAATACGTATTGGTCGTCTTGTACGCGTGAGAGGGTTGCATACTCGATTCCGATGGCGTTACGCCCGAGTTCTAAGAGCGTCGTAATTTTGTCATCGAACGAGCGGTCGGGCGCAGTGCTGATTTCGCACGCCTCATGCAAAACCCGTTGACCGTCCTTTCGGGTGGTGATCTCGCGATGAGTGATGGTAATGTACGTTGCTCCATCGTGCCTGGTAGTGGTCGCGTGCGTGACGAACCATCGTGGTCCGTCAGCGGACTCGTAGACGAACTCAATTTCGACCTGTTCACGGGATCCTTGCAACAGTTTCCGGACCCCAGCGGCCACGCGGTTTGCGGACGTCGCTTCAGCAGCCTCCAACACTGTCAGATAGTCTGTACCGACGTCAACAGGATGCAACCAACTCTCGGTCGTTTCGGCACCGTTCTGCCACGCGGAGTTCGTCGCAAGGATCGTTCCGTCGGCGTCAAGGATAGCGGCGCTATTCGGGACCAGCTCAATAGCAGAAACCAAAAATTGTCGCTCAGGACCTCCATTCGGGAGGTTCGAAACCATATCAGTGTCAGATGCTACGACAACTTAATCTGCTCGAATTAGAATAATGACATAAAATCACACGAATAGGTGCCGATGGGCTTCGTCCAAAACCCAGAGCGGGATACAGCACCAAGCCTGCGACACGGCAGTGGAGATTGTTTTATCAGTGAAGGTTCCGTCGAAATATATATTTCAGAGAGTTCTTCAACCACTATTACGGTGGGTAGGAGGTCTCTGAGGCTACTTCGACGTTGTGTTCGTGATCGACAGTCACGCGGTAGCCGAGGTACTCAAAGGTAATTCGTCCGGAATCACCGCGAAACAAGTTCGCGAGTGCATCTGGGTTAATCACAGTATAGACCGGTTCCCTTAATTCCTCTGGGTCAACGTTCTCACGTTTAGCAACAGCAGTGATAATTTCGGAACATATCCTGTCATTGGTTTGTGCCGCCGCCATGATAGAATATCTATTCTACTCCAAGAGCCAAACTGTACCCGTTCCGATGAGAACATCATTTATATGTCACTGTCGTCCCATGCCTGTTCGGCTGGGTCAACGAGTGACGACGAAATGAGATTGTGGATCCCCCTGCTGAGCCGCTTCGATACCGCCCGGCCGGTAATTCCGAGTTGTTCACCGAGATCTTCCTGCGTCACTTGCTTCGGTTGATCGTAATAGCCCATCTCGTACGCCACAATGAGTGCCTGACGTTGCTCGGGGGTCAATCCGTGATTCCCACCTCCGTCATCAGCAAAGTTGGAAATACGCCGGAGTTCAACTGGAATGCCCTGATCGGCGAAGAGCTGCTGAAACTCCTGCAAGCGTTCTCGTTCCTCGGCAGTCACCCGAAAGACCCACTCGTTGACAGTCCCCTCCGCGCTGAGGATTGTCGCACGAAGCGTCTTAATACCCTCAATGACCGGTATCTCCGGGACCCATGTTGCTCTATAGAGAACGGTGCTATCCAGTTCGACGAGTTCTTGCACATCAGTGATCCCGTCCTCCTGCAACAACTGGTCGGCAAACCGATCACTCTCGACGCCTGTCACCCAGAAGATTGGATGAAGGGATTCCTCAGACGGAATAATCCGCTCGAGCCTGATGGTCGTAGATGGGAGGGCTTTGAGAGTTTCTCCGGCCGGCACTGCCTCCGTCGGGATGACGAACTCTGCAATGATGGTCATGCGACTAATTGAAATTCTGCCACGAAACTATCCTGGTGGGAGTGAACGACCTCTCCTTACTTCGCTTGGGGCTACTCGCCTCTCGCTAGCTGCGGGCAGGGCTTCCTGTATCTGCGTCGGCACGTGTACCTGATCTGGGCACAGCGGTTCCAGGCTTCGCGGGCGATTTCCCTTGACGGGCGGTTCGGCGTGTCCAACTCCACCCGATTGGATCTTCATCCACACCCGCCGATGCACGCTTCTTGTTGCGCTTGAACACCGTCGACGACGTGACAGCATCGCCCGACCGGTTCGGCTGCGTGGGTAGTAAGTGTGCCGACGACCCTGGAACTACGCGGTTCAGACGATATATCCCGCCCTGCTCACGCCATCGGCCCTCGCGTTGGAAGAGGGTTACTCCGATCTCGTGGATCTGCTCTTGTTGTGCTTCGACGTCATTGAGGCGATGATCGGCTTCGGTGGCCTTGCCCGACGGCCGTCGTCGCGACGTCGTGGGTCTGCTCTTGCGGCGCTTCGAGCTCGGCGACGCGGTCCTGCAGCGACTTGATCGTCGCAACCAGACCCTCCAGAACACTCGAAACGAGGTGTTTAACAGCCGGCTCTGTAGTTTCGCTAGGCGCGACTGGCTTCGACAGCGTTGTGTGCTGCGTGGACGGCGTCGAACACCTCGTCGACTGTTGGGTTTTTTGTCATTGCCTCACTCCAACGGCTGGTCGAGGATGTCGAAGATATCGACTGCTTTGAACTCCTGATAGCGTTCTTTTCCGGTCGTTTCAGTCAGGACGCCCTGGGCCTGGAGTTTCTGAATCGCGTTCCGCGCCGTCTGCTGGGTCACATCTAGCAGATCCGCGACATCAGTCGATGTCACATAGGGTTGTTTGAACAGCCGCATCGCCAGTCGATCGGCAGCTGTTTTTTCGTGGCCGTACGTCCGTTCATACTCTCGACGGAGGGTGCGAAGCTCGTTCGTCCGTTCGACGGCCTCGGCTGCTTGTGAGCGGAGGCCTTCAACGAAGAAGCGAAGCCAAGGCTCCCAGGCGCCTGTTTCGCTGACCGTCCGCATCCGGTCGGCATATTCGATTTTGTTTCGGTTGAAGTACGCACTCGGGTACAGATACGGTTTTGTGAGGTAGCCCTTCTGGATCAACTGTAGTGTGATGAGAATCCGGCCTAACCGCCCGTTCCCGTCTTCGAACGGGTGAATGGTCTCGAATTGATAGTGTACGAGGCCGATCTGTACGAGGTCGTGATACGCACTAGTTGCGTTGCAGTACTCGGCGAGATTCGCCATCAGGTCTGGAATCTTGTCAGGGGCAGGGGGGACGAACGGCTCCTGGAACGACGAAGCTGCAGGGAGATTCATCGGTTTCGCACGGAATTGGCCTGGGTATTCGCAGTGGCCCCGGACGTCCTCCATCAACAACTCGTGGAGATTCTGCAGGAGAGGGAGTGTGATTCGGTCCCCCTTTGAGAGTCCGCTCGCCCCCTCAGTAATTGTCTGCTCGTAGTTCAGTGCTTCTTGAACATCCTTTCGGGCGGTCCCCCCGTCATTGAGTCCCTCTGAACGAAACACGTCTTCGATCTCGATGTCGGCGCCTTCCAGCACCACTGACTCGACGGCTTCACGGCGAACCATCGTCGTGTACAGGAGTGGGTTCGCCTCTGTCTCGTCACCGATCCCTTCCAGTCGCCCAAGTTGATAGATGGCATCTTGGAGTAACTGCTGGAAGTCGGCATCGAACTCAAGGTTGCGACTCGGTGGCAACGGGTCCGGCAGGTAGTACGGTCGCCGACCGTAGGGAATGTATTCACCAGGGGAATCATCGGGAAGCGGCTCTCGCTCCATTTGGCTTGTAGCCGTATACTCGGCGCTAACACAAAAGTTGGGGTGTCGAATTTGTATTAGACCCATCTATGTCCGGCATGGTTATATATGGGGGCTTCCGGACATACCGCTCTAACCCAAATCGACGCTGTACACGTCCCGAGAGGTGGCCCAGCAATCGGAATTGATCCGTCACACCCGTTGTGAACAGAGAATCCGGGCTGGTCGCTCCGTTCGTGTTACGATCACTCACTCCACGCCTGTACAAATGGGGTCGCTCCCGGTTACTGCAGCTAACAGACAGCAGCGTCGACGGCGGCAGGGCACGTGCCACCGCGTCCATCAACGCCGGTTCCGTGCCGATTCCCTCCTCAGACCGTGCTCGTCACGGGGTTATGGCGAAGCGTCCACCACAACGGGTGTGACACCGCCCATCGTTGCTTTCCGGTCGCTATTCTCCAGCAGATCCAGACCGACGTAGCGTTGCTCGACCAATCCGTCGGCGGTTTCGGTGTCCATCACCAGCAGTTCCGCCTTCGTCTGGTCCCGGCCGACCTGCCGTGTCTTCTCGATGAGGTCGTCGCCGCCTAACTCGATCAGTTTCTCCCAGACACGTTTGATCGTCTGGCGGTGTGGCTCTTTCCCGAGTTCGGCGGTCAGGGCGGTCTCCACATCCTCCTTCGTGAAGAAGACACCACTCCCATCGGTCCGTTCGGTCGCGAACTCGGGCCAGCGCTTCGCCACACTGATCGCCCGATAGGTGTTCTGACGGTTCGAACGCTCGACGAACATGGTCTTGACTTTTGCCTGCCGACAGTTCGCGAAAAAGTCTAGCGGTGAGGAACTCGGCTCGATGCCGTCGGGGAGTGTCTCAGCATCCTCCTGCTGGTCAGGATCGGCCTCCAATTGTTGAGCCTTCGCGATGGCGCTCTTGGCGACTTCGTGCGTCTGTTCTTGTTGAGCTTCGACGTCGTCGATATATAGACACACCCGTCTTAGCAGACCACTTGGAAGAACGAGACCCACTGGTCCACAGCACCGTATCGACGGACCGCCCAAAGAACGTCACCCAGATTGCATGCGCCTCGCCAAGTTGATTGTGGCACATCCGGACGGTTACAGCACACTCACGTCGCTTCAGACGCAGTCACGGGTTTCTCCTCTGAAGCTTGCGAGCGTGTCGAAGGATCGCTTGTCGGTGATACGGGGTAGGCAGTGAAAGCCTGAGTTGTCCCAGCAAACGACGGAAGCAGATTCGACGGGTCGCGAGGATGACTCGTGATTCCGTAGCGACGGTAACTGTCGAAGTTGTCACCCCGAACCCGTGTCAGTGCGGACCTAAACACACCACGCAGTGCTGTGTGACTGCGAAGGAATTGACGCCAGAAGTGTTTACAGACAGGCCCGTGGGCAGTTGAAGCCGCCGGCAGGCCGTCTGCGTTCTTGCGCCAAAAGCGGGCCAGTATGACAACGTGTTGCAAAGCCGTCAGGGTGTCCCGCTCGAAGCGTTACGTGAACTCACACTTATCGAGCGGATCTTGCGGTCGACACCATCCCAAGCCGGGTTACCAGTACATGACGATGACATCGTAGGTCGACGGCATGCTAACCAACAATTTCTGGGCCATCAGCCGACTTTTGGTTAGCCATTCACCTTCTTATCTTAGAATGAAGATAGTAATCATCAGAAGTCCAAAAACCCTGCTATAGAATCGGCAGATAAAGTGGAATGTCGTATACAATCTCTCCTATGCGAAATATGAGTCTAGATTTTAGAAGATCGTTTTAGATTACTTAATCTAATTCTAATTATTTTAAATATATAATAGCCTTTTGAGTATGGCTTCAGAATGAGATTTTGGTTGAAGGGGGAGCAATCCAAGTGAGAGTGAACCGTCTCAGGGTCAAGCTCTGAGGCACTCACCGTGCTCATCTGTAGAGATTCGGTGAAATCGAAGTAGGAATGGCTGTCTTAGCGGAGAACTACACCTATCCGTTACTCAGTCTCAGTAGTTATCGTAGACCGTCTTTTCGATGGTGTAAAAGTCGAGGCCAGCATCACCCTGTTCGCGCCACGTCTCCGATGAGGAGTCTTTGAATCCTCCGAACGGAACATGGAGTTCGAGACCAGTGGTCTTCTCGTTAACCTTCACTACGCCGGCTTCAGCCTGTTCAACGAAGCGGTTAGCCTCTGTGTGGTCGTCGGTAACGATACTGGCCGAAAGACCGTAGTCGACGTCATTGGCCACATGAAGAGCTTCCTCAAAATCACTGACTTCAATAACGGCAATGACTGGGCCGAAGACTTCCTCGTTCGCTATCCGCATGTCATTACTAACATCAGTGAAGACGGTCGGTTCCACGAAATGCCCGTCCGCGACCGCATCGCCCTCGGGTACCTCGCCACCTGTAACGAGCGTCGCTCCCTCTTGTTCTGCGATTTCAATGTATTCGATCGTTGAATTCAGCTCAGCAGCATTTACTTGTGGGCCCATCTCGTGGTCGGATCCGGGTCCAACGTCTACCGACTCAGCCCGGTCAACAAGTTCGGCAACGAAGTCGTCATAGACGTCTTCATGGACTATTGCGCGAGAGCAGGCGGTACAGGACTGGCCGGTCGTTCCGAACCCACCTGTGGCGACAATCTCTGCTGCTTCTGCAGGATCCGCAGAGTCAGCGACAACTGTCGGATTCTTACCGCCGAGTTCGGTCTGAACGCGCTTGCCGGCGTCGGTTGCCTGTTGGTACACCATTTCGCCCACCTGACCACTTCCAGTGAAAGAGACGGCGTCCGTTCCCTCATGTTCGATGATGCTCTGGCCGACCGAACTTCCAGGACCGGTCACAACGTTGAGGACGCCGTCAGGGAGTCCGGCCTCATCGAGCGCTTCCGCGATAGCGATGGCGACGCCGGGCGCGATCGATGCAGGCTTGAGAACGGCAGTGTTGCCAGCAGCGAGCGCAGGTGCGAGTTTCCACGCTGGAATGGCGATAGGGTAGTTCCAAGGTGTAATGAGTGCCGCGACTCCGACCGGTTCGGTTCGCGTATAAAGCGTTGCGTCTTGCCCACTAGGGGCTTTCATACTGCCGCCGAGTTCAGCTGCTTTCGTGGCAAAGTAATAGAAAATGTCGACGGCCCGCTGTACTTCCCCAGCCGCCTCAACACGAGCTTTACCCTCTTCAGCGACCAGCATCGTCGTTAATTCGTCCGCCCGGTCAGACAGTTTTGCGCCCGCTTCGCGGAGAATACGCCCACGCTCAGGGGCCGGCATGTCGGCCCACGCATCCTGTGCGGTAACAGCGGCCGAAACGGCTTCGGCTGCGTCGTCTGCGTCAGATTGCTGGTACTCCGCGACAATTTCGCTTGGGTTCGCAGGATTTTGAACGGCGATGGTGTCGCCAGTGTTCGACGTACGCCACTCTCCGTCAATGTAATTCTGCTTGGTCTCCGACATCGGCAAGACGTTGTCAGGTCAGCTATATTGACGTTACGGTTCCCTCAGTCCCTACGTTCTGTATGGGGGTCGAACACGCTGGCGGACCAACAGAATATCAGTCAGTAAAACCGAGGATTGAGTCGGTATCACCCTCCGACTCTCTGGGACAGACAGTAACGTACAGACCACAGATTCCGCTCATTCGCTACCCATGACGGAATCAGTAGGGCCAAGGTACGTGGATATGAGAGTGGGTCAGGAGAGCACGTCGCCTAGAGATCCTGGGAGATACGGTTCGACCGTTTTGTCGTGTTCATTTTCGACAGCAGCATGAATCTCGCGCAATATGAGTAATACGGCGACTGCTCCTGGGTCAAGATAGCCAACAGATCGCCATTCGGTGTAGGAGGCCCGCCCCTTCTTCGCACGCAACGGGATTGTGAAACTGGTCCCGTACTCACAGGCTTTGACTGCCTGTGCAGAGGCTTCCACAGGCGTGACATCATCGAGTTCCTGCGCACGTTTGAGCGCGAATACTGCGGGTTGAATGGCGTCAAACATCGTTTTCGACCCGAGTGAGACATCACCCTGCTCCGCGACATTGTCTCGGTAGCGTTCTGCGAACGTGACGACGCTATCGAAATCAACGCCGTCAGCGAACGCATCGCTAGCTTCCATAGGCGACTTTCCAAACAGAATCCCAGAGGATCCAGACATTTCCGAGATGAGGGTTCGACCGACACTGTCGAGGACCTCGTCAGGATTCTCGAACTCGTTTGATTCGAGTTCTTCTATAACCCCTGTAGCGCCGCGGCGGATGCTGGCACCGAAATCAGCATCACCCACCTGTGAATCCAACTCAGTCAGCATATCCGCTTCAGCGATGAGGCGATCAGCGACTGACTCAATCACATCGACCACGAAGGTAGTATCGTCGGTCATCAGTCAGCGATCGTCAGCCCCGGTGTCTCAACGGGATGGGCGAGCAGGTCCCGTAGTTCGTCATCAAGCTTGAGCAGGGTTATCGAACATCCAGCCATATCGAGTGATGTGCAGTATTCGCCCACCCAGGCGTCGTGGAGGTCGATATCCTGCTCGTCAAGGCGTTGCTGGAGATGGCGATGGACAATATAAAGTTCACTCAGTGGTGTTCCGCCGAGTCCATTGACCATCGCGACGCAGTCATCCCCAGCACTAAGGCCAAGGTCGTCGACAACCGGATCAAGTAGTTCGTCGGTGATCTTATCAGCCGACAGCATTTCAGTCCGTTCTACGCCCGGTTCACCGTGAATACCGATTCCAAGTTCAATTTCATCCTCATCAAGATCGACCGTCGGTTCGCCTTTCTCAGGTGTAATACACGACGAAAGTGCAACACCCATCGAGGCGACATTCTCGACAGTCTTCTCCGCGACCGACGCGACTTCATCAAGTGAGCCACCCTGAGCGGCCTTCGCTCCGGCGATCTTGTGGACAAATACGGTACCAGCGACGCCACGTCGTCCTGTTCGGTCCTCCGCCTCAGACACAGCGACATCGTCGTCGACGATGACACGTTTAGTTTCCACGTCGGAGGCGAGGTCAGTTGCCACGTCGAAGTTCATGATGTCCCCTTCGTAGTTCTTGATGACCAAAAGGACACCCTCACCGGCGTCGCATGCGTCTATCATCTCTCCCATCTCGTCGGCAGACGGTGAGGTGAAGATGGCCCCTGCCGCTGCACCGTCAAGCATGCCTTCACCGACGAAGCCAGCGTGCATTGGTTCGTGACCGCTCCCACCACCTGTGACAATGCCGACCTTCCCGTCAACCGGGGCATCATCCCGAACCACGACATCTTCGTCTTTGAGGCGTCGTACTTGATCCGAATGTGCGCTGACGAACCCGTCGAGCATCTCGTCGACGACTGCAGACGGTTGGTTAATGAGCTTCTTCATACGAACACTCAACAAATCTATCTTCATGCAATATAAAATTTTTGGTGGTGAGAATGAGAGAATGCTTACGCGCCGCGAATCGGCTTACTCCACCGCGAAGGCGCTCGTTAGACTCCGGCGGGCAATCATATACAACACAGCGGGCGGCCCGCCGATGATGAACGACTGGGCCATCAGACGAGCCCAGAATGTCTGTTCTCCGCCAGTTGTCAATTTATACAGAGTGACGACAGCTGTCTGTGGCCCGTTTCCGGAGATCAGCATGTTCGCGAAGAGGAAGTCGTTCCAGCCAATAAGGAACGCGAGGAATCCAACCGAGGCGACAGCTGGCCAGGACAGCGGCAAGATAACTCGAACGAACGCCGTGAACTGGGTACAGCCGTAAACCTGCGCGGCTTCCTCAATGTTCGCGGGGAGCTTCTTGAAGAAGTCACGCAAAATCCAGATAGCAAACGGCGTGACGAACGTCTGATAGGCGATCCATAGTCCAGGAATTGTGTTGTAGAGTCCAATATCATACCATAGAGACTGAATCGGCAAGATGAGGATAACGTACGGGAACAGCAGGGCAACGACGATGAAATAGAAGCTCAATCGCTTGCCGGGGAAATCAGTTCGTGCAAATGCGTACGCCCCAGGAATGGTGATGAGGAGTGAAAGAATCGCGGTCCCAGTGGCGGTGAGGAAACTGTTCACTAAATCGCCACTGAGCTGCTCAAATGCGAGCGTCCACGGCTCCAGGGTTGGTTCTTGGGGGAGAAGAGTCGGTGGCCCATAAATCTCGCTCGACGGACTGAACGACACCGACAGCGCGAATACAAATGGGAGTAAGATGACAGTGATGAGAACTGCGAGGAGCAAATATTCGGACCCAAGGAACGCATAATCCCAACGATCGCGACTACGAGTACTCATGCTGCCACCTCCGTGTCCTGCGAGGACAGGAAGGTCCGGATGACCAACCCGATAAACACAATCGTGATCACGAACAGAATCAGCCCGACGGTGTAAGCTCGACCGAGTGCCTGTGCTTCACGGGCATACTGGTAGAGGAACACCGCCAGAATTGACGTATCGAATCCAGGCCCACCGCCAGTCATCTGGATGGGGATGGAGACCTTGACTAAGTTCCAGACGAACCGAATCGAGAATGCAATGACAATAGCGCTCCGTAGCTGAGGCAGTGTCACTCGGAAGAACGACTGCCACCGGTTGGCACCGTACATTCGAGCGGCCTCGTAGTGGGCGTCAGGGATGTTTTCAAGGGTGGCATATATGACAAGGAATGCGAACGGCCAGAATTTCCAGGTGGTGACAAACATAATTACAAGCATCGCTAGTTCACCGTTCGACGCCCAATAAATAGGCTCCTGCAAGATTCCAGAATTCAAGAGAAGCTTCTGGAAGGAGCCGAATGAAGGATTCAATAAAAATATCCAGATACTGCCGATAACGACACCAGGCATCGTATACGGAAGTATGAATATGACGTTGAGGAGGTTCGTGAAGTGATTTCTGTGTTTAACTAGGAGGGCCGCAGCGATAGCGGTGACAAGTTGGACGACGGTCGTGAGTGAGAATATCGCCGTGGCTCGGAGTGAGGTGTGGAACGGTTCCCAAGTGAGCAAATCGACGTAGTTGCCGAGTCCGACCCACTTGATTTCACCGACCAACGGCCAGTCGTGGAAACTCATCCAGACACCATTCAGAAACGGTACCCACAGAACCAGTGCTATAAACAGGAGTGTCGGACCGAACAAGAGATACTCAAACCAGTGATTTTCGAGTGCTCGATAACCCCGTTGGGCTCGTTGCCTGAGTACTGATTCGGTCTCTGAAACAGAGGCCATAATCGAGTACGTGATGTGAGAGCATATTAGTTTTTTCCTTGGAATCGCTGACGGCCAGATACGTCCTAGATATCTCTGCCGAGAATCGTCACCTCAGTTGGCGTCGAACAGAGTGGTGCCGTTGGAAGCAGCACTCTGTGTGAGGGCGCAAACCAGACGCGGATCGCAGTTCGCGGTGAGCTACCGTGTCATCAAGGGTGTAATGAACTAGAGCAGTTCACGGACATCCGAAGCGGCCTGTTCAGCTGCCTTCTCGGGCGTTATTTGCTCTTGGAAAGCCTGCTGGATGTATGGTTGCATGGTGTTGAACATGATGTTGGCGAGTTGCGGATGACCACCAAATGTGTGTTCAACTGTATCGAGGGCTTTCTTTGACGCAGACACGAAGTTGTGTGGGCCCGACGATTCCTCAAGTTGACTATACATGTCTTCCCGAATGGGGAGTAACCCTGCGCTTTCGGGCCACATACGTTGTTTTTCTGGTTTAAGGAACCGAGTCGCGAAATCAACGGCCGCTTCTTGACGCTTGCTCCAAGTCGACTCGTCAACACCGTCAGGTGCATTCATGAGCCCAAAGGTCTTGTAACTACAGATGACTTGCTGCCCCGAATTACCTCCGAAGCTTGGCGCATATCGAATCGTTCCGTTTTCTAGAAGGTCCGGGGCCCGGTCCAGCATCGTCGGGTGATTGGGTGACTCGTAGTAGGACATACTGACCTCACCGCTAACGAGACCCGCAACCTGTTCCTCGTCAGACGCGGACGGCGTCCCGGGGTCACCTAGCCCATGTTCAGTGTACGCCCCCACATATCGACTGAGTTCGTCTTTCCAAGCCTGCGAATCGAGGTTGGTGTCCGAGTAATCGTCGTTGAGGATGAGTCCATCAGCGCCGTTCAGCGCTACAGACCAGTGGACGTTGTATGTGTTCACTGCGTCGTACTGCGCGCTGAGCGGCTGGAAGCCAACGTTGCCTGGCCCTTCAGACTTAAGCGTCTGTGCGGTTTGGACCAGGTCATCATAGCTCTCCGGGGGGAAGTCCGAGTCCGGGTCGAGTCCTGCTTCTTCGAAGTGGTCAACACGTGCGACCAGCGGTGAGAGAGTCTGGATACTGACTGGGAGCTGGAGGATATCTCCGCCGTACCCGCGGAAACCAGACTCCAATCCGGTACGCTGCCACTCGATCTGATCCATAACCTCATCCTCGATCTGATCGAAGTACGGGGCAAACGAGGTCGCCCAGCCACCCTCGTGGAATGCGCCGCTCAGGTCGTGGCCGTAGGACGCCAAAACCGGATAGTTGCCCTCATCAAAATTACTTAGCCACGTGCCATCAGCGATCGAGCCGTAACCACTCCAGTTCACCTCGATGGTGGCGCCAGTCTCCTGTTCGAATGCCTTTTTCTCTTCTTCGAGGAACTGTCGAATAGAGTTCGACTGGGTGTTCCAGATGTCCCACCATTCGAAAGTAACTCCCTCATATGGTAGGTTTTCACCGGAATTGCCACTCGAACCGCCGTCGCTGCCGTCTCCGCTACCGCCACCGTCTCCGCCGTCGCCCGAACATCCTGCAGTTAGTGCAACGACGCTGGAAACGCCTGCTGATTTGATGAAGCGCCGCCGGTTCATCGCGCTGCTCCTAACGGTGCTGCGTTGCCCGTTATTACCTGTCATGGTGCAAAATAGGGTTTTCGCTAACAATATAAATATGTTATTGTATTCAAATGACACTCAGATTGGAGTTTTATTGTGGCATCAATAGGGCCTCAGCGGTCGTTCCACCACGTCGGCGAACAGACAACACACCCAGCTCTTCGGAGACGACAATATCTGGTGAGCTTCGGCCCCAAGTACAGTCTTGCAGGTGACGGGGGAGACATGGCCCAAGTGACGGACACACAGAATAAAGCATATATATTAAACACACAAACCCCTCGTCCATATGACGGTGAATCCCAAAGAGAGGAGTATTGATGGCCAAGCAGACGAAGATGAGGCACACATTAGTCTCCAAAACGTAACGAAAACCTTTGAGGACGGGACTATCGTCGCTACTGACGACGTGAGCGTTGATATAAGCCAAGACGAAATTGTTGTGCTTCTCGGCCCTTCCGGGTGTGGAAAGACCACCACACTACGGTGTATCGCTGGCCTCGAAATTCCAGATGGAGGCAACATATACGTCGACGGTGAAGAGATAACTGATCACAAACCCAAGGACCGGGACCTTGCGTTCGTGTTTCAGAGTATCGCTCTCTTCCCGCATATGACCGTCCGTGAGAACATCCGTTTCGGACTGGATATGAAAACGAATCTTGGAGAAGAAGAAAAAGAACGACAAGTCGAGCGGGCTGCTGAAATTCTCGACATCCAAGATCTTCTCGATAGGCAACCGGGTCAACTCTCTGGCGGCCAACAACAGCGGGTAAGTCTGGGGCGCGCGATGGTGATGGAACCTGCCGCGTTCCTGCTTGACGAGCCGCTCTCGGCGCTTGACGCGAACCTGCGTGATAAGATGCGGATCGAGCTTCAAGAGCTGCAAAATGAGTTGGAGACAACGATGATCTTTGTCACACATGACCAAGAAGAAGCGATGACTCTGGGTGATAAAATAATCATCATGAATGATGGGCAGGTCCAGCAGATTGGTACCCCCCGCGAAATCTACAATGATCCAGAGAACTTGTTCGTCACGAATTTCATCGGATCTCCATCGACAAATATCATCGACGGTCAGATTCAGCGCGACGGACAGGGTCTCGAAGTCAAGACAGACGTCACCTCATTCTCGCTGGAGGCCGCTGACACAGATCTAACCGATGGAGAAGAAGTTTCGCTTGGTGTCCGTCCTGAGCACCTCACAGTCACAGACGGGTCAGGTGATTTCACTGCGACAGTAAAGGTCATCGAGCACCTCGGAGATCGAGATGCTCTCTATCTAGATGCAAGCGGGCGGGAATTGGTAGCTCTCGCTAATCAACAAAGTATTACCGAAGGTGACACACTTTCAATTCGAATTGAGCATGAAAACATTTGGCTCTTTACCGCGAACGGAGAACGCATCCTGTAGCGGTCGGTTTCTATCTCCTATTGAGTGACCAGTCGCGAACCAGCCGTCCTCAAATATGACGGAATACGAGAACAGCTACGGTGTCTTTACCGGTTTTCGTAGACGCCCTGAGCGCGCATGTGCTCAATGGCCGCTTCGATCTCGCGTTCCTTCTCTCCAGTTGGGACTTTGATCGGCGTACGTGCGTGGCCCGCCTCGCGCCCGAGGAGGTTGATTGCAGCCTTTACGCTGCCCGGGAAGTTCAGTTGGGCATTCAAAACCGCCGTACGAGCAAGTTGCTGCGTGGCGAAATGCAGTTCTTCAGCTCGTTCAAGATCATTTTCTTGAACAGCATCCCACAGTTCAACGCTGATGCGTGGATAAATCGCATTCACGCCCGCGATAGCCCCTTTCGCGCCGAGTTGATACGACGGGTAGAGTAAATCGTCAAGTGCGCTGATGATCTGCAGGTCATCCCCGACCGTATCGAGCATGTTAGACAGGCCGTGGAAGTCACCCCCACTTTGTTTAATTCCATACAGCTCAGGGACTCGGTCCACCATCTCATCTGCTAACTCCGCAGTGACGTCGACATCTTCAATAACGTCGTAGATGAGAATCGGGAGTTCCCCGGCGTCACCAATCGCCTGAAAGTACTCAATAAGCCCCTCATCGGTGGGTGTCATGTAGTGAGGGGGCGTAGCCATAACGAAGTCAGCACCAGCGTCACGCGCCCGGACAGCCTTTTCCGCAGCCTCCTGGGCACTAGTCGCAATCGCACCAGCAATAACCGGAACTTCACCGTCAGCCTCGTCAACGGCAATATTGTAAATTTGAGTGTGTTCCTCGAGAGTGAGAGCATTCCCTTCACCGGTACTCCCTCCGACAGAGATGCCATGCACACCCGCGTCCAAATGATATTGTATCTCCTCTCGAAGAGCAGATTCGATTATTTCACTATCCTCATCAAACGGAGTCACTATTGGGGGGACTATCCCCTCGAGTTCAGTGGTCATACCTCACCCTATATGCACCTCGCCGTGTATAAAAAGATTACTCCAATGGATTCAGTTTTCAGATAGGTTTCTCAAATTCAATTCAATGACATTAGCCTTGCTGAGAAGCAATTCTGGGACCTTTTCGTGGAACCGATCATCTTTCATCCGCCGCTTCGGCCCGGAAACACTAATTGAAGCAATAACCCGATGGTCGTGTTGAATTGGAACAGCTACACAGCGAAGACCGAGCATGTTTTCTTCCCTATCAAGGGCGAACCCACGTTCACGTACCTCGGCCAGTTCATCGAACAACTCCTCCTCGTCTGTAATTGTATGCTCAGTCCGTGGCGGGAGTCCATGTTCACCCACGATTTCTCGGACACGGTCCTCTGAGCGGAACGCCAAGATAGCTTTCCCGAGAGACGTACAGTGTAGCGGAACGTGCATTCCTGGCTTATTCGGAAGTTGGATGTCGACCTGGTTTCGGGACCGGTAAATGTGGACACCCTGTCCCCTCTCTTCAAACATCAGATTCGCTACCTCGTTCGTCTCTTCTGCCATCTTTTCGATTTCGGGGCGGGCGATTTCGTAGACGTCGTTACGGCGGCGAGAGTAGTCACCTATTTCAAGAAATTTGAACGACAGTTTATACATCGAACCCTCCTTCCGAAGGTATCCACCACTACGTAACGTTGTTACATGGTTGTACGCGGTACTCTTCGAAATATCGAGGTCCTCCGCGATTTCGGTGACCGTAGCCTCGTCAAGCGTTCGCAGCGTTTCGATGACGTCGAGCATTGTTTTCCCAGATTGAATCGGGAAGCGGTCGTCAGTATTTGTCATACCATGCCCTAGCACCCACCATCAATTAAATCGTTCGCTATTGTGACCGGCTTAAATAGTCTTACGAGGAACGAGGGGGACACAGTTTTACTCATAGCGAACAGACTACAACAGCCTATGACGATCACCGATTACTGCAAGAAATGACTAGCGCTACTTTCAGAATGTGTCGGCAACAAGCTGATGATGACGGCATCAGAGAACGAGAGTTCAGAGCTGAGAGAAGCCTACTGAGCGAGAAGCAATAGAAGGACAACGGTCAGATAAGTAGATGAAGCACCTGAGAACGAGATGCGATTTGCCCTGCTGGTCGAGATTCTATCCAATATAATATTCCAACCCTGGAAAACCAGTTAGTTTCTTTTGGACCAATTCAAGACCTTCTACTTGCAGTTATCAGGCGTTCTGAGAATTGTTTTCTATAGAGGAACAATATGCGATAGCGAGAATCATATCAGTCCAAGAAGACGGCCCTGGAAACGGGACGAATCGTAGATCAGGAGCGGGTGAGAAGTCGTGGTTTTGAATGTGACACCGACAAGACGGTAACACTAGTACACCCGTTAGATTTGATCCCCGACGGAATCCAGCCATTCGGTGTAGAAGACCTTAGTAATATCAGGTGTACATTTATTACTATATATAAGAGAGTATGCTGCTATGCAGTGCTCAGACACATTACGGCCGTAGTTGTTATCTGAATTTCTCTGGCGAGCTATCATTCGAGCGATCTTTTTCAGACCCATTCTAACCAGACACACATGCCATCAACAATACGATTTTCATCTAGTGTTTCCTCATACGTGCGTATGATATCATTTATCCCTACCCTACTAACTATACCACACATATTGAGTTTTGGGGGCCTTTTCATTACTAACCACGCCCATCTACCCAAACTCCTCCGGATTTATCTTTAGAATATGAATATATGCCCAAATACAATATCCGATGGGCGTTATCGAGACTTCAATGGCAGTATGCAAGTGTTTTCTGTGGTTTGATCGTTGCAGAAGGTCGTCGACCCGTGCTCCACTAGCCATGCAACACCGTCTGCTCAGTTCGATACTGTGGTCGCTGTGGCCCAAGGTGGACTCCAGTGGCATCTGCGCCCGACTCGACAGATGCCTCGACACACTCACTACAGTATGCCCTCAGAATGGGGCGCCACCGTGTCAGGCCGAGCTCATCGAGGAGCCACTCACACTCATCGAGGCGCGCCCCGAATTCGTAGTACCGATCCGGCGGGATGTCGAGAAATGCGGTTTCGGCTATGAGTTCGACGACGAGTGCGCCGGGCGACGTCGGCGGCGCCGGCTGTTTGATATACCCACCCGGTGGTTGGGGCTGTGGCATGGGGTGGGACTCGTGATAGGGCGTGCGCTCGTCAGTCGTCGAGGCCCACCAGGGCTCTAAATGAGCGACGAAGCCCTCGTCGGTGGCTTCCACGAGGAAAAACGCCCGCAGAGTCTGATGATGCCGACCGTAAGAGCTCGCCGAGGTGACGTCGATAAGGTCCTGCCGGTCCAGTGGGGCGTCGCTCGCAAACAGCGCCGCCAGCATGCGCCGGGCGGCCGGCGGGAGCGTTGGGAAGATCGCTTCGTGTGGGAGTGTGGCGAGGGCGTTCTGAACCGCCCAGGTATCAAGGCGATCTCGTGGCGTGTCCCGAGCTTCGAGTGCATGTAGCGCATCGGCGACGAGGAACGGATCCGGCCCACGGTCCTCAGTGGCGAGGGCAGCCTCTAGACAGCGGGTCAACCGATCCAGATCTTGGCGCTGGGGCTCGTAGAATCCCTTGCGGTCGGCGATCTCCCGAACCAGCCCCCGGAGATGCGCATGCGCAGTGGCGTCGGCCATCGGGAGCGCCAGCGTCGCCGCGTCCTCGATGCCCTGGTCGATTCGGTCGCGAAGACGGTTGGCTTCCGCGTCGATCGCGTCCTGAACGGGCTCTTGAAGCGACGAGACGTCGGGCCCGGAGAGGAGCCACGACGCTGTCAGCTCCGCCGTCGGGTCGGCGTCGTCGACGGCATACGCAGCGCGAGCCTGCAGTTTCTCAGGCCGGTCTTCGACACACATCCGGTACCAGCTGTGGAAGCCTCGTTCGTCCTCGTAACCAGCCTGTTTCGTCACGGTAAAGCGCATGAAATCCAGGAAATCCTGCAACGCCGCGTCGTTCGCCCGCAGTTCCTGAACCCGCGGCAGACGGACGTTGATCGTGACGTCGATCCCGGCGGCATAGTACAGATGCGTCGCCGACGTTAGAAGGCCATGCAAGTCCCTGAACAGCTCACGACGGCACGCAGCGTCCAACTCACCCAGCTGCCCGAGCTTCGAGAGAACGTTCGATCGGACGGCACCAATCCGATCCCGCCAGTTGTCGTAGTGCTCGAGCTCGGCCTCGGAAAGCCAGCCGATCTGCTGGGCCCGCACGAGAACGGCCTGCAGGTCAGTGTCGAACGCGTCGACACCACCGTGCAACTGTTCGAACTGCGGGCCGACGGTGTCGATACTCAACGCTTTGCTCAGCATGCGCTGGCTGAGTAAGCCAGCACAGCAACGTGCCATCGTGTGTGCTGGGCCACCCCACTGTGTAACCAGGAGCGCGTGATCGTCAAAAATCGACGTATAGGTGACCCGCCCATCGCCAGTCGGTGCCTGACGGTCGTCCGTCCAGTCGATGAGGTCCGCATCGGCGAAGGTCACTCCCGAAACACGCTCCCCAGCCAGGATACGGCGGTGGAGGACCGGGGGTTCGACCTCACGAGGGCCAGCGGCGTCGCCGAGGAACTGGACGTAGCCCGCCTCAGTTGGGTCGCCGGTGTCGGCCAACCACCGTTCGGCCGGAGGGTGGTGGGACCCTCCTGTCTCGTGGGGTGCTACACTGTACTTGTGAGATGCTGAGGGGTCTCGGTAAGACGCATTCGGTAGTCGAGCTTGATCCGGATGGACGACTTCGCCAGCAGACGTCACATACGCTTGAGCTGCGGCCCCCAGTGCCGTCAACGACAGCCGGTTCGACGTGTACGTGCGGTCGATGGTGACCAGTCCAGCGGCCTCCAAGTCGGCCACATAGCGGTCAATACTGGCGGCAGCGTAGTCGATCTGGGTATCACGCTTCAGCGCGCGGACAGAGCGCTCGCCATCGGCATCCAGCTGCGCCAGAAGTGTGAGCAACCCCGTCTCGGTCCGGTTGGCCTCGACGAACGCCCAGGCCTCCTCGACCACATCTGAGTCGTCTGGCGAAGTCGACGTGGTGCCTGGCCGGCGGGACGTCTGGGCGGGCGCAGTAAGGAAGGCAAAGCGGTCAGCCCATGCGGGCGAATCGCCTCCGAGCGCGCTAGTGGTGAGCCGGCGCAGCCGGTGGCGGACGTCAGGGGAGAGCCACAACCGAACATCGAACCCGTCTGCAAGGGCGTCGAAGGCCGCCAATGCCCGTTTGATCGTCTCGCTGCTGGCGGCCGTCCACTCTGCGCCATCGAGCACGAAGGTCAGCGACAGTGGCGTGGCCCGCTCCGCATGCAGCGCCGCAAGCGAATGCCGGATCGCATCGACGCCAGCATTGAACTGACCACGACTAGTGCCCACCGTGTCAAGTGTTTGTATAATTCGGTCGAACTGTTCACGACCCTCAAAACCGCGGCGTACGCGGTAGACGTCGTCGGCCCACAGCAGTGCGTAGCGACCGATAGCATCGAGATAGGACCGTGCCTCCTCGATAGCGCCCGTGTCGGCAACGGCGGTGTCGAGCTGGGCGATGTTGCCCACCAACTCCTCGTGGATCAGCGTCGCGACGGCGCCGGCACCCCCATTGGGATCGCGATAGTTGAAGGCGTAGCGCTCGCGCGCGATATCTTGGACGAGGCGCGCCGTCGACGGTACAAGCTCGGCGACGACGTCGGCCAGCCACTCGGAGGTACGGGGACTCACGGCACGATAGGTTCGACCGGCGATCCCGAGCTGCCCGTCGGCCTGGACGAGCGAGATCCCAGTCGTCTGTGTACCGTCGCCTGACCCACGCAGCTGTGGCCGGTCGGCGACGGGCACCTCAACGTCGGGGCCAGTCTCCGGAGTGCGTGTAGTAACCGCCCGCTCGGTGGCGTCGGTGGCTGTACCGTCGTCGGTAAGCGTCTCGACAAGGCCAGGGTCGAGGCCAAGGCCATTGAGATAGGCACGATCGTCGACGACTGACTCGCGCGCCCGCGTCGCTTGCTCCCAGTACGGATCGAGATCGGCGTCACCGGCCCCCGCCCGATCGGCCAACAGGGCAGTGCGTTGCTGATTCGCCACTTCTCGATCGTCGGCCTGTGCGAGCGCTCTAAGTTCCGCTCGACGGTGGCTGGTCCCACACGTTGGACAGGTGGCTGACTCCTCGCTGGTGTCCTTGAGGAGCCACAGTGACTGGCACGTCGAACAGCCGACGACGGTGTACGTCATCGGTGCTCACCTCCAGCGGTGTATACAGCAGGTGCTGCCGAGCGTATCACTCGCAGGCGCACCGTGTCAGATCCACGGAGTATGCTGGCAATCGCGAAGGGGCGATAGCCCACCTCGCTGCTTGCGCTGGGGTTCCCTGTCGTGGTGGTATGTCGCATTGAGAGAGGTGGATGTCGCACTATTGGCTCACTGATGCTGCTCCAGTCCGCCCAGACGACGCAAGCGCGACAGCGATGTTGCTCGCCGCTGCCGGTGCCGCGGGCCGCCACCCAGAACACCGTCGCTATCGTCGCCGCTGTCGGTGCTGTGGTTCGTCATCACTCGACCTCTGTCCGGCGTTCGATGACGACATCGTGGCCATATTCCCCACGACGGTACTGCTCGTAGAGATTTTCGACAGCGGCGAACTCACTGCTCCATTCGGTGTAGTGGACGAGGTCGCCGACCCGATAGCGAAGGCGCCACTGGACGGCCTGGCCGGGCGGTGTGTCGTCTGCAGAACGACTGGCGGGGGCTGGCTGGGCCATCACCGACCACCCCCGTCGCGCCGACGCCTCTGACCAGGCAGCGATCGCCACTGTGACACGCCTCGCGGTGGCCAAGACGTGAGCGGCGCCGATGCTGTCAGTGTGATCCCATTTCCACAATGCTTATCAGATGAGTCCTTGAGTACCCACTCGCAGGCAGTCGTGCTGTCAGAGGCACTCGCGGCGACGGGCAGTTTAGTCAGCTGGCGGCGTCTCGGCGCCGTCAGCTGGTGCAATATTGTACGGCTATCCACAGGTTTACGTATGTGAATGCTAGACATACAGCTACGGCCTCGACCACTGTCGTGCCTCTGACAGCCGTCGGTCGTCGGGGCCAGATTCTGTTGCTGGGCACTGGCTAGCGGCTGTGTTCGCAGCGTCAGTCCACACCCGCTGATGGCGACCAGCCCGGCCTGTCTGGGCCATCGTGATGTCGGCAGTCGCCATGGAGTACACAGCTCGGCAGACGGGTCGCAGCTCACTGGCTGGCAATCGGCAGCACCTGGCGATGCTGGCGGTCGCCGATCGTCGCCGACCGTCACCGCGCTAGATGGACTGGTCGCGCCGAGCGGCAGCCACGTCGCCTGGACCGCCCCATGTGATCCATGCGTCCAGTCCATGGGCCGCTGGTGTAGCCAGCCCGACCGGTGTTGCGTGGTCGGCGCCGTGCATGCACACGCTGTCGCCGACGCCAGACAACCCCGCTCGAGTCGGGCCGCGTGCCACAGCCGGCACACTCCTGCACTGCCCGGGCGCGCGAAGCCCTCGCCCGCACCAACCAAGCTGACGGGCAAGCGAGGACCGTAGGATCGTGTCCCCACCCACGGGCCGCTGGCGCGGCGTCGGCCCCGGTGCAGCCGTGGCTGCATCATCAGTATGCGGCCGTTTACAGTGGGGCTCCACCGTTCGTTATTCACCGCTACTGCCGGTAGCTGGGCAAGGCCGGTTGCTCGGGGCGCTCGGCGCCACAGGACGGGCAGGCCGTCACGCCGACCTGCGTGTCCACGCGCCGATCGCACGACAGCAGTCCTCCTCCGGTTACCGACTGTATACTTAGCAGGTGTCTCGACGAAAGGACACACGGGGCCCCGGTCTACAGACGGGGCCCTGTAACGGCGTCTGCGTCTTGGCACGACCGCGTGCAATCGACTGTGTGCCCCTGTCTGGCGGCCGTCCGGGGGTTGAACCCTCCCCGGACGGCCATCCCGCCGTTCCCGCGACCCGCACGGCCCTCCGACAGACGTGTCGGTGCATTGCGTCTGTGGGCGGGTGGTGCGAGTCTTCGTTCCGTCACCACCGCCACTCCCTAGCGGGCCAGTGCCAGCCCTCTGCTGGTAGGTTCGAATTGGACGACGGCGGGACTGATCGAGGACCCTCACTACAGCTAGCTGGCATCTTTTCACAACTAGCCAACAGATACCGTCGGTGCGAGCATCCGCGTTGTCAGAGGCACGGTGGAGACTGCTCTCCGGTCCCTGTGTCCGACGGTCTGGTACTCCCGCTGGGCTTGCTGGAGTATTACGCCAACGCGTACGCTTATTCCAGCCACAGCAATCTATCCGATTACAGCCCTGACTGGTCCGTTGCCTCTGACAGCCGATGGCAGTCAGGGTCCACTCCTGCCTGCGCGTCAGATCGAACAGTCCAGCGCGAGTCATTCTTCACGCTCCCGGAGCGCATAACCCTCGATACCGGGGCCCGCCAGCGGCCGACACTCATCCCAGGCCACACACTCCGTCGGGAGTCCTGTGGCGCGCCGAACGGCGATCGTCACGTCCTCGCGGTGGAGCCGATCATCAACCGAGGCATGCAGCCGCCAGATGGTCTCCTCGGCTAACTCGGCGAGCAACACGCCGGTGACGGTCTCCTCGGTGTCATCGACGCGAGTGACGAGCAGTCGTGGGGCACGCTCGCGGTCGGTGCAGGCGACAACCTCGCCGACAGCGGGACACCGCGTGACCGTCATAGGTGGCCCACCTCCCGAGTGAGAGCGGGAATGGCGTCAGATCTAGCCTCCCACCTCCGTGAGCGGGGCGTCGATAGCGCCCCGCAACGTCCTGCGGCGCATGCTGGGAGCACACCTGGCCTCTCGACCGCTGGTGTCGGGCCCCACCTTCGTGGTCGCTGCGTGGCCAGTAGGGAGCGCCGTGGCGAATCGCCACGACGCAGCGGAATCTGACGGTGGCGGGTGAGTCGGCGTTCTCTCGGGCAACGGCAAGTACATTTACGCTGGCCCACCTCTAGCACTGTGCTGGCACAGGGCGGATTGCGTTGTGCTGGCTGGTTGTCAGAGGCAGACGATGGTGCGCCCTGTCGCTTTCGGCGATAGGGCGGTCCGTCGTTTCGACACCGGGCCGACACGAATCCACAGCAACAGCTATCTATACCTCCAGCGTAGCGCCCTCTAGGACTCCAGACAGTCACCACAACGCCTGTGGATTCGTGCCTCTGACAGCATCGACTGCTGGAGTCCCCGTTTCCAAACGCTGAGCAACGGCGCCGCCAGCTGGGCTGGTGGCTGTTCATCGTCGCTCACCTCGGCTGACGGCACGGCTGTATCGTCCAGCACTCCGGGTCGCCGTCAGGATCAGGGTCGGCCCAACTATGATACGTCTGGCAGTGGACACTGGACGTGGGCGCTGGGACACAGCCACGATCCATGACCACCCTCTGTGTCGCGACCCCTCCAGCGTCCGTTTCTGACCCACTGCCTCGGGCCGGCGAGCCCGTGGCCGCCACCTGCCAGTCGGGAGCAGCCACTTGGTGGCTGGGGCCATTGTGCGCGCATCGCCGTCGAGATTACCGGCAACAGCGTGTGCGCTGGCGACAGACGTAATGCGCGTGGCCGTCCAGCATCTAACTGGGCGCTGGCACACAGCCATTGTCATGGATGGAGCGCTGTGTCCCACCGTCAGCGACCATTGGTGTGTCCGTGGGGCCGTCCGCTCGGCCCCACGGTGATCGGGACGTTGGTGAGCCACTGGCTCGGCGAGGTGGCGGCCGGCTGGGAGGGGCGCCGTCGTGTGGTCAGTTGGGCCTCGCACGACGAACCCGTGGCCGAGGCGTGTCTCGCGGGCCTGCTCGCAGGGGTGGTCAGTAGCCGAGACACGGTCGTGA
The DNA here is from genome assembly GCF_056934455.1 of Haloarcula sp. H-hyl6. Classification (NCBI taxonomy): domain Archaea; kingdom Methanobacteriati; phylum Methanobacteriota; class Halobacteria; order Halobacteriales; family Haloarculaceae; genus Haloarcula; species Haloarcula sp. H-hyl6. The sequence goes on from NZ_JBRIIK010000004.1 coordinate 199,369, forward strand.
TCGTGGCTGGAAAGCTGGGTCTGAGTGTTGGACATTGAACGAAGCAGGGGCTCGGATCGGCTCCGAGCGGGCCAGTAACGGGCATCATGGTCCACCGACACGCCAGGAGCTGGCTGCGACGGCCGCGCAGACTGGGTGGAGGCTAGACGATGCCCGTGGGTGTGGCGTCGGGTGCCGACTGAGACGGCCCCGACGCCGACGGGACGAGTTCGCTCGCGACCGGACGGTGTGATCGACCGGGCTGGTCGGGCGGTCCGGCTGTGTGCGAACAGCGGGGCGGACACAGAGGCGACCCACGACAGCCGACGCCCTCGACTCGCAGTCATCGCGACTTCTCCTGATCGGTAGGCGGCGTGGGGAGCTCGACGGTGAAATCGGAGGCGAGCCACTGGGTGGGGGTGGCCTTGTTGAAGATGACGAACCCGACGTCGGCCGACATGGCGACGTGACTCTTGGGCACGGTTGGGCACTCCTCGTGGGCATCTGGCTCCGGATCTTCAGGTGCCCACCACCCGCCGTCGGTCACGATCGGATGCTCCGGGTCGTCAGAGGCGTCGTCGAGTGCCTGGGCAGGGTTGTCGTTGACTGCGTCGTCAGGGCCATCGGCAGGCTGGTCCGTGCCGCCATCAGTGATCACTTGGTCGTCGTCACCAGCATCGGCGTCGTCGCCATCAGTGGCCAGCTGGCCGTCGCCGACAGCGTCGGGATCCAGCTCGAGAAGTGTGCCAGCCAGATAGCCGGGATGGGACGGCTCTTGACGCTCGCGTGTGGCCGGCTCGTCAAACGTGGCCGAACAGCTCCGGCAGCGGTAGTCGTGCTCGACGCCGTCGGCGTCGAGGTTCGTCCCGACGACGCTCTGGATGCACGGGCGATCACAGGCTGGGCAGACGCGGATGGTGTCGGTGACTGTGGGATCGTCGCCACTGCTGTCGGTCGTCATGCTGCCTCCACGACCGCTGTCAGTGGTTGCTCGTCGGCGCCCACGCCGCCCTGCTCACCGTCCGTTGGCCAGCGACGCGTCGCTGCGGGCGGGCCCGCCGTCGGGGGGATAAGCCGTCGTTTAACTGCTAGGAATGTTGCAAACGGTCGACAGGAATTATACCGCCAGCCTCGGCAGCCATCGGCCGGGTGTCGGGGACTGTCCGACCAGCGGACCCCCCCAGCCCCGGCACCCGACTGCTCGCTGGGGCTGGCTCGCGAGGCAGGCCCCAGCGCCACGTCATCCTGCCCAGCCCGTGTCGAGGCGACGCATCGTCCGGGCCAGTTCGTCCCACCACGCGTCACGGGAGTGTGGGGGGCCGGCCGCGTCGCACCAGCGGGCGCACACGTGTGGGATACGCTCGGAGTACCGACATCGGGCCCGGTTAGTGTGGGTGTGAACCATCCCCATCGGTTAGTAGCTTGCAGGTGCCAGTCTCGACCTGGCTGTCGGGGCCACTTCCAACACAGACCCACATCCCCGACCCCCGACGGCCAACCGGAGTCCACGTGATGAGCGGTACGAGGCCACCAGCCCCCGCAGAGCGTGGCCCCTGTCGACGTCCCGTCGGCGAGCCCGACCGCGGCCAATGCCAGCGAGCCTCGACCAGTGGCGGCGTGCTCAATCCCACCGTCGGTGGGGCGCCGTTGGCTGGCCGCGGCCGGCCATAAACACGCGGTGGGACTGCCAACCAGTTTCGGCCGTTTATCAGAAGCAGCCGCTGAGGGTTGACTCGGTCGCCGGTTGCACACCGCGTCGACCACGCGCCGCCGGCGACTGACACCCCAATCCATAGCTTCGGTGCCGTTTTCGCTCAGCTGCATCCCACCGCCCGGTCGTCGGTGGAGCGTGGCCAGTCGACCTGGGTGGGATGCGGGACACCCAAATATTCGGTCCAAGCCTTTTCCCTGTCGAATGGTAACGTATCGCTTGGACCCCGGTGAGGTCGTCGTTTCAGTAAGTGCACCAGCCCAAGAGACTCCGGCCGGGGTCCAGTCCTGCGGTTCGGCGCTTGTTGGGGAGCCGTGGCTGGCGGGTCCGTTCGGGTGGCTGGGTGGTTTAGTGCGGGCTTGTGGCGGTGTCCAGACGGCGAGGGGCCGCCGAGTGGCGGCTATGGGTCGGCCATGTAGTGGCTGGGCGGCCGTGGGTGCGGTTGGATCGAGAGTTGATGGTCGATGCGTCGCTAACCGTGGGGAGGTTTCAAGCCTCCCCGGGGCAAGTGTATGCATGCGGTGCTTGACCGACGCGGCGCCCGTGGTGGTGCACGGCGTCGCACTCGGTTTTCGAATGACGCCCGAGGAGCGACGCGTCGGCCTTGCTAGGACTGTGCAGTGCGCAACCACTTAGTGCTTTGCCCATACTGGTAAAATATGGCCAGAAATGGAGATGATTGCCCAGAAAATAAGAGCGATGACAGATTCAGTAAGGTCTTTGCACAGGCCCCCAACGACACACATGTGGCGTCTAAAGAAGAGCGCAAACGGCGCGTTCTGGAGTTTATGGAAGAGACGCGTCTAGCTCTACCCAAGCGAGCACTCTACCGAAACCTTGCATATCGGGGTGTTGACTTTGGCGAAGGTTCGTTGAAGAACTATATAGGGGAACTTCGTGAGGAGGGCTTTGTAGAGCGGATTGACGCCGAGGATTACGAAAATGGCAATCTCGTCATCTCTGATCAAGACCCTGGATACTGGGTAATTACTGCAGAAGGCGTCAAAGAAGTCCAAAAAGATTCACACTCTGGACGATCTGATATCGATGACAGCCATCTTTAACCAGTACTGGTAAAGTTTTATGATCCTGGCGCTATTGAGTATCGAGTAAGAACACACGCGTCGCTGGCCGGTTTCCTTCAGGAAATCGCCCCGGTGCTGGAACACCGAGGCGCGTGGGTTCTAGACCAAACCCATGCCGAAATCAGAAGCCAATCCTCAAGAACGTACCGCACGCGAACTACTCACCCAGCGCCCGCTGTTCGTCGGCGTCGACGGCGCCGGCGGCGCGCATTACTGGGACGGTTACGAGCAAGCGGTGGTCGTCGTCGAAGGCGCCGCCGCCGAGAAAGTCGAACTATCACACACTCCCTTCCGGACGCTCGGTGACTGGTGTGAGTACACGCGAGTAGAGCGTGGCTGGAACGACGGTCCCCGTGTCGGCGGCTCACTGGTCGGCGATCTCGTGCGAGGTGTCGAGTCATGAGTTGTACCGTCGAAGAGCGGAAGCAGGTGCGGCGAGCTGCCCGGTCGATTCGTGATTCGGTAGCGACCGAGGCCGTCGACGTCGTCGCGCCAAACGCGAGTCAGTACGACGCGTGGACGTTGGATGCCGTGTTGCGTGATCGAGAGGGTGTGCGGCCCGAAGTGTTGCGCGAGCTCGCGCTGGCCGGGTTGACGCTGCGGCCGACGCCGTCGCAGGCCGGGTACCAGCACGTGCTGGCGACGGTGTAGACAGTTTGCGGCTAATCGGTACTCAATAAGATTATTGAAACGTTTCAATCCCGTGCTGGGTTTCTCCCTCGTCGCGACCACGCCGTCGGTGACTTTGGCGCTCCAGTTGTACGGTTTCAATCCCGTGCTGGGTTTCTCCCTCGTCGCGACCGTCGACAAGCAGGTCTTGCCCGGCCCACTCAATAGGTTTCAATCCCGTGCTGGGTTTCTCCCTCGTCGCGACTGTTGCATCTGTAGCGGGGGCAGTGGCTTGAACCCGTTTCAATCCCGTGCTGGGTTTCTCCCTCGTCGCGACTCCGCACTGTCTCCGTGCGACAGCGGCGACGAGATTGTTTCAATCCCGTGCTGGGTTTCTCCCTCGTCGCGACTGCGCGGGCGAGTGAGCCCGCGAGGTAGAGCAGCGACGTTTCAATCCCGTGCTGGGTTTCTCCCTCGTCGCGACGGCGCTGGAGGTGTTCGACGCGGCGACGGCGACGAGTTTCAATCCCGTGCTGGGTTTCTCCCTCGTCGCGACAAGGCCGTCGGCCTCGGGGCTGCGGCGGCCGGCAGGTTTCAATCCCGTGCTGGGTTTCTCCCTCGTCGCGACGCTTGCCCTCGCTGTCGGTGATGGCGAGGACGACGTGTTTCAATCCCGTGCTGGGTTTCTCCCTCGTCGCGACGGCCGTGTCGTCTGGCGGTCGGCCGACGGCGCTATGTTTCAATCCCGTGCTGGGTTTCTCCCTCGTCGCGACAGAGGTCTTTTCGCGGCCGCGGACGGCGGCTTCCACGTTTCAATCCCGTGCTGGTTTTCTCCCTCGTCGCGACGTCTGGGGCACGCCGTAGTCAGCGCAATTTATCTCCGTTTCAATCCCGTGCTGGGTTTCTCCCTCGTCGCGACTCGTCACGGGAGCGTCGAACACGAAGCCTGCTGGCTGTTTCAATCCCGTGCTGGGTTTCTCCCTCGTCGCGACCGCGCGGAGCGTCATCGCTCAACCTCCGACGAGTTGTTTCAATCCCGTGCTGGGTTTCTCCCTCGTCGCGACATTGCGACTCATCGACAGTGAGTCGGCGGAGTCACAAGGTTTCAATCCCGTGCTGGGTTTCTCCCTCGTCGCGACCGACGACCTCGGCAACCATCCTTCCCGAACTCGGCTAGTTTCAATCCCGTGCTGGGTTTCTCCCTCGTCGCGACCGTTCTTCAGCGAGCGCTGGTTCATGCAGTACGCGCAGTTTCAATCCCGTGCTGGGTTTCTCCCTCGTCGCGACGTGTGCGAGGTTCGCCGCCGTCGTCGTCTTCCCGAGTTTCAATCCCGTGCTGGGTTTCTCCCTCGTCGCGACACGGGCGAGGTGTCGGTCGAGGAAGCCACGCACGTGTTTCAATCCCGTGCTGGGTTTCTCCCTCGTCGCGACGACCGGATAGACCAGCAGTAGCGCGGCGTCGTCGGTGTTTCAATCCCGTGCTGGGTTTCTCCCTCGTCGCGACGCTGACCGAGGTGGTCGACCGAACCGGTGAGTCCGTGTTTCAATCCCGTGCTGGGTTTCTCCCTCGTCGCGACGAGCGAGTCGAGCGTCTCGCCGGCCGATATGACCGGTTTCAATCCCGTGCTGGGTTTCTCCCTCGTCGCGACCGTACCAGCGTGCACTCTTTCAAATGCTGGGCGTTTTGTTTCAATCCCGTGCTGGGTTTCTCCCTCGTCGCGACGCCTATCTAATCAACAACGAGACGGGAACGACTGTGTTTCAATCCCGTGCTGGGTTTCTCCCTCGTCGCGACTTCTTGAGATAGGACCCGAATGTCCACCGAGACTTGTTTCAATCCCGTGCTGGGTTTCTCCCTCGTCGCGACGGTTCGTGTTCTCGCTGCATCGCGTCGAAGTGGTGTTTCAATCCCGTGCTGGGTTTCTCCCTCGTCGCGACGCGGCCGTCAGCGATGAACACGCGGCGGTCCTTCACGTTTCAATCCCGTGCTGGGTTTCTCCCTCGTCGCGACGAACTCTTCCCGGTACTCGTCTATCTCGATATCAGGTTTCAATCCCGTGCTGGGTTTCTCCCTCGTCGCGACCGCGCGACCGCGCCCGACGTGTCGACTCTCGACGTGTTTCAATCCCGTGCTGGGTTTCTCCCTCGTCGCGACCTTGAGGCCACGCTCGTCGACGTCGACGGCCTCCGTTTCAATCCCGTGCTGGGTTTCTCCCTCGTCGCGACCCGGCAACTCGTGCTCCAGTCCGGCGAGGACAACTTCTGTTTCAATCCCGTGCTGGGTTTCTCCCTCGTCGCGACTCGGCCGGCTGGTCCTCAGCTGCCGCATCCGTCCGGTTTCAATCCCGTGCTGGGTTTCTCCCTCGTCGCGACACCGCGTCGACGACGTCCGCCACAGGTTCGGCCGTGGGTTCGTTTCAATCCCGTGCTGGGTTTCTCCCTCGTCGCGACCGTCGGTCGCGAGTCCCACAACTTCGAACCACCAGCGTGTTTCAATCCCGTGCTGGGTTTCTCCCTCGTCGCGACTCGGCCGGCTGGTCCTCAGCTGCCGCATCCGTCCGGTTTCAATCCCGTGCTGGGTTTCTCCCTCGTCGCGACCGTCGGTCGCGAGTCCCACAACTTCGAACCACCAGCGTGTTTCAATCCCGTGCTGGGTTTCTCCCTCGTCGCGACCCGGACACCAGTCCGGATGGAGGCCGTAGGGATGTGCGTTTCAATCCCGTGCTGGGTTTCTCCCTCGTCGCGACCCTACACGCGGCTATCGTACCTTTGGCGTTCACAATGTTTCAATCCCGTGCTGGGTTTCTCCCTCGTCGCGACCGTCGGGGACGGAACTCTCTCCGCAGACGCGCCCAGTTTCAATCCCGTGCTGGGTTTCTCCCTCGTCGCGACGGTATCACGGGCAGCGCCAACCCGCTCGACAGGTTTCAATCCCGTGCTGGGTTTCTCCCTCGTCGCGACACCGCGTTTACGCAGCTCGTCCAGAATGGCGGCGTGTTTCAATCCCGTGCTGGGTTTCTCCCTCGTCGCGACCCCTCGGCGGCGGCGTGACTCTCGGCGGCGTCGTTCCGTTTCAATCCCGTGCTGGGTTTCTCCCTCGTCGCGACGTCTGTGACGAGACGTTCGAGACCGTTCCCAGCGAGTTTCAATCCCGTGCTGGGTTTCTCCCTCGTCGCGACTGCCGGCGGTTCGTTCGTTCGCGCGACGTACTGTTTCAATCCCGTGCTGGGTTTCTCCCTCGTCGCGACCGGAGACGCCGCGAATCGTCGACGCGTCACCGAGTTTCAATCCCGTGCTGGGTTTCTCCCTCGTCGCGACCCGTCACTGAGTTCGCTGAGCCGATTTGTGCCTGTTTCAATCCCGTGCTGGGTTTCTCCCTCGTCGCGACCCGTCGACCCGACGACTGTCTCCCTCGATGCCATCGAGTTTCAATCCCGTGCTGGGTTTCTCCCTCGTCGCGACGTCGTCGGGGACGTCCCGCAGCGTCGGGTAGACGTGTTTCAATCCCGTGCTGGGTTTCTCCCTCGTCGCGACGAGTTGTAGCTGACGTACCGAACGTGGGCCTCATCGTTTCAATCCCGTGCTGGGTTTCTCCCTCGTCGCGACATCAGTCGCAGCCACAACATCGTCCGAGCGCTCCATGTTTCAATCCCGTGCTGGGTTTCTCCCTCGTCGCGACTCATCCCAGATGGCGGCGCCCTCGTAGACGTCGACGTGTTTCAATCCCGTGCTGGGTTTCTCCCTCGTCGCGACACTCAGACAGGTGGTCGGCGATGCCTAGCCGACATATGTTTCAATCCCGTGCTGGGTTTCTCCCTCGTCGCGACTGTGTACTCGTGCCCTCGATGTCGGCCACGTCGATATAGTTTCAATCCCGTGCTGGGTTTCTCCCTCGTCGCGACCCGTCTATCACGAGGACCCCGAGTGTCAGTACGTGTTTCAATCCCGTGCTGGGTTTCTCCCTCGTCGCGACATGACCGGCACGTTCAACGAGACCCACTTCGACTTGTTTCAATCCCGTGCTGGGTTTCTCCCTCGTCGCGACTGACGCGAATCGTCTTCGAGGACACCCACGAGGACCGGTTTCAATCCCGTGCTGGGTTTCTCCCTCGTCGCGACAGCCGACGCCGTGGAGGCGGACGTCCGGGCTAACGCCATCGTTTCAATCCCGTGCTGGGTTTCTCCCTCGTCGCGACGTCCGCCCTCAATCTCGTAGTCGAGGAACAGGACGTGTTTCAATCCCGTGCTGGGTTTCTCCCTCGTCGCGACTTCGTCGACGACGACCTGCACCGGGAGTTCCCTGTTGTTTCAATCCCGTGCTGGGTTTCTCCCTCGTCGCGACCGCATACGTGTAGACAGACTCAGCGCCACTGGCGCTGTTTCAATCCCGTGCTGGGTTTCTCCCTCGTCGCGACCTCGTGACGCTCCTGGGTCTCGGTGACGATGCTCGTGTTTCAATCCCGTGCTGGGTTTCTCCCTCGTCGCGACGCGCGCGTCACCGACCGCGACCACGACCTCGTCGTGTTTCAATCCCGTGCTGGGTTTCTCCCTCGTCGCGACAGAACCGCTCCTCGCCGTCAACGGCGTCGTCGTGAGGTTTCAATCCCGTGCTGGGTTTCTCCCTCGTCGCGACCTCACCGGCTGGAAACTTAGAACCAACCGGACCAAGGTTTCAATCCCGTGCTGGGTTTCTCCCTCGTCGCGACGGCGCGTTTCGGATGCCCGTCACGGACGGCGTCGAGTTTCAATCCCGTGCTGGGTTTCTCCCTCGTCGCGACACGCGGGGAGTGGGACGTCCAGCATCCTGCTCATGTTTCAATCCCGTGCTGGGTTTCTCCCTCGTCGCGACGCCTGGTCGTCGTTGGTGTCGCTGGTGATGACTTGTTTCAATCCCGTGCTGGGTTTCTCCCTCGTCGCGACTCGCCATCCGACAGGGCGCTGACGGCCGCCTGCTGTTTCAATCCCGTGCTGGGTTTCTCCCTCGTCGCGACGGGAGCGACCAGACGACGTCGAGGAACTGTCCGTACAGTTTCAATCCCGTGCTGGGTTTCTCCCTCGTCGCGACACGCAGCGAGACAACCTCGCTGTTCGTGTCTTCATCGTTTCAATCCCGTGCTGGGTTTCTCCCTCGTCGCGACAGGGGGTAATATACGCCGCATAGGCCCTATAGTTTGCGCTCTATCCCTCATTCAACATCTGTCTTTCGTGGACCCCTACTGTACACAGGGTTCAAAAAGGTCCACGAAGCCCGGACTCAGATCACGTTCGATTGATCTTCAGGCGGGTCGGAGCCGATGTCAGTGATATCGTCGAGACAAGACTCACACTGACGATATACTCGGACCCGATCACCGTCGCTCTTGTCGATTCGGTCGGCGAGTTCGTCTTCTAACTCGACCCGTTCGGCCTTCGAGACATCTACCTCGAAGACACTGTACTGCCGCCATGCACCGTACCGTTCGAGCGTTCGATACACTCGTCGGCGATTCGCGTCGTCACTGACGTCGTAGGTGATTACGAGTCTCACCGGGACACCTCCAGCGCATGATACTCGTCGAGTTCCCCGGTAATCGCCTTCCGAAGAAGGATCGACTGTTGGTGGATCGCCTTTCGCCGACTCACTTCGTACTCGAAGTACGGATGGGTCAGCGTCTCCTCCATGTACGCGTCGAACTTCGAGAGGTACGTCTGGAAGGCGTCATCACGGAGGTGATTATCGTCCCGGAAGTCGTCGTGGGTGAACGTGCCGCGGTTCACCACGCGCGTAACGAACGCATCACAGAACAGCGGCCGGAACTCCTCTTGGAGGTCGAGCGCCAGCGACGGCCGCCCATGTCGGTCGGCGTGCAAGACTCCGAGGAACGGATCGAGATTGTAGCTCCGAAGACCAGTTAGAACCTCGTTTTTCATCATCACGTAGGTCAGCGACAGCAGCGAGTTGATGTGGTCCTCCGGGGGGCGCTTACTCCGCGTCTCAAACGTCCAGCCGTCAACCAACGTCTCGTCAAGCCGGCCGAAGTACCGCTCCGCAGCTTCGCCCTCGGTGCCACGGAGGTCATCTTTGGACTCGGCGCGAGTGACGCGCTCACCCAAATCCCGAAGTACGTCGGTGCCGGTGACGCCCTTGCGTGAGAGCAGCGTGCGTGCGTTCCGTATTTTGGCGCGGATCATCGCCTTCGCGATGTCGAGTTCAACAGTTTCGCCCAGTGCATACTGCGCGCGACGAACCTCCGCAATTGTGTTCCGCTCGGGGACGAAGCTCCCACGGTAGTCCCCGTTCTGGGTAAAGTAGTTGAGCACGATTCCGTGTTCGTTCGCTTCAGCGACGAATGGCGTCGAAAAGTTCACACCTCCAAAGACGTTGATCGTCTCGACCTTCGCGGTCGGGAACGTCCCGAGTTCGCCTTCGTCGCCGTCAACGTCGTGGACGACGATCTGGCCGCCGTCTGTTCGGACCTGTGTGCCCTGTGTGGTGACGTACACGACTGAGTCCAGAAACATCCCGTCACTGGCCTTCATGATGGTTCCTCCGGACGAACGCCTTCCCACTCAGTTCCTTCTGCCATCTCGGGCGCGAGCATCGCTGTCTCTGCTGGCATACAATAATTTCGGGCTGAACAGGCCTCACATTTCGACTGACTATCGATCAGCGGTGGGACGTCGCCAAATGACAACTGCTCAATTCGTTTAACGACACGGCGAACCGCCGTCCGATGGTCGTCTGTGATTCGAATCGGGTGGCGGGTGTCAGTCGAGTAGAGATAGATGTATCCAACGTTAACTGGCTTATCGATTGCATCTTCGAGGAGCATGCAATAACCGGCAATCTGTAATTCGTCGCTTGGATAGTACTCGCCACTCTCGGCACGCTTGCGTTCCACTGGGGTCGGCGTTCCATCAGCAGTCTCAACGAGGTCGATCTTCCCGTGCAGCCCGAGGTTTTCCGAACGGAAGTACCGCTCTCGGACCCAGCCACCGCGTCTCGACGCGTCGTCATGCTTTGACCGACCGTCGACCAGTTCGTATGGCTCTCCAATCTCGTCGTGGAACCGCTGGTAGTAGTACCGCCGTGGGCAGTAGACGAATTCGTTGAGTGCACTGACGTATACTAGTTCATCTCTAAAGCTCGACTCGGCCGTCATCAGATATCGACCCCGAACCGTTCGAGATCGACTGCCTCTGCTTCGTCTTGAATGGCACAATGAAGGTACAGCGCGTCGGTTCCGAGCGCGATCGAACAGAGGCCGTCGGGGGTCACCAACCCGTAGATGAAAAAGAACGGCCCGAGATCGTACTGGTTCCTGACAGCAGTTGGGTTGTCGTCGACGACGTATGCTAAAATATTGAGATCAACCATTCCTTCGCGGAGATGTTCGATGCTCCTGCCGATCCGTCGAGAACCATCGTCGACGTTCACTTGTACCGAGAGATTGTCGACGGTACGGGGCGTCCGTCCGGTGCGATCTGTTTCAGTCTTCAGCCATCCGTTGATCTCTGGTGTCGCTTCCAAGGCGACCTCGCGCCCGTAGCCATCTTCGTTCGGGGGAATCGTGCCGTGATATGTGCAGAACCCGGTTACGTATGGCGCTGTGCTCTCGATTGTCGCGTGGTGTTTCTCAGGAACCACCCTGTCGAACTCCTCGCGTGGGTGGAACTCGATATCACCGTGGCGGAGCAGGTAGAACAGATCGTACGCCCGAACAGCCTCGCGGCCCTCTCCGTTCGGGTCGTACACAAGCACCTGCAGTGAGTCCCCCCGGTACCACTTCAGCGTGTCTTCGACTGCGTGTTCTATCGGGTCGATATAGCGTTCGAGGTCCTCGCGTGTGAAGCCTGAATCCGACGCGAAGTGGGCGGTGATACGGTCCCATCCGTTTGTCTGGATCCGCTCGGCTAGCTCCGGATTCGCGTCCCGCGTTCGTCTTCGTAAATGATGGTACGCTTCCGCGGCGGAGTAGCGCCAGTCGAACGATTCCTTGTCACGCGGATCGTGGTAGGCGTCGCCGAGAATCCGGGTCAATCTCGCTCGCGTCACTGACTCGGAATGGGGACGGTCGTTGAGCGTCGCCGCGACCGTTGATGGAACGTAACAGCGAGCAGACTGGCGGACAGTCTCGGTACGAAGCCGACCCAGTCGCTGAAGAAAACTGGCTCGGTCATGTGCTGAGAACACCAATCGATCAACTTCGAAGTCGATCCCAACCTCGACCGCCGAATTGCTCACCAAGACGTCAAACCGGTTGAGTTTGGATTCGAGATCGCCGCGGTGGAACCCATCGATCCGGACAACCTCCTGTTCGTCGAGCGTTTCGTCGAGCCGCGTGTACACGTCCTCAACCTCACGGATTCCATCGAGTATGAAGACGGTCTTCCCAGGTCGCGATGCGAAGTCACGAGTAGCCTCCCAGTCCTCGTCAAGTAGTTCATCGGCTGTTCCGAACGTCGATGCCGAGCGAACGTCGAGGGTGACCGGTGGCATCACTGCCCCCCAGCCTGCCGACGGCTCGTCAGTGAATGGCTGCTGTTCGACCTCTCCACGCTGTTCGGTCACACGGTAATATGGCGCCCCCATCGCGTTCTCGAACCGGTTTTCGAGCCAGTCTGTTGGTGTCGCACTCAGCAGTACAATCCGCGAGAGCGCACACCGATACGCTGGGAGGTCATACATTTCGTCGAGAAGGAACAGCAACGTGTTCTGTTCCTTCCGCCCGGCACGATGGAACTCGTCGACTACGACCGTCCCGAACTCGTTAAGCGCGCGGACCCGCGCACCGGGGTTTCCTGGACGTCCGTAGAGACTCCGCCGCATCATCACGAAGATGTCCGGGTTGGTCAAGAGGATCACCTGACTCTCGCCGTGGTAGATTTCCTCCCTGAGCAGTCGGCGGAGTCGTGCTCCATTGCTCGTCGCCGTTGGGAACCGGTCGGCGTGTTCCCCACGCAGCGTGTCGGCGGTGACAGTGATCAGCTTCGCGTCCTCTCCCAATTCTGTCTCCGGATACTTCGTCGAAATCTCCGCTCTGAGATTCTGTTCCTGGTCGTGGATGAGCGCATTCGTCGGGTAGAGGACGAGGGCGTGTTCGCCGCGTTTTACGATGGGAACGAACCACGATATTGTCTTTCCACTGCCAGTTGGACTGTCGTTCACCGCGAGGAACGACTCGCTCGTGTTGAACAACTCGCGAAGGTCCTGTTGATGCGCGTACGGTTTGAACGCACCATCAGCAACAGGGTAAGAGGGATCGGCGTGTCGGCGGAGTTCGACGCCCGCGAGCGGGAGGGGCTCCGTCATCGTTTCCTCCGCAGGAACTGAACGTCGGCCGGGAGTTCGACCGAGTCGTCACTAGCGCCGTTCTCCGCGGACTCGGACTTGGATGTCGGCTCGGAAAGGACGACATGCGGTCCGTCGTACGTCCCTTGTGCGATCAGCGGCGTTGGCCGCATCTGTTTGGTGATGAGATCCCCGACCGGAGTCTGGTCGCTATCGTATCCGCCGATAGCATGGCCGAGTTCGTACTCGCCTGTTCTGTCATCGACTGCGAGTTGTTGGGTTTCGACGCGGGCCTTCCCACGCTTCTTCCCGAGACGAATATAGCCCGGCAGTGCGGCGTCCAGCTCGTCGGCGTCGACGCTGCGTCCGAGGACGTAACAGCGGAGCTCGTTTCCGTGACCGAGTACCCGCCGACGTCCGTATGAGGGCAGGTTCCGACCTTCGTTCGGGTCGTCCTGTGCGGAGTAGTTGATTGTTGCGTAGTCGTCGGTGCTGGTGTTGTACGTTGACGTGATCTGGTTGGTGATCCCCTCCACGGGTGTCGCGGGGGTAACGTAGACCCTGTCGGCGATGTCCGCAGTATCGTCGAGATATGTTGGCTCGAACAACCGGTCGACGTAGCGGCCCGACGCGAACCCGAACGCGTAGTACAACGCTGTGTTGAGGAAGTACGGTTCTGTGTCCGCGAGCCGACCCACCTCACGGCTAGCGAACCAGATTTCCCCTTGGGTTCGGAGCGTTACCTCCAGTGCCGACTGCATCGGGCTACTCCTCCTCAGACTGGTCGCGGAACGACCGGGAGGCCTCACGTTGCTGCTCTAGGACGTCAGCTAGGTTGTCACCGGTCGCCGCTGCAAGCAGATCATCGACGGTTTCCGTGGGGATGCGTTCGAGATCGAGCCCGCCGCGCTCGGCCGCGACACGTTCCTCAAAGGCGCTCTGGAGATGCTCGGCGACGAGTTTGGGGTCATGGGCGGATTCCGTGATTACGTCCTGAATCGTTTCGGACCCAGTGGTGTCGTCCTCGCGAAGGTGTCGGATCACGTCCCGGGTCAGACCGAGGTTTGCGGGCCCCTCCTCACTCCCGGTATACACGCCGAGGATGTGGTTCTTTACGCGACCGAGTCGGGTCGTGGCCGCGCCGTACCGCTTGTTCTTCGCAGTAATTCCGAGGACGAACGCAAGCTCCGCTGGCGTCGCATCGCGGAGCGTGACGACCGCGGGGAACAACGTTCCTGGCTCGAAGAAGTCCGGTTCGCGGATTGTTGCCTCCGCCTCCTTAGCGTAGTCATCGCCGGGCGCGTTCTGGAACTTCTCATCGATTGCGGCGGTGGCATCCCGGAGCGTGTACGCAGTGTCGTACATTACCCGCGAGGTAATCGACAGCGCTTGATCGGCGTCATCGCTCGCGGCGCTGCCGTAGAGCATACACTCGACACAGTCCTGACACATGCCATTGACCTGCATCGTACACTCGACGTCGAGCAGGTCGCGCTGGAGCGACTTCCCGAAGCGCCGGTCGCTCCCGGTCTGTTTGCGCATGAACATCAGACCGGGTGAGTACGTCTCGCGGTCGTCGCCGGATCCGACGGCAACGCTCGCAAGATCAGCGCTCTGCCCGTCGGTCGTGAAGATTGCGTGACTCTCCAACTCTCGAAGGACGAGAATGTTCGTGAAGTTGTTCTGTGGGGCGATACTCATCTCATCGGGAGCGACGGTGCCGCGTTCGAGTTCTGGGTAGGTGTCGTAATTGAACATGGTTACTGTGTGGAGTGTTCGTCGTCGGTCGGATCGTCACCTTCTGTCGCTGCTGACTGGTACTTCAGTCGGAGCGTGGCCGCGTAGAAGCCGTCTGCGAGGTTGTTTGCCCGCCGCTTCAGCAGCGATGGCTTTCCCTCGCATCGGTCGACTAGCAAGCGCTGTGCGAACGCCTTGGCGTAGCGCTCGATACGTTCGTTCGGATGTCCGCCATGCTCGCTCTTGTCTTCGGAAAGTCGGTACACCTGATCACTCCGGTTTGGTAATTTCTGGAGTCGACCAGCGACGAGCAGCGCTGCCTCGTCGGCGTCCAGCCGAAATTCGTTTGAGTCCTTTACTGCCTTCACTGACTCGCGGAATACGCGCTCGATCGCGTACGGCTTGTCGTTGTCGGATGCAGGCCGAATCGCGTCGTACGCGAGTTCCGCGAGGTAAGTGATGTCGTCTTTGGGTGTCGTTGATGTCGTCATTGGTCGTCTATCGTTGTGAATCGTGCTGTCGTCGTCCGTGATCGCTGCGATGCGTACCGGTCAAGGTAATCCGCTTCCTCGAGCAGGTATCCGGGTGCCCCACCGTTATCGGCGTCTTTCGCGGCTCTTTTGAGGAGATAGGACCCCGGAAGCGGCTTGTTTCGCGTCATGCGGAGATACTGTGGGAAACGGGCATCGTCCCACTCCAATTCGTACCCGAGCTGGACAAGTGCCGCCGCGGCACCGAGCCGTTCGCGGAGCTCCGACAGCGGGATCTCCTGTCCGTAGAAGTCCGCGACTCTCGTGAATCCAGCATCGAGCGTAGCCATCTCCTTGAAGTCCCGGCCACGGAGGTCCGGCAGCGGCGACTGGGAGATATACACTCTCGTCCCCATCGCGGCCGCAATCGATAGGCCAAGGAAGACACCGAAGAACTGGAACTCGGTCTCGTTATCTTGGGGCTTGTAGAACGAGAGCGTCCGCGTTCCGAAGCCAGATTCGGAGTCAAAGTCTTGTCCTAACTGTTCGAGCATCGAGCGACCACCCTCCTCGTGCCATGTCGCCTCCTCAAGAACAGTGGCGTACGACTCGGCTGGCATTCCGTCCGGATTTCCATCCGCGACCGCGTCGAACACGGCCGACGCGAGTCGTCCCATTCGAGTCATCGCCTCGCCGGTGAAGCGCGCGAAGATCTCCCCATTGTACAGTGACCACATTGTCGGTGTGTAGAAGTAATCCGGGATAAGGTGGATGAACAGGCGTCCTGCCTCCCGACGAGTAGATCCAGTCTCTCGGAGCGAGAACTCCACCTGGCAAGGGATACACGCGAGAAGCTCTTCGGGCTTACCGGCGTCAGCCTGGATACGATTGGAGTAGCCAGCCTGAAAGGTTGTGAGCGACTTTGGGGCTTTCATGTCTTCCTTCCGCCCGCTTGTCGTCCCGCGGTTGCAGAACGTACACGTCTTCCCACGCCGGGTGGTGTGGTGCTCTTCGAACGGGTCGGTGAGGAGTTCCGTTTCCCCGGCCGACTCAACTATGTGCCCATCGACATGGAGCACGTCGGCGATGTACGCCTTGAGTTCCGTCTCGAACTCGCCGGCATGTTCCGCCATCACCGGTTCCTGCCAGTCAGGGGCCCGTTCCCCAAGTCGTTTCAGCAGGAACTCTGCAAGGTGTTCAGCCGCTGGAGACCAACCTTCACGCCGGACCATGTCGGCGACGTGCTGTCCAATTGCGTAGCCATAGTCCCACTTCCCGCCAGCGGTTAGGCTTACGTCGTCGTCATCACGGAGTGCTCGAAGCCTGTCAATGACCTCGTCGTCAAGCCCGAACAACTGACAGGTCGCCGTTAGTGCGTCCCCGTCAAACGCACCCTCGTCCACGAGTGGGTCGACGAACGCCCGTTTAACGGTGTACGCCAACCGAGCGTATCCTGGAGCGACACGCGTGGTCGCGTCGATATCGATCGGAAGGCGTTCGTTCAGCAGCTCCATCGTCTCCTGCATGCTGTCCGTCGGGTCAGCGTCCGGGTCAGCATCCTGTACGGCTTTGACGGTGACCGCGAGGAGGACGTTTGGAGCACCTGCGTAGAAGAAATCCTGCGCGTTGATCGCGTAGAACCCCTGTGACCGGACATCAAGGTTCTCTGCGAGTCGCTGTCGGTCATCGTATGCAGGATGTGCGTCTCCAACTTCCTCCGTGAGCCGGCTGTAGAGGGCGTCGACCAGCCCCTCGTTGACTGGTGGGTCTGGATGTTCTGTATTAGTGACGTACACGCAGCCATCCTGATAGATGAGGAGGAGTTCGTACCCAGCGCGGTCGTTCAGCTCCCGGGCAACGACTCCATTCAACAGGTTCGTGAAGATTCCCTTGACGTCGTCGAGAATGTGGTACCGGAGGTCAAGATCGACGCCGGGATACGCCTCGTCCAAGGCTCGCACATTCCGCTCGCTCGCTGCGGATTCCGGCGTCTCACACGAAGCGAAGGCGTCTGCAATCCGAACAAACGGCCGAATCCGGTCGTATGTCCGTGTTGACTGCTCTGGGTTCGACTTCCAACTGTTCTCATGATCGACAGTACAGGCGTGGAAGTCCTCAATCCGGAGAGACGGGGCAAACTCGTCAACACCGACTGTATCCACCAGCGTCTCAACTTCCCCACTGTCGATGTTGTACTCGGTCTGGGCTGTCGTCTCTGTGTCCCTGTATTTGTGGAGATCGTGAATCACGAACAGGGCAATAGCCTGTCGGAGTTCGTCATCGTCGAGTGCATATGCCCCGAACGATGGCACAATCTCATTGAGCTGCGTGAGCGCAAATACACCATTCCGGATATGATTGACCATCGACTGGTCAGTCTGGCCATAGTCAATGCTCTTTGCCACCTCGAATCCCCAGCCTTCGTCAAGCAGTTGTGGATCAACCGCTGTGAGAAACTCCCCCAGCACGGGATTCAGCTCATCAGTACCACTGAAGATCGACGTTTCACTCATTCCTTTACCCCCACCTCCACAGTCCCGCACCCGCGAGCGACCGAACTCCCCACGCCGGCGTACTCACCGAACTGAGCAAGCGCAGTCGTAGCAGTCCGAACGGCCTCACTCGCATCCTTGAACTTGTACGTACAGGTCCCGGTGAATCCCTGTGCGAGAATGGGCGAGCCGTCCTCACCGCGGTTCACCAACACACTGCACGTTTCGTACGTCCGTGCGTCGGGTTTCTCGATGAGATTCGCCTCGAAGTCCTCGCGAGTCATCCCCAGCTCACAGCGGTCGACGGCATCCTCGGGGAGCGTCTTGTTCCATCGACGAAGCAGCGACCGGAACACGGACCCTCTGTGGGGGAACATCGTCGTGATCCCATCAGCCTCTTCGATACAGGTCGGCGTTCGGAACTGCATCTCGAGCTCGAACGTGTCCGGTTGGTCGTCGACGGTCGCGGCTGCTGCTTCGAGCACCTCCTCATGGGTCGCGTTACTACTCGCGAAGTCACGCACGCGCATCTCCCCCTCCGAAAGAGAGAGCGAGTCGCCGCCGAAGACGAACGCGTCCGCGAGTGCCTCGAACACGCTCCGGTCCGCAGGATCGGTCACGCCCAACGAGAGGCGGTACTCCTCGGACGGATCGACCCGCTTGTGGAACTTGCGGTCACTGCCCCGGAACGAGCCCAGCAAGCCGCTGTTGTGCAGACTGCCAAGCTGGGAGTCGTGCACGCGCTCGCTCACGTCGGCGGCAACATCATCGAGCGCCCCGAGTAGCGCACCGTACACCTGATAGCCAGTGGCGCTCGGGATCACGAACGACTCAGTCGGCGCTAACGTCAGCTCGACCTGTCGCATCGCCATCTCCTGTTTTTTCGTGGTTGATCTACTCGCACATCCACTTCTGCAGAGCCATGTCACTTTAAACTTATTCATGAGATGATATGTATGCAGACGTGTGCAATCAGCCGCGCACATCTGCACGATCCTGCGACAGAACCGTTTAGATGCAGGCATCCGTCTTGGGTGTGTGCGCACATACGTTTCGACGATCGGATACTACGACACACGGGTGGTGCGGCCGGTATTAGACCACGGACTGAACGCAGGGGATGTGGTCGTGTTACTTCGGCCCTACAATGACGATGCGGATGGGGACAGTGCAGTCGCGGATGTCAAGCAGATTTTCTCGGAGCTGGGTCCGGATATCGACGTCGTCGTCGAGCAAATCACGTACGACGATTTCGCCGCCGCAGTGATGGAGTGCGTTGATGTGCTGGCGGCGGCCGACGGCAAGACGATCGCGAACTTTGGCGGTGGTCCACGTGAGATCTTCCTCGCGTTCGCGATCGCCGCGCTTGTGGCCAACGAGCGAATCGACACCGTGCTGCAGTTTACGGATATCGACGAGGAAGTGCGGGAACTCCGACTGCCCGAACTGATGGAGTCGCTTCCCACGAAGACACACAAGACACTGCAGACCGTCGCGGAACTGGATGGGGAGTCGACTCTCCCGACGATCGCCGATCGGAGCGGCCAGTCCCGGAGCACGGTCGGCCGCCATCTCGACGAGCTCGAAACAGCGGGTGCGGTCGAAACAGAGAAACGGGGGAAGACCAGACATGTCGAACTGACGCTCGGAGGGCGACTCCGGCTGTTCCGGCTGGCGTAATTCGTGGACCCTTTTGAATGACGTGTACAGGGAGAGTCCATGATTTAGGTGCTCGCTCTCGTGGCTCGTGCGTAAGCTATAGGCTCTCTGGTGCAAATATCACCCCCGGTCGAGACGCGGTAGAAACCCAGAACGGGATTGAAACGTCGCTGTCCCACCCGCGGCAGCGGGAGGACGTAGGGTCGAGACGCGGTAGAAACCCAGAACGGGATTGAAACTCATCATCGCGGGAGCACAGGCGTCGGCATCCGGCGTGTCGAGACGCGGTAGAAACCCAGCACGGGATTGAAACACTGGTCGGCTTTCGTCGCGTCGACGGCGAGCCCGCACGTCGAGACGCGGTAGAAACCCAGAACGGGATTGAAACTTCAGGAACAACCAGAGCGCCGCCGCGCGCCGACAGGTCGAGACGCGGTAGAAACCCAGAACGGGATTGAAACGTCTTCGTCTCCTTGACCCGTCGTCCGACGAGGAAGTGTCGAGACGCGGTAGAAACCCAGAACGGGATTGAAACCGGGATGTCTGCTGGGTCGTTCTGCCCGTCGCCGTGTCGAGACGCGGTAGAAACCCAGAACGGGATTGAAACGACGGCGCTGTCGCAACGGACGGAGGTGAAAAGTGATGGTCGAGACGCGGTAGAAACCCAGAACGGGATTGAAACACACCATTGAGGCTGGAGAGCTATACATCCGAGGGCCGTCGAGACGCGGTAGAAACCCAGAACGGGATTGAAACACAATCAGAACAAAGCCAACCTCCGAGAGACGGACAGTCGAGACGCGGTAGAAACCCAGAACGGGATTGAAACGTGTCGTCCTTCTCCGCGACAACCTTGGAGGGGCGGTCGAGACGCGGTAGAAACCCAGAACGGGATTGAAACTGGTTAGCCTGAATGAAGTGCGGGCAGAACTCGGGTCGAGACGCGGTAGAAACCCAGAACGGGATTGAAACAGCCCAAAGAACGCGTGACTGTGCGGATTCCCAAGGTCGAGACGCGGTAGAAACCCAGAACGGGATTGAAACTCAAAAACCTCGGCGGCGGTCGCTACCAGTGTGGCGTCGAGACCCGGTAGAAACCCAGCATGGGATTGAAACTGCTGAAAGCGAAGCTCCATATCGCCAAGTTCGCCCGTCGAGCGATGTTTGGCTGGAAGGACCTCGAAACTGCTCGGCAGTATCTGAACGTGGATGGATGATGGCCAGGCGGGCGCTCAGTAGCATCCACTAGCCTCTATATTGACTCTGGTTACGGCGGGTATATGGAGTACCAATTCGAGCTATATTCGAAGTACTGCATGGGTGAACGCTTTAGTCACAAGCAGCCCTCGTCCTAAGTAGACGCGTCCTACGAGATGCGGGCTGACGCTCGTTAGCGACACTCCCCCGGCCGAACAACCCCTGGAGAGCCATCGCTATCGCTCGCGAGCGTCGACCCAGTGTGCGCCCCAACCCGCCAAGATCACCGGCGCACACCAGACGCACCCATCGGCCACCGAGGTCCCCGGCCGCCGACGGACACACGGGCCATCACAGCGCCCGCCTGTGTGCCTGCCGGTGCGGGAAATCGGTACCACCAGGAGCCCCAGCTATGTCCAGCACGAACCACACACCGCCTGCATCGCGTCGCACAGCCACCGTCGGCGAGCCCATGGAGGGACGATGAACAGCACGCAGCACGAACTCCTCGCGAAGAACAACCTCATCGTCGCCAAATTGCTGGGCGCCGTCATCGTCCTGACCCAGCTGTACGAGCTGCCACGTGCCATTTTGCTGGGCGTGCTGGTGGTCGCGACGTTCGGGTTCTCGACGGCGTCGACAATCGCCTGGATGTCGCGGTGAGTGGGGCTCGTCGATCACCGCATCTGTCCACTCAATCTACGCCGTCAGTTCCTCGACCCACTCGACCGTTGCCACGTAGCTCGTCACCCCCTCACTAACCTCGGCGACGGCAGGCAGCGTCAACCCCTGCGGCCGCCCAGCGAGATAGGCCTCCCAATGGGACTGCGGATCTTGGTGCCCCTCCCGACGACCCGAACGACATCCGTCACTGACGATGCCAGCCCCCACGTTAATTACGGACCCCGGTAAACCCGTGGCTATGGCCGAGTGCGCTCGCTGTGGTGCCTTTACCGACAATGAGCCAGAGGGTGAGTACCACTACTGTGACGACTGTCTCGACACCTTTTCGACGATCGAACAGTCGGGTGTCGTCGTCGAACAAGCGACCGAGGGCGGCGAGTACCACATCATCGTGACTGACGGAAGTGCGTCACTCGATGGCGGGCAGGAACCCTCGCAAGTCGATGCCCTAGCCCGTGGGAAATACATCTGCAACGAATGTGGGCTCGAAGGCGTGTTCAAGTACAAGCACACCGGCTCGACGTGGGTGCTCAGCGAGTATCTGGAGGAGCATCCAGGTATCAGACAAGACGTCCACGAACGACTTCGGCGTGTGCCCGACCAGTCGTCCGGACTCCTGGATCGGATTCGCAGCTTTCTGTGAGGCCTTGTGGATCGCTTTGACACCCCCGAAGACGGACGGTTTGATTCGCAACTGGCCCAGTCCCGCGGGCCACACGTGGTGGGTCACTGTCGGTGATCTCGTTCGAGATGTCGAGGCATGAGCTGTACTGAAAGATCGGAAACAGGTGTGGCGGGCTGCTCGGACTCTTGATGCTGCAATGCCGACGGCGCCGTCGCCGTCGGCGCGCCGGGGATAGGAATCTCCGAGAAGAGATCAAGCGCTAAGGTTTCAAGGCCTGAGGACGTGAGAACCGTGTCTGGTTGGGAGAAGAACTGCACGACACCAATCCAGACATTTCCTGAGAATCTAACCTCTTCAGTTCTGCCTAACTCCTGCCTCAGTGCGAACTACCGACAATCGTTAGTATCCACACTATTTTACCTGATGTATGAACGCCGATTCGTCGGGAGGGCGCGGGGTCAAATCGGACGAGACCCTATTCGCCCTGATCGAAGAGATACGGAAAGCAGATGGGATCAAAGTTACCGAACTGGCCAACAACGTTAATCTAGCGAAGAGTTCGGTCCACAACCACCTGTCGACGATGCGATCGCACGGATTCGTCGTAAAGCGAGACGGTCAGTATCATCTCGGACTCGAGTTTTTCAGTTACGGTCAGTACACTCGGACCGAGCGAGACGTCTACTCGGCGGCCTTGCCAGTGCTTGACGAGATGGCGGCAGAGACGGGCGAAACGACGTGGCTGATGACTCACGAGAAGGGTCGACTGATGTACCTGGATGGACGGGATCCAAACAACGAAATCAACGTCAACGCGCTCATCGGATCGTGGGAACACATGCACGCCAACTCCGGTGGGAAAGTGATACTCGCTCATCTTCCAGAGGCGGAAGTAGACGAAATCATCGGGCGTCACGGTCTTCCGAAAATGACTGATAAGACGATTACTGAGCGGGAAACCCTCGACGAGGAACTCGAACGTGTCAGAGAGCAGGGGTACGCCTTGAATCTAGGTGAAGGCCTCCGCGAGATGCACGCAGTGGCGGTCCCGCTTATCTCCCAGGGGACTGTCAAAGGCGCATTATCGGTAGCTGGCCCGACGTATCGAGTAAGTCGAGAACGGTGCGAGGAGGAACTGTTCGAGCGACTACGGGCTGCCGCGGACGACATCGGTCTTAGCCTCGTATACTAACAGCCACGTCTTAGATATACTCTAAGTTATGAATTTACTATATTCTAATGATAATTTCGGAACGGAATATTAAAAAATATAACACTATACAATATCCGTTTTACCTTCTGTGTTCCTATTATATCGGATTCTATAATGCTTTCACGCTATTATTAATTGGAAAGTTTAATATTTGAGTGGAATCGCAAGAGAGCATCGGCAGGGAATTCCAAAAGCGCCTAAAATCTCAGGATTTGGCGTATATTTACGAATAGATTCAGTCGTCACTCACAGTCGAGTCGTCTCCTGTAATATCACTTATTATATTGCCCTCAGATGGGATTATATCTATTTCGCCCTGTTCGTTCATCTCCTCCAGTTCTCTCGAGTACGTGTCAGACTCGAGGATCTTGAGTTCACGATCGAGTCCGCGATAGATGCTGTAACACATGAACAGGAGTACGATGGCGAAGGGGATGCCCGTCGCGATTGACGCCGCCTGCAACGCCGTCAAGCCGCCACCGATCAACAGCACTGCTGCGACCGCCCCTTCAGTGAGCGCCCAGAATGTCCGCTGAGTTCTCGGGACGTCGTGTTTCCCGCCCGAGGCGAGATGATCAACGACGAGCGACCCCGAGTCAGAGGACGTGACGAAGATGCTGATGACGAGCACCGTCGCGGCAATTGAGGTCACGAGCCCGAGCGGATACTCCGAGAGCATCGCGTATATCACGGCCGCTTGCCCTTGCTCGTTGAGAACAGTCAGAATCTCTCCACCGTTGAACTGAGCAAACAGCGCTGCACCGCCGAACGTCGAGAACCACAGAATGCCGAAGAGCGTGGGTATGATCAGTACGCCCGCGACGAACTCTCGGATCGTTCGGCCTTTCGAGATGCGCGCGATGAACATGCCAACGAACGGCGACCACGCGATCCACCACGCCCAGTAGAAGAACGTCCACCATCCCAGCCATTCGGAAGCACTCTCTCCAGCGAACGTGCCGGTAAAGAAACTCATCTCTACCAGCGAGGCGAGGTACATGCCCAGAGCCGAGCTGAAGCCGTCCAGTAAATAAAGCGTCGGTCCCGTGATCAGCAGGAAGACGAGCAGCGCGATCATCAGGTAGGCGTTGGCCGTGCTCAGGCGCTTGACGCCCTTTTCAAGCCCTGCGATCACCGATCCGGTTGCAATGAGAGTGACAATGGTGATCAGGGCCACTTGCGTCCACGTTGTCGTCGGAACTGAGGCCCCGATAGTTTGATCTGCGACGATCGCGATGCCGGTGTTCGCCTGCTGGACGCCGAGACCGAGCGACGTGGCCAACCCGAACACCGTGGCGAACACCGAAAGGATGTCGATCACGTGGCCCGGCCAGCCGTAGATTCGATCACCCAGGACCGGCCAGAAGATCGACCGGAACGTGAGCGGCAGACCTCGGTTGTACGAGAAAAAGGCCAACCCGAGGCCGACGAGCGCGTAAATTCCCCAAGGTGCGAGCCCCCAGTGGAAGAAGGTCTGCACTAGGGCAGCCTTGCCTGCAGCGGGCGTACCGGCCTCAACACCGCTGAAAAACGGTGGAACAGTTTGGAGGCCATACATCGGTTCGGAGACGCTGAACACGATGATACCGATTCCCATGCCGGCACTGAACAGCATCGCCATCCACGAGAAATCGCTGAACTCTTTCTCGGCGTTGACGCCCCCGATTCGGATCTTGCCGTACTTGCTGAGTGCGAAGTATATCACAGCGATAATGGCTGCGTTCACAGACAGCATCAGAAGCCAGCTAAACGTACTCGATCCGAAAGACTGGACAGCACCGAACGCGGCGGCTGCCGTCATCGGTTCGCCGCTCGCGGTTCGTAACCCGATTGCCGCGGCGAGTGGTTGGAACAACAACGTTACCACGATAAACAGGGTGATGACAGCGATCGAGACAGGAAACACTACCGGATGGATGTCGAAATGTCCGCCCAATAGCTCGAGGTTCCTGTCCCCCGGTCCGTACTTGGAATCAGCATGGAACAGTTTCTCTTGGAGCGTCTCCGATTCTTCGCCTGTCGTTTCGCTGGTGTCGGTTTCAGTCATGAGAGCCTTCCCGTTCTAAGAGTCCGGGTTCGTATCGTTCGTTCATCGGTTCTGACGTTAGAGTAGGTGGTCTGGTAGTCTTTGTACTTCTACGATGCCTGCGCCAGGCAGCCAACTGGTCAGCCCATTCATGTTCTATCGTGGTTGTCTACAATACCGCCTGCAGGAAAGCGTCCACGGAAACCGCGTTTGTGCGAATACGCGTCCGGGTGTCGTTCCCCCGGACAGCTCGTTGGTTGGTGCCTGACAACATACTCCTTGGTTCTGGGTAGCTTACGCCCCATCATATACGGGGATGTCTTATTTGCCCCACCACATAAAGATTGGTATATAGGATTATTTTTCATTGGGGTTCCGCTACGATCCTTGATTCAGTCACATATTGTGGTGATCATCCATGAGTGTGAACGGCGAGTGAGTGCTATTGTCTTCCTGGATCAGTGGTAACCGGCCGGCTTCGCAGTAGCTTGTTCTTCGACCTAGACTACCCGCTCCACACCGTCCCGAAAATGGCGCGGTCAGACAGTGCCATCGCACTGCCGGCTACCCACTCATTTGGCGTGTCGATTTTGAGTGTGCGACGACAGTACTCAGCGTGGATCCCCGTTGGGGCTGTTCAATCGGCCGGCCGAGTCAACGGTGCGGTAACGCCGTCCAGCACGTCTATTTCAAGCCGATCCGTTTGTCCCATCGTCGACTTCCAGCTCTCGTTGGTGGCGTTGGACGAGACAGCTCGGGCCCTCCGGAACGAGTTCGGTCGAATATCGTATCAGAACGCGGTCAGTTCCTACCGTTCCAGACCAGGACCCGCTCCAGACTTAGAGCCCATCGAGTCCGGCGCGAGGATACCGTTGCTGAACTCGAACAAGTCCTCCCAGACCCATTTCTCGATGTCGACGCCCTGCTCGACTAACGTTCGCCCCCGTTCGCCCACTTCGGACGGTCGATACACGGTCGTAATCACATCCCCCTGTTCGTCTACGAACTGATTCGCAACGTGCCGGATAGCTTCGGAGTTCCCCGGATGGTTCGGATCGAAGCAAACCGTGAAGAATCCGTACTCCTCATTGTCGGCGTCTCCTGTATTCAGTTCCGTCGCACCGTCCAGCAGTCGTCTCAGCGTGGCCGCGTCCGTGGCGGATTTGTCGCCCCCCTCACTCTGATTGAAGAACGCCTGCACTAGCGGACTGTGTCGTTGTCGATGGAGGCCGCTTTTGATGATACCCCAGAGCTTCGCATAGCTAGTTGACTGCCCCTCCACGTCTACCTCCGCGACGATCGGACGTGATCGACCGGGTACTCCTATGAAACTCCCCGATTCATCGGGAGACTGGATCAGGACGACGGACACCATCCCGCGGTTTGCCGCATGGTACGCCGTGTGTCCGATCGCCGGGAGGCTCCTGTCGGGTGTGGGAATGGACGAGTACGTGATCCCGATGCCCTCTTGTTCAGCCTGCGAACAGCTGAAGTCTACCGCCGCCGTGCTCGAGACGATACTGGGCTCCCCACCGCAGTCGACGATCGAGAAGACCGACGTTCGATCCTCGAGCGACATCCTCGCCGGATCCAGCGTCGGGGACTCCTCGACGATTCTGTGGAGCGTGGTGAGCCCACAGTCCCTGTACAGCTCCGCCCACCAGATGGACTCGGCATTCGCCTTCGAGCCGCCCCTAGATAGGCCCGCGGATGCAAGACATCGATCCGCCAACTGGAACACCTCCCGGGAGCTCAACTTCATCGTGTCACCTCCGATTTCCTCGCCAGTTGCGGCCTCGGCGGATACAGCCAGTACGAACTATCCCCCTCTCGGATATCCTCGGGCAATGGCGCGCCCTGGAAGAAAGTCCCTTTCACCCATCCCTTGTTCGCCGGGTGAGCCTTCTGGATCCCCCAGAACGACTTGACCATCGCGACCAGATGGAGAGGGATAAAATCTGCGTCTAGCGGGTTTCCTCGGACCTCCGCGTATGGAAGCCCGTGGACGGATTGGATTCGTTCGACGATCTTCCGATGCTCGGGGTGTTCGAACAACACGTCGGCGACCGTGTCCGAGCCATCAAACAACTGAAGGTCGTCGTGTAGCCGCTGTACTTGGAGCGCGATATCGACCGGGAGGGCGTACCCTTCCGCGTCGCTCTCCCCTTTCTTACCCAGTCTCGGCTCCTCCCCGTTGACAGACCGGTACCAAAAGTTCTCGTTCGCTCCCGGTGCGGACATGTCGATGTCGAGTGCCCACCGGTAATCAGAGGTGATGATCGAGCACAACCGTGAGACGGTCATTCCGGGCTGAACGTCGCTCTTCTCAGAGGTGATGAGCGCGGACTCCAGCCCCTCGTACACCTCCGGATGGGTGTCCAACAGCAGAGAGTACAGGATTTCCCGGATCTCTGGCTCGAAGGCGTTCTCGGCCCAACTGGTGACGTCCTCCCACGTGGAGATGTCGTGCGATCGCTCCACTCGTTTCCTGATCCGTTGCAGGCCGTCCGAAATCCGGGATTTTGAGAGGAAGAACTCCTTCGAGTCGCTCTCGTCCTCCGAGAACCACACCTCCGCTCGCCGGAGGAGGTCAATCAGCTGCTCGACGTCGTCTCTCGTCGGTTCGGCTGTCTTGACTCGCGCTACGGCGACCTCCCTCGTGCGGAGCCAGGTATGAATCAGCTTGGGGTGGTTCAACGCGAAGAGTGTGATGCCCATTCCAGAGGAGTTCCCCGTACCGAGGTACTTCCGGATACTGTAATCCAACGTGGCCGCGTCGTCGGTGCGCTCCTTCGCTATGGTGTCTGCCAAATCGTATCCGAAGATGCGCCACATGTAGGCGGCGAACATCTGCGCCAGATACGGCTCGTTGAGCGGATGATCCTCTCCAAGGGCCTCGAACACCTTTGTGCCGTTTAGCCCGTTCCCGTAGTAACCGGACGATCTGATCAGGTATCCGCCTTTCGCTAGGAAGTCGACATCGGGTTGGCGACCCTCGACCAGCGATTCGACGATGTGATCGAAGAACCGAGAGCTACGGTTTCCCCGCGTCCAGATGAGTACGTCATCAGGGGTGGCACGTCCTTTTCGGACGCTCGGCAACTCATCGAACTGCCAGTCGATGAACTCCTGATCGGGGGATCCCTCGCAGAGAAACCCCCACATGTCCCAGGTGTCTGCAGTGATCCGGTCTGTCTTCTCCTCCTCACTTATTTTCTGGGAGAAAATAGGGAAAGTGAACTCGTGAGACGGTGTCGTGATGCTGTATCGGGCCCTTCCGTTGCCCTCCTTGTCTAGGGTGATTTTGCGGAGATCGATCTCCCACTGCTCGTCGACCATCCGTCTCGTCAGAATACGTGCAAAACTCAGGGGCGTCTGCTGGAGAGCGCCCAAACGTTCGGGTTGCATCAACTCCGATGGATTCCGCAACGAGTCCATCTGGTACGGCGATTTGTCTCGAACCATCAGGGATGGGTTTGCTACCGAGTGCCAAATAACTTTTGTTCAAACTATCCCTTCTGGGTTGCCGGCGATCACACATCGTGGAGCGTCGGGGGCGCTGACCGCGACGATGTCCGACAAGCGGGCCAAGACAGAAGCCGCCCCTGTTTGCTCTCACCTCACGCGGCTGCTTACTTACACATAGGTTGTTCGCTGATACCGAACCAGAGTGGAATATCGGGGAACGACAGTTACGATGTTTGCTGACCCCGAATTCCGTTCACTAGGACCAAGCAGTCTCGCGTGTGTAGTGTTATCGTCCTGCTGGAATACAAGATGCTGTTCTGATTGGATCCAACCATCACGTGAAGTCACCAACCATTGTAACACAGGTACATCTGTTATACGAGTGCCTATTGGTATAACGTTAATACAGTTGTGAACCACCACTGGAACTAGATTCGCTGACAGCGAACAAGTGGCAATAGGAGACTATTATTCGTGAGGGCGGGATACACAATCATCGGCAAATCGATACGGACGCTGACCGCTATCCGCGTACCGCTGTAATTCAGATTCGGTCGGACTCGACGTTAGCTCTCAGCGAATTCGGAAACCACTCTGAGTCCTGTGATAACGGGAACGACGTCCTCTCCACAACGACCAGCTACGAAGTGAGGAGAGGTTACGCGCACTGGTGGTATCAGGGACTAACCGAAGGGCCGTCTGAGGGGACCACGAGTGACTGGCTCGGGTCGGGACCAGCGGAACGACCGTCAAAAAGTCTCGCTCGAACGGTGTCTGTGCTGTGGAACGTTCCAGGCGTACGCTCGTTCGACCGTTCTCGGACGCAGTTCGAATCAGTTATCCTGCCTTACGTATCCATATTGAAAGGGTCGGACACCTCACCGTCGAGATCCATCCAGACGTTCTTCGTCTGGAGGTACTCCTCCAATCCTTCCTCACCCTGTTCTCGTCCGAGACCACTGGCCTTGTACCCGCCAAGCGGAGCGCGATACGACATCACGCGATACTCGTTAATCAGTACTGTGCCGGCTTCAATACCGTCGGCTAACTTGTGTGCACGTCGCATGTCTTCCGTCCAGACGCCGGCGGCAAGGCCGTACTCGGTGTCGTTAGCCAGCCGGATAGCCTCCTCCTCGTCGGAGAACTCAATGACGGACGCGACAGGCCCGAAGATCTCCTCTTGGGCGACCTGCATCCCGCTGTCAGCCTCCGTGAGGATCGTCGGCTGGATGAAGAGGTCGCTGGAGAGGTCGTCCGGCTGTTCACCACCGAATGCTATCTCGGCCCCCTCAGCAGTGCCGATGTCGATGTACTTCTCGATTTTCTCCAACTGCTCCGGGAACGCGACGGGCCCCATCTCCGTCTCTCGGTCGAGTGGATTCCCGAGTTCGATATCGTTCGCGCGGGCGACGAACCGGTCGACGAACTCTTCGCGGATCTCCTCGGCCACAAGGACGCGCGATCCTGCCACGCACGTCTGCCCGGTCGCAGCGAATATCCCCTTGATAACGCCGTTGACTGCGTTGTCTAGATTGGCGTCCGGGAAGACGATGTTCGGGCTCTTCCCACCGAGTTCGAGCGAGACGGGAATGAGATTCTCTCCGGCAGCCTTCCCGATCTGTCGGCCGACCGCCGTGCTTCCCGTGAAGGTGAGTTTGTTGACGCCCTCGTGGTCGGTCAACGCCCGACCCGCGTCCTTAGCACCCGGGACAACGTTGTACACGCCCGCGGGAAGATCCGTCTCATCATAGATGAGTTCGGCGAACCGGAGAGCGCTGACGGGTGTGTGCTCGCTGGGTTTGTGAACGAACGTGTTCCCCGCCGCAAGCGCCGGCGCGAGCTTCAGCGTCAGTAACAGCAGCGGCGAGTTCCAAGGCGTGATCGCCCCTACTACTCCATAGGGTTCCTTCCGAGTGTAGTTGAACATCTCACCGCCTTTGTTCTCGACCGGGATTACCTTCCCTTCAAGCGTATCACAGCGGCTCCCGTAGTACCGGTACCACTCGCCCAGGCTCTCGATCTGCCCCTCCATCTCGCGGATCAGCTTCCCGTTCTGGAGCGTCTCCAGTCGCCCCAACTCCTCGTAGTGGTCGTCAAGGACGTCGGCTATCTGGTAGAGAATATCCCGCCGCTCGCTCGGGAGTGTGTCCTTCCATCCGTTCTCGTACGCTTGACGCGCCACCCCGACGGCGTCGTCTATCTCCGCTTCCCCGGATCGAGGAACGGTAGCCCACTGTTCGCCCGTGTAGGGGAATGTCACCGCAATCCGATCGTCGGTGTCGGCTTCTCGGTAGTCGCCGTCGACCAGTACGCCGTAATGCGTTTCGCTATTCGGCACTGCTTGGCTTTCAGCCATACGGCTAATGTCCTCCTCGACACGTTTAATGATACCGGTGAACCCAACCAGGGTATACCCACCTGGTCGTGTCCGCACGCGTCGGGGACGTCCCGGACAGTCAAGGCGACGAGTCGGACAGCGGGCGAATCATTCGTGTACGAACCTCCAGCCGTTCTCCACGTCCGGAGCGAGAGACCCCCCGTCGCGCCGCCATCTATTCCGCCGCGGGCACTCAGCCGATAGAACTTTTATGACTCGTTCACAACCCGAAAAAGGAAATGAACCGATCACTCAACGGTATTCTTTCGCCAGTCCTGACGCCGATCGAAGACGGTTCCGTGGCGACCGAACACGTCTCCGACTCGGTGGAGTTCACGCAGGCGTGTGGATGTCACGGACTCATCGCCGCAGGCACCGGCGTCCAGGAGACAGTATCGCTGACGGTCGATGAGCGGATGGAACTCATTTCGGCGACGATCGAAGCGGCCGACGACCGGCCAATCCTTGCCGGCGTTTCCCACCCGTCTCAGCACGTCGCCGCCGAGCTCTCATCCCATGCGGAGACTGCCGACGCGGATGGCATCCTCGCGATGCCCCCGTGGGGGCTCGCTCCGGACGACGACGCCGTAGTGTCGTACTACGCGTCTATCGCCGAGTCAGCGGATCTCCCGGTGTTGCTCTACAACAACCCGACGGTGACCGTGGACCTTGCCCCCGAGACGA
This sequence comes from Haloarcula sp. H-hyl6, assembly GCF_056934455.1. NCBI lineage: Archaea > Methanobacteriati > Methanobacteriota > Halobacteria > Halobacteriales > Haloarculaceae > Haloarcula > Haloarcula sp. H-hyl6. The sequence continues at coordinate 230,656 of NZ_JBRIIK010000004.1, forward strand.
TGCGGCGCATCGCACGCATCGAGAACGTGGCGTACGTGAAAGAAACGTCTCGGGACTGGGAGAAACTCGCGTGGCTCATCGAACACGTCGACGACGCCGGACTGGCGTCCGTGTTCGGTACGATGGACGTTCTCCTGCCGGTGATGGAAGCCGGCGGTCACGGCGCGGTCGTTCCGGCACCCGCGAGCACCCCAGCTATGCGCGTGTACGACGCGTTCCAGAACGGAGACCGAGAGGCCGCGGTCAAAGCCCAGCGTGGGTTCGTCGACTTCCCACCATCCGAAGTGAACACCGGTCTGATGCCCGCAGTCAAGGCCGCTGCGGACCTCTCCGGGGTCCCGCTGGGGCCGCCTCGGCCGCCTTACCGCCCCGTCTCGGAGGAGGGACGGACGGCGATACGGCAGTGGCTCGCGCGGGAAGACATTCCGTCACTGGACTAGGCGCATCGTCGGCAGGCGGAACGGAACGTCTGCTGTCACCCTTTCAGAGCGGACGTCGTCCGGTCATACTCGCAGCGACCCGTGGCTCGTTACGGCGTCTGGAACGTCCACGTACCAGCGCACCACTGCCGCTCTCGTACGTCCCCTCACGGCAGACTTCCGCGGGAGACGGCGTCGTTCCCGGAGACTCGGGACCCCAGGTACGTCCATTGCGACACTGCCTGCACCAGTAGTTTAACATACGTGGTGGAGCGTCTATCAGTCATGGACTCGGATGCCGGCAGTATCGTTACTGTAGACGGTCGAATCGACCCCGACACGCTCGGCGTGACGATGACCCACGAACACCTGTTCTCCGACCTGTCGGTCACGGCGGAGGGGATCAGTCTGGAATCGCCGGTAGACAGAAGACGGTCGAAGGCACCGCTCTCGCTCGATAACCGGTGGTTTGTCCAACAGGGTGGTGGGTTCCACATGGCTCCCGATCAACTGTTCCTCGACTCGCTGGGCGATGCCATCGAGGAAATATCGAAGTACTATCGACGCGGCGGCGATACGATCGTTGACGTCACGCCGAAGCATTTCGGACGCGATCCGGACGCGGTACGGGCCGTGATGCGCGAAACCGGTGTGAACGTCGTCCACGGCACCGCGTATTACACGGAGGCCAGCCATCCACCGGATATGGCGGAGAGGAGCATCGACGAAATACGGGCGGAATTCGTCGACGACGTTCGGAACGGGATCGGCTCGTCAGACGCTAGAGCGGGGATCATCGGCGAACTCGGCGTGTCCGGGGAGATCCACGAGGACGAGGAGAAGGTGTTGCGTGCCGGCGCGAGAGCAGCCCTCGAGACGGGCGCATCAGTCACAGTGCATCCGAACGGGAAGAGTCACCGACGCGACGGGACGTATCCCTCGTCGAGGTGGGGGCTGGAGATCCTAGACGTTTTCGAGGAGGAAGGGTTACCGGCCGAACGCGTCGTGATCGATCACATGGATCGGGCCTTCTTCGAGGGCACCGGGTTGGAGTACCAGAAGGAACTCGCCGAGCGTGGCGCGTTCATTGAGTACGATGAATGGGGAATGGAGGAGCACTTCACTGTCGACTGGATTGACCGGGACTACGCCCGTCCATCGAACCTCCACCGAGCTGAGTGGGTAACGGAACTCGTGAACGACGGCTATGCGTCAAACATCCTCTTTTCCCACGATCGGCATCGAAAAGCCCAGTTGGCCAAGTACGGCGGACGGGGGTACTTCCACATCCTCAACGACGTCGTTCCGCTGCTGCTGATCGACGAACCCGGTCGCGAGTTCGGGATCACCGAGGCCGACATCCAGCAGATACTGGTCGAGAATCCCAAGCGGATGCTGACCTTTGCGGAACCGGAGTCCTGACGCGAGCGTAGTAAGTTGTGTCAGCCGAAGTGATGGCCCCGGTCGTTCTGTCTCCCCTGGGAGTGTCTGAGCTCCCACGTTCCGTGAGCGCACCGTGATCCGACCGGAGTGAGCGGAAATATGACGTGTATGCTTCGCCTAGTACCCCGGATACTCCCCGTTGGAGGCAGCGCTCACTCCACCCAGACGGTCTTCCTGTTGACGAACTCTTTGATCCCGGCCGCCGACAATTCGCGGCCGTAGCCGGAGTCTTTCACACCACCGAAAGGCACGCGTGGATCAGACTTCACGAGTTGGTTGACATAGACGCACCCGGCGTCGATACTCGCGGCGACCCGTTCGCCGCGGTCCCGGTCTTCGGTCCAGATCGAGGCCCCGAGGCCGAACCGGCTATCGTTGGCTTTCTCGATAGCGGCCCGCTCACTTTCGACTCTAAACACCGATGCGACGGGGCCGAACAGCTCTTCGCCATCGGCCGGGCACCCGGTGGGAACGTCGGTCAGGACCGTCGGCGGGTAGAACGCTCCGTCGCGGTCCAGCGGTGCGCCGCCCGTGAGTACAGTCGCGCCCGCGTCCACGCTCGCCTCGACCTGTCCGTGGAGTTCGTCCATCAGGCTCCGGCTGGCCTGTGGGCCCACGTCGGTGTCTTCGTCCATCGGGTCACCAACAGTGAGTGACTCCACCTCGGAAACGAACTGATCTACGAACTCTTCGTAGATTGCGTCGAGGACGATGAATCGCTTCGCCGCAATGCAGGACTGGCCACCGTTCATATTCCGAGCCCATGCACCAGTTTCGGCCGCGGCCGCCAGATCAGCATCGTCGAGCACGATGAAGGGGTCGCTTCCGCCGAGTTCGAGGACCGTCTTCTTCAGGTGCTCACCGGCGGTGGACGCGACCGACCGGCCCGCCGGACCGCTGCCAGTGATCGTCGCGGCCCTGATCCGATCGTCCCCCAGCACGTCGTCCACGAGGTCCGACGAGATGAGGAGGGACTGGAAAACGTCCGCTGGATAGCCGGCTTCGCGAAAGACATCCTCAATCGCCAACGCACATCCCGGAACGTTCGAGGCGTGTTTGAGCAATCCCACGTTGCCGGCGGTGAGGGTCGGCGCGACGAACCGGAACACCTGCCAGAAAGGATAGTTCCACGGCATGACCGCCAGAACCGGACCGAGCGGATCGTAGCGGGTCTTCACCGTCGACCCGGGCGGACTCGGGTGACTCTCCTTACCGAGATAGACGCTCGAGAACTCGGCATAGTGATCACAGACCCACGCGCACTTCTCGATTTCTCCGACCGCCTGCGCGATCGGTTTCCCCATCTCGCACGTCATCAGTTCCCCGAGTTCCTGCTTTCGGTCCCGGAGCACGTCGGCCGCGTTGGCGAGGAGTTCCTGGCGGTCTCGCAGCGGGGTTTCTCGCCACTCCTCGAACACGGTAGTGGCCTGCGAGATAGCAGTCTCGACGTCATCAACAGTATCCGCCTCATACGTCTCTATCCGCTCATCTGTCGCTGGATTAACCGCTTCCATGTGCCTCGATTTTCTGCCCGGGGTGTTTAGAATTTACATAGCGACCAATATTGCTTCAACTCCGGCGAAGTCTCTGCCCCATTCAACTTGGCCATTTCGTGAATTGGAGGGTAGCTAGCTTGAATTTCGAGAGTTGGACGTGCTCATGTTCCGAGTGTATTTTTCGGTACCTTTGCACGCGTTTGGAAACAGCGAAAATTGCCCCAGGTGAGTTGTTAGTAGCGGACTTTGCCCGCTAGCAAGCACTTCACCCTACAGGTCGCACAGTCCCTCAGCGGAGGTATGAGCGGACACCTCGACAGCGTGCAGGTGGACGACTCGAAGTCGAAGCTCACCTTACCGCTCCTTCCGTGTCACGTTGTCGAGTGTCTCGCGCTCCCGGACGACTCGTGTCTGCTCGCCTTCGATAGCAACTTCGGCCGGTCGGGGCTGGGAGTGGAACTGGTTAGCGAGTTCATAGCCGTACGCACCAGCGTTACCGATGGCAAGTATTTCGTTACGTTTCGTTCTGGCGATCGGTCGGTCAGTGCAGAACACGTCGGCGCTTGTACAGCAGGGCCCGCCGATGGATATCGGTTCGGGGTCGCGGTCGGGGGTACTAATGTTCCGAATGGGGTGGTACGTGTCGAACATCGCAGGCCGGATGAGCGTGGTTAGCGAGGCGTCGACTCCAACGATGGTCGCCGCGGGCGTCTCTTTGATGGTGTTGACCTCGGTGAGGATGCACTCGGCATCGGCGACGACGTACCGTCCCGGTTCGAGTTTAATCTGGGCGCTCAGGTCGCCCACTGCCGCCCGGACCTTCTTGCCAACAATCTCCATATCGAGTGGTTCGACCTCCTCACGGTACGGGACACCGAAGCCACCGCCGAAGTCGACGAACTCCAGTCCGTCGGTCTGGTCGATCACGGTCTGGCCCATCTTGGCGACCTTCGCGATCGCACGGCAGTGCTCGTCCAGATCGTCGTGGAGGACGCCACTGCCGACGTTGGCATGAAGGCCAACGAGATCGAACCGCTTAGCCACATCGGCGGCGACATCGGGGACTTCGTCGTAGGGAATTCCAAACTTGGCATCTTTTCCGGTCGCGACCTTCTCGTGGTGACCGGTCCCGATGCCGGGATTGATGCGTATCGCCACACGCCCGTCGTATCCTCGCGCTTCGAGGCGGTCGAAGGTGTCGCGTGCGCCGGCGGTGATCGTCAGTCCGGGGTGGTCGCCTGCTAGATCGACTGCGTAATCGAGGTCCCGATCCGGCGGGTTGACGGCGGTATACTGGAGTGTTCCCGGATCTGCACCGGCATCGATCGCCCGCTGGAGTTCTCCCCGGGCGGCGCACTCGATGTCCGCACCAGCTTCGAGGAGTTTCGAGAGGACCGCGCGGCCAGTGTGGGCCTTCGCAGCGTACATAGCGTGAGCGTCTGGAAACGCCGAGGTGAACCTTGTGTAGTTCTCGATGACACGGTTCAGATCGATTACGTACAGCGGCGTCCCATACTCAGCGGTTAGTCGTTCAAGGTGTCCGTGGTCCCAGTCCGCGAGGCGACGGACTGACGTCGATTCGGGACTCATTGCCACATACATGGCAACGCTGGCTAACAAGATTTCCTTTCTCCACACGCCGACAGGCTATAGTGCCGGTACACTCACAGTTCCGCCGACGGGAGTGACTTGCTGACCAAGAGGACGAGAAGTACTGTCCTTAAAAGCCAAGATATGGAGAGGAACGAGTCGGTGAAGAATCGCGCTCGGATAATGTTCATCACGACCGGTTGCGTGACGGTGAACATAGAATCATCAGGTCGGCAGTGACCTCTGACCTCGCTAGCAGGGTGGATGCTGAATATACCTCTATCTACATCTTAGCCTGACGCTCCCTCCTACAGAGGTGCGGATGGGCAGCGATATTGGATGCAAAGATTTACTAGGCGGCGTCGAACAGTACGCATCATGTCTGATGTGGATCGAAACTCGCTAATCGATGCGTACTTCGACGCAATGGACTCCGAAGACCTTGAAATACTCCGTCCAGCGCTTGCAGAGGATTTCGTCTACGAGTCACTCGCGGGCGATCTGTCGGGATTCGAGGGATTAGAAACTTACCTAGAGGAACTGCGTGGGCTCTCAAATACGACACACGAAATCACGCTTCGTCTCCATGGTGAGAGGGCGTCTGTCGCAGAGGGGATCGTGACTGGTGAAAGCGATGACGGCCCGGTAGAGACAGAATTCTGTAACGTGTTCGAGTTCGATCCCGATGAGGGGATCACTCGGATCAGCGTTTACGCCAGCGACACATAGGGATGGAGTCGGTCGGCAATGGACAGGGATTCATCAAGCGCTGGTCGGTTTCCAGTTCTTCTCAGGTCAGTATCACAGAATTATTTGGCTATAGGTCTGAATGCAGTAACAGATGGAGATACTTGACGTGGTCGACGTTCGGAGTCGTCTCGCAGACAGGGAACTATACTATGGCTGGGTCATCGTCGGAACTTGCTTCCTCGGGACGTTCGCTGTCTACGGGCTGATTACCTCTTTTGGCGTCTTTCTGGATCATATCGTCAAGGCGTTCAACATCTCTTTAGCCCGCGCGTCCGTTGTCTTCTCGGTCCAGTCAGTTGTGGTGTACGCCGGTGGATCGATCCTCGGTTTTTTCGTCGACCGCTATAGCATCAGGCGAATGTATGCGCTTGGCGCGGTTCTCCTCGGAATCGGCCTCTACGGATCCAGCCAGTCGACATCGCTCGCTCCACTGGTCTTTTGGTACGGTGTGGTCGGAGGTATGGGTGGCGCGCTTATCATCGTCATCACATACGTAACCCCACCACAATGGTTCGTCGAGCAACGCGGACTGGCGACCGGTATCGCCGCAGCCGGAACTGGCGTCGGCACGCTCGCCGTGCCACCGCTTGCTGAAGTGCTCATCGGCCGCCTCGGCTGGCGCGAGGCCTATCTGACACTAGCCACGCTCGTCCTAGGATGTCTATTACTTGCCGCACTCTTCGTCGCGAAGACCCCCGAGACCCTGGACCAGAAACGGAGTGGTAATGCTGTAGAGACGAGGCAAATTGCGCTCCGGGAACAGTTCTCGGACGCGGCGATGACTATCAAGTCCTGGGCATTTCTCCTCTTTCTGCTCGCGATTTCGGCGGCGTACGCGCCGTCGTTCGCATTGGTCGCCCACATCGTTGAGTTTGCGACCTCAAGGGGGTTCGAACGCGGCGTGGGCGTATTGGCGCTCAGTGCCATCGGCGTCGGCGACATCTTGGGCAAGTTCTCTGTCGGACACCTTTCTGACCGGGTGAATATGACTAGGGTAAAGGTCATTGCTGGCTGTGGGGTCGGTGTCGGATTCGTCTCAGCGGGTTTCACCATTGCACCTAACTCTATCATCGTGCTCGGACTAGCGACAGTGTTTGGCGTCTGCCGCGGTGGCATCGGCGCGTTGATGACCCCGGTCCTCGTGGATATATTTGGCAATGACAACCTGAATACACTATTCGGGGTGGCATCCATCGGACTCGCTTTATCAGGCGGTTTAATTCCGTATCTTGTTGGGTTGGGATACGACCGAACAGGTACGTTCGTGGTCGGCCTCGTAGGAGTCAGCCTCTTTGGTCCAGTTACTGCAGGTGCCTTTGCCGGCGCGGCAAAACTGGTCGACCCCGTGTCGGGTGACCGGTAGAATTAGGTGAAGTGGGATGCCCTCAGCCGGCAGCCTTTGTCACTTTAATTTGGAGGAATACCTGTTCAACCAACCTCCCACGTAGGTTTCGAATTATATTGTGAGAAATCTTTGACCGTTGAGCTCCACATTATATTATCATACAGCCAGCCAGACATCGAGGAAATTTTGAGCAATCATGAAAAGTGTGCTTTGCGATAGATCTAACGAGATTCGGTGTTTTCAGTTAGAAAGTTCTAATTTACAAGACAATATTGGACGATATTATATATGTATTGCCATCCACCTAGGTTTAAATATATAATATTGGTATTATTGAATGAATACTTTCTATCATCTCTATCTGGGTCCAAATTTTTCTAAATCGCTCTAATTATTGTTGTTTCAAATTCAAGCACTACTAGTTACATGATTTTTGTCTTCAGCACCATTCCACTATTATTATATAGGAATTCATAGAGGTATCCTCTATTTTACCATACAAGGCTCTCGATATTCGCCGAGACCGTGGACGACGGGTAATAGGTTAGCCGGGTGCCGAACTTTACCCCCGACCCCAGTGGTCGGCGAACTCGCCCTCGCAACCAATTTAGATGACTCTGTTGGCTCACCCGCGACTGGGGACCCGAACGCGACTACGAACCCGATTGGGATCGGGGCAGACGACGCCACAACAGGTCGGTGACATGTGAAATCCGGACTCGTGGTCATGGTGAGACGGCGGCGAATCGTCACAAAAGAATTCCGCAGCAACGGGACAGTGTTGTGCTATCGACAGTAAGTAACGAGGCGCAGCCGTTTCTTGATGGTGTCCGTACCTCTACGATTCCTCGTCACTCGGCGGCCGACTCGACAGCCGGTCAAACCGATCCTGGGCAGCCTTCTGTCGCGCCTCAGTCGTGTCGGGATCATACTCCCGGTCGACCACCTCTCCGTCCTCGATCGTCACCGCAAGGATGGCGTCGGCGTGCCGTCTATCCTCGGAGAGGGCCGATGCGTCCAACACGGCGTCTCCAACCTCCTCGCCATCGTGCTCGAAGAAGACGGTCGCGAGACCGTCCTCAACAGCGTCGACGACGGCGGTATATTGGCCATCAGCGAGTGTGTCAAGCCCAGTCATTCGTACGTCTCCCGTCGCACGACATCCCCGTCACTGTTTCGCACGGTGACCGTATCGCCGCCGTTGTTCCACACCGGCGACCCAGCATCCCAGTACAAGTCTGTGTCCGTATCCGCGCCACTGCCCGTATGTAGCGTCACCGACGCGCCGGCATCAAGCGTGTACCCCTCGGGGACGGTATAGGTCTTACCCGCCTCGTCGGACACCGTCCAGCCACCCAGCTCGAGCGGCCCGTCGCCCGTGTTCCGGAAGACGATGTACTCGTCGTCGAGGTTTGCACGCTCGTCACCACTGGCGTCGGCGTGGATCGTCTCGATAGCCAGGGTCCCCGTCCCAGTCGTGCCACCGTCCGTAACCGTGGGCTGAGGCGTGGCGGTCGATCCAGAGTCGGTGCAGTACGTGGTCCGTTCGACGACGTCGCCGCTCGTCCCCGGCGCGATAGGCTCGCCATCGCGAAGGGCAGGCGGGTCAGTCAGCGCCGCCTGCTGTGTCCGTACTGACACGGCCTGCCCGTCGCTGACCAACACAATGTCGCCGTGGGTGGCAGTCCAGTACGTCGGGAGCGAACGCTCGGTCTAACGCTGTAACAACTCCTCCGTCGGATGGCCGTACTGGGAGTCGTAGGCACTCGAGATGATCACCGTTTTCGGATCGACAGCATCGAGCAACGCCTCACTCGTCGAACTCGAGGAGCCGTGATGACCGGCTTTCAGTACCGTCGCCTGCAACTGGTCACCGTACCGCTCGACGAGATAGGCTTCCTGATCGTCCTCGGCGTCGCCGGTCAACAGGAAACTCGTCTCGCCGTGGGTGAGTTTGAGGACGATGCTGTTCTCGTTACGGGCGTCGTTTTCGAGATATGGCTCGGGCGGGCCCATAACTTGGACGTTGACGCCCTCGAGGGGACCGAGTCCCCGGCACGGGTTTCGTACAGCGTGACACCATGCTCTTCGACGGCATCGAGGTACTCGCTGTAGGTCTGCGTACTCGCGGCAATCCCGGGGTCGTAGACGGCACCGATGCCGTCGGCTTCGGTCTCGTAATAGTCGATGATCGCCGCGTTGCCGCCGATGTGGTCAGCGTCGTTGTGCGAGACCACCATGTAGTCGATGCGGTCGACGTTGTGTTGTTGGAGATACTGCAGCACGTACTTGCCGTCGTCGTGATAGTGGCCGGTATCGATCAGCATCGTTTCGCCGGTCGGCCCAACGACGAGCGTGCTCACTGACTGGCCGACGTTGATGAAGTGGACTGCGACCGTGCCGTTGGCTGTGGTCGCCGTCGTCGTCGGTGTCGAGTCTGGTGTGGTCGTCGCCGTGTCGACTGCCGGCGTCGCCCCCGAACACCCAGCCAGGAGCACGACACCGATCAGACAGACCACTCGCACAGACGAGGACCGAGTGTGCATAGTGCCGGCCTACGAATGTGACAGGGATAGGTGTGTGCCCTACCAACGGAGACCTACGTCCGTCCGCTTTGCGTTCTCCCACAATACTCGCTGGTTGGCTGCTGGAGACATGTCTTGCATCGACAGCGAGTACTGACACGATTGTGTTTCAGTTGCTGAGTTGCTCACAATATTTGAGTCGAGTTAGCACATTGGTCCCTCACGGGCTGAAACGCCCGTGCCTCTGACACTCGCGTCGGCGACCACCGAACCATGGCCGGTCGTCGACGTATCACTGGGGTATCCTCAGTGCATTTCCACGGACTCTCGGTAATGGCAATAGAACTATAAGACATCCCTCTAACCATCTCCTGCAGGCTGTCAGAGGCACTACAGAGTTACCAGATCAGGTTCCGAGATTGAACCTGCGCTGAACTCGCGGCTCCAGGTTCGATACCTGGGCCAGAACCTTCATAAACGGTACACGGATAGCGTCCGCTGCGGACATCGCTGAAGCCATCACTCCCAGCGTGTCCGTTCTCTCTCATCTCCCACCCCATGACCAGTTCCGCCAGGTGCAGTACCTTAGCGGCTGTTGCCACACAGTACAAGAGTCCTGCGTGTACTCTCGCACGTTACTGCAGCGACCAGCGCCATAGAGACGACGTCGTGACAGTCACTCGTAGTAGCTGAGTCGTTCAATGACAGAGCCAAAGCCACATTCTGGGTGACCGACTCGATCTCGACGACGACGCGTTCACCGATTTCAGTGCCGGGGACGATGACGACATACCCACGCTCTATCTTCCTGCGAGGAAAGAATCCCGCCGTTTACGGCGGGAGTGAATCCGACACCCTCTCCACAATCTACCGTCGATGGCAGGCTGGATATTCAACACGAATCCACAATATTAAGTAAATTTATCTACATAGGCTATGTATGGCGATTGAGGTCACACGCACCTACATTGGCTCCATCCAGAACCACCAACAGGTCTGTGATGGCCTCAACTCGCTCGGAGATTCCGCTTCCAAAATCTGGAACGTCGCACGCTGGACGGCCGACCGCATCTGGGATACTACCGGTGAAATCCCAGATGAGGGTGTACTGAAAGCGTATATGAAGAACCAAGAGTGCTGGAAAGACTTGAATGCACAATCCAGTCAGAAAGTCATCGAAGAACTTTCTGACGCTTTCCAGTCGTGGTTCGACCTACGACAGAAAGAGAACAAGGCAAATCCTCCCGGCTACCGCAAACACGGCGACACCCGCCCGAAAAGTACAGTCACGTTCAAAGCAGACGGGTTCAAACACGATCCCGACCACGACCGCGTCCGACTCTCGAAGGGCTCAAACCTCAAAGAAAACTGGTCGGACTTCATCCTCTGTGAATACCAGACCCGCCCCGACGTTGACCTCTCAGAAGTCAGCTCGGTGCAGAACGTTCGTGCGGTCTGGAACGATGATGAGTGGGAACTGCACTTCGTCTGCAAAGTCGAACTCGAAACCAACGACTCAGCAGGCGACGAAGTGGCAGGAATCGACCTCGGCATCAAGAACCTCGTCACGGTCGCGTTCCCCGACGAATACGTCTTGTATCCCGGCAACTCATTGAAACAGGACAAGCACTACTTCACGCGAACCGAGTACGTCACGGAAGGCGAGAACGGCCCCTCGGAGAAGTCAACGTGGGCACGCAGGAAACTTGCAAACCGTGAAACCCACTTCCACCACGTTCTTACGGACACCATCATCTCAGAGTGTGTCGAACGTGGTGTTGGCACGCTCGCGGTGAGTTGGCCTGAGAATGTGCGAGAGTCTGACTGGGGGAAGACAGGCAACAAGAAGTTGCACTCGTGGGCGTTCGACCGCATCTACCAGTACCTCGAATACAAGGGCGAGATACGTGGCGTCGAGGTGCTGAAAGAAAACGAGTGGAATACCTCGAAGACGTGTTCACGGTGCGGGGACGACACGAAGGCTAACCGGAAGCACCGTGGGTTGTACGTTTGCTCGTCGTGCGGGTTAGTGGGGAATGCGGATTGCAACGGGGCGGAGAATATGCGCCAGAAGATAACTCCGAGTCCTCATGGTGAGGATAGGAGTAACGGCTGTGTGGCACAGCCATCGACATACTTGTTCGACCGCGAGAGCGGGATGTTTCGCACGAGAGAACATGTCGTGTCGTAGACCGGCAAATATCCCACCTGCAGTACGGGAAGCCCCGGCGTTCACGCCGGGGAGGATGTCACTGCCACGGATATCGGCCATAGCGCTCGCGATAAGCCGTGAGCTGAGCGTCCAACTCTTGTGCCAGAAGTGCAGCTATCTCAGGATGGGTCACTTCTCCGGCCGAAACCGAAGAGCACTCGGCAAGTGCCGGTCGGTCACGCAAGTCTGGCCGAGCGTCGGCCGACGCCGGTTCGTGGCGAGGGTGGCCACAGTCCTGACACACCCATATCGTCCGGCCAGTGTACGGGTGCGTCGCGACCCCATCCGCACCAACGTAGGTATGCGCGGTACTTGCCTGACACGCTCGGCAGGCGAACTGGTGTTCGATAGTCGCACCCTCGAAGCGCTCGATGAGTGCGTCGACGTCCGGCGGTGCGTCGTAGCGCTGGACGAGTCCTGGCACAACCCAGTACGCCGTCTCAGCGGAATTACCGAAGAGCGAGTCGAACTCACTCTCGTCCAGGATCGGCGTCCCGTCCTCACGATAGATGACGGGGCTGGCGTCGTCAACCCCCCAGTCGGTCCGCATGCCAGCGGCCGCAAGCACCTCGCGCCCGCTCTCATCGGTGAGAGGTGCTGCCGCCGGCAACGATGGCCATCCTTCGGTAAGGTGACGATCGGGGTCGGTTTCGAAGTCCGCGATGGGCTTGACCACACCGTGGGACGTGTCTGGCCCGGCAACGAGATCGTCAGCAATGGAGAGTGCCGCTGCCCCGAGTGCCCTCGCGTGGTACGTCGAGTTGGCGTCGACGACGGCAACAACGACGCGACCGAACGTCCACTCATCGTCTGACTGTTCTTCGGCTGGGGAGGCGGTGACACCTGCAGTCGCACAGAAGGGACACTGCTGCTCCTCGGCAGGGATCGTCCGAGAGCAGGACTCACACCGGTTTGAACTCCCTGTCGACCGCGTTGGATAATCACCACGTCGACCGTCGCCGTTGTCCCGACTGGTCTTGGGATCAGAACTTGCTGCGCCTCGGAGGTCTGCGGGATCGAATTCAGGATTCCGATCTGTCACACACCTGCGTCTGGTCGTCTTCATGTATAAACCACCGGCCTCCTGTGGGATCAGAAAACAATTCGATAGCGGGGTATGGAACGACAGTCAGTCGTCAGCTGTGTGCGTCGCGATATCGCTGAGAACGCCGGCTCGCTCGGCTATCTCGGTATGCCTGGCGAGCCAGTCTCGCGCTTCCGTCTGCGCGTCGGTAATGTCTTCAGCGTCCCAGTGACCGTCTGCAATCCACTCCTCACCGTCGGTGATGACCGTCCCACAGGCTTCGGCGACGACCTCGAGCGCACGTTGTCGGGCGACCCAGTCGAGCTGGCCCCACGCTTCATCGAGTTTCGCTGCGAACGCTTCGCCGCCACGAACATCGAGTGCTTCGTCAGCTGCCGCAGCCGCATCGCAGAGTCGTGCCAAGTCCGTGTCTTCGTCGACGGTTTCCCACACCGTATTGTGGACCGCAGCGGCGTCGAACTCGCAGGCGAACGATTCAGCGAACTCGGACTGGCGCTGTTGTGACGTGCGAGAGCGGTGTCGTGACATCAGCACACCTCCAGCGAATTTTCAGCAAGCGAGTCGGCGTCGAACGTCTGCAGATGCGAGCGCAGACGGGCATAGGGCCCATCGCCACTATTGGTGACGCAGTACCGATTCGGCCGGGCCACCTGTGGATCGCCGCCGGTGTCGACCCACGCTTCGAGCGTGAACTCTTTCGCGTCCATGCTCCCGTCGCTGGTCTGGAACACCGCTGCAACGACTGGTGTCCCGTGGTTCTTCGCGTGGTAGGCGACGTCGACATCATCGTGGTCGGCGGCAAACCGTGTCCAGCCCTCGAACTCCGCCGGTGGGTTCTGTTCGAACGCCTCGATGGCACGCCGTTCTTTCTCCGCTTCGGCGGCGTCGCGCCAGGCCTGCTCGATACCGGTCAGCTGGGCGTGTTCGATCTCTCGCAACACGTCCTCGTCGATGCAGTCGCTGGCCCACGCCAGTACGGTTCTGGCCTTATCCAACTGCTCGTCGGGGTCACCCTGCAGCCGGCCGAAATTGCGCTCTTGAGGCGACATGGTGTACACCATCCGCCGCCAGTAGCCAGGATCGTCTGGTCGGTCTTCGTCACGACCAGGAGCCCACTCGGCCATCGACCGCCGGAGTTCCTCGTGGTGTCCGAAGCCGGTACGGCGGCCCCCAACAGAGAGGACCCGTTCGGCGAGATCGATAGTACGTTCGCCCTCGTCTGCTGGCACGTCGTCCGGTCGGTCGATATCGACGTAGAACGGCAGCCCGTGTTCGGCCGCGATGGTTCGTTCGATGTCTGGTTCGAACGGAATTTCGTCGACGAAGGTCGGTTCGACTGTCTCGTCTGTCTCGGCGTGCATCGATGGAATGCCTCCACCGCTCGAGGCAGCACAAAATCGACAGCGACGGATTGAGACAACCATACTGGACGAGTTCCTAGTAGTCACGGACAAGGAACCGCCTCAAGATCAAGTGGTTCGAGACGCGGAGCGTCTCATCATCACGAGAGACCCTCATTCTCTCGAACGATCTCGAGACACTCATCCAGCTCCACCTGTAGGTTGACTAGCTTGTGATGGAGAATGGAGGCTTTGCTTGGATCGGGCGCGCGACAGGCTACCGGTTCCGATCGATCCAGTCCTGAAACTTACTGAAGTCGTTGGCTCCGGTCTGGTCGGCGATACTTCGGAGCGCCCCAGTATCGACTTCATCGTGCAGCGGGACTGGAACCGTTCGAGCGTCAGTGTCGTGATCGTCGGGAGGCACCCACCGAAGGAGAGCGTGGTCGCCGTTCGTCCGGTCCCACTCGTAGATGCCACTGTTGACCATGACCTTCACGATATCCCTGCCAGAAAACGAGCCTCGTGACAGCCGGCCAACTCAGAGGTCGAATGGATCAGAGTCAGTTGGCTCGCCTGAGGTATTTGACTCGGGATCGATGCCGAGCGCCTCAAGTTCGTCGTCGGTCGGGGCGTCGCCAGTGCCGTCAACACCTGCAACCGCCTCATCAAGATTAGCAAGTGCCTCCTCACGAGACGAACCCTGTGAGGTGACGCCCGTCGAAGCGTCTTCAGCGATCCAGATATCCGAGTCTTCCCCACGCCGAAGTGTGATTTCAACCGGCGTATGGCCGTCACCGTTCTTTTCGGTGTCGGTACTCATGCTTAGGGAAGCGGACGTTTCACAAATAAGTCTTCGCGAGAAACTGCGAGAATGGTCCTCCCTCAGAATCAGTCATTGGTCCGAGCATGGGTGTGGATTCGCTGGAGGACTGTTCGTCACTCTCTATCGTCTCGGGGATCAGCAGCGTGATCTTGCCACTCCTCGTACTCCATCGGCCCGTCCCTCCTGGGGCGCACAAACCTACCCGTACTCAGGGGTCGCTGTCGAAGGCTCCAAGCGATGCCTGCTCACTACCAGTCAGGGTCGACAGGCCAGACTGAGCGGCTTCCTCGCTATCCGTAGACGCCTCGCCCATGTCGGCAGGAGCACGATCACCAGACTCGCCCTCGAAGGCCTCGGTCAACGAGTCGCGAAGCGCCGTTACCCCATCTTCATCGAGTTCGCGAACTGCGCCGCCCATCGGCGACCGGGACGTCTGCCACACTCGCTGATACTCGACAGTCAGAGAATCGCCCTGAATAATGTACGCGTCGAGATTCAGGAAACAGCAGTTCAACGCGGCCATCTTCGCACACAACGAGTCTTTGTCCTGTCCGACGAACAGTGCCTCAGGATGTATGCGGCCAGCCGTGAGGAGCAACCGACCGCTGCCACACGCTGGGTCGGTAACGGTCGGCCGCTGGTCGTCGGCCGCCTCGTCGACGACGCCAGCGAGGTCGACCAGCAGCTCACACACGGGGTGTGGAGTGAAATGCTGCCCAAACGCATCGCTGGACAGACCGTACTCCTCGTAGACGGCACCGAGGACGTCGGCGTCGGTGGCACCCATCTGCTCCTGGAGCTGCCCAAAGGCCCTCGCGAACAGATCCACCGAACGCTGTCCCTCGGGGTAGTCCATGTCCGCCGAATCACGGTAGTCGTCGACGATGTCCAGGTACAGGTCGTCGCGTCGCTGTAACGCGTACAGCATGAGGGTAACCCAATCTCGAAACACGGTATAGGCACTGTGGCCACGCTGTCGAATTCGGGCAAGCGTCGTGACGATGTCGTCACAGTCAATCTGTGGTGATGCCATAGCTCTCTCAGCCATCAGAGAGTTCAGAAAACACGCCTCGCTACCCGACGTCGTACCGTGCTTCGACCATGGTCCGGTACGACTCCTGAGTGTCGGCATCGACGTCGTCACAGTCCGTGGGGGCTCTGGCGATGCTGCTAGCGAACTCGGGTTCGGGATGCCAGCCCGAGGACGTTCGCTCAGCGTCCCACTCCCGGACGATTGCCTGTTGTCCATCCCGGGAGACATACAGGACGCGGAGGGCTGGGCGCTCTCGCCTCGGGCCAGCAACGAGCGCGTCAGTTCGTTGGTTGACCTCCCACTCCAGGAGGAGACCGGCCCGGAACTGGATCGCATAGAGTGGCTGGTCGTCGTCGCCCACAGACTCGTGGCTGCCGTTCGTTGCCCAAGACTGGGGCAGTGGGCGATTCTCGGTTCGGTCGTTCCAGCGCCATTCAAGTGTCGTCTCTGACTGGCGAGTACTACTCATTCAGAATCTCTCTCGGCCGCCAGAGAGCACACAAAACCCTCAGGAGAGGTCGCTACTGGGACTGTATCCAGCATGAGTTGATAGCCTACGTTATCCAGAATTTGGAGGGTCAGAGTCCGTGGAATTCTGCAAATTTGGGGACAAATTATTTTTGTATACACCCCAAAAATCGAGTTATGTCTCACGAGGTCGAAGACGAAACGACAGTAAACGAGAGCTACTCCGTTACGGTTCCGGCAGCGGTACGGCGAGAGGCTGGCGTCGAAGCAGGTGACAAACTTCGGTGGCACGTTGACGAAGACGGGACGCTCTCAGTCAAACTCGTCAAGCAACAGTATGGTGCGTTTTCGCAGCTTGAGCCGGTTGATCTGGGAGAGCCAACCGACGCTGCCGAGGATCATGATCTGATCGCTGGAGATTACTGATGGCTGTGGTCGTTGTGGACGCAAATGTGCTCATCGCGGCTCGTCTTTCGCGTGATCAGAATCACGAGCGTGGGAACGCAATCTCACAGGCAATAGACCAGGGAACACTCCCGACAGCGTACGTCCTCAGCGATGTGCTCGAAGAGGTCATCAATTACCTCCAAGCGAGAGCTGGTCACGACGTCGCTACCGAGACGCTCGATGCACTCATTGAGAGCAGTGGATACTCACTCACACAGACCCCGAAGTCGGACTTTGATGCTGGCCGCTCATTGTTCCGACGGTACGACTCACTCTCACTGACAGACGCGGTCATCGTAGCAGCGATGCAGCGAGAAGATGTCGAATATCTCTATAGTTTCGACGATGGATTCGATAGCGTTCCGGAGATTACCCGTCTCACGACACCAGACAACCCATTTGAACAGTAGCTCTCTTGCTGCCACTGATTTGGAGATTGAGGAAAGAATCGGTTGAGAAAGCTGGAAATTTCTCCGCTTGGAGAAGTGATCTCGCTTAGCTGCTCGTCCGCTTCGCTGTCGGAAATATGTCAACGGGTTCTATTGGCGATAGAACCGCCAGAGCCAGCTGGGTGTCGATGCGCTGATTGCGTCGACGATCGACTGCCACGGGTGGTCGCCGTGGAACGCTCGGGCATAGGTGGCCGACACATCCGCTGTCTCGCTCACGAGAAGCATTGACCCGAAGAGGGCGTATTCAGGGAGGAATGCAACGTCACTCCACCGATATCGTGGGTGAACGTATCCCAGAGGTCGCCACAACAGGTGAGGTCGAAGTGCGGCCAGTTCCTCGCCGGTAACACCGAGTTCGCGAACGGCTCTCGGTGATATCCCGCCCCGACGGGTTCCGTGGGCGAGAACACCCTCCACAAGCGTCTTCGTACGGTATCGATCTGCAAGGTGGGCCAGCGAGTCGTGATTTAGTTCGGAAGCGAGATGGGCTTGCGCACGGACTGACACAGTCTGTTCAAAGCCCTCCCGAAGATACGGGTGCGTCCACGTTACAGAGTCGAACCGATCTTGATAGGCGTGGCACAATTCTGACGCTAGATAGGTGTACGCCGCCCCCTCAGGGAGCCGACTCGGGCTCACGCCGATCCAGCCTGTCCGAGCGGAGTATCGACCACTAATAAACACGAGCGTCAATGATTCCGGCAAATCGCTCGTGAGGAGTGCGAGGCGCTCGCGTCGCGAGCAGTCATAGAAGAGGTGCTCGCGCCAGGTCTCGCGGTACGGTGTCGAGTCGACGCCAAGAAGATCATCGTAGAATCGCGTGAGGTCTTCGAAGCATTCGTGGAGATCGGCCTGGCTAGCGAGAGGCCCATCAAGCTCCTGCAAGAGTGAGTCAGTCAGAGGTGGTGCATTTGGGTAATCCGTCCGGTATGCCTCCACCGCGTCTGCGCAGGTTGAGCGCAGTTGTTCGAAGAAAACCTCGTCGTCCATCCAAGTTGATGAACGGCTCAGGAGAGTAAATTTTGTTCGACTGAGTGGGGCGCTAAGTGGAATGGTACTAACCGAGCGGTGGTGTATGAAACAAACCGTTCTGTGGTAGCGCTTCGTTTCAGGATCGTCTGAAGGAATACGCCGCTCAGTAGGTGTGCATACTGCCTGTGATGGAATCCAGCATACGTATTGGATGTGATCGGTCTGCTATAGCTATGGCCAGTGAAAAAGAGAAGATGCTGAACGGGGAGCTATACGACGCCGACGCTCCTGAACTCGTGGCCGAACGGGAACATGCGCGTGATCTCACGAGGTGCTACAATCTGACGGAACCGGACGACCATGAGAAACGGCGGGATCTACTCGAAGAACTACTCGGATCACTGGGCGAGGAGTGTCACGTCGAGCCACCGTTTCGCTGTGACTACGGATACAACATCCACGTCGGTAAGAACTTCTATGCGAACTTCGACTGCGTGATCTTAGATGTCTGCCGAGTGGAGATCGGCCAGAACTGTCAGATTGGGCCAGGCGTCCACATCTACACCGCGACCCACCCGCTCGACGCGAACGAACGGATCAAAGGACCAGAGTACGGCAAACCTGTTGTGGTTGGCGATAACGTCTGGATCGGCGGCCAGGCGATTCTCAACCCCGGTGTAACAGTTGGTGACAACGCTGTTGTTGGGTCTGGAGCGGTTGTGACAGAAGATGTCCCCGATAATGTTGTCGTACAGGGTAATCCCGCGACGGTGGTCAAGGAACTCGAAATAGACGAATAGCCTCTCACTGTATCATCCGTGTGCAGATTATGCGACAGTCTCACGAGTGTTCTAAAAACCGTGTTGCCGACTACTGATAGGGACTTAGTCCGCGGAGTGGACAGCCGTCGAAGCCGACTGTTCTCGGCTGGTCGCTCGAATTGCCATGCCCACAAACGCCACCGCAGCAGCGCCAGCACAGCCCGCTGCTACCCAAAATGCGACCAGCGCCGACGTGGCCTCCCAAATTGCCCCGACTGCCACCGGCCCAGTCAGTTGCCCAATCTTCCACGAGAGTGAGCGAAGCGAGAAACTGCCAGCAACGGCGTCAAGTCGTTCACCCTCTTCGACGAACAACGTCATGCTGGCGGGCAGCCGGACACTGTCACCGATGCCCAGAATGCTGTATGCAGTGAAGAGCCCGAAAAACGCAGGAGGGAGTACCATTGTTCGCCCGACTGCCGACAGGGAGACAGGAGAAAGGAACTGCGTTGCAGACCCGGCTAACGGGATGAAGACAATCCCAATCGCGTAGATAGCTGCACCGGCGAACACGAACTTGTAGCGGTGCTCCGCGTCATCAATGAGGGTCCCCATGCGGCCTTGGAGCACGGATTTTGTGAGTTTCCCGCCAGCGAGAATGCCACCGATAGCGAGCGGGTTGATGCCAAACTGTGTCTTCGCATAAATTGGTAAGAAGATGATGACTGCCATCTTCGCGACGCTGAATCCGAAGCGAAAGGAGACCAGCGCACGAATGGCAGGGCGTTGCAGGAGTGCTTTGAGCGTGTCAAGGCCGGATGCGTCTGTGGTGTCCGCTTGTTGCCCAGGATTGTCCCGGAGATACCGATAAACAAACAGTGTAGCGAGCGTGGTGACGGCGACGAGAACAGCGTAGGTGGTCTCAAAACCGTAGGTATAGAGGAGGAGACCGCCAAAGATCGTGCCAGCGAGACTGCTCACGGCAGCCACCTGATTGTAACTGCCGAGCCACAGGCCGCGTTTACCGTTGGGACTGATCTCACCGACGACAGTGCTGCCGGTTATCCAGAGCAGGCTGGCCCCGATGCCTTGGAGAGCGCGAAGGAAAATGATGTGTTCGACAGCGGTGACGAAGGTGAAACCGGTGAAAATAGCGATATTGAGGATGAGACCAGCGAGCAGGTACTGTTTGGAGTTGCCGGTGTCGATGACTCGCCCGAGCGGAAGGACAATGAGGAACTGTGTGAGGGCAAACGCAGTTCCGAAAAGGCCCTCGACGGTGCCGGTAGTTTGGAAGAGGTCGGCGTACATAGCGAGAGCAATGAGGATGGTAGAGTAGGCTTGGCTGCGGGCGAAGGCGGTGCTTGCGAGGGCGACGAACTCTTTGTTCTTGAAGAGGTCGACAAATGAGGTCACGTCGTCTGCGTCGGTCACAGTGGCTCCCCTCTAACGGGTGCCCTCATTTAACTCTGGTTACAGAATGGGTCACATACGTGAGAGAATTTTATCCCCACACAGACGAGAACAGACGCTCTGTGCCAATCAGCCGATGATTGCCTTTGTGTAGTCATTCAGAAAGATTACCCTCGTTCCGGGTCACTCATCAACGAACTCTACAAGCCGCTGATACCACGACCGGACGGTGGCCGGGGAAATATCCATGGCCTCGCTGATCGTCTCCTGTGTCAACCGCAAGCCAGTATCCATCCCAGCCAGATAGACAGCGGCGGCAGCGATGCCGATCGGGTTCCCATTCAGCGCCGCCGAGTCAGTGGCGGTCGCCGCCATCTGAGTTGCGTCCTGTCGAAGAGCCGGCGACACCGAGAGTGGAAGCTCCGAGATTACCGTCGGGACCCAGTCGACCGGGAGTTGCACCGGAATCGGTATCTCGAGTTCACAGGCGGTACGAGGCGGATGCCACGGGGCTTGACCCCGTGGAGGAAGCCGACACTTCGATGGAATTTAGCACGCTCGATGGCAAGGCCGACTCCCCCACCTTACATTTAAACTTTTATTAGGCAGTAGATGTAAATGTGAATCACGGATGGACGACGCGCCACGACGAACCGTGCTCATCAAACTCGATGTACCCAGAGAGCGTCGTGGCGACCTCCATCAAACCAAAACCCAATTCCTCCACTGCGCCAACCGAACGAGCGAGTGGGCGTGGCGCTACGACGACTACTGTGTCACCAGCAAGAGCAAAGCCGAAAACGCCCTGTACGACGAGTTACGCGAGGAAACTGACCTCACCGCCAACCTCGTCCAGAAAGGCATCCGTCGCGCCATCGAAGCCGTCACGAGCGGTGTCGAGAAGCTGAAACAGGGCGAAAAGACCAGTCAGCCCGAGTTCGACTCATGGAGCGTCGTCTACGACAAACGGAGCGCGACGTTCAACGACGACCACGCCACGCTCTCCACTCCGAACGGCAGAGTCACCACCGAATACGTCCTTCCGCCCAAAGAGGAGCGAGAGGAGACGCCGTTCGGACGCTACTACGAGAGTGACGACTGGGATGCCTCCAGCGCCACACTCCAATACGACGAACAGGATGAAGAGTTCTACCTGCACGTCACACTGAAGAACCTCGACTACGAGGTTGACGGAGTGGAAAGCCAAGAAGCCAGTCACGCTGATCATGATGATGGTGCCGAGAACGGAGTGGTTCTCGGTGTTGACCTGAACGTGACTGGCGCGTTCGCCGTCACCTCCACGGGAGCGTTCATCGGTAGTGCGGACTACCTCACCCACAAGCGCGACCAGTACGAACAACGCCGCGCCAAACTGCAACAGACGGGTACACGGTCAGCTCACCTCACGATTCAGTCCATCGGCAGTACGTTCAGTGATTGGTCGCTGGACTGGCTCCACAATCGCGCCAACGACCTCATCAAGGAAGCCCAGTCTGCTGACGCTGACGGCATCATTTTCGAGAACCTCGACCACATCCGCGAGAACATCGCTACTGAGTCGAAGTTCCAGCAGTGGGCCTACGCGAAGTTCGTGGAACTCGTTGAGTACAAGATCGAATCCACGCCGTTGTTCGTGGACACGGTGAACCCGGCGTACACGAGTCAGCGGTGTTCTCACTGTGGGTTTACCCACGAGGACAACCGCGACGACAAACAATTCGCGTGTCAGGACTGTGGGTATGAGGTGAACGCGGATTACAACGCCGCGAAGAATATCGCCAACCGATACTGCGGATATATCCATCGCGGGCAGAAATCTCGCGGTGGATGGGCCACCAGTCAACTGGCCCTCAAGTCAGGGACGTTGAACGTGAATGGCGATTACACGCCTGCCGAACTACTCGGTTAGAACGGGAGTCCACTGACAAGCCTCGGGGTCAAGCCCCGAGGCGGTTGACGCTGGAACGTTCGGTACGTCCCCCAGGCTTTGCATGAAGAGCAGCGGACGACGTCGACGACGTCGGCCATCCGGATGACCGTGTTGCACCGGCCGGCTGCGTACACAGCGGCTGTAGCGCCACTTTCGATCGACCGCCCGATGAGCAGATTTGCGTCTTGGGCCTCCTTGAACAGCGTCAAGGCTTGCTGCTGGACTGCGTCGGACTGGTCTAGCGCTCCGACCAGCCGTCGAATCTCACCCAGCCCATGCGAGAGATTACGCTCCCGCTTGGACTCGAATTTCGCTTGGGAGTGGAGTCGACGCTGTCGGGAGAGCCGACGCCGCTTTCGGGACGAAACATCGGCTCCGCTGGTTCCGATGTCGGTTGACAGTCCGCTATCGTGGAGGGTCACCGTCCGTGGGGCGCCGGTGCGCTTGCGCTCCTCGCGGTCGAACGACCGCCACTCGGGCCCGTGATCGACAGGGTCGTCCTCAACGACGAGGCCACACGCTCCACAGTGAGTTTCGTGCGCGTTCTGAACGAGGTCTCCGCTACATTCGGGACAGCTCTGTGTCGATACGTCCGACTCTTGCTGGACAGTGCTCGAAGCCATGAGAAAACCCTCTCACACCCCAGAGAGGCACAAAATCACTTGACCCCGACCGACTATGCATCCGGAAGTCGCCCGTCAGGGCGAGGAACCAACCCTGCTCGAATCTCGATATCGACCCGCCGAAGGTGCTTACACCGTGCCACGTCGTCTGGACAGCTACACGTCTTCTCGACGACGTCGACTTCGTAGACACTACCGGACGCCGAATACACCTCGTACCGGCCGGGCTTCGCGAGGAACGAGACGTCGATATCCTCTCGCTTCGCGCGCTTTGTTCGTGGATCGTCCCCGGCCCCGACGGCAAGCGGGCCACTGGCCGACCCAGTACCCTTGCTCTCGTCGGACCGTGCCTGGATGATACCGCCATCAGCGAGTGCTCGACGCGGGTCGGCGTCGACGTGCAATCCGAACTGATCGTCGAGATCCGCCGGGTCAACCCACTCGGGGATGGGGCGCTCGCCGATGGCGAACGCGACACGTCGGCGATGCTTGCACTCGACCGGCCGATGCGTGTCGTCCGGACACTCACACCGACCCTCGACCGTGTCGACGAGGTATGCCGACCCAGAACTCGACACGACGAGGTACAGGTCCGAGGCGTCAGCGACCCGACCGACCGAATCCAGCACGGTCATCACGTCGGTCAGCGCTGCGACTGTCCGGTCGTCAACCTCAGCTTCGTCAGTCGTTGCTCGTCCCCCAAGTGTGTCGCTATTAGATGACATGGTTGGTAGACGGAGCGCTCGCTGTGGAACGCCCCGCACCCGCTGGGGGTGCACAAAAGCGCATGTGACCCGGCGCTCGGTTAGGGCTCGAACGCGGCCGCCAGCTGCTTGTGCGCGTCGTGGTTGACGACGGTCGCGACGCCCTCGACATCGGTCAAGCCGTACCCCTCTCGAAGCAGGTCGTAGATGTCGTGTGGGCTGGCTGTGGTCTCTCGGTGGCTCTGGGTTCTTGAGGAAGAAGACGCCGCGCTACCGCTTCAGGTGAAATCGCAAATTGGCGAATCAAACATCTCGCAGGATCCGTTCTTGCGAAAAGTATAATGGGCGGAAGGGGATATTTGAACGTGAGAAGATGGCGCTGAAGAACATCCCCACGGTCGATGAACTGGCTGAGACGACTGGCCAGTCAAAAGAACAACTCGAGAAGGACCGTGAGGCCGCGGCGAAGATGACACGCGACTCCGAAGACGAGTAGGTAACGTCTTTCTATGGCGGGTTCCGGTTCTACGAATACTATCGATCAATTACTGGGTCACTCAAATGGGCCAGCTAACCCGGTTACTAGCCGAGACCTTACCCGGGCTCGTTCGTCTGCCTATATCGTCCACGGGAATTTTAACGAACTTGCGCGGATGTGCGACGATATTTCGACTACTGGTGTTATCCTCGTTGACGAGGGTACAGATAGAACAGACCTAGAGAACGAAGTCTATCGACGTGTCCACAACTATGTCTCATCGTTATACTCGTATAACGAGCAGATCCGTGATATCTTGAACAAACGGTTAGACCAGTACATTGGGAAAGGGTACTTCCTACCTGCTCGCGATAACAAGGCTGCGCCAGAATACGTCAGGCGTGGGACGTTCCTTTGGGGACTCCGGAACGACTTCCAACACGGGGATTATTGGTGTCTGTCCGTTGAATTTGAAGGATCACGTAACGGTAACGATTGCTACCATCTGTACTTCAAAAAACGGGATTTCGAAGCCACCCCGAAAGGTAACCTCAGCGAAGCAGGCGACTACTTAGCGCACGCTTCTGATGGTGATCAGCGGTATCCACTCCCCTATATCGGAGATTTTCATCGAAATCTGTTCAGTAATTTTGAGAGTGCTTTCGAAGCCTGGTGTTCTCGAAATCGCTCGTAAAGATAGCTCACGACGGTGGAGTTCAGATAGCGTGTTATAAAAAACACTCTCATAAAACCCGAGATCACCGCTGAGTGATGATTACAGGGGGTATATGTCCAAATACGACGAACAGAGTAGCAACCTCAACTGGGTCTATCACCAGCGGCTTCGGCTTCTTCCCGACGAAGTTCGCGAGCTCGGAGGCGAAGTTGGTGTTGCACCTGTGTCCGGTCTTTGTGCTTTGTCTCGTAGGCCAGATAGGTCTGCAGCACCTCGATGGAGTCCATACACTGGATGCCCGCCAGAATGGGCTGGAGCTGATCGCCTGACAGTAGTCGCTCGGGTGGGAGGTCCGCAAGGACCGCGTCGTCACGGTGCTCGCTCATCGCCCACCCTCCGGATGCTGACGCATGTACTGCTCGGCGAACGCGATACCGGCTTCGAGTGTCGGCCGCGTCCCCAGGGGACGGCCGGCGCGTTGCAGTCGCCACACACCGTCCTCCTGTTTGAGCAGCAGTGTCGCCGCAGTCCCGGGAATCTCCCACGCGATAGTAGCACTCGTATGAACGTGGTACGCCCACTCGCCGGTCGCGGCGGCCGTCGCGGCTGCCTGCCAGTCGATGAGCGTGTCCGACTGTCGGCCGCCAGCGCCGAAATCACCCAGCGTCGCGGGTCCACCTCGATTCATGCACCTGCCCCCGTTTGCTCCCACTGCGCTATGGTACGGGAGATGGCCTCAAACACGGTCTGAACCTGCTGTCGGAGTGGGGCCTGCTCGTCGACAGCGACATCCAACTGTGCCCGAAGCGCCAAGACATCCGGCGTGTCGAGACTGTCTGACTGCTGCGCGCACTGAGGACGAGCGCTTCGATATCGGCATCGGACGAGTGCTGGTCGCGAACAGCGACCGTGAGTAACGCGACATTCTCGCGCTGTTGGTTAGGACAAACTCCACCGAATCGACGATGGTGTGACTGGTTCTGCAACATCCTCTCACCCATCGAAGGAGCACAAAACCAAGGAATCCGAGACTAACCAACAGACGGTGATTTTCCGGTAAATTGTTGGTTAGCTCCAGCGCTTAAGATCGCTCTGCGCAGCGGTCCGTCCTGTGAACGCGAGTCGATCATGCATCGAGACACAGAGAGTCGCCTCATCACGAGCGACGTAGTTGTTCAGGTACCGATACGACGATTCAGGATAGGTTCCACTTTGATGAGACTCTGTGTCGGGATCGACGAAAATGATACTGAATGCTGGCAAACCGAAACAGCGCGTCCACGAGACCGACAAAACCATACCGTCGTCCGGTCCATGACACTCGATGAGATCCCCACGGTGAAGCACCTCGTCAAGAGATGGGCGGCCAGACTCGGCACGGAGGAGTTGTTGTCCATCGCTATCTGCGTGCCACGGTGTGAGTGGATCGAGTTCTTGGTCGGGACAGAGGCGGGCTGTCTTGTCGTCGAGAGTTCGACGACGAACGGATACTGGGCCCCGTAGTGATACTCGTAGTCAGGCAACCGGCGAGCACGTTCGATATGGGTTGTGACCGCCTGTGCCGCTATCTCTCGGGTAGGGAACAGTCCCTGCCACGAACACCAGTCATCGCTGCAGACGGCGAGGAATCCAGTCTCCGTGGTCCGAATCTGCTCCCGTTCCAGGGGTGTACCAACCAGACTGTCAACCCTCGTTTCGATATGCTGAGGCGATCCCACACTGGCAGTCATCCCGATCAGTGCTCCCCTCTCGGTTCCCCATCGAACACCTCGCCGGATTCCTGTGCACGTCGATGCTCAGCTTCGATGGAGCCGACGTCGTCAGCTTGCTGGTCTTGATCCTGTTCGTCGACGGCCTGCTGTTGGTCAGTACTCATGCTGATCCTCTCACCCACCAGAGGCGCACAAAATCCGGACGTAGACCACCACTCAACCGTCGTCGACTGGAGTCAGTCCGTCCCGGTACTCGAGGCATTTCCGTTCGTTCTCTGATCGGTACGCGAATGTCTGGCCGTTCTCGTACTCGACGACAATCGCGTCTTCGAGGTCTGCCAGTGAGGCCCGGTCGCCGTCGACGGCGAAGACCGGATCCGTCGGTGCTGCCAAAAGTGGATTCTGCTCCGTCTCAGCAGTGGGCCAGACACCAACGGATTTCCAATAGCGGCGAATCCATTCCAGACTCTCGCGAACCGTCGACCGAATCGAGAGGTGGTCCGCGTCGCCGTAGCCGTGCGCTGTGAAATATTCGCCTTTCAGAGCTGCCAGATGGATACCGTTCCAATCCACTCCGACGACGTCTGCCGGTGGCTCGCCCGTTACACGAGGCTGGGTAAGAGCCTCAATCACCTCGTACTGTTTGGGCGGACTCGCGCCCAACAAGTGGACCCTGCGACCGCGCCAGTCGACGATCTCCGTGTACTCTGCAGCAGTCTGATCGGAGTACCCCATCGGATACCCCAGAATAAGGTCGTCGTCAATCTCGGGAATCGCCTCGCGACACTTCGGGACGACGATGAGCTCCGTCTCGGGGAACGTCGCTTGTAACTCTCTCGCTGCCTGGTTGTATCGCCGAGCTTCCTCACGGTCGTACGCATCGCCCAAGATTCCTACCGACGGTTCATAGTGCGCGAAGCGCTTAATGTAGCGGTCCAGATCCGGATTCCGAAAGTCATTATCTAAAATTTCGATCGGGACGTCGACGTTTCGTAGCGAGGACTGGTAGGTGTAGTCCTCGCGAACGCCGACCGTGAATCCCAGCCTGTGCGCGTCGATGACGAACGGTTCGCGATGGAGGAACCCCACGTACTTGGCTTGCTGTGCGTCGTCGATAGCTGTCGCTGACCAGGAATAGCGTGCGTCTGTGGCCATTGTAACCCGGGCGACCCTGCTGGGTGCGCCCAGCTGGCCAGCGCGCCACAAAATCCGCTTCGCGACTCCTGCGACGAAGGATTGGGATAGTGCTAACCAACACTTCCCGGCGTAATCGCCATCTGTTGGTTAGCGCTCGACCGCGTCGATGAGGGCGGCCGCCGTCGCCGAAATTCGGTCCAGCCGGTCATGCAGCGTCTCCGGGGCGTCGTCGTCCCACGCGGCCAAGTAGAACGCCGAGTTGTCCGGCTCCAACCCGAAGTGTCGGCTCACGATATAGGCGACTGCTTCGGCCTCGACTTCGAGACAGGATGTCTCCTCGTCAGGGTCGGGCTCGAAGTGCAACAGCGCGTGGGCGAACTCGTGGATGAGGGTTCTCGCGAGGTCCGCACGATTGTCCCGGTCGACCACCTCCACGACCGGATTGGTCGTCGTCACACTCCGGCGCTCGCACACCCCGCGTGCCGATCCGTGCGTCCACTCCTCGGGGGCGACGATGGTTGCGTCGACGCCGAGGTCGTCAGTGGCTGCCAACAGGTGCTCAACGAGGCCATCTGCCTCGCCATGGGCCTCGGTCTCGAGGTCAGGTAACGGCTCTCCCTCAGTTTGCGAGACATTGAACACCGCCGTCGGTCGGAATCCCACGAGACCTCGCGACCAGTCGTCTGGTTTTGTCTCGTCATACTCACACTCGGTATTTGCGTGGTACGAGGGCGAGTTCCCACACTCCGGGCACTTGTTCGTGATGATGGGTGCCCAGATCCAGATCGCATCCTCGCCTTGCTGGACCTGCCGGTCGAACTCCTCCTGCCAAGTGTTGTATCCGGCGACTTTGGTCACGTCGGGACATTGCAACTGGATGAGCAGCGTGTTCCGGGCCGAGTAATCGTGGAACTTGCTCTGGACGTCGAGCCACTGCTGGAACTGCTCGCTGGCTTGTGCGTCGTCGGTCAACTCGGCGAGGTCTGCGACCCATGCATCAAACTGGTCTCGCATGTCGTCGGCACGCGTGTCAGACTCGTCGAACGTGCAGGTAGTCTGCTGGCTGGACGCCGTCTCGGGAAGGTCAGTTTGGATCGTCGACATCGTTGTGTCCGGGACATGCTCTCAGGCACGCCCCGCACCTCTCAGGGGGTGCACAAAATCCGTCTGTGGGTGCTACTCGCCGTCGTCGGCCGTCGTGGCCTGCCAGTCCGTGTGGAAGTACGCAAGTGCTTTGTCCGATCCAACGGCTCGTTCCGACGGAGAATGGACGAGCACCTGCTCGGCTGGAACGACGTCGATGACGCCCTCGGCATGGAGATTTTCGACGAGGTCGTGTGAATTCGAGGGGCGCGCCGACCTTACCGCGTGTAGGACATCGCTATCTCATAGATATATTTACCGACCTTATCTACATCTTGTAAATTATTACACTATAAGAGGCTATTTAGGTTATATATGTCGATATCTAACTCTATATATGGTAATATGGGTATATTCTGCCCCAACTCTGAGTAGTAGTATTGTCGAAAGGATCTATTTGGGCAGCAGATACGACCATCACCTGTGTAGTACGGAGTGCTACGGATTCGGTGGGATGCCGTCCTCGAACAGACACGGCGTAGTAACGAGTCACCTTCTCCGCCGTTCACGGCGGAGCTTGTCGGTGGACTCCCGTTCTCACCATCCTAGAATTGAGAGAGCACTGTTGTCACTACCTTTCTCCTCCGATTGTCGTCATGGGATTTCTCTCGGAACCACTATCTAATGGGCTATACTGTATAGCTATATCATATAGCTATTTTTTAGGTCGCTTTGGAGTCGGTAGGAGGACAGCCGACAGCAAGAAAACCGTAGGACATACCTCCGTTTTCGAGAGATACAAGGAGGGCGAAGAGACAGCTCATCTCTCTTGACCTCCTGGCGGCATCCAATCCTGAATTTCTGACTCGCTGGACGGCAGTGGACAACTCACGGCGACGCTGCCGGCCATCCACGGACAAGCCCCACTATCGTGGTTCACGACGGGCGTAGGTGCCCTGCTCGCTCGTCTCGACAACCAGGGCCGCGGGCAAGATGCTGTCGACGTCGTCTCCGACCGCGGCGACCGTCAGACGAGCAAGTGGGGAAGCTGTCGAGAGCGGTCAGCACAACGACCTTGCCGACGTCGGGGAGGATCCGGCCGGACCACCGCGTCGTCGGCAGCTACTACCCCCTGATAATGCAAGTGCTTTTTGCGCTCGCCCCGTGAGAGTGCGTTGGACCTCGGGACTTCCTGATCGCAATGGGCAGACCGATATCACAAACACCCCCGAGGTCCGTTCTGCAGACATCTTGCCTGCCACCCGCAGGTGTTGCTGTGAGCGAGGGATGAAGTACGGATTCTGGACTTCCCCTTGTGACTCACTGGCCCATTCCGGAATCCGACGCTTCCGTCAGTGTGCCAGTTTCTGTGCGGACCTGACACATCCACCTCAAACAGCCACTCTCTGCGTCAGTCGAACGTTCATTGCACTTCGTGCGGGAGACGCTTCCGATCCGATTCGCCAAACACAACACGCGTCTGTATATCAAGGAATTGGACCTCCGATGGCAGAGAAATTTTGCCGTCGACGTACTAACAGAGAGTGTTGTCGAACGAACGTTCCGAGAATTCAGATTTCATCTGGGTCCAACTCCTCAAGCAGATTTCTGCGTTCGTGGGTATTTTCACCGGGAGAGACGCCACCGCTATGTGCAGTGCCGTCACAAATCGAGCAGTTTGGCCAGTCCTCAGGTAGGTCTTTTCTGTCTACTTTCCGCACCCCTTTGGCTTGCTGCAATGGCTCACAATTCGGATCTGTATGGATGTGTATTGACGAACCTGCACCTATCGGTCCTCGTTTCTTCACCCACACTGTTTCGCTCGTCATTTTGGTCCGTTGAAACCGTGTTCGCTGGGATCGGTATTAACGTATTTTGTTCACTATTCGACCCATCTCGATTGGGCCCGATACCGCCAACCGACTGCGGTACGTAATGCGATTCTGGTGGCACTATTTCAGCGATTATCCATATTATATATCAATGTTTACGAGGGAATTCCAAGCACAGCTCTGAGTATCACTGTTGAAATCCACACCAGAGACCCTCACCAGATAGCTAGATTACAATATTAATAGATAGAAATCTATGGTTGGATGAGGAATACTGAGTAGCGCAATATTGTCAAGTGGAGTGATTGTAGACGGGCGATACAGCTTTTGTCATCGGCTAATACGGCTTAAACGGCCAATAACTATATAATCCGCTCTTACAAAGAGAGGACAATGGCTCAGAAGTCGGCAGAAGACAGTGATGTCAGTATAAAAATCAATAATGTCGGGGGGATAAGTCATTCAGCCGTTGAACTCGAACCGGGTGTGAACATCCTCTCAGGTCCAAATGCCACCAATCGAACGTCATTCCTCAAAGCTCTCGCAGCCGCACAGGGGTCAAAGAATGTGCCACTCAAAGGCGATAAGTCAGAGGCAGAGGTTGAGTTAGCACTCAATGGAAGCCACTACAAACGGACGATTCGGGAACAGGACGGGGCGCTCGTTTTTGAGGGAGCTAGCCCGCTCAGCGAGGAGCAGGCGGAGATCGCTGATTTATTCGCGTTTTTGTTCGAGAGAAATCGAGCGCGAAGTGCGATTCGACAGGGCGACGACCTCCGAAATGTTGTGATGGAGCCTGTCGACACCGACGAAATACAGCGAGAAATTGACGCACTCAAAAACGAGCGCAGTGAGACGGAAGACCAACTGGAGTCGGTCCAGTCGTTACAGAACAAACTGCCCAAACTAAAGCAACAGAAAAGCGAGCTATCCAGTGAAATTTCTGAGCTCGAGGAGACACTTTCTGAAAAACGCTCTGAGCTTGATGCAGATACGTCAGATGTGAGTGAGAATAAGGAGCAGAAACAAGCTATTGAGGAAAAGGTTAGCCAACTCCGGCAAGCGGAATCCGAACTTGATTCAGTTCAGTCAAAGATAGACAGGGCTAACCAGGCAATTTCGCATCTTGAAGATGATTTGGACCAGGCCGAAACAGAGCTTGCTGACCTGTCTTCGGTCGATACGGATGAGCTAGACTCTGTCAAATCTGAGCTCGATTCGCTCCATGATCGGGTGTCTCGGAAGGAGCGGATGATGAGTGAGCTGCAGAACGTCATCCAGTTTAATAAAGACATTATCGAGGATGAGTCAGCCGATAGCGGTGCCTTTTCTATTCTTTCTCAAGACGAGGGGGCACAGACAGGGGATGAGTCGGTAACAGAACAGCTCATGAGTGATACTGACGAAATCACCTGCTGGACGTGTGGGAGCTCCACCACGCCATCACAAATCGCGGAGACGGTTGAACAGCTGCAGGGAGTCCACGAAGATCTGTACGGTGAACGTGAAACGCTACGTGAGCAAATTGAAGAGTATACCAGCCGGAAAGAGGAGCTTGAGCGCGCGCAGGAAGAAAAAGCAGAGCTCGAGAGTGCGATCGCGGACATCAATGACCAACTGAGTCGGCGCCGAGAAAATCTTGAGCGGCTCCAAGAAGAGGAGGCTGAATTAGAGACGAAGATTGAGGAGATGAATACAGAGATCGAGAATCTCCGAAAAGAGCGTGAGGATGAGGTTCTGTCCCTCCACCAAGAAATCAACAATCTCGAGATCGACCTCCAGGAAGCGAAAGACGAGAAAGAATCGATCACGGAAGAGATAGCCGAAATCAAATCTCAGGGCGAACAGATTGAACCGCTACAATCTGAGATTGAGCAACTCACAGCCCAAATCGAGGAACTCAATCAGCGAGTTGACAGTCTGGAGCGCCAAGCGGTTGAAGAGTTCAACCAGCATATGGACTCTGTCCTCGAAATTCTGGAGTACGATAATATTGAGCGCGTCTGGATTGAGCGCCGAGAGGTTGAGGTGAAAGAGGGACGACGGCGTGTCACCAGAACGCAATTCGACCTGCATGTAGTCCGTGAAGCGGAGGATGGGATCTCCTATGAGGATACTGTGGACCATCT
Source organism: Haloarcula sp. H-hyl6 (assembly GCF_056934455.1). Lineage (NCBI taxonomy): Archaea > Methanobacteriati > Methanobacteriota > Halobacteria > Halobacteriales > Haloarculaceae > Haloarcula > Haloarcula sp. H-hyl6. The sequence goes on from NZ_JBRIIK010000004.1 coordinate 263,497, forward strand.
CAGTGAAAGCGAGCGAGAGGTCACCGGATTGGTCTTTGCCCTCGCCGGCTACCTTGCCCATGAGGTGTATGAGTTTACTCCCTTCATGATTCTGGATTCGCTCGAATCGATCGATAGCGACCGAATTGCATCGCTGCTCGACTACCTATCTGAATATGCAGATAATTTAGCTGTCGCCCTCTTACCGGAAGACGCCCAAGCACTCTCTGATGAGTATAACAGAGTTGCAAGCATTGCGTGAACCGCCTCGGGGTCAAGCCCTAAGACACGTTGTACAGTCAGGACTGACAGTCACAGCCATTCTGGTCTAAGATCTGGGTAATCTCACGTGTTGTTCCACAATCGTTGCATGTCAGTTGAACGTTAACGTATATATCGAAGTCACCTACGTCAAATTCATCGTGATCACTCAATTTCGTAATGTTTTGATTGACAACTGATTTTGTTCGATTATTCAGGCGCATGATTGACTGTCGAGTTGCGGTGATAATCTCGTCAGTCGATTTCTGCTCAGTCGAGGTATCGATCTCACGTACATCACGAAGAAAGCGATACATCGTCTGGTGAGAGACGAAATCACTCGTCAAGTCCTCAGCATCGATCCCCTCTTCTGCCAGCCGGTCGTGTGCCTGAATCGTACTACTGGCACGGACGTCATCGTCTGAAAGCAGACGATACAGGTTCTCTACTTCGCCATCAAGCGGTATTGAACCAGATGCTTCTATTGCCTCTCTGATCAGTGTCTGATTGAAAAACTCCGTTAACTCACGAGTGCTATGTTCCTCAAACCCTTCTCCAGTCCATCGCTGTTCCAACTCGTCGACGAGATCGTCTAACTCTCGTTTTCGAATAACCGTTGCGACCTTATTTCGTGGTGTATCGTTTTCTGATGCCATTTCGCAAACGTAGAACCTACATCGATTTGAGTTCCACGGTCAGTCCACAGACTGAGTGGAGTGCGCCAGTTAGGAGAACGTCGAAAAGTCGCCATGTTCTGCAAGGCTATCGGCTTCAGACTTGATTTTTTCTAGCTTCTCGACTAGCTGCTTGTATTCCTCGCTATTCTCTAGCTCAGTCCTTGGCTTCGAGGTTTCAAGAGCAGCTTTTTTTGACGCTAGCTCGTAGTATTCTTGCAGAGCATTGTCATATGTTGTGAGCGATAATAGATGATCAATCAGTGAACAAAGAGTATCTCGGGTCACTGGTTTAACCACATAGTCATCAAATCCCATCTCGATAATCTCGAAGTCAGCATCAACCGCAGTCACCATTGCTGTTCGACAATCAAGTTCACGTGCTTGGATTTCTTCGAGAACTTCATCACCGGAGAGTCTCGGCATGCGCCGATCGAGGAGGACAATATCGATCTGAGGATCGAGCTGATTGATTGCTTCTTTACCGTTGTACGCTACTTGAACATTATACTCTGGTTCGAGAAACTTCACATACAGATCAGCGAGCTCATGCTCATCTTCAACAATGAGTACCGTTGCCGAATCAGCCATACTCTATACCCACATTGATACGCTTAACTCAATATTCTAAATTTCACTACAATAATCTTTCGGGGGGATCTGTGACCCCCAACTCGTTTGATTTACTAAAAAATATCACTTATAGCCCAGTATTGAATCAAGAATATCAATTTCTCGCTGGAGATCGACATTGTTTGTGCTAACTATTTCATTTAATAAATAGTCGCGGATCACCTGAACAGCATTCAACTTTTGGCCTTCTGAATGACCTAATTGAGAACCCTCGGTACGGATTGGCACCTTTTCCGGAGAAGTCTCGCTATCAGTTGGGACATGACACAGTGACTGCAGCATACGGAAATAGCGGTATATTGCGATTCTCATACGCGTCGACTCAGCGTCAAACGAGTCGATTGGCTGGTCAGAGAAGTTGATTTGGTGCGTTGAGTGTTTCTTGTTGCCAAGGCGGTCGCTCCAGGATAGTTTGAAATTGATTGGTTCATTCTTGACCTGTCTCGATAGCTGGAGTAGAATACTATCGAGTGATTGGAGCGTTGGGCCGTGTGGGAACACGGTTTGTCTATGGACAATGCTACCCGATTTTGGGGCATCAGATGTCGCTGTAGTACGTTCAACTAGCCCAGCGGAGTCCTCCTGAACAGTGAAGTTATAGCCTATCGGAAAGAGGAGTGATCCATTTTGCTGCTCAAATAGTGCTTGAAGTTTATTTTGCGACTCAACGAATGCGACATTCGCACCCGGGACGTGACAGAGTGATCTAACTCTTTCAGAATATGGGCAGCCAAGACCGACGAATGTTGTCTGTATACCGTGGCTTTGGTAACTATCACAGAGACCGGCAATGGACTGTTCCAAAGCCCTTGGCATGGCATCACTTATTAACACTATCCGATTCTCGGAATCATCGCCTGTATCTGCACTGCCATCTGGGAACAGACTACGAGCCCTCCGATATCCGTCCAAGAGGTTGGTACTCCCCTGTGGCTTGAGGGACGTGAGTACCGACTGGATCTGGTCGCCGGAATTCGGCGTTACTGGGTTAAGTGGTCTCAGTACTTGCCCGTCTGTATCAAACAGGACCACCCCCACGGAATCGTTCTCACCAAGTTGTTGGACCAATGCTGAGAGCGCCTCAGCGACTGCGTCAAGCTTTGATTTGAACGGATCGTCCGAATAATCGGTCTCCTCTGCCCCTCTCTCAAAGGGAATCGACATCGACCCAGAAACGTCAATTGCCAGTACAAGATTCGTTTCCGATTGGAAATCCTCTAACGTAGAATAGCCTGGGGCAACATTGATATCGCAATAATACTCTTCTTCGTTTGTAATTGGATTAGTCGTGATCGATTTTTGTATCTCTGGATGTATTGTACTAGCCCAGGACTCGTCTCGATCCGCTGAGTCTAAATTGTAATTGGAAGTGATAGAATAGAAGTCGAGTTGGTCTGGATGGGGTGCTTTGTCAGTCCCGATCAGATCCCGAGAAGAATGGCTGCTACGATGCGTGGTCTGGACTGTCTCTTCCTTTTCTGAATTCTCTTTGGAAGAAGCTTCAACAGCAGACGAGATTCGTTCTATGAGCGAATCCGATTCATCTGCAGTCGTTGTCGAGTCCTGTCGATGGTCGAATCTCCAGACCTCCTCGCAGTTGAGGCAGGTCCACGAAATCGGTTCTGCCGAAATATCCTGTATCGGCGTGATCCACTTAGTTGAACCTGTTTGCGTTACGTTGGATACGTCTGGTACAATGAACTGGTACTTTTCCTTTTGTTCGTGTGTTAACTGAAGGGCCTGATCATTGACTGGGTCATGGACCGTGAGTTTTTCACCGCACGTAGGGCATGTAGGGTAGTCGTCAATGTGGTCAGGTAAGTGAATCAGGTTCTGAAACGTGTACCAGTCATTTACTTCCAATGAATAGTCAATATTCCCTGATTCATCTGAACAGTAGATCTTCAGCTCAGTTCCCACCGGATCTGCGACATAGAGATATGAGTCCGAAAATTCTGTATCAATATATTCCTGGAGCTGAAGCTGTACTTCAGCAATGGTCCCGACTGGTAAGTTTGGAAGGCTGAGCACGTTCAAACCTGTTCGAAAATTATCAGCACGTCCCCTGTATGAGCTCTAATTTGTATATCTCTACGTCCAACATATCATTCCAATCGGCATTGTTTCCACTTATGTATTCCGAATGATGTCCATTTGGTTGAAAAATCAGAGACAATTAAGGTGTACTCGAGATCCATTCAAGGATATTCAGCTAACAGAATGAAATAAAAATTCTTGACTTTGACTACACGCTCTAGTAAATCTGTATCAAAAGCGTTTCTACAATGTGATTTCTCCGATATCCATTTAAAAACGGCAGTATAAATAGAAGTCATATGAGCAAAAATAATACAATAGAATTCGCAATAGATAATGAGCCCAGCACGCTGGCCAACCAAACGTTCATATTGCTGGATCCTCTGACGCTAATTAGATTCCAGTATATCGGTATCTAATCTCTTGAAGTGGTTCAATTATGGCATTTGAAGATCGTGCCAAGCTATTCATATCGGAACAAGCTCGCGTTCTGAGTCTAATCCTCGCTATTGCAGGCATACTCTGTTTGCTGGCTTCGGGCTATATTTTTCTTACACCAGTAACAGAAACAGTCACTGATCAAGCTGACCAGGAAACATTTGAGACAAGCGTCGAAACAAGTGCGATTGTAACACGAAATTCAACGCTATACGAACAGGGCACCCAGCTACAGAATCGGTCAGCATATTTCACCACTGCATCACCAGACCTCACGTTAACGGTTCGAACAACGGCACCCCCTGAAGAACCCACCTCACTCAAACATCGACTCACACTTGAAATCGTTGGCCTCCGAGATGGACGCCCGTTCTTCGAACAACGGCGGACCTTGATCGAGCAAGAAGACACAGTAACTGAGGGGACGTTCTCTACGCAAGAAACGCTCAATGTCTCGTCGATCCGACAAGGTTTGCAAGAGAAACAAGAGGAGGTTGGTGGCGCTGGCCAATTTCAGATTAGGTTTTTACTGAATGTATCATACAAGACTGAGTCGTATCAGGGCACTCTAACGGATAACACGTTACTAATTCTCTCAGGAAACTCGTATTATCTTGAGCAACCCCTCCAAACCGAACAGACACGCTCCACGACGATTACCAACACTGTTCAACGATCACCAACACTGCTTGAGTATGGGGGAACCGGCGCACTGGGACTTATTTTGTTTGCTCTCAGCGCAGTTGTTGTAAGGCTATCGCGTACGGTAGAACCAGAATCACTTCGGGTCAATATCGTCCACGACAGCCATCAAGAATGGATCTCAAAGGGAGAGTTCCCGACTGAGTCAGATAAACAGTATATTTCAATCCTGACTTTAGATGATCTTGTCGACGTCGCCATTGATTCGAGTCGGCGCGTTATCTTTGATCCAGACCTAGATGCCTACGCAGTCATTGATGGTGAGGAGATCTATTATTATGCCGAGAATGTGGACGATACGGATATCTGGCTTGACTTGTGAACCGTTTTGGGATCAAGCCCCGCGGCACTCGGCCTGCCCCGCCTGTAGAGGGGTGTCACACTTACTGGGATATGATTGTCCAAACTTTGTTACCGCGACTTTGAACCGACATTAACACTATGGAATTAAGGACCCATCAATATGGACAATACTTTATATGAAGATATTGAATAATCGGGTATGGTTGGGGATGGGAGAGACGAGTCGCCCTCATCTGACGCATCCGATGAGGACTCAGGAACGTCGTCACTTTCTGAACTAGCAGAAAAAATTAGAAACAAGTCTTCTATCGGAAGCTCTGGACAATCGAAGCCAGATTCCCTCTCAGACCTTGCAGAGTCGATGCAAGAACAACCAGAGACGACAAAGGAAGCCGGCTCAAGACCCTCAAATGATGAGATTAGTGGTATCGACACTCAGCATACGGAATGGGATCTGGTTGATCAGACAAATACAGAAGCGGGAGACATTACTACAGATCCAGAGACTGAAGCGCTCCTAAACCTTATCAGCGGATCTTCGAATATCCTCATTAAAGGGCCAAAGGATTGTGCAGCGGAACAAAGCCTTTGTTCACGGCTATTAGTCCCGCAGAACCAGGACTCCGCTGAATTGCTGTTTATTCTGTTTGACCAGTCTCCCACTGAACATCTATCATATACTCGAAATTATATACCCGGGAGAGTTAATGAGACTGCGATTATTGACGTCCAGATGTACAACGGAACCGCAGATTCCATTGAACACGAGGAGTCAGTCACAGTTCATAGCGTAACAGAGGCTACTGACTTGCGGCGAATTGGGATCTTGACGAGCAAAATTATCAATGACTGGGCCGAGTCCTCGGGGGAGATGGGGATTTGCTTTCACTCTCTTTCAGCCCTTCTGGATGTTACGAGTGAGACCGAACGGATATTCCGATTTCTTCACGTACTTTGCAATCAGCTAAAATCTGCTGATGTGCGTGCCCACTATCATATTGATCCGACGCAACACGAAGACAACATAATGGGGACATTTGAGCCGTTGTTTGATACTGTCTTGCATTTTGATGAGTCAGGGTCAATGACCGTGGATCAATGACTCGCTCGCTATGGTACCTTGGACTTCTCCTGATCATTGCCGGTCTCACAGTCAGTGCTGTTCCGACTGCTAGTTTCAGCACTATCGCAGGGGATCGGCCAATCGATGTAGATGTTGCCGAGAGTGACGAGAATGCTCTTCTCGCACTGGTTGGTACGGGGACACCGGTGACACGGCCAGGTGGCAACGGAAACGGGCGAGGAAATGGTGCTGGAACAGCTATCGCCGCACTTGTAAACAACATTGAATCAGCTGTTACGGTGTCGTATGAAGCCGCAGTTAGTACGAATGCGGTTGAGCTATTTTCCGAGTCAGACACAACTACCGTCATGCGTGGTGGACAGGAGCGATTATTCGCTCGCTGTGCAGGAGCAAATGGACAGTCCGGCACAGCAACGCTGACCATTCTGATATCAGAGGCTTCTGCGAACGACACGTCTATCACGAATGCAGAACTCGAAGCGCAATTTGAGTACAGTTGTCCCGGGAGTCCGGACAGTGGTCCACCAGGTGGCGGACGTCCGGGTGGAGGGCATCAGGAGCCGTCGTCCGGTGTCGCATATGCCGACACGGATGGTGACGGCAATTACGACGACGGTGAAGCGACGTACACAGAATCTGAAGTTCTGGGATTTGATGATTCTGATGTCCCGTTGGTAATTGATGCAGACGGGGAACAACTCTCAACTAGGCAGCCGATCGATATTGAGGCTAAATCCGTAACCGTTCGGGAGGCGTCGTTACAAAGCAATAGAGGGGTCTCTATCGAGACCAGTGGTGGCGATATCGCACTAGTTGACTCGACTGTGAGTGCCAGAAATGGCCCTGTTGATATCACTGGCCAATCCATCATTGGCTCACAGACGACGTTTGAGTCCAATCGAGCAATCACGCTTGCATCTGAAACTGGTCCGGTTTCTTTTGCTGCATCAGAATTTGATGCAAAAAACGGACACCTTGGACTATCTGGTCCCACTATCGATGTTCAGAACAGTCAGTTCACTTCAAATACCGAAATCACAGTCACCGCCGACGATGGCGAACTGGATCTGAGTGGGGCGAGAATTGAATCGAAGAATGGTGATATTGGGATTTTCGGACAAAGGATTGATGCTGCGAAGACTGAGTTTCGTACAAACACTGAGATAACACTACGGTCTCGGGCTGGAGAGATTGTTCTGACCGACGCAATTGTAAAGTCGAAGAATGGCAAGATCAGGGTCGCCTCACCCGATGTTCTTGATGCGAGCGGTGCAACAATCGAAACGAACGTTGACGTCACTCTCCGCTCGAGAACCCGCATAATTCTCTCTGGGGCATCGTTGACGACTCGTAATGGAGAACTCATGGCCAGCCTCGAACGTCCAGGAGGGACACTCGTTGTTAATGATCTGGCGGTCCACAGCCGTGATAATTCACTTGTATATGTCCCAGAGACAGCAACGATTGAGGGGACGCCCACTCGTGGCCACATCCAGAATTAGTAGAACAATTCACAGGAAGCGGCGCTTGAGGCGCTGAACGAGAGTGATGTTTCGATCTTCCGACCGAAGCCGAAGCGGTTGCAATCCGATTGTGACTAGCCCAACGGAGAGTGCTAAAATAACCAGGACAACATCGATCACTGCCATGGCGAGATATGGATGAATCCCATGCAAAAACAGGATCACAGATCGAGGGAGGATGGGAATGTAACGCCACTCAGAAATTGACCGACTGTAAGCACCAGTCGATTCAGGTGCCTCAACGGTGAGCAGTGTTACTTCTGCTGACTGCCCCGGAACGATGAACACAGATCGCTTTACAGAAAGATCGGGATGGTTAGGCTCAATCACCGTCAAAACCGGAATAAAGCCATCATTCAGCACCCTGTATTTGATTGTCGACTCTTCTCCAACCCCAATTACGAATGGGTCTTCGTTCGGCGCCTGGGAGCTAACGATATCGAATGAGGTCGTCCCTGAGGACAGCACCATACTTGCTGTGGCTGGCGTGATGACAATTAGTACGAGACCAAGCAGAAATGTGGATGTCTTGATGTAGTTAGATCGGCGTTCTGAGCGGCTTGTTCGCCGATTACTCGTCATTGCATCGGCAATAATACCCACGCCGATCACCCCAAGACCGATCCAGACAAGCGACTGTGCAGTTCCAGCACTTTCAAACAGGACACCAAGGCTGAGAGTTGCTGTAATCACCCCAGCAACACCACCCAGTGACTGCTGTATTGTTCTGACGCCTGTCCCGAGATTCGGTATCACTACCACTTCGCCGTTGATTCGGAGTGCTTCAGCAACGATTTGGGACTCGGAAACCGGTGGCTCAACGCCCGCTTGATCGGTAAATGGGTTGGCGTCACCACGGGTGATGTATCCTGCCTCTGTTCGGTTCACAACGCGATGTGTCGTTAACCCCCCACCATGGAGTTCCTGCGCTTCAAATACGATTATGTCTCCTTGTTCAGGGGGCGGCGTCACTGCAGCGGGAACGGCAATAAAGCCGTCTCCTGGCTCCATGGTAGGTGCCATGCTTCCAGTCTCAACATAAGCGAGCAGTATTGGCTGGCCGAGCACCTGTCCGAGTAGAAGTGCTCCCACTCCGATGAGTAAGAGTGCGAGTAGGCCATACTCAAGCACATCGGCCAGTTCCATACACCTACCCGCTATGAGATCCGGGGGTAAAACGGTTGGTACGTTGCCTGAGAGATAGCCGATCTCAAGCGGTCTTTGCTCCTCCCTCACCTAGGAGGTTCCTCGCACGCCCATGTGAACCGCCTCGGGGTCAAGCCCCGAGGTGGTTGACCCATCCACGGCGGGTCGAGGGACCGATTCTGATCCTCAGCTGAAACGAACGAACTGCTTGAACTTGGATTGTGAGGAGAAAGCTGGGCTTTCGGTCATGAGAGTAGTCTCTGAGAATGTTCAAGCACCCGAATACAAAGTGGATACCAAATGATATCCTACGTAGAGACACAGCCGCTCTGTGTCAGGAGACGAAACCTATGGCAATCAACAGACGAAACATCTTGATCACGCTCGGTGCAGTAGTTGGTGGTGGCGGTGCACTCGTTGGGACGGGTGCGTTCACTACGGTGAGTGCTGCCCGGTCAGTCGATGTGGAAACTGCTGGGGACGCAAGCGCGTTCCTGACGATCACCGGGGACGATACTTACGTCACGGACGATAGTGGCAGTGGCGCCTTGACAATTGACCTCGGTGGATCGAGCAGTAACGGCTTCAACCAAGAGGCAATCACGACGTTGGATGGTGTCGTGACCATTACGAACAACGCCGCCGACGATTCCTCGGCACTAGTTGGCGTCTCTACAGCTGACCCAGGGGAGGCCTCAGCAAATGGGAGTGCAACTCTGAAGATCACCGATGAGGACGACAACGGAGTTGCCGTCGTAACGTTCTATGTCGGTGACGAAGACACGAACTCCATCGGTAGCGGTAGTACTAAAACTGTGAGCGCAGGAAATTCAGTGGAGCTTGACGTCGAAATCGACACCCGACAGAGCACGATCGACAGTAGTAGCGCGCAAACAGGTGGTTTAACCATCATCGCTACTGAGAGCTAAAAAAGTCAATAGAGTCTGATTAGCATGAAACGACGGAGCTTTATTACGGCATTCGGCACAGCTGCGATGGGGTCAGGAATGGCACTTGGGACCGGCGCGTTCAATGCGACGTCGTCGAGCAGTAATTCCGCAATGTCGCTTGTGACGGAAGAGCAGAGTGCAAATCTCAATGTCGTTCCCGGAAACGAGGTTTCCAGCATTAGCGAGACTGACGTCGGTGCGGATGTTGTATTAAGTCCTGACACTTCGCTTGAGAAATTCGACAGTGACGGTACCATCGCCTTCGAGAATCTGTCTATTGACGATCTCCCATTAGCGATTGTTAAAAACCCAGGCACAGGAATGGTCAACATCCAAGTCGCAGTTGCACCGGGGACTCCGTCTGGAGATGTAGATTTTAGCAATATAATTGCGGTCGTAAACAACAGCGACAGGGAGTACGAAGTCGGATTCACCTATACTTCGTATGGTGAGATCGTTGGCAGCAACACAGAAGATATAGTCCCTAAAACCACCGCAAACGACATTTTCACCTTCAAAGACGGCAACGGGTCCAAGATCTCGCCCGGTGGAAGTGATGGGAAGTCACCGGCAAATAAGACAAATATCACCGCTGGAAGCAATGAGGTGGTTGATCTGAGTGTCACAACTGACAAAACGGTCTTGACTGATGAGTACGGCAACGTATGGGGTGATGAGTATGCGGGTGCCGGTGATTTCGGGACAGGAGGAGCAACCAATGAGCCACTTATTACGGAGGTTACTGCAGTGGCAGACGAACTGTAACGAGATAGTCACGCCAGGATTGCTCGGAAGCAGCGAGACCGCATTCCACTAAAAACACCAGCTATAGAACCAGCGTGAGTCGAGAAGATGGTTACACGTAGAACAGCAGTCATTGGTCTCGCGAGTATGTTTATTTCTGGCGGGGTCGCAAGGACAGCCGCCTCATTAACTGCTACATCAACTTCAGATGCGAGTTTTCAAATCGTCGCTCCAGAGGGGCTGATAGAACTGAGGCCAGCAAACAGCCCACCATTACACGTCCGTACGGATACTGACGGCCGTGTGACTGCAATCGCTCCTGGTGGAAGCCGGCGTGACGTCAACGAGGACGCGATCACACGCTTCGAAGAGATAGTTGAGGTTGTAAATGTGAGTACTGAGGACATTACTGGTGTGTATTTCGATTTCGAAGTAACCAGCCAGACACTCGCTACTGAGCAGATTGAAGAAATCGAAGCGGCGTTATCAGCGACCGCGGGACAAGAGGTACTCGCGAGTACTGGGACGGCTGGTGATAATTTGCTAAGTGTGACGTCTGATTCAGGGGCTGCTGACACTGTCCTTACACCCGGTGAGTCAGTTCCATTTGGGGTCCAAGTGGACCTTATTCCGGAGAACGGTTCAGAGCTCTCTGAGTTCCCCGACGGTGAGTATACCTCCACACTCTACATCATTCCGCAGCAGAAGGACGATTGAGACGGCCTACACCATGTTTGATAAGCCAGTGAGACCTCGTCTCTTTTCAGCCATATCATCTCAGAACTATATGAGAGAAACTATATGGTAGCCGGGTTGACTGACTCATCAGATGGGAGACCGCAGTCATAGCGGGCTGCTTACTGACCAGTCTCAGGATGCAACCCTCCAACGGGATGAGATCTTTGCTCTCCTGAGTAATCGCCGTCGTCGGTATACCATCCACTATTGCAAGCAGACAGACGGCTCAGACGAACTCTCAGACATCGCTGAGCAAGTTGCTGCGTGGGAACAGGACAAAGACGTTGCTCAGATTACCTCCAGTGAACGGAAAACAGTCTACACCTCGCTCCAACAGACGCACCTGCCACGGCTGGACCGCGCTGGCGTCGTAGAGTTCGACAACGGAACTGTTGAATTAACTAATGAGATCAAACAGCTGGATATCTATTTGGATATCGTTCCGGAGGGGTCTATTTCGTGGGGCGTCTACTATCTGGGGCTGTCGCTCCTTTCCGCAGTGGTTGTCACTGCTCTCTGGCTAGACTGGCTGCCGACGGATCCAATTCCAATCCTCGCATATCCCACCGCGATTGTGGTGATCTTTACTGGTTCGGCGATTTCACATACATATCTCAACCACCGCTATCGATTTGATGAATTAGATGAACTGCCTTGACTGAGTCATCACCTGCCAACTGGGCGTCGAGACAGCAGTCACCCACAGCGCTTCAGCCCCTGTACATAGACTGGCAGTGAGTGGCGAAAAATAGGGCCTGATACGGCACAAAGACTAAATCACTCAATAGAGTAGTGGTAATAACTGAACGTAACAGCGTTAAGTTGGGCTAGAAATGAGCAACGATTCTCGGGTAACGGCCGATGGGGGATTTGATATGACGGCCTTCGAAGAGTGGGTGGAGCAAACTGCTCAAGAGAAGGGAATGGGCAAGCAGGAGGTCATTGAGAAGATGATGTCCTCATATTGGATTTTAGATGAGCTAACTGGGATGATGGATGACCCCCCACCCGAAACAAATCACGACCGCTCTGACACTCAGATGAGCGACTCTCAATTAGAAAACGAACCGACACACGATGTGGGCGGGGCAACAAAACAGAGTAACATCCAGGAGCTCATCCAGAATATCGAGGAGCTCAAGCAGGAACTAAATGCAGACGATTCTGAACCACAAGGGCGCAAGCCACAACCACAAAACGACCCCCGAAGAGAGCAACGTCCCCGCGAAGAAGGCCGATATCCGCGTTCTGAGGGCGATTATAGAGCTTCTGAACACTCGCCTACTGGCAAAGTCAATCAGCTGGAGCAGCAACTCTACTGGCTTGCTTCGGAATTTGATGACTTAGATTCCAGATTGGAAACAGAGACCGCAGAGATAACAGAACAGGTGGAAGACTTGGCCCAGCAAGTCGATCACATCTCAGCGAATCTCGAGGGGAAAGCCGACAGCACCACAGTCACTGCACTGTCTGATCGCCTCAACGAAGTGATCACTGAACTCCAGACACGTCAGGAAGAGCTTGATACCCAAATGGAAACTGAGTTTGAAGATCTGAACGACATCCTCCAATATCTGGTTACTCGTGGTGAGCAACACGAAGAACAGCTATCTACACTCGTCAACCAGTATCAAGACGATATGGAGCGACTCCTAGAGTTCAAACAAGAGCAGTCACGCTTAGCAGAGCTGAAACAGACCGCTGCACGACTCGATATCCAAACAGCTGCTTGCGACGAATGTGATACGAGTTTTACGGTCCAAGCACTCGCAAAACCGCGGTGTCCGAACTGCGACCGGCGCTTTGGGAGTGTCTCTGAAAAGCAAGGATGGCTGCGGGGCAAACACAAACTCGTTACCGTGCCAGACGAGCCTGAAGCGGAACGCGACGACTTCAGCGGCATGGCTGATTTGTTAGATGACGACGCTCACGAAGAATCCCAGGAGGTGCAGCAAACTACTGCGACAGACGACAGTATGGACCAGTCCGACTTCGAGTTCGGCCTACTGGACGACGACAACTGATTGCATTCTTTGACATCCTCCCGCGCCTACAGACGCAGGAATCCACGAAATACGGGTTGCGCGTTTCCTTGGTTCTCAAGTACGCTTTCGCGTGGAACGTCGAAGGTCGCCACCGAGTTGTGACCAACGGAAGTGATGGCGCGTATCCACGGCTTAAAGGTGGTATTGCGCCTGTTCAACCTGTAACCTCCTCCACTCACTCATATTGCTCTCCCAGACACACTGGCTGCAATCAGCTAATCGTCTCCATCAGTGTCCTTCAGAGATGTCCGGTCTACGAACGTGTCCTGCACGCCCCTTGCGGACTGATTTGTTGGCGGTTGTCGTTGACCATCCGACGTTAGAAGAGATACGGGCGAGGCGAGCAAGTACGGAACCATGGCGAGGCCAGCACCGAGAATGGCGAGCAGAATCCCGACACTGGCGATCGCGGACAACACCATTGGTGGTGCCGTCGTCGAAAGACGGAAGCCGAAGAAGACCAGCCAGCCGGCACGCTCTAGCACCACCATTGCGATCACGGAGAGGCCAGTAGCGAGGACGGTCGCTGGGACAGCAATCCGGATGACGTCGTGCAGAACAGTCCGCAGTAGCTGCCCTCGTGTCGCCCCGGTCGACCGGTACACACCGATCGCCTGTCGGCGGGCATGCACAGCCTGTGCGAACGTCGCAGTCGTACTCCCAACACTACTCAACCCAGCAAGGACCACAAACGCCACCAGTATCAACTGGACGTTTCCGAAGACACCCTTGATGGACCGTTCGATGGGCGAGCCACGAGAGTATTGGCCACTACTCGCGACAGCTGCAGCCAGCCGAGTGTCGCCAGTCACAGTGTAGTCGGCGGTTGTGAGGCGTGTCCCGTTGACCGCTAACTCAAACGTATAGGTCCCTGGGGTGAGCTGAGAGCCCTGCCCAACAGCTAATTCCGTCCGAGTGGCGTTGCCAGCCCCAATCGTCACTGTCCGCTCGCGGATCGTCCCGGGCCCGGCGACAGTCACCCGACGAGTGACCGGCTGCTGCCATGGATTTGCGAGTTCGACAGTGACGGTCGGCGTCGTGAGGACACTCCCAGACTGCGGCGAGACACGGAGTCGGCCGGAGAGCTGTCGTGACTGGCCAGCCACGACCTGCAGATCGTGTGTCGCGGTCTGGTTGCCCTTCGTCGCAGTGATGGTGTAGGTCCCGGGTTCGGACGGGATGGGCAACACGACAGTCCCTTCTGGTCCGGTTCGCAGTGTGAGCTGGTTGAGCGTGACAGACGCATTTCTCACTCGCTGGCCGCTACTGGAGACAACGGGGACGTACAGTCCACTCCCGGGTGGTGCCTTCGATGGGAGCGCAGCCGGGATCTGTATCGCGTTCGGGCTGACGATCGTCGTCCGGTGGCTGTACTGACCCGCCCGCACAACAGCTGGACCTAACTGCGATGTGGTGAACGTCACGTCGGCAGTCTGTTCGCCGCCGGCCGGCACTTCCACTGTCACCCGCTGACTCTCATTCCCGAAGGTCACCGGCACTGTCTCCGTGCGGTCTGTGTGCCCGAAATTCCGAACAGTCACAGAGACGGTAACGTTGTGGCCGCGAGTGACGCGGCTCGGTCCCGTAATGCCCGTGATTGCTGTCCCGGTGCGGTTCGTGATCGTCCCCTCAGTACCAATCTCGGAGATCGGGCTCCCAACCCGAATCATGTGGACGGTACCCTCTTGTGTGGCGAGATCGTCGGCCGCATCCAGCGGGATAATGAGGAGGTCATCAATCGTACCCGTGGCGGTGTAGCGGCCGACGATCTCCATTCGTCGGACCCCAGGGGAGACACTTCCACCAATGGTGATCGTCTCCCCAACACCCACATCCAGTGTTTGGGCAAGATCCGCTCCGATCACGGCTTCATTTTGGTGCCTCGGCTGCCGGCCCGAAACAAGCCTCGCGCCGGTGACGTTGGCAAACGCCGGATACCGGGCCCCGTGGGCCATATAGGGCTGCCCATCATGGACTTGTGCGTAGATGATCTCCGGGCTCGCTGGCGTCCCACTCGCTCGGAGAGCCTGTGCATACTCTGCATCGAGGCGACTGTTCAATGGGTGGGGGGCGCCAGCCTCTGTGATTGTGCCACTGCCCCCGCCCCCGCCCCCGCCACCAAGTGGCGACGCCAGGCCGGCAACAGAGAAGACGAGCAAGAACGTGAATGCGAACACTGTCAGTGTCGCAGTCGTCGGAATCAATGCCTGCCACGACAGGAGCGACGGCGTGATACTGTTTCGAAGCGTGCCGCTGAACCGGCTCTGCTCAGCGGTAACAGCCACCGACGGACTACGTCGACTGTCGAGGGCCGCAGGAGGGCGAGTCGCGATGGGGTAGGCAGCGAGCGCGCCCGCGAGACATCCCATACAGACGAGCGCTGCGGCGACGGCGCCGACGACTGACACACTCTGGCCAGTTACCGAGACGTCGAGGGCAATCGGGAGTCCGAGATAGACCGCGGTATTCACGATCGCCTTGATCGCGATCAGGCCGCTGGCGTACCCTAGTGCCACGCCGGTGAGGACCAATAGTGTCGCCCGGACAGTAAACAGGAGGCCGACTTGCCAGCCCGGCGAGCCAGTTGACCGGATAACCTGAATCGCGTCAAGTCGGTCGCGAACACTCATCCGGGTGACGCTGTAGACGACAATCAGAATGAGGATGCCGCCAGCGCCGACGGCGATACCGAGCGCCCACAGAACCTCCTCTAGGCCACCAAGGACGTACAACAACGCACTCACCAGTGGGACGCCAGTGTCAGGCACACTACTCCAGTCACCCTGGTTTGTGCTGTCAGTGTCAATAACGAAGTAGCCGGTCACGCCGAGTGTCTCAGCTGTCGACGCATTCGTGAGGAACCACTGTTGGGAGATGAACTGGTTACTCGGGTCTCGTGGCCGAACCGATAGAGTCTGCTGACTCTGTGTGCCGTTGAGCCGAACCGTCGTCTGGCCAGTGACTGGCCCGCGTCCACCTGCGTCCGCAGATAGTGCTGGCAACCGCGCGCGCTGCCACCCTGCGGACCCGTTCTGGATCGTCCGTGGTGCATCCGGTGGGATGCCGACAACTGTTGTCCGGTCGCCATTCGCCCCGGCAGTCGCCAGCGGTAGTACGATCTGATCGTCGCCCGTCTGTGGCGGGTCGCCATCAGCTGTCTCATAGGAGACTGTGGCGGAGTTCGAGAGTGGCTCGGCAAACGTCTCCGAATACGTGACCGCGGTGAACAGGAGTAGCGTCGTCCCAAGCAGAAATGCCGTGGTGACGGCGACTACAACGATGGTTAAGCGATCACGGCGAGACCAGCGGAACAACAGTGCTTTGCGATACCCCATTTGTTGCCCCGTTACTCGATCTCCGACGGCTGTAGTGGTGCTGACTCGATGTCTGCAGTCTCTCCAACTAATTCCCCGTCGGCAAGTTGCAACCGCCCGTCGAACTCCGTTGCCAGCTGTGGGTCGTGGCTGATGACGATCAATGCAGTCTCAGTCGAGCGTTGCATACTGAACAAGAGATCCAGCACGGTGCTGGCGGTGTCCGGATCGAGTTGGCCGGTGGGCTCGTCAGCGAGGATGATTTCGGGCCGATTTGCGAGCGCACGAGCGATCGCGACACGCTGTTTCTCACCGCCGCTTAGCGTCGCTGGATAGTGGTGTTCCAGGCCAGCGAGGCCCAGCTGTTCGAACAGTGTCTCGATCCACTCGAGGTCACGCCCCCCAGTATGTTCCTGTGGGAGGACTGCGTTCTCTCTGGCCGTCAAGTCATCAATAAGCTGGAAATCCTGGAAGACGAAGCCGATCGTCTCGCGACGGAGCTTGGCCAGTTGTCGATCAGAGAGTTGTGCTGCGTCACGACCAGCGATTTGCAGTGTTCCGCTTGCCGGTGGTTCCAACAACCCAAGCACGTTGAAGAGCGTCGTCTTCCCTGCCCCACTCGGACCCTGCACAAGCAGCGAGGCATCTGCCGGGACAGATAGCGAGACGGCATCCAAAATCCGGTCCTGTCCGCGTGTGACGACCAGGTCGGTGCCCACCAGGACAGATTCAGTCACTGCTGTCTGCTTCCGTTGGATACCTAATGTAGTTGTTGTTCGCTCGCCATGCCTCGCTGTGCCTCAGTCGATCGTGGGGCTCGAAAATCTGGAACACCAGTAAGACTGTATCAGTTAGTCGCTTTTGTAGGCGCCGGCCGCTCTCGTTCACAGAGCGGGTCAGGGGGATACCGCCATCACTGCTCGGTCCGTCGCCACAGCGCAACTGACAGGAGTAAGGCAACTACGACACCAACTGGGGTAAAGCCCGGGCCAGATGCACTCACCTGTGTTTGTGGATCCGTTGTCGTACCAGACTGTTCTTGCGCTGTTGTTACCGAGCGTTGCGACGCCCGTGTTGTTCGCGTCTGGGCTGGCGTTTCTGTGATCTCGATCCTGCCGAGATTCGTCTGTCCGAGGCGGATACTGTGAGTTCCATATGTGTCCACCTGTGCTTCGATAGTCACTGTCGTCGGACGTCCATCGGCAGGACTCACGTGCGTTTCAGTCACAGTTTCATTGTCGATGACCAGCGGGAGTGTTGGGGATTCCGCAGTCGTATTCAGTGTCCGCACTGTTGCATTTACCCGGATGGTCCTCGGCTGATCGTGAACGCCTGCTACCAGACTCGTCTCAATCACTCGGACCGCTTCAACAGGCTCAGTCCTAACGGCAAATGTGGATGGCTTAGCCACCTGTGCTCGATACGTGACGCGAGTCGAAGACCGGGTCTGCTCTGTAACTGGCACCTGTGAGAGACCAGTCTGTGACTGGTGATACAGCCACGCGCCCTGCTCGGTATGTGTTCTGTTTTGGACGATAGCTGTTGGAATACTGAACTCAATGCCGATTGACGCAGTCGGTGAGGCATTCCCTGGCTGGCTAATCGTGAAATATGCGAGAGTCGAAGCAGTGGCAACGCGATCAGATAGCTCTGTGTTCCTGCTCGATACCGGCTGTATCTGGTAGCTGACCTCGCCTGCCTGCGTTGTAGTGATGGTTATTCTATCCAGATGCACATCATCGCTGGCAGTGAGATTTGACCCATTTAGTGCGACGGGCACAGTGGCCGGTGCACTGGTATTCACGGTGACTGTCAGGCCGTTGGTCGTCGTGTTTCTCGTTACGTTTGTCTCATTCGATCCTGGTGCCGTCGACGTCGGCGTAGCCGTCTCAGTCCTTTGTGCGGGATTTTGCTCTCCGGAGGTCTGACCTGACTCAGTGCGTGTGAGACTGGTGTCTGTCGTTGTCGTCGTCTGTTCTGTGTTGGTCGGCGACTGGGTCTTAGTCGGCGTGGGATCTTCGATAGTTAGCGAGACCGGATCGCTGACTCCGAGCAGTTCGTCGTTGTCATACACGTCATCCGGACCCTCGACGACCGCTACAGCAGTATAGTCACCTGCGTCTACCTGTGACTGCGGCATAGTAACTGTATATTCTCCTGCTGATTGTTTGGTTGCAGCTACCTCAATCGTCTCACCGTCATCCCATACGAGGACGGTTACTTGACTGATGTCTTGAGCGCTACTGTCGATTTGCGAGGTTGAAATATTGAATTCAAGATTGGCCTGCGTGTCGACGTCCGAGATATGTGTTTCGTAGCCTGCGACAACGAGGGGCTTCGCTGCCGTCGGCGACGATGAGGGCACGGTGGCCACTGCATACGTCCCCGGCGTGAGTGTACTGATGTCGAACGTCGTTGTATCTGGACCCACGGCCCCACCAGAATCAATCGCGGATCCCTCATCAACGAGATACACAACATAGTCCTCACCAGTAGGGGCAGATGTCGTTACAGTCACCGATTCCGCTGTGCTACGTCCGATTGAAGAAAACGTGTATACTGATCCATCATATTTGATCGATTGCTCCGGGACTGTAACACCGTCTTCCATAGATATCGAATAGTCGCTTGCGGCACCTACTAGGGGAGAGAATATCCCCGTGAGAAGTACGAGCCCCATCACAACAAGAGCGAGCCGCTTCATCTGCTTTCAGATATTCTGGAATCGTTAAATATCCTCTGATAGTTACGACGGACACTTACGGGACAGCTGTACTACTTGAGTTCGGTTCTTCGCGACGCTCCCAGAAGGGCCACAGCTATGCTGATGATTGCAAGTATGACGCCAAACCCTGGTCCACTGGCCTCCGTCATCGTATCCTTGGCTGGTGTTCTGTCACTTGTAGGGGTGCGAGTCGCTGTCTCGCGGTTTACATCTGTCTCCGACCTCGGGGGTGCGGTCGTTGCTGATGAACTTCTCGCAGAGGGCGTTTCGTTCGTTGTTTGGGCACGTGCACGCGTGTCCAGGCGCACTCGTTCAACATGCTCCATGGCAGCAACTTGAGATAGAGCGGTATTGGAAACGGAGCCAGTTACGACCCGCAGATCGGCATTGGCTGTCGCGCCAGTCAGTCCTGCATCGCGCAGTTGTACTGTAGCTCGCGATAGATTGCTTGTTTGTTCCAGCTGCACGATAACCGGTACTGAGCCCGACTCCGACGTCTGGGCACGGACTTCGGCATCGACTTTCTGTTTCCACTCCGCTGTCGTGCCCGCAGTGCTGGTTGGACTTACAGTGGTTGTACTCTCTGCTGTCTCGACGACCGTCAACTGGTCAAGTACCTCTGTGGTGCTGTCACGATCTGAGGGTTGCTGTGGCTCGGTGTTTGGCGTCGCCGTGGCGACTTGCGTTGGTGTGGGCGTTGTCACATCCGTCACAGAGACGGTTTGATTGGTCGTTTTGGCGGCAATGACCTCTGCGTCAGGGTCAGCAAGTGTCACCTCTGTCAACGCCAAGGTAAACTGTGGATTCGGCATAGTGTCTGGCACGGTAATCGACACAGTCGCTACGAACCCGGTGCCTGTGACACCATTGTCCACGTTGATCCGAGTCTCCCCGTATTTCGCAGTCTGTCCTTCAATTCTATTGACAATCGTGACTGTATTCCCATTCTGAGAAAGAAACGAGCGCGACGACAATTCGGTCAGTAAGATCTCACCAGTTGGCTCAATGAGTGTAAACTCAATTCCATATACCGGTACTGCTGAGTCTATGCGGATGTGGTACTCAGCGGTCGTATTACTCGTTAGTTCACTCGGTCCTTCGATCGACAACTCCGCCGGCGCCTCTTGTGTGCCCTGCAGCATTTGGGCATCGATGCCAGCCATACCCGTTCCTGCGCTGAAGATAACGAGCGATGCTACCGCGGTAAATGTAACTAGGGCTCTCCGGAAGCGGGCCATACTACGGTCGACCATTGCATACAAATTAGATGTTGTGGAAGGTACGAGCGAGGGACGGCCACTGGTTTGGCCAGAGATCATCTCAAATCTAGTCAACCACGGCGGGACAACTGCACAAATTTATTTATGATTGGTCTTGCACTGTGCCAGTATGGCAACCTCGCGGGCACTCGCCTTAGCAATAGGAGTCGGTGCGCTACTTTTATTAGCACCGGTGGCGGGCGTTATTAGCCCAGAAATCGACTCTGGCATAGCAACAGCGCAGACTGAGACACAAATAAATGGGACGCTCAGCTTCAACACATCAACGCAGAACGTGTCTGCGGGTGATGTGGTCCAATTAGCTGTTCAGTATGATGCAAACACTGGCAGTAGTGAGACAGAAGTCTATGGGACGCAGTTCACCGTCGAGTATCCCGACGAATATCTCACGCTGACCGCCAATCGAACTGGCTCATATCTGTCTAATGGGAGTGCTGATACACTAGTTCTAGCAAATAGCACCGATTCGGCCAGCGGGACATTCCAGTTTGGGCAGACGCGACGCAACACCGACACCGGGGTGTCGGATGCTGGTGCGATTGTGTATCTTCAGTTCAGGGTAACGCAATCTGCACCAACCGAGAATGACAGCCTCCAATCGATCTCGTTCTCGGGTGTTGAAATCAGCGACCCAAACAGTGAGTCCATCGCTACGCGCTCAGAGAATACGACACTACGGCTCAATACGCAACCGACTGCGGAATTTACCTCCAATACGACAAGTCCCGAAGTTGGCGAACCAATCGAACTGAATGCCTCTGCCTCAAGTGACTCTGATGGGACGATCGAATCGTATCAATGGGATCTTGATCAGGACGGTACATACGAGCGGACTGGACAGTCAGTGATTGCCTCGTATGCTAAGGCTGGCAGTACGAACGTTTCTCTCCAAGTGAATGACGACGATGGGGCGATCAACCAGAGCAGGACAACCTTGGATATCAGTAAACAAGAGGTCGCACTGAATCTGACGGCTAACAGAACGCGAGTAAGTGTCGGCTCAACGGTCAGCTTTATCACCACTCGGTCTGACACGAACAAACGAGTGAATGCTACAGTGACAGTCGGGGATGTGTCCAGATCAACTGGTGGTGACGGACAAGTTTCGTTTGAGCCTCAAACAACTGGAACAGTCGAAGCCCTGGCAATGAAATCGAATACGTCTACGACCGATTACAGCGACAGTTCAGTTATTATTGATGTCGTGGACAACCTGCCGCCTAGCGCTAACTTCACTGTGTCTCCTACACCAGCAGACACAAACGAAACGATCGTGCTAAATGCCTCACGCTCAGAGGATCCTGATGGATCGATTACATCGTATAGCTGGGATCTCGATAGCGACGGTGAATTCGATGATAGGCAGGGCGAGGTCATCACCGTTAGTTTCGAAACTACGGGTGAGAAGACTGTTCAGTTGCGAACTTCTGATGGAGAAGCGTCTACTGTCGTTGAACAAACGTTCTCAGTCCTTAACCAACCGACAGCTATTGAATTACGCCCCAGTTCTGAGTCGGTCAATACCGGCTCTGAGACAAAACTGGACATTGTGGTAACAAATGCCGACGGTGGTGTGTCCGCATACGGGTACAATATCTCAGTATCGAACCCAGAAGTAGCGAATATCACTGCCGCATCGGATCGGATTGATGGAGTCGAGGCTGCAACATCACAGACGTTTGCAGCTAATAATTCCACAGTCACTGTCGAATCGGGCTTCGGTAGCACTGCCGACACTGGGGAAGTGACAATTGCCACTGTGAGGGTTCAAGGAATAAGAAAAGGAAATGCTACTGTCACCATTGAACAGACAGAAGGCGGACTTGCTAACGAAGATGGTGAGGAATATACGGTCGTAAGAGAAGCAGATGCTCACCTGTCGATTCGAAAAGGTCCACCAGCCTTAGCCGGATTTTCGGGGCGACCTGGTGACTTCAACAATGACGGTCTGTATGAGGACGTTAACGGTGATGACAAGGTCAGATTCTCAGATGCAATTGCACTGTTCCTTGCCACTTCCAATGGGGACCCAGCAGTCACAGAAAATGAAGAGGCATTTGATTTCAACCAAGACGGAGATCTAACATTCGGTGACGCCATCCGACTGTTCCGTGAGATATCCAGAAATTAATAAAATGATTGACAATCACACTCAAATCCGAAGTATAGTCCTGACGTTGCTAATGATCACGTCTGTGGTGAGCGGGGCAGGTGCCGGCATCGCGACAGCCGCAGGCACTACGGAGGTAGTGGTTGAGCCAGCAGATACAGACCTTACAATTGGGGAAACTCAAACATATTTCATTAATGTAACCAATGCTGATGGAGGAGTGTCCGCATATGGATACAATATTTCGCTGTCGAACCCAGAGGCAGCGAATATCACTTCTGCGTCAGATCGGATTGGAGGGCTTGATGCAGCGACATCACAAACGTTTGCTGCTGATAATTCCAGTGTGGTAGTTGAATCCGGGTTCGGTAGTACTTCCGATACTGGTGAAGTGACAATAGCAACAGTCACAGTTCGGGGAACTGGCGAAGGCACTACGAATATCAATATCGAACAAACTAGCGGAGGACTTGCCGATGAAACTGGTAATGAATATACCGTCTCGGCCAATCGTGGCTCTGCGCTATCGGTGAGTAGAATTGCGCCAGAGTTCACAATCACCGATATTAGCACACCTCAGAATGTCACGAGGGGGGAAGCTTTCACGGTCGATGCGACAATCGAGAACACTGGAGAGGTTGGGGCTGAGCAAAATGTCACGGCTTCGTTCGTCAATGGAGAAAAAACAGATACGCAAACGGTCCAGTTAGATAGCGGCCAAAGCCAGACGCTCACATTCAATCTCGATGCAGAACAAATCCAGTCTGGAGAACAACCACTGGAGATCAGCACAGCTAACGACAGCCAATCAACCACTCTCCCTGTACTCACTCCCGGTTCGATTGAGATAACACAGTTCGCACCGAACCAGGCGGCTATCCCACAGGGCGGAACTGTCCGGTTAGATGTGCAGTATGAGAACGCTGGCGATACGACTGCCAACACTACATTCACGCTCCGTCAGGGGAGTGAAAAGATAGATGATATTCCAGTTAAACTCCCCGGTGGTGAGACGAGGTCCGAGACAATCACTATCGAACTCCCAGTAGACGAGCCAACAGGGAAATCAGAATTCGGCCTCGGACAAAAGAGCGCGGCTGTCGAAATTGTTGAGCCAGCCGCCTTCAGTACTGAGTTTACAACGGACCGTCAGCTGTTCATTACCGGCGAGACCCTTCACGTTTCGACGACGGTTGAAAACACGGGCGAGGCCGAAGGCACATTCACGCCCACGCTGTACCTCGACGGCGAGCCAACGAATGTGTCCCAGACGGTAACGCTACAGCCGGGTGAAGAGCGAGAGCTGACGCTAGACAAGACGCTTAACCGTTCCGACATTGGAAATCGGACGGTCACAGTGCGAGATCCCGACGAGCCAACGACTGAGGAACCAATCAAAATCGCGGTCGGGGCCTCCACTATCGGCACCGGGACAATCTCGAGCGAAACCACTCGAGTTGATGCGAACCTTACACAGTGGGAGCGAGCTGTCCTGCCACTCAGAGCGAACCCTGAAGCTGCCGAAACCAATATCCGGCTCCAGGGAACGTTTATCAGCTCTGATGAGTTGGGTGTCGAACAGCTACCATTCGGGAAGACGACCATCCCAGTCTATCAGAATGAGTCAAGGGTGCCCATCTCGGTGGCTGGGAGTCGGGCAGATACTGATGGAACCGGTGTCGGACTCATCAGCCCGAAACCAAGCCAATTAGTCGCTGTTCGTGTCGAAGAAAATCCGCCTAGCGGGATTAGCAGCCTTGGCCGCTTACTCACGGCCGAGAATACGACAAAGGAAGTTGTCGACGTCGACACACTCGACACCGACCTGAACGCTAACTACCAGTACCAGCCCTCGAAATCTGGACAATATGTCGTGTACGCGGTGGCGCCTCAAGAAAGCGGCGCGCAGTTCACCGAAACTACGAACGACACTGTGGTCCAACAGGGCAACATGACGATCGTGGGTATCGATACGTTCCTGGTCCAAGAAAACGCGTCAGCAGTGGATGGGCCTGAACGCGTTGAGCGGGGCGATGTGGCCACGTTCACTGCCGACGCCGATTCACCACCATTCCGCGGACAGAACGATATCCAGCACATCGTCGCAGTGTACGATGAGGACAAATTGACGAACCAGTCGGTGACGATCGATACCAGCGGCGAGGTGACGGATTCCTCAATTCAGTCGATTCGCGGGGCGTTTATCACCCAAGGCAATGTGACGGTCTTCGGTGAGCGGTTGAACGACAGTGATGTGAAGGGAGAGTTTGCCCTCCAAAATCTGGGGTCGTTCGTTGCACCAACGGCAGAAGATGGGACGACCGTTTTGAACGCGTCGTCGACGGCGATTAATGGTTCCTCACAGCAAGCGATCCAGGTTCAAACGACACAGCAGTTCGAGGCTGGCGAATACACGTACCTGCATCTCGCTATCGAACCCGATACGAACAGACTCGAAGTCCAGAAAGGTCAACTCCAGATCGAACCGCGGCCGTCGAACATCACGTTCCGTAATCTGACAATCCGGCCGAATCCGGCCACGACGAATGACGATATCGTGGTCAATGCGACGGCAGTCAATAACGGTGATTTGCCGGGGACACGAGAAGCCCGTCTCCAGATAGATGGAGCGGTCTTCAATGCGACGACGGTCGACCTGGCCGGTGGCGAACGCCAGCAGGTGTCGTTCACCGTCGAAGCCGGGCTCCTGAGCGCTGGCAACTTCACTACCGGTGTCTCGGGTCTTATAGACACGCTTGAAGTTGAGCAAGCGCGTGCGAACGTCACGCTCAATCAGACCGCTGTTGACTACGGTGCAGTTGAGGCGTCGCCAACCGCGGCGAATACGGAGGTCCAGCGAATCGAAATCACCAACAACGGATCTGCGACAGCTCGGTTGGCATCGATTGGCACGACCGGTGAGGCACCGTCGCAGTACACAATCATCGAGCGGCCGAACGAAACGCTGGCACCCGGTGAATCCGACACGGTGACAGTCGCCTTTGCACCGACTGTTCGAGAGTCTGCGAACGCGACTCTGCGGTTCAGAAGTAACGATCCAGCGTCCCCACAGACCGTTGCCCTGTCGGGGACTGGCGTCGGACCGAACCTTGCGGTGCAGACGGCAAGCCCGGTACGTGTCGGGTCTGTCGACGCAGAGGGAAGTGAATCGACAGAAGGGACGGTTACGATTGCAAATACTGGTGACAGACCGCTGGGCGTTACCGCAACAATCGATCAGGACGCGTCGGTTAATCCGGATGCGTTCTCGGTAACTGGGCCAGCAACCATCGCTGCGAACAGTTCGGACACGATCACCGTTACGTTCAGCCCCGAGAGTGGTGGCCAGAAGAGTGCTGTCGTGGAGATCACGACCAACGACTCATTCACCCCCACTGCAGCCGTCACGGTTGGTGGGGCCGGCCGCGTGACCGACTTCGCAGTGTCACCACAGCCAGTGGCACTCGGTAACGCAACTGTTGATGAAGAGACGACCGCTAGCGTTGTGATCGATAACACTGGTACGGAGCCACTGGAATTCACGTCGCTAGCAGCGACCAATACGACTGGCAATGCGGCGTTCACCACAAGTAGTGATTCCTTCGTCCTAGCACCGGGAGAGTCACAATTTGTTACTCTCACTGTGAGACCGTCTGACAGCGGGACGATTGACGGCAGCCTCACGATAGAGACGAACACGAGCGCATCGGAGACCGTTACTCTGAGCGCGACAGGACAGCAAGCCCAAGTGGTGGTCCCCGAAGAGCCGATTGAGTTCGAAGACACCTCTGTGGGTGGTGCAACCACACAGGACGTCGTAATCGAGAATACTGGTGACGCAGTGCTGACGATCGATACATCGCAGGCGTTCACCGAATCTGAAGGCAACTTCAGCCTCGTCGAAGACGCTGGGACCATAGCTATCGAACCCGGCACGAACACGACTGTGCCTGTTCGGTTCCAGCCTGCCACTGCAGCAGGCATGACGGCGACGCTGACGCTGCAGACGAACGATCCGGACAATGCCACCCGAGAGGTCACGCTGACCGGGACCGGGATTACCTCCGCGCTTGCCGCGAACAGCTCGACGGTAACCTTTGGCGACGTCGGCGTCAATACGACTGAGACGACTCCCGTCCAAGTCAGAAATACGGGTGCTGACTCACTCCAACTTGACGCTGAGAGCGTTACGATCAGCGGGAGTGAGGTGTTCACTGCGGGGAGTCCCTCGCAGACGGACCTCTCAGATGAAGGCACGGCTACCATCCCAATTACGCTATCACCAGCCGCTGGTGAGTACGGCTTGCAGACTGCCACGCTAACGGTTACAGCAGCTGATGGAGATGAGCAAACCACGGTCTCACTTGTTGGGCGCGTGGCTCCGCCGCAAGTGGCAGTCAACAAGCAAGTGGTCCGTGGTGGCTTCGTTAATGTCACGAACCAATCCACCTCGACGCTACGTGTGTCCAGCGTCGGTGTCAATGGAACAACGGCACAAGTGACGGACATCAGCGACGTCCAGGATCCGAGCACTAGCTTCGAGGTCTCGGAGAGCTCGCTGCGGAACCTCGATAGCGGAACTAGCGAGACCGTCGAGATCACGTTCGCACCGGACAGTAATGGGCGAAAGACGGCAACGCTCACGCTCAGAACGAATGATCCGGATAATCGGCGGATCAATGTGACGCTTACCGGTGTCGGTGCCGCGCCAGTGGCATCCACGCCAGCAAGTAGCTCTGTCGGGAAGGTCAACGTCGGCCAGCCGGAGACCTCCTCCGTGCCGGTCACTAATACTGGTGGGGTGCCACTGACGATCTCGAATGGCTCCGTGTCAGGTTCAGACGTCTTCACTGTCGTGCCCGGGGAGACGCCTGTCGAGATCGTTCCGGGTGCGACGGCAACAGTCGATGTGCGGGTCAATTCGAGTCAGGCGACAACCCCACGTGGAACCCTCAGTGGGACGCTTGAACTCGACACGAACGCTCAGACAGACCCGACTGTTGATCTGACTGCAAATGGGACGGTGCCACAACTCAGCGCTGCTGCCGGAGGAAACACGATCGCGAACGACGATTCGCTCGGGTTTGCGGCATCGGCAGGCGGATCCGAGCGTCAGGTGCTGTCAATCACGAACACTGGTACTGGGGCGCTGCTACTCCCAGCCGCCAGTGTGAGTGGCGACGACAGTGAGGCCTTCGCTGTTGTTAGCGGAGCCGAGACTCGCACCATTGCACCAGGTGACACCTCTGAGGTCGTTGTCGTGTACGGTCCATCCGCCGAAGGCACTGACTCGGCAACGCTGACTTTCGATGGTACTAACGTACCCGATCAGTCGAGCTTCGAGGTGACGCTCGACGGAACTGCAACTGTTGCGAACGCGACGTTCTCACCGTCTAGCGTTGACTTCGGTCGGATTCAAACTGGGCAGTCGGTTACTCAATCCGTCCAACTGGAGAACGTTGGCTCTGAAACGCTGACCGTGGAAGCTATCGGCGTCCGTGACGCTAGCGACGTCAGAGCAAGTGTCACTGGCCCAAAGACGTTAGCGACCAATGAGACGACCACAATCGATGTGACTATCGACACTGCTGTCAGTGGCGATGTCGGTGGCACCCTCGTCGTCACGACGAGTTCACAGAGTGGAATAACGACCACGCAGGCCACCATCGTCGGCACAGCTGTTGAACCAGAAGCTGAGTTCGACCGCTCGACGCTCGACTTCCAACAGCTTCGACTGGGACAGAGCGAAATCCGCACAGTCAGTATCAATAACACAGGTAACGCGCCGCTGAACGTGACCGACATCAGTGTTGTTGGACAAAACGAGAGTGCCTTCCGGGTGGACACTGACCAGACCATCATTGAACCTGGCTCGAGCGAAACAGTCAGAGTTCAATTCCGACCTCGCCCGGTTCGTTCGGCTGCTGGCCCAGCTGAGGCAACGCTCAGCATCAGCACCAACGATACGGACAACCCGACACTGAACCGGTCGCTGGCCGGACAGAGTGTGACGCCAGATGTCGACGTGTCGCCCGACGCGCTGCAATACGGAACGACGACGGTCGGAGAGAACGTTACGCGGACACTTACGGTCGAAAACACGCTTGAGGCAACGGCACCGGTCAACGTCACCAGCCTGTTCATCAGCGGGCCACAGGGGACCGCATATCGAGTCAACAGCTCGGAGCAAGCAGAGTTACCGGTCACGCTTCAGCCCGGTGAATCCGACACAGTGAATGTGACGTTCGAACCCGAGACGAACGTCCCGCCCCAGAAGTTCGCAACGCTCACTGTGTTGACGAACGACTCCCGTGTGCCTGGACAGGCCGTGTTCCTCTCGAACACGGATCTCCGAATCGATGTCACCTTCGGGAGTGTCATCCTGAACTACACGAACCCCAGCGTTGGCGACCAGCCGGAGGTCAACGTCTCTCAGGGGACCGAAGCGAACGCCACGCTCAGCGCGATCGATATCGACACGGCACAGGAGACCGATGACTTCGGTGTCACCTTCGAGAGCAATGAGTCTGGCTTTGGTCCACAGGTCAACGAGACCACCATCGACGACACTAACCAGACGATCCAACCGATCAACTACGTCAGAGTGACGAAAGGGAGTAACCTCTCTAACGAGGACATCAGCGAAGCGAACGTCACCTTTGAGGTGCGCAAAAGCGTCCTCGCAGAATACGGAATCAAGCAATCGGACGTGTCTCTGCGGCGGTACAACGAAAGTACCGAGACGTATCGGACGCTCGACACCGAGGTCGTCCGTGAGACCCGAACCACTGTCGTGTTCACAGGCGCGACGACGAAGTTCAGTGACTTCGCCATTACCGGGGAGAGGCAGGAAGCTGACCTACAGATCACAGCGAATCAGACTGCCGATCTCCGACCAGGTGACCGCATTCAGTTCACTGTGACCCGGAATGACACCGGCAACCCGGTCCAGGACGCCACTGTCACGGTTGGCTCGGCGACGTCGGATACAACCGACGTCAACGGTGAAGTCGTGTTGTCGGTAGAGCAGCTCGGCGACCTCCCGGTCACGGCATCGAAGAGTGGCACCCAGACCATACTCAATGACGCGTCAACCACGATTACCGTCAAGCAGGAGATCGAGCTGAATCTCACCGCCGGTTCGACGTCGGTAAATGAGGGTGACTCGGTCGAGTTCACGGTGACTGACGGGAGCGGTAACCCTGTTGAAGATGCAACAGTCACCTTCGCTGGAAACAGTGGTCAGACGGTCCTGACCGGAGAAGTGAGTCTGACCGCAGACCAGGCTGGATCGATTGATGCAACCGCATCCAAGGCCAGCAGCGCCACGACCGTATTCCTCTCGGATACATTGACCGTTCAGGTCGACAAACGTGGTGGCGGCGGTCGCGATGACAGTGACGACGATGATGACCGTGATGACTCCGATAATGATGATGATGACACAGATGACGGTGTCACTGATGGCGATGGCGGTGTCAGTGACGGCACTGGTGAGGAACCCCCACAGCGAGTTGTCTCGGTGCCTTCGTCGAAGATCCGGAACACGACGACTGGGCAGTCGGTTAACGTAACGACCGGCGAGATCCGTGCCAACACCACCGTCGCGATCCCGGCAAACGCGACTATCACCGACCAGAACGCCACGGCCGCCAGCCTAAGTCAACTCAACATCAGCGTCCAGAACGATGTTGCCAACAGTTCGGTGTCGATCAATACCTCGTCCGCACCCCCAGCGGGGACGCCGGGACTGGACAAGGGCCGAGCGATTGGCTACATTGACGTGCAGGTGCGTGGCTACAGTGACCAAGACATTGCATCTTCGACGTTCACCTTCACCGTGTCGCAATCGCGGCTTGAGGCGCTTGATGTCCAACCTGAGAACATCGTGTTGTACCGGTTCAACGATGGGTACCAGGAGCTTGAAACGTCCCATCTCGGCGGTAATCGGTTCAAAGCGACGACGCCGGGCTTCTCGGTGTTTGCTATTGGCACTGAAGGCCCCGAGATCGCACTGACCGATGCCAAGTTGCAGACGTCAGAGATCGTCGCTGGTGAGTCGTTCGACGCTACGGCGACGCTGGAGAACACGGGCTCCGACGCTGGGACGGTCCCCGTTGACGTGACTGTTGACGGAACCGTTGTGACCACGGAACGTGTCGACGTGCCGGCCAACGACACTGCCACAGTGCAGCTGAGTGGCGTGATAGATGCGCCGGGCGAGTACACGATCGCTATCAACGGAACCGAGGCTGGGACGCTGCAGGTCTCGCCAGCCCCGACACCGACGACCGAAACGCCGACGACGGAGAAGCCGACCACGGACACGCCGATGACGGAGACGCGGACGACCGAAATCACGACGGGTGACTCCGGACCTGGCTTCGGGATTCCGGCGATGATGGCAGCACTGGTTGTGCTGCTGTTCTTTGTCCGGCGACGACAGCGATAGGCCCGATTTCGCCCCAAAGCCGTTTTGATTTCTACTTTCTGTACGGCCCAGTTCTTCCCCCTTGATAGTTGTCTCTCTGGACACCAGTCTTGAGCTGACTCTCTGAATGGTAGGGATATTGAGTAGTATGTGAAAAGTGTTATTTACGAGGCATTGGATGTACCAGCCAGTGCTGCTGAGGAGAAACGCTATTGAGAGAGTCATTCGGGACTCTTGCCTGGAGAGGCCCCTGTCCGGCATGTGATGGCACGAGAGTCGGACACGGGAGTGGCATTTGCAGCTGTGGGTCAGAACGCAGCAATAGTTGGAGTGACGGACGGGGGCGACACCTGCTCAGCACATGATGTGATTCACAAACAGCCGCGTATCAGCTGGAAGATAGTAACCCTGACAACGGATATGACATGAGTCGATACCGCACAATCGCGCTAATCCTTCTATTGGTTGTTTCGTCGTTCGGAAGTAGTGTCGGGATGGCATACCCTCATCCATCGCCCCCGACTCAGTCGTCGGTCGCTCCGGATGTGACTCCGTCAGAGACGGCCCACACGGAAGTAGCCAGTCCCTCTCATTCGTTACGCTCTAACAGCCGATTTGTGATTATCGACCGCTCGCTGGAGCAGTCGGGAACGATTGCACCCAGTAGCGATCAAACGTTCGTCGACGGGGGGGTCTATACCGCCATTGTGACGGTGGATGTGAGCGAGAAGGGGCTGATCGATCGAGGGGAAGTCTCACAACCACAACTCGAAATCAATGTGTCGGGCCAGGGCGTCTCGATAACCAGTATCTCGTCCTCGGCGGGCGATTACGATATCTCCCCGTCGGACCCCGATTGCCGCGATGGATGCCAGTTGGCCAGTTCCAACGCTTTTGGCCCGGCGTCACAGCACACCGTACTCGTCAGGTTCGCCCTTGATCCGAGTGTCGCGACGGACAGTGTGACCATCGGTGCGGACCCGACGCCCGATAAGCAGAACGGCGACGGTACGACAGTCACCTACGACGTTGTCGAGTCAGCCAGTTCGACCGAACAACTGGCAGAGGTGGCCGAAGCACAAGCACGACTTGCCACCGGGTACAACAAGACCTACGACCGGCTTCTGTACGGTGCGGACTGGGACGACCGGGTCGAACGACGCATGGGGCGGGCGTTCACCATCGTCGCAAACGATGCGGCGATGTCGATTGTGACGTCGTACGCCGATGAGGCGATCTCGGGTGTTTCGAGCGTTCGACACGCGAACAATCTGGAGACGTACCAGAACGCTCAGACGGTGTACGGGATGTCCCAAGACTCGTTCGGGAGCGGGACGACGGTCGGCAAGATTGCGCGCGTGAATAATCGGTTGTACCTAGACCTGCAGCGACGCATGGATATCGGGAGTGCAACTAACGCCGGAAACTCCTCATACGCCCTGCAGGAGCTCGCACGCCTTTCACGCGAGGAGGCCGAAGCGTGGCGCACGGGAGACAGAGAGCGGGTCCGGCAGATTCTCTACAAGAAACAGTATGTCCTGATGGGGTACTCGAAGAACGTCCCGGCATCGTACAAACTTCGCTTCGAGGAAAGCTTCGATGGCGCTGTGACTGGACCAGAGTCGCCGAGTCTGTACCACCAGTCACGGAGCCAGCGAATCGCAGTATCAGACGAGGGGAGCAGCGACCTCTATAATTACTTCGACGCGGTCCACCAGTACGCCAAGGCGGAGTACGAGCGGATCGATGACACGGTCTTACCCATGGCACGGGACCCGAGCCCACACGTCAGGCTCAACACGTCACAACGCGATCTCCAGTCCCGTCTTGCAAACTTGGAACAGGGCGAGACGATGACGGTCACGTTCCACGTTTCGAACGGCGAGAACGCGGGGCTGACGTCGTCACAGGGGTATCTTTCGGTCTCACACGCAGATACGCTGAACGTGACCGGATTCGAGCAGGTCGACGGAGACACCGACGTTGCCGTCGTAAACAGTTCCGTAGGTGACGAGATATTCTATCGTAACGGGACACGTCGGCCGGCCAAGCACCCACTGACAGATATCCGTGAGCCGTACGACCCCGGCGAGACGAACACCTATCGGCTCACGCTGAAACGGACGTCGAGCAGCGGAGACGCCTGGATCGCGTATCGGACGGCGTTCCAGCCGCTCATACACGACGAGGAGGCCGACCAGACGTCGTTCATCCGCTATCCTCGCTCGTCGACCGTCGACAGCACCGACCAACAAAACTGGGCGGCAGTCAACGTCACGGAAGACCCCGCTGCGGGGAATCAATCACCGGTAGCTCGCATCTCGGTGTCGCCATCGAGTATCGAGGCTGG
This sequence comes from Haloarcula sp. H-hyl6, assembly GCF_056934455.1. Taxonomy (NCBI): domain Archaea; kingdom Methanobacteriati; phylum Methanobacteriota; class Halobacteria; order Halobacteriales; family Haloarculaceae; genus Haloarcula; species Haloarcula sp. H-hyl6. The sequence goes on from NZ_JBRIIK010000004.1 coordinate 296,964, forward strand.
CGACATGGTGACGCTCGATTCGCGACTGTCCAGTGATGACACAGCTGTTGAGTCCGCGACGTGGAGCGCTGATATCGACGACGACGGGACCCGCGAAACACGCACCCAAGACAGGGTTACCACGACGTTCGGGGCGGCCGGCACGAAGAACATCACCCTGACCGTTACCGATGCCGCCGGCATGAGCGATCGTACAACGACGACGATTACCGTTTCGCCCGCACGAGAGGTGACGGCATCGTTCGAGGCCAACCGGACAATCATTGAGCCGGGTAACGCGACGGAGTTGCGTGCGACCACGACAGCTCAGGAATACGCGTGGGATCTCGACGGTGACAGTGTCTACGATGATGCGACCGGGCCGACGGCGACGTGGCAGCCCGAAACGACCGGCGACCACGTTGTCGGGCTCCGAGTGCAGGCCGCTGGCCAGCAGGACTCGGTGGCGTTCACCTACACGGTCGAACAGGCGGAGGCGACACTGACGGCCCCGACCCCAGTGGTCGACGCGCCGACCACGCTGGCGGTGGGTGAGGTCGGAACGTTCGATGCGAGTGACTCGACGGATCAGTCGGTCAGTGATGGCGACCTCGTGTCGGGAACGATCACTGACTATCAGTGGGACTTCCAGAACGACGGGGCCAGAGACGCTACCGGTGACGTCGTCACCCATGCCTTCGATAGCCCGGGTGAATACACAGTCAACGTCACGCTCACCGATGCGGAGGGTCATCAGTCACACTTGCTCCGGAACGTCACCGTCATCGGGCAGCAAGACCCGGTCGCAGCGTTCACGTATTCGCCGACCGCGCCACACCCAGGTGGGACCACCACGTTTGACGCAGGGCCATCCAGCGACTCAGACGGCACCGTTCAATCCTACGAGTGGGACTTCACGGGTGACGGCACCGTTGATTCGACTGGCGAAGTGGTCACGCATAGCTTCGCTGCCAAAGACTCCTATCAGGTAACGCTGGTCGTGACGGACGACGACGGCAACACGAACCGCACCACGAACCGTATCGCCGTCGGGTCCAGAGAGCGCTGGACATACGCCACCAGCAATGGAATCACAAGCTCACCGACTGTCGTTGGAAATACTGTGTACGTGGGCGCGAAAGACTCACTGCACGCTGTCAATGCGACGACCGGCGAGAGACAGTGGCAGACTGCCCTCGGCAAGTATGCAACCTCATCACCGAATGTCGTCGCGGGAACGGTCTACGTTGGCTCCCGCACAAGGGCGTCTGATGGCTCGCTCACCGGGTATCTCTACGCGCTCGATACCGAAACAGGGGCTAAACAGTGGTCCGTTGAGACCAGTGGGTCGGGAACCTCGGCTCCGACGGTGAAATATGGCACTGTGTACGTGGGCTCCCGAAACGGCACCATCTTCGCGATTGATGCTGAGACCGGCACGAAACGGTGGCAGGTGTCTACCGGCGACCGCATCAAATCGTCACCCACCGTTGTCAACGGAACGGTCTATGTCGGAAGTCACGACGGCTACGTGTACGCGATCGACGCGCACAGCGGTGCTATCGAGTGGCAGTCGCCCGACGGCCGGCTCGGGTGGTCGTTCATCTCCTCATCGCCGACAGTTTCGAATGGGACCATCTACATCGGAACCGGCGACGGGCACCTGTACGCGCTTGACGCGGAGACTGGGACACAGACGTGGCGATTCAAAACCAACGGGTCGATCGATGCCTCGCCAACCGTCTACGACAGGACGGTGTATTTCGGCTCTCGCGACAACCACCTCTACGCAGTGAATGCGGCCACCGGAACCGAAAAGTGGCGGTTCGAGGGCGACGATTGGATGGCATCGTCACCGACCGTCGCCAACGGCACCGTCTACGTTGGCGAGCAGGAGACGGGGTCCAGGTATTATCCTGCGAACTCCCTGTACGCCATTGATGCAGACACTGGGAAGAAGCTGTGGAGTCATGGCGACGACGCGATCACCTCCTCACCGACGGTGGCGAACGGGATGATTTACGTCGGGACGTGGAATGGGACCCTCTATGCGCTGAATACGGATGGCGCCAGTTCGAGTGAGGGCTCTCGCGTCCGACTCGGTACTCTCGGCCACAATGATAAGTACAGCACCGAGGTCGCCACGAGTCCCTGGATCTCGTATTCGCCGCCCGTCGTTGTCGGTGAACCGGTAACGCTCAACGTATCGATGATGGCCGAGAGTGCCGGATCTGATACCTCGTACGAGTGGGACTTCGATGACGATGGACAAACAGATGCGACTGGCAGAGCGGTCACTACAACTTTCGACTCGGCTGGGCCCCAGACAGTCTCGGTCACGGGTATGGACGCAAGTGACCCTGCGGAAGCGGCCACTACAACGGTGGACGTCACACGAGTCGTCCGGGAACGCCGCGTTGACTTCAGTTACAACGAGGAGTTCAAAGACATCGAGCAGACTGCAGACGGCGGCCTCGTTATGGCCGGCCGTGCCGACAGGCCGATAGCTGGGAACTCACTAGCCGACTTCTGGCTCCTGAAGACCAACCGAACCGGACACGTCGTGTTGAACCGGACGTATGGGACTGAAGGCGTCTCAGAAGTCGCAATGAGTGTCACTGAGACGAGCGATGGCTACGTGATGTTGGGTTGGGACGGCAAACTCGTGAAGGTCAATCGATCCGGCGATCGGCAGTGGACTGCATCGGTTGACGGCTGGTCGCAGCACGAGGTGATGACGACCGAGGATGGCGACTTGTTGGTCCTGGGTGAAGGTGTGAAGAAGCTAAACGAAACCGGCACAGTCGAATGGCATTCCCTCGATACCGTCGACTACGCTAGCGACGCCATCGAACTCCCCGACGGCGATTACGTCGTCGTGGGTCGTGCCAACAGCTACGGCAGTGACGATGCATACATCGCACGCGTCGCTCCAAACGGAACCGTTCGCTGGCGTAAGCACTACGGGGGCGAGGGCCACCAACACGCGCGGTCGATAACGCGAACAGCAGACGGTGGCTTCGCTGTCGCTGGCTGGGACGATCGGACCGATAGCGGCGACTACCAGTCCTGGCTGTTCAGAACGGATGTATCGGGCGATCTGGAGTGGTCATACCGCGGCGGTGGTAACGAGAATGAATACATCAGAGCGGTCGACCGCGGCGTCGGCGGTGGCTTCATCATGGCCGGGAAGAGCCAATCGTTCGGCACTGGTCATCGATCGGGGTACATGGTCAAAGTCATCCCCGACGGACAGGTGGCCTGGAACCTCACGCTGGACGGCGGTGACTTCCCGGACATCAACGCAATGACGCCGACGTCCGATGGCGACTTCGTGGTCGTCGGTCGGCACGGCGATCCAAGGGACGCATGGCTGGTAGAGGTGAGCGGCAACGAACCGGTCGCGAACCAACGGCCCCGGCTTCGATATGGGAACTGGACCCGGCGGACGGAGGCCGGGGTTGCTACGTCTCTGAGTGCCTCCCCGTCGTTCGACCCCGACGGTACGGTTCAGTCCGTTCACTGGTCGTTCGACGACGGCACAACCGCCACGGGAACGCAGGTGACTCATACCTTTACCGAGGCAGGCACCTACGCCGTCGAGATCACACTCACCGACGATGATGGGACCACAGTGTCCACGACGCGGAACGTGACCGTTGAGGCGGCCAGTGAGACTGAACCTGCCCCACCCCTCGAGATCGCCAGCGACAGCTCGTCGATCCAGCCGACGCTAACGGCATCCGGGGAGACTCAGACGTACGACATCTCGGTGCGTGTTGCGAACCTTCCCACCACTGGTCCCGGTGAGGTCGATGTCCGTCTCGATGGCTTCACGCTTGCTTCTGACTCCGCCGGCGAGACAGCCACGTCCGGGACCGACACCGTCACGATTCCGTACACCGAATCCGACATTGTCGACGGCCGCGTCACCGTCTCCACGACCGTCACTGCCACCGCGCCTCAAACTGCGGGCGTGTACCATGCGTTCGTGACTGACGTCCGCCACCGGAACGACTCGACTGGCACACTCGAGTCACGGCTCAGTGACCCCGCTCCGATCGGCGCCGTAGAAGTGGCCGAGACACAATCAGACGGTGATCGGGTCACCGTCGTCCCGAATGAAACGACGCTCACGCCCGGAGAGACCGTCACGGTGAATATCAGTGCCGACACCACGGCGGATGTGTACGGCGCCTCTGCGTTGTTGTCATACAACAGTTCCGTCCTCCGTGCGACGAACATCACTCGCGGTGGGTTCCTCTCACAGGATGGGACGCCAGCGCGCCTGATGATCCAGACGATCAACAACGAGACAGGCATGGTTGACATCGGCATTACCCGTCTGGAAGCAGACAGGGGCCTGAACGGGTCGGGAACGCTCGTACAGGTTGAGTTCGTCGTCGCCGAGACAGTGTCGCCCGGTGCTGGGAGCCACCTCACTCTCGACCGGGTTACACTGGCAGACAGCAACCAACAGTCGGTGGCGGTCACCACTCGAAACGCAACCATCAGCATGAGTTCGCTGAACGTGGATGCATCGGTCGCCTCGCAGGTGAATTACGCTGGCAGTCCGATGCGTATCCAAGCCAACGCCACCGGCACAGATATCGCACAGCTAGAGGCTGGGTTGAATCGACCCACCGCCGGGCCACCTGAAACAGTCCCCTGTACGGGAGGCCCACCCTGTGGCCAGACAGTGAACGTCGTCCCCGAGCAATCGAGTTGGAACGGCTCTGGCTACGAGCCAGTAACTGTGGCGGTGACGGCCGAGACTGAAACCGGCCATACGACCACCCAGACCCTCACCACGACCATTCGGATGGCTGGCGACGCCACCGGCGACGGGGAGGTCAACATCCAAGACGGTGTGCTGGTCGGCCAAGGGTGGCGAGCTACCCCCAAGACCTCCAACTACGCCGCCAGCGCAGACCTGAACAACGACGGCCGCATCAATATCTTCGATGCGGTCGTTCTCGGTCGGAACTGGCAGGAGAGCGCTACAACCGAATCTAGTGGTTCCACTGACAGCACCACAACACAGACCTCCACCAATACCACACGGACTACCACCGAAGGCTGACCGACTGTCCCATCATGACTATTGGAGTGGGGTACAGACAACCGTTTTCTCCCGCCAAGTACTGACGGCACTCACCATGCATTCATCCCTGTAAGCGAGAGGTTAGGCTACACGCTTCTCCAATACGGGGACGAAAACACCGGCAAAACCTGGCTCATGGCGATCACACAACGTGATCTGATGCCCATCGGAATCGCCAAGAAATGCCGAGCAGGCCATTGCTGAAGGTTCTACAGACAGGGCAGTCCGAGTGCCCGGGGCCGTTCGAGAGTGCAATAGGGCTAGCGGTTGCTTCTGACGCTAATCCTCGCCACCACAGATCGATAGGCTCGCAGCATCTCGGTTTTGTAACCAGTATGAGACGAGCGTCAGAAAGACCTGGTAAACCTAACGCTCTCTTGTGATGACGAGACCCTGTCGGCGTCTCGATCCACGTGACTCTGCGGCGTTTCACCCGATAGGGCCCCATCAAATGAGCGTGAACTATCGCTCCCAGTCCGAAAAGAGTGCCGTCAGACGCAGCGTCAAAACCGAGAACTAACGGTGGCCTCAGTTATCAGCCTGCTCCGCGGTCTCGTTCCAAGATTGCCCGATCTCGACAGCGTCTTGAATATTCACGACGCCGTCTTTGTTGAAGTCTGACGCTGCACTGTAGTCCTGCCCGTCATCGGTCGACTGCCAGTGACGAGCGACTGTCACAGCGTCAAAGATATTGATCCGACCATCACCGGTGGCATCTCCACGGGCGTACACTGTCACTGGCACCTGCTTGATCGTCGTTTGGCCCTGTTCATTTTGGACCACGACGGTAATATTTCGCGGCTCATATCGGTCAGCCGAAGCGTTCCACGTACTCTGCCCGATCGTGATATTCGTTTGTCTCGAGAGAACGGTTGTTCGCTGCTGGAGCAGTGACAGTTGGTTGCCCCCAGGCAGTTGGAATGTGACAGATGTGAGGGCCACAGTTGGGCTGCGAGCATCTAACTGGATCTGGATCGGACTGCTAGCGTAATTGACGCGTGTCAGCAGTGCTGTACTCGTTCGAGGTGACGTATCATTACTGAACGTCACCGTTGTATTCCCAGCTATGCTAAGTGCAACCCAGTCGCTGCCAGTCCCGCCGGCGTTTGCAACCGTGTAATATGGTTGCGGCCTGCGATCAACAAACATCACGACCTCCTCATCACTCAACTCGACTGGGAGGACAGACTGGTTAAGATAGAGCGTCGTGTTCGACGTCGCCGTGCCAGTTGTGGTGACCTCGAACGTGGTGTTTGTCGCGGTGTGCCGCTGCTGACTGATGCTCGTGTTCGGTGCAACAGTCGACCCGATGCGGGCCGCGCTCGTGAGTGAGCTTGGTTCAGCCGTGGCAACTGGGTCGGTCTGATTGAACGGAATGATCGACTCCGTAAGCTGGACCGACACAGGCTTGCTCACGGTCGCCGTTTGAAGCTGGTCGTTGACGACAGTGAGTGTGACATTCTGAACGCCCGTGGACGTGAAGTTGTAGACGACGGACTCACCCTGCTTTTCAGCAGTCCCATCGCCATCGAAATCCCACTGATACAGTGAGATATTGCCACTGCCAGCCTGCGTTGCCGACGCATTGAACCGAACTGGGTCACCAGCCACGATCGTCTCAGTGTCCGCAGTATACTGCGGCTCCGGCGGAGCCGTATCGTCGGCGACCGGCGATGTCGTGTTCACAGCAACGACAACGTCATCCCAGTAGACCGTCGTATCACCGCTCGACAACGAGAGATATGACAGCGCATCCTCGAATGAGGACACTTCACGCGTGACTGAGCCAATAGCCCGGTCACCAGCGAAATGCGTTATGCGGACAACGTCGTTGGCACGATCGTAGCGAATTCGAATCGTTCGCCACTCACCGGGCGAGAAGTACTGGCCCGTTTGCCCGCCACTGGCGGTCACCGCTCCATTGTTCTGGATACTGAATAGCGAGACACGCTCACCGCTCGCCCAGTATGCCTGGGACGTCCGGAGCTTGACGTCCGCATTCGAACCATGACAGCCGGCGTCCTGTTCGATGTCCGAATAGCTCGGGATCCGTACATCAGCGACAACGACAATCGTTCCGTTCTGAACCGGGTTCCCATCCCGAGGGTTGGCAATGGGATGGTTGCTGATTGCCTCCCAACAGCCGCCTGGCCGACCAGACATACGGAGAGACTGCTCTCCGTTTGCCGCCCTGCTCGCGACGACTTCTTGATCCTCGTTGCCATTCTGTTTCCAGCCTGTCGGATAGCTGCCAATGGTCTCGTCCTCGAAATTGTCGGCGAACAGTAGCTGGGTTGTCCCATTCGGAACGACAGTCGTCACCCGGGTGAGATTCGTCGCAATGCCGTCTTCATCGGTCACTTTCAGACGAACAGTCTCGTTTCCAACGTTCGTGAACGAGTGGGTGACGGTGATTCCAGTCTTATCGATTGTCCCGTCATTGCCAAAGTCCCACTCATATGTTGCGGCACGACTATTCCCATCGAAATCGACCGTCGCTGACGCATTGAATCGCACGCGGTCTCCCGGCGTCGGAGACGTCTCATTGGTTTCGTAAGCTGGCTCCGGGGGCACGACGCCATCCGTCACACTGACCGACTGAATCGCCACCGCTGTCTGGCTCGCGTTTGCAGTGTGTGTCACGACGAGGTGAGTTGTGTCGTTGAGAGTGGTTGGTGACAGCGCTGTCAGCGTCTGTCCCGTCCCAACTATCGTCGTATTGACCTGTGCCGCCGCGAGTGGGATACGGGTACCACCGGCTGTCTCAAAGGCGACTGCAAGTGAGCCATTCGACGTCCCTACCTCACGAACGGTGTAATTGACACGGATCCGGTCACCACGATCGATGTCGCTAACTGGTCGGGACAGTGTCACCGGCGGCGCAGAGCCGTTTGTGACGAGTCGAGCACTGCCGTCATTGGTGGTCGACCAAGTCCCGGTGCCGACGGTTTCGTTTGCTCCGTCGGCGGCCGGACTGAGTGTCCAGCCCGTCGTCTTCTTGAGGAATGCAGCTTTGAATGGTGGCTCTTGACCCGTCCCCTGACGGACCTCAACGTTCTGTGTGAGCGAGGTTGTCTGCCCACTCGCGGTGACAACTTCCAGTTCAACGGGGTACGTTCCGGGTTGCACAAACCGATGCGTCACTCGCTCACCGGTGGCATCGGTGACGCCGTCGCCATTAAAGTCCCAGCGATACTGGGTGATATTGCCAACTGCACTCTCCGATGCGGATGCGTTGAGCGTGACTGGCTCGCTGACGACGGGCTGTGCTGGCGTTGAGCTAAACGCCGCTGTGAGATTTGCTGTCCCCAGTTGTACGCCGGCCCAATCCTCAGCAGAGAGGAACGGAGCCGCTGGTCGGAATGGCCAGTAGTAATCCCGATCAGCACCAGACTGCCCCGAATGCAGTCGCAGTTGTACGCCGATAACTGCCCCAGGTTCAGCCCCAATCGTGTCAAGCGGGACGCGATATTCATAGACGCTTGGGTCACCCTGGCTTGCCCGACGCAGCCCTATTGGTGGCGTCAGAACGTCAGTTGGCCCGAGTCTGCCGAACTGACGGTAGCGACTGTTTCCGGTTGGACCGTAATGTGAAATGAATACGTCCGTTTGCGGTGAGGTTGTCGACCCGTTAAGGCGGCCATCACGGTCACCGTCAATACGCAGTTGCAGACGGCTGTAGAGGTCGCTTGGCAGGCCACTTTCGACACCCAGATAGAGATACTCACCATCGTGAAGCAGCGAGACGTTCGCGGTCTGATACCCAGTGCCCTCAGCGTTTCTGAAGCGGAGAGTGTAGGTTTCACCGCTCGTCCAGACTGGGTCGCCAAGCACGCCGTCAACCGTTGGTTGCCCTGCGGTGACTGGGGCGGTTAGGTGCGTCGTGTTCTCGTCGATCAAGACGGCGCCGTCCGTCTGTCCAATCGCACCACTGCTCCCATTCGCGGTATCTGCCCTTACCAGCGTGGCCGTATACACACTTGGTGTCTCAACCTGCGTGGTTGCGGTATATCGGATCCCAGAGTCGGTCGTATTGGCTGTGAAGGCCGTCAGTGTCGCAGTGCGAGCGCCTGTCCGGTTTCGGATCACGACACTCGTGTCTGCGAGTGACGCATTCGATGTGAATTGCACGCGCAATGTGCGATTATTCACTACGCCAACACTGTATTGGGTAATATCGACACTGGGAATGACCTGCACCGAACGGCTGGCTGATTCGAATACTTCGGTATCAGTCCGTGGCTTCGTTGCGGTAGCACGCTTTGTCTCCGGTGTTGCAAACTGATAGGTAACATTCCCATCTGCACCGGTGAGTCGAGAGTCGGAGCCAACTGTCACGGTAGCGTTCACTGGCGTACCGGTATCTGCTCGACGCACAGTGAATTTGACCGCGTGTTCATCAGGAACCGTCGAGCGGTTAGCACTGAGTTGCAGTGGGACCTGCTTGCGTTCCGCAGTCAACGACAGAGTATCGTTCTGATAGTTCGTCGTCGGCGTGTCCGACCGGTTGACCTGCACGTCGAATGTCCCTGACGTGGGAAGTTCCCACACAAGCGTGCCATTGGTCACGGAGAGCGTTTCACTGAAGGCCCTTTCTTCAGTCCCGAGTGGCGCAGTACCGGAGATCCGGATTGTTGCATTACTTGGCTGGCCGGTATCAGTGCGCCGAACAGTGAACGTGATCGGTGTAGCTGCTGCCACCGTCCCTGAGTCGACGATTTCCGTGTTACGTGTTGCGGCTCGTAGTGCCAAGGGAGCCTGCGCTTTGCGCACTGTGATGTTGGTTACTGGCTGGTCACCAACGGTAAGATTGTACGCCCCCGTCTCAGTAAACGTAGTCTCGAACTGCACTGTTGCGTTCGATGCTGCTGGCACTGAGACTGTCTGAGTCGCTGTGGCCGTTCCATTAGTCCGCAAAGGCACCTCGACAGTACCGTTTTCCACACCCTGGTTCGTGAGGCGGGCCGTGACATTGACCGTGTCATTGACTTCAGCTGTGCGAGTCCCAACCGAGTACTCCTCTATGGAGATATCTGCGGTCGGCGACAGGACACGAATCGTCTGCTGTGTTCGGTTGATCGCACCACTATCATCGACAGTCACAAGGGTGGCAGTATACCGGCCGGGCTCGTCGTATGATTTGCTAACTGTCTCGCCGGTCGCGGTTGTGTTATCACCAAATGACCAGGCGTACTGCGTAATATTCCCGTCTGGGTCCACGCTGTCAGTCGCATCAAATGTCACATTGGCCACCGGGTCGGCGACTGGCTGCGTGGGTGTCGTAGTGAACGCCACAACAGGATTTTCGTTAGCCTGCGCCCGTACCGTCACGTCATCAACAGTTACGCTCCCGGTGCCGCTGTTGATAGCGAAGTAGTTCAGATTGCTCTCAGCCAGTATATCTGACTGAACACGAGATCCGACATATTCGTCGTTTCTGTAGTACGTGATACGAGCCCGCCCATCATGACGACGATAGACGGCGGTAACCGACACCCATTCTCCCGTCTCATATCCAATTCTTGCGGCCTGGCTGTCGATACTCGTCCCACTCGGACTGAAGGAGAACAGCCGTTCTCCGACCATTCCATACCGTGACTGGCTGAACCCAACGTTTGGTCTCTCAACGTAGAATGTGGATGTACTTGTTCGGAAGCGAAGCTGAATAGTGACGGCACCTTCGGTGGGAACCGAAAGATTCGGATGATGCGCCACAGCACGATCGCCTTCATCATCCGGATCGTCTGGCATGATGTATCCCGGTAGCCGCATTGCACGATCGCCCGTGGCGGCTGGTGAATCAACAACAATCGGGTCCCGGCTCGCATAGGACTCATCTTCAGATGGGAGCCATTGTTCCGGTGAGCTTCTGATAGGGTCCGATTCGAAGTCATCGTTGATCAGGCCAGTTCCTGGTGGGGAAGCAACCGTAACCGTGTGAATGTTCGTATCAGCGGTCGTGCCGTTCGCACGAAGGCGCACAGCGATATAGCCATCTCGTGGGAGATCACGCGGCAAGCGTGCTTGGAGGCGTCCATCTGCGGTAGCATCCCCTCCATCCGAATCAAGCACGACTGGCGGTGTGCCTGGACGCCCAGCAACTAATTGCAGTTGGGCAGACGTTCCAGCAATGTCGCTCGCAGTATACTGGACTGTCACATTCGTCCCAGTCTCAAGTGGCCCCGTTTCACGGCCGACGACCGCCTGTTGACTTCCAGTCCCAGCGAGCCGGATACTCCCATCGTCAGCGTCAGAGTAGCTGACCTCACCACTGCCAGCCTGCTGTGTCCAAGCACCCAACCCAGTAGCGAACGTATCGGTATGCGGGAACTGCATGCGGACGGTAACTGGTCGGCGGTCACCATCGCCGACAGTGACGTTGTACAGCCCTGGCTCAGAGAGTGTGAAACTGAAACTTGCCGTGGTTGTCTCATCAGGACCAACCGACACGGCCCGTGACTGTTCGATTGCTGTTTCATCGATGCGGAACGTCACCGACTCATTCCCTGCAACATCACCCGTGTTCCGGATAGTGGCGGTCAGATTCACCGTCTCACCGGGATCGACACCGGTGGCTTCTAGCTGATACCCTTCTACTGTCACATTTGCGGGCGCTCGAACCTCAACAACCTGCTGTGTCGAGAGGAATCGACCACCCGGTGATTCAGCGGTGAGTGTCGTATTTCCAGCGGCTTCGAATCGGTGCGTGACCGTTCCGTCTGAGCCCGTCCGCAGACGGACCGAATTAAACGTAATATTCGTATCAACGGCGTTCCCCTCGCTATCCGTTACCGTGAGTTCGACTGGCTGGCCAGCGATTGGCCGACTCCGGTTGAGTTGCAGGTCTAACTCTGAGCCCTCAACAATCTGGAGCGTGCCAGTGGTGCTAGCCGTCGCTGTTCCATCTGCATCCTGCGCGAGGTGGACATATCTGTAGGTACCGGCGGGGAAATTCGGGTTGGTCCCAACGACAATTTGCGTGGCAGGTCCCGCTGTCTTGGCGGTGAACGATCCATTGAGAGTTGGCTCACCGAAGAGATACTGTGTATTCGGTGGCGTACGACCGGCACTTTCACCGAAGAAGTCGACGGTACTCCCAAAGCCCGGTGTTCGAGTTAACTGATCATCAGTGAAGTCGACGCCTCCGATAACGAATCGGTCCCGAATAAATCGGTTACCATTGACTCCATCAACGGTGTAGATGGTGGTCTGATTTTGAATCGCATCGGCACTTATCGAACCATCGATTGAAATCCGCTCATTTGCTTGGCTATAGGTGTCGTTGTTGTAGAGGAAGAAGACATGGTTGGTATTGCCATCGAGCGGGGTCGCTGTTGCATTGAATGTCGCATTTTGTCCCGCAATCACTTGCGAGGATTGCGTCTCAGATTCGAGAGTAACATTCGATGCTCCGCGTTGGACAATGAGTGTATCAAAGCCGAGTAACGTCATATTGCCGCCGACAGAGAAGCCTGCATCTTGCGCAGTGAACTGCGAGTCCGGAGCTGTCGGGGCTGCAAAGAACAAGATATACTGGCCAGACTGTTGAGGCGTAAACTCGAACCGACCCGCTCCAGACTCGTTTAGTGTCGTTGTTGCAGCAATCTCCGAGGTGGAGTCGATGTCGCCAGTGGCAACTTGCTCAATCGTCTTGACCGACAATTCCCGATTTTCACTCAATCGTGCCACGACAAGCTGGACGGGGACATCACTAAAATTCGCAGATGATGCAGGGACACGATCGGGCTGGTAGGTGACTGGTACTGCTGAGCCAGTTTCATACACCCCGAGTGTTGGTTTCTGTACTGGAATCGTAGCGGTACCAAACTGGATCGCTCGCTGGCGGTTCTGAATACGTGTTGTAGCTGCTGTCGGATCAGTCCGCAGCGGGAAAATGAACCGTTCCCATGCCGTGAGGTCTTGCGTGATCTCGAAACTGGTATCCGAGATTTGACTCTGGTCAAAGAATTGTTCTCCAACCGTGATTTCGGTCGATGCCTGGGAATTAACACGAACAGTGTGTGTCCCAGTGGTGTCAAAGACGACAGAAAACGTAGTCCTGTTAGTACTGTCAGCTGAGACAGTGACTTGCTTCGATTGTGATTCAGAACCGTCGACATAGAGAGTTACTGTCTTCGTCTGGGACGTGTTGCCGTCGTTTCTAACCACCGCGGTGATATCGACCGCAGTTCCCGTCGCAGCTAATGGCGAGTCAACCGTATATGAGACAGACAAATTTGACTGGTCACTACTGGTTTGTGTAAGGACCTGGCCAGTACTCAGTCGTGTTTCGGCAGGCTGGTCGCTTGGGACGGTTGCAGACATAGCGGTCGACTGCTCTGCTAGCGGTTGTGGCTGTGAGGGGGTTGCAGCGGCGCCAACTGGGCCGAGGATGAATGAAATCGCTACTAATCCGGTAACAATGACTGTCGTAGCCGCAGAGCTAAAGTTGACCATGCAGGTGGACGCCTCGTTAGTGCACCTAGCGGACTCTCTGTCTGGTAAGAAATACCTTTCGCAAAGCTGGACATTTATACGACTCTACAGGCAGAGCAGGCCGAAAGATTTGATCGTACAGAGCAACAGCAGATCCCACAGAGGCACGACACAATATCGACGACATCCAAGGATTAGCCGACGAAAACCTCGGGATTGGTTAACGACGATTCGGACGATCTTGGGCCGCTATCCTAGTATTGCAGTGTCACGTCGAGCTGGTGGTTTCAGTGGTCGTCGAGCTGGTTGAGTCGTCGCTACTGGTTCCATCACTTGATGTCGTAGCCGTGTCTTGCCAGTTCTGGCCGAGGATCACTGCGTCGAAGATATTGATGCGGCCGTCGTTGTTCAGGTCCGCGGCATTGTCATACTCGGAGGACTCCGCTGTCGACCGCCAGCCCTGTCCAACGAGGACGCCGTCCTGGATACCCACTTCGCCGTCACCGGAGGCATCACCAGCAATTCGAATTTCGGTGGAGATGGTGGTTGTCACCGTCTGCCCGGTCTCAGAGACGGCCCGCACTTCGACTGGGACCGGTTCGTAGTCAGACCCGTTCCACGACGACCGACTTGGGATAACGCTGACTGGCTTGACGCAGGAGGACCCATCCGCACACGGTACTTCGACCGGTGAACCTGCGTCACTCCGTTCAATATTTGCTTCAAGCTGCCCGATCTCTGATCCGGATGCGTTGGCCTGTATCCGGATCGGGCTGCCGGCGTAATTCACCGACGAAACAAGGGACGCATTGAGTTCTAACGGCTCACGGATGCTGACCGTCTCGTTCTTAGTCGAGACCGGAATTGTGGTTTGCTCAGGATCAGAGACGGTCGCTGATTCGAATCCAATCGAACTCACAGTCCCAGGATCTGTATTTTCAACCACACGGAACTGCACCTGGACAAGGGTTCCGGATCCATTGATCCCCGTCGACGACTCAAGTCTGGCTATCCCGAAGTCGACTGTCCCAGTTGTGTTGTTAATCGACTGAGCGAACAGTGCTGTATCAGTCCCGTCACGAGCGAGGAAGCCACCACGACTAATGTTCGTCGCTCGCACGACTGATGAATCATACCGGATGATGCCGGATGCTGCATACGCATTCTCGATATCTTCAGCAGTCAGGTTCACCGTAACGGTGTCGCCCGGCGAAAGACCCGTTTCATCGAGATCAACACTCACTGTCGGGCCACTGGGCTCGATCAGCAGCGGTGCTTCTGCGCTATCATCGACGTCGTCAGGAGTCCCTCCCTCCTCGACAGTCACAACCGAATAGTTGCCCACTGGTTCAGTGAGGTTGCTCGTCTGTGCTGTGAGCGTGACGTCCGTTGTTTCACTCACATTGAGCGTCCGTAGGTCACCATCCTGGGCGGTCTCATCGGTGAACTCGCCATCACCGTCGGTATCGATGAGGAGCAAGACTACCTTCTGGGCTTGTTGCTCACCGGTATTGCGGACTGTTACCGTCGTATTGAACGACTCACCCTGCGTTACTGTCCGGCTCTGGAGATTTGTTGGGATGTCGAACTGGCCAACTGTGGAGATGGACAGATCCGTCAGAGACCGATCTGTGAAGTACGGCCGGACCTCGGCGTCGCCGATGACGGCGTCGCCAGACCCGTTGAATTCGCCACTGGGACCATCAGCAGCACCCCAGTAATTGTATCTCGCATCGACTGTTCCGATACCAGAGTTATTGAGTCCAGCACCGCCGTTTCCACTGATGATGTTTTCTCTGAGCAGCAGTTCGCTACCGTTCCCGGAGACGATACGAATGCCATCTGTCGAACTATTGCGGAAGCTACTCTCGAAGACCCCGACTCGTTCAACGGTCCCCGGGGCAGCCACGATACCCAGCCCGGGTCCACGGAACGTCGTCCGCTCGACAAACACGTCAGCTATCGTGTTGCCTGCCGACCGCTGTGGCGAAATGATGAGACCGGGTGCAGAGCCGGTGATCGTATTGTTTGCAATGTAGACTCGCCGAACGTGTCCAGTCGCGTTCGCGGTCTCGTTGAGTGCACCCACGAAGATGCCCTCCTTTGTGAAGGGGCCACTAATGTCGTTATTCTGGATCAGGACCATTTCAGTGGTCGAATCCGTTTGCCCTGCCCAGCCAGTGACACTAATCCCAGCGGCCGCGCCATCGCCGAAGGGCTCTGAAGAGACATTGGTGCTTCCGCGCACCGTGTTGTTGCGGACAGCGACTTCCTGAACTGTCGCTAAGTATACCGCCGAGCCACCAATCGCCTCGAATCGATTATCCGAGATATCGATATTTCGCTGTACACCATCGAAGAGAGTGGCGCCGACGCCGAGGGGATAGAACGAGCCGTTGATATCATGGATATAATTCTCCCTCACGTAGACCTCTTCATGCTGGTCGCGAAGCTCTATTCCAATGTTCGTATAGTTCCTGATCTCGAAGCCAGCAATGGTGGCATTCGTCGCCCCGTCTGCAAGCACGATTGCCTCTCGCCGGGCATCACCACCATCAAGAATCGCACGTGATGGTGTCGCTGACTGGTTCGGCGATGCAGCAACGACTGTCAGTGGTTTCTCGATCCGAACGGTTTCGTTGTAGATACTCGGCTTGACGACGACCGTATCACCGCTGCTAGCGTTCTCGACAGCTGCTTGTATCGTCTCGTAGTCGCTCTGCCCATCGGCGTCAACAGTGTAAACGGTGCCCTCACTGGTCGTGTTGTCCTCAACGATGAGTTGCTCAATTATGACGTGCGTATCTACCTGCAGTTCGAGTGTGTCATCAGCGTCCGAATCTGCCCGGAGTTCGGTGACGGTGGCATTATAGATGCCACCCGTTGCCGGCGCGGTAGCAGTAACCTGTTTCGACACCGTGAGAGTACCGTCAGTAATGTCGTCAGCCCTGTAGTCAACTGTGATGTCATCCTCATTGTCACCCAGTTCGAAGCCTTCTAATTGGATGTCGACTTCGCCCGGCGCTGTGCTGACGTTCTCGATGGTCGCTGTGACTGTATACGTCTGTGTACTGCTCACCTCGACCGTGCGCGGGTCAACTGTCGAGGCAGTCCGATTTACGTCGACCGAGGCGTCCGCATCTGGCGACGACGTCTGCCACGTCAGCACCGGATACGTCCCCTCACGGACATCCCATGTGTCCGTGAAATCAAGGGCCGTCATGTTCGTTCTGGCAGCCTCACCCGTCATTGCACTCGTGGGAAGGCCAACACTGCCAGACCCAGCTAGCGCTGAGGTTGCCTGCCCAGTCGCCCGTTCGTCCCAGTATGCGCCAGTCACGTTGCCGTTGTTGTAGTTGCCACCGACGAGACCGCCAACTACTGAGTCACCGCTGACAACTGGTGTTGCATACGAGTGGGTGACGAGGGCATCCTGATATCGGTTTCCACCAGCGAGACCGCCAACGTACGTCGTACCAGTCACATCACCCGTGACATACGAGATCTGGATTGTCCCTTGGTTATCACCAACCAGGCCACCGACCCAGTCGGTACCACTCACAGTGACATTCCCGGCGGCTTGCTGGACAGTGCCAAGATTTTGTCCGACTACACCACCGGTGTCACTCCCACCGGTCACAGTTGCCTCAGCCGTCGCCTGTCTCAGTGT
This sequence comes from Haloarcula sp. H-hyl6, assembly GCF_056934455.1. NCBI lineage: Archaea > Methanobacteriati > Methanobacteriota > Halobacteria > Halobacteriales > Haloarculaceae > Haloarcula > Haloarcula sp. H-hyl6. Next base: position 314,153 of record NZ_JBRIIK010000004.1, read on the forward strand.
ACCATCATTATCGCCGACAATCCCACCGGCAGATCCTGAGCTATTGACAGCAGCACGGACACCTACCTGCTGGATCGTCCCATCTGCATTGTTTCCAACGATGCCACCGACAGTACCGGCACCAGAGACAGTCCCGGTGACACCCGCTCTCTGAATGATTCCGTTCTCATTGGTTCCAACAAGTCCACCAACGCTGAAATCGCCGGTGACAGATGCGTCGCGAAGGATGATGTTCTCGACCGTTCCATTCTCGACATAGCCAAACAGACCGACGTTACTCGTCCCTGTGCGGGCAATCGTGAGACCAGTGATGGTGTGATTCGCGCCATCAAACGACCCGGTAAACCGCTCAGAATACGACCCAATCGGGTCGAAACCAGTCCCGTTGTGCCACTGAGCGGTATCGGAGGCGTCGATATCACTACCCAGCACGTAGTGGGCGTCGGGAGCCTGCTCAATCGCCTGGAGTTCAGATGCGTTCGTAATAATGTAGGGCTCAGTCGGCGTCCCACTGCCTGCGAGGGAACTCGGCGCAACGGTAACTGGAGATGTCTGCTCCTGGGTCGTCTCTGTCTCTGATACCGTCAGTATCTCCGACCCATACCGCTCAAACGAGGTCCCATAGGGTGCTGGGAGCGTCCCCTCAACAAGGACACTGAACGTCCCACTGGAGACAGCCGCTGCATCAAACGTCCCCACAAACGTGTCCTGCTCAGAGTCATAGGTCAGTTCAACGGTCGTGCTGTCAGACGTCGCGCCCGGGTACTGCGCACTCGCGTTGAAGACCGTCGCTGTCAGCGAGGTGTCTTCTGGGAGCGTACTGCGGTTCACACGGAGTTGAATTGTTCCGGAGGTACTGTTCTGACTGTAGTCTTCGACATATCCGATCACGTATGGCTGAGAGGCGGTCGTATCGAGGACCGTCCCTGTCTCGGCGTCGACGAGGGACACACTCAGGTTTGTCACCCCTCGCGTCGTAACGTCGCCAGACGTGGTCACCGGTGCATCACGCAAACCGTCGGTGACACCCGGGATCCAGAACGCGGCTTGATTGTTGATCCCGCCGGGGACTGGGTTGTTGAGGATAACTCCTTCACTGGTTGTGTTGTTGATTGGGGGCGTTGTTGTAACCGTCCCGCCAGAATCCTCATCAGTAATAACGAATCGATAGCTGGTGCCGTTGGTATACGTCACCGAGCGATTGACCTCAATCGAAGGAACCTGCGAACTGCCAGCCCCATTACTGTGCGTTGCTGAGTCTGGCTCGCGAAGTGTGATATCGATCGGTGTTGTTGCAGTATTGCCAGCGGTCTGGACTGTTGCCCCACTTGGCGTAGCGAACGCCCCACTCGCTGCGATAACTGACAACACCATCAACCCAGAGAGGACCACTGCTCTGCACTTCATGAGTTGCTCACCAATCCAGTGGTTGTTGTCACTGCAGGCATATCGCGACCAGCTGTTGATTGACGCAAGCACTTCCACCTATCCAGCGGCACGGCTGAGATATCTCTTAGTAGCCGTGGCTGGGCAAACGGGTCGATCATCGTCTAAAGTCGCGAGTGAAAGGGATTTAAAATCTTCCCCATCTAACACAATAGTGACGAGTTCTCACTCAAACCTCATATAGCCACCATCGAATTTCCCGTTGTTTAGATGGTAGTTTGGGACTCTCTGTCGAAATTCTAGCGTCACAACAACATTCATAATGTGGTACGGAGATGGTCTATTCAGAGATATTCAAAGCAGTTGAACAATACAGGCGACAAGGCAAATGCCATACCCATCAGTCTGCCCCGAATGTGGGGCACCGGTCGACATAACGCGTCAGTTCCCCGGTGGCATCGATGCACCGGTGACCATCGACTGCACCGATTGCGACTACACTGAAGAGTTCGATGAAGAGCCAGAGAATCCCTGAGAGCGCTCACAGAGATAGCCGCACCAGCCCCGCAGAGAAGATGACGGAAGCAACACAAGTCGTCGAAGCGACATCACGTGAGACACACGTAGCCGACTGTGCCTAACACGCGGTACTATTGTGCGCTGGCGACGGCACGACCAGAAACACCGAATGAACCCCTCCACGGGCTGAATAGACGACGTCGTTCTGTGTGCGCCACTGCGCTAACGCGCTCTGTGACAGCCGTTCGGCAGGCGCCGGGAACAGGTGGATCCCAGCCGTCGCCCACGAGGCTTGCGCGAGCGTCGGACAGGCCGGCGCCGGACCACCACGGCCCCACTCAACAACGGATCGCTGTGAATTGTTCGCACCAGCGGGATACGTATGTGCGGCGACGCGGCCGAGCGGGTCGTCCGTCGCCCACGGACTCGTCGAGTGCTGGGCGGTAAATGACGCCGCCGCAAACTGTGTCTCAGTGGTCACACTCGGTGCGGTCAGCGTATCGAGATGGACAAACGCAACCGGCAGCGTCACAACTGCACTGAGCAGCACGAGCCCTGCGAGGGCAGCAGCAAGCCCCCGGCGCATCGTCTGGCCGCCATCATTCGCGACGCGCTGTTCCTGAGTGCTGGGGACTGACTGTCGGGTATCGGAGTCTGCTTCACCCCCAAATCGGCCGATGAGTACGCCGACGCCGACGGCAGCCAACACGAACACGGCGATGTGAACGAACGTGTGGCCGCGGATCGCCGTATCGAAATACTCTGGCGTGAGCGACGCCGTCAACGAGAAGTACACAACGACGATCGGGGCCAGCAATAGCGCGAGCACAACACTCCCAGAGCCAGTCCGATCCCGACTCACTGCTGGCAGGCCGACGAGTGCCAGCCCGACGGGGACGGCAAACGCGACGATCAAGACACTGAGCCCGGCCGGCGTGGTCTGCATCCCTGGAAAGACGGAGCGGCCAACGTTCACACCAACGAGAACGAACCAGAGGCCAAGCACACCACCGATGGCGAGCCGCTGTAACCGCGCGGCCGTCCGTTGCAGCCAGATCGCGCCGATGACGAGGACGATGAGCCACGCCAGAAACAGGCCGGGATACGACGTCACGCGATCGACATAGGGCACAAACAACCCGGCCTGGGCCGCCAGTTCGTAATACGCCCATACGTAGCCCCAGAACGCACCAACAAGGCCACACCCCAGTCCGATATCGCGTCGTGACGGCAGTCGAGCTAGGGCGATACCGACGACGCCCGTGAGAGTGAGGCCGGCCACAAGCGAGCTGAAGGTGTGCAAGACTGGGAACATCCCGAGCAAGGGGAGCATGACCCCGAGCCAGCGGATGCGTTGATGCCGTCGCTGGAAGAGCCGATGGACAGCGAGCGCAACCAACGGAATCAACAGAAACGCGAGTGCCTCTTCGTCGGTGATCCCGCTTCGGCGGACATACAGGCCGTCGACAGCGACCCCCAAGCCAGCAATTGTGGCAGTCAGGACGGTTCGATTTGTGGGCCACCCATAGTGGTGAGCGACTCGGCGGGCCAGGGCCATCACGGTGAGACAGGAGGCAGCACCAGTAATAGCGACCACGGGCTGAGCGAGCATGAGTGGCTTATCACCCGTGATGAGACCCACTGCGGTCAGCAGCGACGTGAACACAACGCTGTCTGCTCGGAATCGATCGAGTGGGAACGCCCCCGTCCGAATCGTCTCCGACGCAAACGAGACGTATTGGAACCCGTCAAGCGTCGAGGGAAGGGGGCTCCAGTGCAGTGACCAGAGGCGCGCGGCGAGTGCCACTGCAAACACAGTGACCGTGACAAACAGATAGCCTCGCGTACGGCGACCGGAATGCATTGCTAGGGCGTTGAGTGGGGGCGCCTATCAGCGTTTGTATCCGGTGGCTGGAACAGGGGAGGTCTGAGTGAGGCAGGCGTGCCAGCGCAGCGTCACCCGGGCTAGCCCGGTCCCGAGTCCTGATACAGTACTAATAGTGTAACAGATGGGGTGCCAAAAACGAGTCATCTCCGTCACGGGAATCGCATTCAAGGCGATACCTCGGACTGGCTCGACTCGGCTGTGTGTGTAAATCGCTGTGCCGCGTCGATCGCGGTCTCAGCTTCATCACGTGATACCGCTATCGGCGCGTATGCGGCCTTCTCGAAGAGTTTGGCCGTCGTCTCGAGGTCGTGAATCTGTGCGTCGTCGAACTCGTTCTGGCGCGACCACGACACCAACTCCCAGTGGGTTGCGTGCTCCGGGATGTCGTGAGCCGCATTGATCTCGTCGCGCAGTGACGTGAATGCCACCTCTGTCGCCATGTCGTAGTTTCCGTCAGCGATGTAGTCGGTCGCGAGGTCGACGAAGCCGGGTTGGTCCGGGGTGGGCTCATTCGCTTGTGTCTGTGTGCCAGTCGCCGGCTGGGCAGCCGTGTCGTTTGTGGATTCGGTGTCCGACGCGCTCCCAAGGCCAAGCTCTCCTCGGCGGGCAACCAGCACGATACCCATCCCAAGCCCGAGACCGACGATGACGAGCACGCTCACGAGTAGGGGCTGGTCAGCGACGAACGTCGTGATCGCGTCGACCCCACTAGGGCTGGTGTCTGTATCAGGACTGGTCTCTCCGTTGGTTACACCACCACCAGCCGCCGGCACCGTTACCACTGTCGTCGCAGTGGCCGCCCCCAGATTCGTCGCTGGCTGGTCGAATGTGCCAGTCACCGTCACAGCGTCACCTGCGCTGCTGTTCGATGGGACTGCAAGCGTCGTCTGGAAGCTTCCATTCCTGGTTGTGTCGACAACGCGTGTCTGTCCGCCCGCAACCCTGAGGGTGACCGACTGGGCGCGCACGGGCCGGCCTGCAGCTGTTGTCAGCGTCCCCGACACGGCGATGCGTTGGCCGCTCGGTTTTGCCGTAATCGAGAGATTTGTTTGGCGCTGTTCGACAGTGACCGCAGTCGACGTGCCAACACCGGCGATGGCCTGCTCGTCGTAGGGCACCTGAACGGACAGCGTTCGGTTCCCTTCAGCCACGGTCGCTGGTACGCGCACAGTCCGTGCTAGCTGCCCGCTGGCATTGGTTGTCGGGCGGGTGATGACGGTCTCACCAAACGTGATTACGACTGGGATTCCGTCGACGCCGCGCGTGGCCGTCGTCACCGACCCCGTGATCCGGAGCTGGTCACGATAGCCGACGGTCCGCGGTGTAACAGTAGCGTTCACAGTGGGGGTAACCTGCTGAATCGTGACGTCGACAGTGGTGGTGGTTCCGAGATAGAGCGACGTCGCGTTCGGGCGATACCGTACCGTGACCGACTGCTCACCGAGGGGCATGCTCCGAGGTCGGAACGTTGTCGTGAACGCACCAGTGGCATTCGTCCGAATCGTCCGGGAATGGCCGGCCACAGTCAGTCGAATTCGTTCGTTCCGGACTGGCGTGCCGTCGGCCTGTCTCACCGTCCCATGGAGCGTTGTCGGGTCGGCGAATGAGGCCGTCTCTGGCTGTGCACGCACATTGAGAGTTGTCACGACCAGCGATTGGGTCCGGACAGTTGCCTGTGTCGTGACGATTGTGTCGGCCGTCTCGTTGACGTTCTCGCGGGCGGCGGTGAATTCGATCCCGGTCAGGTTCGTGAGCTGGGCGAAATTCGCGTTCAACCGCTGGCGGCGTTCCGAGACATTGGCCGCCGTTCGCTCAAGTTGCTTGGCCAGTCGTCGGGCACGACGGTCGTTATCGGTTGCGCGAGCCTGTTCATATTCGGTATGTAGGCGCTGATAGCGTTGTGTCTGGTTCACCAGCGCGCGCTCGTTCTGCCGTGCTTGCTCGTACTCGGTGGCTGCCTCGTTGTCGGCGCCGTCGTCGGTGTCGCCGGCGACGTCGGCGTACTGGGAGAGTCGCTCTCGATAGTCCTCGCCGAGAAACTGGCGTGCCCGATCGTACTCACTTTGGGAGAGTTCGATCGTCCCGTTTCTGAGTCGGTCAGTGAGGGCGCCTGAAAGCCATTGGGCTGCCTCAGCACTGTATTGGCCTTCCTCGACGGCGTCTGGGTTTTCCTGCTGGGTTTCGTTCGTGGCTGTCGGGGTTGCTGGGGTTGCCTGCTGGGCCGTCGGCGTCGCAGTCGCCGGCGTAACTGCTCCCAGCGGGCTACTACAGAGCAGGAGAACGGCAGCACAGACCCATAGACCCCGTATCACAATTCGCACCTAGCTCTGTGCTGTATAAAAAGGTGTGGAGTCAGTTTTCAGCTGTGATTTTCACCCCTGATTCGAGCAGGTCACGTTGTCGCTCACGAGCTGTGGGGATGCTGGTTCTGTCGCATAATCGTCGGTTTTTTGCTCACGCTCGCTAACTGACCGCTAATGGCTGTTGAATCGAGGTGGCAATTGCTCCTGCCAAAGCAGGTCCGTGAGTTGCCGGCCGATCTCGCGGCGATCGTGCTCTTGGTGGTGCTGACGAACCTCTCCGTCCTGCTCCCCGTCATCTCCGAGACCCCACTCCGGGTCGTCTTTGGCCTTGCATTCGTGCTCTTCATTCCCGGCTATGCGTTCATCGCGGCGCTCTTTCCGGAGGCTGGGGCTGGCCCCGCCAGCGCTACTGACGACTCGCCGGTGGGCAGTTCACGTGATGAGTCGGGGGCGGCAGGTGGGCGAGCCACTGATGGAGGTGCGCTCGAGGATCGCGGTATCGATGGCATCGAACGCACTGCGCTATCGTTCGGGCTCAGTATCGCCATCGTCCCGCTGGTGGGGCTGGTGCTGAACTTCACGCCGTTCGGCATCCGGCTCGTCCCGATCCTCGTCAGTATTAGTTTGCTGACCCTCGTGTTCGTTGCCGTGGGCGCAACCCGGCGGTGGCAACTCCCACCCGAGGAACGGTTCCAGGTCCCGTATCGGGCGTGGATTACCGCTGGGAAGCAAGAGTTGCTGGCGCCGCCATCGCGGACTGACGCTGCGCTGAACGTGGTGTTAGTACTGAGCATCCTGCTTGCGCTGGGGAGTGTCGGCTTCGCTGTGGCTGTCCCCCAGCAAGGCGAGCAGTTCACGGAGTTTTACCTGTTGACAGAGAACGAGACCGGCGACCTCGTGGCGGATGACTATCCAACCGAGTTCGAGCGTGGTGAGAGTCGAGAGTTGGTGGTGGGCATCGGCAATCAGGAGTACGAACGGACGAACTATACCGTGATTGTCGAACTCCAACGGGTCGACATCGTTGGGAACGAAACACGGGTCCGAGAGACAAGCGAACTACGTAGGTTCCAGCCGACGGTTGCGCATAATGCGACCTGGCACCAGCAGCATACGGTGACGCCACAGCTGACTGGCGATCGTTTGCGACTGCAGTATCTCCTGTACAAGGGTGCGCCGTCGACGCCGCTGAACCGGTCACAGGCGTATCGGGAATTACATCTGTGGGTCAACGTCACAGAGCAGTAAGCCTGCTTAGCAATAGTGGCGCAGTCCGTGCCAAGTAGAGTCCAACATAGATTCACATAGCTTGTCAGAAAGGGTGGGTTATTTATCAGAGTAGTATAATCTATCTGCCAATGGGGAGGTACCCACGAAGCGTTCGCAGTACCACCGTCAAATGTGTGGACTGCAACGCACCGGCGACCGAAACGATCGAAGGCGCATACGTCTGTGTCGAGTGTGGGCAGCCTGCGATCCAGGCACACAGTGCAGACACCTGAGTGAGGCCCATCCACGAGACCAGTCGTATGTACTGAGAAACCAACATGAGCGGAACAGCGTGGCGCGATGCGATCAGGCAGTGCTAGCAAAGCGAATGTAATTCGGGTCGACCAATGAGATCTACTACAAAGCCATCTACTTGGGGCGCACCACAGCGGTGGCTCTCCAGGTTCAGACAGCAACACAGAGAATATGAGTGAGGCAACGAACCAGTCACACGGAACGCAGGACGTCTCGATTCCCGACCATGACGACGCAGAATGGCTCTGCGATGCAGAGAGTGAGATTCAGCCTGTCGTTAGCGTCGTCATGCCGACGCTCAACGAAGAATCGGGAATCGCAGAGTGTATCGAGCGCGTCAAAACGGCGCTGGCGGAATTGAAGATTCCTGGCGAGGTCATCATCAGCGATAGCTCAACCGACCGGACGCCAGAGATCGCGCGCTCGATGGGCGCGATCGTCGTCGAACCAGACGGAAAGGGGTACGGGTACGCCTACCGCTATGGGTTCGATCACGTCCGTGGGGACTACATCGTCATGGGCGATGCTGATACGACGTATGATTTCGAGTCCATTCCACGGCTGCTCGAACCGGTTCGCGATGGCTCCGCCGATATCTGCATGGGGAGTCGGCTCGAGGGTGAGATTCGCGATGGCTCGATGCCGACACTGCATCAGTACATCGGGAATCCACTGTTGACGAAGTTCCTCAACGCGTTCTACGACGCCGGCGTCAGCGACGCCCACAGTGGCTTCCGCGTGTTCACTCGGGACGCGCTGGAGGAACTCCAGCTAGAGACCGACGGCATGGAGTTTGCCAGCGAGATGATTATGGACGCCGGCGCCAGAGACCTCGAAATCGAGGAGGTGCCGATCATCTATCACGAGCGAGAAGGTGAAGAGACGCTCGATAGTTTCCGCGATGGCTGGCGTCACGTTCGGTTCATGCTCGTGAACGCGCCTGGCAATCTGTTCTCAATTCCCGGCATTGGCCTGGGACTCCTCGGGCTGCTCGTAATGAGCATTGCCTATACCGGTGTGTCAGTCGGCGGTGTGGGACTCGGTCCGCATTCGATGATCGCCGGGAGTCTGTTGGTACTTGTCGGTTTCCAGGTATTGTGCATGGGTGTCTTTGCGACGGTCACTGCGGATCCGATCCGCCGGCCGACAGACCCGATCACGACATGGTTGACGCGAACACTTCGCTTGGATCGTGGGGTGACGGCTGGACTCACGCTGTTCGGTGTCGGTGCCGTCTACGCCGGGTTGTTAGCGTGGCAGTGGATTGCGAGTGGCTTTACGCAGCTTCCATTAGTGATGGCCGACATCGCTGCCTTTAGCGCGATCGTGCTGGGACTCCAGACTGTCTTCAATTCGTTCTTCATGAGTGCTGTCGCGTCGCAACGGAGTTGACGTAGCGAGCCGAAAGCTAACTCTACATGCAGGTGAAGCACCCTCTGTAGCACGGTGAAGAATGTTGTGGCGGCTTATCCGCCACACTGATGAAGAGCGGTAGTCCTGTATGTATAGTTATAAGTTGGGAGTGAAAATATTTACCAGTCTCCACACCGAGAGATACAGGTACTACACTATAACTTGATATATCATGTTAGATCTAACCAAAACCGGCATCGACGGTCTCGATGCCATCCTCAACGGCGGTCTCGTGACGAACTCGACGACACTTATCAGCGGCAACCCCGGTACTGGGAAGTCCATCCTCTGTCTGCAGTATCTCTACAACGGCGTCGAACAGTTCGACGAGAAGGGTATCTATCTCTCTTTCGAGGAGAACGAGGCAGATCTACAGCAGGCCGCCGAGTCGCTTGGTTTCGATACGTGGCCTGAATTCGTCGAAAACGGCGACATCAAGGTGTACGACAAGCAGGAACTCCTGCAGGAGAGTGACTTCTACTCGTCGCTCGACTGCCTCTTCGACGATATCGAAGCTGAAGAGTACGATCGATTAGTACTGGATTCGCTGGCGATGTTCAAATTGTTCTTCGAGGACGAACAAGAGACACGGACTTATCTCCTGAAGTTCACTGACATCCTCGGCGAGAACGGGCTGACGTCGCTCCTGACGAACGAGCAGGGGGCGCTCTTCCCCGACACGGACATCGGACTGGAGAACTACCTCACCGACGGGAACATCTATCTCATCCAGATGCCGACCGACACCGGCGTCAACCGCTACGTCTGGGTGTCGAAGATGCGCAAGCAGAACATCGAGACCGATATCTACCCGATAGAGATCGACCACGATGGCCTCAGGGTCCACGAAAACGGTGCTGCTTTCTCGATGTTAGGAGACGATGAGTTCCCGATTTAGGTGAGCAGGAGTTGACTGGCATGCCACTGCTTCATCGCGGACGCCCCGAGTCGCCGTCTCTGGACCTGTGGGGCTGCAGGCTGGTCGGTCAAGACGTCCAGCCCTCGAGTGGCAGTCTTCACGATCCAGTTGACCAAGCAGAGGCCGATATCGGACACGTGGTCCACCTGTGTCTTGTACCTCTGCTGGATCGCGTGCTGGTCCCGAGCCAGATTACGAGTTCAGGGCCATGGAACTCACGGGTTGCAGTAGCCGGGCGGGGTGGTGAGATCGTGAGCGACGCCGTCGCCGGATCACGCTCTTAGAGCAGAAGCTAGGGCCCGTCGTGGACAGCGACGTCGACGTGTCCTCGGCAAACACGCCGACGCCACACGGCCCAGACACAATGAGAATCGCATCCCCATTGTCGCACTGCAGCTGGCCGGTCGCTCGGACAATAAACGACTAGTGGGTGTCAGCCACCCCAGTGAGATCGAGCCGGTGTCCTGCTACCTGTTTGAGCAACACCCCCTCGAAAAAACGGTTGGTGTGCTACGCGTCTGGACCGGTGTCCTGGCTGAGGGTCGCAGAGTTGTCGCTTTCCGCGGACTGATAGACGACACGGATCGTGTAGCTATCGCTTTGGACTCGGACTTGGGCCGTATTACCAGCAGTTACCTGTGAACCCGTGGTGTCCCCGGCCCAACTCCCATCGCTGTTCAATTGAGGATTTGAACTATTCACATCGCCCCGAACGTACAGTTCTGACGGGGCGATTGCATCCCCACCGTCGTGCGTAACCGCGACCACATTGTTCGTCCCGCTCGAGTTGTACTCGAACGAGAAACTCGCCTGTGGCGTCGTCTGCGTCTGTGCTCCCAGCCCCAAGACGAACGATGCAATCACAGCCGCGAGAATGACGGTAATCGCGACCATGAGGATGACGCCAATGACTGGCGACACCGCATCGTCGTCGTTGATCAGGTCTCTAACTCGCATGGTCCATTTGTTGGAACGTTGAAGGGTATCATAAAGGGTGTTTACCGTTTGCGCGATAGCCGGTTTTTAGTTGGTGTCTGCGAGTGCTACCTTTCGTTATCAGTGTCATTTTCAGCCAAGAGAACCGGGTATACGCCCTCTGTGCCGGCCGTAGTCACTCGCTACCGATCCCGACAGTCAGTGACGACCCACCACTGCAGCCAGTCTCTTTCCCATCCTATCGCCGAGTTCGGTCTACCGGTGGAAAGACGCCTTCGAAGCTGACGGTGACGCTGGGCTCACCGCAAAGTCAGTCAAAGGCGGTCCTTCGACAAAGCTCGCCGAAGAGCAGTTCCCGGCGCTTGCGGACCTCCTACTGGAAGGGCCGCAAGCGAACGGTTTTGAGACGGATCTCTGGACGCTCAAACGCATCGCTGCAGTGATCGAACACGAGTTCGGTGTCTCTGTCGGTCAAACAACTGTCTGGCGATATCTGAAAAAGATGCTGTGTTGAATAGCGGATCTGGCGTGGTCGGTCGGAGTTTGAGGCGGCTTGTGAGCGAGTGGTGAGAGTGATCTCAAAATCAGGGTCGCTCCACCCCGACTCAGAGGCCGCTATTCAACACGGCAGAAAAAGATGGGCTGGAGCTGCCAGAAACCTGAGCGTCGTGCTCGCGAGCGCGATGCGGAAGCTGTTCGTCGCTGGGAACACGAGACGTTCCAGCACTTGAAAAAAGCGCGACTGAACGATCTTGTGCTGGTGTTTCTTGACGAGAGTGCGGTCCAGCTGCAGTCAACGGTTCGGCGAACATGGGCACCGCGTGGTCAAACACCGGTCCACCGGAATTCGGGTAGTTGGAAGAGTGTACGCGCGATTGCAGCCTTGACGGTCGCGCCGAAAGAGTGGTCAGCGTAACTTCTGAATGTTCGGGAGGAATTTCTCGATCCAGCGATTTGCAAATCCAAGACGGTTCGGCAGGTCTAGAAAGGTGTTAGTAACGAACTGCTCGAAGTGGTCTTCGCCTTGGAAGATTTCTGGCGAAATCTTCCGTTTGAGGGTCTTCCAAAGCGGTTCGATGGCATTGAACATCGGCGAGTACGGCGGGAGGAAGACGAACTCGATGCCGAGTTCGTCGGCCCGTTGTTGGGTAAGATTCGCATGATGCCCGCCATCGTTGTCGTCGATGAGCAGAATCCGCCCGACCGGATTCTGCTCGCGGATCGCCTCTAATGCCGCACAGATGCTCTCCTTGGTCGTTCGCTCTCGGAAAATGAGCGTGCTCTGGCCGAGAAGTGCGTAGAAGCCAATCGTTTTCCAGGGAACCGTGACCAGTGGTTTCTCTATTTCCACGGTGCGGTCGTACGACCACACCCGTTGGGAGTTCTCGAACGGTTGCGGCCAGGATGCGTCGAAGAAGCCGAGAACAAGTGGCTCATCACCAGTATCTTTCGTGAGCGCCTCTCCCAGGCGCTCACGAAAATCCTCTTCAGCATCCGGTGATTGTCGCGGGTCCATCGGTCGCGGTTTTGCGTACTGCATTCCATCAGCACGGAGAATTCGAGCGAGGTGGGCTCGATCGTATGTAACGCCGTAGCGGTCCCAGAGAAGATCGTCGATCTCTTGTGGTGTCCACGGTTGGCCGTCTTCAAGGAGCGCAAAGAACTCCTCAAACTGTTCGGGAGAGAGCTTCGCGGGGCGGCCGCCCGCGAAGCTCGGTCGAAGTCCATCGACTCCACCTTCGTTCCAGGCTTTGAGCCAGCGTCCACCGGTTGGTTGGGACGCACCGACACGTCGTGCAGCCATTTCGTCGGTATCGCCGAGAGAGACGTTCTTGATGAAGCAGAGTCGTCGGACGAGACGGGTCTCGTCCGCCTTCTGGGCTTCATTGATCGCTTCATCAAGCTGGTGTTCCGACAGATGCTTCACCATTTCAGTCCGACGAGCTGTCTTCATCAGAATCTATACGCACTCTGTAGATTCAAACATAGCGTCGACCACTCAATCGGCGCGACCGCCCTGGACTATTGGATCTCTGAGAAAAGCGTTGATAGCGAGAAGATGGCGTACTTGCTGCGTGATCTCTTCGACAAACGCGGACAAGATTGCATCTGGGACAATTATCCGGCGCACAAACCAACTGCGAGGATGATGGCAACGTCTGGATGACCGATGGCCCCCACGGTCGCCATCGATATCCAGTTCCTCCCGACATATGCGCCAGACTTCAATCCAGTCGAACAGATCTAGAAATCAGTGAAATACGACGATCTGGCGAACTACGTGCCCACCGATCTCGCCGCTCTCAAACCACGACTCGAACAATCACTACGAGTAGTACAAATTCGTCTAGAAATTCCCCAATCATTTGCCATATTTGCTGTCTTCGAACTCGATAAGTCGTATTAGACATGAAAATACTAACCTTTGTTGGTTAATTCAGCTCTGCTCGAATGCTGAGGCGGATCTGGTTACCGGAGCCAAGGACAGTATATCTGTATAGAGTTGGATCCTCCTCCGCCTGAAGGCAGAGGAATCCCGAGCGTTGGGATATTACGGTTTGCAGTCTCCCTGCTCTCTCGGTGTGAACTGTCCGCTCTCGCGGTCGAACAGGAAGACTCCAGGCTGTGCCAACCACCCGTTACTCATATCCCCCGTCGGGGGACTCTGAGTTATACAGAATCGAGGAGAATACCCGCGCCTTTACAGTAGTTGCCGATTCAAATTGTAGAGAGCTCGCTGAAGCATAACGAGATCACTGAAACCCGGGCTTGCGTCGGTTATTCGAGCAGTGATTTGCATAGGCAGGGACCGGCGAGATGGACGGTTCACCGTGACAGAGAGTCTTGCCAGTACGGAGGGGCGTGCTGACCCGGGCGCCAGCCCGGGTCTGCCGCCCCGACAGCGCTTATCCGTACGTCACCGGCCCGAGGAAGAACCGAAACGTCGCCGTTGACACCGCTGGGCGAGTTTTCACCCGCCGTTGCTCAGAGAGCAGGAGACACACCACGATCCAGAGATTGTACAGCGCCACAGCGAACAGAAAGTAGAACAACCGCACCGCAAACACCGGTGACGTCGTCCGAGGCAGGAACTCACCGATCTTCCGGTAGGACGTTTCTATGCCCCACCGACGCCGATACGCTTGCGCGAGTGGGACCGCTTCATCCACCGCCTTCGGCCGATTCGTGATCAGACATAGCGAGTCGTCGTCCCGCGAGTGGTGCGGGACGACGACGAGCGTCACCGGGACACGCATCGTCGGTGAACTCTTCTTCACTAATGCGTAGTCAGTGACGAACACACTCTCATCATGGTCGGATAGGACGCGCTTGATCCCTGGCGTTTTGGGTGCACGCATGACGAACTCCACACCGAGATCGACGAGTTCGTCGACTAACTCTACCCGATACAATCCACGATCACAGTAGATACGGGTGATCGAGACGGCCTGGCGCGCCGTCTCGATCACCTCGCGAATCGCCTCAATCAGAGACGGTGTGTCGGTCCGAGCGACGTGCTCGGACGCGAGCGTGAACCGCACTGCCGGTGAGACTATGCACAGTGTCACAAAGATGTAGGCGAGATCGGTCCCTCGATCAGGGTTGATTCGCGACACCATCGGTGTCTGCTTCGAGCCGTAGTAGAGCCACTCGTGGAGATCTACCGCGACTTCGACGGTTGTCGGAAAGCGACGAGCCCTGTGTGTCTGCGTGATGAACTGCTCGCGGACGCCATCGAACTGAGCGTCGATGGCGTCCGCGTCTATCTGACCGAGATTGTACAGGAGTGATTTTGCCAGCGGACTCCGATCTTCAAGGTCGAGATCGTCACCTCTCGTCAGTTGGAGGTGCCTGGCACTGGTGTTTGTGAACTCTCGTTCGAAGGCACTCCGAGTAAGGACTCTGGCGAAGTCCTCACTCGGATAGGTACCGTTGACCTTCGCTCCGAAGTCCATGGACGGATAGAGAAGCGATCCTGCGGCACGACAGAGCTGCCGTGCCTCGGTGGTAGCGACCATACTCCTCGTACGGTGTCACCGAAGAAATCCGACTCTCAGCTACTTCGGCAACTACTGTTTAGGCGCGGGATGAATCCGACAACTCCTCCACACCCCACCGTCGATGGCATGGCTGGATATTCCACCGTTCTCAAACCGAACCTTTACAAGAGATGCGAGTATAAGTGATTATACAGGCGTTCAGTATGCTGGAAGTCCACCGCACCCACCGAGCGAAAATCCTCAACCACGGACAGGTAGAGGACTCGCTTGACCGGCACGGGTGGTCGGCCAGCAAACTCTGGAACGTCGCCAACTACCACTCCCGCCAAGTGTGGGAGGACACGGGTGAGATTCCTGACCACGGCGACCTCAAAGACGAGTTGAAAGGTCACTCAAAGTACACGGGATTGCATTCGCAGTCCAGTCAGCGCGTTCTGGAGGAACTCGCTGAAGCCTTCAACTCGTGGTACAGCAAACGCACGTCCGATGACCGTGCGAATCCGCCCGGCTACCGCAAGAAAAACTACTACGACGACGCTGGAAACCGCGTTCACGAGGAACACCCACGTTCCACCGTGACGTGGAAACAGAACGGCATCAAACACGACACAAAGAACAACCGTGTCCGACTCTCAAAGGGCGCAAATCACAAGGAACACCCGAAAGCGTGGGAGTACATCCTTGTCGAGTACGAAACGCGCCCCGGTGTCACCGTCGAGAACCTGCAACAAGTCAGAGCCGTCTACGACAAAGCAAAGAGGCGCTGGGAACTTCACCTCGTCTGCAAGGACGAAGTTGAGACACCCACTGCTCCCGGCAACGAGACGGCTGGTGTTGACCTCGGTATCTGTAACTTCGCCGCTGTTGCGTACAGTACGGAGGAAGCCGACTTGTACCCCGGCAATCGCCTGAAGCAAGACGGGTACTACTTCCCGAAGGAAATCGCCAAGTGCGACGACTCGGGTGGTGAGCGGGCCACTCGGTTGCACAAGAAGTGGTCGGAGCGCCGCACCCACTTCTTCCACTCCTTAGCGAAACACATCGTTGAACGGTGTGTTGAGGAGGAAGTTGGCCGTATTAACGTCGGGAAGCTCGCTGGTGTCCGTGAAGACGACAACGGTGAGTCAAAGAACTGGGGGAAGCACGGCAACCTTGACCTGCACGGGTGGGCCTTCGACCGCTTCACCAACATCCTCGAATACAAAGCCAAGGTCAAGGGCATCGAAGTCGTAGAAGTTTCAGAGCGCGACACGAGCAAGACGTGTTGCGTCTGCGGTAGGGAAGACGATAATCAGCGTGTCGAACGCGGCTTGTATGTCTGCGAGACGTGTGATGCGGCGTTCAACGCTGACGTGAACGGGGCGGAAAACATCCGTCTCGACTTGAACCAAAGTAACTCCGAGTCTGCACCCAATTTGGGCGAGGATAGGAGTACCGGCTGGTTGGCACAGCCCGGAGTCTACCTTCATGACCTCTCCCGAGGATTCCAACCTCGGACAGAGGTGGTAGACTGCAAACCCTAATATCCCAACCCAGCGGTGCGGTGCCGTGGGATTCCTCCGCGTTCACGCGGAGGAGGATGTCAACTTTCGGCGGATATTCACCGCACCGTTCACGTCCGCGTTCATAGTCATTCCGCACTTCGCCGGGATGCCGTTTGCGTACACGAAAATCGACGGCGTCTACGTCTGGACCCACGGCGGCTATCAGATCGCCCGCGGCCACGACGACTATCCGATCCTCATCCAAGTTGCTGACCGGGATGTCGAACAGTGGACGGCGTTCTTTGATGAGTTCGGGATTCCGAGTCGGATCGAAGAGCGGCCAGATGCGACCGACTACGACGCGACAGTCTCGTACGTGTTGTTCCCGACGAGTGGGGGGGATCACTCGCGAGTGGGTCGACGGCAATCCGGTCGTTCCGTTGGACGATGCAATCGAGCACATGTTGGAGTACCGGATGAACTACGACCCGGCGTTGAAGACGATCGCCGACAAGTACGACCGCAATATCGGTGCGTCCCACGAGGATCCACATCTCAATGCATGGGCCTCGGCGAACGCGAATACGAATTGCTGGACTCCCTGGAGGCAGTCATTGCAGTTGACCTGCCATACGTGCTCGTCGGTGGGTGGGCGATCGCGGCGTTCAATCAGCGCTTCACCGCGGACGTCGACGAAGAGGATCCCCGAGAGCAGGCGGTGAAGTATGACCTTGAAGACGAAATCGACGCCTTGCCCCGCTACCTCGAGACGCACGGCGAGGTCGACGACGACCAGCTCTCTGAGTGGGACGAGTTCTTAGAGCTGGCGGCTGACTACGAGGTGCGACTATCCTGAGACCGAACGTCGTCGCCAGCTGTGGTGTCAGCCAGTGTCAGTTCGGATCGTAGGGATTCGTTGCTGTATCGAGCCGATAGACGTCCTCGGCTGCGTCAAAATCGTCGTCGAATGCATACAGGTAGCCGAGCCCCTCGGTTTGCATATACGCGACAATGCAGGCGTCGACGAAGGAGAGGGGTTCGTGTTGGCGAAAGAGGGCCTTCCCTGTCGCGAGGGCGTCGGTAGTGAGTGAGTCGATGTGGAAGCGGGCGTTTTCTTCGATGCGATCGAGGAGATCGACGGCTGCGTCGTGGCCGGCGTGGGTCGTGAGGCCGTTGAGTGTTTCCGCGAGCACGTAGTCGAGGACGACTGCCTCCGGGAGCGTTCCATTGTCGATGCCGTGGAGGACCGGGAGTGCAGCGTCGTGTGAATTATCTCGCTTGTATGCGGCTGCAAACAGGACTGACGTGTCGATGAGTGCGCGTGGCATTTACTCGACGTCGACGCCCCAGGCGTCGTGATCGCTGGTTACATCGGTCGGCTCCTCACCATCATAACCGTCGAAGTCGGCGAACGTGCCTGTCTGCTGTTGGATGACGTGAACCCGGATACTCCCGTCATCTTCGAGATGCCAGCGGAGCTGATCACCGTCGTCGATATCGAGTTCACGTCGAATCCGGGCGGGGATGTTTGCCTGGTTTCCCGACACCTTGCTTTCGGCGTCGATCCTGTCGCTGCTCATATCTCCCGGTAGGTGACCCACCGTGAAAAGTCTAGTGTGCCGCCACACTACTTAGTGCTACAAGAGAAACCTCCCAGAAGAGGACGTAAATCTATTCCAAGGTCGTGGGGAGTCGACCGTCTGGTTGGGGAACACGGCCCCGTTTGATTTCGTGATCGACGCGACGCAGGTGCTTACAGCCACCCTCGGGTGAGCGCTGTTGCCAGTCGGGACAGCTACACGATTCGTCGATGAGTTCGACTTCGTACCGGTTGCCAGACGCGGACTGTACCTCGTAACGGTCACCTTTCGAGAGGAGCGAGACGTCCATTGCTTCGGCGACGGCACGCTTCGTGCGGGGCTCGAGATCGTCCTGTAACTCTGCGTTCTCGTCGACGACCAGTCGGTCGCGAACGTCGCCCGTTCGGCCACCGTCCGGAACAACGGCTTCCGCAGGGACACTGAGCCGCTCGTGGAGCGCTTCCTCCACCGGATGGCCTTTAGTGGACCTCGCGGCGTTCGCGATGGTCGTATGAGCCGCACGCGGCTGCGCACCCAGTCCAGACGCGCCAAGCACCGAGCGCGGCCATCACGTCGACGATGTCGCGGGGCACCGTCTGGTGGTCGTCCGGGAAGAACACCCGGAAGCGGGTACACGCCTCCTGCGGCGGGACGGTCTCCCACCAGTCTTCGCTGGAGCCCCGGCTGTCGCACATCGCCTCGTCGCTCCCGTAGCCGACGGTCACGCCGTCGACCGGCGTCCAGTCTGCTGGGAGGGGGTCCGCCTTGCCTTCGAGCACCCGAAGCACGGCGTATCGGAGGTACTCGTGGGCTTGGTTCTCTGTCGTACGAGCGACCTGGTCGTGCTGCTCGGCAACGTGCTCGGCTTCCTCCCCGACTTCAAGGGTCGGGGTATCCGCCTCGCAATCTCTATGGAGGCCATTCTATTCCATTCTTACCGATATATTTATAAATACTTCGGTAGGAGTGGAATCTATGAGGGAAGCGGAGCTACGGGTTATCGACTGTTTGCGGGATCGGTCCTACTCGGTTAGCGAGTTAGCCGATGCAATCGAGAAAAGTCAGAGCTGGACGTCGGAGGTCGTTGGCGACCTCGAAGCCGACCACCTAGTGGACCGAACCGACGGCGTACAGCTGGCCACCACGTACGAAGCGACGCTGCTTGCCGAGCTTCTCGACCGATACGCACTCGAAAAAGTGCTGACAGGGACGAAAGAGGACATTTTGGATGCGCTTCTCGACGGCCCGAAGACGATTTCGGAACTACAACAGCAGGGCTTCGCCAAATCCACACTCTACAAGCACTTGAACGAAATCCAGGAGACCGGTGCGATCACACACACGGACGACGGGTATGCGATCGCCGATGACACGCTTCGGTCGTTTCTCGAAGCCAGAACCCGAACAACACCGTTCGAAACCGAATACCGCGCGAACGGCGACCGACTCGTCGCGACAAGCAAGGACACCGTCGACGGAACGCCGACTGCGTTCTCGGCGTTCACCCGCTACGGCGTCGACTACCATCCGGCGAAGACCTACCTCTACCAAGGCGACCGCTCGCTCGAACTCGAAGCGGTTCTGATCCATGCGGTGACCGTCGCAGAGACGAAAAAACAGATGGCGATGGCCGGGGTGTTCTATCTCACGCATCGCGCGACCCTCGACGCTAGCGACCTGTGGCGGCTCGCAAACAGGTGGGACTGCGTCGAGAAGTGGGCGGACCTCTTTGCATACATTGATCAGCGGGAGGTCCACCACGAGGAGCTCTTTCTCCCGTGGGAGGAGTTCATCGATCTCGCAAACGATTATGGGGTCTACCCACGCGGCCAACATCCGGAAGATAGCCTTCGACGGGGGCTCGAAGAGCTTGGAGCACATCTGGAGATACCTGTCGACGTGTATCTTCTCGGGGGTGGCAACCTCATTCTGCGTGGCCTGAAGGACTCGACAAAAGATGTCGACCTCGTCGTCGACGACGGACAGACGTTCTTCGCAATCGCTGAAGCGCTTCAGGATCTGGGATATGAGGAGCGTGGCGACCTGGAAGCGGCATACAACCAGCTTGATCCCAGTCTTGTGCTGGAGAAGGAGGGGTTTCCGCGCTGGGACATCTTCGTGGAGGCGGTCGCCGGCCAGCTCCAGCTAACGCCGGCGATGATCGAGCGGTGCGACCAGTCATTCGAGTACAACAATCTCCACGTGCATCTGCTCTCGCTGACCGACATCTTCGTGTTCAAATCGATCACGGAGCGCGAAGGCGACCTCGAAGACGCCGCACTGATCGCTAGGCAAGCCGATCTCGACTGGGAGAGCATCTTCCAGGAAATCAAGACTCAGGAAGATCGCACTGGCCAATTCTTCTCGTTTGCTGTGCTCGATACGCTCGATGTCCTCGACGAGCGGCACGATATTGTCGCCCCAATCACGGAGCGGCTCGTCTCGTACTGTCTCGAGAACGCGCTGCTCGTCTCGCTGGAGACCCCGAAAACGATCGAAGACCTCCGAAAAGAGTTGGACTTCCCCGACCACCAGATCTACAACAAACTTCGGAAGCTCGAGGAGGAGGGACAGATCACCGTGGACCGCAGCGGTCGGCTCAATACGTACCAGCGGGCTGAATCGTCTGACGATTGATTCTCCATTAAGATTATACTCGACGCGTGGGTAGGACTTCATTGACTACGGGAAATTTGAAGAGGATGATGAACCCCTCTGGGAGAAACTGCGGGGTGGAGAGTTCTACGTGAGCTTTGGATCTGGCGACTGACATGCCACTCGATACATTCGGTGACTTGTTTGCGATCCAACCCCTCCCCCACACCACTACACGTCCGGCGCTATCGATAGAGTTCCTTTCTCAGTCTCCATTTACTCAATAGACTCGATCTCCGGACGCTGTAGACCTCAAAGAGGAGTACGGGCTTGGCTACCACGACCGACTTCGCCTCGAAGTCGCTGGCGACCCGAAGTGGGAGGGCGAACAGGGTCGGTTGGAACTGTACTCCGACGAGGTGGACGACACGTTCCGGGCCTTTCAACCCGTCACTGTCCCCGATTCTCGACGGGATTCACCACTAGCCGACGAATCGGCTGCGCTGGACGTGGGCGCGAACAATCTCGTCGCCTGTACGACTACGACCGGCCAGCAGTTCCTCTACGAGGGACGCGACCTGTTCGCCTGCTTCCGTAAAACCACCGAGGAGATTGCCCGCTTGCAGTCCAAACTCTGCGAGGGGCGGTACAGTAGCCGACGGATTCGACGCCTCTACCGCAAGCGAACACGACGACGCGACCACGCACAGGACACGCTCGTACGTGACTTGATAGAACGACTGTACGACGAGGGCGTTGCCACCGTGTACGTGGGCGACCTCACGGACGTGCTGTCGGCACACTGGTCGGCAGAGGTGAACGAGAAAACGCACCAGTTCTGGGCGTATCGCTCGTTTATCGACCGACTGGCGACGACAGCCGAGGAGTACGGCATCACGGTCGAAGTCGAGTCAGAAGCGTACACGACGGCGGAGTGCCCGGTGTGTGGCGAACGCGACGATACAGACCGAGACATCGACGTGTTCCGGTGTCCATGTGGCTACGAGGGACACGCCGACCTTAGGGCTTCGCGAACATTCTTGGAACGACATGCTGGCGTGAATC
Source organism: Haloarcula sp. H-hyl6 (assembly GCF_056934455.1). Taxonomy (NCBI): domain Archaea; kingdom Methanobacteriati; phylum Methanobacteriota; class Halobacteria; order Halobacteriales; family Haloarculaceae; genus Haloarcula; species Haloarcula sp. H-hyl6. The sequence continues at coordinate 335,766 of NZ_JBRIIK010000004.1, forward strand.
TGGAAGTCGGATCGATGGCACGGCCCGTACGCCTCACGTGGGACGACCACAACTGGTCGGAGTTATCACGCTCTCCCGAGAGGGCAAGTCCCAACGAGGAGCGTACAAACCGGAGTACCGGCGACGGGAAACTTGCCTCCGTGGGGACGGCATAGCCACCATCCTACCGGAGGAATCCTACGGCTTCACAGTAGTTGCCGATTCAAATTGCAGAGTGTTCGCTGAGGGACGGCGAGATTGCTGAAATCCAGCCTGAGTCGGTTGTTTTAGCAGTGATTCGAGTAGGTGGTGATGGACGAGACGAGATATTTACGGCGACCGTCAGTCTCGCCAGTACGGAGGGGCGTGCTGACCCGGGCACCAGCCCGGGTCTGCCGCCCCGACGAGGCTTATCCGTAGGTCACTGGCCCGAGGAAGAACCGAAACGTCGCCGTCGAGACTGCTGGGCGCGTTTTCACCCGCCGGTGCTCAGAGAGCAGGAGACACACCACTATCCAAAGATTGTACAGCGCCACAGCGAACAGAAAGTAGAACAACCGCACCGCAAACACCGGTGACGTCGTCCGAGGCAGGAATTCACCGATCTTCCGGTAGGACGTTTCTATGCCCCACCGACGCCGATACGCTTGCGCGAGTGGGACCGCTTCATCTACCGTCCGCTCCCGGTTCGTGATCAGACACAGCGAGTCGTCGTCCCGCGAGTGGTGCGGGACGACGACGAGCGTCACCGGGACACGCATCGTCGGTGAACTCTTCTTCACTAATGCGTAGTCAGTGACGAACACACTCTCATCATGGTCGGATAGGTCGCGCTTGATTCCCGGTGTTTTGGGAGCACGCATGACGAACTCCACACCGAGATCGACGAGTTCGTCGACTAACTCTACCCGATACAATCCACGATCACAGTAGATGCGGGTGATCGAGACGGCCTGACGCGCCGTCTCGATCACCTCGCGGATCGCCTTGATCAGGGACGGTGTGTCGGTCCGAGCAACGTGCTTGGACGCGAGCGTGAACCGCGCTGCCGGTGACACAATGCACAGTGTCACAAAGACGTAGGCGAGGTCGGTGCCGCGGTCAGGGTTGATTCGCGACACCATCGGTGTCTGCTTCGAGCCGTAGTAGAGCCACTCGTGGAGGTCTAACGCAACCTCTGCCGTGTTCGGAAAGCGACGAGCCCTGTGTGTCTGCGTGATGAACTGCTCGCGGACGCCATCGAACTGGGCGTCGATGGCGTCCGCGTTCATCCGGCCGAGATTGTACAGCAGAGATTTCGCCAGCGGACTGCGGTCTTCGAGATCGAGAGTTTCACCTCTGGCAAGTTGGAGATGTCTGGCACTGGTGTTGGTGAACTCCCGTTCGAAGGCACTCCGAGTGAGGACTCTGGCGAAGTCCTCACTCGGATAGGTGCCGTTGTGTTTCGCTCCGAAGTCTAAGGCGGGATAGAGAAGCGAGCCTGCGGCACGACAGAGCTGCCGTGCCTCGGTGGTAGCGACCATACTCCTCGTACGGTGTCACCGAAGAAATCCGACTCTCAGCTACTTCGGCAACTACTGTGAAGAGATGGAATTCCCGAGCGTTGGGATATTAAGGTTTAGAGTCCACTACCTCGGCCTGCGGTTCGAATCCGCAGGAGAGGTCGTACAGGTAGACTCCGGGCTGGGCCAACCAGCCGGTACTCCTATCCCTAGACGAGGACTCGGAGTTACTTGCGCTGTCGTTGATGTCGAGACGGATGTTCTCCGCTCCATTTACGTCCGCGTTGAACGCTGCGTCACACTCCTCACAAACGTACAAGCCACGCTCAACACGCTGCCCATCGTCTTCTTTCCCGCACACAGCACACGTCTTCGATGTGTCACCCTCGTCCACTTCCACGACCTCGATCCCCTCGGCCTTCGCCTTATATTCGAGAATCGAGGTGAAACGGTCGAACGCCCACCCGTGCAGGTCAAGGTTGCCGTGCTGTCCCCAGTTCTTCGCCTGACCGTTCTCATCCTGACGCACGCTACTCAAATCTCCGACGTTGACCCGGCCAACGCCCTTCTCCACACACCGCTGGACGATGTGCTTGGCGAGGGCGTGGAAGAAATGCCGGCGGCGCTCAGACCACTTCCGGTGCAGCCGTGTCGCCCTCTCGCCACCACTGTCGTCACACTTGGCAATCTCCTTCGGGAAGTAGTAGCCGTCCTGTTTCAACCGATTACCCGGGTATAGTTCGGCCTCTTCCGTACTGTAGGCGACAGCGGCGAAATTCGAGATACCGAGGTCGATGCCAGCGGTCTCCTCTCCGGGTGCGTCTGGCGTCTCAATCTCGTCTTTGCAGACGAGGTGGAGTTCCCAGCGTTCCTTCGCGTTGTCGTAGACGGCACGAACCTGTTGCAGGTTCTCGACCGCGATGCCGGGTTGCGTCTCGTATTCGACGAGGATGTAATCGCGGTCCCGTGGGTGGTCTTTGTGATTCGCGCCTTTGCTGAGGCGGACGCGATTGTGTTTCGGGTCGTGTCGGATGCCCTTCTGCTTCCACGTGACCGTGCTGCGCGGGTGTTCTTCGTGGACGCGGCGGCCTTGGTCGTCGTAGTAGTTGCGTTTGCGGTATCCGGGTGGATTGTCCCGGTCGTCGTCTGAGGAGTACCACGAGTTGAAGGCTTCAGCGAGTTCCTCCAGAACCCGCTGACTGGACTGACTGTGCAGCCCTCGGTACTTGTCGTGTTCCTTCAGCTCGCTTTTGAGTTCCTCGTGACTAGGGATTTTCCCGATGTCTTTCCATTGTTGGCGGGAGTAGTAGTTGGCGACGTTCCAGAGTTTGCTGGCACTCCACCCGTGCCGGTCGAGTGGCTCTGCCACGTGTGAGTGGTTGCGGATTCGCGCACGGTGGGTGCGGTGGATCTCCAACATCCGTGGAACGTCTCTATAACAGGTTATAATCGCCTAAATTGTAAAGATTAATGTTTGACTGCGGTGGGCTCTTTGGGCGTATTATCCGCGGTGAATTACCGCTCGCTGTGTCGGTTTATCCCATCGCAAAAGAGATGGTTATTCCCCTCACATATCCACATAATTGAGGATGGCTGTACTGGACGATCTCTCGGGGTTCGAGTTCGAGGACGTGATGGAGGACGTGTTCCGGAACCTCGGCTATGAGAACGTCCGCCAGGCCGACCGAACCGTTGACGAGGGCCGCGACGTCCTCATGGAGGAGGTCGTCGACGGCACGCGGCGTGCGATCATTGTCGAGTGCAAGCACACCGGGACGGTCGGGCGGCCGGTCGTCCAGAAGCTCCACTCGGCGATCGCGACGTTCGACTTCGACGGCCCCAAACGCGGAATGGTCGTCACGACCGGCCGGTTTACGAACCCGGCTCAGGAGTACGCCGACCGCCTCCAGCAGAACGACGACCCACACCCAATCGAATTACTCGACGGCGAGGACCTCCGGGAGATCGCCGACGAGATCGGCCTCGACCTCTACAACGGGCGCATCGAGATTCTCTGCGACGAGACGCTCCGCCCGTACGACCCGGCCGCCGACGTCGACGCGGCCGTCGCGGAGGCGTTCCGCGACATCGAGAACATCGAAGCCGCCGACCTTCCAGAACCGCATTCGTCGGTGTCGTTCCGCCCGGTGGTCGCGGTCACCGCGGACACGAACGCTGTCTTCGAGACGTCGGTGGGCGTCATCCACCGGATCAACGACCGGACGCGATTCGTCGCCCACGCCGAGCGCGGGCAGCCGCAGGTCGTCGACGAGGACGTCGCGACGCTGGTCACCGAGAATCTCCACGCGACGGTCGACCTCGACGCCGAGCAGTTCGGAGAGGTGTTCGACGACGTCGAGGAGCGCCGGTTCGGGCAGACCCAAACGGAGTACAAGGAGTGGGCCGTCGAGCGCCTCCAGCAGCACCACACGACGACGGTGACCTACACCGGCGACAACAACGTCACGTACAACAAAACCTGTGAGCCGAACCGCTCGGATATCTCCGTCCAGTCGATCGAACCAGTGTACCTCCCCGAGGTTCGGCACACCACCGACATCCAGGAGTACACCTACCCCTACGAGTACTACGCGGCAGGCCCGTCACGGGTGACCGCCGAGGACGGCATCCATCGGTGCGTCCATTGTGACACGAGCGGCGGCGACGAGACGTACACCTACTGTCCGAACTGCGGGGCCATCGCTTGCTCCAGTCACATCAAAACGGAGCGGCTGGAAGGTGAGCCGATCTGTACGGGCTGTGCGGTGACGGAACGATTCGCGCTGAAGACGAAGCACTTCTACGACGAGGAGAACCTCGAGGCGTTCCGCGAGGAGTACGCCGCGATGCCGCTTCACGAGAAGGCGATGGAGAACAAGTGGCTGGCCGGGGGAAGCGTTGTCGCGACGCTGCTGCTCGTGGTCGGACTACTCGTCATCGGCGGCATCATCTGAGCGGGCTAAGCGTTCACGCCGGCTCAGCGACGATCTCTTCGAGCGCCTGCTCAAGCGGGCCGTGGAACTGCCAGCTAGCCCGCTCGAAGGCCTTGTCGGCCGGTCCATCCCAGCGCGGGAACGCAGAGTGACCACTCACCTTGACGGTCCACTCGGAGGGGTCCTCGAACGGGTTCCGGATCGGGAGTTCGACGACGTAGAGGTACTCTTCGTCGCCGTGGATGCCGTTTGCCGGTTTTTCGACGCCGTGCCCCAGCAGGAACATCGGCTGATCCAGATGCTCCATATTGGACGGATCAAGGAGATCCGAGGGTTGGTCAGCGGGGATCGTTCGGTCTGGGTCACCATCCAGATACAGGTCGATCGTCGAGAGCTTGTCGAGGAACACGAATGTCGCGGCTGTGTACCCCGGTCCGCGCTCGGCGCGAGTCGCATCGAGAAGTTCCTTTAGCTGGGAGAGGTCCCGCAGAACGCTACTTGGGTACCCGTCTGAATGCCGGTACACCTGTGCGACGCGCTCGGCGTCGCCATCCGTTTCACTGGGCTGTTCGATTCGCTGGACGAATCGGAGCTGACTTCGTGTTGACATCGATCACTACCGGCACGAGTGCGCCGGCGCCCCTCACCGGCGCAAAAACAACTCCCACCGCTCACTCGGGCGGTGGAAGTGGTTGGATCGGGAGCTGTTCGAGTTGTCTGTGACAGCCCGCACAGACCGTCAGTAAGTTCTGCTGCACATCAGCATCCTCGATATCTTGGTCGGAAGCTCCAACGAACTCTGATCGCGGGATTCGATGATGGACATGAAGATCCATCCCGTATTCGTCTTGATGCCGTTCGCGAGTCATCCCACACCAAACGCACTGTTCGTCGTCCCGGCGAATGATCTCTTCCCGCTTGATGTGCCAATTCTCTCCGAACCGTTGCGTGGGACGGAGGGTCTTTCGCAGGAGGTACTCCTCCAGTATTTGTTGCTCAGTCACCCGGAGTGCTGCTTCCCACGATGAGAAGATCCGCCGGATTGGAACAGGAGAACAGGAGCCATGTTTCCGAACATCTGTTGTCGTGGGTGGACGTCCCAACCGTTTGTAGAGGGTCCGTAGCTCCTTACAGGCCTCCTCCTCGGTGAGGGGGTCTGGTTGGTTTAGGGGGGCTCCAATCGATTGAAGCGCTGCATTCCATGACCCAAACCTCCGCATATAGGGTTCGGGACTGTACTTCCCATGCTTAATCATATCCCGCTTGCGAGGGGTTCGCTCCAGCTCATCCCTAAGCCGTTTGAGTTCCATCTGAAGCTCGGCCCGAGACAGCGCATCCGGCTGGTTTCGGTCATATCCTGCGGCTTCCAGCGCATCGTTCCAGCTGCCGAACTCCGATAGGTACACCCAGCTACTGAACTTCCCTTCTTCATCCATTTCGGCAGCCGTAGGCGACGAATCAAGTCGGCTTCCCAGACGCCGTAGCTCGGCAAGGAGGTCTTCACGGTCCACTTTCCACTGCTTTGCAGGCTGATGACCCGCTTTTCGGAGAGCGTCGTTCCAGCTACCGAACCGATTCTGATACGTCGTTACGCTGTACTTCCCGTGCCGTTCCATATCCCGCTGTCGCGGTGTCCGATCGAGGTTAACGGCTAGTCGATCAAGTTCCTCCAGTAAATCTCGGTCTTCGATATTCGCTGTGCTACTGTGCCCCGGTTCCAGCCCTGCTTCCTCTACTGCGTCGTTCCAGCTTCCGAACCGGTCTTGATACGTCGTCCTTGAATAGGAGCTCAATTCGTCTATTTCACGAGACGAGGGAGTCCGACCAAGTTGATCCGCTATAGATTGTAGTTCCTCTACGAGTTTCTCAGGAGGAATACGATTAGGACTCATGTTCTCACCGGTGGCTTCGCCAGTTGCGGACGGATTCATCCATCTTGGTATATGAAATTCAGGACCAGAACTACATCGCCGACACCCCTCGTCGGCGCAGAAACGACATCACGCAGTTAGGGATACTCCAGCGCCACTATGCGAGATGCGATACCTCGTCTGGCTCCTCGACATCGTCGAACTCTCCACGCTCCACAGGCTCCCAGTCCTCACCGGGCTCTGGACTCCACCAGTCGACCTTGTAGGCGCCTGGTGCGCCGAGGATTTTCACGCGGGCCGACCCATCAGGCAGGTCGCGACGTAGCTTCTCGTCGACGTGGAGGTTCCAGGTCGTGCTTGTATCGAAGCAGGCGAGCACAGCCTCCTCGTAGCCGCGTGTCTCTCGAGACTCTTGGAGCTCGACCTGGGTGTTGCAGTTCTTGCAGAACACCCCCTCGAAGGGAATGTGAGTGAAGACCTCCTGCCCGCAGACGGGGCACCAGAGGAACTCGAACAGGGCCTCACTGTGTCGGTCAAGTACTTCGAGACTCATTGGTTGACTAACCCGGTTGTCCCGGGCCATCACCTCGTGCCCGGCCGAAAAACAGCACCCAGCGGTCATTCACTCACCGTTCGACGCCGTAGATGATGCGTGAGGGGGCTTCGTACCCACAGTCGGGGCAGTCGTACCACCGCTGGACGTTCGCCCCGTCTGCCGCTTTCTCGCCGACACGAACGTCCTCGTTCGGACACTCCGGACAGCGGAGGGCCGGGGCGGACCGCTCCCGGAGCTCGTCACGGAACGCCGTCGCGTCTTTCGTCTCGTACCCCCGCGACCACACCGGGTAGCCGTCGACGAGGATCGCGCCACGCCATTTGTACCGATACGAATCTGGCGCACGATGCAGCACGGCTCGCGCACCGATCTCGGTGTTCCGATACGCGAGTGTCGGCGAGCGGCTCTCGCGTCGCCAGTTGGTGATGCGGGACATTCTTAGAAGTGGACGTCAGCGGGCACGATCCAGAGCTCTTCACTCTCCTCGAGGAGTCGGTCCAGCTGTCCACGGTGGCGAATGCCGGTTCCGTGTTCGGTGTACAGGAAGATCGTCGGGCCGTCGTACGCACCGACCTGGTGGAAGGCGTGCCGCGCGAGGTCCTCGTCGCGCATGATCTCCTCGTCGGAGAGTTCGTCGATGGCTTCCTTCACCCGCTCAAGGTTGCGCTCGAACTCTTCCTTCGTCGCCTCCCAGCCACGCTCGAGGAGATCCTGGCCGTCGTCGGAGTCGACCGGGGCTGCAGTCGGCAACTCTCCCCATCGCGCCTTCCCCGCAACGGACGTGTCCTCCTCGTCGAAGGTCACAAAATAGTCGAATACTGCGCAGGAATGCGGCTCAGCGCCAACCAATCGATTGAACACTGTTTTCCCCGCAGTCAATGCTTCGTTCTCTGTCGATGCCTCGACGAGCGCGTAGATGACCATATGCATCTGAACCACTCCAGCGCCCGTCGGTATGGTCACCGACGCGAGTAGACAACTACCAAAACATATAAGTATTCGCCCCCCTCTATAACAACCCTTACTCAGTAGGATAGATTCGTTCAGTACAGTCGAGGAACAGTACGTTCCTTCGCCCACAGTTCACTACCCAGACGAACCCAATCTGAGGACAAGCTTGAGGTTTCTCGGCTGCAGGTCAACGCACCAAAACCGTTCAAGACAACCGCTTGGCCGGAGAGTTCTAGAACAATTCTCCCAACCACGATCTGGACGCCAGCCAGTAGGACTTAGGAGCTGTGGAAAACCGTACGATGTAGTGACAATACGCTCGTAATAGATCGGACAAAGAACCTGACGATTGCCGATGTATAATCGGAGTTGTTATTCACGATGATTGTTCAGACAGTAACCCCAAGATGATCCTCGATATAATACATTGGGTTACCGCCACTCTTTTCACCAACATCATCACCGTCAGTATCGGCACTATAAGCTAAACCTCCGACTATATAAGTTACTAGTTGGGAAGAGCTGTCATATTCTCTAGTGAAGAATAGTCCTCCAGAATCACCACCATTCGCAGTGCAGTCAGTCCAAAATTCGTGCTTCTGGTTCCCATCTTGTAATTCATTTATAGTATCGTAATGACGACCGGTTCTCCTGCCCTGACTGTAGATGCTATTTCCATCGGCTACCAGATCTTGGATGGCATCATGAGACTTGATCCCGAAAATAGGCCATCCCTCTGTCCCCCCACTATCAGCAGCGATATCGTAGGTGTGATCTGGTCCATAGAAAGCAACCACAGCAGCATCACCGTCTCCATAGTCTTGTCCATTCTGAAGCCAATCTACGGCTGGACCTACATCATTATCAGACGAGCAACTGTTTTGGTAGACCGAATCCTGATTTGTTCGACCAATCGCATGTGCAGCAGTAACACTACAATATCTACCCATATTAGAATAGTATGCAATAGGCCCCCCTGTGTACCCGTCTGAAGATGTACTAACAGAATTGCTCATTTCAATACCAGCTGGAATCGGACGATAAGTATCATCAAAATATGAATCAACACTCCCACATAGTAAATTTCGTTCTACCCGTTGGGCCTCCACTGGGATCGTTCGTTCTGCAGACTCGTTTCCAAATTCTACAGTCGTAGTTAGTTTGTCTGGTATTTTGGCGGTTAGGCTTCGGAAACTTATATCTTGTTCACGGTCTGTCCAAAATTTCACCCTGGCCTTGAGGTCCTGTGGAGAATTGCCTGAGTTGAAATATGATACAGTGACATTGTTGTAATTATATCTCGAAGCCAGTTGGTGAGACGCACGTTGTGTCGCTACTGTCCAGATCCACTGATCACGTGGAATCGTATACATTAGCTCCTCCCGCTGTGGGGGCTCAGTACCATTTTCCACTGCTTCGTGATTAGTATGCGAGTAAGCACCGATTCGAGGGACTTCATCTCTTACACTATCTGTTACCTGAGCCAGTGATTCAGCTGATAGTGATGTTATTGCCCCTAATGACACACCAAGCTCAGACAGTCTTTTCGTGAACTCTCGCCGGTCCATCTTTTCCAGGCTTCTAATGTCGTATCTAGACATTAAGTTGTCATTAAAACTGATGGCTAATAATGTTTTCTAGATTTGAATGGGTATCTACATATTTATTAATTTATGATTACCGAAAGACATAAACTCTGTGGGATGGAAGATTTCACATAATGAGGCGAATATCGGCATTACTTCTGGTAATTATGATTCTTTCGGGTTGCTCTGGTCCTGAAATCATAGACAGCTCTAAGAATACCGTTTCGGAAACGCCTGAGACTACTGTAGATGACCAGCCTACAGCAATAGAGACTAATGAAAGTAATACACCAACTGAGGAGATCGGTGGATATATTGAAGTTATGAAGGTTGACCATATTCCAGATAATGCAACGGTAATAACATTTAATAACACCTCAATAAGGAATATTTCTAAAATTCAACAGGCTATTAGAGAATCTCTTTACCAAAACGAAACTGAAATTTATTTGACGGAGTCAGAGTACGAAAGTATGACTGATGTCTATCCATATGAATATGTATATAAAAATGACCCATTCGGTCTATATGTAACATACCAGAAAAAGAAATTTCGCATCAGACTTGTTGAATATGTATAATCCTTCCTTATTCTGGGCTGTAGAGAAATTCGAATGTGTAGCAGAGAGGACGTATTGTGCATCGTAGACCACACGCTTGCCCAATTCGACGTAGACGATCCGGGGCCTAGAAACTGGACAGTCACGTCAAGCGAATGGACGGGTCGTTCGATTGAGTGATGCTCTCGCTTTCGTAGCAAGTGCGGGATCTGATAGACCGACTACGTTGCGATCTGATTATGGAAGGTCACGGTGTGTCTCGGGAAGCTACATAGTCGGTGAGCGGTTCGCTACAGGCATAAAATGGGGCCGTTACGGGAGAGCCGCCGAGGAATCGCCGGTGGCGAGGATCGGTAAACAAACGCTGTAAATTTTCAGGCGCAGCGACCGATCGTGGCCCGCGTACATTGGGTCCTGCTATAGGGTGGCGCATATGAAACTACCGTAACAGACGGTAGTAGCGGGTGAATAAACTCTGATGCGTGGCCGATATGGTGGTGTGATAGTGGTCCCAAAATGTGGTTGAATGGGAGTGGTCAATAGCCTATATAATGTACGTATAATTTATGAAATATGTTAAAAATAATCCTATTGGCTATCCTAATTCAATAGAAAATCAAGGACATCAGAATCCGGTCCTCGTCAAACGAAACGTATTGACGTCCACCTCGGTGTGAGGCTCCTCCACGTTGGACGCTGGTCCACGGGAGTGACTTACAGGTTTGTGCGCTGTTCGTTGGGATTTGTCTCGAACTCAGGGGCGTCTGTGGTTGAACGCCATTCATGATTGTCCCACTGGAACCGCACGGGCCGCGCCATCGGCCTGACTTGCTGCTCGGTGTTCCGCCGGAGGAACGTCTCTGCGGCTGTGAGATCAGCGTGTCCCTCGAACCCGCAGGGGCAGGTCAGGGTCTCTCGATGTCGAACCGTCTCGTCCTGCTCTCCGCACTCCGGACACGTCTGACTCGTCCATGCCTCACTCTTCTCCACTACCTCGATCCCATACTCCTCACAGACGGACCGAAGCTGATCGATGAACTGCTTGAACGCCCAGAATTGGTTCAGCTTCTCGTTGATTTCAGGGGACGGTTGGATTTTGATGACGCCGGTGAGGTCGCCGATGTACACCGTTGCGACCCCTTCGTCGTGCAACCGTTCGACGAGGTCACGGATGAGGGCCTTCTGGGCGTGGGTCCGTCGTCGGGAGCGTTTGCGGTAGAGCCGGCGGATTCGCTGGCTCGTGTCCCGCTCTGGCGGCAGCTTGGCTGAAAGGCGCGCGATCTCTTCGGTCGTCGATCGGAACTGTTCGAACAGCTCCTTACCGTCGTAGAGGTATTGCTCACCAGTAGTGGTCGTACAGGCAACGAGGTTGTTGGCACCCAGATCGAGGGCGGCTTCTTCCGAAGCCAGTGGTGAATCCAGTTCTGAGTCGTCGACTGAGACTGGTTGATATGCCCGATAGGTGTCTTCGACCTCGTCATACTGGATCTCCAATTCCCCCTGTTTCCCGTACCACTTCGGATCGCCACGGACCTCCAATCGAAGCCGCTCGAAATACCCCATGTCGTACTCGTCTTTGAGATCCTGGCCGACGGGGACTTCGACTCGCGAGTAATCGCCCCACTGGATTTCGTATGAGTCGTTTCGAACGAACAGCCGGAGGTCACGCCCGTCGTCTGCGTTTCCCCAGTAGCCGGGCGGGGACGCGTCCTCACCGCTTTCCAACAGCGCGAAAAACGACTTCCAGGCGGCGTTGTTCTTCCGTGTCACCGTCTGGACGCCGGCCGCGCCGAGCTGGCCTTTGTATTGGCCACGAAACTCATCTGTCTCCCAGATGCTTTCGTCGTCGAAGAACCGCTGGCGGCGGGCATAGGTCAGCTCGTTCCAGAAGCTCGCCGTCGCGTCCATAACCTCCTGTAACAGGGCCTCATCCGCTTCCGAGCGGGGCCGCACTTCGAAGGTGTTGGTCCGCTTCATCGTTGGCTCACCTCCTGCTGGTCAAGCTGTGCCCACCGACGTGGAATGTAGCCGTACCGCTCGATCTCGGCGGCCTGTTCACGGAGGAGCCCGACGAGGACTTGCTCCGGGACACCTACCTGAGCCTGTTCGGCCAACAGCCTCCGGAGCGCATCACGGGCGTCCCCGATCTCCACTGGATCGCTATCGTCCATCGATGCGCTCCCGAGTATCCTCGGTTTCGTATTTGAATGTTGGCGACGCCGTCCGGCTCTGAGAGTTACGGTGACGTAGTAGTCGAAGACGGCGCCGGCGTGGGGGTCCGCGCCGACCAGGCGGTCGAACACTGTCTTTCCGGTGGCTAATGCTTTGTTTCTATTGATGCCTCTGTGAGAACGGAGATGACGATATTCATTTCGAACAGCTCAAAACGCCGATTTTCATCATATTTAACAACTAGCTCCGGGACAGGCTACTTCCTCGTTGCGCACATAGATAATTATGAAAGTAGATAGTGGTCTGGAAATTATCCTTTATTGAGATACTATTCTGTGCTTGCAATTTTAATTGCTGAATACACGATATATTAAGAAAATAGCATTTGAATCTAGTAACTGTCAGATATTTAGGTCAACCGGGTGAACATTCGTAATGTGGTAGAAACCTGTCCCTCTCAGAGTATCATATACACTTCGTTCACCATTGTCGCAAGTTGGATGACAGTTTATAGAGCCTGTATAGATTGGAGGTTGATGCTGTGATATTGTAATCATATAGGCATACGGATCGTTATCAAAATACCGTACCTCGTAGACGGGGCCGCCCGAATCACCATCGGCGAAAGGAATCTCACATTCAACTCCCCAGCCATTAAAATCAACACAATCCCAACCGCTACTAATTCGATTACCGCTTACGAATCCATTTTCTTTACCACTAGTCACCCCTGATTTATAAATGGTAGCGTTTGAAGAATTGAGATCGTCAATACCATCACTTGTCACATATCCATTAATAGGTATTCTTCGATTCCCTTCCCAAATATCTCCACTTATAGTATTTCCAACTGAATTTTCTTCTATTATAACCCAGTCTTCATCCTTATTCCACTGGTGTATTTCACCCATATAATCCGAATTATGATAAGCTGGCTCACCTCCAATCCCGTCTGGGCAATCACCCCATAAATGAGCAGCTGTTATCATCCCCGTCACATTATTGTACTCCACTGGTGCTCCTAGGGTCCCGTATGAGGTTCCACAATTATTATCAATTTCTACGGTTGTTCCTGATGCGATATTATCTGGGTTATTACTTGTCTTATGGCCACAACTTCCCTTCTTTGGGGGCTCTTTCGTTTCTTTAACAGTTACTGGAATTCCTTCCACCGCGTTCGGCAAAACACCATTAAACTGTTCAGGATGCACCTCTATGCGTATTTGGAATCCTTGCTTCCCTCCATATGATTCATCAGAAGTCACTTTGCCTATAGTTTTGACTCCCCGTTGCGTCATAAATCGATCGCTCAGTTGATCTTTAATCCGATTCGCTCTTTGATTGTGATTATACCATTCTGTCGGCACTTCTTTCCATTCAATAACTTTGTTACCGCGTTTAGCATAGGCAATTTTAGTTGTACCTTGACCCCTCGCAAGTCCGGTAAAATTAACTAATCCTAACCCTGTAATTCCAGTTCCCAGTTTTTGTAGGATTGAACGACGACTGTCTGATTTTTCACTTTTGTAATTGTCATCCCGATTTTTGGAGCGAATATTTTGGGTTGTTCTGAGTGTCTCCATACATCCTCCGCACTCGTTAACTTTCTTACTTAGTTCGTTTTGATAACCGTCTTGATTCATTCTATTTGTCATTTTACCACATTCGCTATTGATATTGATAATCACTTATATTTAATGGCGAATAGAATAGCTGGCAAAATTGACAATATTTAACTACATTCATTAGGATGATTTTGGGAAAATACTGTTTCTCAAATACATATTGGGCATTAATACAATAAATTTGAATAATTCATACGTTATTGATTAATTCCATTTAATTTATTAACGATGAAAAGTCAGTTTGGATATATTGGAGTATATAACTGACACAAAGAGAGTTCTTTGAGCATACCAAGATTACTTACTTACCGCCAAGCAATATCAGCGGTAAATAATGAACCGTCGTCATTATTTAATAAGTGTCGTAACGGGTCTGGTAGGAGTGACAGGATGTACACGGCAACAGGGTGGAGACGGAGCTGCGGGTGGCAAAACTGCAACAGCAATTCTGACGATGGATTCTTGTACTGATACCGAAATCGCTAAAAAAATTGTTCCTGATCTCGATGATGTCCAGTCAAATAGACAGCGTCTTGCTAGACGTCTCGTTAGAAACGGCTCGGTAACTGTCCGAGCGTCAGAACCTCCATTTGAGGATATTGATCGTTTACTCTCCAATAGTACAGTCTATAATATATCCATCAGGAGTACAGAACGGCAATCAGCGATTCGATATCATGTGACATTAAATTCCCCTGAGGATGTTGTCGCTGATCCCGAGGTGGTCCCATTCAGAGAATTACCGACCGTTGACCGAGCCAAAGTTGATCAAGAAATGATTGGGACTGGAACTTATCTTACGTACTCCCCAAAAGAAAAAAATCAATCGGAATTGGTTCCTACCCCACGGAATCCAGTTATTATGTGGGATTCCGGTCAGCAGGCTCGATTTACGGTCCGTGAGAGTGAAGCCGTCACGACTCAATCAGAGTACCATTACAAAACAAATCGAGTCAGTAATGTTGAAATGTTTGGAAAGAAATTCCGTCAGAACCATCAATTTGAACTTAGTGGACTAACCAGTGCTGAAAAACAAATAATTCAGCAAGCAATCTCTAGTGATGGTCCTTATAAGGGTTATCGCGTTGCACCACCAGAAGAGGAACCTGCAGCGACTCCAACAGCTTCTTTGAGGCGTCTTGTTAGACGCTTTCGACAACACAAGGACAAAGGGTTTGATCCTACCGGCGGTGATCCCCCCTCTGGTGCTGAAGGGTTGTACCTTGTCCAATATAATGGTCAAACATACTTTACTGACTTGTCCTTAGACGAACAAGAATTTAATTCCCCAATATAGTTAATTTAGAATCTAAAATCTGAATAATGTTCTGACTGATAGAATTGGATAGTAGTATCGATACTTGTTAAGTATATTCTTAATCATAATCTCACCGAAACAGCGTATCGACGTCCACCTCGGGGCGAGGCTCCTCCACGCCGGACGATGGTCCACGGGAGTGACTCACGAGTTTGTGCGCTGTTCGTTGGGATTTGGCCCGAACACGGGGGCGTCGGTGGTCGAACATCACTTATTGATCGTCCCACTGGAACCGCACGGGCCGCGCCATCGGCCTGACTTGCTGCTCAGTGTTCCGCCGGAGGAACGTCTCTGCGGCTGTGAGATCGGCGTGTCCCTCGAACCCGCAGGGGCAGGTCAGGGTCTCTCGATGCTGAACTGTCTCGGCTTGCTCCCCACACTCCGGACACGTCTGGCTCGTCCATGCCTCGCTCTTCTCCGCTACCTCGATGCCATACTCCTCACAGACGGACCGCAGCTGATCAACGAACTGCTTGAACGCCCAAAAGTTCTCCAGCTTCTCGTTGATTTCAGCGGACGGTTGGATTTCGATGACCCCGGTGAGGTCGCCGATGTACACCGTTGCGATCCCCTCGTCGTGCAATCGTTCAACGAGGTCACGGATGAGGGCCTTCTGGGCATGGGTCCGCCGGCGGGAGCGTTTGCGGTAGAGCCGGCGGATTCGCTGGCTCGTGTCTCGCTCTGGTGGCAGCTTGGACGATAAACGTGCAACGCTCTTGTGAAGCACGTTGTTGATTTCAGAGAACGGCGTCGAGAGCATGTTTGAGTGCTTCGTCACCTGGTTTTCTGTAGAGTTCGCGACGGAGCTGAAGCGTTCTGAGATACGGCGTTAGCTTGTCTTTTGAGACTCCTCGGTGGGGCGAGAGCCACCGTCGCGTCAGCGACGCGTGGCTCTCGCAGGTGTTGACGTGGATATCGCCGTCAGCGTATTCTCCGTCGCCGTGGACGACGTATTTGCGGTTGAACCCGTCGTCGTCCTCTAACGGATCATAGGCCCGAAATCCATCGGTATAGACGGTCAGCGACTCCTGCTCGTGGTCGGCGAGCAGGAGTCGGATGGTCGATTCGTCGGCGGATTTCGCTGGCACGACGTACCGATCGTCCGAGCCACGGTCGACCAGCGTGAACACCGGCGGTTTGTCACCGTCGTACGATCCTCGTCCACGCGTGGACAGGCCACGCGAGCGCGACTCCTGGTCGCGCTCGCGGCCTTTGAGGCCAGCAGAGACGTACACCTCGTCGATTTCGACCGGTCCAGACAGCGTGATCGAAGGCGCGTCGAGCGCTCTGGCGAAGCGCTCGACGCGCCGTCTCACCGTTCTGTACGAACGATTGAGTTCCGCCTCAATCTGTCGAATGCTCGTGTTAAACCGTAAGAACACGTAGATCGTGAAGTACCACTCTTTGAGCTTCATCTTCGAGTGAGCGAAGATCGTGTCGGTTTTGTCGTTGAACGTCCGACCGCAATTCTTACACAAATACCGCTGATACACCCGATAGCTGCCGTTTCTGACCGTCAGGTCAGAACGGCAGCGGGGGCATTCGACGCCATCACGCCAGCGAACCTGTTCCAGCAGGTCCGCTGCAGCCGATTCCGACACGAATCGGCTCATTGGGAACATATCGGGCACCGCTGGCGCGGTGCCCTTGCCCTCTTCGACTTTTAGCCGCAGCTCTCGCTATCAACAATCTACTTCCCAAGAGCGAACGTGCAATCTCTTCGGTTGTTGATCGGAACTGTTCGAACAGCTCCTCACCGTCGTAGAGGTACTGTTCCCCTGTCGTGGTCATACAGGCAACGAGGTTGTTGGCACCCAGATCGAGGGCGGCTTCTTCCGAAGCCAGTGGTGAATCCAGTTCTGAGTCGTCGACTGAGACTGGTTGATATGCCCGATAGGTGTCTTCAACCTCGTCGTATTGAATTTCCAGTCGGCCCTGTTCGCCGGACCACTTCGGATCGCCACGAACCTCCAGCCGGAGCCGTTCGTAGTACCCCAGTCCATACTTCTCTTTAAGATCCTGGCCGACCGGAATTTCGACCCGGGAGTAGTCGCCCCACTCGATCTCGTATGAATCGTTCCGAACGAACAGCCGGAGATCTCGCCCGTCCTCTTGATTCCCCCAGTAGCCCGGTGGGGACGCGTCTTCACCGTTTTCCAACAGCGCGAAAAACGACTTCCAGGCGGCGTTGTTCTTTCGTGTCACCGTCTGGACACCGGCAGCGCCGAGTTGGCCTTTGTACTGTCCGCGAAACTCATCGGTCTCCCAGATGTTCTCGTCATCGAAGAACCGCTGGCGGCGGGCATAGGTCAGCTCGTTCCAGAAGCTCGCCGTCGCGTCCATAACCTCCTGTAACAGGGCCTCATCCGACTCGGAGAGGGGACGTACCTCGAAAGTATTGGTCCGTTTCATCGCTTGCTTACTTCCTGCTGGTCGGGTTGCTCCCACCGGCGCGGGATGTAGCCGAACCGTTCGATCTCGGCGGCCTGTTCACGGAGAAGCCCGACGAGGACTTGCTCTGGAACGCCTGCCTGTGCTTGTTCGACCAGCAGACTCTGAAGTCCCTCACGGGCGTCCTCGGCGGCTTTGAGATCGTTATCGCCCATCGATGCGCTCCCGGGTATCCCCGGTTTCGTATTTGATGTTGGCGACGCCGTCCGGCTCTGAGAGTTACGGTGACTTCGATCGAAGACGGCGCCGGCGTGTGGGTCCGCGCCGACCAGGCGGTCGAACACCGCCTTTCCGGTGGCCAGCGCGTCGTCGTGCGTCGATGCCTCTACCAGTGCGTAAATCACCATATGCATCTCGAACACCTCGAAACGCCGACGCACCGGGAATCGTTGCTCGCTCCAGCTGCGCCGGCACCCATCGCCGGCGCTCGAAAAAACGCTCCTCGTGACGGCGGATTCTCAGGCGTCGTCCGCTCGTTCGACAGTGAGGGTCAGGTCGCCCGATTCGTAGTCGGCCTCGAAATCGACGGCGAACGCGTCCGAGTTGTGGGCTGCGTGGTAGGCGCGGTGCCGTTCGAGCGAGCCTGTCGCCTTGAAGTGGAAGAATGCGGCTGCCGTGTAGGGCTTGCTCTGTGTTTCGACCTGCGACTCGACAGAAGCCGGAAGGGCGATCTGAGGCGTCCCCGTGTCGATACTCGCAGCGAACTCCTTCGCTTCCTCGACGGTTGCTTGCGAATGTGCCGGTGTCTTGCCGGTGAGCACGTTCACCGGGGTTTCGGTTTCGTTGGTGAACAGGGCGTTTTCGAAGGTGTGTGTTCCGAGGATCGCCTCGGGACCTCGTTCACAATCGTCGAATGGGTTGTCAGTAGGTTGCTCGGTCATGGTTTCACGACGCCCCGCGAGGGGGCGCAGTCCTTTCTGCCCCCGAAAAACAGCTACTGCAGTTCGGAACGTAATCCACCTCTCACTTACTGGTATTCTGGACTCTTTCGCCGGTGTTTGAACTACCAGAGGACGACGCCAAACACGATGACAGCGCCGTACCAGATGAATGTCGACGGCGATGCTGATTGCAAGGGCTCGATCCCATGCGGCCGACAGCGGAGACCACCGTTGAAGGGACACCAGTCAACACCTCCAAATGAGTGCGGATTCACCAACCGGCATGGTCCCTACTCGCCGACGTATCCTCCAAATTGGCGGGGCAGCGACGCTGACAGCGCTCTCCGGCTGCACAACGGGCAATCTCCTCGGTTCGAATGAGACGCCCTCCGAGTACAGTCTACACGTCGATTCAATCGACGTCTCTCCAGTTGAACACGCCCTCTACAAGCCCGATGACGAGGCGCTGTTCGGGACGCCCGCACGGACTGCACTCGACAGCATTCTCCCGGATGGACGACACACGACGTATGGGTACAAACCGCTCCCGAGCGACGCCTACGTGACACACGAGGACTCGTACTACCAGACGAAACACGTCGTCACCGGACGCACACAGATGGAACGCCAGCTGGTCCGTATCGACCCAGTCCCCAAAGAGCAAGTGCCCGACGACGCTGTGTTGATCGACACGCTCGAACAGCCGAGTGCGCGGCCGCTCAAAATCCTCCACAGCTACAATCAGACAGACGGGCAGACGGGTAGTGCTGAGTTGCTCCGTGGTGATGCTTACGTCCTGCGCCGTCTCGCAGAGCTTGAGAGTCGACTCGCAACCGGTGACCTCGACGACCGAGTCGTGACGATGACCGAGAGCGGGACGTGGGCGTACCGCGTCCATGTGAGCCGTGAGCAGATCGTCGAGACGGCGTACACCGCACTGGCCATCGAGGTCGCTGACTCGCGTGCCCAGTTCCGCGAGGTCGTTTTCGGCTCGCGGATCCACACCGAACTCACGCCAGCGACGCTTCCGACAGGGGCACAGGAAATGCTCGACCAGGCAATCGCACGGGAGACGTACACGGAGACGGCCCCGCTCTCGGAATCGTTCGATACGGTGCTCGAAGCCCTCGGTCTCGGTGCCGTCGACACGGCGGTGAACGGGAAGCTACTCTGGTACGACGAGAAGTTCTATCGCTACGCGCTGTACGTCAATCCCCCCACGTCGTAGCGTGGCGAGCTGTCTGATAGGGAACAGCTTTTCACGTCGCCCGATGGAAATTTCGATATGGCTGTCCTGAATGCCCTCCGCCGGACGCCGAGTGCTCTCCGCCGAAATCCGGTCGTGCTCGTCCCGATACTCGTGATATCGCTGTTCCAAATCCCACAGTTAGCCTTGCAGGCTGTCAACCCACTGCTCAGCAGCGTCGTCTCGCTCGGAGTGTCGCTCGTATTCCTCGTCGTGATGCCATTCTTCCAAGGTGGATTGATCGCGATGGCCGACGAAGCCCTCGATGGACGAACAGCACTGCAGACATTCGTCGACGACGGGAAAGCCAACTACGTCTCCATCCTCGTCGCGTATCTCGCCCTGGTGGCGGTCAACTTTGCGCTCGGGATGGTCGCGTTCTTCGTCGCGCTATTCGGCGGCATCTTCGTCATCGGAAGCGGTGGTCTCGAATCAGCCAGCATCGCTGTTCTCGCCGTCGTCGGAATCGTTGTCGCCATCGTCGTCCTTCTGTATCTCCTAGCGCTCTTTTTCGTCCAATTCTACGGCCAGGCGATCGTGCTCGAAGATATGGGCGCGGTCGACGGGCTCAAACGCAGCGTGTCGGTCGTTCGTGAGCACCTGGTGAGTACGCTCGGCTACTCGATCCTCGTCGGAGTCCTCGGTGGGGTGTTCGGTGGTGTGTTCGGCGTGCTCTCGCTGTTGCTGTCACCGCAATCGGCAGCGGCGCTTCATCTCCCGGAGCTGTCACTCCCGCTCGTGGCCGTCGTCGGCCTCCTCGTCCTCGTGGTCGGGACGCTGTTCGGTGGCTTCTTCGGAGTGTACTCCGTGTCGTTCTATCGAGAGCTCACAACGTAATCAGTCAGCATGGTCTTCGGACTCTCCGGAAGTCAACTGTTCGGCGTCGGCCTCGCCGTCGTCGGGACGATCGTCCTCGCGTTCAGTGGGCGGTACGTCTGGCGTGCTACCAGCATCTACCGGGCTGAGGTCGTCTCGATGCTCGGTGAGACGACTCCTGGGGCGCTCGTTCGTGTCTCCGGGACGGCCCAGCAGGGCGACGCCGACCTCCTGAGCGCGCCCTTCAGCGGGAACGACTGTCTTGCCCTCCGATACGCCGTCGAAGAACGCCGCTTGAGTCCGTTCTTGCTCCCCTGGTTCGTGACGATCCACGAGTTGGCGAGTTCGGATGCGTTCCGTGTGCGCACAGCCGAAGCCGATGTCGATATCGTCGAGCCGGCACGCACCGTGACACTCGAACGCGAAATCGTCGCGACCGTCCCGCCGAGCGACGATCCCCCCGAGCGCATCGCACGGTTCGAGCGGACCACTGACGCCGTCCCAGTGACGACGTACTGGCGATCCCCTCCATCGCTCGTCCGACCGCTCACGAGGCGTCTCTCGCTCGGGACTCGCCGCTACAGCGAACAGCGTGCGATGCCCGGCGATGAGGTCACTGTCGTTGGCCGTGTCACCGAGACTGGCGACGGCATTGACCCACTCGTCGTCTCCGATCGTCCGCCCAGCCAGACGCTCGTCCGGATGGCCAAGACGTCACTCGTCGGGGTCTGTCTCGGTGTGTTCGTCGTCGCACTCGGCCGCGTGCTCGTTTTACTCTGAACGACTCGATAACAGAACATCTACACCGACGGTTCGTCCACATGCTATCGATGCCCTCCACCACGAATCCTGTCGATCGACCTTCAGAGGCGGTCGATGTCGCTCAGCGATACCAGCGACTCGAACGGCCGCTCAGCTATGTGGTTGCGCTTCTTGTGGGGCTCGTCGTCGGCACTGCATTCCTCCTGTTCTCACTGCTACAGGCAGTTCTCGTCGGGCTGGCTCTCGGCGCGCTGGTCCGTATTCCGGTGTTTCGGACCAGCGGCACCGCTCGACTGATTACAGACGCCGACCCCGAAACAGTCCGGGCCGACTTTGCGGGGGCAACCCCGCCCCCACTCGCTTTTCAGTGGGGGATCGCCGACGCTGTACACACGACCGATGACGGCGCGACCTACGAGTTCTCGTACCTACTCGGCCTACGTTCTACCGAGATGACTGTCGAGACGCGCTCGAACGCTCCCGATGGGGATCCAGATGGTGATATCGAACTGCTCGTGACCGCCGGCGGTCGGCCGTGGGGGACGTACACGGCCTCGATCAGACAGGACGACGACCACACAGTCGTCGACGTCGACTGGACCTCGGATCGTCGGTTCGGCCTTCGACGGCTCCCACAGCAGTTCGTCGCCGAACGATACCGGGCTGACGCACTCGCTGCACAGGGCTATACGGTTGCCGAACGTGAGACCTCACTCCTGTTCTGACGTGTTGAAGATCGATCGGCGGTTGGTCGTGGTGCCCCGACATCGAGAGTTCCTGTCACCCCGTGTCGAATCCCCGCTCGCCGAAGGCGTCAAGTGCACGTTCGTACGCCGCCTCCCCGTCGGCCGTATAGAGTGACGGCAGATTCACCCGGCGCTTGTAGGTCGACCCATCGTCCAGGTACGTGATAACGAGTCGTGGTCGTGTCAGTCCCTTCTCACCGCGTGTCGTCGAGACATCCTCGATATCGTCGAGCGGAATGCGATCAGGAGACCGGAATCCTCGAGCGTAGTTCACTCCAACGAGGATAGTGAGAATGCCGAGCAGTCCTGCGAGAAGCAGTCTGTCTCCAGCGCGAATCGCGCTCACGAGCCAACTGATGGCAAACAGCAGTCCAGATACGTACCCGAGGAAAATCGCCTTGCGCCATCGCTCCTCGCTCTGCCAGTACCCCCGATAGAGCGAGCGGGCATACCCGACGGCAGACTCATCGAAGTGGACGGCATCGTCTGTGAGACGTGCGACTCCGCGCTTCGTTCTGAACGACTCGATGGAGGGCACGAGAGACTATCGATGCCGAACCGTGGTGTGTGTTGTGATATATTGGATTGAATGAGTTCTTAGGAGTTGACACGGGTCGTCTGATGAATATAGAGGGTGAATTCAGTAGGATAACCCCGCGTGGCTCACAGCATCAGTAGTCATCTAATAATCAGTCTTACTACTGTGAAGTCAAAGACCGACTTTCAATCACCCAATGATGTACTCCGGAGCGAGGAACATAATGGCGAGAAAACAGACCAATACGAGGATGGCTGTGAGACGCAGTAGACCAGCTGCCCGCCGTCGGTTTTTCGGAAGAGATTCAGCAATTCCGGACAGCGCAGTTCCGACGATAAAGAACAGTACCCACGGGACTACTGCTCCAGCCTCGCCGACACTCCAATCATACACGAATATACACAAGAAAGAAAGCGACGCGCCAAACTGGATGAGTGAGTTGGGGCGGCCTTGTGGCTCGTTGAACAGAACGTCGCTAATATAGGGGACCATAGTCGATGTATTCCTGCTAAACATACAAAATGATGACTTAATATGGTTCCATTGGAACGTCTTCTCTCGTGCTACGCGATTCCACTGCAGGAACTGGGAGGTATAGGTGGTTCTATTTAGCCCCTCAGGATCTCGTTTGACTCAGCGTATGGTCTCTGAGAAAACGAAACTAATTGTACTCGCTCTACTAGCAGGAGGTGCATTTAGAGCCGCTGACCTGCAAAAACCATTTTCACTACTCTGGTTCGTTCTTCTATTCGGTAGTTTACTTAGCGGTCTGACTCTTGTCAAGGTTCTCAAGAGATATGAATCTGAGAGATAAGCACAAAGTCTCGAGCAGCTGTTTCACCGGTGTAGTATTTCACGAACGCTCTTGGGAAGTAGATTGTTGATAGCGAGAGCTGCGGCTAAAAGTCGAAGAGGGCAAGGGCACCGCGCCAGCGGTGCCCGATATGTTCCCAATGAGCCGATTCGTGTCGGAATCGGCTGCAGCGGACCTGCTGGAACAGGTTCGCTGGCGTGATGGCGTCGAATGCCCCCGCTGCCGTTCTGACCTGACGGTCAGAAACGGCAGCTATCGGGTGTATCAGCGGTATTTGTGTAAGAATTGCGGTCGGACGTTCAACGACAAAACCGACACGATCTTCGCTCACTCGAAGATGAAGCTCAAAGAGTGGTACTTCACGATCTACGTGTTCTTACGGTTTAACACGAGCATTCGACAGATTGAGGCGGAACTCAATCGTTCGTACAGAACGGTGAGACGGCGCGTCGAGCGCTTCGCCAGAGCGCTCGACGCGCCTTCGATCACGCTGTCTGGACCGGTCGAAATCGACGAGGTGTACGTCTCTGCTGGCCTCAAAGGCCGCGAGCGCGACCAGGAGTCGCGCTCGCGTGGCCTGTCCACGCGTGGACGAGGATCGTACGACGGTGACAAACCGCCGGTGTTCACGCTGGTCGACCGTGGCTCGGACGATCGGTACGTCGTGCCAGCGAAATCCGCCGACGAATCGACCATCCGACTCCTGCTCGCCGACCACGAGCAGGAGTCGCTGACCGTCTATACCGATGGATTTCGGGCCTATGATCCGTTAGAGGACGACGACGGGTTCAACCGCAAATACGTCGTCCACGGCGACGGAGAATACGCTGACGGCGATATCCACGTCAACACCTGCGAGAGCCACGCGTCGCTGACGCGACGGTGGCTCTCGCCCCACCGAGGAGTCTCAAAAGACAAGCTAACGCCGTATCTCAGAACGCTTCAGCTCCGTCGCGAACTCTACAGAAAACCAGGTGACGAAGCACTCAAACATGCTCTCGACGCCGTTCTCTGAAATCAACAACGTGCTTCACAAGAGCGTTTCACGAAACTTCGACGTCCACTGGAAAGCACTGATCGGTATATCGTTCGGAGAGAGTGCGCAATGTCCCTTGACCTCCGCCCACATCAGTTTGATGTGGAAAGCCCGCCACGGGATTTCACGCTGAGCGGTTGCTCAGCTCTACGGTTTCAAGACGCATACGTTCCAAGCGTCGCCTGCTGGGTTTCAGCATCGGCTTGGCTGTCTTGTGGCCCGGTCAACGAGGCCCCATCCTCAGCCGAGTCATCGTCGTTCTCGTGTTCTCTGGAACGACTCTCTCCGCTGAGGTAGCGATCTGCGATGTTGAGTGCGGCGTTGATGTCTGCCTGGTACTCTTCGATCCAACAGGCGTCGTTGGAGCATTTGAACGTCGCCTGTTGGGGTCGGGTTCCTCCCTCACCGCACGCATGGCACTCTTGGGAGGTATTCCGCGGATCGACTGTTGCAACGGGGATCCCCCTTTCTACGGCTTTATACGTGATCTGTGCGTGGAGTTTGGCGAATCCCCAGCCGTGAAGCCGGCGATTCATGTAGTCCCCGTAGTCCATCGACTCCTGGATGTAGGTGAGATCCTCGAGCACGAGAACCGGCGTCTCGACTGACTCAGCGTACTCCACCACTTCCCTGGTGACGGTGTGGAGGATATCGTCGATTTGCGCCCACAACTCGTCGCCAAAGGCGTCTGCAATCCGTTCGCTCTTGCGACGCTGGAGTCGCCGCATCGTAGTGAAGTAGCGCTTGCGGAGTCGACGAACAGTCTTCCCCTCATCTGTCCAGAGCTCAGGGTTTGTCGGGGACCCATGCTCGTCGCGGTGACACACCGTGACGAGACTTGCTTCCCCGATATCGACGCCAATTGGGGTACGTTCTTCGGGAGGATCCTCGGAGTTGAGCGGGATATCACGGGTCGCAATGAGATGGAAATACCACGTTCCCTCCCGCTTGAGCAAGCGACCTTCCCCCACGTCTGCGTCGCCAGCAATCACTGCTTCAAGCCAGTCCCGTTGCTCAGGGTTCGGCTGTGCTGGTACCCAGAGGTTGTAGTCCTCGTGGTGTGGGATTTTGACGTACCACCCGATCGTGTTTTCGGGCTTGTGGTCGATCTTCACCCCTTCGTTCGTGAAGCGGACAGGGTGATCGTCGCTGAGTTCATTTGCCCCATAGGTCGTCGTTAGCTGCGGGACATACCGCTTCAGGGCATTCTTCGCGTAACCGCTCAGCTCGTAGTCACCCACGATCTCGTTCGCTTCCCCCAGAGTGGTACAGTTGGCGTCGAAGGCCTCTTGGAGCGCTTGCTGGTAGGCTGCCCGCGTCTCACGGAGCTTCTCCCGCTTGTGTGCGTTCGGGTCTACCAGTTTCAGTTCTAGCGTTTTTGTGAGTTCAGTCACGATTCATCATCCTCTGATACTGACTGGTCGTCTTGGAGGGGCCACGAGCGCGCTGTCGAGCTCGCCCGCTCTGGTTTGTCCCACGGCTGGCCGTCCACGACTGGTTCGCCCCGCACCCTTCTCGGGGGCAATAAACGCTCTCCGAAGCGACCCAGCCAAATTCCTCGTTGTGACGCCGCTCAGGACTCGATCTGTGTCTCGGCGTCTCCGCTGTGTTGCGGTTGGGTGAGCAGGCTCACGTTCTGGAGAAGTGTCCTCGCTGCCTCGATTCGCTCTTGATCTGCGTCGTCGAGTCCGGCCGTCTCGATGCGCTTGAGATTGGTGAGTGAACGATGCAGTCGGTATCCGGGTGTGTTGCGTGGGTCCATTTGAAGCGCCTCGCCGATTCACGGCGCAGAGAAACCTCTCCGGCTGCGGGTAGCTGTCGGGCTGAGCCTGCCGATTAACCAACATAGGCATGTTTCTGTGTCGCTATGTTGGTTAAGTCGAGTCCTGACCCGCTTTGCTGGGGCCGTAGCGAGCCGAGCCACACACCCGGCACTCCCAGATCGGTTGCCCCGTCCACGCCGCATCCGGGACCGACTCGTGGGTCTTGAACCGATGGTCGGTTGCCCGTCCACAGCTCTGACAGTCGAGTTCCTGCGTCGTCGGTACCGACGACTCCTGCCGATAAGCCCCAGCTTCGCCGGCGGATTCGGTCAGCGCCATCGCTGGAACCAGCCACACCGCGTCGTCGGCGTCGTCGAGGGCCGCGTCGAGACGCGACGCGTCGCGGATGCCGTCCCCCCGCTGGTCGTAGAGCCGCGTCGGGGCCTGCTTCTGACGCTCCGACGCTCCCTGCCCGTGCCACCCAGGCCGGTCACGAGCGGCACTGAGAAGCCGCTCTCCCTCCTCTGAGGCCACCTGTACCGCGTCGGGGAGTGAGGGCCATTGCTCGGCTAGCTGGCGCGCCGGCGCCTCGTCGAGATCGTAGATAAGCGTGTAGTCGTCGACGGCCGACTCCGCGTCATTGGCAGTGAGGATCTTCGCCGCGGCGCCGCCCTTCGCCACGGCGCCGTAGAACGTGGTCGACTCGACGACCAGGTGGATGATGCCGAGGAACGTCGTCGACGCTGCCTCGTTCGTGCTAGTGGCGTCACTTCCGAGATGGTTGGTGAGACAGAACCGGCATTTCGTCTGGCCGTCGGGGACTGATGCCCCACACGACTGGCACTCGCCGTCGGTTACCGTCGGCGCATCGGGGTAGCCACCAGCGCTCGTCGCGAGGCGTTGCCGTCGGGGGGCACCCTCATACCCGTCGTCCAGCCTCGTGTCCGGAATGTGGGACGGCTCGCCGGTCGGCCGCAGTTCTTCAAAATCCAGATACAGATCACTCATCGATTGACTCATAGATTGTCCCGGCTTCGTATTTCAACTTCAGGTGGATCGTGGTCCCTGCCGTCTTCCGTCTATAGGAGATCTCATGAACTCAGCTATGGGAACATCTTATACTTCATGAGACCGTAGAGCGTAGCAAGAGAAGATTCGCATGAGCAGCAACGACACCAAGCACGTCCAAACCGAGCTAAGCGAGGACGAATACGAACGGTTCCGCGAGTTTGCGAGGGAACACGGGCTGTCGCTCAAGGAAGCCGGACACGAGGCGCTCCTCGAGTGGGTCGAACGACAGCAGCGGGCGGATCCAAATGACCCCGCGTTTACTGTCCTTGACGACCTCGAAGATGAGTCGCTTCCAGCGTCGGCGGAGACGGACGCTCGCGAGGAACCCGATCTCGTCGACGAGTGGCACGGCAGCGACGAGTCGTTCACTCTCGCCGACGATCCGTCCGCGCAATCCTGACCACGGATGGCAGAGCCAGTTGAAACACCGATCGGGACGGTCACGGCCGAGCATTTCCGTCCGGGCCACGTTCGACATCAGGTCGTCGTCGGCCCGAAGTTCCTCTACGCACTGTTCAATCCTCGCGATCAGATGCATGCGGTTTCACGAGCCTTCTTGGCGTTCGTTCGCGACGGCGACCTCCCCTATCGTCGAGTCATCGTCAACGATCACATCGTCGACGAGGCGGCCACGCGGCTGAAAAAGCAGGCCTCGATGCGGAACGCAGCGTCGTTCCTGACGACGCTCGACGAGAGCACGCTCTATCAGTTCGAAGGCGTCTCCGCAGACGTCTTCGAGGCCGCCAAAACGATGTTCGTCGAGTGGACCGACCTGGATGCCTCATTCACCGACTTCGTCGTCGCCGCACACATGGACGAATTGGAGGTCGATCACATCCTCACCTACGACCGGCATTACGATGCGTTCGATGTGACGACGCTCCCGTATCGCAGTCAGATCTAGAGGTGCCCAGCATGTCCGAATCCCCACGGAATGGCGTGCAGTCGTGGACCGAGTCGATGAGTGCCCGCGACCGTATTCGAGCCGTCGCTGAGACGCTTCGTGAACTCCGGTCGGTTAACTGGATCAGCGAGCAGGCCGACGCCGCCTGGAGCACGACCAACGAGGAGCTCCAAGATCTCGTCGACCAGGGCCAGCTGCGCCGCGTCGAGGCCGGCCAGACGACGCGCTACCAGCCGGACTACACGCGACTGCTCTTCGAGGAGATCCGCACCCTCATCGAGGAGAACACGCGCGAGGAGTTGCGGAACGAATTGGCGGCGATCACAGGAGAGATCGAGGAATGGCAGGCGACCTACGACGTCGAGACGTGGGAGGACCTCGAACAGTCGCTTGCTGATGGTGATCTATCAAGTGCCGAGCTTCGCGAACGTCGTGACGTGATCACGCGGTGGGAGGAGAATCTGGAAGACCGTCGCCTCATCAAGCACGCGTTGGCGCTCTACTCGGACGTCGAAGCCGCTCGCGAACAGCGGATCAACGTGGCTGACCGCGCCACAAACTAATTCTTGTGATCTTCGAACTTGCGGGCGTCACCGAGGGCGACACAGCTACTTGCAAGACTGATCATCCGCCTTTTCCTGAAGTTCGACCACAGCCTTCTCGAAGTGTTCCACGAGGAACGGCGTTCCCGATGTCGCCCGCTCGGTGAGGAATTCGACGGCGTCAGTGACCACATCAGCGTCGCGTTCCGTAGCTGAGACACAGTCAACATATCCGTCGAGTGCCCGACTAAATGCACGCGAGAAGTGGTCGTACGCGCCGTCAGCGCGCTCCATGTTCTCGTCGAGCGACTCAACAAGCGCCCGGTAGACGGTCGCCGCCGACGCGTACCGCCCCTGCTCGCGGTACTCGGTCGCGAGATCGAACCACCGAGTGAAGTCGATCGGCTCGAAGATGACGTAGTACTCAGGGTTCGTCTCCTCGAACCGCCGGTCGATCGTGGTGCGAAGCTCGTCGACCGACCGCGTCGTCGACTCACCGACTCGGGCGAGAAACTGGTCGCGGAGGTCAGCGTTGGTCGCGAGTTCTTCTCGCAGGAACGCGCGGAGCTCGTCGGCTTCGGCACCGTTGAGTGCGACATCGAGCCGATCACCTTCGTCTGGGGGAGGGTCGTCGACACACCGAAGCAACACGGCGACGACGTGCTTGCACGTACCCGGCCCGTCGTACGGGCAGTCGCACCACGGGGCAACCCCGTCGGCGGCGAGGTCAACACGGACATCGTACTGACGGCTACCGCTCACGACGGCGGTGACGGTGGTGTCGACACGGTGGATCTCGCAGATACGACCCTCAGCGAGATATCGTTCGCCACGTTCGAAGACCGCGTCCGTACAGACGCCTCGAACCGTGTCCTTGGTCACATCCATGCTTACGGTGGATTTGATGCGCTATTCAGTTGGTCGACGTCATTGTCGTCGTACGCTGCCCGCCACATCGCGTGGACTGCACGCGTCACGAGTGAGACTTCGGTCACGTCGATACAGGACGGCTCGGCGTCCGTCGTGGCGGCGTCGGGCGGGGGATGAAAGTGGATCTCGGGAGAGTGTGTATTCGGGTGACGATCGAATCGCCAGTTGACGTCGTCGCTATCGACGTAATGAAACGAATACATCCCCAGTTCGCTCCACTGGATATCGAGCCGAGCGCTCTCGGCGTCGCCGAGCCCATCGCTGAGACTGATCTGTAGTTCTGTAGGAGCGACGACGTCATCGTACGACGTTGCGTCGACGAGCGGTTCGAGTTCGAGCCAGAGGTCACGAATCCGCTGAAGCGCCGGGAGATAGATCGGCCCGAATTCACCGGCTCGATCGGTATCGCTCATACAGCGAGCTGGTGACTGGCCTCGTCGTACGCGAGAGCAGCTTGGGCGACGGCGAGATTCTGCCGCGTCGTTCGCCACGCTGAGAGGTCGTCCCAGCCCTCTGTCTCGTCGGCGTCGAGTTGCTGGGCGAGTTCCTCCGGTGACACCACGTCGTAGCGATCCTCGTAGCGCCGGATTTCGGCCTTCATGTCTTGGATGCTGTCGAGCAACTCCGGCCGATCGACTTCCTCACGCAACTCACGGATCCGGGACATCAACACCCGGTCGCTGTTGCGCTTGTACAGCGTCGTTTGGCCGTCCTGGTCCGTCTCGGCGAACCCGGTGTTCACGAGGGTCTTGCAGTGCCGACGCGCCGTCGGCTCGCTCACGAGAGCGCGGTCGGCGATTTCGGCGGCCGACTGGCCGTCGTGGGTTTGTTCGACGATTTCGTACACTCGTTCGAACGGCGTGGTCTCGTCTTTCCAGTCGGCTTTGACCTGCTCGTTGATGTCATCCCACGTCTCGGGCATACTGGGTGCTACGCCCTCCAAGAACAAATAATTTCCTGAGAAAACTATTCAATCCCACAGTGCTTGTACAGGAACGTTGTCAGGCTACTTGCTCCTCTAAGGTATCTCGATGCGACCGGATGGTCGTTGCAGTGACGCTCGCCACCTCCGCGACGTCCGCCTGCGTCAACCATCGTCCCTCTTCGCGACCCGCCTTGTACAGACAGGCGGCTGCGAACGCCGACGGTTTGACGCCCGACGCTGCTCCCGTCGATTCCGACTGTTCAGCCAATCTCCGGGCTCGCTGTCGGATGTCCGCTGGAACATCGAGCTCTGACGCGAGGCGGGGAATGAAATCGCTCGGTCGAACAGGCTGGGCCGGTAGTCCGAGTTCTGTATTCAACGTCTTGTACGCATTCGCGACTCTCGATTGTTCAACGCGTGCCGCGTCGACGACGTCGACGAGTAACCGCGAGTGGCCGTTACAGCGACAGGCCCCGTAGACGCTTGCTGCCGCGATCGATTCGATTGATCGCCCCCGAAGAAGGTCTTCGTTCTGAGCGCTCCGGAACAGCTGACACGCCTGGTCACGAACCGATTCTGCGAACCCGAGAACGCTCGCGATTCGCCGAACTTCACCCAGGCCGTGTGCAAGGTTTCGCTCGGCCTTCGACTGGAATCGCCCGCGAGATTGCTCGCGGCGCATTCGAGCCACTCGACGTCGCTTCTGGCCGGAGAGCTCGTTGCCGTTCGCATCGGTACTCCGACCTATCTCCGTTGACAATCCTTGGTCGTGCCGTGCTGCGGTGAGCGGCGCGCCCGTCCGTTCTCGTTCGTCCTCGTCGAAGGATCGCCACTCCGGACCGTGGTCGATTCGATTCTCATCGATCACGAGTCCACAGTCCTCACAGACCGTTTCGACCGAGTTTGTAGTGACCCAGCCGTCACACTCGGGACACTGGTTGGCGCTTGACTCTGTCTGGACGTCTTCGTCGAAGCTAGTTACGTAGATCTCTCTGGTAGCCATGATGTTCACGAGGGGACGATGCGTTCTTCGGGACGCCCCTCAGCCACTCTGGGGCAAACAAACCTCCAGTAGGACCGCAAGCAAGGGGTTCACTCTGTGGCGAAAGCCCGGCAGCGCAACGGCGCTCCCAGCGCCGTGAGCAGCCCGGACCGTGGAGGTGGTGGGAGGTGGCGGTGACCGCTTCACACCAGCAAAAAAATGGGTGCGTTGCTCCGGCTATTCCCACCAGCGGCCGCGCTCAGGGAAATTCGTTAATCTTTGGAAGGAGAAGGCGGCTTAGTTGGTGTTCAATTGACAGACATTCACTCTAATGTGAAATTGAATCCCAACGTTCCATACTCGCCTATCTCTTCCTCCATCCGATAGTCGCCGGGGGGTGGACAGTTACCGCTTAGCTCCCCACCGACACCAGCGATGGCGTATGAGTTCTTGACCTGTTTATCTGGTTCGAGAGTCGTATTCTTGATGGCATCCGCTTGAGTGAACTGATCAACCCGCGCACACCCACTAGAGGCATCTATTAATTGCGCTCGCACTTCCTCTTCTATTCCGATTACGAGTCCGCCGGTCTCTGAATCGTGAACACCCTGGGGGAAGGGTAGATTACTGACGCCTCCCCCGTAGGACCAACTCACAGTCTCATCACTGGTGTTTTTGACGGAAATTTCTACGGTCGGCACGTCTGTCGTACTCAGCTGATCGTTCGATACGGTGACCTCGAAGGACAACGGTTCGGGAGCGTCATCTACACTGGTTAGTGAAAGACGCATTGGTGACTCTCCTGAGCCATTCGTATTAGGGCCACTCGCGCCGGTGAGGGCGTTAATGCAGCCACTCAGGGCACCGATGCCAGTACCACCGACACCGACGAGGAACTTGCGACGATTCATATCTACCCGTTGGACCCCCTGTTAAATGACCACTGGCCAGACTCAAGTGGCCACTTTAGCGAGGGGAAGGGCCAAAACTACGGGTTACAACTAGTGGAGAAAGGACCACACGATGTCTGAGAACACTCAACAGGAGGAAACAAAGAGCGCATTCCCACTTCGCTGGCCAATCTCCGTTCGAACGGATCGAGATACCCGTCTCATTGAAATTAGCGCTGACGGGGCGACAGCGGTGTTTGACACGCTGACTTCAGAGACCGCTCGGGAGCTACTGAGTCGCCTCCACACCGAACCGCAAACCGCGTCTGATCTCGCGGAATCAGTCGATACGTCCGTCCAGAACGTCAAATACCATCTGCAGAAATTCGAGGACGCGGAACTCGTTGAAGTCGTTGATCAGTGGTATTCCTCGCGGGGGACAGAAATGAAAGTCTATGGCCCCTCAGACAACGGGCTCGTTCTCTACACCGGGAAGAACCTCGACAACACATCCATGCGTGACGGTCTATCGCAAGTGCTTGGGGCTGTCGCGCTGCTCGGGTTCGCCAGTCTTGCCGTTGATTATCTCGTTCGATTCATTGTTGGGTCTGGGTCACCACCAACAGCCGACGGCCCGGGTGGTAGCTCTCCACCGACGAATCCTATTGGGTTTGAGTTCATGGATATGATTATCTCCCCAGGAATGGTGTTTTTTTTTGGCGGCCTATTCGCACTCGCAGCTGGCATTCTCTGGTGGTATTGGCGACAGTAATTTCTGATTCCTCAGGTGTCGTCACCTGCAAATATCGACTCTGAGATACTCAATCCAGTATCTCACACACCATAGACCGCTATCTGTACTCGTCACACCGGTGTTGCCGAATCCGTTCTGGAAGCCCAACTTTCCCACAGACGGGACACTCTTGCAGGGGCGTCGGCGGTAAGTCCTCCCAGGCATCCAGCGCGGCGGCTAGCTGTGCTTCCACGATTGGCGATTCGGTCGTCCGGCGGGCTTCGCGGAGGTGGATGCGAAGCCGTTCACGGGCCGTGAGGGTTGTATCTTCGGTCATTGTAGGATGGGGAGCTGGTGTCCCCGCCGCCCATCGCCGGGGGCGAGAGACACCACCGAAAGCGATTAGCGAATATCGGGCTGGAGCGGGGCGAACTGTTCCCACATCATGTGGTGGCGCTGACAGAGTGTGACCAGGTTCTCAAGCCGGTTCGAGCGTTCGTAGTCGAGGACGCCGTCGGCATCGATGAATGTACCAAGTGGCGTAATGTGGTGGACGTTCAGGTCGCGGTCCCAGCGTTCGTGGTGTGCCTCTCGGTCAATTGTACAGCCCGGCATCTGGCACTCGAAGCCGTCCCGTTCCAAGGCGCGTTTGCGCTGCTTGTACCAGTTCGGTCCGTACGAAATGTCTCCGTAGCCGCCCTTCCAGTGCGGATGATCTGGTCCGCTCGGTTGTCCACGGTACTCAAACCCGGCTGCCTCCACGGCCTGTTTCCACGACCCATACCGACGGATGTAGGGGTAGGTCGTGATCCCTCCGTGTTTTCGCATTTCAACAGATGAGGGCACATGACCCAATTCATCGCGGAGCTGAGTCAGCTCCCGCAGTAACTTCTCTTCTGAGATATTCCGCCGCGTATGTGGGTTAAAACCCGCTTCCTGCAGTGCAGCGTTCCAACTACCGAAGCGCCACTGTGCGACTTTCGTTGCATACTCCCCTTGTTCATCCATTTCATAGGCGGTCGGTGGCCGCCCCAGGTCGTCAGCGAGGGCCTGAATTGCTGTGATCACTCCTTGCGGTGTGACTTTGGTCGATTTCGTCGTCGAAAGTCCCGCCTCGTTGAGTCCGGTATTCCACGATCCGAATTGCCATGTTACCGCCGCTGGAGATATCTCTCCATATTTCTTCATTTCCGTTACTGACGGAGAGTGACCGAGCATCTTGGCCACGCGCCGCAACTCGTCGATTAGCTCCCCTCCTGAGTACGAACGATCGAGTGGTTCAAGTCCCGCTTCGCGCAGTCCCTCTCTCCAACTCCCGAACGTTGATTGTACGGCACCAGCTGTGAACTCCGTCTCCTCCTCAACTTCGGGTTGCATCGGGGTTCGGCCTTTTTCATCGGCAACGCGTCTGAGTTCCTCGATGATGTAGTCTGGTGAGATTGACTGCTTGTGGGCTGCCATATGGCTCGCAATCTCGACGTTCGTTTCGAACGATTCGCCACAGATGTCGCACGTGTAGTTTCCTTCGATTTTCATGCGTAACTCTGAGTGCTGGTGCGCCCGCACCCCTCGTGGGGTCGGACAAACAGGCCCGGCTGCGCCCATCTTCTCCCGTTTTCTGTTATAAATGTCAGACCGACACCCGAGGTTGTGGCTGCGCGCGCAGCGTAGCGAGCACGGAGCGGAGGGTGGGGAGGCGGGGTCAGGGTCGGTCCGGCACGTAGCAAAAAAGAGAGCCGCGACGACCGCCTACGCTTCCCACCACCGACCGCGCTCTGGGAACATCACGGTGCTCCACCCGGTCAGAGCCACGGAGACGCGCCCATTGTACCAGTTCTTCGCCGCTCCGTGAACTCGCACGCGCTCGCCCTCCTCGATCCAGGGTTGATTCGATTTCTCCCAGACAGTCACCTTCGTTCGCCCGCTCTCGTCCTCGATGAGGCCAACTTGCTGAATGGCTGATGAGTCACTATCCCACAGCTGCGTCACACGACCCTCGATGCTCACTTCTTTGCGATTGACATCCTCAAGCTTCCCGATGGGAACTACCGTCCCGGGTGCCGTCTGCAACTCCTCGAACACCCCGACGACCGCGCTCATCAGGTCTTTCCCACCGACGACGGCTTCACCCAGCCGCCGACCAATCGCCGCTCGCGACCAGCCATCCAGTTTCTTCGCCAGCCGCATCGACTGCTTATTCACCGCCGCCAACTGCTCTTGCGCGAGTTCTGCCCGGGGATCGCCTCGTTCCGGGTCAGCCATTGGGTTCACGCTCGCTGCCCGCTTCTGGAACTCAGCACGCCGCGCAGCGCTCCGCTTCGCCGCGATGTCTCGCGTCCGCTTCTCCCGACCGTCTTGCGTCCCCAGCTCGGCCTGGGCACTGATGCGTTCCAGCTCAGCCTCCCGCGCCCGAATGCGCTCTTCCTGTTCGAGGGTCGCACCGTAGATCCGCTCGTCACTGGTGTCGACCATCCCGTCCGGGTGGTTCGCATCGACCTTTGCCTGCACCTCCATCTGCACCGTCGCCTGGAACGCCGGCGTCTCATCGACGACCTCGAAGCCGTCTTCGTCGACCGCTCCGTCCTCGTGTTTCTCGAATGCCTGTTCATCGACCGAAACCTCATTACCAAAGACGTTCTTACTCGACATTGGAGTTCAGCTCCTGAAGGCGCTCACGCGCCCGACACCGCGATGCCTCAACATCGCGGTTTTCCGACGACACCGACCGACAGACCCATCTGCGCGCTCTCGCTCGCGCCTTCGCGAGCGCCCCTTGGGGCGCGAGCGAGAGCGCGCCCGAGGCGGACGATCATCCAGCACCGCGCGCCGACCCGCCCGGAGCGAGCGGCCAGCTTTAAGCCGTTTCTCGCGTCCGGCCCGGACTGCGGGTTCGTGTCCAGGGCGACGGTCGTGAGCACGGCGAGCCGCGGGGTGGCTCGCCGCGCGGAACGGCCCAAAGCGCTGGAACGCGAAAGCCCGCGAGGGGCGCAACCGAAAACGCGCTTAATGCTGGCGTCGAGACCAGATTCACTTTAGCCCGGCAGTCCGCCCGCTACTGCAGGCAGACCGCCCGGAATGGTCGGTCGCGAGCGACGCGGAGGTCCCGCGAACGGAGTGAGCGGGACGTCGGTGAGCTTTGCTCACCGGAAGGCGGCAGCGGCGAGCGGGGCGGGCCGGTACGTACACACCTGTCCAGCCGGCCGCGACACTCGGCGACCCAGCTACCGTCCTGGCGGACTCAGAAAGGGCGAGGCCGCCTCGGTCGTCCCCCGACCCCGCAAGCACCGCAGGCACGAGGCGCGCAGCGGCGGTCGCGGGACGTCGAGCGGCCGAGGGCTTTCAAGAGTGTCTTCTCCCTGCGAATCAGGCCTGAATCCCGTCAGCTGTCGCCGGCGACCAGGTCTTCGATGAACCGGAAGCCGTTGACGAACGTCACTGAATCCCCGTAGCCCTCGCTCGCGAGCACAGTTTCGGCCCCTTCGCCGGCCGCAATATCGGTCGTGTAGATGTAGACCTCGGTTGCCGTCCCTGCACTGAGGTGCTGGGCAGCCAGGGCGGCGAGGGCGGCGTCGGCACGTTCAACCTCGTCTGCCGGCCGGTCGTCGGCGTTCGCGATGTATCGCTGGACGCCGTCCATCACCCACGAGACGCTCGGCTCGGAGAACTCCAGCGGCGCCGCAACCGTCGCCCACCCCTCGTCGATCGCGGTGTCAATCGGCACTTCCTCGACATCGGGGTCGTCGATGGTTAGCTCCTCGTACACCCGTTCGGGAAGGACGAAGGTGACGCCGTTCCGGCGAGCGAACCGCCGAACGGCCTGATAGCGACTGTTCGACGGTTGCCCCATCGCGACGAACAGGCCGGTGTCGGCGATGTGGAGCCGGCTCACGCGTCATCGACCGTGTCGCCGTCGCCGACGTTCACCTCATCCAGAGATGCCCCTGCCTCCTCGATGTCGTAGTGCTCGTGGACGACGGGCCTGAGCGCCTGCAGAATCATCTCCGCGGCCAGCGGCGAAATATCGAGGTCCTCGGCCATCAGCCGGTGGGTCACCTCGCCGCGCTCACGAGCAACCGCGTAGGTGAGCGCCGTCGCGAGCCCGGCGACGCCGTGGCGGTCGATGTAGGTATCGATGTCCGCATTCGTCTCCCGGCGGCCGACGGCGTCGATGAGCGCCGGCGTGATCGTGTACTCGCGGTCACCGGCGGTCGTTACAGTCAGGTCGATCTCCTGGGCTGCGTACAGGCGTGGCTGCTCGTCGTCGGTGACGTCGACGACGCCGGCGTCGACGAGGCGGTTGACGTAGCTGTAGGCCGTTCCCTGTGCGAGCTCGAGGTCCTCCATCACGTCATGGACGGTTGCCTCCCCCTCCCGAGCGAGGTACGCGTACAGCTGGGCGAGCTGTGGCTCCTCGAGAAGGTCAGCGACCGACAGGAAGTCTTGGACGATGTCGCCGTCGGCGCGGTTTGAAGTACGTGACACGATCCGTTCTTGATTACAGTTTACAGCGAAACAGTAAAGAGTGTTTGGGTCACTCCGCCGGCGTCGCGACGAGGTGTTCTTCGAGGTCGCGCGTCCAGTACGTCGCGAGCCCGCCCGGACTACAGCGGGCGCACAACTGCACCGGGCCTTCGAGGTGCCCGAGTTCCACCCGGAACCGGGTGAGCGCCGCAAGCGTGTCGACGACCAGCCCACAGCCGCCACAGGTGACGTGATCGCGCTCGTCGGGATCTGACTCCGTCTGAATCGCACAGCCGACGCAAATCGGGTGGGTGACCCGTTCGTCCGGTCCCCCGGTGTGGGCCTCGCCAGTCTCGGTGCCGGGCGGTGCGTCGCAGAACGCACAGCCAGTGAGCGTTTGCTGCATCACTCGCCCTCCGCGTCGGCGTCGCGGCCGGCCGCCCAACCACGGTGGAAGACGGCCAACTGCGTCGTCGAGTCGAATGCGGTACCGCTCGGTTCGTGAACGCGGACGCGGTCCTCGGGAACGGGTGTGGAAACATCTGTGTCGACTCTCTCTGGCCTGTCCGCTCACGACCACAGTGTCTCTATACGTTGCTCTATGGCCGTGAGGACGGTGGAGTATACTTCGAGTGGATGGAACGACGGGAGTTCGAGGTCGGTGATTTCGGTGGCAGACGGTGGCTTGTGGAAGTGCAACCGGGTGTTGTGCGCGTTCGGGTGCCGGTCCCAGCGACACTCCCAGCGTTCCCCGTCCTCGTGCTCTTCGACGTAGTGGACCGAGAAATCGCCAGTCGTGAACCATCGGATGTCAAGACGGGCCGCTGTTACTGTGTCAGGATATTGTCCAGCGTCAAGCAGTCCACGAAGCAGTCGAGGTTCGTATGAATCCGGGTCGAATGCAGTCTCGGCGATGAGTGAATCCGACGACAGGTGTCGCTCCAGCAGGCGCAGCGTCTGTCTGTCCGCTGGCCCTGTCGAGTGTGGGTCTGGATCCTCCGGTGGCTGGCTCATTTACGCCGGAATCAGATGCCCGTCATTCTGGGAGAGCTGGCGAGCAAGTTCGTACAGCCGGATATCTCGAATCACGCCCTGCCACTCGCTGACGGCGGTCATCCGCTCGTGGATGGTTTCGTGACTATCGTGAGCAAACACGTTGACAGCCATTGGGTCTGTCGTCTCGAACTGTGCTTCGTATTCCGTTCGCTGGGCTTCAAGCGCCTCCACGCGATCGATGATCGCGTCGATTGAGAGCTCGGTTGCGATTCGACTGGCGTCCTGCCATTCGAGATACCCCTCGTTACGTTCGTATGTCGCCGGGCGGCTGTCGCTATCGGCTCGAGCGATGCCCATCTCTGCCAGGCGATCGAGGTGCTTTTTCGCGGCATTCGGAGAGCAGTCCGCAAGCTCAGCGATCTCGGTGTAGGCAGTCGGAGATGTAACGCCGAGGACGACGTCGTAGACACGACCAAACGTGTCTGTCCCCGTCTGCCACCGGCGCTGCGTATCGTCGGACGTGGGAGCCGGATCGAATTCAGTCATACCTCTCTGTAGGTGGCCACTCTCAATATATCTTCGGATTGTTCAAATATGTGCAAATGAGTGCTGTGTTGGGGTACTGGGCTGAAACCGTCAGAGGCGACTGGGAAGGTGTACTGAGTACAAAGAAACCCGTGGCTTAGGATTGGTCAATTTTTCGTCCCACACCTGAGCTTCTTCCACGACCTTGTTAGCAAATTCCTCAGGCCGGGTTAGTTGACCTCCTCCCGCGCCTGAAGACCGAGGTATGCGCTACCGGTCTGTATCACAGTAATCGCATTCGCACATTTCTGTGTCACTCGCCGGTCTGCTTGCGCCGGCACCTATTGCGGCGCCAGAAAACTGTCCCCGAGGTTGTGGCTGCCGGCCGACCGGCGGGAGGCCGGGAGCGGAGGGTGGGGAGGCGGGGCGTCTCCGGGTGGCATTCGGAGAGTGAGATCGTAACCGACGGTCGGAGGCGCTCAGCCCGTCTGGATACCGATCATCTGGGATTATGGCGTCGACGTCGCTCCGGCTACTGTATCAGCTGGTCGTGTCCCCTTCCACAGCACTCTTAACCAACAGTAGCAGGGATAATTGGGAAGAGTGCTGGTTAATGGGACACCGCACAGAGTGTGACCTCTGTGGCGAGATGGTCGATCTCGAACGTGCGATTCCGACCGGCCAAGGTGAACCCTGCCTCCGGCGCTGCTGGGCCGACGCCTACGGCGCCCCCGAGTGGTTCACCGACCACGTGTAGTGTGAACCGGCTGGAACAGGGGTATACGACATCGACGAACTCATTTTCAGTGGCGTGAGGATAGGGTTCAGGTCGGAGACATGGGTCTCCAGAACTCGCTGAAGCGCTACTACGCTGGTTCGGTCCGGAACCGAGTGATCGGGACGTCAGTGACGTCCTCGTAATCATCATCGGCCCCGACGAGGAGCATCCCGCCGACGTGTGCTGCGGTCCCGAGCGCGAAGGCATCACCAAGCGCCGGAGAGTAACGGAATTTGAAGTCGGCTGCTGACGCCCAGGTCAGTTCGGTGTCGACGCGACGGATGCCACTTTCCTCGAGGACGTCGACGACAGCATCAGCGCGTTCCTCGTCATCAATTGCACGGACGAGATAGTGGACCTCGGCGAGATTGATCGCCGAAATGTAGCCGTCTGCCGCGCCTTCAACGGCGTCGACGTACGTTTCGACGGTGTCACTCCCTGGTTCGTTGCAGAAATAGGCGATGAGTGGTTCGGTGTCGAAGACGATCGTTTCGGGAATCTCAGCCCCGTCCGTCATGCGTCAGCCTCGTCGTCACCGGCATAGCGCTGCCGCAACTCCTCTTCGCTGGCTTTGTCCGCTGCACGGTCCTCCTGGAGGCGCTCGGTTGCCGAGCGGCCCTGCTCGTCGGTTTTCCCTGCCAGAACCCCACGCAGATCTGTAACCGAGTGGATGGGTCGAACAACGATTTCACCCTCGTTGGTCCGAATGAACTTCACACGGCCGGGCGTGTCGATACCCAACTCCTCGCGGAACTCCTTCGGGATGGTGGCTTGCCCGCGCGACGATACAGACACTACTTTTTCAGACTCTGTCTTGCTCATACTATTCTCTATCATTACTTTGGTTTAGTCATACAAAAGACTAGCCCTGGTTTGGGTAGGTAGCGAATCATATCAGTTATTGCAGTCACCACCAGACGGAGTACCGCCTTAACCAACAAGTCCGAGGGAGTCATACAACCGTTCACATGCCCAGCCTGCGCCCATCAGAATCGTTCACTTCTGTAAGGAACTGGCCGGCTGCTGTCCCGATACGAACACCGTCGACGTTGCGCACCTCGAGGTCGTGCGTGGCAGTCCGAAAGGGGATCCCGTCGACGAGGATGCGGTGGATGACGGTTCGGACAGGGTCGGTCCCGTACCTATCGACCAGTAGCCATCATCTCGTCGAGATGCGCGTCCCGGTGCTCCGTCCGGGGATGCTGTGCGCGTTCAAGGACGAGTTCGACCACGTCGGCAACTGATGCGTGCTCGGGATTCTTCGTTCGTTCACGAACGTCGTAGAGCGCGTCGGTATCGGGCATTCCTAATCACTCCGAAGTATCCTCCTCGGTGTCAGGGCTCCTCGAGCAACGAGCGGGCTCGTTGCACGTAGCTGTTTGCTCCCCAGCTACGGGCGTCGCTGATCGCATCGAGGAGCAGCCGCGCATCAGCAGCAGATAGTTGTTCAGTTCGAACGAGAACCGAGAGCAGCGTCGGGGTCGTGACGAGCCGGGTATCCGCGAGTGAGGCGTGGATCAAGCCAAGTTGGTTGAACTCGTCACAGAGGAAGAGCGCAGCCTCGAGATCGTTTGCGAGTGTGACCGCCGCGTTTTCACCGTCATCGAGCGGAAACTCGGCATCGAGGTCGACTGACTGTGTCGTGAATGACTCTGTTCGGTCGAGGACGGCGGACGCGGCGTGTCCATGGACGTCATCGTACGAGGCAATTTCCTGGAGTTCATCGATGACCGCCGTTGGGACGACGACCTCGTGCCGGGAGAGACAGAGTGCGAGCGGATCGGGGTCGTCGTCAGTAACGATCCCGAGACTCACGAGGGCGGAGGCGTCTGCGATACACCGCGACATCTATGCGTCGGCGACCTCGTCGATGAAGTCCTCGTCCAACTGCTGTTTCAACACGCGGAGGTTTGCCGCCTCCTCGGCGCCGACGAGCGCTTTGAGCTGCTCGAAGCTGATCTCGTCGTCGTAATAGGCGGCGGCGATCTCTTGGGTGAGTGCGTCGTCGTGAGCGGCGTCTTGGAGGTACTCCCGAAGCGCGGTCACGAGGACGTCTGTTCGGTCTTCCCCGAGGACGGCGGCCAGTGCGTCGGCCCGGTCGATGAGCCGATCGGGGGCCCGAAACTGCACGCGCTTCTTATCGGTACTCATGATGTGTACATTGTGAGCCAACGCACTTAGCCGTTTTCGTGTGTACGATGTGAGCCTCACTCGGGCTGGGGCTAGGCAGGTATCAGTCGGAGATGTAGCCAATCAACTGGCTCGCTACATCTTCAGTTCGTTCGTCGACGAGAGAGGTCAGGTAGTGTTCGACGTCTGCAGCACTGTTGAGGGTCACGAGCGACCACGGAAGCACGTGACTTCGTTCTCCGAGTGGGTCGCCCTCGTAGTCGTCGTCCCGGAGTGTAAGTGCTTGCTCGTGGTAGGGCTTCGTGGAGAGCAGGACCGTGATGAGTTGGGGACCATGGTTCGGGAGGTGCGGCGCTCCCAGAATGAGCATCGGGCGACCTTTCTCCGAGAGCGGGTCACTCGCCCACACGATGTCACCGCGTTCCAGTTCTTCGAACGCAGTCACTGTACGTCTTCCATCTCGTCGGTTTGGAGGTTCTCAAGACGCTCCTCACCGTACTGTTCGTCTGCAGTTTCGTGGTGTCGGTGGAGCCGGTAGGCAGATTCGAGTCGTTCCTCGTCGTCCGTGATCGCCCAGTACGGACGCTTGTGCCGGACGAGGCCGCGTTCCTTCAATCGCGAAAGAATCGCACTGACGGCGTCTGTATCCAGCCCGAGTTGCTCGGCGATCGTTGCCGCCTTCCACGCCCTATCGTCATTCTTGTCGAGGAACAGCACGATTCGTTCGGTATCATTCCGTTCCTCGAATTCGTCGGCGTCAGCGTTTTCGAATTCGTCGATATCGATGGTACCGCTCGACATAACCTAGTGTTGGGGCTGTTTGAACATAGCTGTTTGGTGTGTTTGCCACCGTGGTTGTGTGTTTTCGTGCCTATAAATTCGGGAGGGAGTCACCCCGCTGGCGTCGAGACGAGATGCTCCTTGAGGTCGCGCGTCCAGTACGTGGCGGGCCCACCAGGGCTACAGCCCTCACACAGTTGCAACGGGCCTTCGAGGTGCCCGAGTTCGACGCGGAAGCGTGTGAGCGCAGCGAGCGTATCGACGACCAGCCCACAGCCGTCACAGGCGACGTGATCGCGTTCCTCGGAATCTGGCTCCGTCTGAATCGCACAGTCGACGCAGATCGGGTGCGTGACCCGCTCGTCTTCGCCCCAGGTGTGGGCCTCGCCAGTCTCGGTGCCGG
The DNA here is from genome assembly GCF_056934455.1 of Haloarcula sp. H-hyl6. Taxonomy (NCBI): domain Archaea; kingdom Methanobacteriati; phylum Methanobacteriota; class Halobacteria; order Halobacteriales; family Haloarculaceae; genus Haloarcula; species Haloarcula sp. H-hyl6. The sequence goes on from NZ_JBRIIK010000004.1 coordinate 378,922, forward strand.
GCGGTGCGTCGCAGAACGCACACCCTGTGAGCATCTGCTGCATCACTCGCCCTCCCCGTCGGCGTCACGACCGGCCGTCCAGCCACGATGGAAGACGGCCAACTGCGTCGCCGAGTCGAAGGTAGTGCCACTCGGTTGGTGAACGAGGACGCGATCCTCGGGTACGGGTGTGACGACGTCCGCGTCGATTAGGTCGTCGACCAAGCTGCGGGCCATCGTGTCGTCGACGTCCGCCGTGTCGACGCCGTCGGCGTCTCGGTCCTGGGCGAGCTGTTCCTTCTCGAACTGTTCGTAGTCGGCACTCGTGTCGTCGTGCGGATCGGGATCAGGCATGGTGAATCACGCTGCACACGCTGTCGCGCGCTGCACGCCTCTTGGCGCAGATACACAATCAGGAGTGACAGCGTCAGTCCGGTCGGGGGTCGCGATAGCCGATGACGGCGACGTCGTCGATGAACAGGACGCCCTTCATGAAGTCGAGCTTGGTCAGGCTGTGCTGGTAGAGGTTATGCCGGCCGAGATAGTTCACCGGCACCACCAGACAGCCGAACTCGATCTTCGATCGGCCGTCCTTCTGGGTGCGGTACCCTTTCTGGAACTTAAGGAGATCGTCGCTGACGTTCTTCCGTTCACTCTTCTCGACCTCGATGGCGATGCGAGCGTCGGCGTCGTAGAGGTCGACGCTGTAGTTAAACCCCTGATGCGACCAGAGCTTGCAGTTCGGGTTGTAGCCGCCGGCGGCGTCCCCTTCGTACTCGTACTGCGAGAGCCCGTCAGCGATTGCGGCATCGAACGCCCCGACCTCCGTGTGCTTCGTCGAGCCGTCGAAGATGCTTGCTGGGACGGCTTCGACGGCCGCCTGAATCGACGCCAGCGACTCATCCGGAAACGCCTCGGACGAGGTTTGGGTGCGGCGCTCGCTTAGCTTGGTAACCTCCTCGACGACGACCATACTCGCTCTCGACGAACAGCGGCCCGATAAAACCCGTCGCGGCGGCCATTCGAGTCGACCGGCTGTCAGGTTTCACTCACTTGAGGAGTAGGGCGGCGGACGGGGGCGGGGGAGTAGTTCCAGTCCCACTATTAACCAACATCGTGCCGGCATCGGTCGGGAATGTTGGTTAAGTCTAGCCGCTACGGGGTTCGGAGATCTCGAACTGGCTTCACGACGAAGGTATCTGGCTCGCTGGCTGCTCCCCCACCTGATCGTTCCGCCGTCGTCGAGGGCGACCGTGTGAGCTGGGTAATGAGCTCGTCGCGAACGGTTCCTCGAGGGACGGTGGTCTCGTGCCAGTCCAGCCAGTCATCGAAGTGCCGCTTCTGGAACCGCTCGCCGACGTCGTCGGCTGCGACGTACTGCGTCCGCGTCGACTGCCCGACCTGCCGTGAGACGAAGACGGCGCCCACGGCCTCGTGCGTGAGTTCGACGAGAGCACACTCCACGAGGGCGACGACCGACGCGTGATCACGGTCGGTCGGGACCGGCACCTCGAGGTCTGCCCACGGTGCCGGGCCGTCCGGGGTACTTGCCGCTTGGTGCGCTGCTCGTGTTTCGCTGCGTCGTTCCGAAGCCATCGTCTATCGGGGGCACGTGATGCGCCCCGCCACCCCTCGCGGGGGCGACAGACACCACCGATATACAGCCGTCCAACCTATGCGCTATATCTGATAAGTTCCAGAATCCAATCGCTGGGTATCGGCCCCTCGGCCTGAGAGAGCCGGCGGCCTTCGCACACTGCATATCGCCTCTTTCTTTGGACGAAAACCGCGATATGCAAGACGCTATGACGGCCTCAAATTAAAGAAGAAGTCCGTCGGGCAGATTTGAGGCCGTAGAAAACACCTCGACGGATTCAAGAATAGTTCTTGAAGTACAGAATTTGCTCGACGAGGGGGCTATGAACGTGATTTCGGTGGTATCTGAATTTTTCTGAATTACTGCTCCATCTATTCTGTTCCTTCGAGGAACTCCATCTTAGTACCCTGAGTCGCGAAACCCCTCAAAACAAGGGATTCTGTCCGTATTAAGTGCTAAAATTGCTCGACGGCCAAATAGGAGGTCCTTTTGGCACGCTCTACAAATTAAGTGAAACCTTTGATAGATAGACATCTCTGACAGTCATTCATTGGGTAGCTGTCTACAAATCCCACTAAACTATGGAGACTCATTTACTTGTAGTTAGGTAATGAACACACTTCCACCCAATATCCGGGTTCTCCATGTCGACGACGAGCCGGATCTCGCTGAGCTTACTGCGATGTTTCTCAGCCGAGAGGATGATCGCTTTGTTGTCGAATCTGAAACGAATGTGAGTGACGGGTTGGAAGCCTTTTCAGCTGGGGAGTTTCATTGCATCGTCTCGGATTTTGAGATGCCCGGGCAGACTGGTCTCGACTTTCTCACAGCGGTTCGAGAAACCCATCCCCGAATACCCTTCATTCTATACACAGGGAAGGGTAGCGAAGACGTCGCAAGTGATGCGATCTCTGCGGGTGTTACTGAGTACCTCCAAAAGGAAACGGGGTCCAGCCAGTACACACTTCTCGCGAATCGGATCAAGAACGCCGTCGCTAGCTACCACGCACAGGAAGCCATCCGGGAGACCGAACAGCGATTCTCGGAACTTGCGGAGAACTCAGACGACATCCTGTTTAGCGTTACTGCGGATTGGGACGAATTGCTTTTCATCAATTCTGCATTCGAGGAGATCTGGGGTATCCCTGTTGAGACACTTGAGGACACGCCGGATGCATTTCTCACCCACGTACACGAGCAAGATCGTGAGAAAGCACTCTCGTCGATGGAGAAGCTATCGAACGGAACGCCTGATGAGATCGAGTATCGCGTAGTGCATCCCGAACAGGGCGTCCGGTGGGTGCGCGGACAGAGCAAACCGATCTTCGACGACGAGGGATCCGTCGTCAGAATCGTGGGCTATGTCCAAGATATCACGGCGTACAAGGAGGACCACGGACTTCGCGTCATCGAAACGGCGACTGAGGGGATCAGTCTGGTCGAACCAGATGGAGCGTTCTCGTACGTGAACCCTGCATTTGCTACGCTCTTCGGCTATGAACGGTCCGAACTCGTCGGACGGTCGTGGAAAATCCTCTATCACAACGAGGAAGCGGACCGACTCGAACACAGCATCCTCCCAGAGGTGTCGAAGCTTGGATACTGGAGCGGTGAGACCGTCCGTCTCACGAAGCAGGGGGACCGGCTCGTTACGGACCATCGATTGGCGAAAACGGAAAATGGGAGTATTGTCTGTACGGCTCGAGACCTCAGCGGAGAGCGGTCAACGTCGACCCACCCCGGAGAGTTCTATCACCTTTTCGAGAACGCAGACGAGAAGGCCTTCTTCACACTCGACCACGAGGGCTACGTGACCCGGTGGAACGACGACGCTAGGGATGTCCTGGGCTATTCGATCGGGGACGGCCTCGGGATACATCTCGGAACACTGCTCTCGTCGGACGGGCCTGATAGACGGCGAGCCGATGATATAATCGAATCTGCTCGGATTGATGGCGACGTAACGGCAGATGTAGAATGGCGCCAGCGCGACGGGAGTACGTTCACAGCGCCCGCGACGATCATTGCCAGTTACACTTCAGAAGGGACGATCCGGGGCTTTGGAGTAATGCTCACTCCAGCGGAAGCGGGTTCGCTGCCTGCGTAGCAATCAATCAGCGAGGTCGACACCGGTGAATTCGAAGCGTGCCCCCCCGGATTCTTCCTCGGTCAGTTCGACCGACCAACTGTGGTGATTGGCGATTCGACTGACGATGGTCAGTCCAACGCCGTTCCCCCCGTACCCCGTTGAAAAGCCGTGTTCGAAGACGGTTTCGCGCTTCTCTTCGGGGATTCCCGTTCCCGTGTCTTCGATGTAGAAGCCGTCCTCGAGCGGCCCAACCCGCACCGTCACCTCGTTCCCACCGTGCCCGATTGCGTTTCGGAATAGATTCTCGAAGAGTGCCTGCAACTGACCGTGGTCTGCTTTTATCGAGTGATCAGAGACAGTCAGGGTTGCGCTGCGGGTCCCGATCATCTCCCACGCGTCGTGGGCGACCGCATTCAGCGAGATGTTCTCAATGGTGTCAGTCATCTCGTTTGACTGAACAAGTGTCAGGAGATCCTGAGTGAGTTCGTCAAGGCGGGTGAGTGTCTCTTCGACTTTCGTAAGGTGGTCGGGATCACCGGTTTCTTGATACAACTGCAAATGGCCGGTGGCGATTGAAAGTGGGTTCTGAAGATCGTGTGAGACCATGCTCGCAAACTGATCCAGACGCTCGTTCTGCTCCTGTAGTGAATCGGCAATCTCGCGCTCCTGCGTCACGTCCTGTGTAGCGAGGACACCATATGCCTCGCCATCGACCTTCGTGGGTTTGGTCTCGATGTGATGGATGCGGTCGTCATACTCGATATCGAAGGAGCGTGCGCTTCCCTGAAGCGTCGCACGTAATTCTGGTTCGAGACGACGGGCTGTCTGTTCGGGGAATAGCTCGTGAATTGAGCGTCCAATAAGCTCGGTAGCGTTCGTATTAGAGAATGGCAATACATCGGGACCCACAGCCCGATATCGGAGGTCATCATCGAAGAGAACAAGAACGCCATTCGGGAAGTTCTGTACAAGCGCTTCTATGGCACTCTGACTGGGGGATGTTTGTGATGTGGAGTCACGCATTTGGATAGTTGGATACTTCGCGTGCCGATCTGAATAACCTTCCGTGAGTGGCTTGTGATAGGCTATCTCGGGGCATTGAGCATTCGTCAAAATCCTTTTTAGAACTGCTCAGTGGGGCCGGCGGACTCCTCGTCGACTTGCTCATACATTTCATCCGGGAACGGGAGACTCCCCCAGACCGAGTAGGGACACTGGTCCTGGCCGATGCAGTAGCGCTGCAGATCATCGTTATCGCAGTTCATCGGCAACGGCGTGTCGCCGTCGATCGTGTTCGAGAACTCGTAGCGGACTTGGTATTCGGTCTCTTGCTCGTCGTACCACGGCCACCGAGAGAAGACGTCCTTGAGGTCCGCGACGATCTCGTCGAGGCTACTGTCCCGGTACTGTGGGAGCCACATCACCATCCGTGCGAAGTTGTAGAGGTCCTTCCGGACGGGCTTCTTCTCGTGTAGCCGTTCTTCCATATTCGCCATACAGGGGAGTTCGAAGAGATCCTCGATTTCCCGCACCTCGATCTGTTCGGCGCCAGTCCCGGCTCGCCCGATTCGATAGGTGTTGACGCGCCCGTCGCGGTCGATCGTGACCGCCGAGTGGGACTCGTGGTCGGCTAGCGTCTTCGCGAGACTGCTCGGACTTGAGATCCAGTCCGTTACAGAGGATTCCCAGTCATCTTCAGCGTCGTACGCCTCGACCGCTCGATAGAGCTCTTTCGCTGTAAGGAACTCCCCTTTCTGGGCGACGTCATCGGGGACGTCACTCAGGGCCCGCCGGAGGACGCGGATCGTCCGTTCGCCACGGTCCCAGTTCCGCCAGATGCGCTCGTGATGCCCGGTCTCGAGGAAGCGGTCAATCCGCTCCGTAATCGCCGACTCGTTCGTGGTCAGCCACGTCAGCTGGTCGTCCGAAAGACCGTCCTCCTGAACTCGCAAGAGCTTCTTGAACGCCCGCTCGGCGTAGTCGTGATACTTGCTGTCGAAATCGCCGACCGGGACGTACAGGTGGTTGTCTTTCACTCGCGTCAGTATTTCCCCGCCATCGTCACTCCCCGTCGCCGTCTCGTCCTCCCGAACCAGACATTTGCGTGACGCCGCCGCCATCGGGATTTCGAGGTACAGGCCATCCCCGAACTCCGGCATCTCTGTGATGCCCGTACAGACTCGACCAGGGTGTGGGCCATCCTCGCCGGGCTCCTTGCTGTACAGCACGTCGGCGATGTCCTGCTGGAGCGATCCATCACCGTGGGCGCGGATGAGGGAGGCGAGATTGTTGACGTACAGCTCCCGGATGTCGTAGAGCACCTGGATGTTCCGGGGCGATGCGTGCTCGAACTTCGGGTGCTCTTTCACACAGGTCGCACTCAGCGTTGCAAGCACGGCAAGCGTCCCCGGCTCGTCGACGAACGGCTCCTCGGCGGCGTCGGCACGGACCGGCTCTTTGAACGCCGCCGTCCCGAACCGCTCAAGATCGTTCACGAGGTCCTCGGGCTGGTCCTCGCCGTCGACGACGTATCGGTTGTAGCCACGCGTAAACAGCTGGTTGATGCGGGTGTCACCGTACTCCAGCGGGAGTGCCGCAACCCGATACGCTGCGTCCTCGTCGTCGGTTGGCGTACTGGGGCTCATTCGTCGATCACCTCGGGTGTCGCCGACCGCACGTCGAACGCCGGGCTTTCGATGGGTTGGACGATGCTGCAGACGTCGGCGTGGAGCGAGTAGGGGAGGCGCGCGACACGCCGACGGTCAGCTGTCACGACGGGGTCGATGGGGATGTCGTACGTCTCCAGAAGGAGGTCGTTCAACACCTCGCGACTCTGCTCGTCGTACCGGTGCGCCGGGTCGGTATCGAGGAGGTAGACGTGGGTACCCTGCCCGCTGTAGACGACCATCGTCTCCTCGGCATCAAAATCGTCCTCGAAGATGTCCCGTACCTCGAACCCGTACTCGATGGCTTGGTCGACGTCTTCGAAGGCGTACGGATACCCGGTTGGCTCGGCGTCGAGGATGCCGGCGGCGTCAAGAAGCGCCTCGTCATCTCGATCGTCGACGTCGTCCGAGACGGCATTCGCGGCTCGCTCTCGAGCGATCTCCTTGGCGTCGATGTCGACGAGGAGGACCCACGGCCGCTCCCAGTGATCGAGTGCGTAGTAGACGGCGTCGGGGCGTGGATCCGGTTGCTCCAAGACTTCTGGGTCAGCGAGTGCGAATTCGCTTCGGCCGAGTGGGTCGTTCCGTGCGGGGTGGCGAATGAACTCAGCGACGTCCTCGAAGTTGCTGAACTCCGGTGTCGTTCGATCTCCCGATGGATTCGTTTGCCACGTATCCCGCCGGATGAAGTCCTTGTCCGGCACCTCGTCGTTGCGCACCGGATGGGACTCTCGGAAGGCGACGGCGTACTGCTTCGGGCCCGTCGCCGAGATGAAGTCCGGCAAGTCACCGATATAGCGTGGAAACTCCTCGGCGTAGTAGGCGTAGATCTCCTCACGAGTTGCCTGTCGCCACTTGACATCCTCCTCACGGCCAACGCCGTGCGGTTCCTCGCGTTCGGGGTCCGCCATTAGCGCCACCCCCGACGTGAGCGAGATTCTCCTAACCGTGGATACTCTGGTTTGTGCGCTGTTCTTTGGGACTTTCGCGAGAGCGTGGTAACTCCGACCATTCGTGGTCGTCCCACTCGAATCGCACGGGCCGCGCCATCGGCCTTGATACGTCTGTCTGCCGCCTCAGGAACGTCGCGGACGCCGTAAGATCTGCGTGTCCTTCGAACCCACATTGACAGGTGAGTTTGTCGCGGTGGCGTGTTGTCCGATCGGTCGAACCGCATTGTGGACACTCTTGAGATGTCCACGCCTCCGGTCGGGCTTCTATCGAGATGCCGTACTCTTCCGCCGTACACGCGAGTCTGTCGATGAACTTCCGAAATGCCCAGAAGTTGTGTGTCTTGGTGTTTGCCTCTACCGACCAGTGGGTCTCGAGAATGTCGGTGAGCGCCCCAACATACACCGTGGAGACGCCTTCGGTGTGCAACCGTTCGATGAGATCGCGGGCCAGCGCGTTCTGGGCGTGGTTGCGTCTGCGTGTCCGACGTCTGTACAGTGACCGTATCCGCTGCGAGGAGTACCGTCCATCGTTGAGTTTGGACTGAAGACGAGCGATTTCTCGCGTGGTTTTGCGAAATCGCTCGAACAGCCCACGCCCCTCGTAGAGATACTGTTGGCCGGTCGTAGTCGTACAGGCGACGAGGTTGTTGGCACCAATATCCAGAGCGGCCGTTTCGTCGGCCAGTGGTGAATCCTGTTGAGAATCGGGGACGGTAACAGGTTGAATGGCTCTGAATGTGTCGTTGACCTCGTCGTAGTACAGTTCTAACCGGCCCTGTTCGCCTTCCCACTTCGGAACACCGCTTACTACGAGACGTAGCCGGTCGTGATAGTCGAGTCCGTATTCGTCTTTGAGAGCTTTTCCGACGGGGATTTCTAACCGTGATCGGTCGCCGGTTTGGAGGGTGTACTGGTCGTTTCGAATATAGGTTCGCCACTCTCGACCATCCTCCTCGTTGCCCCAGTAGCCGGGTGGCGCGGTTTCTTCGCCACCTTCTCGGGCGGCGAAGAACGACCGCCACGCCTCGTTGTTCTTCCGAATGATTTGTTGGGAGGTTGCAGACCCAAGTACGTCGACGTACCGTTTTCGGTAGTCGGCGGTGTCCCAAACAGATTCGCCGTCGAAGTAGTTCTGGCGGCGTTCGTAGGTGAGTTCGTTCCAGAGGCTCGCAGAAGCGTCCAACAGCTCGTGTAGTAATTCCCGGTCCTGCTCGGAACGCGGGCGTACGACGAGCGTGTTGGTCCGCTCCATCAGGCATTCTTTGGCCGGAATGGCATATAAATCTGAAACACCGGTATGGACTCCCTCGGAAGTGCCTGTTTCTTGAAAGAGAGTTCCGAATCCGGGAACAGACTCCAGAGTGAATACTGTCGGGAATCACTATGGAACAATTGACACCCAGACCATTCGTCAAACTAGGTAGCTTCCGCTCGTTACGGGTCATTCGTTGAGTTCCTCTTTGAGATTTTTGAAGCCTCGAACGGTGGTCAGGCCGTCAGCATCGAATTCGTCGACAGCGTCTCTAATGTTCGCGAACGACCGCGCCGACCGCCCACTGACAGGCTCGTCGATCCTGTCGGCGTCGGCCAACGCGTCGAGCACGCCGATGGCTGTCTCCCGAGTGTTGAACGCCCAAACTGCGTCGCCGTCCACGGCGCTGAGCTTGTCGTAATCCTCGACCGGAGCGTGCCTGTTGTTACTCGCGAGCTCCGCTTCACCAGCCCAGACCAGATTGCCCTCATCGTCGAACCCGGCTACATCCAGCACCGTTCCATCGTCGTATTCGTAGTACGGTTCGACGCGAACGACGTCGTCCTGCTGCTGGAGCCACAATTCGAGGAGTCGGACGCCAACCTTGTGCGGGGTTTTCTCGCCGAGGTCACCCTCGCCGGGACCGGCGTTCAGTTCCCTGCCCAGGAGGTCACGCCCGGCCGGAAGCACGGTGTAGTACTTGCGCCCAGCGGCGGATCCCTCGTCCAATAGCTCCTGTTCCGTGAGCCGCTCCAGATGGAGATCCTCGTAGTCGTCTCGCAGCTGGCGCATACTCTTCAAGAGCGTGTACTCGTCGTCCTCTCTGTTCATCACGTCGAGGACTCGGCTCAGGAATCGTACGTCATCGCGACTAATCCCGCGTTCTCGAAGCTCGTCATCGGGAACGGGCACACCGCTGTCCTGAACGGGCGTTGATCCGTTCGCCGGTTGCGCTGCTTGGTCGGGAGCTGGGTCACCATCGCTAGCAGCGGGTTCCCCGAACAACGAACTGATCTCCCCGTGGTCTCCACCTGACTCGCTGTCCGTCTCGGGTTGAGTCGTCGACATCGACCCGTCCTCGGTCGTCGCTTGGCTGATGAACGCGGACTGGGTCGGATCGCTCCCCGTCTCTCCATCAACCGATGAGCCCGTCGTGTCGGCTCCTGAACTTCCCCAGCCCGCCTCCTCTGGGGCAGGGCTCGTTTCAGTCGTCGCTGTCAGCCCGTACTGGGCCTGTGTCCGCTCGACCATCCGTGGCCGGGACACGGACTCGAAATGGTCTTCCTGCGGCTCTGTGAGCGGCTGGTCGCTTTCTGGATGCCCCGGCGCGATGGGGAGCGGCTTCAGCGAGAACGGCGGTGGGCCAGTTTCCCCGAACGAGGGGCTCGGGAGCTGGGCGATCCACTCACCGCTCGGGAGCGTGTTGATTCGGTTGCGAAGTTCGGTCGGACTGAGGTCCTCGTGGGCGAGCGACTCCGCGAGATCGCGTTCAATCGAGATGTTGCCGATGAGCTTCGTCTTGATGTTGTTCAACACCTCGTCATAGGCGCGCTCGTTCCGATTCCGCACCTGCTCGGGGAACTGCATCACGAGGCCCATACTCAGCCCGAACGACCGGCCCTGCGGCAGCAACTGTTCGGAGACGAGCTTCGTCGACACGACCGGCGCCGCCTCCTCGATGATGAGGTTGGTGAGCTTCTCGTAGTCGGTCTGGCCGTCGCGTCGGCGCACCTGGACGGCGTCCCAGAGATTGCTCAGCAAGAGGAGTGTAATCGCACGCTGGGCCTCCGGACGGAGGTCCCCGAGGTCGAAGATGATGGTCGCGTCTTCAGCGAGGAATTCGCGGAAGTCGAAGCGGTTGTCGACGTACTCGCCGGCGTCGTTCTGCTCAGGGACGTGGCTGAAGATCCGCCGGAGATGCGCGTCCTCTTTGAGCTTGTCGAGGCGGTTCCCGACGGCGTCCATTGACACCTGGAACTGGTGGTTGTCCTTCGCAAAGTGGCGCGTCAGCGACTCCTCGATGTTCTGGTTGTCCGCCGAGACCGGAGGGATCGTCTGCTCGCGTTGCATCCGGAGGGAGGCGGCGAAGAGATCGTCCAGCCCGAACACGTCGTTGCCGTACTCCTCGTCGAACAGCGCCTTGATGAGGTAGCTGAGGATCTCGTTCGCGACGAACGCCTGGCCGTACTGCTCGCGGCCCATGATCATCCGGAGGATGTCGTGGAAGTGGTCGACCTTGTCCTGAATCGCGTCCTCCCGGTTGCGACCGGCCTCGAGTGCGGGGCGGATGTCGAAGAACGAGAACGCGGGGATCGTCTCCGGGACGCGGAAGTGGTAGACGTCGTCCAGGCCACCGAACCGCTCGTAGTGGCAGCGCAGGTAGTTCTCGCACATCCCGTCACCCTTCGGATCGACGAGGACGACAGGGCCACCAGTCGACTCGCGCAGGGAGAGCGCGTCGTTGATGATGGCCTTCGATTTCCCGCCACCAGTCGACGCGAACCGCCCGTAGTGCGTCGGCAACAGGTCCGACGGGATTTGGATCGGATTCGGTCGCGGCTCCCCGTTGTCGTCGAGGGCGTACCCGATCTCCATCCCGTCCTGGAACTGCTGGATCAGGTCGGGATTCGGCCACGGGAGCGGATTGCGGCTCTGCTGTTCGGCCCGAGTCCCCCGTGTTCCCTCAACGGTCAACTGTTCGGAGGAAGGGACAAGGACGAAGTTCGCGAGCTCCGTCCCACTGAGGACCAGTTCTGGACGGGTCTTCCCCCGTCCCGTCGTCAGCTCTCGATTGAGAAGACGCTGGAGCGCGGCCCGTGCGTTCTTCTCCTTCGTTTTCTCACGAAAACCACTCTCCCGGAGCCGTTGTCCCTCCACCTCGTAGAACGGCCCATCAAGCGGATCGAATACGGGGAGGAGCGAATCCATCCGGGCATCGAGATCGTCGCGGGTGTCGTCGGTGGGGACGCCGATAGCCTGGATATTGGCCGTGAACGACCGTTTGGCGTTCTTCGCGTCGATGGACTCGATCCGCTTCTCGACAGCCTCGCTGAGCTGGTGTTCGTCCTGGTCGCTTCGCTGGTCCTCGACTTCGAGCAACGACCCGACGACCTCCTGGAAGAACGTGTCTCGGCCGTCGACGAGGTCCTCTTTCCGCACCTCCGCGTCGGACTGCCAGCTGGCACGCCGTTGGAAGACGACTTGGAACGCGGTCGGCGCTGTCGCCTCCATCAAGTGGTCGATCAGCGACGCGATCGCGGCGCCGGGGTGGTCGACGGACGAGACGTCGCCGCTCGTTTCCTCTGCAGTGAACGGTGTCAGCGACGTCATCCAGTCTTGCTTTCGAGATGTGGAGCCACACCACTGGACGCCGAGCGGGGAGACGGCGTCCTCGGCTGGCCGCGCCAGGATCGTCCCCCTCGGCGTCATCGTCGGCTTCTCGATCGATGCTCGCCCCTCGTCCTCCGGGAGTGTCTCGGGCGGGGCGAGTTCCATGACAGTATCGCCGACGACAACGTGATGGTCGGGAATTCCGGCGGATACTGTGCCGCCGTCGACGACCGGGTCCGTGTCGGCTACCTCGGAGTCGGTTGACTCTTCGTCGACGTGGTCGTACTGCTCCCTCGGGTCGAACTCGTACTGCAGCCGGCCAGCTTCGTAGTGCTCGATGAATTCCTCCGGGGCGAACTCAACCGGCTGAATGAGGCGGGCGGCGACGTCGGTGTTCACGCGTTCGATGTCGAACGTGGACGGGTAGATCGAGCGGAGCCGCTTTTCCACTGTATCGAGGTGGGCATCGGCGCCGTAGAAGAACTCCACCGGCTCATCCGGCCCATCACTCATCGCGAGGAACTCGAACCGAGGCGGTGTCTCACTGTTGAGCGGATTCAACTTAGCGCTCAAACCCGACGACCCAGGCGTGGACAGTTTGTGGAGGCTGTCGAGGACACGGGGGATGCGCTCGGGATCGAGCTGTTCGGAGGTCGGGGTGATGCGCAGGTAGTCAGTCATCGTCGCTCCCCTCCGTTGATCCGCCGTCTGGTTCGGCAGCGACGGCGTCGGATTCATCCTCGGGTTCGTTCGTGTCGCTCGTTCCGTCCCTTACTCGCTCCTCTAGCTCCGCCTGGAACTCCTGCATCTCGCTATCGCCGGCGCTGTCGCCGGCGCCGGGGAGCGAAGACCGGACCTGAGCAGTCGGATCGAAGTCGATGACCTGCTTCTCCTTGGGCATCGCTTTGACCTGGATGCCGCGCCACTCGCCGTCGACGCCCACCAAGGCCTCGGAGAAGCCCGCATCCTCGTTGCCGGGGACGGCGTCCTGGACGAATCGCATCTGCGCGTAGTTCAGCCCGAACTCGCCAGCCCACGCCTCGTCCATCCCGTCGAGGCGGTGGAACTGCTTGACCGCACACTGATCGAGGATGGCTTCGGACTCGGCATGCTCGAAGAACTCGTCGACGGTCTGGGTGACCAGCCGGATCGAGAGGTCGTGATGGCGGTGATGCCGGAACACCGTTTCGAGGAACGCCAGGCTCGCGGCGTCTTGCATGATGTAGCGGGCCTCGTCGATGTAGAACACGACTTCCTTGTCCGAGACTTTCGCCCGTTCGTACACCAGCGAGATGAGCAACTGCATCGTCAGCGCCGTGCTGCTGTCCACGCTCCCCTCCTGCTGGGCGAGATCGAGATAGATGACTTTCTCGTCACGGATGTCGAAGTCGGACGCCTGGCCGAGATTCGCGTGGCGACCGTCGTCCTCGAAGGGGCGGAGCTGATCAAGCAACCACGTTGCGTCCTCCTCGATCTTCCCAGCCTCCTCCGCGGACCGCACGACGAACTCCTCGGGCTCGTCGACCATATCCTCGAAGACGTCCATCATATCCCGGATGGTCGGACTGGCATTGCTGTGGGTTGCGATGTCGTCGGTGATACCCTGGCGCTGGTAGGCGCGCTTGAGCCCGAGCTCCAACGTCGTCCGGCGGTCGCCTAGCGAGATCCCGCGGAGCGCAAAGAAGTTCGTGAGGAAGCTCATCGCGTCGTCGAGCTTCTCGTTGAACGGGCTGGCATCCTCACCCATCGCCCGCTGGACGTGCTCGGGCGTCTCGCGAATCTCCAAGGGATTAAGCCCGAGCGTCCCGCCGACGGTAATCCGCTTGGCATCGAGGGCTTCGGCGACGCCGGCCCAGTTGTTCAGCGGTTCGAGGATGATGCCGATCCGGTCCGTGCGCTGCTCGATCGACCGGATGAAGTTCTGCTTGGAACTGAACGACTTCCCCGAGCCCGTGTCGCCGACGGTGAACATCGCATAGCCGTTGTCCCGGGCGAAGGGGTCGATGACCACCGGGCTCTGGGTGTCCTTGTGGATCCCGAACTCGACGCCACCCTCCTCGAGAATCGTCGCGTTGTGCGGGGAGGCGAGCAACGCGCCGACGGCACCGCCGAGGGCGATCGACGTCCGACCGAATTCGTTGTCGCCGATAGGCGCGGCGGACTGCAGGGCGAGGTCCTGCCGGCAGATCGCCGTCTTCGGCGTGAGGTTCGCCGGGTCATCACGGAGTGCACTCGTGACCGTCTGGGCGGCGTCTCTGAGGTCGTCTTTCTCGTCGGCCCGCACCGTGATGAACATCCCCTGGTCGAAGACACTCGCACCGTTCTCGACGGCCGTGTACGTCGCCGCGGCTTCGTTGGCCCGCTCCTGCAAATAGGCACTCCGAACGCTCTGTTCGAGATCGGCGTCGACCTGGAGGTCGTCAGCGATCTCCTGCAGTTCGCTCCGTGCCCGGTCCTGGTTCTTCGGCGTGATGTGGGCGGTGAGATCGAACTGCACGTCGGTCAGTTCGAAGAGCTCAGAGAGATAGCCGTCGGTGGGATAATCCGGGTAGTCGGCGATGTACAGGGTCGTCGTCCACTGCTCCCCGACCCGTGCAGCCCGCGTGTCCCACTCCACAGCTCCGGGTGCGGTGACGGTCTTGTGCGACTCGGCGATGTCGTCGAGGAGTTGGCGTTCGGCCTCGCCTTCTTTGAGTGTCTCCTCATCGAGGACGTCCGCGAAGTCCAGATCTGGTTCATCATCCGCAGTGAAGCGGTCCCAGAGCTGTTTGCTGCCGATACCGAGAACGAGACCCACCACGAGGGCAAGTCCTGCACCCTCCGCTGGTGGCAGATGCCGGAGCCACTCGGCGATGGGGGCAAGCGCGCCACCACCTGTCTGGAGGAGCACGTTATGCATCGTGTGGATCCTCGCGGCGCGAGTGGCCGATGATCGATTGGTCGCGAACGACGCGTTCGGCGTCGTCGTGATCGTGCTCGCGGCCGTTCCAGAAGTCCATATTCAGGATGAATAGTTCGACCGTGCTCAGCCGCCGAGCGGACCAGCCCGAGGCTTGCTGGATGAACTCGGCACGGACATCGGTGACCCGGCTGTCGAGCTTTTCGACCATCCGGGCGCGTCGCTCGACGTCGGTGAGGTCCTCGCGACGGGTGACGAACGGGTTGAAGAGGAACCCGATGACGGGGAACTGGGTCAGCTTCTCGGCCGGCGTCCCCTCATCCCGGAAGCGGTCGTAGACCTCCAACGGCGTAACCTCGACGCCGATGTAGTATCGCACCTGCTGGATGCCGCGCTCTCGCATCTCCTTCGGCCTGGTCTCCCGGTACTCCTCGAGGAGCTCCCGGAAGATCGGGTTCTCCGTGACGTCCTCGTCGTTCAGCCGGTCTTCGATGGTGTCCGTGAGCTGTTCCACCGGAAATGAACGGGTTGTCGCGTGGAGTTTGAGTTTCGAGTCCAGTTCCGTATTGGCGAACTGTTCGCCGGCGTCCTGGAGCTGGGCCCAGTCGGCGGACATCGCGAAGTCCATATTGTCGGGGTCGATCTCGATGAACGCCTCCATAGCCCCGTCGGCCCGCTGAATCGCCCCAGCCCCCGGCCACGCCCGCTCGATGTTCGTGAGGTCCTGCGTTCGCTCGTCTGGCGTGAACGGTGTGTAGTTCGCGAGCCCGCCTTCATTTCGCTCCGTCTCGTTGGTGCTCCCGTCGGCGTCTGCCGGGGCGCTAAACGTGACCTGCGGCCGTTTGACGTATCGATAGACGTCCTTGGTCCACGTCCACGCGTTCAGGTGGTTGGGAGAGACGTAGATGATCGCGACGCCGAACCCGAAGCCACCGGCAACGAACGGCAGGGCGAGTGATTCGATGCCGGTGAGGCCGGCGATGAACAGGCCGACGATCGGGAAGGCAATGAGGACGCCGACGTCGCCCTCCTCGATGTTGAGGTAGGGGATACGACTTGCCTCACCAAACTGGTCCATGATGCGCCGTGCGGCTGCGTCTTGGTCTGTCGACATGGTTAGTGGCTTCCTCGATCGAAATCCATTCCGCGGTCGTCGCCCGTCGCGCCAGTCGGGTCGTTCTCTGTTCGGCGGTACGACGGCGGCTCACCGTCCGCGCCGCCTTGGCCACCGCGGGCGGCCGCTTTGTGGGCGACGGCGTGGCCGGCAGCGGCTTTTGGCCCCCAGCGGGCGGCGGTCGTTGCGACGCCGGCGCCGCCGAGGTACGCTCCAGCCGCGACGCCACCGATGAGGGCTGTGCCCTTGGCCGCGCCGCCGACGACTTTGGCCGTCAACGGGGTCGCATACGTGAACGTCTTCCACGTGACATACAGTGCGACCAGCGGGAGGGACGCAGCAACGAGATATTTGAGGAAGGCTGTTCGTGGTGTGAATGTCCCACTGCCGTAGATTAAGTCGTAGCCTTTGAACACGATTGCCGCTGGGAGTGGGAGGACGGCTAAGGGCACAAATCGCTTGGCAAAGCCCAATGCGATGTCTGATACGACGGGGATATTGCCATAGGCAAGGGCGAATACGATTGGCATCGCATATATGTAAGCGTAGAGTAAAATACGGCGAATGTAGAATAGAGCTTCCAAAGCCCACATCGAGATACCACCAACGAAAGCGAATAATAGTCCCAATCCAGGGTTGATGATAGACGCACCTAAGAACCGTAGCATTGCCGAAAATACCGAGGAGAGATCAGGCATCAGGGCAATTGTGAACCCGTCCACGAGGAATAGGGTTAGAACTCCAATCCAGTACCATATGATGATCAGAAAAGCACCGGCCCATGCAGTTTTCTTGGTCTTTCGAGCTTCGTAGGCGCTACCTACGTTGAATATTCGAATAGCATGGCGTCCCTGTACGCTCATTACGAGGAGCAGGAGAGAAATAAGCATAATCTCGCCACCAACGAGGCCATTTTGAATCGTCGGCCATGGTGCATTGCTTGGTTCACCGAAGATGAATATTCCATCTGTCTGGGGTATTGGTGTTCCAAACATTTCCTCGGTCAGAGTCTGATACCCTGACCGAAGTCCGTCCATGAACAGACCAATAACCCATGCAACGACATCCTTGACGCCTTCTAGGACTACATCTATTAGATCAACCATCGTCAGGCCACCGTGATCGTAACCTCACAATCACTCATCTCATTAGATCCAGAGTACTCGACCTCGAACGCTTTCGCGACCTCGTCTCCACCAACCCTTGTCTTGACAAAAACTGTGAATTGTCCACTGTTACCGTCAGGTGAACAACCCATTCCTGTCTCAGACTCTGAGCCAAAGGGGAACGAGTTGCTGAAGAGATCTACTGTCTCATCAGGGACAACAATCACTTGTTCAGTTTCGTGTATGCCACTACCTCTTGGGTTCTCAATCGGATTGGGGACATCTCCAGAAAACACCAGTTCAACAATCGCCTCGGGACCAGTCCCGGTATTTGTTACAGTGACGAATGCTTCACCATTTTTCAATCGGTCTGTCTCAGTGTCGCCATAGACCTCATCCCAGGGCTTATCGGGATTATTTCGGTAGAGTCCGACATCTTCAATCTGTAGCTCTGGTCGAATCGTCGTGGAACTCTCTGCGGCAGTCTCCTCACCCTGCAGTGCGATCACACGGTACTCACCGGGCGCATAGGCAGCCCCGAGCTCGAAGGAGACCTGTTGGGCACCTGTAGCCACATCCCGTTGGCCGAACAGCTCGCCGTTCGGCTGGATGAGGTTCACCCGGTCGACGGCGGCGTCGGCTGTGAGGTCGACGACCAGCGTTGTGCCGTCGACGGCGACACGCGTGAGCGGGCCGTTACTCTCTGCGGCGGGTGACCCATCTCCGGATGAGCCGACGCCGCCATCGCTGGTTAGACAGCCAGTCACGCTCGCGAGTGCAGACCCGGCAACTGATCGGAGGGCGGTTCGTCGACTGATGTGTGAGTGCTTTCGAGTCATTGGTTTCAGTGGACGTCGTCTGGACCAAGCATGCGGAGGAGCCGACGGCCTGCGTAGAACATCACAACGAACGGGAGCAGCTGCCAGCCACTCTCGACGAGGAGGGCGAACCACCCCTCGATCGTGCCCAGCGGATGCCACCGCGCCGTCGCGGTGTCGCTCAGATAGGCAGGGTCGCGGCTGAGCCACGACACAGGGTGATAGCGGGCCGTGTAGAGCCCCGGCTGGTCGACCGTGACGATCGCTACACCGGAGTCGTTCGTCCGCACACGCTGCGCCGCGATCGTGATATACCCGGTTCTGGTAGTGTCACTGCCCGGCGACGGCCGGCCACTGTGGCCAAGTGCGATCGGCGCACCCGTCCGGTTGTCACGGAGTTCGAGCCGGAGCGTCGCCTGCGAGTGGGTTTGGTCGATGACGTCGACCGTGAGGTTACTGCGTCGGACCTGCCGTTCCGACACCGCAGCAGGCGTGTCGATCGACGCGTTGACCCCGCGGACGATGCCCATAACCCGGAGGGTTTCGCGGTCGACATCCGCGGCCCGAACCGCAATCCCCGTCGTCGTCGTGTATGACCGATTGACGATCTCGATGTGGATCTGCTCGCCGAGGGTGTCGGCCGGCGATGGCCGGGTATCGCCCCAGGTGTCGATGATGGTGGGGCCATCCCGGACGGGCTCGGCACGCGGCCCGATCCGCGAGGGATACGCATGAACGTACACCGGGATGGCGTCGGTGGCGACGGTCGTGCTGCCCGTCCGGGTTGCGCGCACGAGCGTGTCCCAGCGCGTGTCTCGCGCCGTGTAGAACCGCCAGACACCACGCACTCGCGCACCCCCACTCTCGGTGAGCGTGTACCCCTGCCAGGGCCGAGCCTGGAAGATCGCCACCCCTGTCTCGCCGTCCGGATACCTGGCGTAGTAGGCCGACGCCGGGAGATCGTACCGCGTGACGGCGATCGTATCCCTGACAGTGAGCGATTCGGTGTGAGACGTGACGTTGACGGCCGTCGCGTTCCCCCGATCGATCCGCGTGGTCCGCTGCAGTCGGACCTGAATCTCGGCTTCAAGCGTGAGCGTCGTGTGGTAGGCGTCCCGGAGCCGGTAGGCTAGCGCCGGTGTCTGTGTCCCGGCCTGTGTAGCGATAGTGGTCCCGTTTTGCAGCACGCGGACCGCCTCGACCTCGTGACTCGTCAGCGACCATGCGACCGTCCGATTGCCGGCCGAACTCCCGTTCGGGACACGCACCCGGTAATCCACAAGGCCACGCAGCGTGCCGTTCGGCGCGACATAGCGTGGGGTCGTCCCGGGCTCGATGTGGCCGCGCGTCGATGGGTGGACGGCAAAGATCGTCGCATGGGCGTCCGCGATATAGACGCCGTCCTCGAGGCTGGCGTGGGGTGGATGGACGGCCGTGTCCGCCCCGCCGGGATCGAGATCCGCGAAATCGTGTCGCGTCCACGTCGCGGCGGTCGCTGGCGGCCGCGTGAACGTAATGTCCGTCCCGTTCGCGAGCTGCTGGACTGCGGTGCGCGACTCGCCGTATCGCTGTCGGTAGGCCTGCTGGCCGAGATAGTCGTCGGCATCGCGGGACCACAGCGTCGCCGACTCGTTCACTGTGAGGCCGTTCTCAGCTGTGCCCGGCCGTGGCGGCGCAGCCGTTCCCAGCCCCGTGACGGCGCTCGTCACGCACAGCGCGGCCATGGCGACGGCGAGTTGGCGGTGTGCCATCGGGTGCAAAGTGCGGGCGTTACCAGGGGACGAGATCAACACACTGTGCCAGCGGGAGCCCCATCATCGACCCGGCAACCGTATACAGTGGGCCCAGCACCACGAGGACGATCGCGGACTTCATCGCGGAGCGCTTGTGGCGCTTGAGGCCCTTCTTCTGCTCCGGCTCGATCGTGAACATGCCGATGAGGGAATCGGCCTGCCAGACGATCGCGAGGCCGACGATCCCCAGCGCCGTCGTCAACTGGAAGAACCCCTCGATCATACTGGGGAGATTGTCGGCGCTACAGATGGCGTTGGTCTGGGCGGCGGCGGGTTCAACCGCGACCAGGCTCAGGATGCCAATCGTGAGGGCGGCCCGTGCCCAGCGAGGGCTGGTCGTCGGGTCGCGGTCGGTGCGACACGCGGCGTCGGCGGGTGGAGTGTCCTGTGCCATCGCTATGTACGGGCGACCTCAGTCGTCGGTGGCTGGTGCTGGACGGTGACTCGTGGCTGGTACTGGACACAGCAAGCGGGGTGCCTGCCGAGTGTCTCGCCCCGTTCACGGGGATGGTCACGGCGGGTCTGGCGATTGCCGGCGTCGACCGTCCGGGCGGCGGTCGCGTTTCGAGCCTGGCGATAGTGGGTGGCGGTACTCGGGTCATGCCAGGGCAGGGACGGCGCGTCGGGGGTGACTGGGCGTCTGGGCATACGTGCGGGTGGGGCTGTGCCGGTCGCGGGCCGGGACAGTATGCCCATATAGACGTTCTATTGACATATTCTTTCTGGCCGGTAGCTGACATAAAATTGGTGATTACATGGTACGTATCTGGGTGGTATCCACGGCGTCGTGTGTCGCGCTTATGTGAACCGCCTCGGGGCTTGACCCCGAGGCACTCGGCCTGCTCCGCCTGTAGAACTGTGGAACGCCCCGATAACGAGACAGTCAATGGCTGAATCGGTGGATTTGCCAGCCAGAGTGAGGTAACCAACAATCGGGTGTATAGGTCGATCGTGTTGGTTAAGGTATGCGCGACAGTGCCGGCGTCGCTCGTACAGAGGTTCCACGGCCGACATCGAAGCCGTGTCGCCACGCGTTGGCTGCCTTGTGGAGTGTCCCGTCATCGCGTCGCCGTCGGTTCCACCGAGTGGGGCTGGGTGGCGCCGTCGTCTCGGCGGGCGGCGGGGGCTGGATCGGCTGGCTGTGTCCACTCTCTCCGTCGCCGTGCTCCATGGTGGGTCGTCGGGCCGTCGGTCATCCTGTTCGTGGCCACTCGAGTCAGGCGTGGTGCCGCGTCGCAGTCGGAATCGCTGGGACGACGCGGGTCCGCCTGGCGTCGCCGCCACGTCTTGCTGGGTCGTGTCCACTACCGGCGGCCGACCTCGCGGCTTGCGTCTCGCAGCCGTCGGCGATGTGGACACAGAGTAGTTATCGCCGAGACGACCACGGGGTCCGCATGCGCTGGTGGCGCTCTGTGCGGGCACGCCAACGAGCAGGTGGCACCTTGCAGCTCGGTCTGGGTGACAGCGAATTTGATACTCGAGACGCATTCACGCACGCTGTCGGGGCCGGTGCGGTGCAAATGTACGATCGAAGCCCATATCTCCACCTATCTATGGATTTTTTCACCTAATTCGTCATAGCTATTGACAGAATTGCCTATTTAGACGCAGTCAGTACAAATACTCTCTGAGATATCCATACTCGATCTGTAGATTTGCGTGTCGACCGGGTATCAGGTCACAGCCACGGCTGGTCGTCCACCGAATCCACTATGGCCTCCGTTGATTGCTGGGTTGTCCGAGCCTGATACGGCCCTAGTACTGTATCAGTATGGAGCTTCGGTGGCAGCCACCATTAGACGGCTGCGACGCCCTGATGCGAAACGACTCCAGCCAGTCCCTCCCGGTAGCATCGAGGGTAGCCACCACTAGGCGGCTGGGACCACCGCCGGCAGGTCGCCGTCGGACAGCGGCGCCTGGGTCCCACGCGTCGGCCTGGGCTGGGCAGTTCTGCGAATCGCGTGCCGGCTATCGTCGCCCATGCCGATGGCTTCCAGCTACCCTCGGCGCGTCCGTCAGCGATCGTGCCGGCAGGGCCGCCGTCGACGTATCGGGGACCATCTTGTGTCGTCGCTTGCCAGCGGTGGCCCAAGCGACGTGCGAATAGGGGGGGGGGTGGGTGTCAGCTCACGAGCGCCATCTCGCTGGGCTCTGGGCTCCAGTCGACGCTGCTGCACGCCGGCCGGCGGAGCAGGTTCGGGCCCTTACTCCTCACTGCTCACCGGGACGGGGATCGGGAACTTGTGGTCGTACTGTGGCAGGGTGTTCGAACGGCGCACGTTGTCGAGGAATCCTCGTGCATCGTAGTCACGCAGCCGAATGAACAAGCCGACCCGTCGTCGACGTCCTCACCGAGCCCGAGTTCCTCAATGAGTTCAATGATAGTTTCTTCGGACTTAGAGAGGTGGTGGTAAAATTTCTCAATCGGGTCGCCGGCAGTCTCGTAATACCGCGGCTAGTCCCCCGAGATCGTCGTTTGCCTCGAAGACACACACACGTTATGTCCGTGCTGTTGGAACCGATACGCCGCTGCGAGGCCAGCTATATCTATTAGTCTGCTTTCTCAGTCGTTTTGTCTACTGTCTGTGCCTGCTCTACTGCGGTCGTCAGTGAGACGTTGAGCCACGCCATCGAAATGATGCCGCCGAGGATGGTGACGGAGTTTTTGACGGCGTGGTCAACGATAGCGATGCTGAGCGCTGTAGTCACGCCGACCGGCGTCAACGGTACAACAATGATGGTGAAAGCGCCTTCGTAGAGGCCGACTCCGCCGGGGGTTAGTGGGAGTACTTTTGCGAGGTTCCCGACGCTGACGGCGAAGAAGCCAACCGCGACAAGCGACGGTGTCAACGAGTGGCCAAAGGCTGCGAAGACGGCCAGCGCGGTCAGGACATCGAGCGACCAGATAGCTAGGCTACCGATCCCGACGCGGGCGAAGGCTGACCCATCGGCAGTGACGGTTTGGATATCGGCGACGAACCCCTCAACGATGCCAGCTACGTAATTGGCGTAGGAGTCATTGCTCAGCCGGCCGATAGCAGCTCGGACGAAGTTCGCCTCGGTGCGGGCGCTGACGATGATTGCAACGACGGCACCGATTGCAGCGAGCCCGACAGCCGTGGCGACATAAACGGCGGTCTGGCCGCTCTGAGCGGTGTCGCCGCCGACCACGTCCCCGGTCAGCGCGGCTAGTAACTCACCGACCGAGCCGGTGACAGCCAACCCCACCATCACGCCGCCGGCGAGCATAGTGATCGTCAGCAAGTCAAAAACTCGCTCGACAGCCAGCGACGCAAAGCCAGAGGGATACGGGATTGAGCGACGGGCCTTCACGACATAGGCACGTACCCCGTCACCGAGTCGAGCCGGGAAAACGAGGTTCCCGGTTTGACTGATAAAAACCGCACCTGTCAAGAACTCCCACCGTTCGTGAAAGCCCATCGAGTCGAGGATGTCGCGGTAGCGCAGGCCACGAATCGGCCACGAAACCGCGTAGATGGCGGCGCTTAGAACAACAATCTCCGGTGTTGCGCCAGCCATCTCGTTAAGTACCGTCTGTGGGTTCAGGTACTGCGTCATCAGCAGGAGCGCAAGGACTACCAACATCGTGCCAGCTCCCAACGACACTCGCCGGGTGATACGCGGACTAACCGACAGCTCCCAGAACGTCCGGAGTATCTGGCTCCCCATCCCGAACACGTCACGGACGATGTCCACCTTCGAATCACCCTTTGGTTCCCAGTCTACGGGAAATTCTTTGACGCGGTACCCGTTGCGTTGGGCCTTCACGAGCAGCTCCGTGTCCCAGAACCAGTGTTCGTCCTTAATCTGTGGGCTGAGTTGTTCGAAGGCTGTCCGGGAAATAGCCTTGAATCCACACTGGTGGTCTCTCAGGTTCGAGCGAAGGGCGGTACGAACGAGCAAATTGAAGCCGATACTCGGGATGCCCCGCTTGGCCGGGCGGTCGGCCCTGTTCTCGGGCAGCCACCGCGAACCCGTTGCCACGTCGTATTCTCCCGAGCGGACACTCTCGACGAGCTCTTCAAGATGGCGCATATCCGTCGCGAGATCGGTGTCGAAATACACCAACGTCTCTCCGTAGGCCCGTTCGAAGGCATACTCCAGTGCACTACCCCGCCCGAGTCGTTCATCGCTATGGACGTGCCGGACTCGGTCATCGGATGCTGCGAGTTGTGCCGCGATTTCAGGCGTCCGGTCGTCGCAGCCATCTTCTGCGACGATGACCTCGAATGTGCCCGTCGGGAGAAAATCGGCGAGCGTCTCGAGTGAGATCACCACTGTCTGCTCAATGCTGTCCTCCTCATTGTAGGCAGGGAGGACGACGCTAACTTGCATGTTAGTCAATATGTCTGGTATTATATTCGGATGTAAAGATAGTTTCTATTCACAAATGTGTGCTCAGATAGCCGGATTCTAAGCAAAACTTTTCAGCCTCCTTTGTCAGACGGATATTTTCCTCGACAATTCAGGCATTGTAGTGGATT
>NZ_JBRIIK010000005.1:0-289757 GCF_056934455.1 Haloarcula sp. H-hyl6
TGCGGTCGGCATTCTGGTGCTGGAGATACTGCAAGACGAACTCGCCGTCGTTGCGATAGTGACCGGTGTCGATCAGCACTGTTTTGCCAGTCGGGCCGACGACGAGCGTGCCACTGGTTGCCCGACCTTGATAAAGTGGACCGCAGCCGTACCGTTGGCTGTAGTCGCCGACGTCGTCAGTGTCGTGTCTGGCGTGGTAGTCGGCGCAGTGGTGTCGACTGTCGGCGATGCACCCGTAGATCCAGCTAGGAGGACGATAATGGCCAAACAGACCACTCGCACAGACGAAGACTTATGCAGAATGCCATTCGATGAACATTGCAGGTATAGATGTGTGCCCGGCTGAAGTACGCTGAGAGCAGTCAGTCATGAGTTTGCCTATAGTACTGCTTGGCCGGCTGGTGAAGACATGTCTTGCAACGACAGCGAGTGCTGACAAATTTGTGTTTCAGTTTCTGAGTTGCTCACAACTTTTGAGTTGGGATAGTACATTGGTCCCATGCGGGCTCGAACGCCCGTACCTCTGACAGCCCACGGCGACGGCTAGAGGACCATGGCTGGTCGTCGGCGTATCGCTGGGGCATCCCCAGCGATTTTTCATGGACACGCACGTCATTGCGGTAGAATTATACTGTGATCATCTAATTATCTCCTGCAGGCTGTCAGAGGCAATAATAGTGGTCAACAGAGCAGGTGCAGATACTGAGCCTGCTCTGAAATCGCAGTACGGGGAACCACTGGTGGAGTCGTGATCCAAAATCTTCATAAAGTGTACACGGATAGATTCCGTTGCGGACACCGCAGAAGCCATCACTCACAGCATGTCCGCTACCCCTCACTTCCGACCCATTATCATTTAGGGAAAAGTCGAAGGGCACTCCTCGTCCCACAGAGCCGGAAGAATGTCACTCATAGAAGTCGAGTCGTTCAGTGACAGAACCGAAGGCCACATTCTGGGTGACTGACTCGATCTCGACGGCAACGCGTTCTCCGATTTCAGTGTCGGGGACGATGACGACGTAGCCGCGCTCAACTCGTGCCACGCCATCACCCTGATCCCCGAGATTCTCTATTTCGACGCGACGTATCTCTCCTTCATCGACTGGTGGCTGTGGAGCCGCAGTCTCAGCCGACTGCGATGATCTCTCTGACTGCTGGGCCCCGGGATCTGTTGGGATGAGTACGACCCGATAGGTTTTGCCAGCAGTTATAGTCCCAGCGTCAATTTCACTCTCGGGAATCTCGATCATAAACGACTCATCAGCCTCCTCAATGTCGGCGGTAAACAGACTGCGAAGGTGGGTTGGAATCTCCATCTGTGCAAGATATCCTCGTGGTTGTGTGTCAGTGTCGGTCTATTTGAGTCTATTGCCACGGATCTCGAAGCGGTACTCACAGTGACATCCTCCTCGCCGTAAACAGTAGTTGCCGATTCAAATACTGTGACTGACGTGAGTCGGTATTGGATTGGTTCGGTTCACTGTCTTCTCATCGTTATTCGGTAGGTAGCAAAGCGAAGGAACGCCGCTGCCGGCGGCGTTCCTGAGCGTTACCACTCAGAAGATGCATCCTGACCGATTGGCTCGGTCACAGTGAGAAGAGAATTAGCCGTACGCTCGGGGAGCGAAGAACCGACGAAAGATTCGTGTCGAGATCGTCGGCGTCTCTGGCATCTTCCCATCAGAGACGAGAAAATTTGCTAACACCCAGAGATTGTACAAAGCCACAGCAAACAGAAAGTAGAACAACCGCACCGAGAACGTCGTCGCCAACGTTCTTGGGAGAGACTCACCGATCTGCCGGTAGGATGTTTCGATCCCCCACCGCCGTCGAAATGCTTCCGCATACGCGTACGCTGCTTCTGGCTCGATATCGAGATTTGTGACAAACCACACGTGCTCATCGTCGTTTGTCCGGTGAGGGACAGCAAAGACAGTGACTTCGGCTGATGCTCTTGGCTCCCGATTTCGCTGCATCTGGTACTCGTCAACGACCGTCTCAGCGCCGACACTGAGACGGTCTGTCATCCCCTCACTTGGACGAGCGCGGACGATGTAATCGACGTTCAACTGGCTGAGCTCCGCGACGACGTGGACCTGGTAGAATCCCCGGTCAAGAAAGACGTGGCGGAGCGAGACATACTCGCGTGCTGTTTCGACGAGGGTGCGAACGGCTTCGCGCTTGGCGCGAAAGCCGTTCGCCTCCATCGGGAGGACAGCCAACGTGAAGCGGATTCGGGGCGCAACGATACATACTGTCGCAAAACAGTACGCGCGAGTCGTTCCATGATCTGGGTAGGTAGTGAGAACGTGGTCGGTGTCGGCAGTGCTGTAGTAGCGCCATTCGTGGAGATCAATAGCGATATCGACACGGTTGGGCAGGAATCGCCGCTCTCGGAGAATCGTCATCAGTCGGTCGCGGACGCCATCGAACTGAGCGTCGATGGCGTCCGCTGAGAGGCTGCGAAGATTATAGAGAAACGATTTCGCCAGTTGATTGCGAGCCGTCGACGTGACGTTGACAGGCTCGCTCTGATCGAGTTGGTACGTTTTCCCGCCAGTGTTAGCAAACTGCTGTTCGAACGCGATCTGAGAGAGGAGGTTGAGAAACTCCTCTCTAGTGTAGCCACACGGTTTGATGCCGAAATCGAGTTCCGGGTACACCACCGATGAAACTGAGCGACAGACCTGTTTTGCTTCGCTCGTCTCGACCATATGAATCTGGAGAAGTGGCTTTCTGATTAGGTTCGGCAACTACTGTAAACGGCGAGATTCTCTCTTTGAAGAAAGATAGATGGCTCTGTTGAAACCCTTTCGCTGTCTTGCGATTTGCTGAAAAGCCAGTTTCGTATCGGATCCGTCTGATCCGGTCGGAAGATCCGGTCTTCTCAATGTCAACTCTGAAGGGTTTCAACGGCTGTGTTGAATCGCCATAAGGCAGTGGGATTCACTGTTTCACGGCACGCTTGATGTTATAGACGACACACATCAGAGCGATTTCTCTGAACTCACGGAACCAGGAACGCGCTCGCACGGCGAAGCCGAGCGAGCGCTTCACAGCCGAGTTCACAGTTTCTGTCATAGAGCGCTGATTGTAGCGTCGTTTGTCGATTCTAGCGTTGTGAGCGTGGTCGTAGGGAGCGAAGATACGGTGCTTGATGAGCGGTCTGATGCCGAGTTCACGCAGTGCTTCGCGGAGCGCTTGCTTGTCATAGCCTTTGTCGGCCGCTAGAGACCGCAGATCGCCCGCGTTCCGGCGGGCGATCTGCTCAGCGAGATCTGCGTCGCTTCCTTCCCGAGTTGTTGAACAGTGTACGTCAAGAATGGCTTGAGAGTCTGTGTCGACGAGTTTCGTGACCTTCAGCTTCTGTACGCGGTAGCTGATTCGCTGGCAGTAGTGGCGGCTCGCAGCTGAGCGTTCGTAGAATGTAGCGTCGATAGCGGCGTGTTTCGATGGGTCGTGTAGCTGCGCCGACTGGCGCAGCAACACTCGACAAACGCTCATACTGATCCGGTCGAACGCCTTACACAACGTGGATGGAGAGGGGAGATCGGCCGCTTCAAGGCCGATCTCCCCGGTTATTTGTGGCATCTCTTTGAGCAGGTCGATCGTCATTCGGTAGGACGCATCCAGGTAAATCCGCAGACAATGCAGGGAAACGAGAGCATAGTCGGCGAATCCGCCGCCACCTTCCGGGGCGGCGGATTCGTCTCCATCACCGGTAACAACTTGAGCAATCGGCACAATCTCACCAGTGAAGCGGGAGATTTGTGTCATGGACAACCGAATCGTCCCGCTTCAACTCCTTTGATTTAGCGACCTATCCCGACGCCGTCTAGTGATTCAACACAGCCGTTTCAACAAAGCCAGATAGATATATAATAACAAAATCGCGTAAAATCCGTTTTCGTAGACCCTGCTACTAGTGGAAACTATATCATTGTATATGATGTCTAATATGGTAAAAGCGGATAGCTTTTGGCATCTCGATTTCTCTGAACGATACATGTCTAATATAAATCCGTACCAAAGCCTGCGAACTCAGATCGATGAAGCAGCTGAATATTTGGATATCTCAGAAGGGCTACTCGAGCGGCTGAAAACTCCCGAGCGGATACTGGAAACAAACCTGTCTGTCGAGATGGACGACGGGTCGGTTGAGGTGTTTCGTGCGTATCGGTCGCAGTTTAACGGCGATCGTGGACCGTACAAAGGCGGTATCCGCTATCATCCACGGGTAAATCGTAATGAGGTGAAGGCGCTCTCTGGGTGGATGGTCTACAAGACGGCGACAAGCGATATCCCTCTCGGCGGTGGAAAAGGCGGCATTGTTATCGACCCTAGCGGTTATTCTGAGAGTGAACTGGAACGGGTCACGCGCGCGTTTACGGAGGAGCTGACGCCGCTGATAGGGGTTGATCGCGACATACCGGCTCCTGACGTTAACACGGGCCAGCGCGAGATGGACTGGATAAAAGATACATACGAAACACTCGAAATGACGACTGAGCCCGGCGTTATAACTGGAAAGGATCTCGCAAGCGGTGGAAGTGAAGGTCGCGTTGAGGCGACAGGGCGTTCGACGGTCGTCACAGCATCTGAAGCATTCAAATATCTGCTGTGTTGAATAGCGGATCTGGCGTGGTCGGTCGGAGTTTGAGGCGGCTTGTGAGCGAGTGGTGAGAGTGATCTCAAAATCAGGGTCGCTCCACCCGGCTCAGAGGCCGCTATTCAACACGGCACAAATATCTTGATAAGAATCTCGAACAGGCGACAGTGGCGGTCCAGGGTTATGGGAACGCTGGATGGGTTGCGGCGAAACTCATCTATGAGATGGGTGCCAACGTCGTCGCTGTCTCCGACTCTAACGGTGCTATCTACAGCGAAACATCGTTCGATCCCGTTGCAGTCAAGGAGCACAAACGCGAAACCGGTAGTGTCATTGGATACCCAGAATCCGAGAATGAGCTTACGAACGATGAACTGCTTACTCTCGATGTCGATCTGCTGATACCCGCTGCGCTCGAGAACGCTATAGATGAGTCACTAGCGCATGAGATCTCTGCCGATGTCATCTCCGAGGCTGCAAACGGCCCAATCACTCCCGCAGCGGACGACGTTCTCAGTGATCGTGAGACGCTTGTCATTCCCGACATTCTTGCGAACGCTGGCGGTGTCATCGTTTCCTACTTTGAGTGGGTCCAGAACAGGCAGCGCTTCTACTGGTCCGAAGAGCGTGTGAATGAGGAGCTGGACTCGATTATTGTTGAACAGTTTAGGAACCTTGTCGACACCTATGAGGAAAAGAAACTGCCGTCGCTCCGAACTGCCGCTTACGTTCTCGCGCTCCAGCGGGTTATCGATGCCAACGAGCATAGTGGCACTTGGCCGTAGCCGCTGTCTCAGGTAGATAGACAGACACGCCATCCACATTGAAAAACTCGCCCTTGTAGAACGAGGGGAACCAGTGATTCCAGTTGAGTCCTATGGCATGCCTCTCAGCCGCTATCGACGCGTAAAATTCAAATTTATCGTACTCCCGACGTCCCTCCGCAGGCTGCCGATTACACTGGCATCTATGCATATTGAATCAGCTGATCCGAGCATAGAAATCCTGCTTCTATCTAACTCACTTACAAACAGTGTGAGTTGTAGTCGATCACCGAAGAGTGGACAAATATACTCCAGTCGAACATCCGTTGACGGCGTCCAGATACATCAGAAACTCTCCTCACATACAGTATTGACTTCCTCACACAGCTGAACAGTAGTTGATGATTCTGCCGTGTTGAATAGGTGCTGAGTCACGGTTAGAGTGGCTCACAGAGCGGTTCTATGTTGGAGATGGCGAACATAAGGACGATTTCACGGAACTGCCGATACCAGCCCAGCGCTCGCACGGCATCGCCGAGCGAGCGCTTCGTCGTCGAATATGAAGTCTCCGCCATCCAGCGCTGAGAGTAGCCTTTTGCACGGATGAGCGCGTTGTGTCCTAGCGTCAACGGCTTTGACCCACGCTGTAAGATGAGTGGCTCGACGCCAAGCGCGTAGAACTCGTACTTCGTGACCCAGTTGTGGAAGGCTTTGTCAGCAGCCACGGACAGCAGGTCGTCCGCGTTCCGGCGGACGACCTGCGGCCCGGTCTTGGTATCGTGTTTCCACCTGGCAGAGATGTGTACGTCAAGAACGGCGAGCGACTCTCTATCGGTTAGTGTCGTGACTTTCAGCGTTTGGACGTTACTTCCCGACCGCTGGCGGTAGTACGACGAGGCTGAGCGGCGGTCGAAGAACGTGCTGTCGAGTGCTGCGTGGCCGGACTGCGGGTGCTGCTGCGCGGAAACGCGCAGCAGCGCCCGCCAGACCCACATTTTCAGCCGGTCGAACGACTTGTAGATCGTGCTGTAGTCCGGGAGGTCGTCCCGATCTAAGCCGAGTGCGTCACGAATCTCGGCCATATACTTCAGCCGATTCGGCGTTTCACGGTAGCTGTGGCCGTCTTCGAGCCGAAGACAGTGCAGAACGACGTGCTTCCAGCGGGCGAACCCGCCGCTGGCGGGCTCGCCCGCGTGCTTCCCCAACGCTTGTTTGACTAGGTGCCGACACTGCTCAACGAAGTCGAGGAGATCGACTTCCATGGACAGAATCGATTTCCTCGACTTCGTCCTTCTACTCCGTGATATATGCCGATTAGATCGCTATTCAACACGGCAGATGATTCGATCGTGAGACCGCCTCGCTGAGAAGCAAGCGGTCACCACGTCTCAGAGTTGACTCCGTCGTGTGAAGAGTTGGACCAGTTTCTGCCGGCCAAGAACCACTGACGATGGCTGTTCTGGCACTCTTGCCAGTAGCCAGTGGCGCACTGACTTGGGCGGAGCGTCCGAGTCAGTTGCCGAAGATGGCGTTGCCCGTCCGGAATCGGGCCGAGAAACTGCCGGAACAGGGAGGTCGGGAGGACTGAAGTGCTCCCGACCGCCCGATCCGATGCGAGTAACAGGTTCGTCAACACCCACAGATTGCAGAGGGCCACAGCAAACAGAAAGTAGAATAACCGGACAGAGAACGACGGTGACGACGTTTTCGGGAGAAACTCCGTGACTTTTCGGGAGAACGTTTCGATCCCCCAGCGACGACGGTAGGCTTCTGCAAGTGGCTGAGCGACATTACGCGTGACCTCGTGGTAGTGTGACCAGGCAGAAATGATCGTTCTCACGGGAGCGATGTGGCACCACGACGAGCCGGACTGTCGTCCGGCCCGTCGGTGGATTCGACCGCGCCATCTCGTGGTCTACAACAAACGTTTCTTCGTTATGATCGGCGATGAACCCCTGTACTTTCCGTGTCTGTGGTGCACGCACGACGAACTCGTCACCCAGCTCCTCCAGCGCTAAAACGAGGTGGATGCGGTAGAAGCCACGATCGAGGTAGATGCGATTAATATCGACGTATTCCCGGGCTTGAGAGACAAGTTGGCGGATCGCCTCCGCCAACTCGTCGGTCTTGTCACCGTCCAGTGGCACCCACCCAATCGTGAATAGGACGCTCGGGTCCACGATACAGATATTGGCGAACTTGTAAGCACATTCGGTTCCTCGGTCGGGATCAGTCCGGGAGACATGCGGTGTCTCGCTGTCGCCGTAGTACAGCCAGTCATGAATGTCGATCGCAACGTCGACAGGCCGTGAAAACAACCGAGCGTGGATCGCGTGATCAAGCACAGCATCGCGGACGTAGTCGAACTGATCGTCAACCGCGTCCGCTTTCAGTCCACGAAGGAGGTACAGCAGTGCTCGTGCCAACGAATTCCGTGATTCTGTCCCAATACGACGTTGTCACCACAAGCGAGTTGATACGCCTTCGCGCCAGCGTTGGCGAACTCGTTGTCGAAGGTGATCCGAGCGAGGACTCGCTGGAAGTCCTCGCTCGGATAAGTGGTGTTGGCTGCGAGACCGAACTCAAGCTCCGGAAACAGCAGGGATGGGGCTGCCCGACTCACCTGATTCGCATCGGTTGTATCGACCATACCGAGACAGAGACAGCGAGAATAATCGTCTCTCTCCCGCTTCAGCAACTACTGTGAAGGGATGGGGTTCCGCTAGCTTTCTGTCAATCCCCCTGTACGGTCTGTTCACCCCTGTCGGCGGCTGTCGATCGGATATCATCAACCGCCCGCCGAATAGTTAGCCTACTGACAAGTGTGAACCCACTGCCGATGATGAGAAAGCCAAGAACAGTTTCAACACCAATAGTCGTCTCTAAGAGCAGGGTTGAAACGAGCGTCGCCGAGAGCGGCTCAAGATATGCGACGAGTGTGGTTTCGGTCGCCCCGACGTGACGAACGAGTCGAAAGTACAATAAGTAACCACCAGCGCCTGCAATCACAGTAATGTACAGGAGCGAGCCGACTGCTGCTGGGGTAATCGACGAAACTGCCGGAAGTGATTCGCCACGGAGCACACCACACGCCACTAAGAGCGTTGCGCCGACGAGCATCGCCCAGCCCTGGAGTGCCTCCGTAGGCAAGTCTTCATCAAACAGCTGCACGATTACTGATCCGACAGCGAATAGGATCGTACCGACGAACACAAGTCCGACACCGATAGCAGTCAGGGATTGCGGCCCAGAACCTGTCGAGGGCCGGGTGAGAATGATGACACCGATAAGACCTAAACAAAAACCAGCGATATCGGGACGGCCTCGTGACTCCCCGAGAACCGGCACAGCAACGAGTGCAGCAATCACCGGCGACATGGTAGCGACCACTGAGGCGACAGCACCGGAGATGTACTGGGTTCCGAGGTAGAGGCCTGCTTGGAAGCCCCCGAACATGAAACCACCAACCAAGAGGATGGCAACCACTTCTCGGACTGTCTGTGGCCTGACTCTGTCAGTTGTAATCACTGCATAGCCCAGAATGATGCTCCCAGACACGACATACCGGATAGCTGCCGCAGTGAGCGGTGGAATCTCGGCCACCACAACCTCAATAGCTGGGAATCCAGCACCCCAGAAAAATCCCAATCCGATGATTGCGAAGGGGGCAGGAACGCGTGAGCGTGATCTGTTCAGAGCATCCATCATACAAGGCATATTCAGCCCACATCGTGAATAATAGAACTATTACGGCATATCTCCAAACAGAATTCGGAGATTGAGAAGTTATTCCAGATAGCAGTGGACTGCGACAGATTTATTCGAAATTATTCCAAATAGCCCGGATAATGGGACTGGATGAAAAGGACATCAAGATTTTGAAAACATTAGAGGACTTGGAAACAACCAGCACCGAAGCGGTCAGTGAAGCAACTGGGATACCATTGTCAACGATTCACTACCGGCTCAACAACCTCAGAGATACTGGTGTCATCAAAAACGACCGGTTGGATATGGATCTCGATGCAGTCGGGTTGGGGGTGACAATTCTCGTTGAAGTGTTCACAAAAGACGACCAGAATCACACAGAGAGTGGCAAAGAGATTGCCCAAATCGAAGGCGTGACAAAACTATTTTTCACGATGGGCGGGACGGACTTCATCGCGCTGGCCCGCCTCCCGGACAGCGACAGTGTCGAGCGACTTATCTCTGATTTTGAAGACCTGGACGTAGTTAGGCGAACGGACTCAACCTTCGTAATCGAACGGGAACTGGATAACCATTACCCTTTCCAGCAGTATGATGAAGAAACCCTCATCCATGATCTTGTTGATCAATAAGCTCGGGCCGGGATACGAGGGCTAGTGGAAACCTCACCTATCATGAGGAAGACTGTGAGGGTAAGTGCTGTCCACACTAGATCTCTGAATACGAATTTCATCATAGGAGATTGCAAACGTATAGAAATGCTGCGTATAGACCGGTAAACATGGACTTCTCCATTGTCCTCGACGATATCGCGAAACAGGACGCCGATGCACTAGTGAGCGCTGCTGAAACCAACCTCCAGATGGAAGGTGCTGTCGCTGATGCACTTCAAACAAGTGCGAATGGACCGCTTGCTGATGCCGCTGAGTCTCAGGGCCCGCTATCGCTTGGAACTGTTACCGTAACAGACGCCTATGATCTCGATGCTGATTATGTTATCCATGCCGCTTCAACGCCGAGCTATGGAAGTAGACAGGCGTCAGCTGCAAGCGTACGGGCTGCAACCAACTCTGCCCTTACCAAAGCCGACCAGCTTGGCTGTGAATCACTGGTTCTACCAGTCCTCGGTACTGGAACTGCAGGTTTCGAATTCAAGCACGGTGCGCATATCGTCTGCGAAACCGTTTCTGATTACGATCCGTCTACACTCATGGATATCCGGATCATCACAAATATCTCGCGAGAGTATGACTATCTCTCACAGGTTGTAGAAACTCTCTGACCGATCATAAAAACACCTTGATAGCCGATTCTGCGAGTTGGCAAGGGCGCTATTTGTGTTCACAGAACGAGTCTGATCGTGGTCTGAATCTAAATCCGCTATCTCCCAAATCTCGCTCCGGAAGGATTATATACAACGAGCAAATTTGTTTTTTCACGGGCACCACTCCATCAGCCGTACCCCCTAGTGTGTCCGTAATCCCCACCCCTCATCCTGTTGCTTACTGATAGTTTGATGGAAAAGCCCGGTTCTTTCAGAGTAGGCCAGAAGGAACTCAAAATTTGGAGGGGGAATACAGTGCACAAACAGCTGAGTGTTTCCAAATATATTTGATAGGGCCAAATATAAAATGACAGAAAATTATATGAAATTAAAATACCAAACCAAGAGGGATGTGAGGCAAAATCAATTATATGATGCTTTGCTCCTATATTTCTGAAATTGCTAACATAATACCTTATCAAGCCACAAAACACAGAAAAATAGATCCATAATAGGTCGTATAATGACATCATTATATTGAGCTACATATATTATTCGCATTCTCAACGGCCATCCTTTTGAGAAGGATAGTTTATGCACTAATTTTATAATAGTCTTATCTGATTCTATGATATAAGAATCATGAATATAGTCTAATAGCCGTCGTCGAATTTAGTGGTATTTCTAATTACGGCTAAATAGCGAAGATTCAATATATTATAACTGCAATAATAAGATAGTATTTTCCAAGCTGCGACCGGTTACCAAACGAGTTATATTGACCTAACATCAAACATCATTACGATGCTTCAGAGTGCTCTCGAGAGTGATGTATCTCTTGTAGGTAGTACCGCCCCCAAGATCCGTGAAGTGGGGTCTCAGGACGGGTCCGTCATTATCATCCCAGTTGGAAGTGTAGAACAGCACGGACACCACCTTCCTGTTGCCACTGATTCCTTACTCGCGTCGGCAGTTGCAAATGCATCTGGTGAAGCTGTTGCTGAGGAAGTGCCACTACTAGTGGCGCCAGCAGTCTGGGCGGGATATTCCCCACATCATATCTCCTTTGGTGGAACGGTAACTGGGGAGTTCGATACTCTCCACGACCTACTGGAACAAGTTGCAGACTCAGTATTGGAAAATGGATTCGATGCTATACTTTTCCTTAATGGCCACGGAGGGAATACCGCACTCATCGATGCAGCAGTATCAACAGTGGGTCGTACTCACCCCGCTGTTGAGGTCATGGGGTTAACCTATTTCGAGCTCGCTAATTCATTCATTGACGATATCCGCGAAAGTGAGACTGGTGGGATGGCGCATGGTGGTGAGTTTGAGACGTCACTGATGCTCCACTTGTATCCTGATCTTGTCGATGAGGATGATAACCCAGCGGTGAATTGGGAAGAACACTATGACCTGGGCGGCCAGGATCTTCTCGAAGGCGGCCCACTCTCTGTTTATCGACCTTTTGAGGCATACTCTGAGAGCGGCGCAATCGGTAACCCCGTACTCGCGAGTAGTGAGAAAGGAGAACGGATATTCGACGGGCTTAGCGAAGAGCTGAGCACCTTACTAGTCGATATCCATGAATCTAATCTTGACGACTGAAGCAGTGTTACCAGTGGTTCAGCCCCTCTTATAACGGATTAGAATCACGAGTGGAGTCCGGGTTAGCGGAATCGAACCAAACGCTCAACTCTTAGACAGCGCGAACAGGTAGATAGTCTGCAACATCAAGGGAAGCTATGCTTGGAGTATATTTGCATGAAGCTCTTCAGGAACCTCGGTACTTGACTAACCACATCCAGATGATACAGTTACTTCCATCAATACCTTCAGGCCGACATCGGCTACTGGTATGCCGATTCGATAGGCAGCTGCCAGCGTTCGCTCACACGGACGTATCTAATGTCTCCCTGTGAGATCTATGGTTTGCATGGCCAATTCTCACGGTGAACCCTCTTGGTTCTCAGACTCACCTATTAGATTATGCCGCTAAAGGCTACTATGGATTATCAAAGAGGGTCTGACCAGTTCTGTGGTGAAGGAAGTTAATGTGAAGGTTCGCTTTCTAGCTTTTCAGCCCGCCCTCAGTGAGACCCGCAATAATCTGTTTTTGGAAGGTATAGAGGATGATCAGTAGTGGTAGTGCTGCTGAAGTCGCAGCTGCCATCATTTCTCCCCACTGGGTGGTCCGATTTGTCTGGAACTGTTGGATCCCGATCGAGAACGGGGTTACATCTCGGACAGCAAAAATGGAGGAAAAGAGAACCTCGTTAAACGCGATCAAGAAGACGAATAGCCCAGTAGCTGCTAGCCCGGGTACAATCAGCGGGAAGACGATGTGACGTAGAACTTGGACCCTGTTACAACCGTCAATGCGGGCAGCTTCCTCGAGTGCTTCGGGGACAGAGTCCATGTAACCCCACATCATCCAAATACTGAACGGTAGAGTCATCGTAGTTAGCAGATAGATCATTCCGTGATATGTATTCCGCATCGGAAGGTTAACGATATTTTGCACGGACAAGAATATCAAAAATATGGGGAGAAGAATCAATATCCGAGGGATCATCTGAGTGCCGATAATTATACCCGCTATGAACCGATTGCCACGGAAGGAGTACCTCGACAGCGCGTAAGCTCCAAGGCTACCGATGAACAGCGAGATTATTGTTGCGACAGATGCGATAATAATCGAGTTTATGTAGAAGTCCACTAGGGGGATCCGATTCCACATAGAGATATAATTTGTGAATGTTACATATTCAGGTATCAAGCTTGGGTCCTCGCGAATAATATCTCCAGTCCGGCGGAGACTAGACACGACCATCCAGTAGATGGGAGTGGCTGCGAAACCTAATATGCCAATTAGCAGAAGACGTGAAGTGATTCTCTCAATAGCATTGCTAACTACGCGACGGTCGATATTTCCAATGAGGCTGGTTGGTTGTTTCTGTGACATTGTTTAGATTTGCTCTCCAAGCGTTTTCTTGAAGTACACGACGGTAAACGCCATTGCAAGACCGAATAGTCCGACGCTCATAGCGGATCCAAGGCCGAATTCGAACGAGTTGAATGAATATTGGTAGATATACAGCATGAGTACTCGAACTGGCTCTGGAGGAGCTTGTCCAAAGAGAATATATGGAGCAGAGAAGTTGATCAGTGACCAAAGAGTTAGCAATAGAACCACAATAGAACTTACAGAATAAATGTGTGGGAGAGTAATATACCGGAATTTGCCGTATTTTCCTGCCCCGTCAATCTCAGCTGCTTCGTATAGATCCTGTGGGATAGACTGTAACGAAGCGTAAACTAGCATGGCAACAAGCGGGAAATTTCGCCATACCATGACTGTAATCAGCGCCCACATTGACTTATCCCCTACGAGCCAGAGGATATTCTGATCAATGATACCGACACTACTGAGCATGCTGTTTATTAATCCGCCTTCAGAGACGAACATGAGCCGCCAAGAGTAGAAGGTAACAACAAGCGGGGTGATCCAAGGGAGAAGGATCACAATCCGGGCTAACAGTTTTCCTCGGAAATCCTGGTTAAGCAGTATAGCTGCTGCGATTCCCAGTATATAGCTTCCGAAAATCGTGCCTAAGGAGAATATGATG
Organism: Haloarcula sp. H-hyl6; assembly: GCF_056934455.1. Lineage (NCBI taxonomy): Archaea > Methanobacteriati > Methanobacteriota > Halobacteria > Halobacteriales > Haloarculaceae > Haloarcula > Haloarcula sp. H-hyl6. The sequence goes on from NZ_JBRIIK010000005.1 coordinate 13,978, forward strand.
GTTTGCCGTAGCGCCGAATAGTACTCCTGCCCGATTTGTGAAGATGGGTCATATACAGCCATGTAATTATCCAGACCCACGATCGGCGCCTGTGTCCACGTACTTAGGTTACCGGAGTTGACATCCATGAAGCTGATGATGATACCCCAAAGGACGGGGAGAAAATGAACAAACGTCATCATCAGCAGGGGTGCTGCTAGTAGTAAGTACGCGAACTTCCGCTTATCTGTTATCAACTCAGTACCGACAGCTCGGAACTGGTCGGTAACCTCACCGATTGTTTTACTCGCAAATTCCATTTCTCACTAGTACCTGCCGGAAGTGGAGACTCCCAATGTAAATAATTTTTGGTAGCGGGGTCAGTTCTGGATCGTAGCTTAGCGATCCACCTCAACCCAAGACTCTGTAGTGTTAGAACGATAAATCGCATCTAGTACGGATAGAACCTTAATCGCGTCCTCCAGTGTCGCTAAGTGCTCGTATTGTTTTGACGACGAACCCTCAAGAAATGTCTCAAAATAGGAAAGCCCAATCTGTCCAAAATATCCCTCTTTCTCAGGGTCGACATACTCTATCGTCCTCTGAGGAAATTGTAACTGCTCAGTAGCATCCGTGTCAATGAATAACTCAGATCTGCCATCTGGCGTCGTCGGTCCTCGACGATGTGATTTGGTGGTTCCGTCACTCCCATATAGAGAGATCTCTGTGTCGTAGCCCTCTCTCAGAAAATATCCGGCCTGTAGTGTTCCAAGGACACCACTTTCTGTCTCAAACTCAATTGTTGCATTGGTTTCTACATCTGTGTAGGGACTCTCGCTCGCAAGGTTCGCATGCACGCGTACAATCGAATCGCCGCCAAGAAGCCACGGAATTAGATCCAGCCAGTGGCATCCTAGCCACTGTAGTATCCCGCCGCCACTAGCGTCTTTGTCATAGAGGTAGTCACCAATTCCATCAGCAAGCCGAGCATCCAGATTACTCGCAAACCATCTGGCATTGACCGCTTTGACATCTCCAACTATGCCGTCGTCTACTAGGTCTAGAAGATCCAGTGACATGGGATGGAATCTCCATAGGTATCCAACACACACATCCACATCTTGGCCCTCAGCAGCTTTAGCGACATCTTGTAATTCAGCAGCTGACCGAGCCATTGGTTTTTCTGAAAACACATCAATCCCATTCTCAATGGCTGCATGGACAACCTCAGGTGTGTCCCTGTTTGGGAGTGTAACCCAAGCAGCATCAAGAGTTTCCTGTTCAAGAAGCCGCTGGTAGTCAGTATAGCACTGTGCCGATCCCAATTTTTGATTGAGTTCTGGCTTATACTCCTCTTCAGGATGGTAGACGGCTTCGACTGAGACTGGCAGTTGTTCAAAGCTTTTTAGATAACCATCTCGATGGCTATGATTCAGTCCAAAGTAGCCAATTCGGTAATCAGCCATGTGGAGCGGTAACCTATTCCCACTAATAAATCTATTCCCCTGTGTGATCTGGGACAGGCCATGGTATCTATGACCATAGTTGGTTGCGTGCGGGAATTCAGCCCTTAGAGAAGCGAACAGAGTAGATTTCTGGGAGACTATACATCGCTGTGATGTATAGATAGATACAATACATTTATTAAAGTCCATTCGAATTTCCTCACATGGGCAGCCTAGATATCGAGCAGTTAGTCAAGCGATTCAGTGGTGAAGAAAACGAGATAACCGCCGTTGACAATCTCGAATTCGAGGTAGAGGACGGGGAATTCATTGTTCTTGTTGGCCCCTCTGGTTGTGGTAAATCAACGACGCTTCGGTGTATCGCAGGACTAGAGCAACCGACAGAGGGCGATATTCTCATTGATGGGGAGGTCGTCACGTCTGATCGACCGAAAGACAGGGATATTGCGATGGTGTTTCAAAGCTATGCTCTATACCCCCACATGACCGCCCGAGAGAACATCTCTTTCGGGCTAAAGATGTCGACAGACATGTCTGACGAGGTCATCGAGACGAAAGTTGACCAAGTAGCGAAAATGATGGGGATCGAAGATTTACTCGAGAAAGAGCCAAGTGACTTGTCCGGTGGCCAGCAGCAACGAGTTGCACTCGGCCGTGCCATTGTTAGGGAGCCGGAGGTCTTCCTAATGGACGAGCCGCTATCGAATCTCGATGCAAAGTTACGGACGTCCATGCGAACTGAGCTCCAGTCGTTACAGGAAGAGCTTGGAGTTACAACGGTATACGTTACACACGATCAGACAGAGGCGATGACGATGGGTGATCGGATAGCTATCTTGAACGACGGTCGGTTGCAACAGATCGGCACTCCATTGGATTGCTATTACAAGCCGACGAATCAGTTTGTGGCTAGCTTCATCGGCTCTCCATCGATGAATTTCATTGAAGCTAAGCTAGATAATAAATCGCTGGTTCATGAGTCGTTTGAGGTTGACTTATCGAATGAATTTAGTGATGATCTTGATCAAAACACTTCAGATGTCGTCCTTGGCATCCGCCCTGAAGATATTGAACTCGTCAACGACAAATCGCAAAAGACACTCACAGTGACAGTGCAGGTCACTGAGCCAATGGGCGATCAGACAAACGTATACTTCAACCTCGGTGACGACCAATATACTGCAGCGGTTAGCGGTGACATGCGTATTCGGAATGGACAGCAGGTTGACTTGGGTTTCCCCGAAGAGAAAGTACACGTGTTTGATGCTGAGACTGGTGAGGCACTCAAAAATAGCGAGTATAAAGACGTGAAAGAAGCGGTCTAATTAGTGAAGACAGCAGAAGACATCGACCAGTGTTTTCTTGGGGGAACTGAATTAGTTGAGTACTCGTTTGAAATCGACTATTCGCTGGTTATCGTGTGACTGAGGACACCCACTCCTTCGAATTCGACTTCGATTGTATCTCCAGGTGATACCGGTCCTGGCCCTTCTGGCGTACCTGTGACGAGAAGGTCACCTGGTTCAAGCGTAACCAGTTCAGTAACTTCGGTAATTAACTCCGCAACTGAAAAGATCAGCATATCACGATTAGTTCGTTGACGGGTTTCACCATTAACACGCAATTCCAGAGTTGCGTCGGTTGGGATCTCGTCTGGTGTTGCCATCACCGGGCCCACGGGCAATGAATGATCGAAGCCTTTGCCACGAAGCCAATTTTGCTCTTCCGCTTGATCATCACGGTTCGATAAATCATTTGCACAGGTGAACCCGCGGACGACATCCATGGCATTGTCCTCCGAAACATTCCTGCACTGTTCGTCTATGATGACAGCAAACTCACCCTCAAAATCTATCTGCTTGTTTTCAGGGATAGGGATAGCATCGCGGTGACCCGCAAGTGTGTTCGGACCTTTGGTAAAGAAGTCCGGCCGGTCAGGCAAGTCTCTCGGTGATTCATCGCGGTGAGCTTGGTATCCCCCTGCTTGACAAATTATTTTCGTAGGTTCTGAAGGTGGTAATACATCGACTTCGCCGACATCGTAGGTCGATTCTCCAAACTCAACTGTCCCATCGTCGAACCGTCCTGTACGAACCGCTCCATTCGGCGCTCTGAATCGAATATAGCGCATCATGGGTACGTACTGACGTATCGCTTAAAACTATTCCGCCCGAATGATCGCCGTGTTACTTTGGGTGCGCTGTGGCAAGTGGTGTACCAGTATCGAGACACAGAATCAAAATCGCAATGGCAGCACCAGGAGATCAGAGTCTAAACTGTAGACTTGGTCTGTTCACAGTTAACAGACCGCCCTGCTTCAATTGAGATCTGCTGGCCCGCATATGAGAACTTCATCGAAAATGTAGAATCATCGCCGTCAATCGAATTCAAAAGAGCATCAAGCGCATCGGGGTCCACCGTATCGTATAACGGTGGAAGTTGAGTTACCTCCCTATCGGTTACCTCAGCGATCCTCTGAACAATAAATTGCGAAGGAGAATCTCGTTCGTCACTTGCTGCACGTGGCTTCGGTTGTCTCATCAACATTTGCACGCGTGGTGGTTTAAGATTTGTTCCATATAAACCTTCACAATTTTAGTGAGGGGAACCCACAACACCTTCCACCCTAACTTGAGGGTAGATAGTACCACATTATTTTGTGTTGATGTATGTTCGCTCTAATAATAGATTGTTTGGAGTTTGATGATATTTGCTTTTCTTTGAAGCAAAACAATATCACTACTCATTTGCTCGTGACCAAACTGACTCGCTGGTCCAGTTAGGCCGATTGCACCCAATATCTGATCGTCAGGTGTGAGTACTGGCACAGCAGCACTTCTCATCCCCTCTCGACGTTCCTCGTTTTCGATAGCATATCCCTGATCTTTGATTTTCCGTAGTTCTTCACGTAGTTCATCAGGATCAGTTATTGTCTCGTCCGTGGCCCGAGGCAAATCACTCTTTTCAATTATTTTATTCTTCTTTGCCTCAGGTTGATATGCTAAAAGACATTTCCCTAGCCCCGTCCAGTGCATCTCGGTACACTCCCCAATGGGGACGTTGTCGCTCACTGCTTGAGACCCATCTTCATGGAATAAAAGCACCCGCTTTCCGCGTTCTTCCACACCAAGTCCTGCTCGCTTTCCGGTCCGTATCGCTAAGTCTCTAAGAACAGGTCTTGCTGCATCGTAAATCTCCGACTGCTGACGGACATACCCCCCGTACTCGAGGAACTTCAAACTATTACGGTATTCTCCCTCGTCACGTACAATCAGTCCTTCTTGTTCTAGCGTCCGGAGGTACACATGCGCAGTACTAGTCGGGATACTAAGTTTACTCGAGAGATTGGTTAATGTGAGGGAATTACTTGCCTGTAATGTGTCTATAATTCGGACTGCTCGTTCGATCCCTTTGATGGAATTCGCCTTTGACGATTTTTCGGCCATAATGGAGATACGGGCTAGATTACAAAAGTGTTGTGACTGATCTCCCTTTGTCCAATATATCGGGATTCTTCGCTTACTTTCCAATCAATCCGGAAAATTCATTCAATATCAGTGTCAATTACGATCTATCGTGATAAACTAAAGACTGATCAATCTGATGTTGCAGCATTATTCCGGAGCCGAGAATTGATCTAACACGATCTCGCAATCGATGGTTTGTAGCGAGTTTTGAGCACTGAGCGGGTAGAGAGAAGGAATGTGCGAAGGGACAAGTGTGATCTGTGAAGGGGAGGGACACGAACCATTCACGACAATATTGATAACACACGTACATCCATTATTACCCAGAACTACAACAACCTAGTCTGTCACACTGAAGCGGGATAATCAAGAAAGGTAGGTCAGACTCAATTCCAGGCCCAGTGTACAGGGTTTCACTCCCATAACACATGTACGGAAGTTATTCATAATCCGTGTTCCGTAACACGAGTACATGCATTATTGCGATTTTACACTTATTGAGATATCTGGATATACTATAGTCGATATGCCAGTATTACCGGAAGTGGAGGTAGATCTTCTGTATATGTTGTATACTCTGAGATTTATCTTGGAGTCTTCCAGTATATATGGAACTATCAGCTTGAGATACAACCAAATCAAATCGAGTCCAGATAACGCATCGGTCAGGCCCACGGAACGAACCGGCGTATGGCTGGTTTTTGTGAGCGGGCGCTAGCTCTAAAATCACATCAATATCCGAGCCGATCGTGATGACACTCACTTCCGTTTCCGATTGAAGACCACCGAAAGCTATATGTATCTAAAAAATATACAGGAAGTTGGACAATGTCACGCAAAACAGACATTACACCTACTAGCGTTAGTCGTCGAGGCTATCTCAAAGCAGGTGTTGCGGTCACCGCTGGCTTGGCTGGTTGTGGCGGAAACAACTCTGGAACGTCGAACGGGAGCTCTGCGGGAAGTACGGGAGATTCCACACAGATTAGCTTCCGCTGTATGTCGATGCCGAATACTGAATCGTTCCTGGAAAAGCACACTCAACGATTTGAGGAGGAGACTGGCATTGCTGTTGAGTATGAAATTCTGGGCTGGGATTTCCAAGCACAGAGTACCGACATTAGTACTCGAAGCGGGCCTGACGTTGAGGAATCTCCGGGTGGTTGGTTCCTACAGCAGGTCGGCGGCTGGGACACACTAGACGAGTATGTCGGGAATAGCGACTACCCAAACATTGACCCAGACAAATGGTTTGACGCGACTACGCAGTATACACAGTATCAAGCCCCCGATGACAGTGAAAAACACAATTATCTAATTCCATGGTGGCATGGTGCACGTGGATTCCCGGCATACAAACCCATGCTTGAGGAAGCTGGCGTGCCTGAACGGCCAACTGATTGGAACGAGATGATTGAGTACGGGAAGATATTCCGAGAGAACATGGACGCACACTATACTGCATTCCCATGGGGTGGCCTTTCGTTCCCTCAAAGCTTCCCGACGCTTACGTGGTCTAACGGAGGCCAACTACTCAGCGATGACAAATCTGAGTGGGTATTCAATAGCGAGGCGGCCGTCGATGCATTTGATTTCTGGATCAAGCACATCACCGAGCACGACCTAACTCCAGACGACGTCGTTGAGTGGGATACGAGTGCTTATGACAACGCGTTCGCCGACCGAATCGCCACTGGCCTTCGATTCCCCGGAGTGATTAATAAAGCAACTAAAAAGGAAGGTGTTTCCAGGGAGGACTTCGAGCTGTGGAACGTTCCCTCCGGTAGAATGTCTGGAGCAGAACCAGTGACATATACTGGTCAGGAAAGTATCGGGATTCACCCCTGGGCAAGTAATAAGGACGCCTGTGCTAAGTGGATTGACTATCTGCTTCGGCCAGAAGTCCAAGCTGAGTATACAAAACCAATCGGCTATCTCCCAGCAGTGCTCGAAACAACTGAGAAGTTCGATCCGTTCAAGTCGGATCACATCTGGACGCAATATGTCGAGCTCACCCAGAGTAGTGCTCGAGCGACCCCGCTCGTGCAGGGATATCGCCGAACCCGTTCGCTACTCCCGAGCCGATTGACGGATGCGGCAGTCAAGGCAATCAGTTCAGGAAGTTGGTCGACTTCAGATAGTCAAGACGTTCTGGATAACCTCGTCTCGGAAGCTAACAGCTTCCTGGAACGCTGATCAACCACAGTCAGTAGTTCCACTCATTTCTAGCTGAGAGTTCGATTTTTACGTAAATTGGCCCGCCTATGGAAGCCGAATACTTATAACAATACAGAAAGTCTTTCTCTATAGAAATGAGCTACAAAGCCGGTCTGATCGGAACAGGTGCAGTTAGCGATTGGCATGCAGATGCGTTTGCCGCAACAGAGCGAGTTGAACTTGTGGCAGTAGCAGATATCGATGAGGATGCCTTACAAAAAAGGGCAGCAGAGTGGGAGATTGCAGAGGAAAATTGCTATCTGGATCACACTGAAATGCTGTCTGAGGAGGATTTGGATATTGTCTCAGTGACCACGCCAACTGCATTTCATCGAGAACACACCGTTGATGCAGCACAAATCGGAAATCCAGATGTCGTGTGGTGTGAAAAACCGATTGCTGCAAGCGTTGAAGAGGGTCAAGAGATGGTTCGCGTGTGTGAGCAAACAAATACTGAATTAGTAATCAACCACGTCCGGAGATGGGCGAAGCCATATATGCGTCTTCGAGAGGAAATCGCCGAGAACGAGATACTGGGAGACCTCCAGACGGTACATGCTCAATTCAAAATCGAATTACTCCGGAATGGTACACACTTTGTTGACACCCTTTACTGGCTGCTTGATGAACAGGCCGCACAGGTCAGTGGTTTCCTAAACGAAGCAGCCGATTTTGATTCGGGGGATCCCACAATTGATACGGAGGATTATGGAGGCGGAGGGTACCTACTACTTGAGGATGGTACTGCAGTGATGCTTGACTGCGCTGTGCCTCGTGAATCATTTAGTGGCTGGCTTCATTTTACAGGTTCCGAAGGCAGACTATATTTCAATGAGTCAGATGAAAAAATAGACTATTGGAAAATATCTGGTGGCGACCATACGGCTGAATCATTGAATATCTTCGACGGGGAGTGGAACAAATGGTCGTCGGCGTTTCGGCGTGCGGCAAGAAGTTTAGTTGAGCTTGCTGACGGAGAAGGAGAGAATAAGTGCAATGGACAGGATGCACTCGTTGTCCAAGAAATGATACTCGCATTGTTTATATCGCACTATACAGACTCTGACGTGATGTTGCCGTTGAGCCCAGCCCTAGAGAGCATGTCTATCTCTTCTTGGTAGTCAATTGAAAAGGCGTGGACAATATTCTCCCCAATGTCGAGAACAGGTATGGAAAGGTATTCGGCCATACCCAAAAGCTTATAATGTATGTTGATAATCGAGATATATGCAAATCTCGGAGATTAGTGCTATCCCTGTAACAGTACCACTCAAACCTGTTGAGCAGGGAGGTATCGCCCCTTATCGGACCAACCATGGCGAACTATATGAGATGGACCGAATTCTGGTTCGTGTAGATACTGATGAAGAGTATACTGGGTGGGGCGAGGTACGTACATTTCTGTCTCCTGAAGCGACTGTTTCAGTTATTGAAGATGGCGTTGGTCCACTCGTTATTGGTCAGTCACCCTTCGAGGTAGAAAAATTACGACGGCAAGTGTTTATTGAATACACTAGCCCGAATATGTTCTTTGCACCTGTCGAAACCGCTTGCTGGGATATTATTGGTCAGAAACTAGAGCGGCCGGTGTATGAGTTACTCGGAGGCCAGACTGTCGATCATCAGACCGAGATGAAGCATCGACAGCACATCGAACGAGATGGGGATTCCCAACGGGTAGAATTCGCATATTCTCTGGGGATATTTTCGCCTGAAGAGTCCAGAGAGTACGCCCGTTTCGCATTGGAGCAGGGATTCAATGTATTGAAAACCAAAGCTGGACGAGACTGGCGTACGGACGTCGACCGGATTCGCGCGATGCATGATGAAGTCAATGGCAAACTAGAGTTCCGAATTGATCCCAATCAGGGTTGGACCGTTGAGAACGCAGTGCGGGTCGGTTCAATGCTGGAGGATGATGGAATTTATCTTCAGTATATGGAGCAACCCATTCGTATTGATAAACATGGCTCATTGAAGATGCTCCGTTCGCGCACAAGGCAACCCATTGCAGCAAACGAGGATACGTACGTACCACATAACATGAAACAGATGGTTGGGAACGAAGCCATTGACGTTGGTGTCGTTGACATTACCCCAGCTGGTGGAATCTCTGGTGTGCGTCAACTGGCTTCGATCGCTGAGGATGCAGGTATTTCCCTGGCCCATCACTGTGCGTTTGATCTAGGTATTCGTACTGCAGCAATCCTTCATACAGTACATGGAACCCCTGGTTTTAATCTAGCTAATGACACTGCATATTACGGATGGGAAGAGGATATAATTCAAGACCCGTTGCAAATTGATGGTCCACATATGACTGTGCCACAAGAGCCTGGGCTTGGCGTCACCGTCGATCAAGATGCCATAGAATCATACCGTCAAGACTGAACAAAAGTGCCAGAGTATCAGTCACCCTCACCACTGAACAATCGAATATACGGCCTATGCGACTAACAAAATCAAGTTAATTGCTAGCTATGAAAGAAATTACAACTGACAACGCACCCGATAGCATTGGACCGTTTTCGCAAGGAATCGCAACCGGAGACCGAATTTATGTTTCCGGGCAGGGTCCAGTGGATCCGGACACTGGTGACATCGTGCCTGGAACTCCTAGTGAACAGACTAAGCGCACACTCCAGAACATCGAAGCAGTCCTGAAGGCTGGTGACGCATCGCTTGACGACGTCGTGAAATCAACGGTCTTCGTGAAGGATATGCGGTATTACGACGAGGTAAACGAAGTATACGCAGAACTCCTTTCGTCCCCGTACCCAGCACGAAGTGCTGTTGAAGTCGTGAAACTTCCTGTTGATATCGATGTTGAAATTGAAGTCGTAGCGGAACGGTAGCGTAGGCGATTTGCTGTTCTTCGATAAACTGCTTACTGATGATGTGATAGGTTCGAGTGGCCACATCCTGGCTGAAGGGCAAAGTCAGTTTGAAATACCCTCCTCACCCACAACTGGAGACATCCGCTCAATGAGGTGGGGGGGGTCCTGTTCCCTCACCCTGCATCTTCTAGACCTCGAGAAAGGGTGCTGCGTTCGCCTCTCAAACCCCAAGCGGTCGTGTATAGTTACTTGACTTCGCACTTTATGCTGATGTAGTGCGTAGAGACTTGACTTCGCACGTTAGACGAAGAACCCCCTCGATCTCGTGCATTAGCTCCTCGGTGCTTCGGTTTGGGCTGTTGAGTGCCCAGGAAAGGAGGTTTTCGACGCCTTCGCGGAAGGACCGTTTGATATCGGCACGAAGCGGCGCTGCGTCACCGAGAATCGTCCAAGAGCGATGTGTGCAGCACCCAACTTGAGGAGGCTGTAGGCCAGCATCAGCAGGTGTCAGTGCCAACTGGCACCTGCGGCATACCAGAGCTCGCAGTCGCCAAAACCGAGGTCCTGCTTGTTGTTTCTGAAAACGTCTCGATGCGCCATCTCATCGCGTACAACTTGATGAGATGGCTCGCCGGGGCGTCGGTTTTGTTCGACGCGATGTACTTCACACTCGGTTCGTCGTTCTCATCATCGCCGCTGGGTTCTTTCGTCGTAATCAGCAACTTGACCTCACCGAGGCGGCCGACCTCACGCTTCTGTCCAGATGTGGTAGGTGTCGCCGTCAATCGTTCAAGGAACCGTGTCGACGCGCTCGACCAGCGCGTCGACACGGATCCGTTCACCGCCATACGTGACCAATTTGTCACTCTTGACGGCAGAGATCCACTCTTTGCCGTAGCCTTCGAGGTGTGTGACGAACTCTTCGGAACAGTAGCTTATGTCGAAGATATAGGTGTCCGCCGGGACGCCTATCTCGATGAGGCCATCAACAAGGTCGATGGCGAGTTCTACACGTCGTTTAGCGTCTTTCTCGTAGAGGCGGAAGCCACGGATAGGTGGTTTTCTCGTCGGCGTAGAGTGCGTAGATGAGGTTCGTTCCCAGATGTATCCGGGAACAATGTGGTTGTAGAATTTTCCCACGTTGGGGATTTTCTCGCCTGTTTTGTGCGTAAAGGTGTCGTCGATGATGACGACACCTTCGCTGGACCAGCGAGTGTCGTCGGCTTGCTGGAGAAGTTCCAATCGCTCTTTGTTCAGTTGATCCTCGTCCCAGTCGTACTCGGAGAGGAACTTGTTGAGAGCACGTTCGCTCTTGGCTGGAAGCACGGTGTTGAGATGCCGTCCACGGTCTTGTTGCGGCCAGCAACAAGACCGGTGACGTAGGTCTTGGCATGTACTTCTGCCGGGTTGAAAAGCACTCTAACTCGTCGATTACAGCGGTACAAGACAGAAACGACGTGAGTGGGAGCATCCGATCTTCACGTCTCTCTAGAGTACTTCGCACCTCATTTCATCAAAATATCAGCTCTGACCCTCGAATGTCCCATTAACCAATATGATCATACGAGAGTATAAATAAACACAAATAAGGTCATTTAGATTCGGTCGTCTGTTTATTTCCTAGACATACTGCGCGAAAATGCTAATCGCATAAAGACCCATAAATTCAATCTCCTGTAGAGTGGATTTATTGTAGTCAGAGGGCACTCTGGAAAGACTTTCCGGGCTTATAATCTACTAAAGCAAACGTTGTTGATTGCATCGTAATCGGCACTGAGGTAGTCAGCAATGAGCAGCCACCAGTGGCAAGTCGGGCTTGATATATTACGCCTCGTCGACTAGATTAGCGATCAGCTCGGACTTGCCAACACAGGTTCTTCTCTCCAGGTTGATTTAATAAGTATTCTGGACATCAATTCACAATCGTACTTACGACAGGGCATGGGACATTGAGATGGATTGACTGCGCAGTTCTACCAAACAACACCTTGCTGGTTGGCTACCGTTTTCGTGGACTGACCACCACGTATCGTGCGTTCTGTTCGTCGGCATGACACACCCATATTGTTTTTCTAACTTCTGGGAGACGACAAACTGCCGTTTCAAAAAGCCAATGCGGAGATCCGATTCCTTGGGTGTAATTGTTGCCTGTCTCTAAAGAAGGGTGACATGGTCTACTGAGAAACAGCACTACTGGCGGTTCAATTGGCCGGTTCCTCACAATTACACTTCATGGCTATTGTGAAGCAGCACACAACGTGAAGTCTCTGCTACCCTCACCTTAATCGTTGGTTGAAGTCGAGGGCCTACTAGATCATTTAGTCAATCCGATCTCGGAGGGGCACCAATCTATAGTACAACGAATGTGAATCGATAACACAAAGTACCCCTAAGAAGGACTTTCAGTTGATGCCGACGAAGTCCGGCACACATGACAGCAAGGAAGCGTCTGTGGATGATCTCTCGCCAAGTGCAAAGCTTGTTTTCAAAACGCTCCAGTATGAGGGAGAATTCACACAAAAGGAGCTCGCAGAAGAAACGTACCTTGTACGCCGAACAGTCCGGTCGGCAGTAAGACAGCTTGAAGAGATAGAGGCGATCAACACACGAATTAATCCCAGAGATGCTCGGCAAGATATATACTCCGTTGAGAGTAGCTCACAAAATAACGCAGCTAATCAAACCGGCCGGTAAGTATCCACTCTGGTGAGGTATCGAGAGCGGGTATTTTACCAGTCCGAACAATCAAACACCGATTCATATGAGAAAATGACGTACTCGCCACCGTTTACCATAACGCCCTCTGCAGAGTCGCGTAGAATTGCCATAGCTCAAGTAGGTACATCTGCTTCAAGGGGACCAGAAACTACAGGGAAGTGTTGGGTGGTGGGACGTGCCTGTAATTCAGGCAAGAGCGATAGTGGGGTAATATGCAGCATCGTCAAACTGGCCAACTAACCCGTCAGACTCGTCATCTAATGCATGCCATTTGACTCAATTGCCGTTATGATTTGTCTTCAGTCATCGAACCATCCTGCTTCTCGTAAGAGTTTGATGATGGCTTCGTCGTATGTGAGTCCGTCTTGGGCCTTGTATCGTCTAAGCTCGTCGCGTGATTCTTCATCAACCTCGATGGTCGTTCGGCTCATATATAACATATGGAAACCAGTTAAACAAATAGTTTGGGAAGGAGTCAGAATACTGGCTTTGTCGGATCGATGGACAAAGACTCCGACAGCGGCCCAAAACTCCTCGCCCGTATCAAGTGATGGTACGGGTGGAAAATTAGTGTGAAACGACAGTCCTTGGAACGCCGCCAAACATATCCTTAGCTGGGAATTCGAAGATCCTCACTCAGTCCCTAATCGGAGAATTCCAACGCTGTAGCGATTGCCATGTGAAGAGAAAGACACACACCCCACGTTTCCGACGTATTCCGACGAGGTATGATTCGCCATACTAGGCTAACGCGCTGCGGTGTCGTGAAAAGTGAGAGATACCCCCCATGTTTCCGTCGTTTCTTCAAAGGCGAGTGAATAATGTTGCATCCGTTCTTGTAATCATATGATGCTGTGCTATGAATAGTTAGATTAAATAGAGCTTGTAGTGAACATTCCAATAGACGAACTTCGTTTCATATAAGAAACATACGTAAGTTCGTTTCGTCCATTGAAACAGAGGTATTCTTATTTTTCTCTACATTGCTCGTAAAACCCTTTTTCCCACCGTCTACTTCCACTTCAACTTCATGAACCCTATTTTCAACTGCCTGCTCCCAGTGGTTGAGAGATTACGACGGAAACCTGGGGTGTGCGGGTCCTAAATCCAATCTGTGCCCGGAGGAAAGCGTGGTGTATGGTTAAATTTCCATCAATAACGTCAGAAGTCTGGCTATATTGTATGAAATCCAATAATAAGGAGGTATCACTCTAGACTGCTGAAATCAGCAAAATAACGTCGGAAACATGGGGTAAACCTCCCCCTTAGCTTTATACTCTTAGCGTGCCGAACATGTGATAGCCAATGGCTCCAGATTCTTCTGTTGATGATCCCCTCTTTGATTCTGGGCATCGGATCTTCTCAAACAAAGACCTCTTGAAAATTGGCCACGTCCCAGAAGCTGAACGAATCGTCGGACGTGACGAAGAGATCTCAAAACTAGCAAAACGCCTTAATGGAGCGGTTCACGGATATTCCCCAGAAAATGTGATGATCTACGGAAAAACGGGGACTGGAAAATCACTTGTTTCGAAGCATGTCTGCCAACGCGCACAAAATGCAGCTCAGGCAGGTATTGATATCGGAACAGCGTACATAGACTGCGCAGAAGACAACACAGAGACCCAAGCAATATCATCGCTTGCTGCAAAATTGAACGACGAGTCTATTACCGGTCTTTCTGTTCCACACACTGGGCTAAGCACTTCAAAGTATTACAAACTCTTATGGAAGGCACTTGACGCACAATTTAATTCTGCTATTATTATCCTCGATGAGATCGATCTGATGAATGACGATAGTGTCCTCATGAAACTGTCGCGAGCGGAAGAGGCAGGGAAAATCGGCTGTAGTATTGGCGTTATCGCGATCAGCAACAAAATTCAGTATGTAGATAACGTAAATGAGCGAGTGAAAAGTAGCTTCCAGCACAAGGAGCTGTTTTTCAAACCATACGACGCGAACCAACTTCGTGAGATTATGTTCAATCGAGTGGATGCTTTTCAAGACGATGTCCTTTCAGATGACGTAATCCCTCTTTCTGCAGCATTTGCTGCTCAAGAACATGGAGATGCTCGCAAGGCAATTGATATTCTTCGTCATGCTGGTGAAGTTGCCTTTGAAGACGGAGCTGAACAAGTCGAGGAACAACATGTTCGACAAGCTCAACAGCATGCTGAGAAAGATCGGTTCAGAGAGCTTGTAAATGGTGCGCCTACACAGGCGAAAGCTGCTTTACTCGCACTGACTGAACTCAGTGCTAATTCTAGTGAAGATGCATACCTTACGAGCCATGTCTATGATCAGTATGAGCAGATTTGCAACCAACTCGACATGGATATTCTCTCAGTTCGGCGGTTCCGAGATATACTGAAAGAACAAGCGTTCCTCGGTGTCGTCGAAATCAAGAAAATCAATAAGGGGAGTGCTGGCGGCATTCATCTTCAAAACCGGCTTATCGAAGACCCGCAGGTTGTTCGCGAAACGATTCTTGAGGACAGCCGAATGCAAGGCTGGGTCCACGAATGACCTGTCACGAAGTCAGATCCCGATTTATTCCATTCGATCCAACTACATACTCACTATGATTAATATACGACAGAGACTCAATAGGGAAGCGAAGAAACGACGGAAACGAGGGGTGTCGATGAAGATGAAGGGAATTCAAAACGAACCGACGGAAACGACGGAAACCTGGGGGGTGAACATATACGGAAGAAACGTGGCCTAATATTTCATCGAGATCTACCCAACTGTAACGATACTATTTGCGGAAAGTCGGTAAGAGTTTGCTGACGAATGGGTCTAGAGAGCGTTGGAGACCAGCACATCTGAGGGGGTAATCCGCTACCGGTGAATCTCACATTCCGTATATACTGACTTCTTCTCTAAAATCAGCTAAAATTTGTGAGAAAGGATTCTCGCTGTGACCAACTTTCATTGTGAGGTGAGAGATCAAGTCGATCAACGACAACCGATACTATTATTGGCTGTGACAAGAAGGTGGAAAAATCAAGTCTGAGTATAAGGGACCAGTCAATTCAGAGAAGGAGGTAGATATGAATCTGAGTACAAAAACACTCCATAAAAATATAGAATTTGAATGCAAAATAATATTTTTATATTCAAAATTGGTAGAATTGTGTTTATATATGTATATTTGTAGGTAGAATGGCTCCAATCTTAAACCAATGTGTGAAGTATGGTGTTTTTGAATATGGGAAACCAACAGGTCCACTTGTAACCAAGAGTGTGAGATCGAATTAGGAATGAAACTACGCCAGACATTCCAGCCGGCTATTGTGGAGAACAGATTTCATTACGATACCTGTATCTTGAACTAATCGATGCTCCAGATTGCTTCCTCTCCACGCCAACCATCTGTTCAAGTTGATTCCACGACACTCAGGAATGCCTGCTCCTTCGGCAATTCATAGACGCGGTGTTCCCTCAAAACCGTTACACCTACTTTCTCCGCAGTTTCTTGATTGCGATCATAGATACGCCTCGTTGAGAATTCGTCCTCGTTTGGGTTCTCTTCGGTCAGCAACGCAAGTGAGTAGAGAATGAATTTGACCGGGTTGTCTATCCACGAAGAAGTCCTCAAATCGATCGACTTCCGCCCATTCTTGAGTATCACGAACGTGATTTTCGATAATCTAATCAGCGCTTTCTCGTTCAGCGAATTCGCCGCCGTGCCGGAGGATCTCGATTGCCTTTCTGTCGTTACCATGTTCCTGTGCGCCGAGAGGTGCAGTCAGTGGGATGACGTCATCAGAGCGAAAGCCGTCGTGGAATGCGTCACGAGATGATTTATAATTCCGTAGAGCTGATTCGCGTCATAAGGCTGGAAGTCAACTCTTCTTCACGAAGACTGGACTTAACTCGCTCATTCAACTGATCCCGGTACTCGGTTTTGTTGCTCACTGCAATCACACCAAGATGGCAGCCTGCTTTCCCAGACTCACAGGCTCGAGAAAGCTGCATTAGAATATCGTCGTGCTCGAGGCGCCCAACCTCATCAAAGATGATGACTGAATCGTAGGCGAGATCGAGAATTTCCCAGAGATAATCGTAGTACCATCCGTCTTTAGCTAATCCGAGAACCACGTGACAGCAGCGGCTTATCGAGACTTCTTTTCGAGAGGAGTGAGGAGGCGACGGCTGTGCACACCAAAGCCTCCTCATCGAGAATCATGCGTCGGCTCACTACACTGTTTCCCTCCGAGTTCCTCGAAGAGCACGCCGAGGAACTCGGCGTGGTCGAGCGAGAGGGCAAGCTTCAGGTTCCTGTCCTCGTGTGGACGCTCGTGTTCGGCTTCGCCGCAGGCGAGAGCCGAACACTCGCTGGCTTCAGACGCAGCTACAACTCGACAGCCGACGAGACGATCTCTCCCGGTGGCTTCTATCACCGGTTGACGCCGACGCTCGCGGAGTACCTCCGCGACCTCGTCGAGCACGGTCTCGACGAGGTCGCTGTACCCGACGCTGTTGACGCTGATATCGACCGATTTAGGGACGTGATGATCGCTGATGGAACCGTGTTGCGGTTGCACGAGTTCCTCTCTGATGAGTTCCAGGCACGTCACGAGGAGCAGGCTGGAGCGAAGCTCCACCTGCTCCACAATGCTACCGACAAGACGATTGAACGACTCGACGTGACTGACGAGAAAACACACGACAGCACGCTGTTCAAGACGGGTTCGTGGCTGCACGGACGGCTAGTTTTGCTCGATCTGGCGTACTTCAAGTACCGCCGGTTCGCGTTGATCGATGAGAACGACGGCCACTTCGTGAGTCGGCTGAAGAAGAGCGCGAATCCAGTGGTAACGGAGGAGTTACGGGAATGGCGCGGGCGCGCCATTCCCTTGGAGGGCAAGCAGATTCAGGATGTAATCGATGATATCTCGCGGAAGTACATCGACGTGGAGGTCGAAGCGGAGTTCAAACGAGGTCAGTACGAAGGGACGCGTTCGCTGGACACGAAGCGGTTCCGCGTCGTCGGCGTCCGTGACGAGGACGCCGACAACTACCATCTGTACATCACGAACTTGCCACGAGACGAGTTCTTCCCGGCGGATCTAGCAACGCTGTATCGGTGTCGATGGGAGGTAGAAACATTGTTTCGTGAACTGAAGACGCAGTACGAGTTGGACGAGTTCGACACAAGCGACCCGGATGTGGTGAAAATTCTGCTGTATGCGGCGTTGCTGTCACTGCTGGTGAGTCGTGAGCTGTTGGATCTAGTCACCGAGCAGGCCGACGATGAGATCGTGTTTCCGCCGGAACGCTGGGCGGCGACCTTCCGGTCGCACGCCCAGCTCATCCTCCACGAACTCGGTGAGTTCCTCGGTTACTCGCCACCGCCGTTGCTGGAGCGATTGATCGAGGACGCTCAGAAGATTCACCAGCAACGACCGATCCTTCAAGAGACGCTCGCTACCGCTACACAACCGAGGTGTGTGTCTTAGCTAAAGACGAATGATCGTAGTACTTCCTGCCCCCAATTCCTGCTCGTGAAACATCGAAATCAGTCTCTGGCGTCTCATTGGGCGTTCGTGTTACAGTCCGCGCGACACGTGTCTGGGTATTGTTCTGGGCACAGTCGACGTAGACCATGCCGACGGATGCCCCATTTGATTCCGCGCCCCCACGGGCCCGTTCCGTGACGTGACGATCAACTAGCGACTTGCCCGTACCTGTCTTGGCGTAAATTATGACGTTGTTCGGCGGGTCGCCCTGAACGATAGGCCTTGAGTTCAGCAGCAATATCTTTGTCTTCCTTGTCACGGCCGACGATTCAGGCACTTTCAGGGACGTGTCCGACCTTTAGGAGTAGTTTGGAAACGCGGTTCCGTTCGACGAGCTTCTCAACAGGTACTTTCCCGATGTGAAGCCACTCGATAGGGCCCTGAAGACAGTCGATCACTGCCTCCAGCGACTGGGTCGAACCGTACAAGGTACGACACCTGGTCGTCCTCAGAACGGAGGTACTCGACGAAATCATGAGCACCCGACTCGGCGACACGCAGAGCGGCAGTTCGCTCTTTGTCGCGGTCATTGACTAGCTGTCGTCGCTTGAATCCCCCGTAATCTGGGATAGTTCCGTCTATGATGTCTCGAGAGGTAGCTCTCTCACTTCACTGGGGCCGCAAAAATTGACCAATCAACAATCGAGTTATGGCTTAGCTTTAGGCGGAGACCTAATCAAAGAGCAAAATTGCGTGTCTCCAGAGCTACTGGTCGACATCGACGTGTGCTGGATCAGGATCCATCTTGAACACTACGCTCGGTTCCCAGAGGAGTCGGTGTTCTTTGTACGTTCCCTTGCCCATCCCACCATGTTCCTGATTAGATTCAGTTACCTCGAGGAACGCGAGTTCGCTAAGCAGCCCACGGATGGTGTCGGTTGTAAGTGTGTCGGTCCCTTCGGCGTTACAAACTTTCTCGTAAATGTCGTAGATGACGGTCGTACGGAACCAGACGTCGCCGTCTGTCGTCTTGTTGGTTAGATTTGCCAGCGCGTAGAGAACGTACTTGCTGTGTGGTGGCAATCCAGCGATTAGTTCCTTGAGTCGTTCAACTTCGGCCTGCTCTTGAGCAAGTTCGAGATGATCTTCGGTAACTTCACCGAGATTGTTGTTTTTCGCGTAGTCACCGGCGTGGCGCAAGAGCCGAATTGCCTTTCGAGCATCGCCGTGGCGCTGTGCCGCAAGTGCGGCGGTTTTCGGGATAACCCCCGGATTGAGAACATCATCATGGAAGGCATCTTTGCGGTTTTCAAGAATTTTCCGGAGCTGCTCACCATCGTACGGATCAAAGATTGATTCGTTGTGACCGAGACTGCTCTTGACACGCTCAGTCATTTGCTCCCGGAAATTCACTTTATTCGGCTGTGTTGAATCACTAGACGGCGTCTGGATAGGTCGCTAAATCGAAGGAGTTGAAGCGGGAGACTTCAGTTGTCTATGACCCAAATCTCCCGCTTCACTAGCGAAATCGTCCCGATTTCTCAAAGAGTTACTGGCGATGGAGACGAATCCGCCGCCCCGGAAGGTGGCGGCGGATTCGCCGACTATGCCCTCGTTTCCCTCCACTGTCTGCGGATTTACCTCGACACGTCCTACCGAATGACGATTGACCTGCTCAAAGAGATGCCACAAATAACCGGGGAGATCGGCCTCAGCGCGGCCGATCTCCCCTCTCCATCCACGTTGTGTAAAGCGTTCGACCGGATCAGTATGAGCGTCTGCCGAGTGCTGCTGCGCCAGTCGGCGCAGCTGCACGACCCCTCGAAACACGGCGCGATCGACGCGACATTCTACGAACGCTCAGCTGCGAGCCGCCACTACTGCCAGCGAATAAGCTACCGCGTGCAGAAGCTGAAGGTCACGAAACTCGTCGATACAGACTCTCAAGCCGTTCTTGACGTTCACTGCTCGACGAACCGTGAAGGGAGCGACGCAGACCTCGCCGAGCAGATCGCCCGCCGGAATGCGGGCGATCTGCGGTCTCTTGCCGCCGATAAAGGCTATGACAAGCAGTCGCTCCGCGAATCCCTTCGTGACCTCGGGATTCGCCCGCTCATCAAACATCGCATCTTCGCACCGTATGATCACGCGCACAACGCCAGAATCGACGAACAGCGCTACAATCAGCGCTCGATGACCGAAACCGTGAACTCGGCTGTGAAGCGCTCGCTCGGCTTCGCCGTGCGAGCGCGTTCGTGGTTCCGCGAATTCCGAGAAATCGCGCTGATGTGTGTCGTCTATAACATCAAGCGAGCTGTGAAACAGTGAATTCCACCGCTATATGGCGATTCAACACAGCCCTTTATTCGAGATAGAGATTATGCCAATCGGGACGTCCACTTTCCCAGCTTCGCGAGCTCTGGAAAGGAGCATAAGTACGTTATCGTCACCAAGACGATCGACCTCGTCAAGCGTGATCAAGGCAGCGTCGTACTCTGTATCGAGGATATCCCACAAACGGTTGTAGTATTCGTTTGTCGAGATACCCCGTGTTGGTACTTTCACACCGGAGGTAGGTGTGTTGACTGCTTCAGCGATAGTCTGAATTGTATCAGCCTCGCCTTTAGCCTGTGCACAGTCGACCGTCACGGTCGCCATGCGATATCCTCGCCTATCGGCCTCGTTTTGTGCACGTTCCATGACGTGGTTGGCGACGAGTGATTTCCCGGAACCAGTCTTTCCGTACAAGATGACCGAATTGGGTGGTGAACCCGTCACTGCGGGCCCAACCTCGTTTGCGAGTTCTGTTATGTGTGTATCCCGTCCGACAATTCGATTTTCATCGGGCACGTGGTCGATATTGAGGAGTTCGCGATTCGCGAAGATATCGTCCCCACCAGTTTCGTCAACGGTCTGGAAGAGCTCATCAGGTTCTTCCATGTTACCGTTTTCGGTACCGTCCATGAAGAAGTGGTTTACCAAACTGAAGCAAAAGTCTTTGGACTAGACTCCGAGTTAGAGAAGCCTTCTGAAGTGGGAATTCGGCCGACAGAGAAGAGAGAGAAATAACTTTGAACCTGGTCTAGACCCACCTATTTCCGAGTTAGAGGAGTCAGAAGTGTCAATGTGAGTTGTTTGTAGATTCAGACAACTTTGATTCTCGGTGACCATATTCAATAGCAGCATCCTCGGGAAAGACACACCCGATTCCGAGTTAGTTTGTGAAACGGAGACGACCTATGACAGAGGTCGGTTTGAGATTTTTGCCGACTCTAGTCTGGATAGAGGGGCAAATCCCTCATGGTATGGCGCACACACCTGATTCCGAGTTAGTAGAGCAATTAATTGGCATTAAATGAATTAGAGAAGGTCAGCCTGTCGAAAGCTAGTAAAATCAACAGAGGGACACACACCCGATTCCGAGTTAGTTAGTGGAATATCGTTAGTGAGGAGCGTTTTGAATGGTGTTCTAACTCGGAATTAGGTGTGTTCTTTCTAGTTTCTAGTTTAGTGAACTAGGAGAGGTAGGAAAGGAAAGTACTACAGCCACCGCCGCTAGCCTGGAAACAATCACTAGCAAAGCCAGTACCGCTCGTGCTTGTTGTTGGAGATGCCCTGACAAACAGGATATTTTTGGCTGGATACTCCCCATCCCTCACTAACTCGGAATCAGGTGTGTGTGTCCATCCGAACCCACTGATAGTGTTGGGTTTCGTCCTACTCGAGAACACTACTCTCTCGGCCATTC
Source organism: Haloarcula sp. H-hyl6 (assembly GCF_056934455.1). Taxonomy (NCBI): domain Archaea; kingdom Methanobacteriati; phylum Methanobacteriota; class Halobacteria; order Halobacteriales; family Haloarculaceae; genus Haloarcula; species Haloarcula sp. H-hyl6. The sequence continues at coordinate 35,881 of NZ_JBRIIK010000005.1, forward strand.
CACTGAGTGAGCGAAAGAACTGCGGACACAGTGGTGTTTCCTGACACACTTCCCTATTTGCCTTCCGTAGTGTAGCTATTAACCAACACGTCCTTGTAAATCATCATTTGTTGGTTAACTTCTCTCGCTTCTCGTGAAGGCCGTCAAATCCGGTTCTCGAGTCCCAGCAATGTCTCGTTGTATGTCCGAAAGATCCCATCCGAGTGGGGAGAGTAAACTCTCGGCGGCCCGGACCAATTGTGTCTCATAATACGCCGGATCATAGGACTTGATGTCTTCATGTGCTAATACCACTCGCTCACGCGAAGTCTTCTCATCGTTGACGACCACATACTCAATATCCTGACCCGGATGCACGGCGATGTCTAGATCACGAGCACGCTTCAGAGCCGACACATTCTGGGTGTTCTGACTGTACCCTTCGAGTGGTTTAGAGACACGATTCCGTTCGACGAGCTCTTTGACTGGCACTGTCCCCGCGTGAAGTCTCTCAATAGCGTCCTCGAGACAGCTAAGTACCGCCGCTGGTGAGCGAGTCGCGTCGAATCGGTCGAGACACTCACGCTGAAAGTTTTCGATGAACAGTGGCGTCGAGCGCTGTCGGGCTTCGATGCCTCTAATCTTGAACTCGTCTTCGCCGGCGACCTTCCCGAAGTACTTCGTCAACGCGCCGGCGCCACTCTCGCGCTGGGGTACGAACGCCACCCAGTCGTAGTGGGCCTCGTGTTCGAGCCGAATCTCGACGCGTTCCGTGATTGCCGTCGCGAGTGTTTCGAGGTCCTCACGGTCATCGTCGTCGACGTTAGGATCCGGTGTGACCCAGATCGAATCGACGATGCCGTGGACGACGCGCCAACCACCGGCTTCCAGCTGCTGTTTCGCCGTCAGCAGAATCTCGCGAGCGAACGCGTTGATCGCCTCGTGACATTCGATACGGCCGAATTTCGCGTTACTGAATCCCTGGTAGCCGAAGCAGGCGACGAGGATCCACTTCAGGGCTCCCGACTGCCCTTCGAGTTCTGCCAATCTTTCCTCGTCGGGGTCGTCCCGCTGTTTCTCGCGGCGAATGGCCGCCTTGATCTCGTCGCGATCGTCAATGATCGGTTGTAGCACGTCGACGAGATAGCCCCGGTCGTCGCAGATCGAGTACCCTAGGCCGGGGACGTCGTCCCGGTCGCTGTGGCAGTCACACCGGATAACGTCCGGCGAGACGTTCTGTGTACAGATGATGTTCGGGTAGAGGTTCGAGAAGTCGAGTTCGTGGACGTTCTCGTGGAGGCCGACCTCGGGGGCGAAGATGAAGCCGCCGCGGTCGGCGTCGTGGACCGTCCCCATCGGCTTGTAGAACTCGTGGCGCCAGGAGTTCCATGGGACGAGTACGCCGCGGTCGTGGGCCTTACAGATCTGGATTGCGGTGAGAACGTTCCCAATCGACGCCCAGGCAATCTCCTGGACGGGCTTTTTCGAGCGCGACACGAGATCGAGGACGCCGTCGAGGTTTGTCTCCCCGTAGAAGAACGTGCTCGACTTGTCGATAATCGCTCGGCCGGGCACGTTGTACCGCGCCGGGGAGTGGCCGACGCAACCGTAGCTCGAGTACGTCGACCGGCTTGCGAGCTGCTGGTAGTCGACGTCCGGCCACCGACTCAGCGAGAAGTCGTCGACGCCGGCGTTCGTCGCCATCCCATACAGCGTCGGGATGATCTCACTCGTCGAGCAGACCAGGACGTCCGGATCGTGTGCTTCGAGCGCCCCCTGGACGACCGTCAGAATCTCTGTCGGCGAGCCAATGACGGTGTCACCGGCGACGGACAGCTCCCCATAGACGTCGTTGCTCGTTTCGGTCACCGGAACGCTGAGCCGGAGCGTCGACAGCTCGCTCGCCGGGGTTGGATCGATACCGTTCTCCAGACAGTATCGGAACTCTCGCGAGAAGTCCACATTGAAGCAGGCGAGATCCCCAACTGGATAGTCTGACAACTGGCGTGCTTGTCGGGCGAGCGCGGTGACGCGGTCGATGTGGGCGACGTCGACGGCAAGGACTGCCTCTTCGCCTCGTCGAAAGCCAGGACGCCGAGAAACTATCTCGGTCGCGACGACATCTGGGTGCTGGTCGTACACCGACTGGAGTGTCGTGAGGTCGAGGTTAGTGTCGGGCTCGCGAGGAGCGACATAGAAATGCGGCGTGTAGTCGTCCCGTTCTGTCGCGACTGCGCCGTCGGCGGTTGCCTCCCATTCCAGGACCCGACCGTCGTCCAAGAAGTCTATACTGAACGGCATCGTCAAGGGTCCGAGTCCGGTGGGGCGGTCTCCTGGTCATCGCTTGCTGCGACCGCAGCTTCGAGCTCTTCGAGGCGTTTCTCATGGTCGTCGAGGCGGCCCTCTTGTTCGAGGTCGATGCTGAGCAGCGCCGGCAGGAGCGGATTCTGATGGTTCAACAGCCCGCTCGCGTCGGCGTGCTCGCGGGCGTACTCGAACAGCTGGTCGAACCGAGGCTGGTCGCGCCGACGTAGTGCCCGGCGGAACTCCACCCAGCGCTCTTCGATGGCCCGGAGTGCATCTCGGTACGTCGGGTTCGTGCGCCCCATGGTTATCTACCTCCAGCACCGGTCGCTGTCCACGCATCGAGCAGGGGATCCGTGATGGCAGATACCGTCTCACCGTCAGCTGTGATGCCCGTTCCGACGCCGTCCGGAGTCGGCGTCGAGGGCGATGTCGTCGCCGGTTCAAAGCCGACCTGGGTGGCACGGGCCTCGAGCAGCTGCCGCCAGTACGCGAACGTCGTCTGGTAGTACGCGCCGTCGTCGACGGGGTAGACGAGTGTCTCGAACTCATCACCGACTATCCGTGGCCCCATCCGGGTCAGCTCGCACTCAAGGTGATGATCGGCAATCGTCGCGACCGGCGTGGTGAATTCGTTACGTTCGCTTCGAGTAACGAGCACCGGGATGTCGTATCCATCGGCGTAGGTCGTCAACCCGGCTAGTGTTCGGGCCTGCAAGGTTTTCGCGTGGGCCTCGCCGAGGGTATCGTCGGTGCGGTACTGGGCGTCGACAGCCGGCGCAACGATGAGTGAGGGTGTGTAGGGAGACGCATTTTCGTTGCGACCCGTAGACTGTCGACCGGCCGCCCCGGTATCGGCGGTGGAGTCTTGGATAGACTGGTTCACTGCTGTTGGGAGGTCGCAGACGGCGCCGTAATGCTGGTAGGCAGTGAAGCCGCGTGCGACGTGGATTCGGTTGAGCAGCCGCTGGCTGGGGGCAATCCGAGAGAGCGTGGACGTCGTCGCATGCCCAGTCGCGTCGACCCAGAAGGCGGTGCCGTCGTGTAGGAGGAGATGATCAAGCACGAGCGATTGGAGGATCGGGACACTGCGACCGCCCGCTACGTCGAGCAGCGTGATACCCTCCTCGAGTGACGGGAGCAGCATTTTCTCCGTAGCTGGATCGCTCTGGTCAGCTAGGTCCCGATTGCGGTCGGCGCCCCGTGTTGGCTGCTCTGCTGTCAACCGATCCCATGTTGAGTGTTCTCCCATACCCGACTAGATGCATACGTTCCCGATAAGCCGCGGCGTGGCGCTTCCGTGTTTCAGGGAAGAGATGAGACAGATAGAAACCCCGCTTCAGTCACCGGATTTCTGAGTTCGTTCGACGGTTTCCGATATTGTTTCCAGAATCGGACTCGTCCCGCATTGACTGCGTTACCAACAAACCGAGTCTGCCGTGGCAGTCTGTTGGTTAAGACCGAACACCGCCGTCAACGATGCTCCTGCGAGGCTACGCTCAAGATAATTCCCAACGAACACGAACGTATGTGTGGACGAAACTCCCTCTTCATTGAGCAAGCAGATCTCGAAGCTCGCTTCGACGCCGAGGTCGTCACGGACGGCGGCTACACGCCGCGATATAATATCGCACCAGGAGACGGCTTGGAGATCATCACGAACGAGGCCCCCGACGATATCGACCGGTACCACTAGGGGCTTATTCCATTCTGGGTAGACGAGCCCGAGGAGGGGATCATCAACGCTCGTTCCGAGACTGCTGACGAGAAACGCGTCTTCAAGCAGACGTGGGAATCCCGCCCCTGTCTCGTCCTTTCGTCGGGGTTCTATGAGTGACAATCACTGAATGGCGGGCCGAAGCAGCCCTATCGAATATACCGGGAAGATGACCCAGCGTTCGCGATGGCTGGCCTTTGGGACATCTGGGAGGGCGACGATGAGACGGTCTCGTGCGTGACGATCTTGACGACGAACCCCAACGACTTGATGCAGTCCATCCACGATCGGATGCCGGTCGTCCTCCCGCGTGATGCTGAGTCCGAATGGCTTTCCGCCGGTCCGGACGTTCGCAAGGAGCTCTGTCAGCAGTATCCGAAGGACGATCTGGACGCCTACGAGATTTCGACGCGAGTCGACAACCCCGTCAACGACGACCCACGGGTCATCGAACCACTAGACTACGAGCAGTCGGGACTCGGCGAATTCAGCTCCGGATAGTTGAGGACGTGCTTTGGCGTCACTGCATCGGCGACGCGGCCGCCGAATCGACGAGCGAGTATTCTCGGTCCCGACTCGTGCCCTCCGCCTCGAGGAGATTATACTGAGCCATCTTCGAGAGGTACGTCCGGACGGTCCGTTTCGTCCGTGGGTCATCGACCTCTTCGGTATAGCGTTCGTGTATCTCACTCGGTCCGAGTGGACTGTGATCGCGGACGATATTGTAGACGACCCGCTGGTGTGGTGTGAGTGAATCGAGACTCTTCTGTTTGATCTGGGCACGGGCGTCCTCGGCTGCATCTAGGAGGATATCGTCAGTGATTTGTTCACGGTTCTCGCGGTCGGCCTTGCTGGCTGCCGTCCGGAGGATGCCGATAGCGAGCCGAGCGTCGCCGGCGGCCGCATCGGCGATGCGATAGAGTTGGTCGTTGGTGATGACGTCTTCTTCGAGGCCCCACCTCGCGCGCGCACTCAGAATGTCGTACAGCTGCTCGTCATGGTACTTGTCCATTCGGACGTGTTCGCTGGAGCGCAGGCGGCTTACAAGCCGGTCGTCGACGCGGCTGAACAGTTCCTTTTCTTTGTTCGCGATACAGATGATTGCGAACTGCGGGAGACTGTGGAGGTCGTAGATGACGCTGGGATCTTCGAGTTGGTCGACTTCATCGAGGATGACGACGGTTCGCGGGCCGTCGTGCTGTTGGAGCCGGTCGATGAGTTCGTCGTGGGGCGTCGACTGGCGATGGATGTCGATCGTCGCGCCGAGGTCGTCGAGGATCTGGTAGACCGTCCGAAACCGTGTGTAGTTCCGCCAGCAATTGACGTAGGTGGTCTTGACGTCGAGAACCTCCTCACGAAGCCGTTCGGTGACGAACTTCGAGATACAGGTCTTGCCCGCCCCACTAGGGCCGGTAACGATGGCAGTGTCGGTGGGCTCGCCATTCGTGATGGGTTCAAGGACGCTAGAGAGATGGTTGACCTCGGCGTCGCGATGCTCGACTTCTCGGGGGACAAACCCAGCACGGAGGACGCGTGCATCGCGGATCATCTGTTTCTGACACTATGATTTAGGGTCAGATAATAAAAGAGTGAGTGGGTTGTTTCCGGAAACTTCCGGAATTGGACACACTATGCTCAACGGCTCATAATTTTCGCCCCCGCTGCCATTGAAATACAGGATGGTCAACTATTCTGAATGTGTGTTCGTGATCGTGAACAAGTGTTCTGACGTTCGCCGACTAACCAACATCGCCGTATTGAAACCTGCTCTGTTGGTTAGCCCGACACCCCCTTCATCGAAGTATAGATGATCTCCTCCTCAATCTGTTCTATTTTTCCGTTGTTTTGAGTGTTCATTTGCTGAAATTTTTTTGGTTCAACCGACTGGTTGAAACAGTTGATTGAATAAATTGGTTGAATTATCTCCCCTCACCCCTGTCGTTTCGAGTGTTAATCTGGCGAATTCTACTATCTCAATCGATCGATCGGAACAATCGATTAAATCGATCATTTCAACCATTCGATTACATTAGTTGACTCAATCAGTTGCATGAACTGTCTAGTTGAACCAATTAGTTCTATCAACAAGTTATTTCAACCAGTCGGTTGAACTGGCGGGTATGCTGGCCTACAGCACGTACTCCGAGGCTGGTGGCGTGGGCAAGACGACGACTGCCGCGAACCTCGCCGTCGCGCATGCTCGAGCTGGACTGAAACCCCTCGTCATCCCGTTGGACCCGCAGGAAGGCAATCTTTCACGTCTGTTCGGCGTCGACAGCGACCGCTCAAAGGATGTCGACCATCTTGCACGGCACATGATTAACCGCCCGATGGGCGAGTTTGAAGACCTCATCGTTGAGGGCGAACACGGCGTCGACATCATTCCCGAACACAACACTCTCGCGGACCTCGGGGACTGGCTCCGGCGGGAGCAGGACCAAGCAGCGGCAGTTGGCGATGCATTCAATATACACGCGGCGCTACTGAGTACGCTTTCTGACGCAGGTGTACGCGACGAGTACGATGTCCTGATCTGCGACCCGCCCGCGACCGAAGGTCCGCATCTTCACAACGCAATTAATGCAACGAGATCGCTCGTCATTCCAATCGAACCGAGTGCGAAAGGACAGGCTGCTGTCGACGGTCTTGAACAACTTGTCGCAGGTCTCGAAGACACACTTGACATCGATGTCGGCGTCCTTGCAGCTGTTCCGGTCGGCGTGAAAGGAACGAACGATCAACAACGAGTTCTCGAAGAAATACCCTACTCGGCACCGGAGACCTTTGGCGATCGGACGTCACTCATGGAGGGTGCGTGGGCAAAGCAGTGCTCGGCATTCACGTACGTGCGGGAGCATCGCGACCGACGGCGCGAGTATGAACTGGAGACGCTAGCGCAGTTCGACCGGCTTGCCCGGTACCTCGAAAAACAGGCTGGCGTCGACGCACCGAATCCCCCAGAACCCGGTGCAATTGAAGAGGTGACGGCCTGATGGCGGGGATGAAAGAGGGACCGGGGAGTGACCCATTTGCCGACGACGATGACGGCTCCGATGAGAGCAACAACACCGCCAGCGAGGAACCGACCACCACGAACGACTCAGCGGACAATATACAAACGGCGAGCAAAACCCCGGAGATACCGTACGCGGTTCGTCGCCAGACGGTGAAAGAGGACCGGTCTCACGAACTCGTCATTTTCGCTCGCGATGAGTTCCAAGAACTCGAAGACGATGTCCGGCAAGCAGTTGCCGATGAACTCGGGATGAGTCCGGGGAACGTTCCGGTCACGGATATCCGCGAGGCCTATATCGAGGTGGCCCGACGAAACCCGGATGACATGGCTGACGTGCTGCTAGAGTGGGGTTACGATCATCTACGATAGGGCCACCAATTTTCGAGAGTTCGTAGATAGACTCTATGTGATCTCCGAAATCAGATCAAACCCATCCTTGAATGTGATTTGATCATTGTACCCCTGAGCTTCGATTGCAGTGACGACACCGTTCCCAGCATCGTCATCTGTCGTGAGGACGCAGATTGACATGGCTTTCCCACTATCTAGGAGGTGAGCTGCGACACCACCGAGTGCGGTATCCGCCTTTTCAATGTCGTCCTCGGATCGGTTCGATTTGCGGGCGATGAAGCCACGCACATGGTCCATAACGCGTGCCACTGTCGGATTTGTGTAGTCTAGTTCATCAGCGACGGTCACCCATCCATTGTCAATTGCGCTATTGATAGGTGCCTGACCGGGTGTACTGCGGTCTGGTGCTCCGCCAAGTTCCTCATACACCCGGTTTGGGATCACGAACGTGATTTCGTTCCGTTGGGCAAACCGTTCCAGCGCCGTATACTTATTTTGTTCCTGACGGCCACACGCAATGAATACACCAGAATCAGCAACCCACACGGCACTCTCCGGTATCGACTCGGTCGCTTCGTCCATGTGTGGGCCTTCCTATGCTTCCTCGTCGACTGGTTCGTCACGAGCATTCCGAATCTGGTCAAAATATGGATCATGCTCCCGCATTTCGAGAATTACGTCTCGGAGGGCTTGGAGGACCGCAATAGCAAACGCGGGCTGGAGATCAAGCTCACGTGCTGCGACCCGCTCGGTCATGCCTCCCTCGACGTATGGGATTGCATACGTGAGTGCCGCAGCAAGCTTGCCCATGCCGTATTTCTCGATCAGCAGGTCGAGGTCCTGATCCTGAGGTGATCGGCCGATTGCCTCGATGAGGGTCGGCGTTATCGTATACGTATCTCCATCAAGATTCGCGGTGAGCGTGATTGGCTGTGTTGTGTAGGTGTGCGTTTTTTGTGTCTCATCTCGCGTGAGCACGCCGAGATCAACAAGCGTTCCCGTATCTGCGTACGCGGTCGTACGGGGGATCTCTGTCTCGTCAGTGATGTCGTCGATCGTTACCCCCCCTTTACGGAGAATATAGGTGTAGAGACGGGCGAGCCGTGGCTCTTCAAGCAGCTGTGCCACGGACATAAGGCCGTTAACAGCGCGTTCTGGATCTCCCGTCGCTTTCGACATACAATTCATAATTCGTGTATTGAGTAATAACTCTTGGGTCCGGGAACGAAGTCAGACTGTCGTATCACTAGCTTTCTGTTTCGAAGGCGGCAGCCAACTGGTCACGCATGTATTCTCGACGGAGCTTCCGAGCGCGCGATTCTGAAAGGTAATTCTGTAGGACGACGTCGGCACTGGCGCTGCCCTGTTCGGTCGCGATCTCGTCGAGACTACTGAGGACGACGTCGAGCGAGGCGGAATAGGCATCGTACCAAAATCGCCGTCCCATCTTTGGCGCTGGCGACACACCATCGATTTCGTCAGGCAGATCCGCACGGTCGGCGAGCTGTGTAAACCGGTTCCAGACCGTCCAACGAGAGATTGGGCCGCCAGATCCCTGAGGTGACGGAAAGAGATAGCCGTCCCACTCGTGGTGATCGGCAAACGTGGCGAGATGGTCTTCGAGTACGCCCTGTCCGTAGAGTAGCGAGACCTCTCCAGGACCGTTCTTTCGCTCTTCGAACTCGATATACGGGACCTCATCGTCCGAGACGTCGAGGACGAACTGGCGAGCACGGAGACTGGCGACCTCGTTCGGGCGTAGTCCCCACGCACACAGCGCGAGGATGAGGAGGCGCTCTTCCTGATCGGTCGCCGTCTGGTAGAGCGCACGGACGTGTTCGGTGGTGAGACACGGCGTATCGGCGTCGTCATTGGTCCCGTTCGACCAGTCGAACTCGTCGTCGAGGCCATCAGCGGGATTGACGGCGGCCCATTTCCGCCGGACCAGATGGGCGTACCAGTTCGAGACCGCGAGGTGGATTCGGCGTTTGGTCTGCCCGCCGTCGAGCTCTGCGTGAAGGCGGTCAAATGCCGCCCAGCATGCATCGACCGCCTCGTAGGGAGGAGTATCGCTGTCGCGAGCGACTGGCGTTACGAGGTCTCCGGATTCGTTTTCGATTCGGTAGGACTGGATATATCGATTTAGACGATAGCGGAGCGTATCAATCGATGAACCAGCGAGACCCTTCCGTTCTCGCCGCGATATAAGAAATGACTCGAGTGATTCGATAGTTCGATCGTGGTCAGTCGCCCACTCATAGCCCGATTCTTCGACGTCTAGTTCGAGATCTTCACGCCAGAACTCTGTGAACGTGCGGTTGTGGTACTCTCGTAGCGCGTACAGGAGTGGGCGGAGATCGTGGTCGCGAAGCCAGCTATGTGTCGGCTTCTTCTGTTCAGGATTGAGTCCATCTGCTTCCATCACCGGGGCGACGACGGCCCAGTAGGCGTCGACGAGTTCCTCGCGGTCGAGGAGCGTCCAGGAGACGTCGTCGACGTCCTCCCAGTCGTGGTCGGTCGCTGATGCTGTAGTGTCGCTCATTGAGTGTTCCTCCAGCGCGTTTGCTGTTCACTCTTGAGAACGGGGAGAAGAAGCCTCGCTGTGTGTGGTATCGATTCTAAGCCCGGCATGTTCTGGTGGTAGCGCATTTCCCACAGTTTGCGTATATATTTTGGGGACAAACAGACTGTTGGAGTCTGTGTGAAAACCGAAAAAAGATGCCTCCGTGGGTCTAATTTTGATAAACTACATATAGCTATATCATATTTTTGCAGTGGGGTCCGGTCCAGAGTCTTGGAGGATGAATTCACCGCTGAGAACATTGGCGGTATTTAGAGCGCTCAGGCGGCCCTGAAAGGTGACGCCGACGAGGGCCGCGTCCAATTGAATCCCGATGGCGAGATTATGAACGACCGATCACTCGAGTTGGTGATGCGGTTGCGTTTGATGGCGGCGACTACCTCGACGGTCCTGAAGTCGCCGATCTCTTCGCGTTCCTCTTAGAATAGTAAATAGCGTATGGGAAACACTCCAAATATAACTCCCTGAAGTGATGGTGGGTTACTGTTGAATGAGCATAATCGCGCCAATGACTAGTGTTCCTCCCACGACGACGAATGGTGTGACCGGTTCCTCCAAGAGTGTTGCACCTAGAGTGACGGTGACGACAGGTTCGACAGTACTGATGACTGCGACACGGCTTGCTTCCAGGCGAGAAACTCCCTCATAGAATAACAGCAATGGGATTACTGTTGAAATGAACACAATCCCCAAAATTACGCCCCACTCATCGATTCCGGCCGGTACCGTGAGGCCACCATCGAGGGTCCCGTACACGATCATACTACCTGTCGTTCCTACAAGAACCCCAAACATTATTGCTGGAGGTGATATCGACGAACTCAGGTGTCGACTACCAGCCGTGTAAATAGCATAACAGGCCGCAGCACCAAGGGCGAGCCCAATCCCTAGCGCGTCGGCTCCAGCTGTGTTTGTCCCGACGACAAATCCCACCCCTGCCATTGACAATACAAGAGCTACTATCTTTTTACATGTTGTTCGTTCATTCAAAAATAATATTGACAAGCCCAGAACCATCGCAGGGTAGGTATAGAGGATGATTGATGCCAATCCTGCTGTCAAGTATCGTAGTGCAGTGAAATAGAATAGTGTCATCCCGGTGTAGACAACGCCAAGCGTGAGTGTCCTCAACCAGTCTCCTTTGGTCACCGGATAAGATAAACCGCGGATCATTCCTATTGTACCAACTATGAAAGTCGAAATCGCAAATCGAATCGGTAACAGTGTAGCTAATTTAAGATTTATCGCCGACGCGAGTTCTCCAAATATCCCTAATGTCCCGAAACCGGCAGCCGCGAACAAAATCATAATCGAACCTTCGGTAGATTCCTGCACAATTAGAATTACATCCCAAAGTGATGTATCCTTTTCGAACCCACTACAGAATAATGTAGTGTAGGAAGGCACCGCTAATCTGCCGGTAGAGTGTCTTAATCATCTTCCTGACCTCAGCTGAAGATATGCACTTACACTCCAACTACGCTATAACGTCTCTTCAGGGTAGTAGTGTTTCGACACTTGACCAACATTAGAAGACACAATTTGCCAAGGTATGTGGATTCAATACTATTATTTTACGCAAAATAGGATGTGGTCTCATCAGTAATCTATATTAGGGACTAGGTTCAATAGTGGGTTAGGCGGGCCACGAGAAAATGAGATGCGAAGTAGTGTACGGGCACGGCTGTTGGGCCGCACACCCGCCAGTGAATACAACCATGAGACATAGCAGTACCAACCCTGACACGGATATAAATTACGCAGAACTAGAACTGGATAACAACACGCTATACGTCTATGATCCGGAGAATCCAAATGCATGGATACAGTCGTCAGAGTACTATGAGCTCCCCTAACTTACAGGATGTTGGCAGGGTTTCCACCGAGTAAAGATTCGATCTGACGATACGCATACTGTCTGTTGTTATATGTATGTCAGTACTGTTTTACAGTCAATAACAGTACAATATGGTCGGAAGATATTCAATAGATTGGCTCATACTTGGTGACAGACCTACTATGGATGAAAAAGATGTGCAAATTCTGGCGGCGATTGCAAAGCTAGAGACGGGTAGTCCAGAGAAACTCTCTAGGGAGACCGACATTCCGAAGTCGACGGTCCATTATCGGCTGGACAATCTTCGAGAAGAGGGTATCATCACTAACGACCTGTTTGATATTGACTTGGAGAAGATTGGTTTGAACATCACAGTCATCACTGATGTGATGGCTGAGTACAGCGAGGGTTATCATGATAAGGTCGGAGAGAAGCTTGGAGATGTCGAAGGTGTCAATCAGGTATATTTCACTATGGGAGATACGGATTTTGTTGTTATCTCTCACCTCGCTAATCGTGGGATGGTGGAGCGGCTTATCCAGGATTTCGAGGCGATTGATGAAGTCGATCGGACAAGCTCGAAATTTGTTATAATGACAATAAAAGATGAAAACCGACCATTGAATGATTTTGAGATAGAGACGTTGCTTGATAATCTCGGTGTGCAGCAAAAATCGGTCAATTAATACCGGGGAGGAACATCCCCTGATGGGATGCCGGAAATATTATTCCCAAACGATGCTGCAACAAACCCTTGCTCTGGATCTCACCACCTCTAAACGTGATATTGTCTCCCTATTGTTAAGAAACCGGCAATATAACGCTGATTAGAACTGTGTTTAAGAATACTCTCCCAAGTTGTACTATGGACTCAAAAGACATACGAATACTTTCTGCGATCTCGAATCTTGAGACCGGAAGTCCTGAGTCGATTCACCATGACACAGGTATTCCGAAGTCAACAGTCCATTACCGACTCAACAAACTCAAAGAGCAGAACATCATTGAAAACGAGCTGTACTCCGTTGATCTCGCGGAGATTGGTTTGGAAATCACATTGATTACTGAGGTGAGAGCTAAGTACCAGTCGGGAACTCACACTACCGTTGGTGAAAAGCTGAGCGTACTCGAAGGTGTGAACAAAGTATATTTTATATTGGGTGACACCGATTTTATCGTAATCTCAAAGCTAGCTGATAGAAATATGATTGAGGATTTGGTCAGCCAGTTCGAAGCAATCGACGAAATACACCAGACGAGTTCGCAGTTTGTAATCTCAACAGTAAAGGACACAAAGAATCCTCTGATAGCGTACCCCGAGGAATCGCTGATTGCCCTTTGTTCCGATTCTTGATCACCATCATTGTGGTGCTCGCTGAAATGCCAACAGACGGCACCATTCTTGATATGCGTAGAATTTGTGTGTCCTCTGAAGACTATTGTCATGTCTCGGTCTGTGACTGAGTCTTCGCCTACGTGTAATCGGTGGCGCGCTAACTGCTGCGAATCCAGGATAAAACCGCTCCATTTTGAATGGAGAATATCGGTGTATATAATTTATGGCTGACCGCTCGATTTTGCTACCCACTCTTTCGATCAAGTCCTTATAAATAGTAACTAAGAACTCTAAAGAATCTGCCAGCAGAAATTAAATTAATCAAATTTTGGAGACAAATAACTCTGAATTTAAATGGTAGTAAAGAACTGTAGATTGGTAATCGGTGAACGACTATTTTGATCCAGGTGCAGTTTGGTTGTCAATGCCCTCAACTGCGTATCCTTCGCTTCGTATTGCCTCTACGATCGTATCGGCGTGTTCTGCACCCTGGGTCTCGATAGTAAATACGAGAGTTGCCTCACCAACGCTCAACTCTGGCACGGCTCGATCGTGGCGGACATTGTGAATATTCGCCCCATGAGCCGCGATAACCTTTGAGATATCTTCCATCTTACCAGGTCGATCGTTAATTCGGACTCGCAGCCGGATGATTTGTTTGCGGCTTGTTAGAGCATGTATGAGAACGGTACGCAGGGTTGTCATATCTAGGTTTCCTCCACAAAGCAGAGGCATCACTACTTCCCCACTTACGTCGAGTTGGTCGTTTAGAATCGCCGCAACCGATGCAGCAGCTGCCCCTTCAACGACCTGCTTAGCACGCTCTAGTATTAGGAGGGTAGCCGTCGCGATCTCGGTATCAGTGACAGTAACCACCTCATCAACGTGTGTGTCAATAATATCCATTGTCAGCCCTGAGATCCCCCCGGTGGCGATTCCATCAGCAATTGTGTCAACCTCGTCGAGAGTGACTGGCATACCTTTGTCTAGGCTCTCATGGACGGTTGAAGCTCCTTCTGCTTGCACCCCAACAACGCGAGTCTCAGGCGACAGATGATCAAATGCAGTTGCAATACCACTTATGAGGCCTCCTCCGCCAATTGGCACAACTACAGTATCGACCTCTGGACAATCCTCGTACATCTCGATTCCCAGGGTCCCTTGTCCGGCAACAATATCGGGATCATCGTATGCATGAACAAACTCTACTTCACTCCCTTCTGCTTGTGACTGGGCGTATGACATCGCATCTTGGAAATCTTGACCAACGAGTTCGACAGTCCCTCCATAGCTACGAGTTGCATCTATCTTTGACTGTGGAGCTGTTTCCGGCATAACGATCGTCGATTCTGCTCCACATTTTGTTGCTGCCAGCGCAACGCCCTGTGCGTGGTTTCCAGCGCTGGCAGCGACGAACTCATCAACTCCCTGCTCAACTGCCTGTGAAATTTTGTTGTAAGCCCCTCTCGTTTTGAACGACCCCGTCCATTGTAGATGCTCCATCTTCAAGAAGACATCACTGTTGGTCATCTCTCCGAGAGACGTACTACGCTCTACTGGCGTCCGTTTGACTATCGACTTGTCATCTGTTCGCTGACGTGCCTGTTCTACGTCCTCATAACACACTTGAAGTTCACGTGGTTCACTCATAATCAGAATTATCGTATTCGCGTCGGTATTGTCGGCTGAATCAATGCGTGACCGTGCTCCTCGGTAGTAAACAAGACTACCACGGGGGAGTAGAGGTAGTTATCTAATCCAGTAGTGGTTCCTCCTGGACAGTAGCGTCATATCGCTCACCTTCGTAGAGGATCTCGAGTTCGGTCCCTGGTTCGGCGTATTCTGGCGGCAAGTAGGTATACACCACACAGGCACCGACAGTATAGCCGTACTCGGCGCTGTGGATGTATCCAATGGTCTCATCGCCGTCGAGTACCGGTCGGTGAGACAGCACGGTGACGTCCTCATCGTCAAGGGTTAGACAGGCGACTTTGTGTTCGATGTTGTCGCCGTCGGCGGCCGCGGCGACGGCCTCCTTGCCGATGAAGTCGGTCTCGAGGTCGACGGCCCAGCCGAGGCCCGCCTCGTAGGGGTTGTGTTCAGTGTGGAGGTCCTCGCCCCACAGGCGGAACCCTTTCTCAATCCGCAGAGCGTTGAGGGCGCCGTTCCCGTACGGCCGGATGTCGTACTCCTCGCCGGCCTCCATGATGTGTTCCCACAGGCGCTCGCCGTACTCCGACGGCGTGTACAGCTCCCAACCGAGTTCGCCGGCATAGGAGACGCGGAGCGCGGTCACAGGAATGTTGTTCACGTAGAATTCCTGACTCGTGAAGAACGGGAAGGCGTCGTCCGAGAGGTCGACATCGGTGACCTTCGACAGCACCTTCCGGGCGTTCGGGCCCGTACAGACCATCGCCGCGTAACTGGACGTGACGTCGTTGACAACAACGTCTTCCGGTGATTGCTCTTTGACCCACGCCACGTGGTTAGTCCCGACCTCACGGCCGGTGGTCAGGAGCAGGTAGCGGTCCTCCTCCGTGCGCGTGACCGTGATGTCTGCACGAACACCACCAGCATGGTTGCACATCAGCGTATACCTGACGTCGCCGACGTCGAGGTCCATGTCGTTCGTACAGAGATACTGGAGGAACTCGCCGGCCTCGTTGCCGACGACCTCCATCTTGTTGAAGGAGGTCATGTCGTGCAGACCGACGTTCTCTCGGACGTTCAGGGTTTCTGCTCCTTCGATCGGGGACCAGTATTTCCCGGCCCAGTCTCCCCGCTCGGGGATCTGGTCGCCGTACTTGGCCAACAGGTCTGCGTTCGACTCGAACCACTGGGGCTCTTCCCAGCCGGCTTCGGCCCACAGCTCGGCACCGAGTTCTTTGTGGGAGTGGTACATCGGCGTCCGACGGATGTCTCGCTGGTGATCCGTCCACACCCACTTCGGATGCACGATGCTGTAGATCATCCGGTACTCTTCAGCACCGAGATCACGGGTGAAATCCCAGCTTCCTTCGTGTTCGTCGAATCGATTCACGTTGGCGTGAGAGAGGTCAATCCGCTCGTCTCCCAATCGCGGAACACCGTTTTCCATCCATTCAGCAAGGGATTTCCCGACACCGCCGGCGTGGGTAACCCAACTCCCCAGCGCAGTCCAGAGTCCATCGTAACCTTCTATTGGCCCTAGCGCGGGGAGACCATTCGGTGCGGTAGAGTACATCCCGTTGTACTTATATTCAAGCTCGGCACCCTCGGTAGCAGGCAGTAGCTCGTTGCTCGCTTGGCGTGGAGCTTTTTCTTGTCGGTCCGGATGGGTCGCATTGTTCATGTGGTACTCGGTGAACTCGTGGACGGAACCCTGTTCACCATCTGGATCATTGCCTCCGAGCTCCTGTGGATCCGGGACAATAGACTCATGATTGTAAGAGCCAATACCATAGGCATCCCCGTGAGTCCGGAAGTACATCGCATTGTCTTGATCCCGGAGGATCGGTCGGTCAGGACTAACGAGAAGCCGCTTTGCTTTGTCGCCAGAGACGTTGTGATAGTTCTCGAAGAGCGGGTGATCAGTGATATCTACTCGGCTGTCCGAAAGCTCTTCGAGTGACTCGGTCACCGTATACTGGTGCTCAACTGGAGCGATTGGCAAGTGAACACCAATCTTTTCGCCGAGTTGCCGGGCCCAGATGTTAGTCGCGACGACGACTTCGTTACACGCAATAGTCCCATTTTCAGTCACGACCTCGCGGACTTCGCCGTCTGTGATCTCAATATCCTCTGTCCGCGTGTGTGGAACAAACGTCGCACCATTATCTATCGCTTTTCGGGCCAACGCGTCGCACGCGACAACTCCCGAAACCTGACCGTCACTGGGCGAATAGTAACCTCCTTGGATCTGATCACCGTCGACTAGTGGTAGTTTCTCCTCGACTTCTTCAGGCGAGAGAAGTTGTGGGTCTGGGATATCCCAGGATTCCGCCCACTCAACACGACGCCGAAGATAATCCATGCGCTCGTCGCTTCGGGCGACTTCGATTCCACCTGTCTTGTTGTAGGCTTGTTCACCGTTGGGGCCTTCCAGCTCAGAGTAGACTTCCCGACTATATCCTGCAAATTTAGTCAAGATCTTGTGCTCTGTGGTCTGGAACATAATGCCTGGTGCGTGGGTAGATGAGCCGCCAGTCGTGGGCATTGGGCCCTGATCGACGACCACGATATCTTCCCGACCAAGCTCTGACAGCTGATAGGCCAGATTACATCCAACAATTCCAGCTCCGACGATGACAGTGTCTGCTTCTGCCGGTAGACTAGTGTCTGACTCCATCGTTACACCTTAGCATGCGACGTATTCATTAATATAGTTTTCGATGATTCGGGAATATGACAGTAGCCACCACCAAAGTGAGCTGGGAACTCATCTTACCCTTCCCAATCTCGTCAAAATATCGACCGAGATGGGCTAAGATCGGAGAATCAAAGAATTAGCACTCAACTTCTACTTTAATTCAGTTGGCAAATTTCCAGACTAAAACAGCCACACTCTCAGTATCTGGAGTTTGGAATATGCGATTACTATCTTCCTTGAACGAATAGGAATGTGGATAGATCGGCTGTACACCGGTCAGGAACCGTTTTGACACGATTTTTGGAAATGATTAGCCGTGTCTCTTCCTTGGGTAAAACTGCCATTGTCGCTCCACTTGGGAGGGTCTCTCTATTGGTACTAACAGGAGTACGCACGTTATGAGATTCTAATCGTATATTTCGATATTATCCCCTTTCTTTATGATGGTTAATCAATAATGCCTCACAATGCCAGCTTCGATCTATTAGCACAGTTGAGCGGTTATAACTGGTTAAAGCTCGTTTCTAGACGTTTCTATGTTTATCTCAATCACGTTGGCAGTGCTCTTGACTATTTCTGGCATCGTCTCTCTGAAGGTTTCGTCACCCATTCTACTGACCGGCTTTGAAACGCTGATCGCTCCAAGCACACTTCCATCTGCTTGCTGAATTGGAGCCCCGACGGCACGTACTCCTCGAATCTCTTCACCGTCGTTTAGGGAGAATCCCTGCTCTCGGATCTGCTCCAGTTCGGAAAATAGTTCTTCTTGGGTCGTTATCGTGTTCTCAGTCCTTGCCGGTAGTCCGTATTCGTCAATCACTTGTTCGATCCGATCTTCGGGAAGATGTGCTAAAATTGCTTTTCCATACGCCGAACTGTGAAGCTCTGTCGGCATTTCAAACCTTTTGCTGAAGTGGTCTTCTCCCACGGCCTGCTCTCCTTTTGCTTCATGCAAATAGATCGCTTGACCGTATTCTTCGGCAACGAGATGGGTATACTCCTCTGTCTCCTGAGCTAGACGCTCAATTTCGCTTTTTCCAGCGTCATAAAGAATACACTGATTTTTTACATACTCACCAATACTTGAAAAATACAAGCTTAGTTTGTATTCTTTACCATCCTTTACCACATACTTCCTTTGTTTCAGTGTGGATAGGTGAGTGGAAATAGAACTCTGCGGAATATCCAGTCTCTCCGCTATTTCCGATACCCTTGCCCCATCCAGTTCTTCAAGTATATCGATGATATCCCAGCTTGTCTCAACTGTTTTCATCGTCCGGGGGGATTTGTCTTCTGTCATTGTATTACAATCTGTGGCGAAGGAGCATAGTTCTTTGGATATTACGATTTGTTCCCTTGTCGCGGGTAGTCCATCTCTTTGAGAGCCACCTCTCCCTAGTAGGTGTTCTGTGGTTAGTAACCGAGATAATTTCCACCCTCTGGGGGCAGATTGCTAGTCAAAGAGGTCCGGTGGTATAAGAACGAAGCGGGGAAGAGCGACGCTGCCGCGGCACCCAGATGAGCGATTTCCATTTGAACCTGCACAGCAGGTTCGCTGGCGAGATACTCTCTAGTACCCGCGTCGCTGGTCTGCGTCCGCAATCAAGTACTGCAGCTATCAGAGTGTCACTGATTTCTGGTGTGGATCGTGACCGCACATTCGACCATAGAGTTGTCAGACCCTCGCGTGCGCGAGGATCGGACGGTCGAAGTTGACAAAGTCTACACCACTGTGAGATGGGCAACTACGAATGCGATTAAGGGTCACGCTCGGATGGCCTTTCGAAGTGTGGGCGAAGAGGTTACCACGAAGACAAACCATCATATTCACACTTGTTGATCACTGCCGCGATCAACAATACGTTGTGCTCGCGAAATTCAAACTGTGCGTGCAATTCCGACTCGGCGACTGTGAGGTGGTAATGGAGGGAGTGTCGACCGTCTAAACCAATGGTTTTCGTGCCTCTGGACCGCTCAAAGATGGCGAGTAGCGGTTATCCATTGGAAGTTATATACGAGTAG
Organism: Haloarcula sp. H-hyl6; assembly: GCF_056934455.1. NCBI lineage: Archaea > Methanobacteriati > Methanobacteriota > Halobacteria > Halobacteriales > Haloarculaceae > Haloarcula > Haloarcula sp. H-hyl6. The sequence continues at coordinate 55,372 of NZ_JBRIIK010000005.1, forward strand.
ACAGGAACACACGTGACTATGTACAACAACGCGCCGCTGGTGCGGTAGTAGCTCTACCCGAATCGAGGCGTTTCAGGACAAACTCACACCCAATCTCAGACTCTTTCAGCTTCGGTGCCCAATCCTTCGCAAACCTTGGCGAGATTTCCACAAAGAAATCATCCGCACATCCCGGTGACCCACCGACAACGAGCCTCGCATAAACGTTATCTCGATCAGACCCCAGTCAGGTCTGGTGTTGCGGTAATCAATACTGTGTTCGTTGAGTTTCACCGACGGGCTGTTGTCTGGCGAAAATTGAAATCTCTTGAGGGCATGTTCTCCTCTACCAATAAATTTATATTCGGGGGAGATACACATTGACATGCATGTCGAGTTACAATGGCTATGAGGCGTTCGACTACTTAGAGGAAGGAGAGGACTACAAGTCCTTCTCACTTCCAGACCAGATCCACAACGGTGAGCCCTATGAGGTGCCGTTGGGAGAAGATGAAGAGATGCGGGCCGAAAAGCTCAGTGAAGAAAGCGTTATCATTTCGTTCCACGAGCACCCGTTCTACTTCCCTCTGGAAACAGAAGAGATTCCTGATTACTTCAGGCAGGGCAGAGTCCAAACCTGTTACGAGGGACTCGCAAAGTCTAACGTGGACGGCGTGTTCGATCACCTGATCAATGACTATGGGACGGTCCGGTCGCCGAACGGGTGGCAGTGGGACGATACCATTTATGACCTGGGTCTACGGTTGAGCGACATCGCACACCAGGACCAGGTTATACGATGTGATGGTGTTGATGATATACGGCGCGCTCATGAGGAGGGCAAAACAGCATTCGTTCCCTCCATAGAGGGTACCGCGATGATCGAGAACGAACTCGATCGGATCGATATCCTTTACGGACTTGGAATCAAGATGATGGGGCTCGCCTTTGACTACTCGAATTACATCGCCTCCGGCATCATTGATAACGACGAGAGCCGCGACCGGGGTCTATCGACATTCGGCGAGAACGTCATCGAGCGCATGAACAAACTCGGTGTCGCCATCGATCTCTGCCACTCGACTGACCAGACTGCGCTTGACGTGTGTGAGGTAAGCGATGATCCTGTATTCTATAACCACATCGGTGCACGGGAACTCTGGCATACCAATCGTATGAAGTCCGACGAGTGTATCAAGGCTGTCGCAGACACTGGTGGCGTCGTCGCCATTACAGCTGCACCGCCGAACATCACGTCGGCGAAGCGTGATGATCATACGATCGACGCAATCATGGACCACTTCGAGTACATCGTTGACCTCGTCGGTATCGAGAACGTGGCGTTCGGTACTGATCTTCTGTACGGAGATGACGACCGGGTGTACCCGAGCTACTTCAAAGAGGCAGAGGGTAGCAGAAAGGTAGAGATGATTTACAACTCGCCGAAGGAAGGACACGGATTCGACTCGGTCGAGGATATGGGCGCTCCGCTGGGCATGGAGAACCCCACCGAAGCTTGGCACAACATCGTCCGTTGGCTGGTCAAGAACGGGTACAGTGACGATGAAATCCAGATGGTTCTGGGAGAGAACATTCTGGATGCACTGGAAAACGTCTGGTAATCGCTCATCAGCAGCAAGCTAAGTGAGATACAGGGCACACGCTAGCTGGCCTTATTCAACAGGCAGCGTGACTGTACTCACTTAGGGTCCTGTATTATCGTATATATTTCTGCTACACATCATCTCGAAAGATCGCTTCGTCTGATTCTACTGTCCATTGCATAATGAGCCAGGCCTCTTTCACATATATGGGAATATGAATTTATTCTTCTTAATCTATCAGGCATGTTGCGATACCTTTAAGTATCTATGTTGTATCAGCTGATGATGGAGCCATGACAACAAGGTTCATGTCAAGCTTAGGCTTGGAGATACGAACGGAGAGGCAGCGAATGATACTTGGGTGGTTATTCGCGGGGTCATTTTTTCTGGTAGCATTCGTGTCTAGCTTCGCATTTGGTACCCCTGATGGGAACTCTATCGCTCTTGGTGTTCTGATTATGGTTGTTGTGAGCTCTCTGTTGACCGTTCTAAGCGTCTACATTTACTACGTCTCAAATCCGGAGGTCGAACAATGAGTCAGCTCACTTATGCAGCTGTCTTTGGGCTGTATGTATTCGGTTTAGCCTCCCTCGCGTACTATGAGTACAGAGGCGTTGATGACTCGTCAGACTACATGATTGCGAGCGGGAATCTAAGAAGTTCGTTTGCCGGCATCAGTGAGCTCTTTTCAGCTATGAGCGGCTTCTGGCTGATCGGAATCACTGGATTTGCCTATGTTGTCGGGACCTGGGCGTGGATCGCAATTATCTCACAGGTGACTGGCTGGGTTATCATGTACTATGGCGTTGCAGGCAGGCTAAAACGATCCAGTACTGTAGTCGGAGAGGAAACGCTGCCAGCATACCTTGGAACTCTGTTTGGTAGCAAATTAGTACTACTCATAGCCTCGATTGCCTTGGTCGTCTTCGAAACAGTGTATGTGAGTTCGCAAATCACTGCTGGAGCAACAGCGTTGCAGCCATTCTTTGACCTACCTTGGATGACGTCCGCCTTTATAATGGGGGCAATAATTGTACTGTATACAGTTGCAGGTGGGTTCCAAGCTGTTGCAGTATCGGACTTCATTCAGGGTGTACTTGTCGTTCTCGGATCATTCACATTTGTAATCTGGACAACATTCCAGGTTGGTGGACCGGTGCAGCTATTTAACGCGTTAGCTTCAGTAGATCCGGTTCTTGTATCATTTACCGGTGGAAACCAGGGATTCGCCCTCTTTAGCAGTATAATTTTCTGGGGATTCATTGGGATGGCGTACTTCGGGAATCCACAATCTCTGATTAGATTCTTCGCCATCGACGACTCGAAAAACGTGCGAACAGCCATGGCCTGGAGCGGGGGTGCCCAGCTGATAGTTGCGGTTACTGCTGTCTTCATTGGGCTAACGGGACGCGTTTTGCTGGAGGGGTCTTCGCTCAGCAATGAGGAACTCGTATACCCAGTATTAGCAATTAATCAGCTCCCACCTGTTGCAGCTGGCTTTGTCTTAGCAGCAGTCATCGGGCTACTGATGAGCACGGGGGACTCTCAGCTACTGATCAGTGGAACGACGGTCTCTCGGGATCTCTATGAACGATTGCTTGGCAACGAGATATCTGACCAGCGATCGAAACAGATAGCTAGATTCTCCGTACTCGCTCTCGGCGTGATATCGACGATAATTGCGGCATTGGATCTCTCTCTAGTGCTGCAACTGGTTGCTTTCGCTTGGGGCGGGCTAGGTGCCACATTCGGTCCGGCTATCTTCGCAACACTGTGGTGGAAGAATACGACTTCTGAAGGTGTAGCTGCTGGAATGGTTGTCGGCCTAGTTGGGACGATTATCGGCTTCACATATATTGGAAGCTTCCACCCTGTTCTAATCACGTGGAACATCTGGCCGATGCTATTGTCATTTGTAACCATCTACGTGGTGAGTAGATACTCACAGTCGCAGGTTGAACAGACAGAGCATATCCAAGAACTCTCCTCAAAGGAGGTATCTGCTGCAGGAAACGATGATTGAGAGGGGGTGTGCCGTCTAATCGAGACGAATAAAACACGATACGCTCTCAAGAGGCCGATGGGCGGTCAGGTGAGATACCACTGTGAAGATATAGCAGGTACGGGTGACCCAGTAGCGTCACCCGGATGGGATATTTTTGTTTAAACGAATAAGCTCAGAGGGAGCGCAGCGAACCTGCTCGAGAAGGTTCAGTGGCAAGATGTCGTCCAGTAGCCGTGCTGCCCGTCTGAGTCTGTGATAGAGAGACAAGCGCATATTCCCGTCTTTCAACCCGACCATGTTCACCTGTCCGTCAGTAGCCCGCCTAAGCACAGTCTGGCACTGCTCTCCAATTGTTCAAGGGTTTTTCCTCCCGGAAGTACAACCACCGTCACGCCAACCACGACGACGAGAACATCCGGTGGGCACGCGGCTACTATCTGGGATAGCCGGGCACGTCTCCGGCGAAATCGTCGAAAACTACATCGACCGCTACATGGAGACAGAACCATAACCGAACTCACGAAGACGCTCGAACTGAAGCTTGTTGGCCCGAACGTCCACAAACGACAGAAGCTTCGTGAGACACGGGACGCTTCCAGCAGGCACTTCAGGAGGCGTTCGCCGCTGGCTGTGCCACACAGTCAGCGGCCAACGACGTAGTAGTCGAGTACGACCTGAGTAGCTATGTGAAAAACGCCCTCGAGAAGTACGCCTCACAACTCTACGAAAGCTACGACGCCGACGAGCTTCACGACGACCACCCGGTGCGATTCACCAACGAGGGTCTGCAACTCGACCACAAACCAGAGACCGCTATCGAATGGTACGCAAAAATTCCGTACCATGAGGACTACCATCTCTGGATACCGGCACAGCCCAATCCCAAACAGTGGGAGTGGTTGGAAGCGTTGTACGCTGACGACGCCGAGATGGGAGAAAGTCGGCTGTTCGAGTGGGGCGGTACTTATCTCCACGTCACCGCTACCCGCGACGTAGAGGACCAACCTGCGGCGTCCGCCGACGAACTTACGCCCATTGGTGTGGACATTGGAGAACCGGTCTCGTCACGGGGACAAACCGCGACGAGACCGGTTCTTCGGGTCGCCCCGACTGTGGGCCGACGACGGCAAGGCCGTTCGTCGGCTCCGCAAAACCTACTTCACCGCCACAAAACACCTTCAGAAGTGTGGTAGTGAGCGAATCGCAGCATCCTACGGTGACGCGCTGTGGGACCGGATTGAGGACGTGTTCCACTGAGTGACCAGCGAGGTCGTGGCATACGCCGAGTCCGCCGAGAACCGAGAACCCAGCGTTGGTGCTGGAGGACTTGACGTACATCCGTGAGAACATGGACTACGGCGCGTACATGAACCGACGGTTGCAACGGGTGGGGCTTTGCGAAACTCTACGCACAGATTCGCTACAAAGCCACCGAGAAGGGGATTCCCGTCGAGATGGTGAATCTCCCCAACACGTCGAAAGCGTGCCACGCCTGCGATGAACACGACTCCCGGCCACGACAGGCGACGTTCCGTTGCTCGAACGACGACTGCTGGCTTGGTGTGTACCAAGCCGACGTGAACGGGGCGATAAACATTGCAGACCGTACCGTAGTGAAGCGAGCCACCGACGAAGCGACCGGACTTCCCGGCAGAAGGCCGATGACTCGGCTACGGATGGTGTCTCTTTGACCGGACCACAAGGACAGCCGCCGAAGCTGACACCCAGCAGGAGACGCGTGGAACGTATGCGTCTTGAAACCAACAGACTGCTTCGCCCGGCCTGAAATCCCGTGGTGGAATTCCGCCGCGTGAACGTGGAGGAGGAGGTCAATAAGTAGGAAGCTGTCGTGAATATAAGTGGTGTCTCTGTAAGAATTGCGACCGCACACGCACAACGACAAGACGGGCACGATCTTCGCATGTTCGAAGGTTACACTCCGACGGTGGTTATCTCGATCTACGCGCTCGTCTGGTTCAATACGAGTCTCCGGCGCCTACAGTGTTATATTGAGGTAACACAAAAGACGAACCACCGGCGAATCGACCGCTCTGGCAAAGTGCTCGATTCGCTTTCACTCGACCCTTGTCGGGCCGATTAAAACCGACAAAGTGTACATCTCTGACGGAAAGAAAGGGCACGAACGTAATGGGACGTCGCGCTCGCGTGGGCATGGTTCGTACGATGGTGACAAACCACCCGTGTTTGTTCCCGCTGAACGGAGAACTGGACAGCGGTACGTGATCCCGGTGAAAGCCGCAGATGAATCGATGATTCGAGTCCTGCTGGCCGACTACCGGCAGGAGTCGCTGACCGTCTATACCGATAGTTTTCGGATCTAAGAACTGGTCGAAGAAGAATACATACTCGACCGCGAATACGTCATCCAGGACGAGGGCGAGTACGCCGTTGACGAGTTGGACGCCAATACTGCGAGAGCCACCATCGAGGCATCTCCAAGGTCAAGTTGACACAGTATCTCAGAGCGTTCTAACTACGCCGGGAGCGTTCCGGAAACGGAGTCGAGATGCGCTCAAACACGCTGTTCGAGCGACCCTGTGAAATCAACAATGTGCAACAGATGAGAGCGTTAAATAAAATGCACTGTGGCGTCTATTGAAATCCGACGAGACTGTTTTCAGAGATCTGTGAAAGACACTACTGGACAATGTGCATTTAAAAGAATAGACTGGGCCACACTTCCAAAGAGTATCTTCCCCGTCTGAGATTGCCGCTTCGGGCTGACGATTATGTATCTTGAATCTACTTCGCGCGCGTATTCTACAATCTTGTCGGCTGGGTTGCCAATAAGACCAATGACCTCCAACTCAGATTCAGCTGAGCAATCATTGAGTATATTTTGTCCAACATCTCTAGCTATCGACTGCATTTCGTCCATATCTGGGGCTTCTACGCTGCCGATATCTGACTCTTTAGACTCGATTACCTCCGACTTTTTCATTACATGCGCTACATGAATTTCGTCTCCGAATTTTTCAGCCAATTTGTCTGCTTGCTCGACAACTTCAGGCGCTCTCTCTGACTTATCAATAGCTGCGAGGATTACCATATCTAAGCTTTCTCATGTAGCGTCTTATAATTTGGGTCATTTTTAGTCACGCTTTATTAGTGTATACGCTCATCCGTAGCACATTGTTGATTTCACAGCGTCGCTCGAACAGCGTGTTTGAGAGCGTCTCGGCCGGGTTTCCGAAACGGTTCCCGACGTAGTTGGAACGCTCTGAGATACTGTGTCAACTTGTCTTTGGAGATTCCTCGATGGGGCGAGAGCCACCGTCGCACTGCGACGCGTGGCTCTCGCAGGTGTTGACGTGAACTTCCTCATCGGCGTATTCGCCGTCACCGTGGGCGACGTATTCGCGGTCGAATGCGTCGTCCGCTTCGAGCGGTTCGTACGCTCGAAAGCCGTCGGTATAGACCGTGAGCGACTCCTCTTTGCGGTCAGCAAGCAGGAGTCGAATCGTCGATTCGTCGGCGGCTTTCGCTGGAATCATGTACCGCTGTCCGGTCCCGCGATCAGCGATTATGAACACGGGTGGCTTGTCGCCATCGTACGAACCTCGCCCGCGCGTGGACAGGCCACGCGAGCTCGACTCCTGGTCGCGCTCGCGGCCTTTCTTCCCGGCAGAGATGTAGACTTCGTCGATTTCGACCGGTCCGACGAGATCGAGGGAAGGCGCATCGAGCGCTCTGGCGAAGAGCTCGATGCGCCGGTGCATCGTCTTGTGTGTTACCTCGATTTCGCACTGTAGTTGGCGGAGACTCGTGTTAAACCGGAGGAACGCGTAAATCGAGAACAGCCACCGACGGAGCGCAATCTTCGAGTGAGCGAAGATCGTGCCAGTCTTGTCGTTGAACGTGCGGTCGCAATTCTTACAGAGATACCGCTGAAACTCTCTGTAGCTGCCGTTTCTGACCGTTCGGTCAGAACGGCAGCGAGGACAGGTAACACCGTCACGCCAGCGAACCTGTTCCAGCAGGTCCGCTGCGACCGATTCCGACCCAAATACATCGAGCGGAATCATCCGTGTCGGGCACCGCTGACGCGGTGTCCTTGTCCTCTTCGACTCCACAGCAACCGCTCAGCAGTATCAATAATCTCCTACGCAAGAGCGTACGAGAAAATCGATGAACTGGGTTCAGTGAATTTCATCCTCTGATTGATGTGGATCGCAGGCCCACATTCAGCGAGCAGATGTCTCAATGCCCGGCTTTGTGAAATACTGAATATCGGCCTTATGAATATACGATTACTTTGTTATACTTCGAGATACAGCTACTGTTCTACCTTTTACTCTAAGTACACCCAGATAATCATCCCCTTGATTTCACCTCTTTCAGAGCCTAAGAACCTTATTCAACTTTAGTACTGGCATAGACTTCCACTTTGAACCTACTGGGAAAAGCAAAAATTATGAAATAGACAAGAAAAAATTTCGCATCACCATTTCAGCTGTGATTTACGAAAAAGGCGATATTGGATCTCTCTGGTGTTAAAATAGTATTTTAAACATTGGGTTCCAACATTTCGTAATATACTAACTACATGAGATCTACCAGTGATTCTAAATCCTCTTTAAATCGTCTCTACCTTACGAATCTGAGTGAGGATAATATGACAATCTAAACTACTATTTCATGAATAACGGCTACTCGCTATCTAAACTCTAAATCTGGGATATCATATCGTAAGTTGGTTCTCCGAAACTATGGAAAGTCGAATTGTATATTCCAAAGGACGTCTTTGATTGAGGAGACCAGATAGCAGTGTTGGATCCCCCAGAAGACCTAGTTCAGCCAGAATTGGCGATCGTTGATTTGGACCTCAGCTTGGTCATGGCCAATCTCATTCGGAGAGTTTTCAGATACTGTCTGCAAATCGGTTTTTGCAGCCAATCGTACCTTGTTTTTGGATATGGGTGGACACCAAGACTATGAAATGATTTGATGATATTCGGCAGCTTCAGCCCAGAACTATACGTTTGATTAGCCAACTCGATTGCCAGCCTAATCTATTCTTGTCCACACAATCCAAATTAACCTATGTTCTATTACCATTGAGGCGGCACGATTCTGGTACAGAGTGTCAAAATTCTCACGCCTCAGTTTCCACGCTTATTTAAACACGATTAGACTAGGGACAGAACGCTTATTTAAGAGACGCCCATAGGAAAACACATGACCGAAAAAGAATCTAACAGCAAGAGTGACCAAGAAAATACTAAACGCTCAAGTAAGGTAGCGCGGGTCATTTCTGAATACGACCTCGATGAATTCGGAGCGGAACTCGAACAACGTTGGTTGGGTGATGGTCGTGAACAACAAAGTCTACGAACTCTTGCAGATGTCATGAATCGTCGAGTATTGAAATCTGCAATGGCAGACGCAGGTATGTTGGCAAGACAAGACGAAGTAAATCAGCTCTACACGTTACTTACAGATGATGAGACTACTGAAGGAACACGGATAGAGGTAGTCAGTGAACTAAAACAAGAAGGAGTTGATATCGATACCCTTCAGAACGATTTCGTTTCTCATCAGGCAATCCACACATATCTTCGGAAAGACCGTGGAGTCGAACGTGAGGATAACAACACAGATCAAGTGACGAAGACCCAGGAAACAATTAAACGATTACAGGGACGGCTTCAAGCCGTAACAGAAAATAGTATTAACAGTCTCATTTCTACTGGACGTCTTGTCGTGGGCTCATTTGATGTAATCATTACCATTCAGATAGTCTGTACTGACTGTAATCAACAATATAACGTCTTTGAGCTGTTTGACCGAGGACATTGTGATTGTGAGAATAAGACCTGAAGAACCAGAAACCACTTTCCATACTGTTACAAAACTAGCTTTGTAATGGAATATCAGCTCGGGACTGACTATGTTTCCATATTGCAAATATATGTGTCTGAGTACCGTCTCTTTTCTTAGGAACAAATTTGATTACTATTACCAAAACTATTTTTATGTATGTTACTGCGATATCCGTGTTTGGAATCTGCAAACATTTATGTGTGCCTACCTCAAACACGCTGATAATGCCAGAAGACAACTCACCTCGAACGATGAAAACGGTCGAAAGAAGTTGGGATATTATTCACGCACTGGAGAACCTGGGTGGTGCCGGTGTAACAGAACTTGCATCAGAACTGGACGTTCCAAAGGGGACTGTCTATACCCATCTTGCAACACTCAAAAAACAGAAGTATGTGGTTAAAGAAAATAATAAATATAGGCTCAGTCTCCACTTCCTAGGTCTGGGTGAGTTCGTTAAAAACAACGAGTTACTCTATCGAGCGGGAAAGTCTGAAGTTGATCAGCTAGCAGAGGAGACAGCAGAATACGTCCATTTAGTCACTGAAGAACATGGTGATTTGATCTATTTGCATGAAGCTCGTGGAGACAATGCAGTTGGCAAGGATTATTATAGCAAAAAACTGGAAAAGCCCGGATATCTTCATAGCTCTGCGTATGGAAAAGCAATTTTAGCACATCTTCCGGAAGATCGTGTCAAGAATATCATTCAAAAATCGGGCTTACCGAGGCGAACAAAAAATACGCTGACAAATAAAGAAGACCTTCTAACGGAATTAGAAAGTATTCGTGAGCAGGGATACGCTCTCAATGATGAAGAAGAAATACTCGGGACGCGCGCAGTGGGGGCACCAATTTTTGACCGTCAGAATAACGTTTTAGGTTCAATTAGCGTAACTAAACCCACCAGTCGAATGCAGGGTGAGGATTTCCATGAGAGTGTTCCAACCACTGTCACCAGTACAGCAAACGTAATCGAGGTCAATATTCAAACAATGCGAAATCACGAAGGTCAACCCGAATAGAAATACAGGTGTGGGAGTGTAATAGTGAGAGGGTTTGTACTTTCCAAACCACAGTTTAATTCTAGTCAAAAAATATTATATTATGATGTATAATAATTATATTTAACTTTATCATTATACAAAAATCATATCTCTCTTAAAACAGGGGGTTAGTGATCGTAATGTTTGTAATGCTAAAACCAACGGACTTGTTATCACTAAAAATCAGAATCTAGATTTCTATCTCACTAATAACCGACTGTACGACTCCTGCTTGTCAACCACGAACAGGAGAGTCACTAACCGTCTATACCGATGGATTCGCGCATACAATCCGCTAGAGGACGACCTTATATTCACCCACGAATACGTCGTCCACCGTGACGGTCCATACGTTGACGGCGACGTACACGTCAAGACCTGCGAGAGCTACATGTCGCTGACGCGATGGTGGCTCTCACCTCATCGCGGCATCTTCAAAGAGTATGTGTTTAGCCAGGACTGATTTCATCATTTGTTCGTAGGAGACCGTTCAATGGGGTCGTAGGTACTGGCAGCAGAAAGTTGGTGCGGCTCTGAGGGATAGGCTCCGCCACGGAGCCCATCCCGATGGTTCTGCTGTCCTTGCTGGGAGGTGGACTCTGTGAACGGTGACGATTTCACCAAAGACAAGCTGCTCTCTCGCTTATCGGGGGACTCCCGACGCGCTTGCCAGCCCCCTCGCGCGTATCATCCTGGTAGAGATTCTTGATGTAGCACAATCGCCGGATAAGACGCGTCTCGTCCTCATTCTGTGCGTCTGTGATTACCTGTTCGAGTTCTTCCTCCGACAAGTGCTTCACTAGCTGCCCTCGCCGAACACTTTTCATCAAGAGATAGACGCTCTCTCAGGGCCCAACTCTTTCGCAAACCACTCTCGCGGCGTGGCGAGCACACCCTGTCTGGTTTCGCTTTGAGGTGTTCCGTGAGTGTGTTGACCACGCTCTCGACGAACCGTTGCATCGGAAGTGGGGAGCACGGACTAACCGTACTGGGATCTCGCTGACCTACAGCCAGTTGAACGCGGGCTGAAGCCGCCCGCGTCCAGCAACCACTTCGTGAATGAGCGACTGCTTGACGTCTTGTCCGGGTTGACAGCGCTCTCACCGGGGTGAGAATGCACTCTCTGTTCGACTCAGTAAATCAACCGCTCTGGTCACGCTCGTGTTGCTCCAGAAATTGAGTCAGCAATCAGGAAAGATGGGAACAACCGACTTTTGCTCCCGACAAAACACTTAAGATACCGTGTGGTAATTGAGTGTTTGTAGCATGGTAGCAAGAGACTTTACCCGCCGAGGGTACCTCACACGGATCGGTATCGGTGTTGGGGCAACGGCACTCGCTGGTTGTACAGGGACGGGAGCTGAGTCACAAAGCAAGCCCGATTCTCTCAATATGGGCATTTGGGGCGGTTCATGGAACGACGCTGTCCGTGAAACGGTCGTTGAGCCGTTTACGGAAGAGACTGGTATCGAAGTGAATTCGGTTGTCGGTCAAGGTGGAAGTCGACTGAGCAAGATCATTGCACAGAAAGACAATCCTCCTGTTGACGTAGCTCTCCAGGACGGAGCGAGACTCGTCAAGGGGTCGAATTCTGGACTCTGGCTGCCATTAAACACTGACCTTGTCCCCTCGTTAGCGAACGTTCCGGGCATCTTCAAGGGAGAAGACTGGGTTATGCGGGCGTTCACGGCGAGTGGATTGCTGTATAATACCGAAGCGGTCCCGTCGAAACCGAGTTCTTGGGGTGTTTACTTAGATTCCAAGTACAAGGGCTCCCTCACCCTCGATACGGAGGTCCCAACCCACGATCTTATGGCGTTGTCACTCTATGAGTCGGGCGGCGAGTCGTTCAAGAACATTGATACTGCATTCGAACTCTATGAAGACATTGTACAGAATCAAAGCCCCGAATTCCTGAATACGACTGATGGCTACGGTAATGCATTGTCTAGTGGGACTGTCCACATCGCGCGGTACTGGGCTGCGCGAGCAGCATTCTGGCACGCCACCGATGGCGCACCGGTGACTGCGGCCATCCCGAAAGAGGGCGCGATGACCGCATCGTTCGGTCCAGCTATTCCAAAGAACGTTCCTGAGAACAAAAAGAGATGGGCAGCGAAACTCGTCGACCAGATGCTATCGAAGGAGTCGGGACGGGCGTTTGCAAAGAAAATGTACTACGGAAGCACAAACTCTGAGGTCGAGTATCCCGCAGACCTTCGAGAGCAAATCGTCACACACGACGTCATCGACAGCTTGAATGTGCCGGATTTCGAGTGGGTTTCGAGCAATCAGGGTTCCTGGCGCGAACGAGCTAACCAGATAATCAACAAACACTCCTGACGATGAGTACTGACACGAATAATCGACCAGTCGTCGAACTGTCGAACGTCCGGAAACGGTTTAGTGACATCATCGCCGTCGACGATGTTGATCTCGAAGTCCAGCAAGGCGAGTTGCTGACCCTGTTAGGCCCTAGTGGCTGTGGTAAGACTACAACCCTACGGATGGTCGCTGGATTCGAAACACCGACCGAGGGAGCGCTCTACATCAATGGCAGGGACGTGACGGCTGCTCCACCATACGAAAGGGACCTCGGTATGGTGTTCCAGCACTACGCACTCTTTCCGCATCTCACCGTGGCCGACAACATCGCATTCGGTCTCAAGATGGACGACGGATTCACTGGGAATATCGATGCCCAGATTGAGGACATGCTTGACACCGTTCGGCTGTCCGGGATGGGGAATCGATATCCTTCCGAACTCTCAGGCGGCCAACAACAACGCGTCGCGCTTGCCCGGGCGCTAGCAATAGAGCCGTCGGTCTTGCTGCTTGATGAGCCACTCTCGAATCTCGACAAAAAGCTTCGCGAGAACATGCGGTTAGAACTCTTGAGACTGCATCGGGACCTAGACGTGACGATGATCTACGTCACGCACAACCAGCACGAGGCGCTGACGATATCCGACCGAATGGCTGTCCTACGTGACGGGAGGATACACCAAGTAGGTACGCCAGAGGAGATCTACAAGACGCCAGCAGACGAGTTCGTCGCTGATTTCATCGGTGACGCGAACCTTCTCGACGGAACCGTGGTGTCCGTCGACAGTACCCATTACACTGTCCAGACGGACACCGGGGACGAAATCGCGCTTAACCAATCGACGACGGATAGCGCGACGATAGACATGGACGCCGAGGTGACTGTGTTGTTACGGCCTGAAGGGTTCGCCCTTGGAGATTACGCAGGCGCCTCGAATATCCTCACAGGGTCCATCGAGGAGAAGACGTATCTCGGATCGAAGACTTCGTTCCTCCTCTCGGTCGAAGGACAGCAGATCAGGGCAGAGAAACAAAATCTCGAAGACGACGGCCAATACAGTACGGGTGACCAGGTAGACTTGGCTATCGACCCCGAGATGCCGTACGTCTTCGTTGACTGAACACCATGCCGGACGAATACGAAAACAGCGAACTGTCACCAGCTACTTCGAAGTACAACCCAGTCGAGTGGATTCACGGGCCGCTTCACGGCCTAGTCCGGAAGCATAAGGATACGAACTACTCGCACGCCCTCGTCGCGAGCCCCTACTTGCTCTACATGGCACTCTTCTTCGTCGTACCGCTCGCCTACATGCTCCTCGTGAGCTTCTATACGAACGTCCCGAACGGGACGATGAGGGCGGCTTTCACTCTCGAGAATTACCTTGAGTTCTTCTCGTCTGACGTGTATCGGACTGCACTCATTAGCACGGTGAAGATATCTGTCTTCACGACGCTTCTCACCGTTACGTTGAGTTATCCCGTCGCCTACGCAATCGTATTCACCAATTGGCGATACTCACAAGCAGTCATACTGCTGGTCATCGCACCGATGCTCGTTGGGAACGTTGTTCGGGTTTTCGGATGGCTCGTGGTAATGAGTGAGAACGGATTAGTCAATCAGTTATTGGCCTCTCTCGGCGTTGAGTTCACACTGCTGAAGACGGAACTCGGCGTTGTCATAGCACTGGCGTCGGTCCTCATGCCGTTCGGAATCCTCATTATCATGAGTGCGCTTTATTCGCTCGATAGGGAATTGATTGACGCCGCGTATAATCTCGGTGCCAGTCGGCTCCAGACGTTCTTCTACGTGACTGTCCCGCTGTCAATTCCTGGCATTATCGGCTCGACGCTCATCTCGTTCGTTCTGACGATGGGCACGTTCGCCACTGCTATTTTCATCGGAATGCCACAGGTTCCGATGCTCGCACCTTTCATCTACAATATCTCGACAACAGATCTAAACTGGCCACTCGGTGCCGCGCTCTCGTTCATCCTCCTCGCGACATCTCTCCTGTTAGTGTATCTCTACACCAAACTCGGGACGAACGGAACGGCAGGAGGTGACTTCGTATGAGCCAGCGGAAACAGAATGTCGGGCGAACGACGACCTTTCGGCTCGCCTCCGTTATTGGAACGCTGGATCCTTCGACACGGAGTGAAAAGTTATCCGAGTATCTGTACTACGGATTGATTGGACTCACCCTCACGTATCTCGTTCTCCCAGTGCTATTTGCTATCCTCCTGAGCTTCAACCAGGACAACATTTGGAACTTCTCGCTGTCTTCGATTACGCTCAATCACTATCTCACGGTTCTCACCTCGGATACATGGATCTCGTCGTTCGTCACTACCTTCCAGTATTCCGTTTTCGCGACAATCGTCGCGATAGTGTTGAGCGTGTCAGCTGGCTATTCGCTTGCTCGATTCGATTTCCGCTACAAGGACGCCTTCGGTGCTGCTACGTTCCTTCCGCTGATGATTCCCCAAGTCATCCTCGGGCTCGCCCTGCTGCTTTTCCTGCAGCAGTTCGGACTATCCGGGAACATTTGGGGCGTCTCAATCGGTCTAGCGGTATACGCGACACCGTACGGAATCCGGAGTATCTTGGCTTCGATGTCTGACTTCGACAGGAGCCTCGAGGAAGCAGCGATGAACCTCGGCGCAGACGAGATTCGGACGTTCCAGAAGGTCACGTTTCCGCTATTGCTCCCTGGGCTCGTGACCGCTTCTATATTCTCCTTCATCGTGAGCTTCATCAATCTGCAAATAACCATCTTCCTCCAGGGTCCGCTGATGACCCCAGTTCCAGTGCGCATCTTCTCTCAGATGAAGTTTGGAGCGAGTCCCGTTATTGCCGCCGTCGCTACCATCAACATACTCCTCGTTCTCCTCGCAATCGCCGTTGTAGAACACATCTTCGACGTCTCCGACGCGCTCGGATACACCTGAATCTTGATCTCTTGCCTTCTTTCGCATCTTCTCGCTGATGGCTCCGAGTCGAGCCGAATCAGTTTCTGACAGTCACAGAGATAAGTACGTGAAGATACCTGATGTCCTGAGAGTTCAGTGGAGAGAGTGCAGCAGTACGAGCACCGCCAAGGAAGTTGAACAGACTGCTCTGTTGAATAGCGATCTAATTAGCCGATATCATTGGTTTAGAAGGGTGAAGACTAGGAATTCGACTCTGTCCTATGGAAGTCGATTTCCTCGACTTCATTGGGCAGTGTCGTCGGCTAGCTAAACAAGCGTTGGGGAAGCATGCGGGCTCGTCCGCTGGGTTCACGCTGTTCTACACTGCTTCCGGCTTGAAGAGGGCCACAGCTACCACAAAATGCCGAACCGACTGAATTACATGGCCGATATTCGAGACATGCTTGTCTTGGACTGGGACGATTTCCCGGACTACAGTATAATCTACAAGTCGTTCGACCGGCTGAAAATGTGGGTCTGGTGGGCGTTGCTGCGCGTTTCGGCGCAGCAACACCCGCAGTCTGGCCACGCCGCTCTCGACAGCACGTTTTTTGACCGCCGTAGGGCTTCATCGTACTTCCGCTAGCGGTCAGGAAGCACAGTACAGACGCTGAAAGTGACGACATTAACAGATGTGGAGTCACTGGCTGTGTTTGACGTTCGCATCGCCGCCCGGTGGAAACACGATACGAAGACCGGACCGCAGGTCGTCAGCTGAAACGCGGACGACCTGCAGTCCGTCGCCGCCGACAACGGATCCCAAGACTGGCACACTGAGTACGAGAATGCCGCCATAGGTGTGGAGTACCTCGTTCACTACTGCGGCTCATCACCGATGGCAGCTGTGAACAACGCGCTCAGCCGGACAAAAAGCTACTCTCAGCGCTGGATGGCCGAAACTTCGCACTCGACAACAAAGCGCTGGACTGGTATCGGCAGTTCCGTGAAATCATCCTGATGTTCGCTATCATCAACATCGAACCACTGTGTGAGCCGCTGTAACCGTTACTCAGCCTTTATTCAACAGAGCAGAAATTTCTCCCCCTTGGACCCACACTAACTTACTTCCTTACCAGTTCACCGTCTGCAACAACCACTGAAGGAGAACCGGTTACTGTGATGTCCGTAAGCGGATCATCATTAAACCCTACAATATCTGCTGGTGTTCCCGGTTTGAGAACGCCCAGTCCGGGCTCGCCAAGCTCGTCAGCTGGTGTGCTCGTCGCAGCCACCAAGGCTTCCTCTTCAGTCATACCACCCTTCACCAGGCACTCGAGCTCGTGATGCAAGGCCGGATGGGGAATATCTGGCGAACCTGCATCGCTGCCCGCGATGATTCGGACGTCGCTATTGATTGCCTCGTCGAACACTTCCCAGTGGCGCTCAGACACTCGCTGAGCATTCTCATACGCATAATCTGGGATGCTTTCGCCACCCTCAGCGACCGTTTTGTAAATATAGAGAGTGGGCTCGTAAGCAATGTCCTTTTTAACCATCCTTTCAAGGCTCTCGCTGGTCATCAGGTTCCCATGCTCAAGGGTATCGACACCAGCGGTCACAGAGTTTTCGATCCCTTCTGTGCCGACGGCATGAACGGCGACAGGGAGATCGAAACGGTGTGCTTCCTCAACGGCAGCGATTACTTCGTCTTTGGAAAGTTCCGACATCCCCGGATCTTCACCAACTGCTTGTCCATATACCCCTCCAGTGGCACTAATTTTAATCACGTCAGCGCCTTTATCTCTCTGTTGACGGACACTCGAACGAACGGCATCAACTCCATCGCTGGGAATTCCCCAGAATGGGTCGTGCCCGCCACTGATGATTATTGTTTTGCCACTGGCGTGAATTCGTGGACCGGGAACCTCACCGCGTCTGACAGCGTTTGCGACGTTGATTGCGATGTCATGGGTACTCCCGAGATCTCGGATAGTAGTGACCCCGCCTTCAACTTGCTCACGAGCCATCGCGACTGCATGAATTGTTTGTTCCTGTTCAGACTGTTTTCGTAGCGTGGCAACAGGATCTCCGCTTCCGTCCCACACCAAATGTACGTGGAGATCAATTAGGCCCGGAGTGAGCAGTTCAACTTCCTGTTCCTCTTTTGCCGTGCCCGGCTTGCTGTCATAGACTCCTTCAATGACGCTATCTTCTACCGCAAGCCACATCCCACTTCTGCGCCCTTGTTGAGCGTCCCACAGATCACCGTTCAGCAGCAGATCATAGTCACTCATGATTGTCCACCTCTAACTATCGCTGACCGACACACATTTATGTGTAGTAGCATGCGAGTATACAACGTGTGCGAGACATCTTAAAATCTTTGGTTAGGAATAGTTTGGCTACCCGATGATATTTCCGCTGATCTTGGCTTTGGCAAGCTCAGGGAATTTACTATCGCTCTGCGTGTGTGTTTTCGACTTTATAGCCATTAGATTCGACACTCTCAATAATCGAATCCGAATGCTCAGTACCGCTTGTTTCGATTTCAAATACAAGATACGCTTCGCCAACGTCTAACCCTTTGTCTGCTCGCTCGTGCCGAACATCATGAATATTCGCACCGTGTTCTGCGATGATACTTGACAGATCTTCCATTTTTCCAGGGGTGTCGTTGATCCGGACCCGTACCTGGAGAATATGATCTCTGTCTGTAAGTGCATGCAGTAAGACGGTTTGAAGCCTCGTCATGTCGAGATTCCCGCCACATAGTAGGGGCATTACTGTCTCGCCAGAAACATCGAGTTCGTCGCTTAGAATAGCAGCTACGGATGCTGCCCCAGCTCCTTCGACAACTTGCTTCGATCGCTCCAGTAAGAGGAGAAGCGCTCTAGCGATTTCTGTGTCTGAAACAGTCACAACACAGTCTACGTTCTTTTGGATTATCTGGAGTGTCTTCTCAGAGATTCCTCCCGTAGCGATGCCGTCTGCTATAGTGCTCACTTCATCAAGTGTTACTGGAATTCCTTTATTCAGGCTTTCATGGACTGTCTCAGCACCCTCTGCCTGCACACCGACGACTCGTGTTTCTGGTGAGAGGTGAGCAAATGCTGTAGAAACCCCACTTATTAGCCCCCCACCGCCGATAGGGACGACAACAGTATCCACATCTGGACAGTCATCGTGCATCTCGATTCCGAGTGTTCCTTGACCAGCAATAATGTCTCTGTCATCGTAGGCATGAACAAATTTTACATCTTCATCATCCTCTGCTTGTGACTGCGCAAATGACATCGCATCTTGGAAATCCTGACCGACCAACTTTACCGTCGCGCCATAGCTACGGGTTGCATCAATCTTAGCCTGTGGAGCCGTTTCCGGCATGACGATCGTTGATTCTGCCCCACACTTTGTTGCAGCAAGTGCGACGCCTTGAGCATGATTTCCAGCACTCGCAGCGATGAATCTGTCATTTCCTTCGCTGATGGCTTGAGAGATCTTATTATACGCTCCTCTTGTTTTGAACGACCCGGTCCACTGGAGATGTTCCATTTTTAAGAATACATCCCCGCCGACCATTCTGCCAAGAGACGTGCTACGTTCTACTGGCGTGTGTTTGACGACAGTCTCGTCGTCTAGCCGTTCGTGTGCTCGTTGAATATCCTGATATTCTACTTCAATCTCGTATCGTTCACTCATAATTTCGAATCGCGCTCTGGTTTTCCAACAACTGCGTAATTTTGTTCATGTACGATACTACCCGCAGATTAGCCGGATAATAGTTGGAGAATTTATTCTACTACAGAGAATCCTCCATTTACGACACTAGCGGCTCTTCTCGCACGGTTGCAGTGTGTCTCTCACCTTCGTAGAGGATCTCGAGTTCGGTCCCTGGTTCGGCGTATTCTGGCGGCAAGTAGGTATACACCACACAGGCACCGACAGTATAGCCGTACTCGGCGCTGTGGATGTATCCAATCGTTTCATCGCCGTCGAGTACCGGTCGGTGAGACAGCACGGTGACGTCCTCATCGTCAAGGGTTAGACAGGCGACTTTGTGTTCGATGTTGTCGCCGTCGGCGGCCGCGGCGACGGCCTCCTTGCCGATGAAGTCGGTCTCGAGGTCGACGGCCCAGCCGAGGCCCGCCTCGTAGGGGTTGTGTTCAGTGTGGAGGTCCTCGCCCCACAGGCGGAACCCTTTCTCAATCCGCAGAGCGTTGAGGGCGCCGTTCCCGTACGGCCGGATGTCGTACTCCTCGCCGGCCTCCATGATGTGTTCCCACAGGCGCTCGCCGTACTCCGACGGCGTGTACAGCTCCCAACCGAGTTCGCCGGCATAGGAGACGCGGAGCGCGGTCACAGGAATGTTGTTCACATAGAATTCCTGACTCGTGAAGAACGGGAAGGCGTCGTCCGAGAGGTCGACATCGGTGACCTTCGACAGCACCTTCCGGGCGTTCGGGCCCGTACAGACCATTGCCGCGTAACTGGACGTGACGTCGTTGACAACAACGTCTTCCGGGGACTGCTCTTTGACCCACGCCACGTGGTTGTTTCCGACTTCACGGCCGGTGGTCAGGAGCAGGTAGCGGTCCTCCTCCGTGCGCGTGACCGTGATGTCGGCCCGGACGCCGCCACCCTCGTTGCACATCAGCGTATACCTGACGTCGCCGACGTCGAGGTCCATGTCGTTCGTACAGAGATACTGGAGGAACTCGCCGGCCTCGTTGCCGACGACCTCCATCTTGTTGAAGGAGGTCATGTCGTGCAGACCGACGTTCTCTCGGACGTTCAGGGTTTCTGCTCCTTCGATCGGGGACCAGTATTTCCCGGCCCAGTCTCCCCGCTCGGGGATCTGGTCGCTGTACTTGGCCAACAGGTCTGCGTTCGACTCGAACCACTGGGGCTCTTCCCAGCCGGCTTCGGCCCACAGCTCGGCTCCGAGTTCTTTGTGGGAGTGGTACATCGGCGTCCGACGGATGTCTCGCTGGTGATCCGTCCACACCCACTTCGGATGCACGATGCTGTAGATCATCCGGTACTCTTCAGCACCGAGATCACGTGCAAAGTCCCAGCTTCCTTCGTGTTCGTCGAATCGATTCACGTCCGCATGTGCAAGATCAATAGGCCCGTCATCAAGACATGGGACTCCATTCTCCATCCATTCAGCAAGAGCTTTAGCAGCCCCACCAGCGTGCGTAACCCAGCTTGCCATTGCGGTCCAGAGCCCGTTGTATCCCTGAACTGGACCCAGTACAGGCAGGCCATTTGGCGCGGTGGAATACATCCCGTTGTACTTGAACTCGAGATCTTTCCCTTCAGTCACGGGAAGAAGTTCGTTGCTAGCCTGCCGAGGTGCTTTTTCTTGGCGATCCGGGTGGGTCGCATTGTTCATGTGGTACTCGGTGAACTCGTGGACGGAACCCTGTTCACCGTCCGGATCATTGCCTCCGAGCTCCTGTGGATCTGGGACAATAGACTCATGATTATATGAGCCAATACCATAGACATCCCCGTGAGTCCGGAAGTACATCGCATTGTCTTGATCCCGTAGGATCGGTCGGTCTGGCCCAACGAGCAGGCGTTTGGCTTTTTCACCAGAAACGTTCTCGTAGTTCTCAAACAGGGGATGGGTCGTGATATCCACGGCGTTGTCAGATAGCTCGTCTAGTGACTCCGTCATCGTATACTGGTGTTCAACGGGCACCACCGGAATATCGAGCCCTATTTTTTCACTGAGCTGCCTAGCCCAAATATTGGTTGCGACAACGACTTCGTTGCATTCGATTGTTCCGTTCTCAGTTATGACTTCTTTTATTTCGCTATTATCAATCTTAATATCTTCTGTCCGCGTATGTGGAACAAATGTCGCACCATTGTCTATCGCTTCACGAGCTAATGCATCACAGGCGACCACACCAGAAATTTGTCCGTCAGTGGGTGAATAGTATCCACCTTGAATTCGGTCGCTATTAACGAGAGGAAGCTTGTCTTCGACTTCGCTAGGTGACAAGATTTCGGGACTGGGAATTCCCCAGGATTTTGCCCATTCGACTCGACGTCGGAGATAGTCCATTCTTTCGTCGCTTCTTGCAACTTCGACGCCACCGACCTCCTTGTAGGCTTGCTCACCGTTTTGGCCTTCCAACTCCGAGTATAGTCGCCGGCTGTAATCGGCAAACTTGGTGAGGATCTTGTGCTCGGTGGTCTGGAACATGATCCCTGGCGCGTGGGTTGAAGAACCGCCGGTGGTCGGCATGGGTCCCTGGTCAACCACTACGATATCTTCTCGACCAAGTTGAGTGAGTTGGTAGGCGACATTACAACCAACAATTCCAGCACCAATAACGACAGTATCAGCTTCTGTCGGCAGGCTATCGCTTGCGTTCATATACGACAAAAACAGATTCTATACGAAGACAAATATAATTATCGGTTGTTGTTAACGTCCCTTACGAGATTGTCCCAGTACTCTAATAGTATGTCTACCTAGCTTTGTCGGAAATGCACCACTCTGACGCGTTGTTGCTTGAGCACTTGATCCTGTAATTGAGTTGGCGCCGTCTAGTCAAAGGTCTCAGGTGTTCAGCGTGGCCAAATGTGATTAGATATTCGACACCGCAAAGTGGGAGAATATTTTCGATGAATTCAGTCTTCGGCTAATTAGTCATCGGATTGATTTGCTCTCGCTTCTCTATTCTTAGAAAATATATCGTCTAAGAACTGCTGCTTGAGGGTTTGTGACGATATCTTACTCACCACTGGGACTAGCAAAAAGGTGACTAGAATGCCCACACCAGCACCCCTCCATGGGACTGTCCATAGAGCATGACCCATCATTTTTCCTAATACAAAGTACCCGAATATATGGATGGAGAACCCGGTGATGGCACTTACTTTGGCAGCGAAGGGTGTTACTCCATCCCATAGGGAACTCCATACAAGAACCGGCACGAATGCGGCAGTAAACGCGCCTATACCGACCCACATCAGCCCTGTGAGGAACTGTGGTGGATGGTAAGCGATATAGAGCGCTACTACCGCAATTACAACAATTAGGAAGCGTGTCCAGCGATCCGTTCGCCGTTGAATGACCTCTTCATCGGCTTCCGGATAGAAATGAGGCACAATCGTATCTTTGTAGATGTCGTTCGTGATTGCGACGGCAATCGTAAGGAAGAGTCCCGAAGTGGTTGACATAATTGCAGCGAACACACTAATTCCGGCAAACGCAAAGACAAAGTCTGGCATTGTCTCAGAGAGCAGCGTTAGAGTAGCGAGATCAGCAATCTCCAGATTTGGCGCAAGTGCACGAGCGGCTAAACCACCGACAATCGTCATCACATACATTACTGTCACAAAGAACATACCTACAAGAAGGGTATGTTTCACGTTTTTTCATCGTCGAGAGCCATCCAAAGGCGTGACAGCTGGGGTGTCAGAGCGAATAACCCTAATGAAATAAAGCTCGCTGAAGCGTTGAACGGAGTGAATTCAGGAGCAGAAAACATCGAATCCCAGCCAAGCGAAGGATCAACTGACACTGCTGCTGCATTCAGTTCACCGATACCACCAACGCTCATGAGCCCAGCCGCAATTACAAGGAAACCGAACACGAGCATAAACCCACCTTGGACTGCACTGTTCAGTACTTCTGCGTGTGCACCCCCGATCATCACATAAGCAACGATGATCGCAGTACCCATTATTATGCCTGTAGTGTATGATATAGGAGTTAGTTCAGTGATTGAGAGCGAGGCGCCGACGAACTGTGCAGCTATGTAGAAAGTCAAGAAGAGAATTACGACCGCCGAAAAAGTGCGCAAAAATGGACTCTGGAATCGCTTTCCAAAGAAGTCCGGAAGAGAACTTGCGTCTAAGTCACGGCTGAACCGCTGTAGTTGATAGGCCGAAACTGCCCAAGCAAGAACTATTAGACCATACCCAAATGCATACCACATCCCTGACCAGCCATATGTATAAACGAAGGCAGGGGTACCCATAGTGGCTGATGCACTGCTTGAAGTCGCACCCAATGCGAGACCCACCCAAATTGGTCCATAGCTTGTTGGTGCGACCACATAGTCACGAAGATTCTCAGTTCGCTTAGAAGCGACATAGGTCAGTAGAAAGGTTATTCCGAGGAATAGAGCTCCAAATACTGCTGTCCAATGTATTAGTTTCATCTCAGGTTTCCTCCGCTAGAGGGAATGACTCTTCATAACCGGACTGTACTGCCCAACGGATGTATAATCCCAGGATGATCCATGGAATTATAATAAACACTGCTGTCAGGTATGCCATTATCATTGGCATTGGTACCATGCATCCCCTTCTATTTATAATTGATGTCTCTGACTGGCTCTACCGTATCTAATTTAACCTATGTGAATTATATTTAATAAGCAAAACTTTTGGCATATATTCACCATCACTGTATTCGTGCTTCGTCATCGTCTCATTGTGCGATTTTTCCGGAACTGCTGTAGAAATCTGCTCCAAGGACCGACTCGAAATTGCTGTGACGCGGTTTACGCGACGCTACTAAATACAAACTTCTGGGCTGTGGTGAATCGCTAGATGTAGCTTGAATTCACTGTTTCAGAAACTGCTTGGTGTTGTCAACCGCACACATCAGGACGAGCTCACGAAATTCACCGTATCGGGTTCGCGCACGCTCGGCGTCCGAGCGTGCGCTTGATTGTGGAGAAGACGGTATTTCACATCGCTCGTTGGTAGTATCGAGGTCCACCGATCCGCGCGTTGTCCGCGTAATCAAGGAGCCGGAACTCACGATGTTTAATCAGCGGTCTAACGCCCTCCTCGCGGAGTCTTTCGCGTAAGTCCATCCAATCGCAGTCTTTGTCGCTAGCCGAGCTGTGTCGTGGTGTTTCTCGGTCGTACAGTCCACGTCCAGAATTGCGTGGCTTTTTGTGTCGACGAGCGCAGTCGCTTTGAGTGTCTGAACCCGGTAATTCGTCCGGCGATAGTAGTGCTTGCTAGCGTTTTCTCGGTGAAGATCGTCGCGTCGATAGCGGCATGACCGGATGGTTCGTGTAACTGTACCGAGCACTCACCAGAGTACTGTCTTGATTATATCAACTACTTGAAATTAGAGGGGTGATCGGAGGGATCAGCCGCGTCGAGGCCGATCTCCCCAAGAACATATGGTATTTCGCTCAGCAGATTCAACGCTTCTCGGTAGGACTTCTCCAAGTAAATTCGCAGACAATGCAGCGATAGGACGGTATAGTCGGCGACTTCGCCTCGGCCACCAACAGCATTTTTAGCTAACTGAACGACTTTGCTCGTAAAGCAGGAGGTGTTCGACATAGAACATCGGCAGTTTCCCGCTTCATTTAGCTCTGACGGACGAAACCACCGCTGTCAAGCGACCCACTAGAGTCCTTCAAATAGATTATGCGCCTATATTATTACCATCATTCATTGTAAAAATCATTAGGCCAGAATTTGGATTTCCCAAACGAACAGGCCACATTGAGAATGATAGCTATAGGGACTGATTCTAGCTATTATGTCGAGATATGATAATATTTAACCAATCCAATTTCCTGTAAAATATGCCTGTGGTAGAGAGCCACCTACTCCATTATCCCAAGGCTGAGTGCTCTTATGGGACAGATAGACGACTTATCTATTCCAGCACTACTGAGAAAACCATATACGAGTAACTGTTTGGATAATCCAGATACACACCCCTCGGTGATTCGTATAGAAATGACGCTACGGGGGGTCATTACAATACTAGTCATGTAATACTTTGCCAGGAGTTTCTGATCTTCCTTGTTGTGCTATAGCACTCCATGTGCTTATCCAAATTACAGAGCTAATATTGTAATGCTTGATGAGGCGGGCTTAATAAGTGGATTTGTACGGCTATAGTACTGCGTTTGCAATATGCAAATACACAGTGTCTATTATCGGTTTACGTAGCTCCCTTTGGTGATGGTATCTACTGAATATCCAACGGTTGAGTCCCGTGTAGAGATCAGTTGGTATAGAGAGTGAGCGACTGCTGCTGCCGGTCCGCTAGCAGGAGTCGAATCGTCGATTCGTCTGCAGCTTTCGCCGGGATCACGTACCGTTGTCCGGTGCCACGGTCGGCGATAATGAACACGGGTGGCTTGTCGCCATCGTACGAACCACGGCCACGCGAGCGTGACCAGGAGTCGCGCTCGCGGCCTTTCTTCCCGGCAGAGACGTACACTTCGTCGATTTCGACTGGTCCAACAAGATCGAGGGAAGGCGCATCGAGCGCTCTGGCGAAGCGCTCGATGCGCCGGTGCATCGTTTTGTGTGTCCCCTCGATTTCGCACTGGAGTTGGCTGAGGCTCGTGCTAAAGCGGAGAAACGCGTAGATCGAGAATAGCTACCGTTGGAGCGCAATCTTCGAGTGAGCGAAAATTGTGCCAGTCTTGTCGTTGAACGTGCGGTCGCAATTCTTACAGAGATACCGCTGAAACTCTCTGTAGCTGCCGTTTCTGACCGTTTAGTCAAAACGGCAGCGAGAACAGCTAACACCATTACGCCAGCGAACCTGTTGGAGCAGGTCCGCTGCGACCGATTCCGACCCAAATACATCGAGCGGAATCATCCGTGTCGGGCACCGCGTCAGCGGTGCCCTTGTCCTCTTCGACTCCGTAGCTACCGCTCAGCAGTATCCACAATCTCCTAAGCAAGAGCGTATGAAAAAAGTGTTTGGAGGAGTCCGGAATATACGATAAGGAGGATTGCTATCGTAGTGAGCAATAGCTATGCCCGATATTGGAGTGGTGCCAGCATTGACCCATATGGCGCGAAAAATAGTTGCAACAGGCCCAAAGAAAATCCGAACAGGGACTCATCCTGATGGCGATCGTATTGGACGTGCTTGCCAAAGACCGGAATATACAATTTGGCAACTCTCGAAATGACTACGGCTAAGTTCTACTCTGTGGCGATGGCTTCAATCTCGATACCCACTCCCTTTGGAAGATTCGCTACCTCGACGGCGCTACGTGCAGGTGGTGAATCAGCAAAATAACTGCTGTATATCTCATTCATCTCTTCAAAATTGTCGATGTCATCTAGGAATACAGTGACCTTGAGAACGTCATCCATCGAGAGTCCTTCGTCGCTAAGTATCGCTTGAACGTTGTCGAGTACTTGTTCAGTTTGCTCCCCGATTGGCTTTTCGTCGAGCAGCTCACCTTCGGGCGTCATCGGAATTTGCCCTGCAGTAAAGACAAGGTGTCCGTCGGTTTTCGCCTGGCTATACGCACCAACCGCTGCCGGGGCATCTTGCGTCTGTATGGTTCGCACCATATCAGAGTCACCTTGTTGCATTGACTTAAAACATGGTGCTCTTGCTTTCGTCTACAGCATTATCCACTGATGGAAACGCTGCGATATAGCTGAGGCCCAGCAGTTCTAAGACGGCCTCTTCGCGGATCTACCGACCCCAGCGAGGAGCGGACGAGTGTTCACACCCCCTGAGATGGAATCGATCCGCTACGACTGACTAAGCTAGCTCCCTTCCAGATCTCGCCTATGGACAAGGCACACTATACAGGGATATTTGACAAGGTGCGACTGTTCCTAATGCCCATACCCGTTGTTCATGTAGTTGGTATAAGTGTTGGAACCGACTGCATTTATGCGATTTTACGCTTAGTCAATGTTGGATGGACCCATCTATCTCTTGCTTCAGCGACATTGTAAAGAGATCCTGTTACGAGTACTAGGTCTGTTTTTTTAGCTAGGGTGAGTGCTTGTTCTGTTGCTTCTAGAACGTTTCCAATTTTCCTGATGTGATTTGCATGCCCATCGAAAGCCTCTGCCAGTGGATACATGTCTTCAGCACGGTCAGTATCTGGACGCGTAATAAACGCGGTCTCCAAAGACGGAAGCTGCTCAATCATTTGCTCGTAATCTTTGTCAGACATTGCCGCGAAAACAACGTGCAGGTCATCATAACTGTAGCGAGCGAGGAGATCTCTCAGTGCAGAAGCAGCTTCTGGGTTGTGTGCACCGTCCAGAACAACCATGGGATCCGTAGCGACAATTTCGAACCGTCCTGGCCAAGTGACCTCTTGGAGCCCCTCCGCTATAACCTCGCTATCGACTGCAGCAACTTGCTTAGCTAGAGTTGCAGCAATGCCCGCATTCATTGCTTGGTGCCGGCCGAGCAATGATATCTGTGTTTGAAGTGACCAGTCTCGTCCTGAAATCGAGATATTGTTCTTTACGGCAGATCGCAGGATGTTTTCGGCTACTAGTACATCACTGTCGGTCGAACCTACTGTTATTACATCCGCTTTATTTTGAAGAGCAGTTAGAGCGTTTCCGGATGCCGCCGTGACCAACGGATTTTCATTTGGAGCGACTTCGGCCATGTCGTGAGCGATCTCTTCCACCGTATCTCCGAGCACGCCAGTGTGTTCTAAGCTAACGCTTGTGACTGCACTTGCGACTGGATCGACGACACTCGTTGCATCGTAGCGCCCTCCTATCCCGACTTCGAGGATGGCGATGTCTACCTCTTCAAGATTGAAATGGTGAATCGCCAGTGCAGTAATGAGTTCAAATTGTGTCGGTGTGTTGTCGACCGATCGAAGCCATTCAACGCTAGGTTGTATATTCTCTATGTAATCTGTGATTCGCTCTTTTGAAATTTTTTGACCATTGACTCGTATTTGCTCTCGGACATCGTATAGAGCTGGCGAGGTGAACAGTCCGACATCAAAACCTGCAGTCTGTAGAACATTCTCAAGCATTCGGGCGGTGCTCCCTTTTCCGTTTGAGCCTGCAATCTGAACGAAATCGATATTCGCCTGCTTGTCATCAAAATAGGCTACCATCTGTCTCGTTGTTTCTGTGCCGAGTTTAGGGCGCTGGCACTGTAGCGAATCCAAAAAATCGGTTGCTTCTTGATACTCCATGAAAAACATTTACAGCACCTGCCTAATTAACCCATCGACGGTGGGTGAGGAGCTGAATCAGAAAATAAAGGGAGATTCGATTGGTTGAACCTGTGGCTCTCCGGAAGATACTGAAAGACAAAATCACACGTATAGACCACCGCTAAACCGTGCCATGCAAATATTCCTACGTAGTCTAAATTATCCCCCTCTATGCGGACACCATCCGTCTTTAGCTAAGAGAAGAACCGCAGTACAGCAGTAGCTTATCGAGGCTTCTTTTCGAGAGGAATGAGGGGGCCATAGCTGTGTCCAACAGAGCCTCCTCATCGAGAATCATGCGTCGGCTCACTACATTGTTACTCTCCGAGTTCCTCGAAGAGCACGCCGAGGAACTCGGCGTGATTGAGCGAGTGGGGAAGCTTCAGGTTCCAGTCCTCGTGTGGACGCTCGTGTTCGGCTTCGCCGCAGGCGAGAGCCGAACACTCGCTGGCTTCAGACGCAGCTACAACTCGACAGCCGATGAACCGATTTCTCCCGGTGGTTTCTACCACCGATTGACGCCGACGCTGGCGGAGTACCTCCGCGATCTCGTCGAGCGCGGCCTCGACGAGGTCGCTGTTCCCGACGCTGTTGACGCTGATATCGACCGATTCAGGGACGTAATAATCGCTGATGGAACGGTGTTGCGGTTGCACGAGTTTTTCTCTGATGAGTTCCAAGCCCGTCACGAGGAGCAGGCTGGAGCAAAGCTCCACCTGCTCCACAACGCCACCGACGAGACGATTGAACGGATCGACGTAACGGACGAGAAAACGCACGACAGCACGCTAGTAGGATCGTGGCTGCAAGGACGGTTGGCTCTGCTCGATCTGGCGTACTTCAAGTACCGCCGCTTCGCGTTGATCGACGAGAACGACGGCTACTTTGTGAGTCGGCTGAAGAAGAGCGCGAACCCGGTGATATCAGAGGAGTTACGGGAATGGCACGGCCGAGCCATTCCCTTGGAGGGCAAGCAGATCCAGGATGGGGTTGATGACCACTCGCGGAAGTACATCGACGTAGAGGTCGAAGCGGAGTTCAAGCGCGGCCAGTACGAAGGAACACGTTCGCTGGACACGAAGCGATTCCGCGTCGTCGTCGTCCTCATCACGGACGCCGACGACTACCATCTGTACATCACGAACTTGCCGCGAGACGAGTTCTTCCCGGCGGATCTAGCAACGCTGTATCGGTGTCGATGGGAGGTAAAAAAGCTGTTTCGTGAACTGAAGACGCAGTACGAGTTGGATGAGTTCGACACAAGCGACCCGGATGTCGTGAAAATTCTGCTGTATGCGGCGTGCTGTCACTGCTGGAGAGTCGTGAGCTGTTGGATCTGGTCACCGAGCAGGCTGACGGCGAGATTGTGTTTCCGCCGGAACGCTGGGCGGCGACCTTGAGTGATCAGCGGAACTGTTGAACCCCGATGAGGAACGCCGACAGCGGCGCTTGGAAAACGACAGATGGTGCCAAGATAGGCGTGTCTCACGGTGTCTCTTTCTACCTGTTCAGAACTTATGCAGACCACTCCCGGTCGCACGCCCAGCTTATCCTCCACGAACTCGGTGAGTATCTCGGTTACTCGCCACCACCGTTGCTGGAGTGATTGATCGAGGACGCTCAGAAGATTCACCAGCAACGACCGGTCTTACAGGAGACGCTCGCTACCGCTACACAACCGAGGTGTGAGTCTTAGCTAAAGACGAATGATGCGGACACTCTCTCAGCCAAGAAGACGCTGTGAATTCAGTCCCAAGTACAACGGCTGATTTGATTGTAGCACGTATCTTCCATCCGGCACACGCAGTTCAGAAAGATTTTTAACCCAAGTAGAACAACTGAATGTCATGGTACCTAGTACCAACCTAGCTGAGGCTGATGCTGCTGTTCATACTGCCATCAAAAAAGAAGAACAGCGGCAAGAGAACAATCTCGAAATGATTGCATCAGAAAACCACGTCTCAAAAGCTGTTTTAGAGGCTCAAGGATCCGTACTTACCAACAAGTATGCCGAAGGCTATCCTGAAGCACGCTATTACGGTGGGTGTGAACACATCGACACTGTTGAGCAACTGGCTATAGATCGTGCGAAAGAACTCTTTGGTGTGGAGCACGCGAATGTTCAGCCCCACAGTGGCACACAGGCTAATATGGGTGTGTACTTCGCAATGCTCGAACCTGGGGACCGTATCCTTTCACTCGATCTGACTCATGGAGGCCATCTCTCACACGGCCACCATGTTAATTTCTCTGGCCAACTCTATGAAGTCGAACAATATGGTGTAGACCCCGAAACCGGATATATTGATTACGACGAACTGGCGAATCATGCTACTGAATTCGATCCGGATCTCATCGTTAGCGGTTCCTCTGCATATCCCCGTGAGTTCAATTACGAACGGATCAATGAGGTTGCCAACTCTGTTGACGCATTCCACTTAGCAGACATTGCACACGTCACCGGTCTCATAGCAGCTGGTGAACATACAAACCCGGTAGGCGACGCAGATTTCATAACTGGTAGTACGCATAAAACGATTCGAGCTGGTAGGGGCGGTATGATTCTCACGACTGAAGAGTATGCCGAACAAATAGATAAGGCGATTTTCCCTGGCGGTCAAGGAGGCCCACTCATGCATAACATCGCTGGGAAAGCTGCCGGTTTTAAAGAGGCACTGACACCTGAATTCAAGGACTATGCTCAGCAGGTCGTTGCAAATGCAAATGCACTCGCTGAGGTCTTCAAGGACCGTGGCATGTCACTCGTCAGCGATGGCACGGATAAACACCTCCTTCTAATTGATCTTCGAGAGTCTCATCCTGATATTACTGGGAAAGACGCTGAAGAACGACTTGAACCAGTCGGTATCACAATCAACAAGAATACTGTGCCGGGAGAATCTCGGTCTCCATTTGTCACCAGTGGCATCCGGGTTGGCACGCCAGCACTCACTACGCGTGGGTTTACAGAGTCGGAGGTTGAGACGGTGGGACACCTTATTGTCGATCTTCTCGATAATCCAGATGATGACGAGTTAGCAGCCGACGTGAAAGAGAGTGTAGATCGACTCTGTGAGGAATTCCCGATTTATGAGTGAATTCCTAGTCTACACCAATTAATTACCCTACTGAAACCGAGATAGAATAAAGGCCTGAGATCAAAATGAATAACACAGAAATCACAGACCTCAAATATGGTACGGATTTAATAAAGCAAGGATTTGCAAAAATGCAGAAGGGCGGTGTCATTATGGACGTCGTCACACCTGAGCAGGCCCGTATTGCCGAGGACGTCGGGGCAGTCGCCGTGATGAACCTGCAAGCGGTGCCCGCGGATATCCGCAAGCGTGGTGGCGTCGCACGGATGGCGGACCCGGCTTCGTTGCAGGCGGTAATCGAAGAAGTGTCTATCCCAGTAATGGGGAAGGCACGTATCGGCCACACGAAGGAGGCCGAAATCCTCGAAGCCGCTGGCGCCGACATGCTCGACGAGAGCGAGGTGCTCACCCCGGCCGACGACCGCTACCATATCGATAAGCGGTGGTTCACGGCACCGTTTGTCTGCGGCGCCCGTGATTTACCTGAAGCGCTCCGCCGCATAGATGAGGGCGCGGCGATGATCCGGACGAAAGGAGAGGCCGGCACCGGCGATGTCAATCAGGCTGTCCATCATCAGCGCAACATCAAGGGCGCTATCCGTAAACTCGAAGGCATGAACTATGAGGAACGCAAGAAGTGGGCCCGCGAACACGAGGTACCTGCCAATCTCGTCCATGAAACAGCCGACATAGGGCGACTGCCGGTCGTCAATTTCGCCGCCGGCGGCATCGCGACGCCCGCTGACGCTGCACTGATGATGCATCACGGCTGCGACGGCATCTTTGTCGGGTCTGGTATCTTCGGTGCCGAAGATCCGGAAGCGATGGGTACCGCTATCGTTAAAGCTGTCAACAATTGGGACGACCCCGAAATACTGACTGAGATCAGCAAGAATGTTGGCAAGGGAATGAAAGGCGACGCAAACGTTGACCTCAAAGAAGGTGAGAAACTGCAGAGTCGTGGAGTTTGATACGATTTGACGAGCGGCACTGTCTAGCTGAGTGTGTTTGAGAAGCGAGGAGGACGTAGCGAGAAGTGTCATGCCACTCGCAGACCTCCTCAGAGAAACGTTGGACGAGGATAGTCAAGACGCCTGCGACACGCTTGATTATACCTTTCCAGTTGATGGCTCAGTCAATTCATAGAGGCATTACTTTTCGAAGAACGGGACTCCATTACAACATCTTGCGAAGCTGATCCGAGAGTTGGGCGACGAGCGGTGGTCAAACAGGAATGCCAGTAGATTGCCCAGATCTTCGAATTGAGTGTTATACGGCCTTACACGCCCAATCTGCGAAATTGCCTCAGTAAAATCCCGAGCTACAGAAAGTAACACATTGCTCAAGTAGACCTGCTTTCTGTTGTACCCGGGAGTGAGTAGACAATTTTTTACTGGATAACCAATATCGGTTGGATATGTCCGCTAATGCTTTTACGGTCATGAATATCATTGGTCTCCTGGCATTTGCTATCGTTGGTTCGTTGAAAGCAGTCGACGCCGAACTCGATTTTTTAGGCGTTACAATTCTTGGTGTCGTGACAGCGCTTGGGGGTGGTACGACACGAGATGTACTCGTAAACCAGGTCCCGAATTCTTTACATTCAACTACCGATATAAGCGTTGCACTTCTAGGTGTTTTTATTGCCTTGACTGGTGTCTGGATCATTGATGGATTTGCTAACCATCCAGTAGTAGTGATTTCGGATGCCGTGGGACTCGCTGCGTTTGCCACAACGGGTGCCCTTGTTGCTCATTCAGCCGGCACATCACCGTTTGGTATCGTTATCCTCGCGATGGTTACTGGTGCTGGTGGTGGCGCCCTCGCTGATTTGCTTCGTGGTGAGATTCCTTTCGTTCTTAAGGAAGATTTCTATGCAACGTGTGCACTCATTGGTTCTGGTGCGTTCTGGCTGCTTATTTCAGCTGGTATATCTAGTCAAACTAGTGCCGTCGCTTGTGCAGTAATCACATTAATCGTACGAATATTGGCGATCTACTGGGAGTGGCACCTACCTCGGATGGATAGGATTGCACAGGAGCACTAATACATGTTGACTGAGAAAAACCAACCACGGTTCAGATAGCTTCTGCCCAGCCTTTAGGTATCTTTTCTCGCTTTATGCCTGATCTACGGACGCTTTTCACCGGCCTATTTTAGTAGAAGCAGGTTCAAGAAGGGCACATATGCCAGTAGCTTGGCTGAACGCCATTAGTAACAGTAACGTTGACACCGCCGGCGGTAAAGGTGCCTCGCTCGGTGAGTTACAAGAAGCTGGGCTCCCAGTACCTTCTGCGTTTGTTGTTACTGCAGACACGTATCGTACGTTCATTGATCAGGCCGGAATTGCTGAGAAGCTATTTGACGCTGTTGGGGTGGATAGTGAGAATTCCGCCGCTCTCGCCGAAGCAGAACAGCAAGCTCGAGAACTCATTCTCAATGCGGAAATTCCCGACAGTGTTGAATCGACAATTCTTGATGCCTATGCCGACTTCCAGGATGAACCGTTCGTGGCGGTACGGTCCTCAGCGACTGCTGAAGATCTGCCGGATGCATCATTTGCCGGCCAACAGGAGACATTTCTCAATGTAGACCGGGAGGAACTCATAGACAGAATCAAACGTTGCTGGGCATCGCTATTTACCCAGCGGGCCATTTATTACCGGGATCAGCAGGGATTCGATCACGAGACCGTCGATATCGCTGTTGTCGTTCAACGCATGGTCGATGCCGAAAAATCCGGTGTCATGTTCACAAGCCATCCGTCAACTGGTGAACCCGAAATAACTATTGAAGCAGCGTGGGGCTTGGGCGAAGCAGTCGTTTCTGGTGAAGTATCTCCTGACAACTATACCTACGATCGGGAAGCCAACTCTCTTGAAACTGTAACCGTCGCGACGAAGAAGACCATGCACGTAAGAGAGCCTGAGACTGGTGAAACTCTCACAAAATCCGTACCAGATGACAAACAGACTGAACGGGTGCTTGATAACGTAGAGCTGGACGATCTTCACCGATTAGGCGAGCTCGTTGAGGAGCACTACGGACAACCACAAGACGTTGAATGGGCGATCAATGATGACCAGGTATTCCTTCTGCAGTCCCGGCCGATAACTACTATCGATGAGAGTCACGGCAATAATGATTCAGGCAAGAGTATGGATAGAAGCTTGAGTGAAACAGGGGGTGACCGAGATCATCTAGTAGACGGTCTTGGCGCTAGTCCAGGGACAGCGACAGGCGCCGTTCGTATTGTTAGCACGCTTGACCAACTCGATAAAGTCAACCAGGGCGATATCATCGTTACAGAGATGACGACGCCGGACATGGTGCCAGCAATGAAACGGGCAAGTGCATTGGTCACTGATGAAGGTGGCATGACGAGTCACGCCGCCATCGTTTCTCGGGAACTAGGTGTCCCAGCTGTCATCGGAACTGAAACCGCAACACAAACTCTCACTGACGATCAGATGGTTTCCATTGATGGGGACCGTGGTGTCGTGGCTGACGGAAAGCGGTCGCCGGACAGTGAGAATTCACAAAGCGGTAAGACTTCGTCGCCATCTCCTCAGGTTACAGGGGGCAAACCCATGACCGCGACCGACATCAAAGTCAATGTCTCCATTCCAGAGGCTGCCGAGCGTGCTGCGGCTACGGATGCCGACGGTGTTGGCTTGCTCAGGATGGAGCACATGATTCTCTCGACCGATAAGACACCTGAAAAGTATGTCGCGGACCATGGTGCGGATGCTTTCGTGAATACACTTACCGATGCAATGCGGACTGTTGCTGAAGCGTTCTACCCGCGACCGGTACGTGTTCGGACGCTCGATGCGCCGACAGATGAGTTCCGACAGCTAGAGGGCGGCAATGATGAACCCCACGAGCACAACCCGATGCTTGGCTATCGTGGTATCCGTCGCTCGCTCGCTACACCAGAGACGTTCAAACTTCAACTTCAGGCTTTCCAGAAGCTCTACAAAATGGGCTACGGTAGTGTGGAGCTGATGTTCCCGCTCGTCAATGATGCTGAAGACGTGTATAAAGCAAAAAGTCTGATGCAAGAAGTTGGTATTGACCCTAAGAAGCGTAACTGGGGTGTTATGGTTGAGACACCAGCCAGCGCACTTTGTATCGAAGAGATCTGTAAAACAGGGATTGACTTTGTCTCCTTAGGAACCAACGATCTCACACAGTACACGCTGGCTGTTGATCGCAACAACGGAACGGTCGCCGACCGATATGATGAACTTCACCCGGCTGTGATGCAACTGATGCGTGAGACCATTGAGACATGCCGCTCTAACGACATCGCATCCAGTATCTGTGGGCAGGCAGCCTCCAAGCCGCAGATGATTCAGCAACTCGTTGAGGCTGGAATCACATCTATTAGCGTAAATGTGGATGCTGTTTGCGATGCACAGCGCGAGGCTAAGCGCGTGGAACAACGACTCATTCTTGAATCCGCTCTCAACTGAGATCCATATATTCGATTTATTAGAGTGGGAATGAGTGGCGCAATATCCGCACAGTGAACCGAATTAAGACGTCGAAGCTGTATTTCTACTAACTTGGCCTATCTTGGCTGGACAGACGGCCTACGAAACGCTTTTGACCAAACACCGTATTGTGTTACACAATCACATTGAACAGAACCTCTCCACCTACGCACCATTTAGTGACATATGAGTGATGTGAGAACCATAACAGAAAAAGAATCGTTCATTGAGGCTGCGGCCGCAGCACCGTGCGATGCTCGTGTACCAGTCGAAGTCGGTATTACGGTCTCGGATCCGTTCGAGGCATATCGACGTGCCCGCAAGCAAGACTCCGATGGGTTCTACCTCGAAACCACTGGTGGTCAGTCTGGTTGGGGGTATTTCGGCGTTGAACCAGTCGAACGACTACAAGTAAACCCAGCGGCGACGGCACGAGATGGCAATAGTCCCAGCATCCAGGCTATCGACGCGCTGTTGTCCCGTGAACAACTTATTCGCGGAGACTGTAACGTCCCATATCCGTGTGGAGCGTTCGGCTGGCTTTCCTATGATATCGCGCGGGAACTGGAAGAGTTGCCAGCGACGACGATTACTGACGGTCTCCCACGACTCCAACTTGGTGTGTTCGACTCAGTCGCCGCTTGGGAGGCGCCACAGGGTGATGAAGTGCCGATCCACATCACTGCCTGCCCACCAGTCGAGATGTCACCGGAAGTGGCCTATGAAGAGGGTCGGGAACAGGCACTGGCACTGGCCAACGCAGCACTGGACGGCGATCGACAAATCCAATCTAAGCCGACCATCAACCGCCAAGCGACGTTCGAGAGCGAATGTGGTGAGACTGCGTTCGCCGATCGGGTTCAGACTATCAAGGAGTATATCAGGGAAGGAGATACGTTCCAAACGAACGTCTCACACCGGTTGCGGGCACCGGCAGCGGTCCATCCAGTCGAGACGTTTGACGCAGTACGTCGGGTAAACCCTGCACCATACTCCGGATTATTGGAATTCCCGGGAATCGACCTTGTTAGTGCCAGTCCAGAATTACTGTTGGATGTTGATGGGGATCATCTCCTTACCGAGCCTATCGCTGGAACTCGATCCCGCGGAGATAGCCCCGGGGCGGATGAGGAACTGCAATGCGACCTCACGACAGACGAAAAGGAACGTGCCGAACACGCGATGCTTGTCGACCTCGAACGAAATGACCTCGGAAAAGTCTGTAGGTGCGGAAGCGTCAATGTCGCGCAATATCGTCGTGTGGATAAATACTCTGAGGTTATGCACCTCGTCTCACTCGTCGAGGGACAGATGCGCGATGACCTGAGCATTGCTGACGCCGTCGCAGCAGTGTTCCCAGGTGGTACTATCACTGGCGCGCCGAAACCGCGTACTATGGAAATAATCGATGAAGTGGAGGCTACCCGTCGAGGTCCGTACACCGGGAGCATTGGTGTGTTTGGCTTCGATGACCAAGCCACCCTGAACATCACTATCCGGACGCTGGTCCGTTATGCGGGCGAGTACCGACTCCGCGTGGGTGCCGGTGTGGTTCATGACTCGGTGCCAGAAACCGAGTA
Source organism: Haloarcula sp. H-hyl6 (assembly GCF_056934455.1). Classification (NCBI taxonomy): domain Archaea; kingdom Methanobacteriati; phylum Methanobacteriota; class Halobacteria; order Halobacteriales; family Haloarculaceae; genus Haloarcula; species Haloarcula sp. H-hyl6. Next base: position 93,227 of record NZ_JBRIIK010000005.1, read on the forward strand.
CCAGGAGACGTTGGACAAGGCACGAGCACTTGTTACCGCCGTCGACGAGGCTCTGGGAGAACACGGCTCATTCGCCGTCGAATCTACTACTGAGCCAACGGAGGACACTGGATGATACTCCTCATAGACAACTACGATTCGTTCGCATACAACTTGGTCCAGTACATCGGTGAGTTTGACGAGGTGGTGGTTAAACGTAATGACGCCATTGACATTGACGGAATCCGAGAACTCAACCCAAACGGTATTGTTGTCTCTCCTGGCCCTGGGACACCAGCCGAGGCAGGCGTCTCTATCGATGTGTTCTCCAAGACGACCTACCCTGCTCTTGGCGTGTGTCTGGGTCACCAAGCTCTCTGTGCGGCATACGGGGCGCCTGTTGAGCATGCTCCCGATGTAGTTCACGGCAAGCCGTCTATGGTCAATCACGATGAGACTCCTCTCTACACGGGTGTCGACAACCCGTTTGAAGTTGGGCGGTACCACTCGCTGGCCGTGGAGGACGACAACCTGCCGGCCGAACTGGAGGAAACGGCATACACTACAAACGTCTCTGCGAACAGTGGCGCGTCAGATGCTGTCGCTGTCGATGAGGAACAGAGTGTGGTGATGGGCGTCCAGCATGTTGACCGGCCACAAGTCGGTGTACAATTCCACCCCGAAAGTATCCTCACTAACGCGGGGAAGCGTATCATCAAGAACTTCTGTACCAACATTGCCAGCGTCTGAGATGGCGCCTCCTCCCTGTCTCTTGGAGCATTGTTAACCAGCAATAGGTTTATGTGTTGGATTCTGTTTGTTCAAAATGATGAACTCGCGGGAACAGCAAGCCGACTATCAGAATAACCCATCGACCGATTCAACCACCGACCCAGACGTCGCGTTCGACGAACAGAAAGCCCGAGAAGGGACGAAGTTGCTACTCGAAGCTATGGGTCGGAATCCTGACGAAGCAGAGATATTCGACACGTGGGACCGGCGAGTCCCGTCGATGTTGAAGACGCTAACTGAGGGGATGCGCTCTGAAGCGAAACCGGTGATGAGAACCTTTGATGCCGATACTGATACCCTCATCGTCAAGACTGGGATTCCACTATACAGTCTCTGTGGACATCATATACTCCCGTTTTACGGCGTAGCACACGTCGCATACCGTCCTAACGACGAGATGGTTGGACTCTCAAAACTCATCCGCTATGTCCGGTGGCAGTCGCGTCGGCTGACTACACAGGAAGAATTGAGTCAGGATATCGCGACGGGACTGGCTGAGGAGATAGACGCTCGGGGGGTAATCGTTGAGCTCACTGCGACACATATGTGCGAAGCGATGCGAGGTGTCGAGACAGTGACCGAGACCACCACGAGAGAGCACGCCGGCACCGTTACCGAAGCGGACAGGAAACAGTTCTGCGAGTTGATTCAGCGGAACGGCGCCAGCATTGATGCCGGCTACTGACAGCGTCTTCGGTCTTCAAGCCAAGATCTCGCCACAGCCAATTGATCTGATTTTGTAATTCCGGCTTCTTGACTACTCACTCTCGCGCAGATAATCGACTACGGTCTGAGGACTAGCGTCGAGACCGCCGCCCTGTGCGAGGGTCAGTTGGCCGCCGCCACCGCCACCGAACTCGTCGGTGACGTTGTCAATTACGCCATTTGCATCTGTCTCGCCGTCCGTACCGACCACGACGAACGTCGACCGGTCTTGACCGACGAGGACGACGACGTCGGCCACATGGTCGTCTAGTGTCCCAACGCAGTCGGCGACTGCGTTCGGGTCCTTCGAACTGACGGTGCCAATCAGCCACTCCTGTCCGTTTCTAGCTGTTGTATCAGTGGCCAGTGACGAAATGCGTGCGTCCAGCAACCGCTCCTGTAGTTCGTCCACGGTGGCCTGTAGGGACTTCTTTTCGTCCAAGAGGCCCTGCGCTCGCTGGGCGAGGTCCTTGACGCTCGTGTCTAGCGTGTCGGCGGCCCGGTCGGCGCTCCGTCGCCGGTTTATCTGGCGCTGGATGGCCGACGGTCCGACGGCGTATTCGACGCGTACGAGGTCGGCACCCGGGTTCGAGACGTCCACCACCTCGATGGGGCCGATTTCGCTCGTGTTCCGGACGTGCGTGCCGCCGCAGGCGGAGATGTCCCAGCCATCAATTTCGACGATGCGAACTCTCTCGGTCGGGTCGGCGTCGCCGAGGTTGAACACGATGTCATCGTCGCCACGGGCCTCCTCGACGTCCATCTCGTACCAGTCCACGGAACGGGCGTCCCAGACGGCCTCGTTGGCCATGCGCTGGAACGTGAGCGCGTTCACCTCGTCGGCGTCGGCCTCGGCGTCGAAGTCCAGACGTACGGTATCTTCCCCGATGTCGAACCCGCCGTAGCCGTGGCCGTCGAACAGTTTCCGGCCGACGCCGTAGACGACGTGGCTGGCGGTGTGAGCGCGCATGTTGTAGGTGCGAAACTCATCGTCCACCTCACCGTTGACTGTCTCTCCTGCCTCGATCTCGGGGGCCTCGGCGAGGGTGTGGACGGTCACGCCGTCGCGTTTCTGGATATCGACCACATTGACGCCGGCGAGAGTCCCTTTGTCGGCTGGTTGACCACCGCCTTCTGCATAGAAGGCCGTCTGATCGAGTGTTACATCACGCCCATCCACGGAGTGGACCAGCGCATCGAACGATGTGACATAGGGCTTCTCACTCGCGAAATTCACCGATGGCTCGGCAGTCATATACAACAGATCACAGTGAGCGGTTATAAACACCCGCATCGCTGTTCTCTCCATGTCTGTGAAGAGACAAAATAAGTAGAGGAATTGCATCCATATTCTACAGAAAACAATAGGACAACAATTCACCTACAACCGCTATAGATATGCTCAAATTGCCAACTTAAAGTGCTGTCAATATGGCCGATTTTAATTGCTACTAACGGCTACTAGTAAACCGTCCGTATCAATCGAGATATGCTCACCAGCATATGTAAACTCAATAGACACGAATGTGTCATCCCCATCGACCGAATTTAAAAGATTTTCCAGCGCATCTGGATCAATCGCCTCGTATAATGGTGGTAGTTGGGATATATTCTGATCTGTGGCCTCTGAGATACGTTGGATGATAGTACGAGAAGGCGACTCTGTGTTCTCTTCAGCGGTATCTAATTGTGATTGGTCGGTCGGCATCTATCCAATTTAGTCGCGGCGACTCAAAAGGATAAAACTGATGGAAAATATCGGTCAGCGGTGAGATTTTTATATTAGCCACTTCATGTGAGATTTGCATGGTCGAATCAATCGAACTTGAAGTAGCGAAAGAGCTAGTCGAAGAAGCAGAAAAGAAAGCAGCGGAGATAGACAACCCGATGGTAATCACCATCGCCAATAGCGAGGGTAGTCTCATCGCACAGCACCGAATGGACGGAGCATGGCTTGCTTCAGTGAGTATCTCACGGAACAAAGCATATACCTCAGCCGCTCTCGAAATGCCAACCCACGAACTGGCGGAACCGTCGGAACCAGGGAACTCACTATACGGATTGCAAACAACAGATGAAGATCGCATCGTTATTTTCGGTGGTGGCTATCCGCTTGAGCGAGACGGTGATATCGTCGGCAGTATCGGTGTCTCTGGTGGGGCTGTCTCTCAAGACCGTGAAGTTGCGGAGGCTGGTGTTGAGCGGTGGAACGAGATCACAGGATGACTATTCCATCCACCTAGGCTCGATCTGACGTGTCTGTCGGGTGCTCAGCCACAGCATCAAGCAATTCGACAAGTGCATCGGCTGCTACCTCTAGTAACGTCGCGCCCAGTCCGGGACCCCCATCTCGAGGGTCTCCGACGACGCCGTTTTCGGTAAATTCGTGAGAGTCAACTGCGAGATTGACATGACCTTGCCAATCTCCCCAACGCTGACTTCCGTTCTCAGCTGCCGACTCAATTCGATCTTCATTGACCGTCTCTGGATTCGTATATTGGAGCAACGACGTCTCTAGCGGTCCTCCATGTCCCATGTCGGAACTATGCTCTCCGACTTCGTCAAACCAGGTGAAAGGGACAGCATACGCGTCGTTATGTCTTGAAATCTGTTCAGCAACTTCTCGGAGTGCCGCGACGTTTCCACCATGGCCATTAACCATAACGATGTGGTCCCAACCGTGGGTGATCAGACTGTCAACGATGTCTTGAATGTACGACCGGAACGTCGACTCAGATGTCCATAGTGTGCCAGTGAACTTTCGATGTTCCTCTGCAATGCCGACAGGCACCGCTGGTGTAACGACAACAGGACCATCATACTGTCCAGCGGCCGCTGCGGCAACTGCTTCCGCGTTGAGCGTGTCGGTCCCCAACGGTGCGTGTGGGCCGTGCTGCTCCGTGCTTCCGACAGGAAGCAATGCAAGGTTCGTCTCAACACTATCCATGTCTGTCCATGTCTGGGCTTCCAAGTGCATACATGTAGATTCTGTGTGAGCGGAGATAAACCCCTTACTCTTAGTGTATTTCACACACACCACTAGAATACGTATGAACCAGTGTCTGCCATGGGTACGACAAATAGTCACCGCCGATGGATAAGTCGAGAATAGACCCAGAAGATTTTGTAGGGACGATTCGTAATATTCATTCCTGATTATCGAGTACTAATTAATGGATCGCGTCACTCAATGAGCACACCATCTCCTGATGAGTCATCGGTACCAAACGAGAGTAGCAAATCTGACCAGACCAATTGGAGGACCTGGGGATCTGTAGTTGGTGTGAGTTTCGTGTCGACTGGGGTGGCCGCCTATGAGATTATCCCAGCGAGTGTAACGCCACTCATTCGTGATTCATTGCGTATTAGTCCAACACTCGCTGGTCTCCTAGTGGGAATCATGTTTGGAACGGCTGTTGTGACTAGTCTGCCTGCGGGCGTAGTTCTCGACCGGACTAATTCTCGGACGACAATGGCGGTTGCTGTGCTAGTAGTCTTTATTGCGGGAAGTTGGGGTTGGATCGCTGGACGACATGGTAACTATTGGTCGGTAATCGCGTCACGTATTCTAGGTGGTGTCGCATACGTCGTCGTTTGGAATGCCGGCATCGATATGGTCAGCCGCGCGGTAGGCGACAGACGGCAGGCAACAGCAGTCGGGATATTCACTGCAAGTGGCCCTATTGGATTCGCCCTTGGTCAAGGAACCGGACCGCTCATTGCAAACTGGTTCGGGTGGCCCGCAATCTTCCTAATGCCTGCTGGGTTTGCCCTTGTTGGTCTGTTAGTATTCTGGCCCACTAGTCGAGGAATCGCCGAGGGTCAGAGCACCCCTCCGACTGTAGCTGAGTTCAGGGCTGTCTTCTGTAATAAATCTGTTTGGTTAATCGGTATTCTCGGGTTCCTCGGGTATTCACTGTACCTGTTCGTGAATAGCTGGGGCTCATCATATCTCACCGAGAAAATTGGACTCTCCTTAGCATCGAGCGGATTACTGTTGGCACTTTTTCCAGCAATTGGTGTCGTCTCACGAATCAGTAGTGGTGTGCTTTCCGATCAAGTATTTGGTGGCCGTCGCCAACCTGTTATTCTCGCCTCTTTTGGCTTGACAGCTCCATTTCTTCTAGCCTTTACACATTTCCATTCGATTCCGCTTCTCGTTACACTCCTTCTCTTAGTAGGTTTTGCAGTCCAACTTACGCTTGGTCTGTCGTTCACGTATGCCCGAGAGGTAGTCGATGCCCGTGTTGCGGCAACAGCAGTCGCATTTCAAACGAGTGTTGGTTTGGCAGGGGCATTCATAGCTCCGATTGTTGGCGGAGCTATCATTAACATTGTTGGGTTTGACACTGCATTCTTGATTGCTGGCATCCTCGCTGTCATTGGTATTGGAGTAGCATGGCAATCCCCAGAGCCGGCGCACCAGTAACTACTCATGTTCTTCATCAAAATCACATTGGTTCATGATGGAACTATAATATGAATACTACCCGTAGCAATGATTGTATAAAATTCATCGCTCATCCGTAGCACATTGTTGATTTCACAGCGTCGCTCGAACAGCGTGTTTGAGAGCGTCTCGGCCGGGTTTCCGAAACAGTTCCCGACGTAGTTGGAACGCTCTGAGATACTGCGTCAACTTGTCTTTCGAGACGCCTCGATGGGGCGAGAGCCACCGTCGCGTCAGCGACGCGTGGCTCTCGCAGGTGTTGACGTGAACTTCCTCATCGGCGTATTCGCCGTCGCCATGGACGACGTATTCGCGGTCGAATGCGTCGTCCGCTTCGAGCGGTTCGTACGCTCGAAAGCCGTCGGTATAGACCGTGAGCGACTCCTCTTTGCGGTCAGCAAGCAGGAGTCGAATCGTCGATTCGTCGGCGGCTTTCGCTGGAATCGCGTACCGCTGTCCAGTCCCGCGATCAGCGATTATGAACACGGGTGGCTTGTCGCCATCGTACGAACCTCGCCCGCGCGTGGACAGGCCACGCGAGCTCGACTCTTGGTCGCGCTCGCGGCCTTTCTTCCCCGCGTTGACGTAGACTTCGTCGATTTCGACCGGTCCGACGAGATTGAGGGAAGGCGCATCGAGCGCTCTGGCGAAGCGCTCGATGCGCCGGTGCATCGTCTTGTGTGTTACCTCGATTTCGCACTGTAGTTGGCGGAGACTCGTGTTAAACCGGAGGAACGCGTAAATCGAGAACAGCCACCGACGGAGCGCAATCTTCGAGTGAGCGAAGATTGTGCCAGTCTTGTCGTTGAATGTTCGGTCGCAATCCTTACAGAGATACCGCTGAAACTCTCTGTAGCAGCCGTTTCTGACCGTTCGGTCAGAACGGCAGCGAGGACAGGTAACACCGTCACGCCAGCGAACCTGTTCCAGCAGGTCCGCTGCGACCGATTCCGACCCAAACACATCCAGCGGAATCATTCGTGTCGGGCACCGCTGACGCGGTGCCCTTGTCCTCTTCGACTCCGCAGCTACCGCTCTGCAATATCAACAATCTCCTACGCAAGAGCGAAATTCATAACTGTTGACCTGTGTTCGGGCGACTGCTACCTATTAGAGCTCACTCCATGTTTTAAGTAGTCTGTGGAAACAAGTGACTATATGAGCGTTGCAACACAATCAGTTAAAGTAGAGAACGTTGTTGCGTCGTCCGGTGTTGGCCAGGAACTTGATCTTGATACTTTGGTAGATGATTTAGACTCAACAGAGTATGATCCAGAGAATTTCCCCGGCCTGGTATATCAGATGTGTGAGCCAGAAGCCGCAGCACTCATTTTTAGATCAGGGAAAGTTGTCTGTACCGGTGCTACAAGCGTAGCCAAGGTGGAAATGGCAGTTGAAAATGTCTTTGGCAAACTGCAAGAATTAGGTATAGACACCGATTCTTCACCTAAGATTGAAATTCAGAACATTGTTTCGAGCGCTGATATCGGCTCCACACTACAATTAAATGCGATTGCTATCGGCCTAGGTCTCGGAAACGTTGAGTACGAACCCGAGCAGTTTCCCGGGCTTGTATACCGGCTTAAGGAACCGTCTATCGTTGTGCTTCTGTTCGCCAGCGGAAAGATGGTTCTCACTGGTGGAAAACACCTTGACGATATCGAGCGAGCTATTGAGGTGGTCAAAGCAAGACTCAGTGAGCTCGAATTACTAGAATGATTGAGAAGGTGAAATCATCATATTTGATCAGTCTCTTCCTACGAAGTTTGTTTTGATCAAATAGTTGAAATACTACTATTAATAAATTTAATAAATTTAAAGCCAAAATACCACCAATATACTTATGTGCCCTAACACAAAGTACAATTTCACTAAACAAACGGATCCTTCCGATATAGGATTTTAATAGATGGAACTACTTCTTCGAGTTATGGCAACCTCAGAACAAACAGCCGAACCTGCAGTGTTTACCGTTGAAAATATCGGTGGCATAGACAGTGCACATGTTTCGATTCCGCCTGGAGTAACGGTGCTGACTGGTAAGAACGCAACCAATCGGACATCATTCCTCCAATCGATCATGGCTGCTATGGGAAGCAATCAAGCGACACTGAAAGGCGACGCCGACAACGGATACGTTCAGCTCGAACTCCATGACAAAACCTACGAACGGACGCTCACTCGAGCAGGAGATTCAGTTTCGTTTGGTGGTGATAGCTATCTCGACGATCCCGAAGTTGCTGACCTGTTTGCGTTCCTGTTGGAGACCAATGAAGCACGTCAATCCGTTGCTAAAGGAGATGATCTCCGAGAAATCATTATGCGACCTGTGGACACTGGCAAAATTAAGGACCAGATCGATAGACTGGAACATGAAAAAGACAATATAGACAACAGATTAGAAAAGATAGAATCTGAAAAAAGTAGACTGTCTGACTTAGAGGAGCGGAAAAACCAAATAAAAGGTAGAATAAGAGAAAAAGAAAATGAGTTGAGGGGAAAAGAGGAAGAGATAGAGTCAGATAGTCAAGATATCGAAGAAAGTCAGCAAGAAAAAGAAGAGCTCGAGGTAAAGCTCGATGAACTTCGGTCGACTCGGTCGGAACTTGACTCAACTCGGCGGAAAATCGAGACACAAACTGAGAGTATGACCTCGCTCAAACAAGAGAGAAGTGATCTCAAAGATGAGTTCAGTGAACTGCCTGAAGCTCCGATGGGCGATCAGCAGCACCTCGAAAATGAAATCGATCAACTCCGAGAGAAACGCCAGACTTTGAACACCCAGATATCTGATCTCCAAAGTCTCATCCAATACAATGAAGAACGATTAGAAGAGGACGACCATGACGTTCTCAAGACGCTCGATGAGACTGACCAAGTTGAGTCGGCTGACTCTCCAACCGATGACCTACTCGACAACGGGGATGAATCCATTGTCTGCTGGACCTGTGGGACATCCGTTGAACGTAGCCAGATTGAAGACACTGTCAGCCATCTACAAGAAATCAGCCAGGATAAGGTGGAGCAACTCAACGAAATAAAATCTGATCTTGAGGAACTGAAAGCCGAGCAGCGTGAAGCCAAACAGCAACAGGAGCGACGTGAAGAAATCGAACGCAAACTTGCAGACATCAACGACGAACTTGATCATCGCGAATCACAACTCACCTCGCTCAAATCGCAACGCCAAGAGCTGAGTGACGAGGTCGCGTCACTTGAGGCCGAAGTTGAGGAACTCGAATCGGAAGATTTTGATGAAATCCTCTCTCTCCACAAAGAAGCTAACCAGCTTGAGTTCGAGATTGAAAGCCTCGAAGCCGATATTGAAGAGGTAACCGATGAAATCGAGAAGATTGAAGACATGCTGGACCAGGCAGAGGAACTACGTGCAGAGCGTGAGGACATCGAGGAGCAACTAGCCGAGGAACGGACGAAGATCGATCAAATCGAAGCTGACGCTGTTGATTCGTTCAACGAACACATGGATGCGATGCTTGATATCTTAGCCTACGAGAATCTCGACCGGATCTGGATTGAACGCGTTCAGCGCACGGTCCGTGACGGTCGGCAGAAGGTCGAACAGTCAGTGTTCGAACTTCACATCGTACGGACAACTGAAAATGGGGCAGCCTACGAAGATACGATTGAGCACCTCAGTGAGAGTGAGAGAGAGGTTACGGGACTCATTTTCGCGTTGGCTGGCTATCTCGTGCATGATCTTCACGAGACAGTCCCGTTCATGTTACTCGACTCGCTGGAGGCAATCGACTCGGATCGAATTGCCCAACTTGTTGAGTACTTCAAAGACTATGCTGAGTATCTCGTGGTAGCATTGCTCCCAGAAGATGCAGCACCACTCAGCGACGACATGACCCGAGTGAACGCCATCTGAGTACCGCGGTCGTCAGATACAGCTAGTCTTTCTTTGCAGGGTACTTTGGTTTTATGTATACGCCGTACAGTTCCTCGAACACTTTAGAAACAAGGAGGACCACACTGCTAGTGCATCGCTGGAAGGAAGTTGGGATTAAGAATAATTGCTTGCCGGTATGAGTTATCCAGGCGCCAAGGGCAGTGATTTAATGTGATGTACTACGAATCAACAGACATCGGATAGCACAGGTGCATACACATGTGGTCAAATGACTCGCGGTCACTCCCGGACTGGATCATGAAGGGCTACGAGATTCTCGAGTCTGGAACGGAGTCACCGCGGGACGGTATCTCTCGTGAGCGGGCTCAGACGCTGTTGTGCACTCACAAGTCATTCCCAACTCAGGCAGATGCTGAATATGCTATCAAACGGCTGCTCGATTACGGCTGGCTCTACGAAGTAGAGGGAGAACTACGTATTACTGACCCCGAGTCATAAGCTGGTAACTTACGAGGTTGCGATTAAAAACCCGACTAAAATACAGTTGTAGATAGTTTACAATATATTGTCTGATTGGAGTAGAAGGAGACGGCTCAAAGTCTGGTACTCTCGCCAAACGAGGCTATTTCATGGACGAAATTACAGAGGAGTAACCGAACCACATAATTGTTTAAGTCGAAATGACCGTTGTATTTCCGCTAGCAGCTGTTACAGTATATTGATTATGGGTAAATAGCCCCCGAATCAATCAAACAGGGCTATAAGCTGCGAATTAGGACTCGTATTGCAGCAGCACCAAACCCGAACGCAATCAAGCTTAATAACACAACAAAATTTGATCTGTCGTCTCCTGGTTCGAGAAGCAGGGTAAGAATGGATAGTGACCCGGATGTTACACAGATGAGTAATCCTGTAAGGAAAATCAAAGCCGTGAAAATTGGATCACTAAAGCTCATCACTCGAAAACCAGGTTCATAGAGGCCAATCTGGTAAAATCCAAAACCCAAGAGAAGGTAACCGAAGAACCAGGCTAGGGTGCCCACGCATCCAATCGATGACAGCCGGAATACTCGGAAAATCCCCCGCTCGAGCGTCGTCGATGGTTCCCGTGCTCGTTTCATCAGAGAGGAACTCATTGTTAGGGCCAAAGACCTCGGGCTTCGTGGGCCTCAGCGACTCGAGAGAGTGCCACGATGTAGGCAGCATCTCGCCACGTTGCCTCACGGGTATCGTATTCGTCTTTGACGACTTCCCAAGCCGTTAGCATCTCCTCTTCGAGTTCGTTGTGGACGCGTTCAAGCGACCAAGCTCGACGGTTGATATCTTGTAGCCATTCAAAGTAACTTACTGTGACACCACCAGCATTAGCCAGAATATCTGGGATGACTGGAATCGTACGCTCTGCGAAAATTCGGTCGGCTGCACTGGTTGTCGGCCCATTAGCGCCTTCGACGACGATATCCGCCATCACATCATGGGCATTTTCGGCTGTGAGGACATTTCCAAGCGCAGCGGGGATGAGGACATCTACGTCAAGTTTGAGCAATTCTTCGTTGGTAACGGTTTCCGGTGCGGCCTGACTCAACACAGACTCCGGTTTTTCATGATGAGATGGAATCGCATTTGTGTCAAGACCGTTTGTATCGTAGATCCCTCCTTTAACGTCACTGACAGCTACAACATTTGCACCCCACTCATCGAGTAATCGTGCAGCATTGGATCCGACGCTCCCATAGCCCTGAATAGCGACAGTTGCCTCTTCGATATCCTTCTCATAGTACTCGATTGTTTCTCGAGCGATAATAGCAACGCTTCGACCAGGTGCTCCATTACGCCCTTTACTTCCACCGACAACTGGTGGTTTCCCGGTTACAACCCCTGGAACGGTTTCGGCTTCTTGCATCGAATAAGCATCCATCAACCACGCCATCGTCTTGGGGTCAGTACCCATGTCTGGTGCCGGAATATCCACAGTTGGGCCAATCACTCCGCGGATTTCTTCGGCGAACCGACGCGTGAGACGTTCCTTCTCGTTGTCACTCAATTCCTTCGGATTGACAGCAACCCCGCCTTTCGCACCACCAAAAGGAAGATCCATAACGGCACACTTCCACGTCATCCACATCCCGAGGCCGACACATTCGTCTCTTGTGACTTCCGGATGATAGCGTAGACCTCCCTTGTGAGGTCCACGAACGCTATCGTGTTGGGCTCGATAGCCAGTAAATACCTCAACGGTTCCATCGTCTCGCTCGATTGGGACCGTAACCTCGTGAACCCTCTTCGGATACTTGAGACGCTCAACGATATTTGGATCGATATCGAGGTAATCCGCAGCGTGCCGAAGCTGACGGCGTGCAGTTTCGAGGGCAGACTCAACTGCGGTTGTATCCGACTGTGTTACCCGCTCTTCACCCTGTATGGAACTGGATTGCGGTGGCATAGCTATTCGAGAGGGACCCGTCGATTACGCATCGCACCCCCGCAGTCAGGACACTGATTTGGGGAGTTCTCTGAGACCATGATCTTGCTACATTCAAAGCACTCGTACGGAGACTCTTCGTTAGAATTGATTTCACCATCTATCATTGTGTGTTCACGAGTGGCCGAGTTTGGAGCGGACACTCAATCAAATTATAATATGTGTATAAGGGAATATCCGGTAGTTCGTTATCACATGTGCAATCTGCAACTAGGGTGTAATATTCAACCCTCCCGAATAGCAAGCGCATGACCTCCATCCTCGAATACCGCTCCAAACAGCTTTCGCTGGACAGTCCGTGCATGTCGGTAAAAGGCCGTTGAGGAGATTCCTAACATCTCCGCGACTTCTTCTCCAGTGCTTTGTCGTGGTGATTCAAAGAACCCACTATAATAGGCTGTTTGAATGACCTCCAGTTGTCGTTCAGTCAGTTCGTCTAAGAATTTCGAATACAAGTCATGGTCAGCCGACTGATCAAGAGTCTGTTTAGAGTGCAACTCAACGCCAGAGAACGTTTCACGAACAAGTTGCATTATATTTCGGACTGTAACGCTTTCTGGCATATCGATGACAAGCGTCGTCGTTGTTGGGTCGGCTGTGGCTTCCCGGAAGACAGCACCATGATTTGCCAGTTCTAAGGCCAGAAACGGTTGTGTTAGCTGTAACCGTAAGACGTTGCCTTCTCCATCACTACTAATCGTCTGTACATCATCGACTGCGACGAGATCAGCGGCAGCACTCTGGAGTGCGTCGATGGTACCGTCCTTGACGGTCACAAACACATACTGTCCTTCACTGGTTTGCTGGACACCACCATGATACGAAAGAGAACAGTTTGCTTTTTGAGCGAGCCGAGACAAGACAAATGAGGAATCTTCGATAGTGAACTCGACACGAGTCATCGATGTCGTGAGAAGGGCATTCTTCCTCTCAATGGCGCTGAGGGCCGATGCGATCGTCTTGCCGAGTTCCGACATGACTGCCTGTGTCGTCTCATCAAACGCATTCCGACTTCGGGCGTAGACCGTAAGGACACCATGCATGAGGTCATTATAGATCAACGGTATACTCAACACCGATAGGTAATCACGAGCAAGAGCGTCCTTGCGCCATGGTTCATCGTGCAGCCCAGAAGCAGTGTTTGGTACCATCGTTACCTTTCCCGATGCCGCTGTTTGTACCATGGGTTCAGTATTCGACTCGGTTACAGCAAACGATCCGCTGTCCAGATAGCCTTGTCCATCACCTGCCCATGCCCGTGGCTCAATCGAGTTGGTTGATGAATCGACCGTTCCGATCCAAGCAAACCGAAACCGGTCATCGTCGGTCAGCAATTCACAGACTGTATGATCGATTTCTTTTCTAGTTTCAGCCTGGATAACAGCTTGATCAATCTCTCGAATTGTCTCATTAATCCGATTCAGTTGGGTGAGCTGTTTATTTTGTTGTTGGAGTGTCCGGTCCTGTTCACGAAGTTTAGATTCACGAGTCACCCGATCGAGAGCTGCCTCCGCCGTTGCCGCTAGCAAGTCTGCAAGCTCACGGGTAATCTCATCAAATGCGCCAGTGGTGTCCGAGCCGGCGACAAACACACCATGTTCTCCAAGCGGAATGTATGTCGCACTACGGAGACCTGTCGTCTGGTTCCTGAGCCGATCAGCATCATGTACGTCGTCGAAGAATAGTGGTTTGTTCTCGACGAAGCTGTAGCTCACAAGCGTTTCGCCATCCGCATGAACGGTTGTTAGTGGACCGTTCACTGTTTTCATTTGTTTCGAGTGAGCTATAGGACGAAGATTATTGCTATCAGCGTCGAAGAGATACACAGCACCTGCATCAAGACCAATGACATCGGAGGTATCCTCGACGATATGCTGAGAAATCTCTTGATGGGTTTCTGCGTACAAGAAGTCGCGTGCAGTCTCCTGAAGTGTTGTCAGTGCTTCCTCGCGCTGTTTGCGTTTCGTGATATCTCGACAACTGTAAAGAAGCGTTCCGTCTTGGATTGCTACCTCCCGGACGTTGATTAGGAGCGTGTGTTCTTGGCCGGCCTGGTCGGTTGCCGTGCATTCGATATTCTTCAGCACGCCGTTCTCCGCCAGTTCATTACGATCGAATAGATTCTCGCCTAGCAGTTCTTCTATTGTCCCCATCTCGTGGATTTCCTCAGCAGTGTACCCGAAAATAAAGTGAACATTTGGACAGACATACGTATATTTGCCATCTTCATTCGTAATGAGGATTGTGTCGGTCATATTGTTGAGTGTGACGCGATGAAGCTCTTCAGACGCACGCAAATTTCGCTCTAGATCCACTCGTTCGGTAATGTCGACGCCCTCGACAACAATCGAGACGAGTTTGCCTAAGTGATTCTCAACAGGGCGAACTGAGAGATCAATGACCCGTGGATCATCGATTTTGGAGGGTTGCGCGATGACTGCGTTACCGAATTTACCAATTCCTGCCTTCTCTACGAGGCGTTTGATGTCTTTCTGCGTTCCGTTGGAATGTGACCACCAAGGAAGCGTCCAGAACGGGTCTCCGACGAGCTCATCGATTGTCTCGTCGACCATGTCACGGGCAGTTTGGTTTCCGCGGATAAGTGATCCCTGCGGGTCAAGAACCCATGTTGCTGTACGAGAATCGTTAAAGATAGCGTCAAACTGCTGAGCCCGCTCCCGTTGAGTTGCTGCACGCTGCGCAGAGCGGACTTCCTGTTCGGTCCGCTCCAGAAGTTCCTCCATCTCCTTCTTCTGCTTGATAGAATCTGAGAGGGCGATATAGTCGGAGACGCCCGCGCGGATGGCTTCACTGGCAATTGCCTCACTTCCAGAACGCGTGCTCAGTATAATCGGGAGAGTAATGCTAATGCTGCGAACCTCTCGAACTAATTCTACCCCTGTTGCTTCCTCAAGTGAATATTCGCTAATAATACAGTCAATCGCCTCAGTTCGAACCTGTTCGAGAGTCGCTCTTTTGGTTGTAGCCCGTCGTACAGTAGCTTCAGTCCGTGTTTTGAGCAACTCTGCAAATGGCTCAGGCCATTCAGAGACTCCAACAACCAAAACACAGGATGAATCGAGAACCGACTGAGAAGTGGTCATAATTTCCGTTCAGTAAACTCTCTTATGCGCGCTGTAGTGTTGACTTGCAAACAAACCCAACATGCTTGATTCATGCATAAGCGCATGGCTATTCTAATAGCTAACTTCCGAGATACCTAAGATGTTTCTCATTCAACCACTCATCAATACAGCCGGACGTGGAAGCTATGTTCATTACTAATTACACACCAGATTCGATCAGTTCTACATCAAGCATATAGTAGTTATCAACTGAAATATCACGCAAATCTGAAATTCTAATTTGGAGTTGTAATATATACGAAAATTTATTTATATCTCGTGCTACAGTACAGTCAATGGATCAATCCACCGCTTGCCGGTCACTGATCACGTCTAGTCGGTAGACACACTGTGAGACTGGTAGTGTCTCGGACAAAATACGTAATACTGTCCTGGAGTAAGACTCGGTCAAGAACCCGCCATGTCGAGTGAAACAGTCTGGGTCAAGAAACGAGGTCCGATTGGAGCAGGGGCCACCGTACACATTCACACAGATCCTGACTGCCAACCGCTCCAACAGGCAACAGCTGTCGAAAAAACAGAGCGACAGAAACTCCCAGATCACTGGCCAGATTGTTCACTCTGTGCAGGGACTGCTGCTACAGGTGGCGTTTCGGAAGGCAAAAACACGCATACCCGCTTGCAACTCCTCGAAGAGACTGATCCAGATACCCTCCCGTAATGTTGGCGACTCGCGGCACGGCAGACCGTTCTGTGGCGATGACGTGGCGAACGCTAGTCGGTTCAGGTATGAACCAATACGGCTGCTACTCGGGACGGACAACATCCTCACAGGCCGGACATTCAGCCCAGATGCCAGTCGTGCCGTCGGTTTTCTCGTACTCGACCAACAGCCACGCGGCAGATATACTCGCGCTGCATTCTGGACACCGACCAAGCGTCGACGCATCACGGGTCATGGAAAGGGGAAGGAGCGTGTGACAGTTGCCCTTCCACGAGAGTATGATTCGGCTACGAAAATAAGCGTTTGGTGGTGTAATGTTGCTATGTCCGGCGGTTTAGAGTGAAATTCGTCTCCGGAAGGGTTACATGGTGTCTCGTGCATCACAGGCTACGATGGGTGTCCGCACAGTCCTTGAGCAGATCCTCAACGACGAGATGACTGTCGTCGTCGAATGTCGACAGTGCGGCACAACTGTCGCGCCAGAGACTGACGAGTGTGACGCGTGTGGGTCGACCGCGTTTTGCCGATATGAAATTCCAGGGTAGCCGGAAGCAGCCGTCAGATGGATCCCGGTAGTAGAAGGAGAAGTTCGACGAACTCCCCGGATCAAGGTCCAGACTAATATTTTTGTCACACCACTCACAGAGAGGAGCGTTTCCCTCGAACTGAACAGATCCCTGGATCTTCAGCACAAAGGACACACCGAACAGTATATCCAGCTTTCTCACTCTGAAAACTGAGATCAAGATACTTGAGTGAGCCTATGACATATTGAGTGAGGTTGTGAGCTGTTGTTTCGTGTTAAGTCCGGTATGGAACCGCTCAGCGATCTCTGACTGATGATCCGGACACGCAAGAACAGCAACTGCACCATCTTGGACTGGGATCATGGGGTAGTGGGGATCGTATGGCGAGAGGTGACAGCTGGGACACCCCAAACCTCCGGCGGGTTGGTGACCGAGGAGATCTGCGGTGTTCTCGGTTGTATACTCACAGATCTCGGTAAATTGTGTGAGATGGGTATCACAGCCAATAAGCGGAATTGTGAGCTGATTAAGAAGTAGGAATGAAGGCATAGCGTTCGAATGGAACGCAGACTCACACGCAGTACAGGGAATCGGCGGATGACTCCGGAAGTCGTCCGATTAGGGGGAGGTATCTGCTGGAGACATACTGAGTTGCCTGACTCTGGGTCGTCTCGTCAGACGGGTAAGTCATGGGAAAATGATTGTGACCTAGCACACCTACAGAGCGGTGTATTCTGCCGTGTTGAATAGATGCTGAGTCGCGGTTAGAGAGGTTCACAGAGCGGTTCTATGTTCGAGATGGCGAACATCAGGACGATTTCACGGAACTGCCGATACCAGCCCAACGCTCGCACGGCGTCGCCGAGCGAGCGCTTCGTTGTCGAATACGAAGTCTCGGCCATCCAGCGCTGAGAGTAGCCTTCTGCCCGGATGAGCGCGTTATGCCCTAGCGTCAACGGCCTTGATCCACGTTGTAAGATGAGTGGTTCGACGCCAAGCGCGTAGAACTCGTATTTCGTGATCCAGTTGTGGAACGCTTTGTCAGCAGCGACGGACAGCAGGTCGTCGGCGTTCCGGCGGACGACCTGCGGCCCGGTCTTGGTATCGTGTTTCCACCGGGCTGAGATATGTACGTCGAGGACGGCAAGAGATTCTCTATCGGTTAGTGTCGTCACTTTCAGCGTTTGTACATTACTTCCCGACCGCTGGCGGTATTACGACGAGGCAGAGCGGCGGTCGAAGAACGTACTGTCGAGTGCGGCGTGGCCAGACTGCGGATGCTGCTGCGCGGAAATGCGCAGCAGCGCCCGCCAGACCCACATTTCGAGCCGGTCGAACGATTTGTGGATCGTCGTGTAGTCCGGCAAATCGTCCTGATCAAGATCGAGGGCGTTACGGATCTCCGCCATATACCCCAACCGATTCGGCGTTTCACGGTAGCTGTGGCCTTCTTCGAGCCGAAAACAGTGCAAGACAACGTGGATCCAGCGGGCGAACCCGCCACGAGTGATCAGCGTAACTGTTGAACCCCAATAGTGAACGCGACCGCAGTGTGTGGAAACCGAAAGATCTCGTCGAGATCGGCATGTTTCACGGCGTCTCTCCCGACCTGTTCAGAACTTATGCAGACCACTCCTGGCGGGTTCGCCCGCGTGCTTCCCCAACGCTTCGTTTGGCTAGGTGCCGACGCTGCTCAACGAAGTCGAGGAGATCGACTTCCATAGGCAAGAATCGATTTCCTCGGCTTCGCCCTTCTAAAGCCGTGATATCGACTGATTAGATCGCTATTCAACAGAGCAGATTATTCCGTTTCTGGTGGTTCGTGCGGAATCCAATTAAGTAGTCCTCCTCTGTGCATCCGTGCCGGCGTGGCGGTTCGCGAGAGCTCTCAGCAGGGAAAATGACCGTTTTGAGTTCGTTTGGCACCGTCGGTGAATTGTCATAACGAAACTACATCCACCTCGGCTTCCATTGTTCGAGTGATCTTATTTTGCGAGGTGATCAGCAGACTAAGGGAGAGAACATAGCGAGACACACACACCACCCTGCAAGTGTTCTTCGTTCAAGGGAGTGAGTGCGGTCATCTTGATGGAAACCCCAGACACATATAAAGATGAGAAATATAGACAATTGAGATCACATCTTAAATCTGCCTAAAAAGTCTCCTAGTGTATATAGGAGGTTTAAACACTCTATTCTATGAATAGGCAATAACAGCAACAACAACATTCTTATTAACACTAGCTAGTAGTAGACACAGAAATTGTATTCTTGTTGTCTGATCCCACTCTCTAGGCCAATATTCTCGTTTATCCGCTCTTGTACCGCTCTTCTTGCCGTACCTATTCTGAAACCGAGAACACTTGCAGGGTGGTGTGTGTGTTCGCAACTCTAAGCAGTTGAAACACTTGCAGGGTGGTGTGGAGTGAACACTTGCAGAGTGGTGTAGTAATGCTCTACTCTCTCCGGTATCGATGTGAAAATGGGTCTGCAAATGTTGTACACGAGATTCGCCTCTGATTTTCGATTCACGTCTAGTGCGAGATTCTTAACCGGAGTTGCTCATTCATCCGGTTTGACTGGTCCTTTATATTTAGATTTAATTTGATCACCGTCTCGCCACTGCCAGTAGTAGTAGCGATTGTTGTTGATCTCCTTGATCGTGATCGTCGCTTTCACCGGGACATCGTCTGGGCGGTCATCGAGTCGATCCTCAACGTTATCTGTATCTGACTCCTCCTCAAGACGTGCTTCGCGTTCTTTGTGTTCGGCTACTTCCTCGGCGTAGCGGGCAACGTCCCGAAGACGATCTGGTGGGAATTCGTTGAGCATGGTGACGATCTCCGTCGGGAGGTTCGCCGGTGGGGTCGGGGGTTCGTAGGACATCGGCTACTCTCGTGTTAACCAACACTACCTGCGACTCCATAGTTTTGTTGGTTAAGACGGTAATGAGGGCTCCCATGCTCACTGACTGTAACACCACTCGAAATTTCTTTATATACAAGTTTCGTACTACGCTCTTGCGTAGGAGATTGTTGACCGCTTGCTGTCTTGCGATTTTGGATTGTGTCGGCTGAACTCTGGCCGGATAAGAGAAGCGTTCAAGTCGGTATTTGTAGATTCCTCTCAGAATACTGCAACCGTATCAACAATCTCCTACGGAAGAGCGTTAGCAATTTTTGTATCAGCACATACGATGCCGATTTCTGGTATCTCGAAATTAGAAGCTCCTTCTTCCTCCGATCGACCTCGGGCTTTTAGATAGAGGTTGAATGCAGCAAGCTGACAGGCACGCAGATCAAGATCAATTCCATATAGATTGTGACGTAGTATCTTCTCTGGTATTTTAGCGCGCTCCAAATCAGGACGCTCTCGATGCCAAATTCGCTCAAGAATATCAAATGCGTATAACAAGAAGTGGCCACTACCACAGGCAGGATCGATTACTCGAATATCCTTAGGTTCCTCAAATTCTGGAGGTTCGCTTTCGTCTTCTGTGGGGACTAAATAGGTGCTAAAGTCTGCTAATGAAGGAGTCTCAGTAGGAGATCCATCACGAGATTTCCGTTCTTCGACTGAAATACTGCTTTGTTTTTCTATAGTAGAATGTAACTCACCTTTCGACTCGAGATACATTTTGGAGAGGCTGTTATCGGTAAGCATGCGAACAACCCAGTGAGGAGTATAGAACTGGTTAGCAGGAGGAACGTCCTCTGGCTCTAACCCCACATGATCTCCTTTTCGACGAAGCTCGTCTAGCTTTGAAGCGTTATAATACTCGTATACCCAACCAAGAACATCGTCTGCACGCCATACTGCATCTGGGATTTCATCAAGTTTCCTACAGAGATCTTTAAAGGTATCAACGGTGGGATCAACAATACTATAAGGTGAATCAGGATCAAAGAGAATTTCAATTTCTTCAGTTAAATCCTTACAAACCCGATCGTACGCTTCAACAATTGCTTCATTTGGATTGACATATTCTTCCTGGTGGATTTTTTCAGCTGCGGGAGTCAGATCTGAATCGCCGAACTGAGTAACAGGCCGGTCAATGAAGCCCCTGACTTCCATGCAGCGTAGAGCAGTAAGGCGATTTACTATTGTGTATCCCACGCCCATTACATACCGATCAAACTTTTCATCCCAGGATTTATCATCATCCTCCTCCCGCTCAACTGCTGTGACTAACTCTGTTCGAACATCTACATCTTCGCCAGAAAGATCTCTTCCACCATTTTCATCCTGTAACTCGTAGGCGTGTTCAAATTGGTACTCTATATCTGCCTCAACGGTCTCTCGGAGCTCTGTAACGACGTCTTCGAGATGCTCTCGTTCCGATTTATCCAGCTGAGCTTTCCCCTCAAGAGAAGATTGTCCTGACATAATGTACCGCTCTTGTCTCCTACCTCATAATGAGCCCACATCAAAGTTCCCTTGCCGTCCGTTCATTCGCTCGGAAATCGTCACAAGAACTTCTAAGTAGATACCACAGTCTCGTCATAGTATGGCTACAGGTCGAAACGGGGAGTTGGATTCATGGCTCCCATCTCTCGTTGGGAAACTCCCCGAATCGAATATCACAACGGATTTGACTCAATGCGGGCTCCAAACCAAGAGAACGCACGATATCGCATCTCTCTACGCGGACGAACTCGATTGGACGTCGGTCAAAGAGATCTGGTACGACGAGCGCGTCGGGGATCGCAGCAGTCGAAATAGCTCGAAGAAGCCACTCATCACTATACGTGCCCGGCTTCAGTCAGTAGGGGAAGGACTTCCATCGGTCCCACTGCTTCCAACAATTCTAGACCAGTGTCGGAACGAACGAGACCAGGCACAGGTGCTCTTTCTCTATCTCGTCAACCATGACGGGCTGGCTCGTTATGTCGTCCACGAGTACCTCCGCCGGCTGATGAAACAAGGACCCTCCGCACTCGACTTCGAGATGAATACTGTTCTTAGCATTCTCGACGAGTTCCGAGACAAGGCTGGCGAACCGCTAGAGTACTCGGAATCCACACAGAAACGGTGGGTACAGGGGCTCAGGTCTGCCCTTCGTGATATCGGTGTGCTCGAAGGGAAGACCGAGACCGCCGGTCAACCCCCGAAGGTCGGCGACGTTCCCCTCCAGGTTGCGGCCTACTACTCCTGGGCTCAGAACGGCGACGAGTGGCTCACGAAGCCGATTGGCTGGCTCTACCTGTTCCAGTCCGAAGAGTACTGGGAACCGCAGAGCAAGCGGCTGGCAGGATATGAGGGCTGGACGCACCACGAAGCTCGGAGTCGCGTCTGGTTCGAACCCGTCGACGACTTCTACACGATGCTCGCGGAGGGATCGGCATGACTTCCATGGACGACCTGTTCGAGAAGCAGGATGCGACCTTCGAGGAGTCCATTCGTATCGACCGGAAGTTCGAGGAGGACGAAGACAGAGCCGCTCATCGCGATCAGCTCTACCGCCACTACCTCGACACCTACCACATCACAGATGCCTCAGAGAACTTCCTCCGGGACTTCTTCACTCGAATTCACGGCCACGACGAGGAGATGCGGAAGGGAGCCAATCACTGGCTCTACGGGTACTACGGCAGCGGGAAGAGCCATCTGCTGACCGTCCTCAACCTCCTTACCGCATCTGCAGACCTCGCAGAGGAAGACAGAGAGGAAGTCTGGAATCGGCTGGATTCAGATAGCGCCTACAGCGACCTCTTCGATACCTGGTCCTCGATGCTCGACGAGTACCGTCTCGTCCCTCTCCCGATCAACCTCCTGAAGTACCAGAGTGTTCGGGAACAGAGCTTCAGTGAGATCATCCTCCAAGCAGTCTATCAGGCTCGAGGCCTCTCGAACCGACTCGACGTCGCATTCTTCGAGGAGTGGTACCAGAATCAGGGAACGTGGGATCAGCGTGACGAACTCACGAAAGAGGTCCTCAAAGATGAAGACGTTCCAAACACGGATCGGTACTCGTGGGACGACGTCCAACAGTACCGAACCCTCTCTGATCTCGTTCTGGAGGAGCTCGTCGAACGAGAGACAGGAACTGCAGATGGGTTGGCGGACATCCAACGCCAGGATATTGGGCAGCGGATGGCTGTCGAAGCCATTGAGTCGTATCGTCAAGACCTTGAGGCGGAGTCTGAGAAGCCGGTAAAGATCGTCCTCCTCGTCGACGAAGTGACGCTCTTCATCGGTGGGGACTACCAGCGTCTCTCGGAACTCAACGCACTCGCAGAGAGTATCGATACGATTGGCGAGGGGAACATCCAGATGGTGGCGACGGCGCAGTCCGAGATCGAGGACGTTCGACCGGGACTCGCTGCGAAGCAACTCGACTTCGGGATTCTCAAAGACCGGTTCCCCCACCAGTACCACTTGCCAAGTCATCACGTCGGGGAAATCGTTCAACGTCGCCTCCTCGAGAAGACCGAAGAAGGATCAGACTGGGTTGAGTCAGAAGCACTGACGGCGCGGGTACATCCGACATCTACGTTCGTCTATTCAGAGGTCGGGCAGAACACGGAGCCACCTCTCAATCGAGTCAAAGAAAAGGAGTTCGT
Source organism: Haloarcula sp. H-hyl6 (assembly GCF_056934455.1). Classification (NCBI taxonomy): domain Archaea; kingdom Methanobacteriati; phylum Methanobacteriota; class Halobacteria; order Halobacteriales; family Haloarculaceae; genus Haloarcula; species Haloarcula sp. H-hyl6. The sequence goes on from NZ_JBRIIK010000005.1 coordinate 116,409, forward strand.
GCAGTTCTATCCGCTCCTGCCATACCAGCCAGCGCTCTTCCTAGAGATACTCTCGAACCTTCGGAACGAGTTGGCCGACTCGACGAAGTCGATCTTCTCAGGGACAGCGAGAGCGATTCTCGCCATCGTCGCCGGACTCCGAGACCGATGGATGCGCGACGAAAGCAAAGACGAGCTGTCCCTCATCAGCCTCGTTGACTTCTATGACCTGATTCGGTACGAGCTCGAGGACATCATCCCCAACGAGATCGAAGTCCTGGAGGAGATCGAAGCCGACGAAGACACGACTGACTTCGATCTCAAGGTCGCAAAAGTAGTTTTACTCCTCTCGTACGTGCCCGACTCAGTCCCGCAGAACGACGCCAACATCGCGGTTGCGGTGATGGACGATCTTAACGGGCAGCCGCGAACGACCGTCCGAAACCAGGTCCAAAATTCACTGGAGAACCTCGACAAGTACATCAGGCCAAACACGGCCGAGGACGGTCCTCTCCTTCGGATTACGGATCGGGAGGAGCGAGAGATAATCGAAGAGGCACGCAAGAACCGCAAGAACCCAGATTGGGACGAGATTATCGCCGCTTTCGACAATGAACTCTGGGCGGACATCAGCCCTCGTCTGAATCTCCCAACCTCGGTTCCCTACGGTGGGGACGGCGACAACTACCCAATCTCGTACAACTTCTCCATCGATGGACAACCACTAGATGGGGCGGACGAACACGAGAGTGCGCTCGAAGCCACAGTGGTTATCCGGGGCGTGCGACCTGATGTCGACTCTAAGAAAGTCAACGAGGGAACGATTTACTGGTCGGTCAAGGAGGATGGGTTAGATGATCTCCGAAGCCAGCTCATCGAGTGGTGGTCGTTCCACGAAGCGACGGCCGAGACGGAAACACCCGATACGATAGCCCGAGACGTCGAAGATGCAGCGGACAGGGTGAAAAGTAAGCTCGCGAGCGCGCTCAAAGATGGCTCGTACAAGGTTGAATCTCAGGAACCGCGTGGTCTCGAGTCTGCGGTCAAAGAGTGCATCAACCGTGCCTATCCCTCGTTCTTCCATCCCGTCATGCTCGAGGTGGACCAGAGCTACCTCTCGGAGCTAAAACGACTCGACGACGAGGAGTACCCGGAGTGGGCACAGAAAATCGATGTCCCAACACCAGATGCGGAGGTGTCCACGATGGGGACGATTGCGAAAGAGATTCGAGGCGCAGTCGGTCGAACGTTGGTCGACCATGACAACGAGATGGGTCTGCCAGCGCTCTTCGAAAAGATCACCGAGGAGACGCCGTTCTATGGAGAGGTGAAACCGGCAGTAACGGCGGTCCTCTGGGGGCTGTGTCGCGCGGGGGAGTTCCGTCCTGTTGCAGAGGACGGAGAGGCTCTCGCCGCGGATGAACTGCTGACGCTATCTCAGCAGATGGAGATCAAGCTGCGTACGGCGCCGTCTTCGACGTCGCTCAAGGAACAGTTCATCGATGCTGGAATCATCGACCCGATTCAAACGGTCGACGAGGGGATCGTCGCCCTCGAAGAACTGAACGAGTCGGTTAAGCGGCGAGCGCGAACGCTTGCAGAGACGACAGAAGTCAGTACAGAGACTGAATTAGAGAGCGAGGCGCTCGTTTCGCTGGTTGCAGCCTTCAGTAATGCGCTCTCGGAACTGGCGGATAGCGCTGAATCTCGCGCCGACGCAATCGCTGCTGACGACACGGACTGGGAAGAGATAATCGACCAGGTGGCGAGTGACGAAGAGTGGATGACTGCGGTTGAGGATAGATGGGATTCCAGGGAATCCTACCTATTACAACTCGACGGGCTGCTGCGGTTCAGAGAGCTGGAGATTGACTGGCTTAGCCAATCGTTCTACGACGCACTGGACCAGCTGAGCCAACAGCTCGAAAACGAGTCTAGTCGGGAGTGGTGGACGCAGGAAGGCTGGCAGTCCTTCGATCAGTCACTGGATGCTCGGTTAACTGCAATCTCAGCGCTTGAAGAGGATTGGTCGGCTCAAGTGGCAGAGACCAACGCGAAATCACTAGTGACGGAACTCGAGGGACATCAATGGCTGATCCCGCCCCTACAGCTCCCTGAGCACAGCGTTCACGATGGATTTCAGTCCGGATATCTCCGCCCACTTCGGCACTTCAGAGATACCCACGAAAGCATCCAAGCCTGTATTAGTGCGTTAACGAATCGGGAACCAGGAACTCATGACGAACGCACACTGAAACGAGCGCTCGGGACGGTGTCCTCAACGACGGATTGGGACAGCCTCACCGAGGACCGAGTCGACACGTATCGAGAAAAGTACGAGACTGTAGAGCAGTTGGTCGGTGGGACTCGACCCGAGGAAATCGAAGGCGTAGGTGTGCTATTCGGCGATGAATCTGCACTCAAGGGCCAATTTGAGCGCCTCGTGAAGTCGAGGAAGCCGACGATTGAACAGATCGATGGAGGTGTGATTATCAAATGACGTCGACGCGAAACCCGCTCAAGAGATTCACCGAGGAATTGGTCGACTTCGCAAGTGGCGAACGGCGGGGAATTCGAAATCCCTTCGTCATGGTGCCAGTCGAACCATCTGTTGAACACCGAGTGACGGAACGGTTGGTTCAATGGGCTGACCCCGAGACACCAGATACACTGACGAACTGGGCTGGCATCGAGAACCAGGCCGGCAACGAACTCACAGTCGAGTGTGTTCGGCTCGATCACCTGATGCCCGAGACGCGTGTTTTCGAAACCACACTCGATCTCGGGCCTCTTGAGCGGACCACCACGAACGCAGTAACGGAGACACTCGAAACGAGTCTGGCTGACGAACTCATCGGGAAACTCGTCGAAGGACAACTCAAAGGCGAGAACGCGCAGCAGCATATCCTTCTGCTGGTGAACCTCGGAAGCCTCTATCCGTTCACCCGCGCCTCAGAGCTGCTCGATGAGATGGACCGCCGAAACGTGAACACTACAATCGGAATCCCATTCCCTGGTTCGATTAGAGGAGGGAAATTGAGCTTCTTCAACGAAGACGCGCGCCACTACTACCCAGCCCACCGAATTGACGAGAAAATCACTGAGGTGTATCTCGATGACTGATACGACACTTGAATCTCTGTTTGCTCGCTCGCCGACGCGAGAACTCGAAGAAGTACAGAAAGTCAACGAAGTCGGCCAAGCCGAACGGGACATCGACGAGTTCTACGAGACTGATAGCGCTCGAAAGGTACTCACAGAACTCGGTGAAGTCGTCAACAGTACAGGATCACAGCCACGCTTCCGGTATGTCCATGCCACCTTCGGATCTGGGAAAACGCACCTTCTGAAGCTGATCGGAATCGCGACTGGCGAGATCGAGGGGCTCGAAACGGTCGCTCCGAAGCTGTCGAGTCAATTCTCTGGATTCAAGGAATTCAGAGACCGACTCAATTCGTCCCACATTGACCACCTGGTCCCCCTGTTCATGAACCTCCTCGACCGGGACAAGGTTCGTGACTCGACGCTCTCGCTCCTGATCTACGAGGAGCTAGGGAATCAGCTCAACTACCCGACTGACCCACTCTGGTTACTCGAGTGGGCGTGGACCCTGGAGATCGAGCATGGGCTCTGGAAAGCCGTAGGCTCTGTAGAACACGATGGAATGTCGTTACAGGAGGCAGCACAAGACAAGGCTGCGCTCCGTCCATGGCTCTATGAAGCACTTCCCGAGATGGACGAGACTGACGGCACGCCCTATGCAACAAAAGATGGCGTCAGGGAATCAATCGAGCAAGCCACGGAACGGATCAGTACTGAGGCGTTCACACCCGATGAACTCGTAGAACGGCTGGACCGAACGAAGCGCTACTTACAGGAATCAGGCGAGACGTACGAGTTCCTCATCGGGCTCGACGAAGTCGCCATTTACGTTGGTGACCAGCAACACCGCTATCGAGAGTTCCTGGAGACGGTCGACACACTCATCGCCGACATTAATCCCCCAATTTTGGGAACAGGACAGTGGTCGCTGCGGGACATGCAGCAGGATTTCATGGGAGAGGTCGATCCTGAGGCGTGGTACACGAACGAAATTCCGCTCCGTGGTGCTGACACTGAGATCATAGTCAGAAAGCGATGGCTCCGAAAGTCAGATTCCGGGGGGAACACGGTACACAACCTGCTCGAACAGGCTCCTGACTTCGAGTTAGAACTTGCCGACGCTTCAGAATACACCGACGTCGGAGAGCCCATAGAGGCGTATCCCTTCCGTGAACACGACCTCTGGTTGCTCCGCGAGGTCATGCAGAGTCTCAAGAAAGAAGACTTGGAAGTGGACAGAGAGTATGTTCAGGGACGAGCGCTGCTGATTCTCGTTCGTTCTCTCTTCACCAGCTTTGATTGGTCCCAGAAAGAGCCTGGAGCGGTCGTTGCGTGGGATGAAATCTATGATTTGATTGAGCGCGAAACAACGGACATTCCGGGGTGGGCAAAGGACCAGATCCAGAAAGTCGAGAACACGACTGACGAGATGGGGGTGAGTGTCGCAAAAGTTCTCTATCTCCTTGGCCAGGTCGACGCCGTCCAAACAACGAAGGAGAACATCACACGGCTTCTGGTTAGCTCAGTAGATACTGACATCGATCAGCTCGAAAGCGATGTTGAGGAAGCCCTCAAAGCGCTGATGGAGGACAACTTTGTTCGAACCGACGAGAGTGTCCAACCGCAGACATACAGAATCCTGTCGAAGGAGATTGTCGAGTTCTGGGATCAGATTCACCGGGAGGCAGCAGAGCTTCCTCAACATCAAGTCCGGTATAATATTGAGGACCTTCTCCGGGAGGCAGATCGTGGTCGGTTGACCGCGGATGATTCACTCCGCACGCGGAATATCGATGGAATCTCCGACGCCCCGTACACGTTCCGCTACACTGTATTAGACCAAGTCGACTCATCACCGGAACCTCGTTTCGATGGTGTAGTTGCCAGGGTACTAGCGGCTGACCCGGATACAATAGAAGAGTCACGAACGAGATGGCAGGAGGCGAACGCTGGTGAGCAAGGCGTTGAAGACGTCCTTATCGTTATTGAGCTTTCAGAGGGCCTTCGAGAGAGTATTCGGCATCTGATTGCGCTGGATAAGTTATTGGAGCCGGGGGCTAGCGCAGAACTCCGTATCGAGCAACAACAGGAGGAGGAGACCGTCGAAGACGAGATCGAGGAACTTCTCTATGGAGCGAAGCTCTATACGCCGGACCATAACACGACGCGAGGGACGTATCTAAGCAACATCGATAGTGTGCTCGCTGATGCTGTCAGGGAGAAATTCGAGAACAGGAAAACACTCGATACACGGCTGCAGGAGGTTGACGACGCTCGTACCCTCTTCGAGTTCTTCAACGGGAATGGTACGTGGCCGTTCTCAAGCGACGACGCAGAAATGCTCGGGGTCAAGACAGTTCCGAGAGAGATTAGTGACGGGTGGGCTGAAGAGTTCCTCAACGATTACGCTGGAGAGGAATTAGTGAGTGGAGAGACTGTCCTCGAAGAAATCGCTGGTCGGCGGGGGAAATATCTCGGGACGCCACGCGAGGCACTGGCGGCGCTTCTGATCACGCTCGCCGCAGCAAACAAAATCGAGATCAGACGTGATGGGGTCCGTATCGAAGACCCGGGCGAAATCGGTCGCGTGATGCGACGTCTTTCCGATATCCGTGACATCGATATTGGATTCGATCCGGTGGATATTGAGGGAAGTAGTAATCTAAAAGCGGTCTATCAGTCTCTCCGAGGGTTCGCCCCACAAGGGAACGATCCGACCGCTTGGCTTTCCAATCTCGCATCATGGGCAGAAAATAATAGTTCGGAGATTCGGAATGTCTGTGCTCGTGTGGATCTCGAGTTTGACGAAGAAATTACGCTGGATGCGCTCCGTGACGCGTTAGAACCAGGGATGGCTGGTGGTGAACTCGACGATACAGTACTGACTGAATCGCCAGTACCAACCCAGGCAGAGTGGTTCCACAAAGCTGAACCATTATTCGAGGATGAGGAGCCGCTCTGGGATGAGTTCAACAGTACACTCGAGACGATGCGATCACTGTACCAAGATGCTGCGATTACCTACAAGATGGAGGATGCCGTCGATGGGTCACGTATCCCTTCCAAGGAGAGCCTGACTAAGCTCCAGACAGAGGCTCAGGACTTCCGTACCTCACAAATTAGTGAACTCTACCACCTTCTCACGGGAACCGCACCTGAAGCGGATTCGATCTCGGATCTCTGTTCAGCGGTCGAGCAAGCGTTACTGGATCAAGACATAATCGTTGATATTGATTCCGCCACCGAGACGATTCCTGGAGTGAATTTCAAGTCACTCAGAGAACTCGATGAGATTGCGGCATCCGCGGAAGACATCTCCGAATCAGATATCGCATCAGGGAACGCAGTCAGCGAAGCTGGCCAGCTTGAGAAAGCACGAGGGCTACTTGAGGACCAACCGGACGGGTCACTCTACGCCCAGCTCGAATCTCGGTATGAGGAACTTGACTCGGAGCACTCGGATGCGTTCATTACGAAGCAGGTGAAGCGTGCACTAAGCGGGCCAGACCTCGTCACACCGTCGCGAGCAGAAGCGTTGGTGAAACAGGCCGATGCAAAGCTCCAGTCAACGGACGATGATGACGACGATGAAGACGATAATGACCAAGATGACGACGGACCATCTGTCGACGAGCTCTGGGCAGATGTGACTGAACCAGGTGACGGCACTATTGTGGTTATCGATACAGAGGAGGGAGACCGATGAAATCGCAACCGACGACGACGCTCGAAGACCAAGCGAAAGCTCATCTAGAAGATGAATTTCCTGACGACTACGCAACAGCAGTTCGAGTCGTCTGGTGGGACGACGGAGGACATCTCCGAGAGGTCGTCCATGCTGCTGCAGACCGGATCGGCGTGGGATTCTCGGAGGCAGAACGGTTTCCTCTCGAACTGAGAAGAAACGCAATCAACGAACCGGAGACTCCCCACGTCTGGTACATCCCCCAAGCGAAGGAGAATCGTGACTGGTTCAGAGACATCCGTGAAACTGGCGGTGAAATCGAACTCACGATCGAACAGCTGACTGCCGAGCTGTATGAGGTCAATCCCTGGGATATCTATGATGTTGAGCGAGGGACGGAGTCTGACCGCGAAACTGCGGCGAATGTAATCAAAACTCAGTTCGCAAGCGGTGGAATTCCACGCTACGGGGACCTGATCGGTGAGATAATCACAAAAGGAGAGGGCCAGATTTTAGAACACCTCCTTGAAGGAGGATGGCCAGAAATCGACAAGGATGATGAAACGATTGCCCGAGTACAAAAGTCGCTAAAAGACAGGCACGTCGCTCCTGCAGACAATGCTGAAACACCAGAGGAGATCGAGGACGTCGTCTGGAAGTGGGCCGTTGCCCGCTGGCTCGTCGCCGAGGGAATGGATGTCGACGCCTTCCCCGAGGGATATGGAAACGTGGGTAGCACCCTTGGCGACATCAATCCACTCAAACGAATAGTCGATTCCCGACATAGCAAGCGGTTGGCAGAGCGCTATCTGAGCGAGAGCTACTGGGGGGACGTAATCGAATCATCCGACGATGCGTGGGAGCTCGCTGCCTGTCCGGTTGATGGAGCGCTTGATGCAGCTCTGTGGGATGCTTGGCTCGAATCATTAGAAGAGGGAAGGTACACGGAATGTATCGAAAGAGCGAACGAACGACAACAAGCCCTCGGGGTGTATCCGGACGATATTCCCTGGACGACGCTCTGGGAACAAGCCGAACAAGTAGCCGAGTTGGAATTGCGGTTCGCAGCCTGGGAAGAGCGGTCCCAGTCGTTCGACCCCTTCGACCAGTATGCCGATCAGGAAGACGGAACCTGGAAGATCGACTATGGAGTGTTGGAGCTCGAGATAACAGGTGAACCCGAGCAAGATAGGCTTCTCAACTCTCACCCAGCGACGGAATCGCTCCCTGAGATTCGCGCCGAGCTCTTGGAGACGCGGTATATGAACTATCTTGAGGAGATGAGCGAGGCAGTAGTCAGTTCGTTCAGTACTGGATCGCCTCTGGCGGGGAAAGACGCTGCCTACGAGTGGTGGACTGACAACGAGCAGGATCTCGCAACAGGGGAAACAGTCGCCCTGTTTCTGATTGATGCGCTGCGATTAGACCTCGCTCGGGAGCTGGCCAACCGCCTTCGAGAAGACTATTCGATCGCCGAAGAGACCAGAGTTAGCACACTTCCATCGGAGACCAAGTTCGGGATGGCTGCACTCACACCGGGGCGAGCCCACAGGTTCCGTGTCAAACTCCGGAACGGGAAGCTCTCTGTCGAACGAGGTGGCCAGCGTCTCGACAACAAAGGAAACCGAGTGAAAGCCCTTGAACGAGAGGGATGGGACGTACCGGACGATCGCGATTCCGGGTGGCAACACCACCAAATCGCCTACTACGACAAGGACATCGACGACATCGGTGAGAATGAACTCGACAATCCAGAGAGTCACTTCACCAGTTACATCGACGAACTCTACGATCTGATCACAGAGAAGCTAGAGAACGAAAACTGGGATCGAATCTACGTCGTGACGGATCACGGATTCGTCCTGCTCCCGAAGGGGACTACGATGGAATCGATTTCTAGCTACGACGGAGATGGAGAGGTCAAATATCGGCGAATCGCTGGAGACGACATCGAGGACGCCGGAACAGGCGTCCGAGTCACGGGTCAGACACCCGGGGCAGAATATCTGAAAACGTCAGTTCGGTTGCTCGCCAAACCTCGACAGTACAACAGCAAAAGTGGGCTTACCGACGCCCGCTATTACCACGGTGGGATCCTTCCGCAGGAATGCATGCTGAACTTCCTCCGAGTCGAGAAAGAATAGCACACGGCGAGACAATTCGCTCGTGAACTTGATTAATAAGCGCAGATGAGTACTGTGTACGCAGATGGGCCACGTCTACTATCACCATCCCGGTGACAAGCAATTCTCTCTTGACTTCGTACATCCGGATCCTGCTGAAATCGTCTCGCAGATAGTCGGTTACGATGACGACGTCGCAGTGAAGGTCCAAGCATACGATATCGACGAAGAATTCTACGTCGTATATACGTCCCGCGTCGGCGGTGAGCCTGTTCGTGAAATCGATTTTAATCTAAGTGAGTCACTCGCGAAGATGAGCGAGGACAACAGCACCATCGTCGTTCGGCTGCTTGAGATCTACCGCGCCCTCATCGCTCAGAACGAGGAAGAAGAAGGCGTTCCTGTCGAGGCATACAAGAAGATCGACGTCGACGCGCTGCCGGACGTGCTTGATCGGACGTCGTGGGAGGGCTCAGCAACAGCCGTTGCAGGTCGACTCGCCTCGAACCTGATTCTGAAACACGCACTTCCGAACGCCAACCACCGGACGGCTGTTGCACTGATCCAGTTCTACCTCCGGCGTCTGAATCCGAACTTCTCCATGCCGGAAACGTCTATAGAAGTCGATCCAGAGACGTACGACTGGCGGGAGTGGGTTAATGAGTACATCAACGAATCGAAGCGGCTGTTGACCGTTCGACGGAAGAACGTCCTCTTCAAGCACCTGTACCGCTTCGGCGCGAGAACACTTGAACGGAAACACGCGGTCGAAATCGACTTGACCGCATACGAGCTGGATATGTACCCGAGTGAGGCGAAGATCGTCTATGCGGAGCAGCATGAAGACCTCTGGATCGAGTTCGTCGAGGAGGCCGTCGAACGCGCAGGGTATCCAGACCTGAAGGAAACGCCAGGGCTATCGAAAGCAGAGTTCGCTGAAAAGATTCGGAACCTCGACTAAGGAGTGCCGTTAGTCTTGGAGTGTGGCGACTGTTCGGCCCGTTTCTTCGGCCTCTTGGCTGCGCGACATATTGTACGTCGCGAGCGCTTCGTCAACCGCCTCATCAAGACTCATTGGTCAACCTAATCTTGTCTCTTCTACCGTATAAACGCTTGCATGGCTCCAGACGAGTATCAAACAGGCTCAGTTCACCTCGATCAGTGCTGAATGCGCAGATGTTCTTCCCTGCTCTCAAGAATCCGTTGCCATCGAACAATTTGTCCCCGAACAAAGTCCAACCATGTTCGAAGACGTTGTTTAGGGGATATCTGGATTTGCGGTAAGACTACTCGATAACGCTGGCTTCCGAACGCTGTTCCTGACCAATCAGCGTGACTAGGTCCGCTTTCGAGAGCGGATCAATATCAACACGGACCTCTTGTGCAGTATAGAAGATCCCTGCGGTCACCTCTCGACTAGAGAACCAGTCATTCAGCACGTGATAGTACACGCTGAGTTGCTTCCGATACTCATCCTCTGCGTGCCGTCCGAGATCAGTCTTGAAGTCGATGATTTCGACGGTATCGGGACGAATGTGAACGAGGTCGACGATTCCAGAGATAGTGACCTGCTCGCCGTCGACAGTAAGCGGCAGATACGCATCCTCCTCGACTCGCAGCTCACCATCGAGCGAGTCTATGAACGACTTGATGTGACGTTCGTCGTCGTTCGAGGGTTCGACGTCCCCCTCCAGCACGTACCGCTCAGCGAACTCGTGGGTCTGCGTTCCGAACACTGTCCCTCTCCCGTCGTCGACGTCCTCGAACACGTCGTCGCGCATGAGCGTGTGCGGCGAGTGTCCGACCGGACCATCCGGCGTCGGCACAGCAATCTGCAAGTGCGCCTGCGTCGTCTCGCTGATGTCGTCCTCCTGAACGTCTGGCTCCAAGTCCTCGAGGTCGACCGGGAGTTCTTCGAGGAATGTGTTCGGGCTCTCGCCTGCAGCGAACACAAGGTGGCTCTCAGCCCGCGTCATTGCGACGTAGAGCAAGCGCCTCTCCTCATCGTACCCACGCGGCAGGCACTTCCGGAGGACGTCACTCCGCCAGTTGTCGTGAATATGGGGATACCCGTGGTCGTCGGCGTAGACCTTCCGCTGGCGTAGCCCGATCGGATCGTCGAACGTGATCGCGTTACTGTTCCCGCCGGATGGTGGGAATCGGTGTGAGTTCATGTTCGCGAGTACGACGATGGGGTGTTCGAGTCCCTTTGCCGCGTGGATGGTCTGGACCGTCACCGAGTTCATCCCGGCACTCGCGTGGACCTCGTGAGTGCTTCCGTCCTCGATGCCCCGCTCGATGAATCGGATGAGGTCACCTCGTGTCAACGTCGTGGCGCTGTGGACGGACTGAATCGTCGTCAGCAGCACGTCAGCATACGCCCCGTCGTAGTCGTACTGGGAGAACACGCGCTGGGCGACTCCACCGACCGTCTCCAGTGACCCAAGCTCCGACTTGAATGCCTGCATGTTGGTGGGATACTCTTGGGTATCGAGGACGTGTTTGACCTCATCGAGCGTGTAGCCAGCTTCCTCGAGGACGACCGCCCATCCTCGCTCGGCGTCTGATTCGAGAATCCGCAGCCACGCCAGCAGAAGCTTCGCCGGGTCAGACCGGAATAACTCGATGCCGCCCTCGTACGCCATCGGCAACCCGTACTCCTCGGCGACAGAGAGGAGTTCCCGGCCGAAGTCACGAGTCCGGGTGAGGACGGCGATGTCACCGTACTCCGGGAGACGGAGGTCGTCGTCCTCTTCGACCTGATACGCGTCGTTCCCGACGACCTCCTGGATCTTGGTCAGAACGGCCTCATGTTCGTCTTCGTGTTGAATCGCCACTATCTGAGAGTTCTCGTGCGTGGCGTTCGAGGAGAGCGACACGATACGGTCTCGGACGGTCCCCTCGTCGACGTTGTCCGTGCTCGCAGCGGGCGTGACCAAACTGTGCTCGGAGAAGTCGAGGATGGCCTGCGTCGATCGGTAGTTCTCGACGAGTTCGATATCGATGATCGGGCGTGTCGCCCACGACACTCGCTCGTGATCCTCGTTGAGTTCGTCGACGAACCGGTCCAGTCGAGACTCGAACTCGGTGATGTTCTCGACGGCAGCGTATTGGAAGGAGTAGATGCTCTGTTTCCAGTCACCGACGACACAGACGTTGTTCGTATCCGCGAGCAGGAGTGCGAGTTTGAACTGGATCTCACTGGAGTCCTGGAACTCGTCGATCATCACGTACTCGAACGCGACGTCGTCGCGGAGTCGGTGGTCGTCACAGAGCAGAACGAACGCAAATAGTTGGAGGAAGCTGAAGTTGAGGTAGTTCCGACTGAGCGCGAACTGCAGGTACTCGTGATAGACATCGTGGACGAAGTTCTTGAGGCCCTCTCGCTGTTCGTCAAACGCCAGTCGCGCGACGGCATCGGGAACTTGCTTCTCACCCCATCCGCCACGGATCTCGTCCTCCTCGGGCGCGTCTGGGAGGTAGCACTTGTCGTTCCCGTAGCCCCCGAGTTTCGAGCGAAGCTTCGACTGCTTGTTCCCGTCGTTCCGGGGATGATTCAGCTCGTCGAAGATCTCTCGAAATGCGTCGAAGTCGCCGTCCAGATGCCGCTCGCCGTTCCGGTACCAGCCATCAGCCGTCGGGAAGACACCTTTCGCCGCGAGCTGATTAATCAAACCGAGGAGTTCGACTGGTTCCTCGACGGCGCGGAAGAAGTCGTCATACTCGGGGTGGTCGTCGCTGAATCGACGGATGAACTCGCGGAACTGCGCCTTCTCGACGTTTTCGTCTTCGAGGACACGTGTGGACCCCGTAATCCGGTCGTCGATGCCGAGAAGCGTCGGGGCCTCGAAGCCGTGTTCCATGAGGATGTCGTGACAAAGGCTGTGGAACGTCTGAATCGGGGCATCAGAGAGTTCACGCATCCCGTAGTCACAGTTGGCGACGATTCGGTCCTTCATCTCCGTCGCCGCGTTGTTGGTGAACGTCACGAGGAGGACGTCCTCGGGTTCGACATCGTCCTGGTCGACGATTTCGGCGTAGCGACGGGTGACGGTGAACGTCTTCCCAGTCCCTGCGCCGGCGTCGACGACGTGGATGCCCTGTTTGCTGTCGATCAGGTCTTGCTGTTGGTCGTTTGGTGCGGTCATCGCGACTCACTCTCCAGGATGCAATCTCGGTTGTCTACGTACCGATAGTTGGGATCGCCACCGAGTCCCTGAACTGGGAAGCGCTCGTCACCCGCACGGCGAGTGTTCAGTTCCGAAAGGCGCTCTCGGACGAACTGCTCGAATGCGTCCACGTCGCCGGTGAAATAGTTCTCGTTGCGAATCCGAAGGAGGTGTCTCAGTGCCTGCTTACAGCCCTTCTTTACGTACTTGTAGTCTCCAACACTCTCCTTCATCTGTTCCGTCAAGAGGCAGGCAAACGTGGATTCTAAGAGTTCGTCCTTGTCTCTCGTCTCCGGGAACTCGTGTACATCCAAGAAATCCAGGTACACTTCATACGCCACCTTGGAGAAGGTCTTGTTACAGTCGTTTGCGGCGTCTTCCTGTAGTTCGGTGAACGTGTCTCGCCTCGCGATGTATCCCTCGTACGTAACAGGATAATACGTCACTGTGGTCAAACAATCATCGAGAGACCCATCCCCAGTCACTACATCGTCGAGTGTTTCGAGAAAGTGGAAGAACGTGAATCGGAGTTCCTCATCCGGGCGCTCGGTCCGCTGGTGAGCGAGATACAGCAACGCCTGGAAGTTCGGTTTGTCGCTTGGTGGATCCAGCGCCGAATGTTTGACAATCGAGTATGCGGACTTCTTTGCGCCACTCTTGTAGTCGAGGAGTCGGGAAGGGCTGTGAACGAGGTCGATCTTCCCCTTCAACCCGAGGTCGGTGTTCTCGAACCAGCGTTCAGTGTGTGACGCATCGATGGAGCGGTCGTAATACTCGGCGAAGAAGTTCTCTCCCCGACCACCGTCAGACGTCACCAGGGTGTCACCGTGAGGCGAGTTTGCATTCAGGAATTCAACGATGGTCTGGAGGCCGACACGGTACTTGGTGAGTCGGACTTCCCGGTCGACGCCCCGGAGGAACGGGTCGACTTCATCGAGAATGGCTGCGGCTACATCGTCGAGTGTATCAGACGTGATGGCGTCCGGATGCGAGACATAGAATTCCGCGAAGTCGTGGAACAGGTTCCCTTCCCTAAAGTGGTCCTTGTCCGGGTTGTCGACGAGTCGGCTGAAGAAGTAATCGCGGGGGGAGTTGACGTAGGAGTTCAGGCTTGACTGGCTGAGTGCGGTGACGTCCTCGTGGGAGACACCGAGTGGTTCTTTTTCGAATCCGTCCTGTGTCGTTCGAGACGCCCGTGAATGCTGCAGTGAGTCCAAGTCACTGAATCGGTCGAACTCCTCATCGAACAGTTCCTCAAAGTATAGGCACGGGGTGACTGGCGTCCCACCGGCGGTGTCCTGGACGAGGTAGTACTGGTCGACACCGTTCTGCAGGAGGAGTTGGAACTGACGGATGTTCCGCTCGAATTCCTGGTCGCTGTCGACCCATGGGCGGCGAGGCGACGAATGTGTCCACCCTTCGTCAAGTCCAAGATAGAACACGAGGGGGCGGCCGACGTGAGCAGCCGATTTCGCATCGGCCAGCAGGACACCTTCGTTTTCCCGGTCAACGGGAACCTCATACGACTGAAGATAGAATTCGAGCCGGTCGACTACCGGTTCGGTGACGGCGTCGTCAAGGAGGCCGAGCGTCACGATTTCCTCTCTGAAGGCGTCGATAGAGGCGTCCGTGACTGCTTCGTATTCGTCGATGGCCTCCTCGAATGTGCGGGAACGAATCTCATCACGGAACTCAAGAATCCAATCTACTTCCGGGCGATCAAGGTCGTAGAGACGCTTCTCGTCGTGCTCGATGTCGACGGGCATCCCGAGCTGGGTGAGGAGTGGTCGAACGTCGCCTACTCGTGTATCCCGGCCGGCGTGGGCACTTCGAAGGAGCTGTAGGAATGCGCGGTGACGGGCATCGTCATTGAACCCGGGACCACCGTAGTATGGAATCTCTGCAGCTTCCAACGCCGATTCAATGAGCGAGGAATACTGACTGGCTGCATCGAGGACGACAGCCACGTCGTCGGCATTCTCCGGTGAGACCGTATCGAGGACTGCGTCGACGATTGCGGCCGGTGAGTCGAGAATGCGGAAGGATGGATGATCGAATGGCTCTCCGGTGAACGGGTCGATCGTCTCGTAGTCTGGGGGAAGGATCGAGCGTTCGAGTTCGGTAAGCTGCTTGAAGCCGACGACAGCGACCGACGTGTCGGCTTCGATACTGTACTCAGTGAGACGGTTAGACGTCGTGTCCATCTCTGCGATACAGTCGACAGCAGTGTGCGTTGCCGTCGTCGCGAACTGTTCGTAGTCGAGCACCGCGTCGGCCGTCCCCTGATACTCCCAGCACTGGAGAATGTTACCGACCGCATAGGACGTCTCCTTCCAGTCGAGATCCGTCGTCTCAATGATTTCGAGAAACGCGAGTCGATCCTCAGCCTGTTCTCGCCGTCGAGCCGCCAGGCGCCGTGGGGTAATCGCGAACGGCCCGAAGTGGGGTTGGTCGAGACGCCGGTTCAGGGCGCTTGCCATCGGCGCGTCCGGCACGAGCACAAGGTCGAAATCCTTGCATTCCTCGTAGAGAGAATCGAGAGACTTCGCTCGTGTAATTGACACGGACTATCGGACTCAGGTGAGTTTCAAAAATGTGTCGTCGGGACAGCCAACTCGAACTAGAATCCGCACAGAAACACCATAGCCTCTGAGAAATGCACATAATCGGCCCTGGTGAGGTGGTGGAAGTACAAAACACGTGCGCAGGCTCAGTGTCCAGAGGGTGACAAGGATAATCGATACCGAAGCCTATCCCTCAATGGGGGTTCGGTCAAATTTGGGCGAGTCACCAATCTTCCGCTCCAACAGGTCTGCAATGTCCTCATTTGCAGTCGCGAAGATCACTTGCCGGTCTTGCTCACCATCTCGGCGTGTTGCCAGCTCAATGAGCAAGTTGAAGAATGAAATCGTGTTAATATCGTCCAGATGTGCGAACGGCTCATCCAGCAGCATCACTGGCGGCGCATGTGCATGGGTGAGATTGTTCGTCACGAAGATTGCGAGTGCTAAGGCAGCCCGTTGGCCTGAACTCATATCAGTGATTGGCTCTGGCTTCGGGTCATCCTGCCCCCGGCGAATTACACGAACTTCGTCGTCGTCATTGAGTTGCACCTCATTGAATTGA
Organism: Haloarcula sp. H-hyl6; assembly: GCF_056934455.1. Taxonomy (NCBI): domain Archaea; kingdom Methanobacteriati; phylum Methanobacteriota; class Halobacteria; order Halobacteriales; family Haloarculaceae; genus Haloarcula; species Haloarcula sp. H-hyl6. The sequence continues at coordinate 132,593 of NZ_JBRIIK010000005.1, forward strand.
TACGGGCGTTGGAACGCCTGAAACAGCGTCGTTATTGCCGACATATGTTCCCGGACATATGCTGTGAGATTCTCGTCACCTCCCGCTTTGTCGAAGACGGTTTGTAATCGCTCAATGCCGTCTTCATAACCTTCCTTCCTGTGTTGGTGGTGATCCAGATCAGTTTGCTTTTTGTCGATTTGCTCGTTGATCTGCGCGACCGACTCAACGACGACTGCATCGCTTTGGAACTCCGACTTGGCGGTGTGCAGCACTGTTCGATCAGCTGCCACACGAAACTCGTTCTGTTGGTGTTCTCCAATTGCGTGATCCTCGAGGATTTGAATGCCAGCGTCAAGCTCTATACGCCGATCGTTTAGTCGCTGAATGGCTTTCTGAACGTCATCAATCGGTCTAGCGAAGTCTTCGACGGATTTCTCCAGTGACTCCAACGTCTCTGTGGTTTCCTGGTGAGTATTTCTCACTAATTCAATAGCTTCTCCACTGCTAAGATCCCAGAGCGTGTTTTGTCGGATCGCCTCACCAAATCTGGTGACGTGAGCGTCGGACACGCTTGGCAAAGACTCAAAACTCGTTCGCTCAAACACTCCCCAGAAGTCTTCAGCACGGCAAACATCACCATACTGGGTCTCGAATTTGTCCGTTACCGTTGCCCAAGTGGGTCGGTCCAGAACTTCGAGTGCATTTTCAATGCGTTCGATATCCGCTTGTAGCTGATCTGGGACTCCCGATTCCGAGGAAAGAAGACCCTCTGGTGGCTCTCGGTTTCGAATCGACGCTTCTGTTTGCTCGAGATAACAGGCTGGACAGTGTGCAACCTCGTCAGTGATATCAAGATACTCCTCGGTCTGTGAGCGAATCTCGTCTAAGAGCTCCTCACGCCTCGCCTGTAGGTCAGAAATCTCTCGAATCGTCTCTCGCTTCTCAGAGAGTCTTTCGAGTTCCTCTTTGAGAACAGCCGTTACCCGTGTTCGCCATTTTTCGAGCGACTCCTCTGATTCAGGACCTTCATCAGAGAGTGCCTTCTCTATGGCGTGGAGATCTGAAATCTCGAATTCTTCAGTTGAGAGGATGATTGCAACAAAAGCGACAGTTGGCGGTGCCTCTCCCCAGCGTGTGCTATTGAGTTCTTCCTGAAGCTCTCTTAACTGCTTCTGCTTATTTTGGCGCTCTTCAATATCCTCAAGCTTGTCAATCGCTGTTTCTGTTCGGTTTCTCTCGGTAGCTAGCTCGGATGCTAACGTTTCAGGCGTCTTTGGCTCATCGCTGCTCAGGCCCGCACTCTTAAGACTCTCGTCAAGCCTAGCAACTCGTTCACCCCAGGTTGTCCAGGTATCGACCCACTCTTCGTTGGAATCCCCACTTCCTTCGTCGTCATGGCGGTGCGACGGAGGATTCGGAATGAGCTCTCTCATCCCTGGCGATAGTTCTTCCCGAGCTGTCCGTGCAGTAGAAAACAAGTTCTCTGCTCGATCAGCCTTATTCTCCAGTTCTCTGATTTCGGCAGTCAACTCCGCAATCCGCTTTTCTTCCTGTTCAATCCGGCTATCGGCTTCTTTTACCAACTCTCTTTTTTCACTACGGGCCTTCGACAACTGCTCCCCGTACAACGAACGCCGGATTGTTTGTTCAATATCCAGGTCCGTATCGAGTTCTGCGAGTCGCGTAGTCGACCCTGCCTCGTGATAATTCACATGATAGAACTCGGTGTGACGTGTTGCCTTACCCTCTGGTCGAAAGCCGTACCAAGCGCTGATTCGATCAGCCACGTCGGACGTGTCATTCGAAAGCCGGACCGGTCCGTCTCCGTTGCCTGTGAGGGTCACATTCAAGTCACGATATTTCCAGCTCCGCTGAGTAGTCTCACCTCGGACTTGCCCAACCATTCCAAGCGTGGCCGCATCAAGAAGACTAGTCTTGCCACTCCCATTCCGTCCGTAGAGAAGTGTGAACGGCTTTGCATCCAGCGTTCTCTTGCTAGCCGGTCGGCGGAAGTCTGGCCCCAATTCTACTGAGTCAATGATTCCCTCAGGTCCCTTCGGCAAATTCGGTTTCGTGGGTCCAGCCTCCAAATCACTTCCTTTGCGTAGTTTTTCAAGCCGCTCATCCCGGTTGGTTGAGTCGGTCTCAAAGAGAAGCCCCAGATCTGCTTCGAGAATCTCCTGGATAAGTTCTCCCCGGTTGAACTCGACTTCCATCGATTCGAGATCTCGAATAACTGTTTGGAGCGGTTGCAGAAACGCATCCAACGAGTCGATGGCGACAAACCGTCGTATCGCAAATCGCGTATTAGACTCGAACGTTGTACGCCTTGATTCGTCTATGTCCATCTCGTCGGGATATGCCCAGAAAAGCTGAATGTTCCACTGGTTCGGGATTTCATCATCATAGAACAGAACCTCGAGCTGGCGGTTGTCTTCCGTTTCGAGCTCGTCCAAGTCATCATCTGGTTGTATAAACCGAACAAGGATCGTCTCGTCATCGTACCCTCTTCGAGGATGTGTGATTTTATAGAGTTCGTCCGAACCCTCTACCTGTTCTACGTGTTCTTCATCGTATAGCCGTACAAGGCGATTGTATCCGTTCATAGCGTGATCTCCTCCAATCCATCGGTTGCATCGACTCGCTCTGGATTACGAACCATATTAGAGACGTCCTCATATCCGGCCAGTGTCTTCACTTTACTGGAGCTGAAATTTGAAGTCAGCGCAACTGGTTTGAAATTGACTCCGTCTACTCGCAACCACTCTACGAACCAGCGAGCTCGGTCGATCTCACTGTTAGGTGTTGAGTTGGGAAGCGTCGTCAAACAGATGGGAACCTGTTCAACCCGATATTCTGCGTTGACCGGAACGTCGGTTCGGTCAAAGGCGTTCTTGAGGACAATATCGGCTTCATCCTCTGCAAATGAGAGTGCTTCCATTAGCCGTTCGGCAATTGTTTCAGGCGCATCCCTCGTACTCGGCGTGATCTCACCGGCACCACGTCGACGTGGGTGATCCTCCAAGAGATGCCCTAATTCTTCAGACATCTCGCCGTTGAGGGATTCAACACATTCCCAAGAAACTTTCTGGTTGGTGGGAAATTGTTCTGGAAGACTGTCCGCTTCAATTTCTGCGCGAAGGAGTGCGGTCAACAGCTCTCGGTTGAGTGGGGTCGTGTTAAGCTGCTCTCGCCACTCTTTGCAGGGATCTGGTTCAGGCGCCGGATAGACCGGATTTTTGTGTTGGTACTCATCTGCAGTTGTATCGAATACAGCTGTCGTTGAGACTTTGAGATCTGCCATCATCGCCGACCCACTGGGCGTTCCGTGGTTTGTTTTTCGTCGGAATATGACTGTACTTACGATGTCATCCGGGATGAGGCAGAGATACTCACATCCAATGTCCGGTTGGGTCGCTACCAACCCTCCTCGCTCGTATGAGTCGTTGTACTCTGACTCCAGCGTAGTTGAATCATCTGTTGTAGTGTAGATCCCGGAATAGCCAAAGGGGCCGATCGGTGGCACACTCCCCCAGTTTGCGACGATACACGACACCTGGGCTTCGGTCTCAAAAAGTTCCTTTCGATAGTTGACCCACGTTTTGTTGAATGGATCGGGGTTGCATTGGACATGGACAGAATACGAGGGACCGTCTTGGCAGAATGTAAGAACCTCATTTTTGAGTTCTCTCTGCATTACATCGGAGCATGTCCACGGAACAACGGCAGCACCGCTCAAAAAGCGGAAGCCCCAGATCTTTGTGCCCTCACAGAGCCTCTTTAGCTCGACATCATTCGCACGGCTGCTCATGTGCTTGTTCTTAAATTGGACAAATAACGCGTCTTTGTCCTCACCACGCCTCGCATTCGCAGCTATTGGGATGATTGTCGGTGTGACGAATTCTCCCGGTTCGTCTGGCACGGCGGGGCTCCCATCAGTTTCACCTTCCGCTGAATAGCAGTCGTACTCCTCATTCAATTCGGCGAGCCGGGTCTCCATTTCGTCTACTTGAACGGGGGCGCACCCAAGGACAAATAGTGGACCCGTATCCGCGAAGAGGAAGTCATCATGATCCTCAATCCAATCGATATTGTAGGCCCACTCCGGCGCTGCTGCGAGGTGGGCATCCTCTTCGGACGCCCGCTGGAGGAACGATTCGGCCTTCAAGTGCATACCGACTGGTTTCGGAAAGACGGTGATGTCTTCCACCCTGCCGCGTGGTTGCCAAATCGTAACGATGTTTTGCGAGTCGTCCTCTGCAAATACCTCATACCGCTCAGTATCAAATCCAGTGAGGATTCTTCCAGCCTCGCGAATTCGGTCGGACTCAGACATTGGTGATAGGTGAGTTATGATATCTTATGTCATGTTGTGCTGATATAATTTCGCAATTCGGCGCTAAATGCTTACCAAACAATTGGCATCAACTTGGTTGGGCGAGCTCCTACAGTGCGTCTCTAACTCATTCACGGGATATACCGACGCTGCCAAAGTTTCTGCGAGGAATCGAAGAATCTTCCATTCATTCGTGTTGGCGCCCAAAACATCCGACGGCTGGTGATTTTCGAAGACGACGGGCATATCTAACACTATGAATCCATCTGGAGTGGTACTCAGAGATAATACTGTTGCTTCGAGGAAAACAAAATTTGTTGCTGATTAAGTATAGCGTTATAACATTTATTCCCAATAGGCATATTCACACAAGATCTGGTATGGGTTTAGCAGACTGAATTGGTCTGCCCAACCCACAAACTGATAAGGAATCCGATTGAAACGCTGAACGACTCGAATATGCCACTCTTAGAATCGCCATACTGGGCCGCGACTAGGTTTCTAACGGCTGTGTTGAATCACTAGACGGCGTCGGGATAGGTCGCTAAATCAAAGGAGTTGAAGCGGGACGATTCGGTTGTCCATGACACAAATCTCCCGCTTCACTGGTGAGATTGTGCCGATTGCTCAAGTTGTTACCGGTGATGGAGACGAATCCGCCGCCCCGGAAGGTGGCGGCGGATTCGCCGACTATGCTCTCGTTTCCCTGCATTGTCTGCGGATTTACCTGGATGCGTCCTACCGAATGACGATCGACCTGCTCAAAGAGATGCCACAAATAACCGGGGAGATCGGCCTTGAAGCGGCCGATCTCCCCTCTCCATCCACGTTGTGTAAGGCGTTCGACCGGATCAGTATGAGCGTTTGTCGAGTGTTGCTGCGCCAGTCGGCGCAGCTACACGACCCATCGAAACACGCCGCTATCGACGCTACATTCTACGAACGCTCAGCTGCGAGCCGCCACTACTGCCAGCGAATCAGCTACCGCGTACAGAAGCTGAAGGTCACGAAACTCGTCGACACAGACTCTCAAGCCATTCTTGACGTACACTGTTCAACAACTCGGGAAGGAAGCGACGCAGATCTCGCTGAGCAGATCGCCCGCCGGAACGCGGGCGATCTGCGGTCTCTAGCGGCCGACAAAGGCTATGACAAGCAAGCGCTCCGCGAAGCACTGCGTGAACTCGGCATCAGACCGCTCATCAAGCACCGTATCTTCGCTCCCTACGACCACGCTCACAACGCTAGAATCGACAAACGACGCTACAATCAGCGCTCTATGACAGAAACTGTGAACTCGGCTGTGAAGCGCTCGCTCGGCTTCGCCGTGCGAGCGCGTTCCTGGTTCCGTGAGTTCAGAGAAATCGCTCTGATGTGTGTCGTCTATAACATCAAGCGTGCCGTGAAACAGTGAATCCCACTGCCTTATGGCGATTCAACACAGCCTTTCTAACCGAATTCTGCGCCAATCCAATTTCGGACGGTCGAGTCCCCCAGAGATCGCTACAATGAGCCGATCGGATGCCGAGCAGGATGGCAAGATCGACGCTGAGCGGGTGCCATCATTCGATGGTATCCGATGGACCTCGTGTTCACTCGAGGGCTTCACGGACCTGTATTGGGACGAGATTGCCCCCTGCCTCGAAGCAGAGGGTATCGATCCGAGAGGCGAGAAGCCTACCCACCAGTGGTTTCGGGATCACGATGCGCGGTCATTCCTCGCGGCTCTCCGTCGCCATCACGACCGCTCATTCGGGGAGTTCTGGAACGAGGACCTCGACCTCGGTGATGATGAAGAGGGCTACACATGGGCAACAACGGATGATGCAACAATCGACGCCCTTGAACAGTTCCTCAACCGGCGGAAATCACGATACAGCCTTGCGACGTCGTCCGTCGACGCGCTGCGAACGCGACTGAATCTCTACGTCCGTGCTTATCGAGAGGCAAACGGGACAGATGACCTCCTTACACCGATTCAACGAGATCAAGAGAATCCAGACTACGAAGCCGTTGACGCGTGCTATGCAGCATTCGACTGGTTGAATGAGGGAACTAAACGCGAATACAGTGCCCAGACTCTCCAGCGTGTGCGGCGCGTCGTCGACGCCTGGTATCAGCATCTAGTCGGTCGACGGGTTGCCTCGATGAACCCTGCGAGCGGCCTCTACGACGAATTCAAGTGGGAAGTCGAAGATTCACCCACACCTTCGCTTTCAGCGAATCAGATTCGGAAACTGATGCAGGCGTCGGAGACAACGCGAGAACAGCTGCTCGTGGTGGCGTTAGCTGGCTGGGGACTTCGTGCAAGTGAGGTCGCCGCACTCCATGTATCGCAGTTCCACCGTGACGTTCCCGAAGACGACATCCCCTTCATTACGTTCGAGAGTCGCAAGAACGGGCCCGGTGAGGTGTCTCTCCTGTACGGAATGGACGTTCTCGACTCCCGAATCGACGAGCTAGCGGAAGACGATACGTGGACTGGATACCTGTTCCCCTCCTCTCAGGGAGAAACGCCGTACGTGACCCGAGATACAATCCGGAATTGGTTCCAAAATCTTGCATTGGAAGCAGATCTCCCCGAGCGGATCGAGGGTGAACGACCGAGTCCACAGCTCTGTCGTCGATTCTGGTACGACACCTATACAGCAGTCCTCGAAGGCGTTCTCGAAGGTGTTGACGAAATCGCTGCAGAGCAAGGTAGTAGCGATCCTCGGGTAGTGATGCAAAATTACCTGTCTGACTCGCGTGCTCGCCGAGTCCGACGAGAATTCATGCGAGACCAACTTAACGCAGCCTTCGGAGAGAGAACGTAACATCAACCCATCTGTCGAGCTATTCCAAATGTCTGTCCTCGGTTGATGACTGAATCAATGAGTCACAGAGTCAATGAAGTATTGACTTCTGGAAGTTAAGAATCAAAGAGTCCATGATCTATAGCGTCATTTGCCATGATGGAGAGAATAAATTCACCGACTCAGAGATTCATTGAGTCACTGAATCAGTGAGTGCCTGAAGCATTGAGTTGAGTATTCAGGAACACCAGACCCGTATCACGAAATCACTGAATCAATGAATCAATGAATCAATGAATCAGTGAAATCCTGACGTTGTGAATCATTGAGTCTGTGAGTCAATGATTCAAAGACAGTGCTCGGGAAAGAGGTAATCATGGCTCTTAGCCCCTCAAACGCCGATATACGACAGGATCGCATTGAGAGAGATACAACTGAGTGTCTGACATGGATTTATGAGTCATTGATTCAATGATCGAACTATGACCGAGACACCTCGTGGATGGGGCGTCACACCATCGACTGGCATCCCCACGATCGCCTTCGGCAACCAGAAAGGCGGGACAGGAAAGACAACGGCGACGATCAACAGTGCCGCGGCGCTGGCCACTCGCGACCACGATGTTCTTGCAATCGATATGGACCCACAGGCCGACATGACGAAAGGGCTTGGACTGGGTCCGGGCGACGACAACGATCCATCAAGCCCGAAGAACGAACTCCCCAACACACTAGTCACCGATGACGAGAACCTACTCGACGTACTCGTCGACAATCCGCGCACGCACGATACTAGTCTTTCAGAAATCGTGATCGAAGCCGATGAGTACGACCATCTGAACTTCGACTTGATTCCCAGTCACAAGGACATGGGCCTTGCTCGAGATTGGATGGACGATGCGAATGCTCGTCTCTCGCTGAAACTCGCCCTCGAAGAGATGGTTGACGACGGATACAACTACGATTTTATCGTAGTCGATTGCCCTCCCGACCTCTCAGTCCTGACGGACGCGGCCTTCATCGCGGCTCAGAACGTCTTCCTGGCTGCACAGACCCAAGCAACATCACGGGATGCACTTGACGATCTGTGGGACCAGCTGGAGTCCATCGAGGACAACCAGCAGATCGAGATCGCAATCGTTGGACTCCTGGCGAACATGTACCGGGACGACGGTCAGTCGCAAAAGTTCCTCAACTCCTTCGACGAGTCCTTCGCGTCGATGGCACCGATTTTCAAACTCCCAATGCGAGTAGCAATCCAGCGTGCGTGGGACAACGGACGAGATATTTTCGGATGGGAAGACGCGAACGACCAGCAAGTAGAGCGCGACCTCTTCCTGGAGGTTGCGGAGACGATGGAACGAGCGTTTGACAAAACGCAGGTGGAGGCGTAAGAATGCCCCGGGGAATGGACGAGCGGTTCGAGGATCCCTCAGACGAGGTGGATGAGGAGGACGCGGTCGCAGACGAGGAGACCACAGAGACGTCGGAGGAATCGGAAGAACAGGGTCGTGAAACTGCGGCAGCAACCGAGGATCGATCAGATCAGCAGAGAACCGCATCCACGACCGATACTGATTCGTCGACCAATGAGGCAGGAGAGACAGATGACGAACCGCTGAACATCCGCGAAGATTGGGATTCAGCCACGATATACGTTGAACCGGAGCAAAGCGAGGACATCGAGATCACGTTCACTCGCCTGAAAAAGCAGCTCAAACGCGAGGACATCACGCTGGAGAAAAACAAGCATTTCTACCGCGGTGTTTTCGAGGTAGCGTTCGGCGAGCACCAGGAGGAAACGAAGGAGAAGATTCGCGAATTCGCCAAGGAAGACGGCGATCAGTGAATCACTGATTCACAGAATCCCGAATGTTAAGAGGATGGCCTGGTATCGAACGAGGTTCTCAAAATCGACCCTCTCCTGTTCTTTTGAAAGCCAAAATGAATCGTCATTCACTATACTATCGAGTCGTGGCTGGGAAAGGTCAGACCGGCCCCCTATCTATAATCCGTCCTGAAAAGAGATCCTTAGCAAAGTCTGTGTAGTCGCAAGTTGCAGTAGTCAGTATGCCTTACTGCCCGAATTGCGGAGACCAAGTCAAAGACATTCATCACTACTGTGGGTCATGTGGTCAGGCGCTTTCTGATATTGCAGAGTCAGAAAACGGGCCTCCGATGGCCGTCGATCGCGAGGGCTTCCTCTCGTTGCGCTCACTCTCGTACGTCAACGACCTACTGAACGGAGAGCAAGAGCTGGACAGAGACTCGGTTTCGTATACCCAATTGTCGCGAGAAGTGAGTGCTGCCTTCGCAGATTTCGCCCGTCTCGCGATGGTGAAGGAGTTAGATCTGCTCCGCCTCTGGGCAGCTGGTTCCAGCTCCGCCGCGTTGGACATGCCAGTTGCAGACATGAATAGCAATCAGTTCCGCGACTGGCTGGCCGCCATCGGCCTTTCTCGTACTCTACGGATGTACGACGAATCTCTCCATACCGAGTTCGAGGACGACTTCAACGAGCGACTCCAGAAGCTTTTCGAGATTGCCGGGGAGGAACTCGATAGTTAGGGGTGTACCCAGCGAGAATCCTCGTCTATGCACGCACTTGTATCGAGAGGTTACGTACGCGAACGTCCTGAATCGAACACTCTAACGCCGTACCTACATGCTCCACCCTCAAAGGGGTGATCAGTTTCTAACCAGTCGCTCAATCGAGACGATTAACTCGTCACCACCCTATGATCAGATAGATGGCTGGTGCTGATCCTGATGACTGCTGCCGGGGTGCTCACGTAGCTTCCCAACAGGGCGAGTTCACTCAAGCAACCGTCTGGGATGCGTGCCGAGATGGGATTCAAGAGGCAATTGAGGCACAGCTCGACAACGAGCAGGCACCACCAGTAATCATCGACGGCCTCCCCACGATCGGGAAAACACGACATGCAACAGAGACCGCGTTCGACCTAGACGTCCCAGCTGCAATCCTCACGCACCGGTACGAGACGCGAGACGTACACCTCAATCTCGCTGCCGAACATCAGAAAGCGGTAGTTGAAGTTCCAACACTCGACCGGGAGTGTCCAACCCGGCGAGGAGATCACGGATCCGGTTGGGCCGAACGAATCAACGACTATCGGTCGCGGGGCGCCTCACCGACGTATCTTCACTACTATCTGCAGGATGTGTTGCCCTGTATGCAAGACGGTGACTGTCCATACCTCGCACGCTGGGACGCGGTCGAGGCGGCAGACGTCATCGTCGGCGGGCCAGCCCACGCCGCCCTTGATCGCGTCGTAGACGACCGCGTCGTCATCTTCGACGAAGACCCAGGAACCGCCTATCGAACGGAGTTTGACGCAAATCAACTCTCAACAGCGATATCAACCTTTCTCAGCAAGAACGACGACTTGCCGATAGACAATCACTTCGGGTTGATTGGAGCTGCAACAAATGAGGGGATGGAGGCGATACGAGATGCGATTCGTGACGAACTCTCAGATAACACCTCTATTGCCCGTCCAACGGAGGCAGTCGACGACGATGACGGTCATGCCGAGGCCCCGACTGCAGTGCTCGCTATGCTCGAACTCGGCGGACCGATTATTGGCGATACCGCACCGACGGAGTATGACTGGGACGATCAACTTCGGGAAGAAGCAGGACTTGATTATGTCGAGCTTCCAGACGGATCACAGGTTGTCTACGATCACGCCGAATCACGGGTCGTCATTCGACGGCCGCCGACTCTTGATGCTGCTCGAGCAGTAGTTGGACTGGACGGAACGCCGGTCGAAGAACTCTGGCGCGGACGGCTCGGCGTCGACGAGATAGTGAGTTGGCGAGTCCTTTGCGATGACTGTCGGGCCCGGTATCTCCGCGACGTCATCGGCTACGAGTTCGTACAGACGACCTCGCACGTCAAGCCATACAGCAGTGGTGAATACGTCAATCGACGGGGCGACTTTGGGGTGATCGAGGCTGTCGCAAATCGCCACGATACAACACCAGGCGTCATCACGACCAAGAGTGCAGCTGAGCGTCTCTTCGAAGAGCCACCCAGTGAGCCGTTTATCGACATCGAACGAGTAACTGACCGAATTGCGGACGTCAAACACTACGGCGCGCTCCGGAGTAGCAACGACTTCACAGGGACGGAGGTGGGGGTCGTACTCGGTTCCCCCCACCCGGGAGACCGTCCGCTTCAGATTACGGCTGCACTAGAAGGCTACACGGCGATTAGAGGTGACGAGAGGAAGGGAACAGACCTCGACTACGGGATTCCTGAACGGCCGTTTCTCCGGCACTATCGCGAACACAAGATTGCCCAAGCTGTCCTCCGGTTCGGCCGAACGACGGCTGCGACGGTCTACATCCACACAGGGGTACTCCCTGAGTGGTTATCCGAGATGGTCACGGTCGGGCCAGAGGCTGTCACGATCGAAGAGCGCTCCGAGGGGCACCGAAGTGTGATTCGCGCGCTCCTGGACGAGGGCCCGGGGACAGCCGCCGAGATCGCAAATCGAGAGGGAGTCTCAATCGGCGAGAAGCAAACCCGGGACTGGCTGAAGCGACTCCGGTCGGAAGGGTATGTTTCCCGTGATGACTACCAGCCATACACGTGGGGTGCCAACGGCCTAGCTGACGCTCCGCATACCGCCCACGTGCGGCTGCCTGAACTCGAGTAGTGGGCGAAAGTATTATCACCCCCACCAATGCGCTATCGGTTGATTTTCCGCGGAATCACAAGCAGCTCGCGACGGCCCGCCTCGCGTCGGTTTCACACCATCCGAATCCCATCTCTAACGCAGAATCGACCCTTCCTACGTCTGGACTAAGCTGATTTCCCTTTGCTAAACTGAGACACTACGTATAGAGTTCTATACGTCCTACCTCAGACTTCCTGACCTTCCCTCTTTTTTCAATCGGAACTGGTCCCAAGCGACTCACTGTGACTTGTCCCTTTCTGAACGATGCCTGAACTTCCACCGTTGAATCGAGACATGCATCTCCTTCGTTGAATTTCCCTGGGTGATTGGGCCATCGCGAGGCGGGCCGGCGCGGGGGCGCGCCTCACCGAAGGTGGAGCGCGCCCGTCGCGAGGTTGCGACGGGGCGCGGCCACCGACTATGAGCTCGAAACGTAACGTCCGCTCGCCGGACACGACCGATGCACAGACGAACGAGCCGACGCCCCGGTTCGAACAACCACTCAGTGACGACCAGATCTGGACGATGCTCCAGACGGCCGCGAACAGCGCCCGGATCATGCCGATCGTGAAAGGTGACTGGGAGTCCTCGTCGCGCTCGTACGAGACGCGTGAGGACGCAGCCCGCGCCCTGATCTTCGACCTGAGCTTCTACACCGACTATCGGTTCAGCCAGGTTCGCCGGCTGTTCCAGCAGACCGCAATGCGGGACGTCCTCACCAAGACGGAGATCGACGACATCGTTGAGGAGTCCTACGTCCAGCAGAACGGACGGAGCTATCCAACGTTCGCATAATGATGAGGGAGGCTGTCTCGCGAGGCGGAGTCTGCAGAGCGTCCTGGAGGCCCGGGACCGAAACGGGAGACCCGCTAGCATCGAGGACACATACACTCGCCCAGCAGCGAGCAGAAACACAAGTGGGCGACTAGGTCAATCCCATTCACACTCTGGGGGGTGCTCCGTTTCAGCAAGACCCCCCAGAGTGTGAATGGGGAGGAAATCAATCACACCGAGGGTGGGCAACCTATATGTGAATGGGGCGAATTGGTCCGTCCATGACAAACAACGATTCCACGCAAACAACCGTCGACGAGATTTTAAATGTCGATGAGGGGGATGGCGAAGACGAATCGGATATTTTTGAGAAACCATGGTTGCTCGAGATCGATAACGTTCCTGACGCCAATCGGATCGTTGGCCGGGACGGTCACATCACGTTCTTGGCGAAGAATCTCCGGAAAATGCGGACAAATAGCGTCCCGGATAACGTCCTGGAGTGGGGTGAAACCGGGACGGGGAAGACACTAGTTGCCAGACACGTCTGTGAGCGACTCGAGGCAGCAACTGCAGGAACGGAGTCTCCGATCGTTACTGCGTACATTAATCCGGATCCCATCTCCACGTATACCTCCACCTTCCGAAAGATCGCAGAGCAGGTGAACGCGAAAGCAGAGAATCCGCTCGACGTTCCCTATCAGGGCCTCTCAGCAGAACATTATCGGGATCAGAAGTTGTGGCCCGTTGTTCAGAGGGAGTTCTCTGGCGGCCTCGTCGTCATTATCGATGAGATCGACAAGCATGGAGAAGTCAACGAAGTACTCTACACGCTTTCACGAGCACAGTCAAAAGACGACGTTGATTTCCCAGTCGTTACAATCGGAATTTCGAACGACATCGAATTCAAAGGAGAAATCGAGTCACGGGTTCAATCGACTCTCCAGCCAGAACACCGAACGTTCACACCGTACGAAGAAGATCAGCTTATCGCAATCCTCGAAAATCGACGAGACGCATTTTACGACGGTGTCCTCGATGACGAAGTGATTCCAACCACAGCTGAACTCGCAGCTGAAGAACACGGTGACGCTCGACGCGCAGTCCGATTGTTCCGGAATGCGGGCGAGATCGCTGACGAAGAAGGCGACGAGATCGTGACCGCAAATCACGTTCTCGAAGCTGACGAGCTCGTCGAAGTTGAGCTCTTTATGGAGATGGTGAAAGGGACGCCGTTGTCCGGAAAACTACTTCTGTTTGCTCTCACACGCCTTGACCGGAATAATCCGGAGAAAGAATGGTTCCGGACGTCTGAGATTCACGAGGTATACCAAACAGTAGCACGGGATGTCGAAGTAGAGCCCAAAGGGTACAATCGTGCGCTCGAGCTTCTGAACAAGCACGTAACGACAGGAGTTCTCGAATCGAAAAAGAAGGAAGGCGGAGACCAGGGAAAGTTCAGATCGTATTCGCTCCAAGGAGACGTAGCGAGTACTCGAACTGGATTGATCAACTCAACGCCGGAGCTTCAGACGTTGATGGGATGGTGACACCCCCACCCCTCGGTGTGAATGGTCCCCCATAGGCTACGGCGGTTGTAGGGACAGAGCCGAACTCGAGCTGTAAGAAGCTGGCTCGTTCTTCTGAAAGACCTATTACGGCACAGAGAGCGACTTACACGGTCTGCAACGGTAGCTGCTCCGACTCCGCTACTGCACCGCACCGCAGTTATAGTTATCTTTATTATACAAGAGTCTAAACAGTCCTCCGAGTAGGTGTATTCTATAAGGCGAGGCCTCGTGCCGAAGCCGAAGCTTCGACACTGAGGCGAGAACCCTCATACCGCGTGAGGACTTCTGCTGTTAAGGACTTCTTAATCGCGGTACCCTGGGTGGTGGACCATTCACACTGAGGGGTGTGGGGGTAAACGAGGCGTAATTTATCCCCGTGTTGCTCTGTCTTCTCTCGGCGTGAACTTTCGTTAGAGAGTGGCGGTTGGTAGCCCATTCACACCGAGGGGTGTGGGGTAAACCGATCCCATTCACACTCTGGGGGGTGTCATCTGCTACGCCACGAATCACGTTGAAACGAACATCTGGCTACAGTTCCATCTCGTCTACTCGTCGGGATTCACCGGCCCTTTGTACTTCGACGTCACCGAATCTCCTTCCCGCCACTGCCAGTAGTAGTACCGATTGTCGTTGATCTCCTTGATCGTGATCGTCGCTTTGGCAGGAACGTCATCCGGGAGATCGTCTGGCCGTTCTTCGACCTCTTCTTGATCTGCTGACTCCTCGAGACGGGCCTCTCGTTCCTTGTGCTCGGCGAGCGCTTCAGCGTACGTCGCAACGTCTCGAAGCTGCTCCGCGTCCGACTCGTTGAGCGAGTTGACGATCTCCGTCGGGAGGTTCGCCGGTGGGGTCGGGGGTTCGTAGGACATCGGCTATTCTCGTGTTAACCAACACGGGCCACGAATCCATAGTTTTGTTGGTTAAGACGATGGAGACGGTTCTCGCGATTGCTGGCTGTAACACTACTCGAAACTTCTTTATATACAAGTTTCGTACTATGTTACACCGTGCTCCGGCGCATCGAACTCGAGGTCCTCGCCACGGTCGACCGCGGCGACACGATCTCCGAACTCGCGACGAAGCTCGACCACAGCGAGAGCTACCTCTCTCGTGCCGTCGCCGACCTCGTCGAGAAAGGGCTCGTCTACACGGAACGCGACGGCCGCCGAAAACGAGTCGTCCCGTCGGATGCTCGCGCCGTCGAACGCTACCAGGACCTCGTTCGCCAGCACTCCCATATCGACTTTCCCGAGCTACTGACCGGCAAGGCACTCGAGGTGCTGTACTACCTCGACCAGCCGCGAACTGTCTCTGAGATTGCCGACCGGAGCGACAACTACCGCAACACGGTCAACCGGGTTCTCAAGCGGTTTCGCGACCGGGGTCTCGTCGGGACGGCCGACGGACACTACGAGTTCAACGCCGACTTCGACCGCCTCCACGAGTTCGCGTGCGAACTCGTACACCATCTGCATCGCCACCGCCTCGAAGCCGTTGCCCCGAAGGGCACGATTCTCTGGGAGGACTACGACGAATTCCTCGCGCAGGCCGAGACGGAGATCGACGCAGAGGGGTTCCACGAAACCGGCCTCGCTCGATTCGCGGCCTTCGACCTCCAGTTCCTGCTCACCGGCCACCGCTACTACGTCTACTCCGAGGAACTTGACGAAGTTTCGCCGGCGGAGCTCTGCTGTCACACGCTGTTAATCGACGACGGCAGCCGCCACCGCTCGTACTGTCTCCTTCTACTCAGCCACGTCGACGTTGACGAGGAGAATCTCAGAGAGCAGGCGGCGAAGTATGGCCTCGAAGACGAAATGGACGCCTTGCTCCGCTACCTCGAGACCCACGGTGAGGTTGATGACGAGCGGCTCCCGGAGTGGGACGAGTTCCAGGAGCTGGCGGCTGACTACGAGGTGGATCTACCACAATGAGACCAACATTCGGACGCGAGTACATCGAGAACGAATTCCAGCGAATCGCGGATGGCCTCTCAGCCCCGCTCACGGTCTACCTGATCGGTGGTGGCGCGATGTCGCTGCGCGACCTCAAGGGGGCGACGAAAGACATCGACCTGGTCGTTCCAGATGGCGACGCGTACGGCCAGCTGTGGGCCGTCCTGATGGACCTCGGGTATGCGGAGGTCCAGTCGCTGGATCCAGATTACCGGGCGCTGGGGGCGACGAGCTGCGTCGAGAACGACGATGGGTGTCGCCTAGACATCTTCAACCAGCAAGTCGCGAACAAGCTCGTGCTCACCGACGGGATGCAAGAGCGCAGCGAGCCGTTCCTCAACCTGGATCGACTGACGGTCCGACTAGTCAGCAACGAGGATATCTTCCTGTTCAAGGCGATCGCAGGCCGCGACGACGACATCGAGGACATGAATATGCTCGTGCAGGCCGGCCTCGATTACGACGTCGTCCGGGCTGAACTCGAAGCCCAGATCGAACGCTTGGGGGACGATCAGTTTGCCACGTTCGCGAACGAGGCTCTAGCTGAACTCGAGGAGCGGTACGGGGTGACCACGCCGATCGAGGGCCGCGTCCAAGAGTTCACGAATAGGTACTACCGGGGGCTCGAAGTCCTCCAGGCACTCGATGAACCGATGACCGTCGACGAACTGGCCGCCGAACTGGAGCTGGACGTTACTGAGATTCGAAAACGGATTTCGTATCTTACGGAATTTAACAGAGTCGTCCGGGACGACGAGACAGTCCGTCCAACAGAGTAGGATACAACTTTATTACCCCTGTCGGGACTGCTAGGCTTCGAATTATCTCCTGAAGACTGCAATCAAGACCAAGAGTAAGACAATGCCGATTCCAATATCTTGTAGGGGAAGTGACATCACAAACCCAATAATTGACTGAATAGTCTGATCGATAAATGTGGTCACGCTTCTCACAACGTAATCGATGATACCAGTTACGAGCGCGGTGATCTGTTGAATAAGGTAGTTGAATAGGGGTGGCCCAAACCACGGGCTAAATATAAGTAGCAGCGAAAGACCAATAATCGCTAACGTATCCCGATTTCCGTCAAGTACGTTCCAATTCTTAGCTTCGTCATTCGTCCGGATGAGTAGAAGTGGTAGCAAAATTCCAACCCCCGTCACCAACAAACGTGGATCTTGAAACGAGCGAACTAACACAGGCTGCGTGAATCCGAATAGTACTGCGGACGCGAGAGGTAGAGAGATAGCCAGAGCAAGTACCAGACGCTTATTCCTGTACAGATCCCGGATTCGAACTCCGTTTTCATCCGTGTCATAGAGTCGAGTGATGGTCACTGTAAATATAGTTCCAATCAACAGGATTGCTACCCCGTTTCGGAACGCGGAGAGCAGACTTTCAGTAAGCGACTCCAACATCTAACATAGATTTCTTGAGGTTCCCTAAAAAATCTGACGCGCATAATAATCGAGCTTTGAACTGTTGACATTCTCCAAAGTGTAGGTTCCGTCTTTGTTGGCGTATCCAGTATTTATGTGTGAACAGGATGAATGCCGGTTTGTGGTGTCTGAGTACGCGGTGGCAGCGATAAGTGCTGTAGCAGTCATTGTTACGATACTCACTCACTGGTTTTCGTCTCCTGATTCGGAACAGGAGCGTCAGGAACTATTGCGAGGGGAGCTGGTTAAGATAGATTCTGGGTGGACGGAATCTGAAAAAGAGAACCGGTTTAATTTGACGATTACTGGGATAGAGGTGCGTGAATCAGAACGTCTGCTGTATCGGTTAATCACAAAGCCCCTTCCAGTGGTTGGTGGATTTACTGGAGAAACCAGTGTTACTGCGAAGGTAGAGGGCGATGTGCGGTTGGAGGAGTGGGCACTGATTAAACATATCGCTACGTCTAATGAGATCCGGCAGATGGTCGCAGACTTTCAGCTGAATAACGATGAGTTGGTTTTCGTTCTTAATACTGCGAATGAAGACGAGATTCGCAAACATTTCACAGGAGTGGTCCGCGCCATCGAGGTTAACGACCGATACTTAGCGGATGAAGCGGTGAGTAAGTCAGATAACAAGACTTTGGGGAAATCTGTGGGCGGAGGTGTGGCCCGTCCCCTTTTTGTGGATGTGGCGTTCCCTACTCGCTTAGTCTATAAGATGGTGACGCGGCCGCTGAGAGCCTTGATCGAGTATTGGGTAGGTTCAATGGAGCGTTCTTTCGTCTGGGTACGCTGGACACCGATGCGACGGACATCAGCTACCGAGTTCCGGGTACGGTATCCAAATCAGAAACCGGAGCCGAAGAATATCACTACTTTGGACTGGCTGTACCTCCTGTTGAATCCGGAGAAATGTTCTGAAGGGGGCGTTGCGTTACTGAAGATTCTTCATATGGGGTATCGCCTTCATAGGGATTTCGTAGATGATGCAGAGGTGACCCTGAAAAATGGTGCTACCTGTCTGGTCGTATCCATAGCGAAACTTCAGGAGACAGTGGATATGGAGCAAACTCGTCCTACAAATGAGGACCTTCTCACAGGTTTATCCGTGCTCAACGATTTCTGGGGAATCGCCAGCTCTGCAGAAGAACCCAGCCGCACACGCATTGAGATTCCTGTCGAAAACTTTGATCCGCGAAAATTCAATGAGATCGATCTAACGGAACTCTCGGCAGAATCACAGGACCACCTTTTTTCAATATTGCCGTCAGACGGTGTGATTGCCACCGCAATTACCGGGCTTGGAAATGGTCTTGTACAGGCCTACTATCGAGGTGGCGATGGAGGTTGGTACTTCACAGTACGGTGGGGGGAGGATGGAAACGCGGAGGTACGGGAAATTGGAGATGTTGATCCTGAAGATCCGATCGTGACCAATGGGTACGTTATCTGGGAAAAACACCATCCGGGGAGTCGCACGTCATATGCGCCACACGCACTACACGAATTGAGAACGAATATAGACACACAAGACTAGTAGAGTTTCTGAGTAGCTGCCAGTCGAAGACCTATACTGACCCTGCCGCGGTTAAATGATGGACCTTCAAATTAATCCCACTATAAATCAAAGGGGAGTCGACCATCTGGGCGGGGAACGCGCCCCTGCTTAATCTCGTGATCCACCCGACGCAGATGCTTGCAGCCTCCTTCGGGTGAGCGCTGTTGCCAGTCAGGGCAGGTACACGACTTGTCGATGACGTCGACTTCGTACCGGTTCCCGGACGCGGACTGTACCTCGTAGCGGCCACCTTTCGAGAGGAGCGAGGCGTCCATCGCTTCGGTGACGGCACGCTTCGTGCGAGGCTCGAGATCGTTCTGCGACTGTGTGTTCTCGTCGACGGCCAGCCGGTCGCGAACGTCGCCCGTTCGGCCACCGTCCGGAGCGACGGCTTCCGCAGGGCCACTGAGCCGCTCGTGGAGCACTTCCCCCACCGGATGGCCTTCCGGCCAGAGGTATTGGACCTCGCGGCGCTCGCGATGGTCATAGGAGCCGCACGCGGCTGCGCTCCCGGTCCAAACCCGCCAGGCACCAAGCGCAGCCATCACGTCGACGATGTCGCGTGGAACTGTCTGGTGGTCTCGGGGAAGAACACCCGGAAGCGGGTACACGCCTTCTGTGGCGGGACGGTTTCCCACCAGTCTTCGCTGGAGCTCCAGCTATCGAACATCGCCTCATGGCTCCCGTAGCCGACAGTCACGCCGTCGGTATCGGGCATGTCCGCAACCGTCTCGTCAGTCTCGTCTTCGAGCAGCCGAAGGACGCCGTACCGCAGGTACTCGTGTGCTGGAGCGTCCGTCGATCGAGCGACCTGGTCATGCTGTTTTGCAACTCGTTCCGCCTCATTGAGGACAGCGGACAAATACGGTTCAGTCATGGTTCGTGGAGACGGGACTGCGCCTCCGCCCCTCGACGGGCGCTGATAGACTTAACCAACAAATAGCGATCAGTCGTATCCTCTGTTGGTTAATTGATTTCTGCTCAAATACTGAGCCGATTCGGACTACCGGAGTCAAGAATTGTATATCTGTATAGAGATAACTCTATAGGGAATATGGGGGGACAAAACTAATATGATTAGATGCGATACCGATAACTAGCGATGATGGAGTACATCGACGAGACCGCGGCGAAGATCATGGCCGCGGCCCGGCCGGGCGACTCGATCCGTCGAATCGCCCAGAAGATCGACGGCTCCTATTCGTGGGTCTACGACTGGATCGAGCGGTTGGAGGATGCAGGCTTCATCCGCCGGGATGACGGCGTCTACATCGAGAATTACGCTGTCAGGGATCGCTACTACGATCTCGTCGCGGCCATCTCTCGCGCTGTTCCCCCCTCGATCGACGACGGCTACGTCATTCCACACTTCGCCGGGATGCCCTTTGCGTACACGAAAATCGACGGCGTCTACGTCTGGACCCACGGCGGCTATCAGATCGCACGCGGCCACGACGACTATCCGATCTTCATCCAGGTCGCCGACCAGGACGTCGACCAGTGGACGGCGTTCTTTGATGAGTTCGGAATTCCGAGCCGGATCGAAGAGCGGCCGGATGCGACCGACTACGACGCGACGGTCTCGTACGTGTTGTTCCCGACGAGTGGGGAGATCACTCGCGAGTGGGTTGACGGCAATCCGGTCGTTCTGTTGGACGAGACAATCGAGCATATGTTGGAGTACCGGGTGAACTACGAGCCGGCGTTGGAGATGATCGCCGATGAGTACGACCGCGATATCGACGCGTCCCACGAGGATCCGCGTCTCAATGCATGAGTCTCGGTGAACGCGAAGACGAATTGCTGGACACCCTGGAGGCAGTCATTGACGCTGACCTGCCGTACGTGCTCGTCGGTGGGTGGGCGATTGCGGCGTTCAATCAGCGCTTCACCACGGACGTCGACGTCGTCATTCCGGCACAAGCGGTCGACGACTACACCGACCTCCTCACCTCCCGCGGCTACGAGAAAACGGCCGATGTCGAGCGAAACGAGCTCTACAGGCGGAGAAGGCTGAGTGTCTCGGGGTCGTCCGAAAACCGGAGTTTTCGGGATCACGAGAATCGAAGATTCTCGATCACGACTTGATCTCGAGGGTGAAGGCCGTAAACTCGCGTGAGCGTTCCACTTTCACCGTGGATGGGTGATATTCAAGAGAATCACACTACTACACCAGACTGGAGCGAATGACACCCGACCAGACTCTCGTGAAGACGCTGGATTTCCAACTCAACATCCAGAGTGACAACGAGAGCCTGTTGAAAGACGCCACGCTCGAATCTCGGTGGGCGTACAACGAAACCATTCGTCTCGCCAAGCAGGGCGTGGACTGGGACGAAATCCCCGACCACGTAGCCGACGACGCCGACCTCGTGAAAAACACCACACAGCGAGTAGTTTCTAAGGCACTCGGCGCGATGGAGAACTACTACTACTACGACTTCAACCAGCCAAGCCACACCAAAGACGGCGCGTACCCGCTCCGAGCCAACTACGAGGAAGGCTACAACCTCACGCTCCGTGACGACGGAACCGTTGAATTCCGTATCAGCGCCAAACCGTACAAGCACGTCAAAGGCGTGCTGGAAGGCGACGACGCTCATCTCGACATTTTGCGGGCCGCGCTCGCTGGCGATGAGTGGGACATCGGAACGGCGGAAGCACTGTTCCACGACGGAACGCCCGAGTTGCATGTCAACGTCACGAATACCGAGCGTACCGTCCGTGACAAACACGATTCTCGGACGGTCATTGGCGTGGACGTGAACGAAGACAACGTGGCACTGTCGGCACTGTCAGCAGATGGCGTCGAGGATACGCTGGTTATCGACTTCCCCGAAATCAAGTTCGAGCGCCACCGCTACTTCACAATGCGAAAGCGGGTACAGAACGCCGAAAAACCGAGTATGCACGATACGCTGGAAGGACGGGAAGAACGGATTGTCCGCGACCGACTCCACAAGGTGTCTCGGCACATCGTGGAGTGGAGCCAGCAGTTCAAGAAGCCGTGCATCGTCTTTGAAGACCTCAAAGAGATGCGCGACAGTATCGACTACGGCACACGGATGAACCGACGCTTGCACCACCTTCCCTTCCGCGCCCTTCAGTTCTATACGTCGTACAAGGCCGCCTTTGAGGGCGTGCCAACAGCGTGGATTGACCCTGAATACACGAGTCAGCAGTGTCCGATGTGTGGACACACGGAACGGGCGAACCGCAACAAAAAGCGGTTCAAGTGCCGGGACTGTGGGCATCAAGACCACGCTGACCGTGGTGCAAGCGTTAATATCGCCGTGAAAGGTATCGAGAAGCATCAAGACTGGAATGTGCCTGCTCTCAACACCCTTCCCCAAGTGCGGAAAGTGCGACGGCAGGCATCGGGGGCCGTGGACGCCCCGACCGTGACCTCGGATACTGCGAGAGGGCATCATCACGATGGTATCCGAGGCGTGTCCGACTAATCCACGGGAAGCCTCGGGGTCGTACGGAAATCAAAGATTTCCGTGATGACGAGAGACGAGGTCTCTCGAACCACTTGAACCCGAGGCGGTTCACGAGGGCCGTACTATTCGATTTACGAAAGACAGCGGGAATCCGGTTCGGCTCGACGCGATGGTCGACGCACTGGGCTGTCGCCAGACGGAAGCTGAGTGGTCGTATCGCTATCTGGCCCAGCACTCTGTCACCGAGGAACTGCGAACCGGGCGCCCGGTAACAGCCAGGATTCCGGAACGGGAGTTGCTGTTTGCAGTGAAACTTCACAGTGGTCGCAAGGCAGACTCCCGAGATCTGGTGGTGCTGGCTGCTGGCGCGGATTTCGACCGGATCGCGACCCATCTGCATCGCGGGGAGTCCAAGAAGCTCGCTGGTCGCATCGAGACTGTTCTCGACCGGCTCACGTCGGAGGATTTCGCGGACGCATTCAAAGGAGTCTTCGAACAGCAAACGGTTCCCGAACAGGATATCGATGCCGTCGTCGAGTTCCTTCGTGACCAGCAGCGCCGAATCGATTCTGAATTATAACATCGACTGTCGGTGGGGTCTGTCTTGGGACCGATCGAAACACAGAGGGTCGGACGCCGAACGAATTAACCAACAGTATAGACAAGTACCCCCAGCGTTGGTTAACATCTGGGGAAGGCGTCTTCAGCCCTCAGCGACTGTCCCGATGATCTCCTGTGCGGTCGAACTGATCCGGCCGAGTCGCTCCTGAATGCTCTCCGCATCGTCGTCCTGCCACGCGGCAAGATAGAACGCTGATCCGCTCGTATCGAGGTCGAAATACCGCCCGACGATGTACGCAACGGCTTCGGCTTCGATCTCGCGTTTTGCACGCTCGGGTTCGTCGTCGACATCGAAATGGAGCAGTGCGTGGGCGTACTCGTGAATCAGCGTCACGGCGAGATCGGCCTGATTCGAGCGGGCTTTCGCTTCGACGACGGGTTGGCATTCGTGGAGATTTCGGTGTTTACAGACCCCTCTCGCGTCGCCATGCTCCCACTCAGCAGCGTCGACGACACGGACGTCGATATCGAGAGTAGTTCCCGCATCAAGGAGCGCTGGCACCAGGTCGTCGGCGTCACCAGCTGCCTCGGTTTCCAGTTCGGGGAGCGGTTCGCCCTCGGTTTGAGACACATCGAAGACTGCCGTTGGTTTGAATCCAACCAGTCCTTCGGA
The DNA here is from genome assembly GCF_056934455.1 of Haloarcula sp. H-hyl6. NCBI lineage: Archaea > Methanobacteriati > Methanobacteriota > Halobacteria > Halobacteriales > Haloarculaceae > Haloarcula > Haloarcula sp. H-hyl6. The sequence continues at coordinate 156,389 of NZ_JBRIIK010000005.1, forward strand.
CCACTCCTCGGCCGCTGTCTTGTCGTATTCACAGTCGCTTTGCTCGTGGTAGCTCGGTGAATTCTCGCACTCAGGGCACTGCTTGGTAATAATGGGTGCCCAGATCCAGATCGCCTGTTCGCCCTCTTGGACGTGCCGGTCGAATTCCGATCTCCACGTATTGTAGCCCGCCACGCGGGTTGCCTCGGGACATTGAAGCTTGATCAAGAGGGTGTTGCGATGAGAGTAGTCATGGAATCGGGACTGGACATCGAGCCACTCCTGGAACTGTTGGCTGGCTTTTGCCTCGTCGACGTCTGCGACGAGCTCGTCGATCCAGTCTTCGATGGTACTGTGCATCTCGTCGTGTCGGGTGTCGGTCTCCTCGAACGAGACCTCCGACTCACTGGCTGTCATCATGGATTGCATCACATCGAGTGCGACGACGTCTCCGAGAAGTCGGGACGCGCCGCACCCCCTCGGGGGCGCACAATAAACATCGGCGCAACTTTGGGGGGTTTTGATCGGGGTACTATCGGAGGCTGGGATTAACAACCAGTGCGACACAAGCACCGGGAGGATGGGTCTCGTCGAAGCGCTTCGCGGGGTCGTTGGTACTCGCACGTCCGTGACATCCACCCTGTATGAGTGCCGACACTGCGGAACAACCCTTTCAGAGGACGCTGAAACGTGTCCGACCTGTGGTGGTGAAGAGGTTGCCTGCTACCGGTTCTGAGTACACGTCCTCCTATCTGGACAGGTTGCGGTCAGACTCGTTTCTGTTCGAGATAGTGCCTGGTCAAACACCCCGTAGTGTGAATGGGGTCTGGTTATCGGAGCGCTGTCTTCTCGTCAGCGAAGCCGACCGTGACGAGATACTCGAGGAACGCATCGAAGCGTTCGACGTCGCTGGGTGTGTCCGTCGCGAGATGTCGTGCCCACTCGATCGCCCATTGGAACGCGGGATCGGTTCCGCCCTTGCCATGCATATACCACCAGCGGGCGGCCTTCAGGACGACGAGCGGATTCGTCGGCGGTTGCTCGCTTGCGAGTCCACGAGTGATCGACCGGATTTCCTCGGGTACCTCAGCGGGGTCGACCTCGCCTGATTGGGTGTTCGATACGTCGACTGGAATATCGTCGATTGAGACGTTGTTCGGACGCTGTTGTTGACTCACGGAAAATCACCTTCTCGGAGGACTTTCTGGATCGAGCCCTCGCCCTCTCCGGGGCGCGAAAAACCACTCGTGGCGTCACGCCGGCGGAATGTACACGCTCTGCTCGCCGGCGATCTCCTCGAGGTTGTTCCGATGGCGATGTGAGAAGTAGCACTCGTAGCTGCAGTAACCGCAGAACACGCCGGTATCATACTCAGCGATGAAGGGACCACGCCGAGTCGTCCAGACGTTCGCTTCGCATTCGGTACACGCAGCACTATCGAGATTGGTCGGTGACGGTCCCTCGTACTCGATTTCCGGGGTGTCGTTATGTTGTGTCGAGTCAGGCCAGACACCGTGAGACTGCCAGAAGGCCTTGATGCGGGCCAGACTGTGTCGGACTGTCTCCCGAACTGTGACGTGGGAGGCGTCACGACCGCTATCATCCCACCCGTCAGCCGTCCAGAACTCTCCGAACTGTGCGCCACGATGCAGCCCGTTCCAGTCGACGCCGACGATGTCGGTTGGTGGCTCGTCGGTGAGTGTCGGTCGGGTCAGCTGTCGAATGGCGTCGAGCTGCTTAGGTGGGATCCCGCCGAGGATGTGGACGCGACGACCTCGCCAATCGGTCGGCTCGGAGAACTCGTGGGCCAACCGGTCGGCGTAGCCACGCGAATAGCCGAGGACGGTGTCATCGGGAACCGCGTCGATCACCGATCGTGACTTCGGGACGATAATGAGCTCGGCCTCGGGGTAGCTGGCCTGAATCTCGCGAGCGGCGGCGATGTGGTCATCGACGCCGTCGCGTTCGTAGACATCGCCTATGACACCGACCCGAGGTTCGTGCTCGAAGAACCGATCAACGAATTGACCCAGATCGGGGTTCCGGAAGTCGTTGTCGAGCATTCCGACGGGGATATTCAGGTCCTGATACTGGGTCTGCTGGTAGCCACAGTCCTCTCGGAACCCGGGTAGGAATCCGACGTTATAGGCATCCAGGGTGAACGGCGCTCGATGGAGGAAGGCCACGACGTCGGCTTGTCTGGCGGCAGCGATTTCACTAGCCGTGTTGGAAGTTGCACTCAGATCAAGGGACATGACTGGGATTGCGAGGCCGCTGCTGGCCGCCCCGCATCCATTCAGAGGCTCAAAAACCGGGACTACATTCTATCAACCAACAATTAGTGATATAACTCGAGATTGTTGGTTAAGACTGGAATCTACTCCTTGTCCTCACGGAGCTCCCTAGCCTTCCACTCGAGGCGTCGCAGAATATGTGTCCGGTTCTGGTTAGCATTCTCGTAGGCGACGCAGGCTCGGAGCGTTTCCACGTCGTGAATCGTCGCGATACCAGCATTGATGAGTCTGCTGTGTTGAATAGCGGATCTGGCGTGGTCGGTCGGAGTTTGAGGCGGCTTGTGAGCGAGTGGTGAGAGTGATCTCAAAATCAGGGTCGCTCCACCCGGCTCAGAGGCCGCTATTCAACACGGCAGAATACACCGCTCTGTAGGTGTGCTAGGTCACAATCATTTTCCCATGACTTACCCGTCTGGCGAGACGACCCAGAGTCAGGCAACTCAGTATGTCTCCAGCAGATACCTCCCCCCAATCGGACGACTTCCGGAGTCATCCGCCGATTCCCTGTACTGCGTGTGAGTCTGCGTTCCATTCGAACGCTATGCCTTCATTCCTACTTCTTGATCGGCTCACAATTCCGCTTATTGGCTGTGATACCCATCTCACACAATTTACCGAGATCTGTGAGTATACAACCGAGAACACCGCAGATCTCCTCGGTCACCAACCCGCCGGAGGTTTGGGGTGTCCCAGCTGTCACCTCTCTCCATACGATCCCCACTACCCCATGATCCCAGTCCAAGATGGTGCAGTTGCTGTTCTTGCGTGTCCGGATCATCAGTCAGAGATCGCTGAGCGGTTCCATACCGGACTTAACACGAAACAACAGCTCACAACCTCACTCAATATGTCATAGACTCATTCAAGTATCTTGATCTCAGTTTTCAGAGTGAGAAAGCTGGATATACTGTTCAGTGTGTCCTTTGTGCTGAAGATCCAGGGATCTGTTCAGTTCGAGGGAAACGCTCCTCTCTGTGAGTGGTGTGACAAAAATATTAGTCTGGACCTTGATCCGGGGAGTTCGTCGACTTCTCCTTCTACTACCGGGACCCATCTGACGGCTGCTTCCGGCTACCCTGGAATTTCATATCGGCAAAACGCGGTCGACCCACACGCGTCACACTCGTCAGTCTCTGGCGCGACAGTTGTGCCGCACTGTCGACATTCGACGACGACAGTCATCTCGTCGTTGAGGATCTGCTCAAGGACTGTGCGGACACCCATCGTAGCCTGTGATGCACGAGACACCATGTAACCCTTCCGGAGACGAATTTCACTCTAAACCGCCGGACATAGCAACATTACACCACCAAACGCTTATTTTCGTAGCCGAATCATACTCTCGTGGAAGGGCAACTGTCACACGCTCCTTCCCCTTTCAATGACCCGTGATGCGTCGACGCTTGGTCGGTGTCCAGAATGCAGCGCGAGTATATCTGCCGCGTGGCTGTTGGTCGAGTACGAGAAAACCGACGGCACGACTGGCATCTGGGCTGAATGTCCGGCCTGTGAGGATGTTGTCAGTCCCGAGTAGCAGCCGTATTGGTTCATACCTGAACCGACTAGCGTTCGCCACGTCATCGCCACAGAACGGTCTGCCGTGCCGCGAGTCGCCAGCACTACGGGAGGGTGTCTGGATCAGTCTCTTCGAGGAGTTGCCGGCGGGTATGCGTGTTTTCGCCTTCGGAAACGCCGCCTGTAGCGGCAGTCCCTGCACAGAGCGAACAATCTGGCCAGCGATCTGGGAGTTTCTGTCGCTCTGTTTTTTCGACAGCTGTTGCCTGTTGGAGCGGTTGGCAGTCAGGATCTGTGTGAATGTGTACGGTGGCCCCTGTCCCAACTGGACCCCGTTTTTTGACCCAGACTGTTTCACTTGACATTGTCGCTCTTACTGTGGCTTTCTACAGGACAGTATTATATATTCTGTCTGTTAACGCCAGCTTCTGCGCTCATGAGCGTGATTTGTGCGTTCCATAGATAAGTGGTGGTCCATAACTGTCCTGCACGTCCACGGTGGCTAATTGGGCAGTTCGACGAGTACGGACAAATTCGAGTCGATACGTGGCCCGACGACGTCCTCGTGCTCACTGTGAGCGATGACTAGCGGTGGTGGTGACGTCAATGAAAGTCGATAGTGACGTCATCTCTGTTGTCGCTACGACGACTCTCTCAAATCGAGTTGAGTACCCGTCCCAAGAGTGGTTACACCCGGTGGACTGTGCATCTCGAAATGATCTTGCTGTGCCGGCTATGGTGGGTGGGTCTCATCCGGTTGCGTGCTAACATCTGCGGATTCTAAGAGATTTGATAACCGGTTCAGAACGTTTGCTAGGGACCTCAACTTTGCGTGCCAACAGCCACCACAGAACGTTACTCGGTCTCGACATGTCATACTATGCATTTGTACTAGACTACTGTAAATTTGTGGGGCAAGATAAATGGTCTAAGTATTCGTGACTTATCCGGTTCTCATCCTGCGGTTAGGACAAGTCGTGACAATACTTTCTTGTAAAGATGCGACTTAGATGTCCGCAGTCTTGCGTTTTCGACCTAATATACATTAGAAGAAATACCTTACTGTAGACGTTACAAATAGTCCGCTCAGAGGAGAGTATCACGATTGGAAGATCTCATAGACAAACTCGGAGATAGTGTCGAGATTCGGATAATTGGCCAGGAACCTAATAGTCTTGTCAGGATTTTAATGGGCCGGAAAACTAACGGACTCTCCAGAAAGACTGGGAGTCAGAACGGGCCGCCCAGCGACTGAAAACGTAGGTGTCTACATGAAGTCGGCCGCGTTGAAATCGTCGTCCTCGTCGGGTGACTTGGCACCGGGCTTGGAGGCACAATCATTGTCAGTGAGCCAGTATCATCTATTGGCTTGTCGACTGACGGGGACGCAACAGAGTCTGTCTCCTCAGCATCGTCGGACTGGTCAGCAACGGGAGACGGAGTGGACGTCTCCAAGTTATCTCCGGTAGCCGCTGTTGATTCATCCCCATTCAGTGATGGCACCCCTGCTGGTGACTCATCCGATGGACTCTCCCTAGGCTCAGACTGTTCTCCTGCACTACTGATATCACTCCCTTCAGACGGAATCGGTGTATCCAATTCGTCCTCGAACAGGCTCTCAAGAACATCACCCCTGTCAGCCACAACCGGGGAGACAGAAGCTGAGTCGCTGGCCAGCGCCGCAGTAGTATATTCCTCCTGAAACGACTCGTTCATCTGGATGATACTGCTCTGGTTCTCAACCTCGTTGGGGACTTCGGAGGGCAGGAGTCCAGTCGCATGGTAAATCTCGAGGAGTAACTCACGGATTTCGACAGTCGTCGCCTCACCGTCGGGTAAGTCCAGCACCCGCCGGTCGAGCATCGCACACAGATCTGAGAAGGCGTCGACGTTCTGTCCCTGCGTAACCGGGGCGCTATCGATGTCAGGTCGTGAAAGTTTGTCCTGCCACCGTCGGTCGCTGTAAGTTATCGACGGTGTCTCGTCAACGGCTGGATCCGCCCACACATCATGGTCGACGTCGTCGACGGACTTGTCGTCATTAGCAGTCTCCTAGCGAGCGATATACTGCTGGACCATCTCTATCTAGCTATCCGTCGCCAGTACCCCACCGTCGGGGTCTTCCTCACGGGGTGTTCGGGGCGAGCCGACGCCACGGCCGGGCAAGTCATCGCGGACCTGGTGGAGTTTGTACGTCTGGCCGTGCCACCAAGACGTTCGCGTGACGGTGATACACTCACCGGGTTCGAAATCACGGAGTTGTCCGGAGGTGACGGGCGCTTTCTCTGTCTCGCGAACACTCTCGCGTGCTTGGGAACGCTGCGTTTTCGCGCCTGTATTCCGCGACAAAGCGTAGGTTTCAGTGCGGTCAAGGATCCGTCACCTGCCAATCTCGTTCCGAATGAATTCGGTCGACTGGGCATCGCCCGGACCGAAGTACAGGCCCTGCGGGCAGTTACCGAGGATACCGTAGATATCGCTATACGTATCTTCCAGTTGGCCGATCGTCTGGACACCGACGAGCGCCCGCGCTTTCTCCTTGCGACCACGGGCGGTGAGGTTCGTTATCTGGCCGAGTGGTGGTAACTGGTCGATTTCGTCGAGGACATGGACGGTCGGGTTGGGTGACTCCATTACGAAGCGAATCGACCAGTCGATGAGTAGCTGGAACATCGGCCCGAGTGTCGCCATCCGTGACGGACTGGAGTCGATGATCAGCACGCGGCCGTCGGGGTTCTGGATATACTCTCGCAACGAGAACGACCCATGGTCTCCGAAGTCGTCGACGAAGACTGGTCGAGTGTACTCGATGAGTGTTTGGTAGACGTTCTGTGCGCCTTTCTCCTGATCAGTGTCCAGATGGTCGGCTTCGAGTCGGTCGTAGCGGGCGAGTTTCTTGTAGATGCCAGCCCGCCCTTCCTCGAGCAGCGAAACGATATCCATATGCGAGAGGTTGTCCCGGCGGTTGTTCCGCTAGACCTCCAGATGGAGGTACATGAGCATGTCCTCGAAGACCTGCTTGGCCGGCGTATGGAACGGGTGGTGACTGTCCGGGTTTCCGAAGATGGCGGCTGCGATTTCGCGGAAGTCCTGCATCGACTCGGCGTCCTTGAACAGATTCCAGGTAACGTCACCGTCAAGTCCCACTCGCTTGACGTCGAACCCAAGGTCGGCGTAGAACTGCTGGAACCCTTCGCCGGCGTCATGGGCGCTGACGGCAGTGTCGGCGTTGTAGGGGAGCTGGTAAGCGAGCAGTTGCATCGCCGAGGACTTCCCATTCCCTGTTTCACTGATGACGGCCGTCGAGACATCCTGTTTGAGTGTCGATGGAGTTGGTGCGTCGTCGTGTTTGGCCTCGATATCCTCATACGGGACGACCAGTTCGTCGTCGTCACACTCCCACGGTATACGAGTCAACAGTTGGGGAGAGGTTCGTCGAACAACTTCGGCAGCGCCGATCGTCACCACGAGCGCAGTATACGTCGTCGCCGTGACGGGATAGGAGACGAACGGAACCGCAGCGCCGGGCTCCTGGAACCCCATGAACAGGCCGGTGATAGAGAACGCGGCGAGAACGTGTGCAAACGGGAACAGCACTATCACGAGATAGTCGCCACGTAGAAGTGCCTCAGCGTAGTACAGCGCGGTCGTGAGAAGGAAACCGAGATTTCTGAGAGCGCGTCGCTCAGATGGTGGTGACCCGGTTCACGTCGTCGTCCAGCGCCTGTGCGTCTTCCGGCAGCAAGGCGACCACAAGATACTCAGCGTACTCTTCGAAGTAGTCCACGAGTTGGGCAATCCGGTCCGAGTCGATCGCTTCCAGTGAGTCCGCCAGCATGAACGGCACCGTCTCGTGGAGGTCATGGACGAGATACCCCGCTAGCGCGAAGATCAATCCCGTAACTTCGCGCTCACTCTCGCTCAGGTGCTCGATCGTATCTTCGTAGGCCGCTCCGTTCTCCGTTGTTCGGACGATATGAAGTTCGAACGCTGTCTGGTCGACCTTCTGTCGTCCCTCACGCACCGTCTGTTCGACACGTTCAATCCAGATACGTTCGAGGTTCTCGTACCCCAGAATTCCGAGCATGGCGTCCATGTGCTCGTTGAACTCATCGACGGCGTCGGCTTCGATCCGGTCGATCTTTGTCCGTTCCTCAGTCAGTTGCTCGACCAACTCCTCGCGTTCTTCTCGGAGGTCATCGGCACGGTCAAGCATACTCTCGATCTCATCAATTTCCTCGGTGACGTCCTCGAGATCCGACTCGAGACTGTCGATCTCGAACTCGAGTTGGTTAGCTTTTTTGTGGAGCGAGAGCACTTCCTCGAAGTCTTCGGATTCGAGGTCGTCGACGTTGGTTTCGAGCGCTTCGACGTCGTCGGTTAACTCTTCACGTTGGGTTTTGAGTGAGTCGAGTTGCGCATCGCGATTCTCAAGCTCGTCATTGATGTCCGCGAGTTTGCGCTCGATCTCTTCACGCCGATTTTGTTGCTGTTTGGCCTCGCGCCGCTCAGCTTTCAAGTCTTCCAGCTTGGACTTGACGTCATTCAGGTTCTGTATTAGGTCTTGCCGACGTTCTTGGAGTCGCGCGACAGTGTCCTTGATCTGGTCACGCTCGACCAGCGATCCACACGTCCAGCAGGTGATTTCGTCATCGCCGTCAGCAAGTAGTTCGTCGGTCGGCGAGCCGCTTGATTCAGACTGCTCGGCCGCATCGAGCGTCTCGAGGACCTTGTAGTCCTCATCCTCTAGTCGTTCTTCGTTGTACTGGATAAGGCTCTGGAGGTCTGAAATCTGACTGTTCAGCGTTTGGCGTTTCTCGCGGAGCCGTTCGATTTCGGTGTCGAGGTGCTGGTGATCGCCCATCGGCGTCTCGGGCAGCTCCTCGAGCTCGGATTCGAGCTCGCTTCGCTCCTGTTTGAGTGACGTGATACTCTCATTTTGTGTCTCGATTTGGCGACGCGTCGATTCGAGCTCTGAGCGCGTCGAGCGAAGCTCGTCAAGTTTCGCTTCCAGCTCTTTCTGCTCTTGCCGACTCGTCTCTATCCCTCGATTACTTTCATCTATCTCTGCTTCTTTGTCTGCAAGTCCATCCTGTTTGTCCTGAATCTCTTCCTGTATCTGTTTTCGCCGTTGTTCGAGTTTGGGTAAGTCCGATTTTCTATCTTTAATAGTGTCTATCTGGTTATTTATTTTGTTTTTCTGTGACTCTAATTCGCGAATTCTATTTTTAATGTCGTCGGTATCGACAGGGCGCATGATAATCTCACGTAAGTCATCACCACGGGCGACAGACTGGCGTGCTTCGTTGGTTTCGAGTAGGAACGCGAAGAGATCAGCAACTGCAGGGTCGTCGAGATAGCCGTCGCCATCGAACACAACCGAGTCACCCGCTTGGGTGAGTGTCCGTTCATAGGTTCTACCGTCGAGGTCAAGCTGGACACGTCCCTCGTCAGCATCGCCTTTGAGTGTCGCCTGAGTGCTTCCCAAGGCAGCCATAATCGATTGCAGGAACGACGTCCGATTAGTTGCATTCTTGCCGGTCAGGATCGTTACGCCCGGTGGAATCGAAACCTGGGTATTGTCGATACCGCCAATGTTTTCGACAGTGAATTCTGCTGTACGAGAAACTTGGTCTGAGGTAGGCATACATCAACAGAATAGCCCTATCTATTAAAATCCTGTATTGGGAAGTGCTTAGTTAGATGTATTACTTCCAAGTCTCATAGCCTACTGGACAGGCACAGGCGATCCCTGGAATGTGGCGCTGTTCAACGCGCTTGGCTCCCCGTTGGGGTTATGACAGCGTCGATGTATGCTGACAGACGTAGTACCACTACCTGAATCATGCGGGGCTTCCAGACTGCCTAGCGATACTCGTCGACACGTCGTGGAGCGATCACATCACTGCCGTGTGGAGTTCATTGTAGCGGTCAGCAACGATCCCGTTGTAGTTGATAGCAAGCATGTACTACGTGAGCCGTTTGTGCCGAACGAGAAGAAGTTCGGTCTGGCCTCACACACACCGGGTTTCCGGTGAAATCCCAATATCTCTACACTCATAAGAATAAATAAGGACCTTCGTATTTTTGGGATACTGCCGTTGAATTCACGATTATCGGACGCTCCGGCAGAGGATGTAGAGGTCGCTTTGAGAATTATCACATGGTACTCAAGCCACGAATGACGATTTCACTCTTACTTCAATACTCATGCCATATTCAGAAGGTTTTAAGTACAGGAAGATCCAACCAGTCCGTACTGCATTCGCATCTAAAGTCTGCGAACATATGTTCGCAATAATACGCTATTAGTCGATTTGAAACTAGCCTTTTGACATCTGACATACTTATCACCTCTAACATCTCGATTGTCATCACGACGTAGATACCATCAGCCGACTTTGATTTTGGACTAACTCTTTGACATTTTTGCTTTAGAACGTAATCCCGAGATATCTGAACCTCTATTTCATATGGGCTATAGCGGTGTTTGTTCATGTTTCACCGGAAACCCGGTGTGTGTCTCGGAGCCACTATCTAGTTCAGTACCTTCTCAGCAGGAGTCACCCCATCTAACGCTTGATTCGGTCAATGTCTATTGTAATCGTGGCTGAGCCATCGCAACCGCAGCTTGCACTTGGTTGACTTCCCTATTAGAAGAGTTGGAAGCGGTCGAGACGCCTGGTGACGTTCTGGAACACCCTTCGATGTGATTATCTCAGTAGTCGAGGTGCTCACTCAAGTTGTAATGCAAGAGGGAAGTCAGCTAGCCACCACCGAGGAGACAGTCGCTGTCGTCGATGCCGTGTTGTATGGTGAGGCAATGGAGGAACGCAGTCGCGGAGGTTTGTCCAGTAGTAGTTGTAAACGTCTACTTTGAACAAGGTATTCCACCCACCGTCAATCGTGCCGTAGAACCAATTGTCTTGCCGTCTATCTCGCTTTCTTTCTCATTGACCACGATTCGTGATATCGCTGCCGTTGACGGCTAACTCTGTGTCTCAGCAAGCATCTTTCCAGTACCAGTTCGTTTGATGGCACCGATCAACATCCAGCCAGTCCAAGGCAACCTCGACTTCACGTAACGGCAGTTCCATCGAATGCACTCGGGCCGCCAAGCGTCGCATTGACGTTGGGCTGCGCTCTTTGCCCCAAAGCCCCTGGCTATCTAACAACTATCATCTCTTTGAGCAGGTCTACGAGTTGAATAGGAACTTCTCACTATGACCTGTCCATTTCTCAAACACTCAACGAGGCAGTCCCGGGCTAGGGGAAAGTATCAATACGTTTCACCAGAAACCCGGTGTGTAAGGGATGTCCGAATCCGACGACTTGTTTATTCGTAAAGATCCAATCTTTGTCAACAAGGAGCTCCTTGAAATTAGTCATCTTCCTGGTGAGGACCGCATCGTCGGTCGAGACGAAGAGATTAGCCAACTTGCGAACGCCGTCAATCCAGCTATCTTCGGACAGAGTCCGAGCAACGTCCTCATCTACGGGAAGACGGGGACAGGCAAGTCTCTCTGTGCCAAGTATATCTCAAATCAGCTCGTCAACACTGCCGAAGACGGAGGGATTGACGCTGTATTTGTCTATGTCGACTGTGCGCAGGACTCCACAGAAACCCGGACAGTTCAGACCATCGGTGACACTGTGAACCCCCCGAAATCGGACATTTATATTCCAGACAAAGGAATCAGTACGGCAACTTACTACAAGCGTCTCTGGGAGATTCTTGATGAATATCACGATGTTGCGCTTATAATCCTTGATGAGATCGATAAGTTGGGCGACGACTCTATTCTCATGCAACTCTCCCGTGCGGGAGAAGCTGGGAAAATTCAGAAGTGTAAGATTGGTGTGATCGGAATCAGCAACAAGATCAAATACAAAGAACGAATGGATGAGCGCGTCAAATCAAGTCTCTGTGAACGTGAATTTGTCTTCCCACCCTATGACGCGACACAATTGAATAATATTATGCGTGCACGTAGTGATGCCTTCCACGACGGCGTCCTTGAAGAAGGCGTCATTCCCCGGGCTGCCGCGGTAGCCGCGAGGGAACACGGTGATGCACGGAAGGCAATCGATATCCTCAGATATGCCGGCGAGATTGCCCAATCAACGAATACTGAAACGGTTTCTGAAGACTTTGTTGTACAGGCTAGAGAAAGAGCTGAGACAGATCGGTTTCGGGAACTCATTAGCGGGTCAACACCTCACTCTCGATATGTTCTCCAAGCGTTGACGATCCTATCTCTGAACGAGAGAGTTGCTGGTGAAGAAACCGTTGGACATCGGACGACCAGTATCTATGAGGTATACGAAAAGATATGTCGACAACTAGGGGCCGATGCTCTTTCACTTCGGCGGGTCCGCGACCTGCTTAAGGAACACGCTTTCTTAGACGTTATCGAACAGTCTCGTCATAGTGGCGGTAGCGCAGAAGGTAGTTATACCGAGCACGAACTGCTTGAAGATCCTGAAGTCGTGAAGGACGTGCTTGAAGATACAATTAACTGACGATCTGAGGGGTAGACCTGTTTCAACTGTTCGGGTCAATTTGGCAACTTTTATTCATTTTACCGGAAACTTGGTGTCTTCTCTGATGATTCAGTATCGCTCAGGGGACGAATTGTCGGAACGCGAAGCCGTATAATCAGCAGGGACAGTTGGTGTTGTGGTGGATTTCATCGGAAACTTGGTGTCCTCTCTACGATGATTCAGTATCACTCAGGAGATGGGTCTAATGGGTGAATGAAACGGTATAATCCATAGGTAGGTTCGTTATCGTAGTGAATTTCACCAGAAACCTGGTGTCTCCTGCAAGGGGATTTAGTATCATTCTATAGGTGGAGCTGTCCACTGTCAGGATGAGAGGAACGTTAATGAATGAGAACTGTATCCTGTCTACCAGAAGATGATCTTCAGTATCAAGAATTTTTAGCGTGCCTAGCACTTGCTTTCCTTTCCCGTAGTTATCTATGCTCAGCAAATCTAAACACTAAATTTCGCTTTGATCGCCAGTCTCAGTGTGTAGAGGTGCACTCAAATCAGTGGGGGAGGGTTTGGTCTTCGCATTCTACCAAATGTCTTAGCTGTCCACATCTATCGTCTCTTTGTGCAGATATAAAAGCCACATAGGTACATCTCGATTTGGTTTGCTTGCTTCTCAAGTTTGATCAACTAAATAAAAATGTTGTAAATAACTACTGTACATGTGTTATTATGGGTGCCCCCTCATCGCTAGTTCTCCCGAGATCACTTGATACTGGTTTTATTTGCAGCATTAGGATGAGAATAGGAATCTTCCTTCTAAATAATAAAATTAAATAAATATATGGGTGAGAATCGAATACAATGCCTATCTTTTAGCTTATATTGAATATGGGGGCACTTGAGGAAGAAGTAAGGAGACTACTTGAGTGATGGTAGATGTGGTTCTAAGATTACTAAATCACACTTGATTTGACTGGTTGTACTATTCCAGCTATCAAGAGGAAACAGAGAAGGTAAATCGGATTCTCTCCAAGCGGCCCATAACATACTGTAAATCGGCACTGTCTAGTTCTGAACCTCCTCAACTGGCGTTCGCCCGTCAAGTTCCTAGTTTGGTCTTTCGTGGTTGTAGTGGTGTCTAAAACGTCGGAGCCACTGTTTCGCGCTTGATTGACTGCCCTGCCAAAACTGGTGGAAGCGGTCGATTCGCATGGTCTCAGTCTAGAACCACTTTTCGATGTGGTTCTGTATTCGGTACTCAAGCCGACCGCTTAAATCGTGACGAGGGAGGGCAGTCGGATAGCCACCAGTATCGACGAGAAACACTGTTTCGGGGATATTGAGTTTCTCGGTCATCTGTCTTTAGCTAAGACGAGAACCGCGTGACAGTGACGGCTTATCGAGGCTACTTTTCGAGAGGAATGAGGTGGAGAAGTCTGTGCACAACCCTCGCTCCTCATCAAGAATTATGCGTCGGCTCACTACACTGTTTCCCTCCGAGTTCCTCGAAGAGCACGCCGAGGAACTCGGCGTGGTCGAGCGAGAGGGGAAGCTTCAGATTCCTGTCCTCGTGTGGGCGCTCGTGTTCGGCTTCGCCGCAGGCGAGAGCCGAACACTCGCTGGGTTCAGACGCTGCTACAACGCCACAGCCGACGAACCGATCTCTCCCGGCGGTTTCTATCACCGGTTGACACCGTCACTCGCAGAGTACCTCCGCGACCTCGTCGAGCGCGGCCTCGACGAGGTCGCTGTTCCAGACGCTGTTGACGCTGATATCGACCGACTCAGAGACGTGATGATCGCTGATGGAACGGTGCTGCGGTTGCACGAGTTCCTCTCTGATGAGTTCCAAGCCCGTCACGAGGAGCAGGCTGGAGCGAAGCTCCACCTGCTCCACAATGCCACTGAGGAGACGATTGAACGGATCGACGTGACTGATGAGAAAACGCACGACAGCTCGTTGTTTAACACGGGTTCATGGTTGCAAGGACGGCTGGTTTTGCTCGATCTAGCGTATTTCAAGTACCGCCGCTTTGCGTTGATCGACGAGAACGACGGCTACTTCGTAAGTCGGTTGAAGAAGTGCGCAAATCCAGTGATAACGGAGGAATTACGGGAATGGCGCGGCCGCGCCATTCCCTTGGAGGGTAAGCAGATCCACGATGTGGTCGGTGATCTCTCGCGGAAGTACATCGATATTGAGGTCGAAGCGGAGTTCAAACGCGGTCAGTACGAAGGGACGCGTTCACTCGATACGAAGCGATTCCGCGTCGTCGGCGTCCTCGTTGCGGACGCCGACGACTACCATCTCTATATCACGAATCTCCCGAGAGAAGAGTTTCTCCCAGCAGATCTAGGGACGCTGTATCGGTGCCGATGGGAGGTAGAGACGTTGTTTCGTGAGCTGAAGACGCAGTACGAACTGGACGAGTTCGACACAAGCAACCCAGCTGTCGTGGAAATCTTGCTGTACGCGGCGTTGCTGTCACTGGTGGTAAGTCGTGATCTGTTGGATCTGGTCACCGAGCAGGCTGACGATGAGATCGTGTTTCCGCCGGAACGCTGAGCGGCGACCTTCCGGTCGCACGCCCAGCTCATCCTCCACGAACTCGGTGAGTACCTCGGCTACTCGCCACCGCCGTTGCTGGAGCGGTTGATCGAAGATGCTCAGAAGATTCACCAGCAACGGCCGATACTACAAGAGACGCTCGCTACCGCTATGCAACCGAGGTGTGAGTCTTAGCTAAAGACGAATGGAGTTTCTCGGTGAGCCGAGATAGGAACGCCACCATGGGGTCAGTCCCGACGCGGCTGAACACGTCGATTTCAAGCAGTAATATCAAAATTTTTGATTCTGTATCGACCGCCGCGTACAGCCACTTTTTCTCGCCGTCAACCTCGGTCTGTTTCTTACTGACTGCGGCCCACGGCGGCGACGCCGTCGGCGGGTCACTCTGTGCCTCAGACAACGTATGAACCCAGTTCCAGACCGCACCGTAGAGCGATCGATACCCAGCTAGTCTAAGATCGAAACCGTCTCCCTGATCGATAGCCCCGCCGTATGGAGACGCACACCAAATCGCCGGCGGGTATCGGGATGCGTTCGTTCTCCCAAACGTCTTGGCTGTCCGTTTTCAACGTTTCTTTGAGCAGTTCTGCGAGTGTCATAAACACCTCTCGCTATAGTCTGCTCAGATTTCAATCCCTCAACTAGACAGGGCCCCCTCCTATTGGGTTGGTCTGTCATCAGGCGAAGCCGAGATATTGCACCCATAAATAAGCTCCGATGGTATTAGTTAACTGGTTATCGACCTTTGCAGACGGTAGAGGCAAATACACGGGTCTTGACCACGAGATCGAAGTCGACAACACGGAGTATTCGATGAGAATATTATGTTTGAGTTCAATATCGAGATGTGGACCTCTCCGACACTGTCAACAAATGTGTAGAGGTTCTCAATGAGGATGTAACTCACCATGATATACGAAACTATCGGTCAGAATACGAAAGAATTTGCAGGGATGACCGCCAGTGAAATTCGAAACGTTGGCAAAAAATCCGGATCGATTCTAGTAATCCCTGTTGGGAGTGTTGAACAACATGGAAACCATCTGCCAGTCGCCACAGATACGATTCTCGCTGAGGCTATCGTCGATGCTGCGGTTAATCGGCTTGATGACGTCCCAGCTGTAGTGACACCGCCAGTTTGGAGCGGTTTCTCGCCACATCACCTCGTGTTTGGTGGGACGTTGTCACTCGGGTTCGAGAAGTTGCGAAAGATGCTAGAAGATATCGCCAGTACTGGTCTCGAAAATGGATTCGATGCTGTGTTGTTTGTCAATGGACACGGAGGTAACGGACCACTGATTTCGTCAGTCGTTAGTACAGTCGGTACTGATACCAATGCTGAGATCTTGGGGACGACATATTTCGAATTAGCATCGGATCAAATTGACGCACTTCGAGATAGTGATACTGGTAGTATGGCACACGGCGGAGAGTTTGAAACATCACTTATGCTTGCACTCCGGCCAGATCTTGTCACTGAACTCGGAGAGTGTGACAGTGAGCCCCTCGATGATCCATATCAGTGGGCTAGCCAAGATTTGCTTGATGGTGGATCTATTGGTGTGTACCGCTCGTTTGATTTTTATTCTGAATCGGGTGCAATCGGTGTAACAAAAAAGGCTAGCGCTGAGAAGGGGGAACAGATACTATCGGTTATAAGCGAAGAGCTCGCCGCGTTATTAGTCACTATCCATGAATATAACTCGTAGAAGATAGTAATAATATAGAATGGCTGTGAAAAGAAGATTTAGAAGGAGTTACAACTTACAACACTGAACAATCCGCAACTGTACTATTATGCTATCTCTGCTATCCTAATTTTATGCACATATTCTATATGTGAATATTCATGCATGTTATCAAGAATGCCTCCTGTACTTTTATTACTGTCCTGATCGAGGTGTTTGTATGGAATTTGCTACATGGGCATACCCCTGGGATATTTTGGCAGAGGGACCTGATCGTGTCGCTACCCAATTTACGGAATTAGGTATCAGTGAAATAAATCTGGCTACCAATTATCACTCTGTACAGGCCTTTTTACCTCGTAATCCCGAGCGACGAACTCTGTTTGCCCGAGCGAGTTCGTACTTCACTCCTGGGGATAACTACGGGAAGCTGAAGCCGGTACCATATTCAGAGATGATGGGCGACTGGGTTGCAGATATTGCTACAGAGCTGTCAGACGTGAAGTTGACATCTTGGACTATTGGCTGTCACAATTCACGGCTTGGAATGCAACACCGTGATGTGACCTTGACATCAGCTTATGGCGACGACTTAGTCTTCGGTCTCTGCCCCTCCAATCCTAATGTACAACACTACCTAATTTCACTTATTGAGGATCTAGCTGCTCGTGAGCATTTTCACCGCATTGAATTAGAGACATTCGACTACTTCTACGGAACAGGGTTCGGTTGGCATCATCAGAAGATTCACACACAATTAGGCACTTTAGGTGAATTTCTGTTTGGCCTCTGTTTCTGTGACCACTGCCAGGACGCTGCCGCTGACGCTGGAGTTGATGTCCCATTTGTTCGCGAAACCGTCGTCAAAACGCTAGACTGCATCATTAATGGAACTATCCCACACGACCTCTCGCCCGAACTGTGGCTTCGGGAGAGCGACGCAGTGAGAGACTACGTTAACGTCCGAGAAAACACACTTTCGGCTCTCTACGAGAAGTTGGCATCGGCTAGTGGATCAGTTCCTCTCGGCTATTATGTTGGTATACCCGAACCTGGCCGAGAATGGATGGTGGGTTCTGATCTCAATCAGCTGTCGGAGCACGTAGATTACTACTGCCTACCGGCATATGAGTCTTCACGTGAGTCAGTACTGGACCAGTATCGAACGGTCGATGAGTTAACTCCGGATGTTCCTCTTCATGTGGGCCTTCTCCCAGGTCATCCAGCGATTCACGACGAAAAGACACTCAGTGAGATTGTAGACGCGCTCCGAATAGAAGAGGTCCCGCGCGTATCTTTCTATAACTACGGTCTACTGCCCGAGCAAAGTCTAGAGTGGATTGGGGCAGCAACGAACGCCGATGGTTTGTGACAAGCGATACTTTCTTACTACCCCCAAATAATTCACAACTATGGAGATAACAGACGTAACAGCGGTTACTGTAGATGTCCCATTAACTGACCTTGACGATGATTTGGGTATCGCACCGTATACCACAAATCATGGTGAGCTCGAATCGATGGAGCGCGTACTTGTTCGGGTTGATACGGACGAGGGGGTTATCGGGTGGGGGGAAATGCGTGTGTTTCTGTCACCCTCTACTACCGAGGCTATAATCCAAGATGGCGTCGGACAACTAATTACCGGCCAGTCTCCGTTCGAAATTGAACGCCTCCGACGCCAAGTGTTTGTTGAATATACAAATGTTGATATGTTCTTTTCAGCTGTTGAAACAGCATGTTGGGATATCGTCGGGAAAGCCCTCGACCAGCCAGTGTATGAATTACTTGGAGGTTGGACTGCACCGTCACAGGGGGCTCAGCAACATCGTGCCAAAATCGGAAATGCAGACCCAAACCCAACAGAGGTCCCGGTTGCATTCTGCCTAGGCATTCTTTCACCAGAAGAGTCCCGTGTGAAAGCAAGGGAGGCGCTCAAGGGTGGATTTGATGTTCTTAAAACGAAGGCCGGGAAGGATTGGCGACAAGACGTCGAGCGAATCAAAGCGATGCACGACGAGACAGATGGCCGCCTCGAATTCCGATTAGACCCTAATCAGGGCTGGACACTCGATCAAGCGGTTCGTGTCGGTTCGATGCTAGAGGACGCTGGGATCTATCTCCAGTATCTCGAGCAACCAATTCGAGTCGACTCACACAGATCGTTATCGAGATTACGCCAACGCTTGCGCCAACCTATTGCACCGAACGAAGACACATACATCTCGCACAATATCCTCTCGTTGGTTGAGGCTGGTGCGATGGACGTGGCTGTCCTTGACCTTACTCCAGCGGGCGGTATTAGTGGACTTCGTCAACAGGCAGCAGTGCTTGAAGAAGCGGGTGTCCCATTTACTCATCACTGTGCGTTTGATCTCGGGATCCGGACAGCTGCAATTCTCCACGCAGTCAGTGGTATTCCTGGATTCTCACTACCACCCGATTCGACTTACTATGCTTGGGAGGCAGATGTTATTGATGAGCCCTTCAACGTTTCTGATGGCAGCCTTCCTGCACCAAGTGGCCCCGGGCTTGGTATCACGGTCGACTTAGATGCAATCGAGGAATATCGAATATAGCTGAATTGAATCGGTAGTTCGCTTCTTCAACGAATTCCGAAGTTGTAATCAGGACGGAATTAGTATTCACAGAAATCTCTGTTCTTAGTGTTTAGAAGGTATGAACCGGGCCATTTCAACGGTCCACCGTTCTCAACTATCACACGACGACTGGTTACCAGAGGATGAACACGGGCGGCTTGTCCTCGTGATACGTTCCACGACCGCGCGTGGACAGGGCATGCAGGCGCGATGGTCGGTCGAGTTCGCGGCCCTTCTTGCCGGCGGTGACGTACAGTTCATCGATTTCTACTGGCTCTTCGATCTGTGGCCGAGGCACGTCCAGCGCCCGCGGAAAGCGCTGGACGCGCCGGTAGACAGTCTTGTACGAAACGGCGAGTTCGGCGTCAACTTGCCGAATGCTCGTGTTCAGCCGGATGTATGTGTCGACGGCGAAATACCACTTCCTGAGCGGTATCGCTGAGTGTTCGAAGACCGTGCCGGTCTTGTTGTTGAACGTACGGTTGCAATCCTTACACAGATACCGTTGAAACACCCGATAGCTGCCGTACCGAATCATGGATTCGGCACGGCAGGGCGGGCAATAGACGCCGTCACGCCAGCAAATCTGTGCCAGCAGATTCGCGGCTCGACGCTCCGAGACGAATGTCTTAAGTGGAATCATGCTTAGTTGGGTGGCGCGGCCGCGCCACCCTTGCCGCTGTGACTTCCAGCTACTGCTCCAACTCACCAACAATTCTCTACAGAAGAGCGTAGAGACAAGTCATCTCCAAGAGTACAGAACAAAATTCAATAGGTGGGGCCTCATCAATTGATCCGCTATGGTAGAATTATCACTGCAGAATCGGCCAGCAATCGTTACGGGTGCGTCTCGTGGAATTGGTCGTGAGATTGCATCGCTATTCGCTGAAGCCGGTGGCGACGTCGCTATCTGCTCAAGATCATACGACCGTGTTGAACCCGTTGCCGAAGAACTCACAGATACGCATGATGGGCGTGTTGTACCTGTTGAATGTGACGTTACTGAGCAGGACCAAGTCCGAAAACTCGTTGATACAGCCTGTGAGGAATTCGGTAATATTCGAGTATTGGTGAACAACGCAGGTGGCGCAGATGATTCCGCAAATTCAATTCACCGGTGCGATGAAGAGACCTTCGATAGGATGGTGGATCTAAATCTCAAGAGTCAGTTCCTGTTGAGCAAGGAGGTCTTGCCAGCAATGGTGGCTGCTGGCGGTGGTTCGATGATCCATATGGGCTCAGTCAATGGTTTGTTCGGCATCGGACTTTCTGGATATGCTGAAGCAAAAAGCGGATTGCTCGCGCTTTCGAGGAATATCGCTGCCCACTATGGTCAACACGGAATTCGCTCGAATGTAATCTCCGCAGGAACGATTGAAACTGCTAATCGACGTGAGGAGATGAAGAGAACTGAACATCGGACAGGAGAAAGCAGTGCTCGGGTCGGCTGGCTCGATCAGTATCCGCTTGGACGGTTTGGCTCACCACAAGAGATTGCAGACACTACACTCTTCCTTGCCTCTGAGCGGTCAAGCTTCATTACCGGTGAAAACATTGTTGTTGATGGCGGACTGACAACTAGCCTCCCAACATCGTTTATTAACGAAACATATCAGATTGGTGATATACAAAAGCGTAACTGAAATAGGTTGGAAAGCATGGAAAAGATAACAACTAACGACGCCCCGGATAGCATCGGTCCGTGCTCGCAAGGAATAATTTCTGGGGGCGAATGTACGTCTCCGGTCAGGGGCCTGTCGATCCAAATAAAGGAGAAGTAGTTTCCGGGACACCGAGTGAACAGACTGAGCGTACACTAAAAAACGTCAAAGCCATCACTGAGGCAGGCGGTGCGGAACTTGCTGATGTGGTCAAGACGACGGTGTTCGTCAAAGACATGCGGTATTATGAGGAGGTGGCTTTGTTGAAACCCTTCAGAGTTGACATTGAGAAGACCGGATCTTCCGACCGGATCAGACGGATCCGATACGAAACTGGCTTTTCAGCAAATCGCAAGACAGCGAAAGGGTTTCAACAGAGCCGTTGGGTCGAAAAGTGCCTCCCGAATGTGCAAATGTTACGCTGACCATTCCGCGCGGCATCCGGCCTGTCACGCCCATGACTCGACTTCTTTCGTACACGGACCAGTCAACAGAACGTGCTCTGTGTCACAGAAATCCTCTCGGCCTCTTGCGCCCCAGATCTTAGTTCACGCTCTCATAGAGTAGCAGCGTTTCCATCGAGTCAACAGAGCCAAAAGTCTGAATGGGAAATTTTAGCTGTATTATTAAAATCCCAATATTAAACTAAATCACGGCAGGGAAAAGCTGGCTGGTGAAGACATCGGAAGCAACGGTGTGTAGGAGTACAGACCGTGTCTACCAAGACGTGATCGATATATCCCGAAGCGGCTGCTCCAAGGGGACATCTACAGTACTGTCGGTATAGTGCGAGAGATAGAAGCCGACAATTATTTCTAGGGATCGAGTGGCTTCGACGCCAGGTGAGTAGTTTTCCGTTTCACCGTTCAACAAATCCTGGATATGATGAGCCGCATTGGTGAAGGATTCCTTGTAGTCATCTTCCCAGGTCCAGGCACCGTCGATGCCAGGAAGTGAACGCTCCACGTGCTCTCCGTCGACCAGATCCCAGTAGCGCCACTCGCCGTCATCGTTGTTGAGATAGAGTTTCCCCTCGGTACCGACGAAGTTCAATGTCATCGATGATATGTTTCGTGGAATTGTACAGTCGATAGTGACGAACGTCTCATCATCCATAACTACGTGCCCGCCACCACCAGCATCGACCACATCCTCACTCGCATCAAGTGAGTCCACGGCCTCATTTTCTCCGGTGATGTAGCCGCTCACTTGGTCCGCCCTGGCGTCCAAGAGATACACGAGCGTATCCAGAACGTGCGTAGAGTTACGCATCAGTTCCATACGGTACTGAGTACTGACCGACTGCACTTCGCCGATCAGGTCTTCCTTGGAGACCAGTTGGTAGAGTCGCTGAAGTTTGTCGGTGAAACGGAAAGAGTGGTTGACAACTAGTTCCGTCTCCGTCTCCTCGCACGCAGTAACCATCTCCTCAGCCGCGCTCACCCGAGAGGCGATCGGTTTCTCGCACCAAATGACGTCCGGAGCTGCGCCAGAGCGGGCCGCCGCGACCGTGTGTTCTTCGTGGAGGAACGACGGCGTACACACAGAGACTACATCAAGATCCTCGTTGGCCAGCATCGCTTCATGTCCAACGTACTGCCGTTCCTTTGGGATATCCCAAGCCTCTCCAAACCGGTCTAGTTTTTCTCTGTCGATATCAGCGACGGCGACTAGTTCGATCTCTTCAGTATTCGCATAACCACCCGCGTGGCTTGCGTCAATTTTTTCCTTCCCGATAGCTTCCTCGTCGTGCATACCGAGAATACCCATGCCTGCGATACCGCCGGATCCAATGATTCCAGCCCTGTATGTCATAGTTATATGATTTCTGCGGCGGGAGAACATGTGTCAGTCACATTTCGTAATGAAGACCAACGCAGCTCACTCCACCTTGATTACCACTATGTGTATACTATTTACATTCCAGGTAATAAAACTTGTAGGTGTGCTGGTCCGCTGGTTGGTACTTTATGTGTATCGCTAGGCTTGCTAGTTCGATTACTTTTCCAACGACGGAGCAGCAAATTCGCCATCAGTGAATTCGATAGGTGACGGGTCTGCAATGACGCGCAGATCCTCTCGCGTCCGCGCTTCCTCGACAAGCGCCTCAGAGGCAATCAGTCGATTGAGATTCATAGTGTCCCTAGCACGGATGACGCGGACAGTTTCGGAATCGACAACACCAATAGTCGACAGCGCCGCGACAAGGCCAGCCCGGTCGCTCTCGACGACCGGCGGTAAGCGAACTCCGCGGACAGTGCTAGCTGTGAGTGCATTAATTAGCGTTGTCTCGGCCTCAAGCTCGGCTGCAACGTCTTCGTGGACGAAATCAGCAGAGCCGACTCCCATTGCGTTGCCATGTGTCGTCTCAGTCAGTCCGCGAGTGTAAATCCGTTTGATGTCAGGCAAATCAGGTTCCGGCTCATTGATCGCGAAGGTCCGGCGACCGATGACATTTGTGTCGAGACCTTGGCCGCTGATGTCCTTACCTTGCCGGTCAAAGACAACGACATCAAGTTCGTCGAAGGGCAGCGTCGGCATGATCTCGTAGGAGAGTTCGAGTAGTTCCCGCTCCCGATCTAGAAAGCCACTCGGTGGGACGCCCTCAATCAGCGTCGTGTCATCATGCTGGTCCTCAACCAGGGCAATGCCACCCACAATAGGTAACTCTTCCAGCAATTGTCCGGCAATTTCGGGAATCATATTCCGGAATGACCAGTCGACAGCCCACTCATGAGCGATTTTTGCGCCGCGTTGCTTTCCCATCCCGATGACAAGCATCTTCGATAGGCCACTCTCAACAGCCCCGTCGAAGTCGGTGTGTGGCTTGACACGGTTGATCGGTACAATGGCATCGGCCCCGGCGGCGTGGGCGTCGGCGACAACTGGTACGTTCCGCTCAGGGGTCCGTCCGACCTCGATCACATCCATGTTCGATCTGATCCCACAGCCAGCTGAAACTTCGGTGACCCCTAATTCTGCAAGCATCTCTCGTTGGCCCTCGCCCGTTGCGCCACCGTGACTCCCCATTGCCGGGAAAATAAATGGGTCATACCCTTTGTCTGTTAGAGCAGAGACG
This sequence comes from Haloarcula sp. H-hyl6, assembly GCF_056934455.1. Classification (NCBI taxonomy): domain Archaea; kingdom Methanobacteriati; phylum Methanobacteriota; class Halobacteria; order Halobacteriales; family Haloarculaceae; genus Haloarcula; species Haloarcula sp. H-hyl6. Next base: position 180,273 of record NZ_JBRIIK010000005.1, read on the forward strand.
GTCTCATCGACTATACTAGCGAGGTTCTCGATCCCACGACTACCGACGCCGAGTGCGATTTCACCGCCCTTGGGTACGTCGGCTAGTTCGAGTGTGTCAACGGCCTCTCTGACGTGGGATTTGATTTCGGCTGGAGCAAGCGAGTCAGTCTCCCAGACCTGTTCGATAACACCGACCCTTGGTAGTTCGGGGTTGCCACAGGCCTCAAGAATCGTTGCTTCTGGGACGGAGAGTTCACTGGCACCTAGGTTGTGTTCCATGTTCGTACTGTATATCGAGACCATAAAAAACATAGCTGATGCCGTATTCGGATTTTCAGCGAACAAACAATCACCAGTCCGAATTATACATACACTCGTGGAACGTTGCGAAGAGATCGACAAGACTGATTTACAACGTGCTGCGCTCGAACGCCGCGACGATTTCTGTGAAGAGTACTCATCGCTGGATAATCTCAAGATTTAAGGAGAGATACGTTCCTTCATAAGATGATGCACTTTGTTCGCTACACCGATGGGACGACTCCTGCTTGGGGTCTCAAAGTTCAAGATGCCATTCACGCACTCTCGGATCTTCCGGAGGGGGAACCGACGCTCGCTGATATTGCAAATCAGAGTTACCGATCCCGGGTCGCCAATCGAGTCGAGAACGGCTCGTTGACGATGGTTGACCCGGAAGCAGTCTCGCTGCTCGCACCAGTTCCTCAGCCAGGTAAGATTGTCTGCTGTGGCCTCAACTACCGTGACCACGCCGAGGAACAGAATGAGGACATTCCAAACAGCCCAATGCTCTTCGGCAAGGCTCCAACGACCGTCACCAATCCCGCCGATCCAATCATCCACCCAAATCCCGATGGCGATGCGCAGGTAGACTATGAGGTAGAACTCGCTGCCGTGGTCGGTGAGACAATGTCGGCTGTCAACGAGGCAGACGTATACGATCATGTCGCAGGCTACACTATACTCAACGATGTAAGCGAACGAACTGCCCAGGAGGCCGACGGCCAGTTCTTCCGCGGGAAGAGCTACGATACTTTCGCTCCGATGGGGCCAGTACTAGCGACTGGAGACGATATCGATCCCAACGGGCTCGACGTCGAACTCCGTGTGGACGGCGAGACCAAACAGGCCTCGAACACTGAGCAGTTCATTTTCGACATTGGTGAGTTGCTATCCTACATTAGTGAAGCAATGACGCTCCTCCCCGGTGATGTCATTTCGACAGGAACACCGGGTGGCGTTGGGATCTTCCGCGATCCAGTCGAGGTTCTGGAACCGGGCCAAACAGTTGAAGCAGAAATAGAAGGTATCGGTACTCTGCAAAACTCTGTTGTTAGCAGCTGAGTAGTTACTTTTTTTGACTAGTTCACTGGATGATGATTTAATTCGAAAACTAACTAAGAAATCGAGAGTAGCAAAACGTCATTCCATTGGTCCCCCTTAGACCTGTTCGGATCGGCACACCGATTACGTCATGTCCGTACCTAGAACCCATGAGGACCCACAGAACCACCGTTAACGAATATAGCTAGTGTGTGCTATTGCTACAAACCGAGTTCAAATCAATTCATAACAGTATCTGGCATACGACGTTCTAATTTGTCGAAGAGCATCTCTTGTCGCTCTTGATGTGCCGGCCGATCCCAGAGATTTGTTCTATCGGGTATCTCCTCAGACGTCTCGTACATCTCAAATACGTGGTGACCATTAGGGGCTTTCTGTCTAATCAATTTGTAACCATCTGTGACAAGCATCCACGAATTTTGCAATTCACTATACGTAGTGTCGTCCCACTCTTTTGATGAAGGGTCATTCAATAGCGGTTGGAGAGATCTACCTGCTGTTTCGATTCCATGGTCGATCTTACACGATTCCAGGATCGTGTCGTAGAGACTGAGATTGTTCACGACATGCTGGGTTCGCCCCCCAGTCATCGACTGTGCACTTGGATCATCGATGACAAGGGGGACCCGAACTGAGTTCTCGTACATCGTTCCTTTGGCAAACCACCCAAACTGGCCTGCATGATCTCCGTGGTCGCTTGTAAAAATAACTACTGTCTCTTCTTTGAGACCCTGGCGTTCGAGTTCATCTAAGAGCCTTCCGATGCCGTGATCGATCATAGAGATCTGTCCGTAATACGCTGCGAGCACCTTCCGATATTGCTCCTCAGACCAATCGTACTCATCAAAGTATCTCGCTACAATGTCGCTCTGAATCGTTGCTCGCCCGCAGGGTCGTTTACTTGGATTGAGAGAAAGTTCAGGTGGGATGGTAATATTGTCGGGGTCGTAATAATTCTCCCATTTACCAGGCGCGGCCATTGGCTGATGGGGACCGAAATAGGATGTAAAAAGGAAAAATCGTTCTTCGGAATACTCTTTGAGGAATTCTAATGACTTTTGAGTTACCCAAGTATTCGAATGTTCCTCTTCAGTACGCCAATTCGACCCCATCAAAAACCGGTACATATTATACCGCTCCAGAAGGGCATTTTCATCAGAATTTGCTAACTCAATCACCTTCTTGATATTCTCATCAAACTTCTTTTCTGCTAGCCAATGAACGTAATCAGAACACCAAGGCTCTTCTTCGTCATAGACATCGTACATCGCATCGTGTATTTCTCGAATGTCAAATCCATGTGAGGTGTTTTTTGGGTTCAAGTGGAGCTTCCCAACTAAACCAGTTGTGTAACCGTTTTGTTGGAGCACTTGAGGAAGAAGAGAAACATCTGTATCGTATCCCGAATTGTTCCCGCTAAACCCATGTGATTGTGGGTACTGACCGGTGAAAATCGAAGCACGAGAGGGACCACAAATCGGCGATGGACAGTATGCATTATCGAAGACTACACCAGAGTCTGCAAGCCGATCTATGTTTGGTGTTTCAATATCAGGATGGTTTGCGTAGCTCAACGCCTGATGATTATGTTGATCCGTCATAATGAGAATTACATTTGGGCGATTCATCAGTCAATGAATTGGCTAATACATGCTAATGTGTACCGGTTCCAGACTATATTGCTCATATTAGGGGTAGTGTTTAGTTTGGAGCATTGTGCCAGCGAGCGAAACTCTGGAGCCAGTTTTCGGCTGTGTTCGGTTCGACGTGGCTGAAGCAGTTCGAAAAAGACGACGTTCGACGCTTCAGCTCTCGGAAAATTCGCTCGACAGCGTTCCGATTTCCGTGGTGACGTATCTGAAATCGGAGGCCAGCACGCTGCAGTGCGGTTTGGAGGTGTTGAGCGCCATCAACGAGAAAGACGGCGGCGTCGACATCATGCTTCTGCCCCAGTTCGCGGAGAAATATCTCGGTAAGAGCGGTGGTAGTTGTGGTAAAAAGCCTGACGTGAAGCAGTTCGTTCGTCTGTGGATCGGCGGCGGCGTACAGCCAAAATTGCTTGTCGTTGATCCGAATCACTGTTTCGTCGAGCGCGACCTGATTCGGTTCTTTCCCGGATTCTGGCTGTAGATCGGCCTTCTGGACCCAGTCGTGGATGGCTTTTCGACTGCGTTGGACACCCAGGAAATCGAGTAATTCGACGGTATTCGACAGTGACAGCCCCGCAACGTGCGATTGAATACCCAGTGCCATCGCTGGCTCGGGTGTCCGCTCGCGTTCCACAAAATCCAAATCAATCCACTCTCTATTCCCGCTGAGGCGGCTGATTTCTGGCATAGGCACCAAGAAATCCGCCCGCCTCACCTTTCACGCTCATCCGTCTTTAGCTAAGAGACAAACCGCGTGACAGCGACGACTTATCGAGGCTACTTTTCGAGAGGAATGAGGAAGCTGAGTCTGTGCACAACTCCGGCTCCTCATCAAGAATTATGCGTCGGCTCACTACACTGTTTCCCTCCGAGTTCCTCGAAGAGCACGCCGAGGAACTCGGCGTGGTCGAGCGAGAGGGGAAGCTTCAGATTCCTGTCCTCGTGTGGGCGCTCGTGTTCGGCTTCGCCGCAGGCGAGAGCCGAACACTCGCTGGGTTCAGACGCTGCTACAACGCCACAGCCGACGAACCGATCTCTTCTGGTGGCTTCTATCACCGGCTGACACCGTTGCTCGCAGAGTATCTCCGCGACCTCGTCGAGCGTGGACTCGACGAGGTCGCTGTCCCTGATGCTGTTGACGCTGATATCGACCGATTCAGAGATGTGATGATCGCTGATGGAACGGTGCTGCGGTTGCACAAGTTCCTCTCTGATGAGTTCCAAGCCCGTCACGAGGAGCAGGCTGGAGCGAAGCTCCACCTGCTCCACAACGCCACTGAGGAGACGATTGAACGGATCGACGTGACTGATGAGAAAACGCACGACAGCTCGTTGTTCAAGACGGGTTCGTGGCTGTGCGGACGGCTGGTTTTGCTCGATCTGGCGTACTTCAAGTACCGCCGCTTCGCGTTGATCGACGAGAACGACGGCTACTTCGTGAGTCGGCTGAAGAAGAGTGCGAATCCGGTGATTACAGCGGAATTACGGGAATGGCGCGGCCGCGCCATTCCCTTGGAGGGCGAGCAGATCCACGATGTGGTCAGTGACCTCTCGCGGAAGTACATCGACGTAGAGGTCGAAGCGGAGTTCAAACGCGGGCTGTACAACGGGACGCAGTCGCTGGATACGAAGCGGTTCCGCGTCGTCGGCGTCCGTGACGAAGACGCCGACGACTACCATCTCTATATCACGAATCTGCCAAGAGAGGAGTTTCTGCCGGCGGATCTAGCAACGCTGTATCGGTGTCGGTGGGAGGTAGAAACGTTGTTTCGTGAGCTGAAGACGCAGTACGAACTGGACGAATTCGACACAAGCAATCCAGCTGTGGTGAGAATTCTGCTGTATGCGGCGTTGCTGTCGCTGCTGGTCAGCCGTGAGCTGTTGGATCTGGTTACCGAGGAAGCCGACGATGAGATCGTGTTTCCGCCGGAACGCTGGGCGGCGACCTTCCGGTCGCACGCCCAGCTCATCCTCCACAAGCTCGGGGAGTATCTCGGCTACTCGCCACCGCCGTTGCTGGAGCGACTGATCGAAGAGGCACAGAAGATCCACCGGCAACGCCCGACCTTACAAGATACGCTCGCTACCGCTACGAAACCGAGGTGTGAGTCTTAGCTAAAGACGAATGCCTTTCACGCTTAACTAAACACTGCCGTGGAAACTTGAGCCAAGTATATTAGTTTTGACTCAAGGTCAGTTCATGCGTTCTTCCTTTAGTACCACCTACGTCCACTTCAATTTCAACATTCGGATGGAGTTGAGTGACACTGATGGAGTCGTCACTATGGACAACAGACTTCATTTTCTGATCGAGTTCGATAGTCAGAACTTCTTGGGTTCGAGTAGGATCAGAGACGGCTATATTCAGTTCGTTTGAATCGCGTTCTAGCATTATTGACGCAGGACCACTCACTTCCATATTTTCGAAGTGCCCTGGCGAAGATGTAATAGAGCCTTGCTTCCAGAAATTAGCGGTAGAAATAGACAAGCGAGGCACTGAGACAGCTTGCACATTAGAATCGTTGCGAACTATCTTATAATCGGGGTCCTGGCTCCGTTCTTGAGTTTCTTCCGGGTTAGAATCTGGCAGGAGAGCATATGCATAAGTTTCGTTATTAGGACTAGCTCCATGGTCATAATATAGTGTCTGATATCGGCGCGTGACTTCCGGATAGTCCTCTGGAGTAGATGCTGGGTTAATATCTTGCCAAGCACCAGTACGATCCTCACGTAGAACATTCACACTACGACTTTCGGGGAAATGGTACCCTCCAACACCTTCTAGATGGGCCCAATCGGGATTTTCGTAGGTCTTGGACCAAGTGGAGGCGTTTTCATTATCCCCGTCAATGACAAAGTCATTATCTCCATTTTTATGGAGGTTCCTATTCTCTATGATTGTTTCTACAGCTCTGTCTTCATTACTAGAGATATCTGCACCAAGTGCTATAACTAAATCATCAAGAAGAACCCAAGACTTCTTTCCGGACAATGTGCTTTTTTCAGCATCTAGTTTCATGCCTACAATGCCGAACTTTTCCTGGAGTTCTGCCCCACCAACCCACTTAGTGTCCGGAGTTGTGGATTCCCAACCGGGGAGATCATCGCGCTCTTGCGTATCAACCGTAATGCCTGGTAGTCGATATGGGTCAATAGTAGGCCAAAAATCATCAGTATAATGGCCCTGATCGTTCTCATTATAGAGATAGGTCATTCCATCTCCTTGATACCACCCATGGAGATTTTCATCATTACCTGACTCATATCTCGCAATTCGTTCTGAACACATACTAATTACATATGTCCAGTTATTTTGGCTATGAACTACCCGATCCATATTATAGAACTGTTTATGCTTTACGGGCTCTGGCTTAGCCGAGATAGATGAATCTTCTATAAGATTGTTACCTAGTGTGGTTTCCAAGATATTGGCATCATCGAAATAATCATCCCAATCATCATATTCGATCCATCCCTTAGCATACGATTTCAATTCTCCTTTATAGGGCTCAGGAGCTGATTCAGCTAGTCTAAGGATATCTGCTGTCATCGCATGTCCCCTCCGATGATCTTGGGAGTTATATCGACTTATTGAACGTCCACTAACTGCGTCCATCATAAGACCTTTATACATAAACGGAGCGATGGACCTACTGACTGCTTTGTATATAATCTCTGCGTCCTTATCCAATTCCCATTGCGAGTCCGCAAATACCAAAAGTAGTTCTGCTAATCCTTGAAGCAGGATCCTTCCATAAGTACCAATATATGGGATATTATCGTGGAAAACATATGAACCATCCCTATAGAAGCCATTACCATCCTCAACGTACGAGAAGATATTGCTATTTACGACAGCATCTCGAGCCTCACTGATTTTTTCGCCATTTTTACCTAGTATACCACGTAGAGCCAGATTCACAACCTCATCCATGAGGTTCGTCCCGTTTAGTTCGACTTTTTTGGTATATGGCTCGTAGCTAGATCTACGATAATTTGGACTCTCAAGGAAATGGTCAATCGCGCTCATATATTTAGATATCTGTTCACTGGTGAGTTCGGAGTAAATTAGTGTACAAATCTTAGTGAGTCGGGCAGGGATTCCGATTTCCCAAGGCCACCAGTTCCCAAATCGATCTCCATTTTCGTTATAGACACGTTGATAAATAAACTCGAGACCATCAATAATGGCCTCAGCAAGGTCACTATCGTTCTGTAGACCCGCCCCAGGCGTCGCATACGCAAGGGACATTTGATACAGTCGCTGATAACTATCAGTGATATCCGCTGGAGCTAGCAAGCCACCAGAAGTAGGGATTGAAAGATCTTCCCAAAGCTGTGTTCGATCATCGGAGACGATCATATCCTCCCAATGATTTTTCGCAGCTCTATTAATACGTTCAATGTCAGATTCGTAGGCCGGATCGTCTGGATTAATATCGCCCCCAGTCAGATAATCCTTCCATTTTAGACGTAGACGATCAAATTCGTCTGCGTCTTCAGTGGCAGCACTCGAAGAACTTGACAACAATGGCGCTGCTAATGCGGCTCCTGAAATCTGTAGGACTGATCGACGGGACCAATTACGAGTCATTGTATCCTCCGTTAAAGGCAAATTTGGTTTTTTTATTGACTATGCCACCACTTACCGGTTGCCATGGTACTGGCATACTATCCACAAGATGCTAATGTATAATAATATTATCGGCCGCGATAAGTAGACGGATTAAATACAACAGAGTGGCAGGACAGTGATGCTTAGTTACTTGCTCGGCATGTTAGGCGAAAATTCTCCCCGACTTCTAATAATAGATCGTCGATACTTTAGCTTGGGTCGTTGACCACTCAAGAAATGAGATGTTCGACACTTTTATGCAGGTACATTTGATGTCTCTTCAAAACTATGCTGCTCGGCCAAGAATCGTTCCAAGAGTGCTGAGTACTGCACCTAACTTAGGAGGCTGTAGGGTAGCATCAATAGGTGCCAATATCGACTGGGACCTGCAGTATGCCGGAGCTCGCATTTTCCAACAACGAGCTCTAGCATAGTGTTCTGAAGAATGTCGTTATCCACGATCTCATTGCTTACAAATCGACGAGATAACCCGTGGCACATCGGTCTTGTTTGACTCAATGTACTTCACGCTTTGACTGTCGTCCTCGTCATCGCCACTAGGTTCTTTGTCGTGATCAGTAACTTGCCCTCATCGAGCCGTCTATACTCACGTTTCTGCGTCTAGATATGGTAGAAATCTCTGACAATCATTGGAGGAACTCTGTCGACGTGCTGGCCGAACGCGTCGACACGGATCCTTTCACCACTGTAGGTGGCGCGCGTATCACTCTTGGCTGGAAGCACATGTGGACCGATCAACAGTCTTGACCGGAATTTATCAAAACCGCATCCGGAGCTCAGTGCAGAGGGTAGCTGTGTGATCCCCATTTCTTTGACGACGCCCAATATCGTACTGAGTAAATCCATTGTGACGCGATAGGATTTGCTCAGCTCGATGAGAAGTGCACAGAGCGTGAGCATTTCCTACTCGACGAACCCACAATTCTCCTTGGAGTCAACAGTTTCGTCCGGGTTGGCGACAGCTGATTTATTCTTAGCTATCGTAACATGGGTAAAGAGATAGAGTTCCAAACCCGCAAAACACCGCCTCTTCGTTTTCTCCCGCCATAACGCAGACACAACCGTTGCATCTTACAAAACCATCGAGTAGGTATTCACCAATGCTGACTTGGCGTTCTGTAAATTGACGGATCCGATAGGAATACTTCTTATGTCCCATTCACTGTATATCTCTTAGTATAGCACATAACATAATATATTATCACTACAAAATAATATTTTTTAGCTGTGGTATATATCGACGGCAAATATGACTCTGAATCTCTTCTGAGCATATGTGAATGATTTTTCAAAATTAGAATGATTCCAGTCTTGAATTGAATATGGTCTATCTCAGCCCACCAATGTATTACATCACTAGTAGTGTAATGTATCTAGGCGCCATATAGTCAATGAAATCCTATGTTCAACAGTACAAACACACCCGTGAGAAATAATCATTTTACGAGGACTATTGTCCACCACAAAATGGGCCACCTAATAAGAAACGCTCCTGAGGGATGAATCGTTTATCGCGAGATTTGTGACTAAAAGTTAAATAGGAGAATTCGAAGGCGCTGATCGAAGGCAGCGAAGTGTTAATTCTCCACAGGTCTCAGAGGTCAGAAGCGTAAGCAGGAGTCGCATTTGCGTAGCCTATCCAACTGCGAACGCGGATTATACGACGGAAACAAAGGGTCGTAGACATGTTGGTCGATTCCGGGAACAATTCGTCGTATCAGAGAGGCCCTCAATGAAATCCACGTGCAAGGTCTGTCCACCGACCACAATCAGGAGTTGCTACTTAACTACTTGACTTCGCACCTTATGCTGATGTAGCGCGTAGAGAGACGTGAAGATCGGATTCCCCCACTTACGTCGTTTCTGTCTTGTACCGCTGCAATCGACGAGTTAAACTGCCTTTCAACCCGGCAATATTATCATTCCAAGACCTACGTCACCGGTCTTGTTGCGGCCAGCAACAAGACCGTGGACGGCATCTCAACACACGTGCTTCCAGCCAAGAGCGAACGCGCTCTCAACAAGTTCCTCACCGAGTACGACTGGGACGACGATCAACTGCACAAAGAGCGCCTGGAGCTTCTCCAGCAAGCCGACGACACTCGCTGGTCGAGTGAAGGTGTCGTCATCATCGACGACACCTTCACGCACAAAACGGGCGAGAAAATCCCCAACATGGGAAAATTCTACGACCACACTGTTCCTGGCTACATCTGGGGACAGAACCTCATCTACGCACTCTACGCCGACGAGAAAACCATCTATCCACTCGGGTTTCGCCTCTACGAGAAAAACGCCAAACGTCGCGTTGAGCTTGCTATTGACCTTGTTGATGAACTCATCGAGATAGGTGTCCCGGGCGACACCTATCTCTTCGACATGAGCTCTACTGTTCCGAAGAGTTCGTCACACACCTCGAAGGCTACGGCAAAGAGTGGGTTTCCGCCGTCAAGAGTGACACACTGGTCACGTACGGTGGTGACCGGATCCGTGTCGACGCGCTCGACCAGCGCTTCGACACTGTTCCACGGACAATTGACGGAGACACCTACCACATCTGGACGCAGAAGCGTGAGGTCGGTCGCCTCGGAGAGGTAAAGTTGCTGATTACGACGAAAGAACCGAGTGCCGATGAAGAGGACGACGAACCGAGTGTGAAGTACATCGTGTCGAACAAGATCGACGCGCCCGCGAGCCAACTCATCGAGTTGTACGCGATGAGATGGCGCATCGAGACATTCTTCAGAGACACCAAGCAGGACCTCGGCTTTAGCGACTGCGAGTTCCGGCATGCTGCAGGTACCAGTCGGCACTGGCACCTGCTGATGCTGGCCTACAGCCTCCTCAAGTTGGGTGCTGCACACAGAGCTCTTGGACGATTCTCGGTGACGTAGCGCTGCTTCGTGCCGATATCAAACGGTCCTTCCGCGAAGCCGTCGAAATCCAGCGAACTGCTCTCCGGTTTTAATTGTGTCGCCGCGAAAATCGAAGAACTGTCGATCGAACTTTTCGAGAACCCAATCGACAATCAACGCCATTCTTGAACTGCTTTAACCATGATAATCAGCAAACAGCTAAAAATTAGTTGCAGAGTTTCGTATACTACCATAAGATTCCGGTCTGAATACTATCGGAAAAACAGCTTACCTTCCTAACCGGCAGGTTTATATTCAAATATGGATATTATGAAATACGAATTAAGATGAACCATCACCTAGATTCAATTACTGAACAGTATTCTACTGTACCAGAGAATCATCGAGAGACCATTGAAAATAGTATTGAATTTGTTTTAGATCAAATAGATTCTCTAATAGATGAATTTGGTAGCCAGCAGTTCCCAGGCCCTGCAAGTGAGGAGTTGAATTATCAGCCGGTCAAAAATGATTATGGATGGACCACATCCTTTTGGACTGGGATGCTTTGGCTTGCTTATGAGGTAACTGGAGAAGATCGGTACCGGAATATAGCAGAATCCCACTTAGACTCGTTCTCAACGAGGATCGAGAAAAAGCAACATCTTAATCACCACGATCTTGGATTTCTTTACACGCTCTCTGCCGTTGCCAGCTACAAGGTGACTAGGAACCCAGATGCTCGAGAGTTGGGACTTAGAGCTGCAGATTTACTTACAGACCGATTTCACTCTGGTCCTGGAATTATTCAAGCATGGGGTGACATTGAAAATCCAGAAGAGAGACCTTGGGCACACGGTCGTATTATAGCTGATACCATGCTAAATCTCCCACTTCTATACTGGGCTGGAGAGACAACAAACCGTCAATATTACCAGGATCTCGCTTGTTCTCATGCCCAACAAACAGCAGATCACATCGTTCGGAGTGATGGCTCAACATACCATACTTTCCAATTTGATATAGATGATAATAAACCACTCAGTGGTGAGACACATCAAGGTTGTGCTGATGATTCTTGCTGGTCTAGAGGGCAAGCGTGGACAATCTATGGTTTCCCCCTCAGCTATCAATATACTGATAATAAACAATTTATTGAGACAGCTAAGCAAACAGCAAATTACTACCTCTCCAACCTACCCGCTGACAACGTACCTTACTGGGATTTAGATATTGAGTCAAGTGACGAGGAGCGTGATAGTTCAGCAGCTGCAATTGCAGTTTGTGGCCTGGACGAGCTTATAACAGTCCTTCCGATTGTGGATGAATCCAGACCAATATACAGGAACGCAGCTATTCAAATCCTCGTGTCACTATGCGAGGATTATACCACAGAAAATAAAGATTCGAATGGACTTCTTGATCATGGAGTATACAGTAAGCCTACAGGAAATGGGGTCGACGAGTGCTGTATCTGGGGTGACTACTACTTCTTTGAAGCATTAGTCAGAGCAACCCAAAATTGGGAACCGTACTGGTAGTACCTGCCTGGCGAATGATTTAGTCCCGTCGCAACAAGGTCTATAGTTTTCCTTTATCACTCCCAATTGAGAGAGTACAGATTGTTTGTTTTGTCCGGTCGCTGATACAATTCGCCAAAGAACGACTGTTAGTGCCCTAGATCAGCGTACTGCACCAGCCGAAGCTTGAGTGACGCTTACATTCCCTTCCCTGTCTAGCACGTCCAATGGTCCTTGCATCGCTTACTGATTCGCCCAACAGCCATTCGACGGGATTCAAGGTGTCGTGGATCACGAACCACTGCGATGGCTTGGACCCCAAACATCACCATAGACAGGAACCACTGCCAAAGATTTCTCCAGCTTTCTCTGTGCCGTCCCAGTACAGTTGCCACGCTGTCTTCTCGATGCGTTCAGTCGTTCGCACGAGTTGGTGTCAGATCGCCGTGAACTCTTCGTCTGGGCGGTGCTTGGTATCCGAGTTATGCAAATACGCAACAAAGTACATCGGCTTACAGCATCTCCCCCCCCTCGTTGGCAAAACGCAGACGATGTAGGCGCACCCGTACCCCGTATGTGAATTGCAGGATACTGACTGTGAGTGGGAGGTATACGTCTCCTGCCTCTTCTGAGGCATAGAATAAAGGTCTATGAGAAATTTCGAGGCTGAACTTCGAGGCGGTTTACACAATAGAGCTGATGCCCGAGAATTTATATTATAGGCACTAACACAATAGATTACAATTGCATGTGTGAAGTTGAATGCTGGCACAAATACAGAGTAATAATCATAGACACATTCACTACTACTAACATAAAAGAACTATAGATCATGTCAACAATAGCTACAGATGTTCAAACTAGAACCGATGTCCAAAAGCTAGTAAGAGAACTCTTTGACCCACTAAAACAGAATTTCAGTGATGGAAAGGCTCAAGTCAAGGTTGGCAGTCTGGGGGCGATTCAGCCAGATACTGAACTTGAGGGATTTGCACGGCCGCTTTGGGGTTTAGCACCGTTAGCAGCAGGGAACGGAAATTTTGACTGGTGGAAATACTATCGTAAGGGTTTGCTCAACGGTACTGACCAGACTCATGAGGAATACTGGGGAAAAATCACTGACCAGTCACAGAAAGCCGTTGAAGCGCCACCAATTAGTTTAGCGTTGGCACTTATTCCCGAACGACTATGGTACCCGTTGACTCAAGGGCAACAAAAACAAATTTCAGAATGGCTTTATAATATAAATAATGTTGAGCTTATTGACAATAACTGGCTGTACTTCCGAGTGATCACTAACCTTGGCTTGCGGAAAATTGGTGCACCTTATGACTGGGAACAAGTCGAATCAGATCTCAGCCGGATCGAAGAATTTTATCAAGGAGACGGATGGTACACTGATGGGCCAAATAAAGGAGATTACTACATATCCTGGGCTCTTCATTTTTACAGTTTAATTTATTCTAAGCTAGCTGAAGATATCGACCCTGGACGTTCAAGTAAATTTAAGCAGCGTGCAGAACAATTTGCATCAGATTTTAGATTACGGTTCACTAAAAAAGGAGAAGCACTCCCGTATGGGAGGAGCCTCTTGTATAGGTTTGCACAAGGGTCTTTTTGGGGCGCCCTGGCATATGCAGGAGTTGAAGCACTTCCGTGGGGGGAAATAAAAAATATCTGGTTACAAAATATTCGGTGGTGGCTACAACAGCCGATCTTTGATTCTGATAAAGTACTAAGTTTGGGATATAGATACCCAAACAGCTCAATTATCGAAGATTACAGCTCTCCAACCTCTCCCTATTGGGCAATGAAAACATTTTTGCCACTTGCACTACCTCCTTCGCATCCATTTTGGGAGGCTGAGGAGGAACAACATCCAACTCGTTCTGAAACACATGTTCAAGAAGAGAGTGGCATGGTTATCTATTCTAGTAGTCAAGATGATTTCGTGTGTGCTCTCACTCACGGTCAAGCGACGCCGTATGATGAAAAGTATAGTAAATTCGCCTATGCTACTGGATTTGGCTTTAACACTCGAACTGGTGGCTCCAAGCTATCTAGTCAGGGATTAGATAATACACTCACCGTATCTGATGAGTCTGGATATTACCGCTCACGAGACGAATTGGAAGAAGGTAGTATGCGCAATGGGTTACCCTATTCTTTATGGAAACCGTGGAATGGTGTCGAAATTGAATCATGGGTCGTGCCAAAGATGCCCTGGCATATCCGAATCCACAAAATCTCAACAAACCGTACAATTAGGAGTATTGAAGGCGGATTCCCGGTCGCCTATAAACGAAATAGAACACCCGAATCTCAGATTTCGTCATGTAAAGGGGACACATATGTCAAAGCCAACAATAAGACGCATATGAGTGGAATCTGCGATTTAATGGAAAACCGAGATTCTGATCTTCCAAAATCAGATCCAAACTCTAACATAATGAATCCATGTACTCTTGTTCCAATACTAACTGATGTTCATGAACCAGGGGAGCATATCCTGGCTACAGCAGTTCTGGGCACGACAGTAAAGAATAAAGATTACTGGAATGAGAAACCAATAGTACATCTCCAAGATAAAAATATTGAAATCAAAGATCCAGATATCGAAAGTGGCGAGATTATAGAGATTCACAGATCAAAATGAGAGTTTCCGCGCGCTAATTAGTAGCTGCCGAATCAAACTGAGACTGGAGGAAGTCCGTTTCTTTCGGCAGCTAAACTAAGGAATTCTGAAATAGAGGTTTACCGAACAAAACCGAAAACCGAGGAACAGCTGTCGAGTGACGGCAGTCTTGGTTGTTATCACTCAATTGGGTAGCTCTGACCAGCCATCCCGGTCGATGTGGCTCACTCGTTACCGTATTATCGAGAGAAGGACTGTCCGGAAAGTACGTGTCGAAAGTGGCTATTTCCTCGGAATCGTTCCCTGTGAATAGAGGGTGTTCATTAACACCCACAGATTGTACACCGAGACCGCAAGCAGAATTTAGAACAAGTGTATCGACAACGTCGGTGACGACGTTCTCGACAAGAAATCCCAGATTTTCAGATATGACGGCTTGATGTCCCAGCGGCGATCGAATGCCGCCATGTACGGTCCGATTGTCTGGCTCTCTACGTCAAAATTCGTGACGAACCAGATCTGCTCATCCTCGCTCATTCGATGTGGCAAGGCGAAGATAGTGTCGTCAACCGACGCTATCGGTGGCCGCCTCGCTGCATCTGGTAAGATCGACGCCCGTCTTGCACCGTCACTGAGACGGCCTCTTACCCCCTACTCGGTCGTGGACGCACGATGTCTCCTCTAGTCTTATCCATTGACTGATCATGTGAAGGATCGAACGGCTTCCTAGTTTCCACGCCAAACTTTCGCATCTATCGGTACTGTGACGTGGATGACCAGATTTCAGTACCTCACAAAGCTGGGTAGTTAGAATGTCTGCTTGCTGAGGATGTGCACTTCAACAAGCCAGCAGACAATGAAATCCACGAGGACCAACTTCTTAACTTCCTCGTCAATACCCTCGACGAGGAAGTCGCTTTCTGTCTCGGAGCTAATGTTGAATTCTATGCTAAGGAATATCTACGAGGTCCTCGTCGGCGCTTACGCCGACGGGGACTCGATATCTGAACTCTGTGAGACCAGTGAAGACTTTCCCCACGAAAACACAGTTCTGTACCTCCTCGGCGAGAAGTTCGAACTAACGTCGGTTGAAAAAGTCGGGAACGCACTCCTTCAGAAGGACATTTTAGAGGTCTTCCCGAGCAGTGGAAGTCATCGTAGACATCCACCTGAGGCCCTACTACGGTGATGAGGATGAGACAGATGGCCTCTATCACTCGGAATCCAAGCGTGGAACCACCGCATTCCACGCCTACGCGACACTCTACGCGCATGTGAAGAATACACCTGGCGGTGTCGCCCGTCGACGAGACGGCGCACCGCCAGCAGTGTCCTGGCAGAGTTTCTTGGCCTCCTTGACAGCCTTGACCTCAGCGTCAAGGCCATCTATCTCGACCGCGGATTCTACGATAGCAAGTGCCTCACGCTGCTTCAGACACACAATCCCACCTACGTAATGCCGATCGTCCGGTGGGGAAAGAACATTAAGCAGGAACTCTCGGAAGGATGGAGCCGCGTCATCCAACACGATCTGACGGCGAAACTCGACGGTCACAGCTGGACCGTTGAGATTCCCGTCTATATCAACTGTACCTACCAGAACGGGTGGTATGACGAACACGGGGTGGCGCGTCATAGTTATGCCGCTGACGCGCTGTTCATCGACACGCCACGTGAAGCCCGATACCACTACGTCAAACGCTTCGAGGCCAGCTATCGGTTCTCCGAACAAAGTATTGCAACGATCACAACGCAGAATCCGGTCGTACGGCTGTTGTACGTCATAGTGACCATTCTCTTACAGAACGTGTGGCGGTATCTGCACTGGGAGTTTGTGCGACGCCCCCGCCGTGACGGGCGCCGCCTCTGGAAGTGGCCGTTCATGGAGTTCATCTCGATGATGTGTCGGGCCGTTCCCGCAAACCGGCCACCTAACGACCGGTTCCACCGGAAGTCACCGCCGAGCACGCCTCCACGTGGGTGGCGACACTGTCGTGTCGGCGGCTGACCGCCACCGACAGCGACAGCCCTCTCTTCTCTCAGGGATACTTGCTCGCTACCAACGGCTCATCAGGACAGACTGGTGGGCTCAGATCGGATTAGTTGGCGACGCTTTATCAGGGATTGAGGTTGTAGACGGTCGCTTTAAGCAACATTTCACGGAACGCCAGCCACCAGCTTCGCGCACGCACGGTTGTGCTGAGCGTACGCTTGATGCTTGAGAAGGCGATTTCGTTCATCGAGCGACGTTTGGACCGATCACGGTCCATGCGGGCGTTGTGGGTGTGATCGAGCGGATTCATGATGTGATGCTTGATCAGCGGTCTAACGCCGTTGTCACTGAGTTCGTCGCGGAAGTCTTTCGCATCGTAGCCTCGGTTGGCAGCGAGGCTCCGCAGGTCGCCCACGTTTAGGCGGGCGACCTGCGGGCCAATCTTCAGATCTTTTTTCTTGCACGTTGTGGAGTGGGTGTCGGTGATGTACAGCGTTTCGACATCAACAAGGACAGTGACTTTCAGCACCCGGACGCGCTAGTGCGTGTGGTTGGCGTAGTGGCGGCTGGGCTGGTCGCGGTCGAAGCCAGTCGAATCGATAGCTATGTGGCCAGTGAGTTTCTGGAATGACGAACCGAGAAACGCACGTCACGTCTTAGTCGGAATCCGTACAAACCACGTACGGAGGATAGTGTAGTGAGACAGCCGCATGAGACCGATCTCTTCGAGTACGCCGGGCAACTCGCTGAGCAAATCCACCGCAACGCGGTAGGATTTGCCCAACTCGATACAGAGTGCATGTAGCGTAAGCATTGCCCACTCGGCGAACCCGCCCACCCTTTCGGGGTCATCGGATTCTCCGGGTTAGCGACAACAGATTTAGCCTTAGCGACCGTAACACGAGTGAAGAGCGGAACTCCGATACTACAGCAGTCTTCCTCTTCGCTTTCTACAGCGATAACGTAGTTGCGGCGCTCTCGTCTAGCGAAACTACAGAGCCGATCTATCAAGTCGAGCTTGTTCTCCAGGTTAACCAGCGTGAAAACTGCGGCGTCCTCAAAGCGTTCGCTGTCAGTCGCCGAAAGAGACTCCAGTCATCGAGTTCGCTCCTTTTGATGACTTCAGCGTAGTCTGAATCGATGGTTTCCCCTCCCCCGTCACTCTATGAGCTGTTTTTCGCCGTCCCGGCGTGATCGTTGGTCACCATGATGACCCGTATCCCAGCGTAATTACAGCCCACGATAGTCTCTTTGATTTGTTCGCCAGCGAGTCCATCAACCCGATAAAAATTCTCTAACTGGACTCGAGGCTCTATAACTAATCAGCGAAACGACTCTCAGGGATCGATGGGATAGGCCACATTATTCGGGACATACATAGTCAGATTATGGACAATCATAAACGATGATATACGAATGTGACTGTGTCTTTAGGTGTTTTTAGAATATTTATTTTATTTAATTTAGTATAAATTAACTGTGTTATTAGAGTTTACGATTCTTGTGTGGAACCGTCTTCTGCAAGGTTGGTACTATTTGAGGTAGCAATTTCCTCAGTGGCGTTGAATTGATTGTCAGCGACCTCATCCGACTTTACTTTAAGCGATTTTTCAGTTTCGATATCGAATATATACATAGACTCTTCGTCAAAAGTTAGTTGTATTTCATCATGGCGTTCAGGACGGACCTGATTATTCGCCCGGATGATGAACTCTTTCTCACCAACAGAGGTGTAGAGTATGTTCTCGTTGCCCATTGGCTCAACAACAGATACATTTGCACTCATCCCGTAATCGCCTTGCGAGGTCGCTTTGATATCCTCTGGACGAAGTCCTACAGTAACTCGTTCCTTTCCCGTGATTTGGGATGTATCTCGAAGATCGATTCGAATGTCCCCTGGCCCAATCAAGACATCTTCTTCAACAGTAGCTTCGAATAAGTTCATGCTCGGGTCTCCAATGAAGGATGCTACAAATTGATTGGTGGGTGATAGATAGAGTTCTTCCGGTTTACCAACCTGCTGGAGCTGGCCTTCGTTTAGGACGGCTATTCGGTCACCCATTGCCATCGCTTCAGTCTGATCGTGAGTAACATACACAGTAGTGGTACCCAATGTATCCTGCAATTCCTGAATCTCAGTCCGCATTTCTGTTCGTAGTTTCGCGTCTAGATTCGATAAAGGTTCATCCATCAGGAAGACCTGCGGCTCTCTTACGATAGCTCTCCCCAAGGCAACCCTTTGCTGTTGACCACCAGACAACTCCTTTGGTTTATCATTCATCAAGTCCGAAATGCCAAGCATTTCAGCAGCATCCTCGACTTTATTATTAATTTCCTCTGAAGTGAGTTTGGTAGACACCCTCAAACCAAAACTGATATTTTCTTTAGCTGTCATGTGTGGATATAATGCATAATTTTGGAATACCATCGCAACATCACGACCGGTCGATGGAATATCTGTAACATTCTCCTCACCGAATTTTATTTCTCCATCAGTAACACTTTCCAAGCCGCCAATACACCGTAGAGTAGTTGTTTTGCCACAACCCGATGGACCAACCAATACAAGGAACTCCCCATCTTGGATCTGAAGCTCGATATTATCAACTGCAACGATACTTTCTGAACCGTTACCAAACTCTTTCGTAATGTCACTGAGTTGAATTTTCGCCATTTTGATCACTCCTTAACTGAACCTGCAAGGATTCCACGGACAAAATACTTTTGTAGGACAACGAAGACGATGAATAGAGGAATAATAGCGAGCGCCGCCGCCACCATAATTTGATCATAATTCACTCTTCCAACACGAAC
This sequence comes from Haloarcula sp. H-hyl6, assembly GCF_056934455.1. NCBI lineage: Archaea > Methanobacteriati > Methanobacteriota > Halobacteria > Halobacteriales > Haloarculaceae > Haloarcula > Haloarcula sp. H-hyl6. The sequence goes on from NZ_JBRIIK010000005.1 coordinate 199,718, forward strand.
AAGCTGACTGATTGCGAGAGGAATCGTGTATTTTCCTTCTCGAAGGATCACTAACGGGAAGAGGAATAGGTTCCACTGGAACAGGAATAGAATGATCCCTAGAGCAGCCATAGACGACTTCATAGTTGGGAGAGCTATTCGGTAGAATACTTGGAACTCAGTTGCTCCGTCCATCCGCGCTGACTCAAGCAATGAATCCGGGATTTTTTGCATATTCTGCCGCATCAGGAATATCCCAAGGGGGTGGGCTGCATATGGCAAAATAATCGCAATGAATGTATTTACGAGATTTAATTTTGCCATCATTAGGAAATATGGAATGACGAGAATCTGAATCGGCAAAGTAATCGTGGCTAGGATTAGATAGAATACTGGTTTTTGAAATCGGAAATCATACTTAGCGAATGCAAATCCACCCATGGCACAAAGGAACAATGAGATTGCAGTGTAAACTACCGAAACCCCCACACTATGCCCAATACTATCTACATAATCAATATTTGACTCCAAGGATATGAAATTATCAAGGAAATGTTGACCAGGGATCATTGGCACACCACTTCCAATAAAGGCTTCCTCAGGGATTGTAGACACTACAAGAACCCAATAAACCGGGAGGAGCATAACTGCTGTAACAGCTAAGAGGAAAGCATAAATCCCGAATCTTTGGAAAGCAGATCGCTGTGTTTTGTCATGCATCAGAACCACCAACCTTCATTTGAAGATAGGCAATGAATATAATTACACCAACAACAACGTACGTGATTGCGCTCGCATAACCTAACTCGAAATTAATGAACCCAACTTCATAGATATACGGAACCAATGTTTGGGTACCGACACGTGGTGCTCCACCATCAATCATAATTTTTGCTTCTGGGAAAGTTTTGAACACACCGATAGTAGTAGTAACTAATACGAACAAGAGAATCGGTTTAAGCTGCGGAATAGTTACATATCTGAACCTTTCCCATTGGCTAGCTCCATCAATTCTAGCAGCTTCATACAATTGCTGGGGGATCGTTTGCAATCCCGCGACTAAAATAATCATATTATAACCAGTCCATCTCCAAGTTTTCATGAACGCTATCATTGTTTTTGCCCATGTGGAGTTTCCTATCCATTGTTGTGGTGAGATTCCAATTGCTACGAACAGTGAATCGAGTATGCCATTGGGTTGAAGGATGACGAGAAATACAACCGTGTAAGCGACTGTTTGAGCTGCAACTGGTAGAGCAATTATCGATCGGAAGAACCTTTTGAATTTCACGAAGCTAGCGTCTAAGATAAGAGCCAAGGTCAAAGCTAACGTCATTAGAAGCGGGATCTGAATGACGAAAATGAAGAGCGTGTTGAGGAACGCTTGATGGAATACTGAATCACCAAGAAGCCGCTCGTAATTTTCCAATCCAACGAATTCTAGATCTGCAATTGTTGTGACGGTGAAATCAAACCAGCCTAAATCAACCCAGAAAAGTGTTTGACCACCAACTCCCTGAAACTCAAAAAACGAAAGGTATAGAGAATATACGATGGGAAATGCTAGGAATACTGAGAAGAAAATAAAAAATGGAGAAAGGAATATGTATGGTACTCCACCGGGGGATGGAAGGATCTCGGTCAACCTCTGTCGTTTATACCGGAATCTATCCACTATCGAGGGAGAATTGTCTTGACTATATTCTGTTGCACTCATGTTTTCATATCTAGTCATGGGTAGTAATATGTTTAACTGTTTAGTCGCTTACTGAATAATCTTGTCTAAAGCTGAAATATTATTTGCTCCGTGCTGTTATTGTATATTTTCAGGCGAGGTCACGGTTAGTACTATTTTTCACTGTTTCCGCTGCTCGCTGCATAGCCTTATCAGGACTGCCATCATTTTTGACCATATTTCGAATTTCGGAGACAATAGCGTTTGATACCTGGGGAGTGTCCGCGGTAAATTGATACCCCGGGATATCTTCAGCTACATCAGTAAAGACAGTCCCCACTCGTTGGCCATCGAAAAACTCATCCTTCTGTTTGAATACCTCATCGTCATAGATTGCCGAGTAAGCTGGGAAGTTACCCTTCTCGGAATACGTCTTAATCATCGTTTCGTCATTGGATGTGGCATATTTCACATAATCCCAGGCTCTTGCCAATTCGTTTTCTGACAATTGGTTTGGGATTATCAACGATGATCCACCATTTTTACTTGCCCGATTCCCACCTTTTTCGAAAGCGGGGAGTTTCATAACGCCCCATTTCCCACTAGTATCCGACAATTCTGCCTTAAGGGTCCCCGTGAACCAGGCACCAAACGCGATGCTGGCGGTCGACCCAGATTGGAAATTGGAGAACCAATTTTGCGTCCATCCGGAAGTAGTATCCGCTACTCCCGCATCAATCATATCTTTCATTAACTTTGCGGCCCGAACACTTTTCTCTGAGTGTATGTTGATGTCACCTTCCTCAGTAAATTCGTTCCCACCCAGCTGGCGGAAAAGGAACCTCCACGTATTAGCATATTCATTTGGTGCTAGGCTGATGAGGGATTTATCGTCCCCAAGCTTGCTTCCCTCTTCCATGAAATTATCCCATGTCTCAATACTGCTTGGTTCAATCCCGGCTTGTTCGTATACGTCTCGACGATAATATACCACCGCTGGGCCGATATCCCATGGGATAGCATAAATCCCACCATCCTTGGAAACGGCATCCCACGTACCAGACACGTAGTCGTCTTTTAATCCTTCACTGTTAATTCGGGAAGATAGGTCGGTCAAACTACCAGTATCAATCATACCGGGAATTGAATACTGTTGGATCATCGCCGTAGCAGGAGCATCCTCTCCACTAATTAGGCTCGCTTTCAGCTTATCTTGAAGGTCCCCTGAGGTCATGTTAGAGACGGATACCTTGCCACCCGTCTCCTCATTATACCTATCTGCGACCATCTTGAAGGTCTCAGCATTAGCTGCGCTCCACATTTTGATACTTTCGGCCATCTGGATGGTAGTTTCCGAAGTACCAGTTTGTCCCGAATTGTTTGCGTTTTCATCGGGTTCAGTGGTCCGTTCACCCGCTCCACACCCAGCTAGACCTGCTGCCCCTGCTGCAGCTAGTCCCCTAATGACATTTCGTCGAGAAAGGGATTTTGGGACCTTGCTTCCACTGGAATGGCTGTTGCTTTTGTTTGCCATCTCATTTCCCAGTATACAATCATGCTATATATAATTATCGTACGTGTTTAGTCCCAGACTGTTTTCGGCAGTCACTCTTAGTAGCCACCCAACTGGTGACGTAGATCGATGCAGCAGGAAAACCAATGTATTCCCAAGGGATAGTTTCCAGTCCGGAGACCGCCCGTCTTGCCTGCTCATGACTTCTTCCGACCCTACCAAACAGGGGACGCTCGCACGTGTTGCTTCGTTTTAAGAAGAAGTCGAACAGCTCCGCTAGGAAAACCAAGAGCTTCTAGAAGAGAACGAACAGTTGCGACAGGAAAACAAACGGCTCAGAGCCAAGCTCCAGTGGTATGAGGGGTCCCCACCGAGCAAGGACCAATCGGATCAAGAGAAACCGTTCTCGTCCGGTCGGAACGAGGACGATGAACAACCACGTACTGACGGTGACAGGCCTGGCCGAAAGTCCAGACACGACCCGGAATGGCGCGACACTCCTGACTCAGATCGAGAAATCGTGGTTACTTGTGACTGCTTCACAGACTGTGGTGAAGCGTTTGACGAACCGAAGGGCATCAACTCCCGACTCCTCGAGGAACTCCTAGATCCACAGCCACCGAAAATCACACAGTACAACCACCACTAAGAGTGCCAATCGTGTGAAACAGAGACTGTCGCCTCATACTCCGAACTACCCCGATAGTAGTTCACAGAAGAATTGGGAACTCTGGATAACATGTTTGGGTCGGAAGTGGACTCTCCCACCGAGTTATCGAATCAGGTCACCTAGTAGTTTGCTGAATCACTAGAGGGGCAATTCGGGGTGAACGTCATCACACAGGGGGCACTGTTTCGGTACGACCACCGTCTCTCTTACCGGAAGATCGCCGATCGCTTCTAGCTACTGCACGGACTGGAGTTGTCGAGCGCACCGCGCGCGCCGGTCGCTGTGAGTATGAGCAGATCCGCCACCAGATCCAGCAAGCTGACGTTGTCCACGATGATGAGACCGGAATCAAACGAGATGGTGAATAGACATGGATCTGGACGTTCACCAATAAGGAACATACGCTGTACGCAGTCAGAGAGAGAGAGAGTCGAGGAAGCGATCTTCCCGCGGAAGTCCTCGGGGAGGACTTCGCGAGAACGGTCGTCTGTGATGGCCGGACGGCGTATCGGTCTTCAGCAGCAATCTCCAACGATGTTGGGCACATATCCTTCGGGAAGCTGAGGAAGCCGCCGAACAGCAGGCGGAAAGCAACCCGATATAGCATACCCTCAAACAGCGGTACGTCGTTCTCCGGGGGAGCGACCTGACAGTACGTAGGCAAGCAGAACTACAACAGATGGCACAGAGAGTGCTTGAATCGCTAATTGAGCGGTCAGTTCTTGATAGACCAGTGGTAACACTACTTGGGAAAATCGAAGGAGGTCTCGACCATGGATTACCTCCGTCGGTGAGCCAGCAGTCTCCCCGACTAACAACGCCGCTGAAAACGCGCTTCATGTACAGGGGGTGCTCCGAAAACTCATCGGAACGCTTCGGAACGACCAGGCATGTTTATTCACGAAACCCTGCTGTCCCTGCTGGCGACGTGGAGCCAGCAGGGACGCAATCCCTACGAAGAGTTCAAGCGAGTTGCCCGAGATAACGAGATAATCTCACGAGCTCAGGTTGTGCCCGTTGTCGTGTCCCTGGGGTAAATACGTACCACATACTTTCGGCAGCAACAAACTCGAAATGTTCGATTTGAATTCAACTTTCAAGCCATGGTGCTCCATCGCGTTCGACATACCGCTCCGTCTGCTCGATCCCCTGGATTCGTTCAATATCTTCTGCGTCGAGTTCGAGCTCAACAGCCCCGAGGTTGTCCTTTAGATGCGACTTCGACGTTGCCTTCGGTACGACGCTAACATTGTCGCGCGCGAGCAACCATGCAAGGCTAACTTGTGCTGGACTACTATCATGTTTTTGAGCGATATTTCTGACTTCAGGAATTTCGAGTACATTTCCACGTGCGAGAGGAGAATACGCAATATGATGATAGTCGTTTTCTTGCGCATGTTCCACAAGCTCGTTCTGTTGCAGGAGAGGATGTGTTTCTGCTTGGTGAGCAAATAGATTTGACTCAATATGCTCCATCGCCTCCTCAAGTTGTTCAATACTGAAATTGCAGACGCCGGCATACTCTATCAGCTCTCGGTCAATGAGTTCATCAAAAGCTGACATCGTTTCTTCTGCTTCGTAGTTTCCAACCGGCCAGTGAACGTATAGTAGGTCCAGATATTCGAGTCCAAGTCGATCAAGGGTCACTTCCAACCCTTCAATGACTTCGTCATATGCTAAGCCAAACTTTTCTGCGTGAACTTTCGAGCCCACGAATATATCCTCGCGGACTACGTCAGCTGCTTTGATACCCTCACCAACAGCTTCCTCATTTCCGTAATATTGGGCTGTATCGATGTGTTGATACCCTAATTCCAGTGCGGTAGAGACGGTATTCGCACAGGTTTCTGGATCAGTGTTCTGCCACGTACCGAGCCCTATTTTTGGTAGACTCATATAGAGTACGTTTGAGGGAGTTCAAATATTTCTTTTGATGGGACTTCATCAAATCAGTCACAAATCTTTATTTTGGGTTCTAAATAGTTCAGCAAGTTTGAGGAGTGAAATATACAATATGATCCGATCACATGCCTCAAAAAGATCTGCAGACAGCAATTAGATATCGAGAGAGAGGGACCTACACCAACACCCATCGACTGTTTCGCAGTCCGACTTCACACGACGGGGCATCACGTCAACTATCCTACCCTACTCGCGCTGACGCGCTTGTTAAAAAGTGGCTTGCGTATAGTTTCTCGGCGCGGGACTCACACCGACGAAATCCACTAATGGTGCGGAATCAGAGGCCAGCGGCAATTTACGTAGCCGTGACCTCCACTCTACCCCGTGTATGATGCGGGCGGCAGAGAAGCATATGACGTCACATTCGCTTCGACAGTCCAGATTCCGGGGCTGGTTGACTTGCGACCCGTCCACGCCGAGAAACGCGGCTTAACCTTGTTGGCACGCCAGCCCTTGGGACTGTCTGTGGCCCGGCATTGACAGTCGGGAGTTCTTCGCGCGCGGTGGGAAAGGTACAGCGAGTTCCTTCCCACCCACTCACTCGAGGCGGTCGTCCATGAGGAAGGGGACCCTCGCACCGGCTTGTTGAGTCAGGACCGTCTTAGACAGCACTACAACAAAGTATACCGAATTGAGCGAGATCAAACAGAGGCTAGTTGTGGAGATCAAAAGCAGATACGATCAAGGAAAATTGCATCAGGTAGTACGAGTTAATCGGGTTGTCCAACAATTATCACGATCAGATCGTTAACATTTGTTCCTGTTGGACCAGTGTGAATAGTCGCTCCGATCTTAGAAAGATAAGTTCCTGCGTCATGCTTGTTGAGGCATTCTTCGGCTTGATTAGAGTTTTTTACACTATTACAGTCTACAATTGCACCGGCAACATCCGAGCTACCATCCTCACCATCAGTGTCAACTGCAGTGATGACTATATCATCTTCAAGATCCAGTGCGGCAGAAAGGGCGAACTCTTGATTGGGCCCACCTTGCCCATAGTTGCCTGAGATAGTAACAGTACATTCACCACCACCGAACAGTACTGCCGGTGGCTCAACCGGGTTTCCAGTAGCAATACACTCCTCAGCGACAGAGAGAACTGCCTTTGAGACCTGACTTGCTTCTCCCCTGAGCCGTGATGAGAGCACCATCGGTTTGTATCCCGCATCACTGGCGACAGTAGATGCAGCTTCTATCGCAAGAGTGTTACTAGCTACCAAATGGGAGTCTGCACACTCAAACGCAGGGTCATCCAAGAATGGGGTTTCAGCGATATCACCAACGGCGCCTGCATTGAGGTGATTAAGTACGGCCTCAGGAGGGTGGAGATCGTACCGGTCGAAGACTCTTAACGCATCACGGAACGTACTCTTATCTGAAACCGTTGGCCCACTTCCAATGACTGAAAGGTCATTTCCAGATACATCAGAAATTGCCAAAGTTGCAACTGTGGCTGGAGTGGCTTTTCGAGCTGCACGACCTCCTTTGATATTCGATAGATGTTTTCGGACTGAATTAATTTCTTGGATTGGTACACCGCCTTCAAGCAACAATTCGGTTGTAGTATGAATATCATCCACAGTGAGGTTACCGGCAGGGGACGTAAGCAATGCGCTTGCCCCACCAGTAACAATGAATAAAATGAGTGTTTCAGAATTAGCAGACTCAATAAGCGTAAGCAAACGCTCTGTTGCATCCGCATTTCGTTGTGTGGGAAGCGGATGATCCCCAGTAACGCATTTGATATTATTTAAATTAAATTCTTCTTTAGAAATGACTAAACCACCGGTAATCATTTTTCCGAGTATTGATTCAAGAGCAGCAGCGATACCGTTTCCAGCTTTCCCGCCCCCCACGACAAGTATCTCTTCATACTCATTAAGATCGTACGCCGTATGTCCAATTGTGAGTGTCTCACCGTTCAGAGAAACTTCGGACTGGATCGCATTATTCGGAGCAGCCGCTTGAATAGCTTCCTCGATACAGTTGAGTGCCAAGTCGTGAGCACTACTCTTGACGAGATTCTCTCGGTTCTCAATCACAGGTTGATATATGCATCAATGAGCAAAAATCTATATATTTCACCAGAAGAACGAGGGGGGCTCGTACAATAAGACAGACTAACCGTCAGTATCTTCTTGCGAAAGTCAACCAATAATCCCCATCACATCAGATCGTTATCTGAGTTTTCATAATAATAGACAAATTTGAGGTAAGTATAGATATAAATTTTAAATGCATTAAGTGAGTGTCAATCAGTGAGTAGTCAAATGCGATTATAGGAATAATGAACAAGTATCAGGATTGGGACATTCAGATTTATAACACCGGAACAATACACAGTAAGTATGGTTGATGCGAAGTCACAAAATCGAGTCAAGACTGCCCACACTACGTTTCAAATACTCAGCAAGCTCAAAGCCAAAAATGAGGCAACGGTTACTGAACTTTCACGAGAATTTGATTTATCAAAGAGCAGCCTCCATAACTACCTCAGTACACTAGAAGAAGACGGTTACGTCATCAAAGAAGGCAAATCGTATCGAATCGGACTAAAATTGCTTGACCTTGGAGGACACGCTCAACACAAACAGCGCCTTTACACGATTGCAAAAGACGAAGTCTCCACCTTAGCTGAAGAAACAGGGGAGCTAGCAAATCTCCTCGTTGAACAGCATGGAAAAGGGTTCTATCTTCATCGAGCGCACGGTAAGGATGCAGTCAAAACCGACTCATATATCGGACAAGAGGTGTATCTACATAATACCGGCCTTGGCAAGGCGATACTAGCACATCTTCCGCAAGATCAGGTGATTGAAATTCTCGAGCGTCATGGAATGCCTGCTTCAACTGAGAACACTATAACAGACCGCGATGAGCTCTTCGAGAGACTTGAGCATATACGTGAAGTTGGCTATGCTCTAGACGATGAAGCTCGAGTCAAGGGGCTTCGCTGTGTTGCTGTTCCAATAATCAACAACAACAATGAGGTAGAGGGTGCAATTAGTGTCTCTGGTCCCACTAGTCGGTTCCAAGAAGAGCGATTTCAGCAAGAGCTACCCAACAAACTCCAAAGTGTAGCGAATATCATAGAGCTCAATATTACATACACCTAACTCCAGTGTGAGTAATTTATCAAATCGTAATAGGAGATCAAACTGTTTCAGAGGCCACTAGACATTGTGGGTTGTCCAGAACAAAATAGTCCTTAAGGTTCATAGACAGGTTGTCTGAAGGTCAACGTCTCAAAGCCTCGGAGGCATTTCAGTCAACTGATCGAACACTTCCAAGTAAAATTTTCATAGTAAACTGCAATCTTTCGAGTATTCTAAGTGTAGTCAGTATGCAGCACTATTCTTGTCTATAGACACACCTCATTTAGAGAATTGCTGGTTCTCGGCATTTTCACCCCTAATATTTTGTCTTATTCCAATTTTTGATTCTGCCAGGTGTTGCCGAGCAACTAGAGCCAAGGTTGTGCATCCAGTAATACAGAACAGTATCCACTCATAGTGCTAATAATTCGCATATCCCCACTAGCCTTGCCAATGGTACTAAACTCGGGGTTGGCATCGGTTTACATATAGTAAAGAGGCTTCAGTAATAGTGAACGCAGTTGGATGACAAGGGATGGTCAATGTTACATTTACAAATATATTGGAAGGCAAAATAAAACTCAGTTAGCCATTACAATCATAGTGATGTAATGGATTGTGTGGGTGTGATGTGTAGACGACATTATTTCATATTTAGTATAATTATAGAAATATCTATCTACGCTTGGACGGATTGGTTTCGGTTGTAGCAGTAGCTGAGTTATATACGCTATCAAATTGTGCTTGACTGAACCCCTTTCCACTATACTTGAACATCTGATGTGGTTCAGTCGCTCAAGAACAATCCCACACTCGTGAATACATAGCGTCATGTTGTCTTGGACTTTCGCTGTACGCTCTTGTGAAGTACATTGTTGGCGAGTCAGAGAACTGCTTGGACGATCTCTTTGAGTGCCTCTCGGCCCGGTTTGCGGAGGATTCGTCGCCGAAGTTGGAACGGTCTGAGATACGCTGTCAGTTTGTCTTTTGAGACGCCTCGATGCGGCGAGAGCCACCGTCGCGCCAGCGACGCGTGGCTCTCGCACGTGTTCACGTGCGCGTCTCCATCGACGTACTCACCATCGCCGTGAATCACTGATTCTCGGTGGAACGTCTCATCGTCGTCGAGCGGATCGTACGCTCGAAATCCATCGGTGTAGACAGTTAGCGACTCCGTCTCGCGGTTGTCGAGAAGGAGTCGCACGGTCGCTTCGTCAGCGGATTTCGCCGGTACGACGTATCGCTGGTCGCTGCCGCGATCAACGAGCGTGAAAGCTGGCGGTTTGTCCTCCTCGTACGTTCCTCGTCCACGTTTCGAAAGGGCACGCGAGCGCGACTCTCGGTCGCGCTCGCGACCTTTCTTCCCGGCAGAGACGTAGAACTCGTCAATCTCGACCGGGCCAACGAGATCGATAGTTGGCGCGTCGAGCGTTCTGGCGAACTGCTCGACGCGCCGCCGAAGCGACCGGTAGGAAACATTGAGTTCAGCGTCTAACTGGCGGATACTCGTGTTGAACCGAAGATACGAGTAGAACGCGAACAATAGCTTGTCGAGGCCGATCTTCGCGTGCGCGAAGATCGTACCGGTCTTGTCGTTGAACGTGCGGTCGCAATCCTTACAGAGATACCGTTGATACTCCCGGTAGCTGCCGTGTTTGATCACTGACTCAGATCGGCAGCGCGGACACTGGAGGCCCTCGCGCCAGCGAACCTGCTGGAGCAGGTTCGCGGCGCTCGCCTCCGAGCTAAGCAATTCAAATGGGAACATTGCATTCGGGCGACGCTCCCGCGTCACCCTTGCCCGCTACGCTTCTACAGCGCCAGCTCTACCCGACCAACAACTTGCTTCCCAAGAGCGTTCGCTGTATGATCAAGAAGCGTCAAACACTCGACTCGGGGTGGATCTACTGTAATATGGATATCTAGTCCGGTTCGTAACGGACAGAGGCTACAACTAATTAGACTTACACAAAACACCTAATTGATGGCCGACTACGAAGCAAGCATGTGAGTTTCGGCCTAGTCTATTTTGATTTCCACGTGTACGCGGGAACAACAGTGTATAAGCAGGACCGTTCCTGGCAGCAATCGGTAATTGAGGCAATCTTTTTTGAGATTTAACGTACGATCAGCGAAATCACACGTATACAAACTGAGTACGCTAAGTTTGAAGATCCCGTCCTGATTGTGTAGTACAAAGTATCGATCCAGTTGTTGAAAAGTGGAAATGATCTACGTCCATCGATTTTATGCAATTACTCGGTCGAAATAGGAGTGGTTGGACAGTTTTATACGATCTGTTTCAATCTATCTCGGAGTCTGCATCTCGCTATGTCTGTTTGTTCTTAGCACAGAAATAGCTCACAGAGACATCAGATAGATGATAATCAGGTGTTACAATTGTAAGATTGTAATGCTGTAGAGAAATATTAGTTGCATTCGTCTTTACCTAATACCCAAACCTCGTTTCGCAGCTGTAATGAGCGTCTCCTACAGTATCGACTATTATTGAGGAATATTCCGTGCATCTTCACTCAACTGCTCCAACAATAGCAGTGATGAGTAACCGAGAGATTCACCGTATTTATCCACGATGAGCTAAGTGTAGCTTCAACCGTGACAGTATAACGTCATCTCCTCTGAGCGCGTATCTACAGGAATGGGAGGAAAGAAATATATCGTCGAACTCAGCGAGGAAGACCGCAAGACGCTCGACTGGTTCATTTCCACCGGTGAACGGAGAGCCCAAGACATCACACGCGCACGCATCCTTCTGAAAGCTGACGACGGACTCACTGATGCGACAATCAGTGAGCACGTCGGCTGTCACCCACAGACAGTCCACAACGTCCGTAAGGACTACACCGAACGAGGGCTCGCGGCGATTCATCGCCGCAAGCCCGACCGGGAGTACGAACGCAAACTCGATGGGAACGCCGAAGCTCACCTCATCAAACTTGCTTGCAGCGAACCACCAGAAGGACACGCACGCTGGACGCTCCATCTCCTTGCCGAGGAACTCGTTACCCTCGACGAGATCGACTTCGAGTCGATCTCTCACGAAGCCGTTCGACAGCGGCTAAAAAAACGCCCTGAAACCTCATCTCTCCAGTTACTGGGAGATACCGCCCGAACAGGACGCTAAATTCGTCTACTACATGGAGGATGTTCTCGACCTCTACCACGAACCGTACGACGAAACACGTCCGATCATCTGTTTTGACGAATCCAGCAAGGCACTGCGTGGACACGAACGCGACCCGCTCCCGGGCCAGCCGGGAGCGGTCGCTCGTGTCGATCATCGATACGAACGCAACGGGAAGCAACGCCTCCACATCTCGACCGAGCCGTTGACTGGCTGGGTGAACGTCGAAATCACCGAGAAGAGACGTACCATAGAGTGGGTTGACCGGATGGTCGAGCTCGCGGATGTTCACTACCCGGATGCGGACTGCATCCGGGTTGTGATGGATCAGCTCAACACCCACAAGCCCGCTGGGTTCTATCAATTCTTCCCGCCAGATCAAGCGAAAGCGTATCCTGATCGGTTCGAGTTCCACTACACGCCCAAGCGTGGGAGTTGGCTGAACATGGCCGAGATTGAGATTGGCGTCCTCAAACGCCAATGTCTTGATCGACGAATCTATCACGCAGCAACCCTCCGAGCGGAGGTCGCTGCGTGGCAGAAGCGGCGAAATGCTGTTAATCGACCTATAGACTGGCAATTCACCACTGACGACGCTCGGATCAAGCTAGGGCAACTCTATCCAGTCGAGATTGAGGAAGAGTTACAAATTCAGAGTTGAAGCTACACTAAGCGTGCGATTGGTAAGTCGTCGCTCAGTTCTCCGGCGTAAACACACTTTCATCATCTGCTTCCTCAGTGACTAGGTCTAACAGATCACGCCGCACCGGCAGTGTAGCGATTCCGCATAAAACAGGGTTTCCACGACAACAAGGTACCTCGTGTCGTACTTGTCCAATTCGTACTGTGTCCCCAGCTCACGGAATAATGTTTCTACCTCCCACCGACACCGATGGAGCGTTGCTAAGTGCGACGGTAAGAACTCAACTCTCGGTAGATTCGTGATGTAGAGATGGTAATCGTCGGCGCCCGAAACTTGGACGCCGACTTTCCGAATACGCTTCGTATCTAGCGACCGCATTTCATCGTACTAGTGCCGCTTCAAGCGTGATTTGTTGGATATAGCTGACGGAGTTTGATACGTGCATCCTCAGTGGTGAACTGCCAGTCGATAGCTGACTCATCCTCATTTCGAGTGCGCTCCCATGCAGCGACCTCCGCACGGAGGGTCGCTGCGTCCGGAATACGTCGGTCGAGACACTCCGTAGCGAGTGCACTGAACTCTATTTCAGCCATGTTGAGCCAGCTACCGTGCTTGGGTGTGAAATGGAACTCTAACTTCCCGAGCAGACGGCGTGCTTCCTTCGGTGGGAGAAACTCGTAGAATGCGTAGGCTTTGTGCGTATCGAGGTTGTCGAGCACCACCCGGATGCAATCGGCATCCGGGTAGTGCTCATCGACGAGTGACTGCATTTGCTGGACAAACTCTTGCTTGCGACGGCGTTTTGTCGCCTCGACGTGTCGCCATCCGACGAGCGGCTCACTCATCATGAAGAGGTTCCGTGTGCCGTTTCGTTCGTAGGTGTAGTCGTACCGAGCGACCGCTCCCGGTTTCGCCGGGAGCGGGTCGCGGACATGCTTGTGAAGCGCCTTGTTACTCTCATCGAAGCAGACGACAGGACGGGCCGGGTCGTACGGTTCGTGATAGAGGTCGAGAACGTCCTCCATCCGGCAGACAAACGCGGCGTTTTCGCCGGGTTTGATCACCCAGGATTTTGATCGGTGAGGGTGTAACCGTGTTTTTTTAGCACCTGTCGGACGGTTTCGTGAGAGATCGATTCGACGTCGATCTCGTTGAGGGCGACGAGATGTTCAGCCAAGAGATGAAGCGTCCATCGAGATCGTCCTTCCGGTGGGTCGCTACAGGCCAAAGCAATGAGGTGAGCTTCTTCGCGCCCATCGAGTTTGCGCTCGTAGACACGGTCGGCCTTGCGGCGATGAATCGCCGCGAGGCCGTCCTCAGTGTAGTGTTTCCGAATACGTCCAACCGTGGCTGGATGACAGCCAACGGCTTGACTGACCTGGTCGTCAGTCAAGCCGTCATCGGCGTGCAAGAGACATCGTGCACGCGTGAGAACACGTGTTTTGTGCGTCCCTGCGGCTAGCATGGCTTCGAGTTCAGCTCGTTCGTCGGCGGAGAGATCGACAACGTACTGTTGGGTTCGTGGCATGATGGGCTTCAGACACAGCTGAATACTAGAAAGACGCTCTCTACGGCGATATAGTTAGCAGTTCAGGACTGAAGCGGCACTAGCCTTGGTTGAACTACAATTCGACCTCCACATCCATGAATCTCCGTGAGAGGCCATCAATCATGTCGTGGATCTGGTCGCCCGCCTAGAGAATAGTATGGTCCCGCCATTCCCATTGTCATCATCTGACACATACTGCTCTATATCTGACTCCCCCCAGTAGCAATCGTTTTTATCGACCAAATAGAAATGCCGATACTTGGAGTAGACCAGATCGATCAGGACCAGCCATCCGTACAAGTACGAGCCCCCTTGAACAGCGTGCTGTCGATCGCGACATCAGCAAGGTCACAGAGATTCTCTGGGAGAAATTGAATCAAGTGGTGGTAGAAGCCGCTGGAGGGATTGATTCGTCGACTACCGAGTATAGCTGTGTCTAAAGCCAGAGAGTATTCAGCTCTCGCCTCCGGCAAAGCCAAATACGAGCGCCCACACAGGGTCCAGAATTAGAAGTTTGCTGTTTCGATCGATTATGCCAGGTTTCTTGGCGTACTCTTCGGAACTTGGAGGGAAACAATGTAGTAAGCCGGCGCATGTTTCTTGATGAGGAAGCTTTGATGTCCACAGCTGTCGTCTCCTCAGTCCTCTTGAAAAGAAGCATCGTTACCCCCTGCTGACAGATAGTGCTTTTCTTAGCTAAAAACGGACATATTAGATGCTATATCAGACACTTAGGAATGAATACGCAGTTTCAAGACCATCTGGTAGATTTTCACATCTAAATAGCCTTATTGTCTAGTGAGATTTGTGGTAGATTGGGTTTATCAAAACCGTTCTGCGTTGATTGTTGTGTATACCTCATATATACAAAAAGTTATGAAAACATAGGGGTTTTGGTTGATATAATCATAATCTCTTTCTTTTAGATATAGGACTACAAGACTACTAGTTCACACCAAGAGGTCGAAGAAGAGTTCTCCCAGAACGTAAGTAGTTGCTGTTTATACTGGCACACTATAATCCAATCAAAATTATATGTAATTATTGATGTTAGAATATATTGTATGGTTAATTACTCTATTTTATCACTTTATAATAAGTCTTCTTCCAAATATGCTATTAGTCTGTGGACGATTAACTATTCTAAATGATGTATGTGTATATACTCCGATTAAAATTTATTAAATATTGGTTGGTTACTACTCCCATAGAGCCGATAGCTCTGTGATCCCACTAACTCTCACCAGGACCCCATTATGGACACGAAAGCAACCGTCATGCGGTCACTTTCGACAGCTGCTTCCGTTCGGTGGGTCGCAGTCATGAATTTGATTTCAAACAAGGTGGAATCCTTCCCTTCGATTCAACGGCTGGATCCATTTCATAGGCGGTACGAGACGGATACTCCGACCCTTGTAGTCGGGAGACGAAGCCAACAACCAATGCTACAAACCACGTTGCGGTGTCAGTCCAACACCCAACCGTTCAAGTAGCACAAGCCAGATTCACGAAAAGACAGTGGAATACTGGCGCACCGGCGTTATCAAGCTCGACCCCCGAAGGAGCCATCAACTCTCTTCGAGATGCTGTCGTGCAGTTCAAACACTGCGCTAGCTCCGCCAGCGAGTGATGTTGGCACGGCGTCGACAGATACCACATCACCTCGAAAGCCAAAACCGAACGTGACCTTTACGACCAACTCCGCGACAAAACCGTCCTGACTGCGAAGGTCGTTCAGAAAGGGATTCAGCGGCCTGTCGGAGCCGTCAAAAGCGGTTCCGAACGCCTCAAACGAAACGCAAACACTTCACAACCACACTTCTCGGCAGATAGTTTGGGTACGAGACACATGTGGACTACAACGCCTCAAAGAACACCGGTTTGCAGTATCTTCGCCGTTGGCAAATTGCAGACGACGGAGGCGCACCCGTAGATGTGCACTTGAATCGTGGGACGCTGAATGTGAGCGGGAAGTCTGTCCCCCTGCCTCTGTTGAGGCATGAACGGGAATCCACACGAAAGTCTATGTCAGGTCTGTTCGGGCTACAAAGGGCAAGAGCCGCCGCGGAACAGCCGTTCTCGCGGACGCTCGTCGAAGACAGGCTGCTCGCGCTGGCGAGGTCGTCACGGTGATCAGCTGACGCTCGTCGCGGCATGCCGCGACTCTTTTCGTGTGGTTCGCGGCTAACTCGGCATCGATTATAGCGGGGATCTTGAACCAGTAATCCAGGTGGCTGAAGACCTCTCCCAGCCGCTGGGAAAGGTTTGGACCGACGGACTCCAAGCCTACCGAGAGATGGAGCGTGACCACCGAACGGTCATGCACAAAGAGACGTAGTATCGCCAGAAGGCGTCCATATTAACCAAGCCGAGTGCCTGTTTTCGCTCGTCTAGCCGTGGCTGTGGAAGTTCCGCGGCCTGTCCAAGCGGGGCTTGGAACAGGCCACTCACACCTTCGGCATCGTTCGGTCACTCACTTTGGCTGGCGAATCCACCGATTCAATCGTTGATTGTCTCGTTATCGGATCTTTCCGCAGTTCTACATAAGAGCGTCGACGACACACCGAAAGCCAATATTGCCCGTTGAACTGTCAGGCGTGTTTTTCGACCGTGCAGCCACGCGGTAGCGATTGCACCACGAGCGATGACAGAGATGCGATCCCCCCCGCATCACCTTAGTCTCCCCGTCGTCCGGGCCAGTCGGGTTGGTGTGGGAATACGCCTTGGTCGTATGGTAGTCGGTACTGAACCAGTCAGCACACCACTCCCAGACATTCCCCGAGACGTTGTAGAGACCGTACGCATTGGGTTCGTACTCGTCCACAGGAGCTGTCCCGATATACCCATCGTCTACAGTGTTTTGCTCGGGAAACTCCCCCTGCCAGATATTACACCGGTGCTCTCCGTTCGGGCGTAGTTCGTCCCCCCAAGGATAGCGCTTCTGTTCTAACCCGGCGCGCGCAGAGTACTCCCACTCCGCCTCCGTCGGTAGTCGCTTGCCCGCCCACTCGGCGTACGCGGCCGCGTCCCGATGAGACACATGGGTTACCGGATGAGTGAGGCGATCCGTATCGATGACGTCGGAACTGGGGCCCTCCGGACGGAGCCAATTCGCTCCCTCGACAGCGACCCACCAGGGTGCTTCAGCGACCGAGTCCATAATGTGCTCCCGGTCAGCGTCCGTAACGAAGTCCTCAAAGACGAACGACCAGCCGTAGCGTTCGGCATCGGTCGTATAACCCGTTTCGCGGACGAACACCAGAAATTCGGCGTTCGTAACGGCATGCCTGTCGATATAAAACGGGTTAAGTTCCACCTCTCGGACCGGTCCCTCACCGTCCTGCGGAAATCCCACGTCATCATCGGTCCCCATTAGAAAACTGTTACCACCAAGACGGACCATTCCATCTGTGCGCTCCTCGTCGTCGGTCGCCGGGTCAGTGCTGATCGCCCCATCGCTCGCCACCACAGTCCTTTCGGTGCTCCGAGATGCGGCACAACAGGCGGGGTCGTCTTCAGTCATATCCGGGGGATTGTACGAGGACCCACCTAACGCTTGCGTCGAGTCGCCCGCGTAGTTTACACCAGACGGACTGTGCGGCCTCTTGACTTTCTCACACGGCTGAAGCCGTGGAATTCCCCTCGCGGATCAGTCGAAGCAGTGCCCCTTGTCGATCTCATACTCGAAAGCACTGGTCATGTCGTCCGACATTAAGAAGCCGATTCCCGGTTTGTCTGCTAGTTTCACTCCTGTCCAGCAGGTTTGGAAGACCTATGGGCATCCGTTCGCGCAGAGAATGCGAGAGGTGACAGAGCTCCGCGGCCTCGTCACCCGGGTCGATCACGCCACAGTGGTGGGTTCGCGAGCAGCCTGACCTCAGTCTCCAGAGATGCATGCTCTCGTGACGCCATGAGTGGCCACGGTACGCTGATAGTGCTCATCTCACCGAAGCCACCAAGATGGTAATATCGGAACGGAGGAGGTCCACACGGCGAACTCGTGGTGTCCGGTATGACTCACGATGACCGCGGCCAGGAGGCCGACGGTATCCCGTAGGCCGGCGACCTCTTCGAGGACCCCTACACAATTGGGTTCCCCGTACCAGGAAATTGGCCGACGCACTTCTCGAGAGCGCGGCCAAGCGGACTCGTTTCTCAACCGACCACGGCGATTCAGTACTGCCTCGAACGACAGCGAATGCAATGGCTCCGCTACCGTTCAGTGCGTCCACGGAGTTCCAACGACTATCGGCTGAGAAATAAAGAACTATCCGACAATCCTATTGTGATGGTAGTACCGGGTCCGCTCCTCAATTTCGTTTTTTGCATATCCGAGTATCTCCAGCAAGTTCGCCATATATAGTGATGTGAACCTGTCACGAGAGCCAGTGATACCAAGCGAGCCGAGAACCTCTTGTTTGTCGTCAAGTATTGGCACCGCGATCCCTCGAACACCACGTAGGTACTCTTCATCGTCAATTGCATATCCATGGTTACGAACCCGTTCCATACAAGTTTCGAGTTTTTCTCGGGTGTCCAACGTCTTCTCTGTCCCCTCTGGAAGCCCATGCTTCTCAACTATTTCGCGGCGCCGATCCGCCGGAAGATTGGCCAGTATCGCTTTCCCCAGCGACGTCCAGTGCATGTACGTATGGTTCCCGACAGGTATCTCGTCCCCGGTAGCCTTCTTGCCAGAACTCCGGTACACAATAACGCGCTGTCCATTCTCTTCAATGGCGGCGACGGCGATCTCCCCTGTTTTCCAACTGAGTTCTTCGACCTTGTTGCGTAGCAAGCGACTGGCATCCAGTTGATGACGGACACTGGCACCGTGTTGGAGAAAGCGGAACGACCGACGGTATTCATTCGACTCTTTGACTACGTAGTCCCGCTGCATTAGTGTATTAAGGTGGGTGAACAGCGTGCTGGTGGGCATGTTAAGGTCGGTAGCGAGTTTGGACAGGATGACTGGTTCGAGTCGACTCAGCGCCAAAAGAATGTCGAGAGTCGTTTCGACCGATCTGATAGTCCTGTCTGTTTGCTCTGGCATAGCCTAGGTTATTCAGAACAAGCTAAAAGGATTTCCTCAGAGAAGATAATATTTCCAGCTATGCCGAAAGAGGAGTATTGCACGTTCTCCGCATGTTATAATGAATGTACCTTCGTTATTCCTGCAGAACCAGCTGTTGCAGAACGTGACAGCAGGACACACGTCTTAGTCGGTCTACTAGCCTGTCCAAAAATCCAAATTTTAGAAGGTCCAAAGCCATCTAAGAATTTTGAGAGGGGGAATTCATACATCATGGTGCTCTGTACAGTATGCTCGGAACCCGTCCAACTATAGCTATGAACCAATGTTCGGTTGGACTTAGCCCTCTCGAAGGACCACTTATACTCACTCCGTCAGATAGTACTCTTTGTGTCCGTATACTGAGTGCAAGACAAAACAACCGACTCGATTGTTTCCTTACAGTATCTACTTCTTCGCTTGATTCGCAACAGCATTTATAGAAAATGTGAGGCGAAAACCACGGCTTTAGCTGTGGAATGAAGTCGACAACTCAGAACCAAACCACACTACTGCGGCAGGCCGATACCCCAACTCTTAAGAGTTGCTCTACTCACATATAGAGTATGGATGTGCGGCGCACTGTCCTCGTTGTACTTGACGTGAATAGCGACGACGCCGTACCCCTCGAGGACACCGTGGATACGTTCCTCTGATCGGTTCAATACGTCGTTGACCACGCTTTCCACGGCGAGTACGTCACCACCAGTAAGACGGCGCTGGATGACGAAACTTACGACGAGGTACGCGAGAAAACAGACGGGTTCAACGGTGGCCTTGTGTAAGCCGCTCGGAACAAAGCGGCAGAGGCCTGCAAGAGCGTCGTCGTACGCTGGAAGCAAGACAAGAAAGCCTCCAAACCCCTATTCACCAGCCCACACGTCGTCTACGACAAGCGTACCGCGACGTTCCACGCCGACTACGTGAGTCTCACCACCACAGACGGTTGAATCAAAGCCGAGTACGTGCTACCCGATGAGGACAGCGACACACCGCACTCCGACTACCTATTCTTCGAAAAGTACGAAAACACGAGTGCGGAACTGCAGTACAGGGATGTGGAGTCTGACACGTCGGCATAGGCAACACCTGAGAACGGAACGGTTCTCGGAGTTGATCTCGGCGTGAACACCCTCGCCGTCACCTCGACAGGCACGTTCTGGACGGGCGAGGAGTTCGACCACTGGCGGCGTGAGTACGAGAACCGTCGTGGGTCCCTCCAACAGTGCGGAACACCCTGGGCACACGAGAACATCCAATCGGTCGGTCGGAAAGAAGAAGAAGGGCGGTTCAAGCTGATGGTTCTCCGCATCAGCAACGACCTTGTTGCGGATGCCCGCAAAAACGGGTGTTCGGTCATTGCGTTCGAAGAGTTGACTGACATCTGCGAGCGGACTGGGGTATCGCGGGGCCACAAATGGGCGTTCGACCGCCTGTATGAGTACGTTGAGTACAAGGCCGAAATACATGACATCAAGGTCGAACAAGTTACTCCTGAGAACACGTCGAGGCGGTGCTCGCATGTGGATTCACGCACCAAAACAACCGCGACAACGAGGACTTCGAGTGCCTCAAATGTGGGTGCGAGAACCATGCGGACTACAACGCCGCGAAGAATATCGGCTTGCGGTATCTCCGTCGCACCCAAACTGGAGGCGACGGAGGCGAACCCTTAGGCATGCGCTTGAACAGCGGGACGCTGAACGTGAACGGCGATTCTCTGCCTCATCCGAGGCCAGAACGGGAGTCCACGCTGAATCCCACCGCTTTAATGTGGGTAGCTCAATAGCCATAGGTGGAACCCCTAGGGTACTCGACATGGACGAGGTTATACTATGAAAGAGATTGTTACTGACGACGCACCGGATAGCATCGGACCATATTCGCAAGGAACCGTAAGCGGGGACCGCATCTACGTCTCCGGACAAGGTCCGGTCGATCCCGAGACCGGCGACGTCATCGATGGGACGCCTGCTGAACAGACGCGACGAACGTTAGAGAACGTCGAAGCTATCCTTCGAGCGGCCGATGCGTCGCTCGATGACGTCGTGAAGGCAACGGTGTTCGTAAAGGATATGCGGTACTATGACGAGGTCAACGAGGTCTACGGGGAGCTGATGACCCCGCCATATCCCGCCCGGAGTGCCGTCGAAGTCGTGAAACTCCCAGTCGACATCGACGTTGAAATCGAAGTCGTCGCCGAGCAGTGAAATGGCACGACTCGTTGTTTTCGACTTGGACGGCACCCTCGCTCGACAGCGAGGTGGGTTCGACCTACTGCACACACTCTACGGGACCACTCCAGTCGGCGATGAGCTGATGGCTGGGCTCGAATCCGGGGAGCTGACGTTCACGGAGTGGTGCCGGTCGACAGTCGACGTGTGGGCGAACGCGGGCGTCACGGCCGAGGATATAGACCGAGCGACGCGAGCAGTCAAGCCAAAGCGAGGTGCAGAGGCGGTTCTGGAGACGTTGAGGAACGAGAACATCCCGTTCGGCGTGCTCACCGCTGGGGTGGGTAATTTATCGCACCGCTTCGAACAGTACAGTCCTAGATTCGTCCGTGGGAATATGCTTCGTTTCTCGGACGGCCGGCTGTCAGGAATCGATGTCGGTGTTGGCCCGTCAGAGAAGGGAGAGATCCTGCGAGAGATTCGCGAACAGCAGTCGGGCATCGATATAACCTATGTCGGAGATTCACACACTGACACGGAGGCGTTCGTTGAAGCGGATACTGCAGTCCTGTTTCATCCGGACGAACGCGTCCCAGATGCGGCTGTGGCCGCGGCGGACACGACAGTCGACTCCACCGACCTCCGTGACACTTCCGAATTCCTCTTCGACAGCTGAGTGCGATAGGACGCCCCGATATCTCCCGTCCTTCTCGTCGAACAATGTTGACAGTGAACCGATGACGCAATATCAGAGATAAGGTCGCAATTCATAGGTATCAGCAGACTAGTTCATAGTTTCTCTCGTCGTGTGGTTTTCGTGTATCTCATTTTTCTCGTGAGAATCTCCAAGCATCAGTACTGATCCCTATCAGTTCAGAGTATTGTGTCGGTCAGGCGTAGCGTCATCGGCAGAGGTTCTTCGTGGTGTGTCTCACAGGAGAAAATGGCCTCTGATCGATGATAGTGAGCAGCGGATTCCATGAATGGTGAACACACCTCCGTCTCCAGTGATTTGCGGACAGAGCGATTATTCCGATCTGAAACGGTACCATATGTTGTCCCGGGTGATGTTCGTCGACAACGAGTCTAGATGGTCGGGCGTCGGCATAGCGCTCATCGATACTGGTCTGTCTCCGACGGCTGCGACGACGAATCGGCCGCTCCGGACGTCCTCGACGACAGCATCAATATTCGGCTATCTTTACTGTCCGTTGCGGGACTTGTCCACGCAAGTCGATCGAGCGCGTCTCTTCGGTTCTGTGTGGTAGTGCGAAATTCTTCGCTATGACCCGAACTCTACTCTTGCTCGATTTTTGCCGCGTGCTCAATCGGAAGACCGCCATGAGTCGGACAACTTCCCCAACGATCCCGCCATTTTTATGCTAATTCATCACTTCCCATCCGGGTATGGCTGACCGACCGAACGTGGTCCTAGTCGTAACAGACACGCAAGGGTTGAATGCCGTTGGTAATCTCGGTGGCGCCGGCGAAGGCGTCATCGATACGCCAACGCTCGACCGACTCGCCGACGAGGGTGTTAGCTGTTCGAACGCCTACGCCGGTGCGCCCGTCTGTGGACCTTCACGCAGTTGCCTGTTTACTGGGCAGTACCCCCATAACGCCGGGAGCTGGACAAACAACGTCATGCTCTACCAGGGTGTCGAGACTATGGGAACCGCCTTTCGGGAGGCCGGGTACCGGACCGCCTATGTTGGGAAGTGGCACCTCGACGGTGACTATCACGGCGACGGCGTCGCACCTGAACCCTACGAGCAAGAGTACTGGTACGACGGCGAGAACTACCGTCAGGACATGGGCGACGAGTTCTTCGACTGGTGGTGGTCTGACGGAATGCTCGATAACTACAATGCTGAGCACCCCCCGGAAGCGCTTCGAGAGAAGGGCATCACCCGTGAGGACATCTGGGGCGGTCGGATCGTCGACCGAGCCCGCGAGTTCATCAATGACGTGGACGATCAACCCTACTTTCTCGTCGTCTCCATCGATGAGCCTCACGAGCCGAGCCTCTGCCCACCAGAATACGCCGAACGGTACGTGGGGGACCCACCTGAACTTCCTGACAACTACGAGACAATCAAAGAGCTCGAAGACAAGCCCGCCCACCACCAACGCCGTGCCGAGGAGTTCCTGAATGGCGAATTCTTCATCGACTCGCTGTCGGACCCGGAATCGGGCGTCATTCCTCGGCCGGTATACTTTGGCTGTGCGGAGTGGGTTGATAGCGAGATTGGCCGCCTTCTCGAGACGGTCGATAACCACGACCGTGAGAACACCATTGTGACGTTCTCCTCTGACCACGGCCACCACCTCGGCGCCCATGGACTGGATAGCAAGTGGGCTACGGCGTACGACGAGACTGTCAACGTCCCGCTGGTGTTCCGGTATCCCGCTGGCCTGCCGGCTGGCGAACTCCGTGAATCCATCACCTCCCATGTCGACCTCCGCTCGACGCTTGTCGACCTCGCCGGTCTAGACGCTGACTTAGACGTCGACGGCAAGAGCATGCGACCACTGCTCGAGGAGGATGAGGCGTACCGTGACTCGGCGCTGGTCGAATACCACGCCTTTGCTAACGATCGCACTGGCGATAACGGGTTTCTTCCCCTCCGGGCGCTTGTCACTGAGACAGATAAACTAGTTCTCAACCTCCTCGAAACAGACGAGTTCTACGATCTAAAGGACGACCCCGATGAGGTAACGAACCGGATTCAGGACCCTGACTATGCCGAGCGACGGGATGCTCGGTTCGAGGATCTCACCGATTTATTTGAGAAAACTACGGACCCGTTCTATGGTGGCCACTGGGACGACCGGCATTGGAACTGAGAAGCCCATCGATTCCCCGACTTATCTGTGAGTTGCTCGCCGACGGAGTTTTCAGGAGTTCGAGGCGGATACTTCGTGGCTTGACCCGAGGCGGTTCGTGTCGGGGGCCTCTACGATTGAGCTTTGAGGGAACGCCGGCCTGCTGATCTCTATCTTGCTTGGAGATTCCAAGGACATCCGGTCATGGGGACAACTGACTCCGTAAACGCGGTCGCAGATCAGATTAACATACGTTACGCTACCCTATAATTTGTTTTCGATCAATCAAGACTGCCGACAGCGTTACTGACAGTTGAGAGTGAGATTTCTAATTCAGCTGCTCGTTTAACAAGACCTAGATAGGGCTGAATGTAGGTGAAAAAGCGGCGATATCCTGCACAGAGATAATTGAGTCCGGATTCGCCATCGGGTGTCGTCAGGAGCCAGTTTTTCGGACAGCCACCGTGACAGAATTCCCTGACATTACAGGTTCGACAACGAGATGGAAGCCCGTCTCGCTTGTATTCGCCGAACTTGCGCTGTTCAGGTTCCTCGACCAATTCAGCGAGATGAGTCTCGTGAATATTACCGCGTTTGAATCCAGGGTTGACGAAGTGGTCACACGCATAGATATCACCATTATGATCCATGGCGACTTGCGAACCGCACGTCTCTTGAAAGAGACATAGATTTGACTCACCCCGCAACAGCTGTTCAAGACTCTGATCAAAGATTTGGACCGATATCTCGCCAATGTCGTGACGAATCCATTCATCGAATATCGTACACAAGAATTCTCCGTAGAGTTCTGGGTCGACACTGTGATCGGTCACTGGGGCTGCTCTGCCTGCCTCTACGACCGCCGCATACGCTTTGTCATGGTGATCAACCGTCCCGCCACGTTCACGAACCCAAGTCGGTGCCTGGTGACCAATCTCTGGGTTCTGATGAAGTACATCCGATCTATCATCGCTATATGTCTCCAACCCGGATGTCTCGACTGGTTCGACAAGTGGGATAAACTGGATCCATTCCAGATTCTCTTTTTTGAAAAATTTATAGACGTCGATCGGATGCTGGCTGTTTACTGAATTGACGACGCATAGGGCGTTATGTTCGACATCGTATTTGTCGAGGAGTGATAAGCCGTCCATCACCTGCTCGAAAGTAGCACTCTTAGCCCTGGTCCTGCGGAATCGGTTATGGAGTTCGCGTGGCCCGTTAATACTGATCCCAACAAGGAAATCGTTCTTCGAGAGGAACTGACACCATTCCTCATCGAGGAGCGTTCCATTCGTCTGGAGTGTATTCCTGATTTGTACTGAAGCGGGTGCATATTTCTGCTGAAACTCGATCACTTTTTGAAAGAAGTCTATACCGAGTAGCGTTGGTTCACCACCTTGCCAGGCAAACGTAACGATGGGGCCAGGTTGACCTTCGATACACTGGCGGACGTACGTCTCGAGTGTCTTGTCGGACATTACGAAATCTGACCGCTCCGGATAGAGATCCGTTTTATCAAGATAAAAACAGTACTCGCATTCGAGATTACACGTTGGGCCGTTCGGCTTTGTCATGACGTGAAACAGGCGGTTGGCGGACACATCAAACGGTGAATTAAGAGGCATACCGAGAACAGATATGTTCCGTTGCTAAAGAATGTATTCCAGAATATCTTTGGATGGGACTCTGATTTGAGTGATATTAGTCTGTTCTCCAAGATCTAAATCCATATTTTGACGATAGATGTAACTGGCTGTCTCAGTGCAGTGGTCACAGTGGTGCAGGTCGCTAGTGACATCCTCCTGCTATTAATCCATGTTCCCAACAAATACTTCATGTGTACAGGCTAGGATACAGCTGTGACTACTCCCAAATTCGATGAATTTGAAGACGAGGCACATATGCGCGAAACTTTCGATCTCGCACGTCAAGCTGCTGCCCGTGGCGATGAACCGTTCGGCTCCGTGCTTGTCCGTGATGATACAGTCATCATGAGTGACTCTAACCGTGAAATTACTGAAGATGACATCCGGCGCCATCCTGAACTCCATCTTGCGTATCGTGCGTGTCAAGAGTACAGCGCTTATGAACGAGCAGCAATGGTGATGTATACAAGCACTGAACCCTGTCCGATGTGTGCAGGCGGGATGGCGACAGCTGGGTTCGGACGCGTGGCCTACAGTGTGGGAAGTGATGAAATCGCAACATTCACCGGAAACAAGCCAACAGTTCGATCCACGAAAATTCTGGAAAGAGTCAGCGACGTCGTCGGGCCGCTATTGAACGAGGAAGGGCGCCAAATACACCAAGAGTACGACTGGTGACCACGCGAGAAATTATCTGGTGAAGTAGGGGCATGGGTGGAACATAAGGGGATTTCACTGTTTGACTATCTGCCTGATTTTGTGAACAGTACATATCCACAACTTCGGAGGATGGATTTGATTCGTGCCTGCTGTTTATTGTATGTGGCTATAAAATCGGATACGTCTGCCGATTCAGGGCACTGTCTAGTTGAGCGAGTTTGAGAAGCGAGGAGGCCGTAGCGAGAAGTGTCCATGCAACTCGCAGACCTCCTCAGAGAAACGTTGAACGAGGACAATGAAGACGTTTGGGAGAACGAGCGCACCCCGACACCCGTCTGGCGGTTTGGGGTGCGTCTCCACGCGGCGGGGCTGTCGATCAGGGAGACGTTGCTATCTTAGACCTGCTGGGTGTTGATCGCTCTCATGGTGCAGTCTGGAATTGGGTTCATACACTGTCTGAAGCTCAGAGCGACCCACCGACGGCGGAGCCGTCGCAGGTCGCAGTCGATGAGAAACAGATCGAGGTTGACGGCGAGAAAAGGTGGCTCTACGCCGCCATCGACACAGAATCGAAGCTGTTGCTCGAAGTTAACGTGTTCAGCCGCCGCGGGACTGACCCCGCGGCAGCGTTCCTGCATCGACTCACCGAAAAACACGATCTCGACGATACAGTGTTTCTCGTTGATGCTGGCGGCTATCTGACTGCCCTCTCACGCCACGATTTGAGCGGTCGGCTTGACTACCGAATCCGGAACCACATCGAAAAGTGGTTCCAGACCGTGACCATACGAATCGACCGCTTTCACTCCTTCTGGAGGGGCAGTCAATCCAGCGCAAAACAGTGGCTACGACGCTTCAAACACCATTACAACCACGAACGACCGAATCAAGCGCTCGACGGGAAAACGCCAGCTGAGGTCATTCAGAACTAGACAGTGCCGGTTTGGTTTCTACATATTCAGCTCGGTAATCGGTTTACTGAGTGTCGAAATCACCGTAGACCTGATTGTTGGTAGCCAAGCGGCTCGATCATCTACGAGTCATCGTTATCTGGGTTATTTACCGCGTGGAAATCTGATATGCTATCATATCCCCTCCGGGATATGGACGATCTCGGGCATATCGCTCATTTGACCCCGCGGTCAACTATTGCAATCGTCCTGTGCGCGGATTTCGCTGGCCCGATCTTTGAGCTGGCGAAGAATCTGGACGCGCTGCTGGTTCGCGTTCTCGTAGGCGACGCAGGCTCGGAGCGTCTCCATGTCGTGAATCGTCGCGATACCAGCATTGATGAGTCGGGTGTTTGGCGGTTCAAGACGCTGTTCCGGTGTGAGACCGTCTGATTCGACGGATGAATTCAACGAATCGCTCATTTTTGTTCGCCTTCGCTCTCTCAAGGCGACAACAAACAGCGGCCAGGCCACTCCCAGTCGAAGAAATTCCTTGTCAGAACCCCAAGTCAGTTTGGACGGTAGTTCGCGTCAGTGTCGACGCTGTCGTACATGCGGCCGAGCATGTCGAGCGCTGACTGGAAGTGCGCGTAGTGCTCGTTTGCGAACGCCACAGTTTCTTCGAGTGGGATGACGGGCCGTCCGTCGACCATCTCGGCCTCGATCTGTGGCCGCGGCTTGAGTACCACCTGTATCGAACCATCGAGGTCGGCAGCGGGCAGGCGTTCTTCCGCAGTCGGGATTTCGAACCGATCGAAGAACGCCGTCCAGGCATCGAGGTCAGACTCGTGGACGGCGATGAACAGCGGATAGTCCTCTGGGTCGCGAGCGACCTGGTAGCCACCGCGGGTCCAGACGTAGACCGCATCGATGCCAGTGTATGCATACTCCATCCCCGCGAACTGCGGGAGGACATAGGCTTCTGAGATCGACGGTGGCGAGATGTCTGCTGACGCCGTCAGGAACTCGAGACCGGCGTCTCGGAACGTCTGATCGATGAGATGAAGCCCATCGTCGCCCGCGACGTATCCCGCCTCCTCGAGGCGATTCACGACGCGACGGATCGTCTCCCGGTTCTCGTCGATCTTCCGCGCGACGCCTGAGATGGAATCGCCCGGGTCAAGCGCGAGGATGACCTTGAGTTCCTTCTCACCGCACACTTCGTACATCCTTTGGTTACACAATTCTGTGCAATAGTCAAAAGAAGTACTATTCGTGTGGGTCGGCTGGCTGGATCTGGCGAGTGTCCTCAGCGAGGTCGTGGATATACTCGCGGAGGGTTTCCATATCCTCGCGGGCGTCTTCGAGCGTCTTACCCTTCACTTTGGCCGTGATCTTGTCTTGATCGCGGGTGCCAGTACCGCGAGTGAGTTTGACGGTGAGTGAGACGCCGACATCGCTTCGCTCGACGTACTCGGTTGGCACCTGACGCTCACGGTTCTGTTGCGATTCTGAGTCCGCACGAGGCTGCTGAGTGTGTTCTGACATTGATTGCGCTCTGTGATCGTTAGTTGACGGACGGTGCGACTGGGTCGTCGACTATCTCATGAAGGTTAGCATCTATCTCGCGTCCGGTGAGTCGCCAGCAGCCGTCGGGTCCTGTACACTCTAGCTGGCTCACTACTTCGGTCTTGAACGCCTTGTACTCCGCAAGCGCTACCTCCTCATCGTCGGTGTAATCGAGCAGGAGGGCGAGTGCGAGTTGGGCCGGCCCGCTGCCACCATATCCCCATTCGAAGCCCGAAGGACTGTGATTCGCCAGCTCGAGACTCCGCTCTGGCGTGAGCTGTTGTTGGTCTGATTGCTTCTCGACGATGGCGCGGCCTCGACGACGGTAACCGACGTAGATGACGTCGGGATCAGCCGTGGTCCGTGACTGTACGTGTGAGCGTGGGTCGCTGATTCCACTCATAGGTTGGTTCGCGGGAGGCTCGTTTGATCACCCCCGCACCCCTCTCGGGGGTTCAAAAACAGGACGTAGCTGCGTTCGGCAACGTATTTGACAGTTGCAACGTACTGTCCAGGTATATCGGGATGGCTGTACTGGACGATCTCTCAGGGTTCGAGTTCGAGGACGTGATAGAGGACGTCTTCCGCAATCTCGGCTACGAGAACGTCCGTCAGGCCGACCGAACCGCCGACGAGGGTCGCGACGTCATCATGGAGGAGGTCGTCGACGGCACGCGGCGCGCGATCATCGTTGAGTGCAAGCACACGGGGACGGTCGGGCGACCGGTCGTCCAGAAGCTCCACTCAGCAATTGCGACGTTCGACTTCGACGGCCCGAAACGCGGGATGGTCGTCACGACCGGCCGGTTCACGAATCCCGCCCAGGAGTACGCGCATCGACTCCAGCAGAATGACGATCCCCATCCAATAGAGCTGCTCGATGGCGAGGACCTCCGGGACATCGCCGACGAGATCGGCCTTGACCTCTACAACGGGCGCATCGAGATTCTCTGCGACGAGACGCTCCGCCCGTACGACCTGGCCGCCGACGTCGACGCGACCGTCGCGGAGGCGTTCCGCGACATCGAGAACATCGAGGCTGCCGACCTCCCAGAACCGCACTCATCGGTGACGTTCCGCCCGGTGGTCGCGGTCACCGCGGACACGAACGCCGTCTTCGAGACATCGGTGGGCGTCATCCACCGGATCAACGACCGGACCCGATTCGTTGCCCACGCCGAACGCGGGCAGCCGCAGGTCGTCGATGAAGATGTCGCGACGCTGGTCACCGAGAACCACCACGCGACGGTCGACCTCGACGCCGAGCAGTTCGGAGAGGTGTTCGACGACGTCGAGGAGAACCGGTTCGGCCAGACGCAAACGGAGTACAAGGAGTGGGCCGTCGAGCGGCTCCAACAGCACCACACGACGACGGTCACCTACACCGGCGACAACAACGTCACGTACAACAAGACCTGCGAGCCGAACCGCTCGGACATCTCGGTCCAGTCGATCGAACTGGTGTACCTCCCCGAGGTTCGACAGACAACGGAACTCCAGGAGTACACCTACCCCTACGAGTACTACGCGGCAGGGCCGTCCAGAGTAACAGACAAGGACGGCATCCATCGGTGCGTCCACTGTGACACGAGCGGCGTCGACGAGACGTACACCCACTGTCCGAACTGCGGGGCAATCGCCTGCTCCAGCCACACCAAAACGGAACGGTTGGAAGGCGAGCCGATTTGTACTGGTTGTGCGGTCACCGAACGGTTCGCGCTGAAGACGAAGTACTTCTACGACGACCAGAACCTCGAGGCGTTCCGCGAGGAGTACGCCGCAATGCCACTCCACGAGAAGGCGATGGAGAACAAGTTACTCGCTGGAGGGAGCGTGGTCGCGACGCTTCTGCTCGTCGTCGGCCTGCTCGTCATCGGCGGCATCATTTAGACCGGTCGCGTTCTCACGCCGGTTCAGCAACTAGTTCTTCGAACGCGTCCTCCAGTGGGCCGTGGAACTGCCAGCTGGCCCGCTCGAAGGCCTCGTCGGTCGGACCGTCCCAGCGGGGGAACGCGGAGTGACCGCTCACCTTGATGATCCATTCGGCGGGCTCCTCGAACGAATTCCGTGTGGGGAGTTCGACGACGTAGAGATACTCCTCGTCGCCGTGGATGCCGTCGGCCGGATTCTCGATGCCGTGACCCAGCAGGAACAGCGGCTGGTCGAGATGCTCCATATTGGTCGGATCAAGGAGGTCTGCTGGCTGCGCTGCGTCGATCGTTCGCTCTGGATCACCATCCAGATACAGACTGACCGTTGAGAGCTTGTCGAGGAACACGAACGCCGCTGCCGTGTAGGCCGGTCCACTCTCGGCGCGGGTCGCATCGAGCAGTTCCTTCAGTCGGACGAGATCCTGAAGGACGCTCGTCGGGTAGCCGTCAGAATGCCGGTACACCTGTGCGACCCGGTCCGCATCGTTTGGTTCGTCGTCCTGATCGACTCGTTGGACGAATCGGAGTTGACTTCGTGTCGACATCAAACACCGCCGGTGCGTGTGCGCCGGCACCCATCGCCGGCGCAATAACAACCAGTTCTCAGAGAAGGTGTCGTGTGATGCCGTCAATGCCGCTCTCAGTCACACGGAGGAGCCACGTTGACGGGTTGTTGTCTTCTTTCCCGCTACTGATTGGTGCTGGTGCTCCGGTAACAAGGACGGGCGTTTGGAACTCATCAAGCGTGCCCTGTTGACCGACGTGCATGTGCCCGGAGACGATGAGATCAATTTCAACGGAGGTTTGTTCAATAGCCTTCCGAAAATCTGCTCCCCTTTTTTGATGTATGTGGTACCCGTTTTCACTCCGGACAGGGTATGGAGTATCGTGGACGACCAATACATTCGCGTTTGAAAGTACTGATTGAACCGAGGCTTCGAGCGGTTCGCCCGGGAAGCTATCGTGACTGTAGTCGATCCCGAATAGCGTAACGTCTGTTTCCCCTACTGATTCTCCATTCTTCGAGAGACGCTCAACCTCTGACGTATCATTAGTTGCTCCATCAACTGTTCGACGGCTAGCAGGCTCATCGTGGTTCCCGTAGATGTAGTAGAACGGAATATTGAGCTCTGAGTTGAGAGCGTCTATCACAAAGGACCGGTCTGCCCCGATGGCAACGTGATCGAAAATGTCCCCGGCGTGGACAATGGCATCAGCGTCTAGGGTATTGGCCTGATCCATTACCGCTTGGAAGCGACCACGAGCGTCGAGATCTTTAGCACCTTTTGCTTTCTTATCACGGCGACGATGCCGATAACCGACGTGTGTGTCGCCGACAATCAAGAGTCGTGTTGCGGTGTCATCGGCCGGACCGAGTTCAGTTACTGTCAGATCCTTCGTACTGTCGAGCTGGTAGTGTCGACTTCCACCCTGTGACCAGTACCTTCCTCGCACGTCTTTCAGTTCGTACCGGTGACCCTCGGTAAGCGAAAGGGAGAGAGAATGCGTCGACCAGATTTTAAGAGAGATTGTATGTCCGTCTGCATCCTCGACTGTAACTTCAAAATCGAGTTTGTTACTGCTGGAGGGCGAGACCTCTCGAACGAGGACTGTGATAGGATTAGAAAGACGGTCATTACGAGGGAGATCATCTCGAGTAAACATTAACTTCATAGACAGATGGCAGGACCGAGTACTTAATCGATGCGAGTACTCTCTGTGACTCGGTTTTAGATTTGCAGCAGTGCTTCGCTAAGCCAAATGAGAGACCTCCGAAGGTTCCTCGACATCGTCGAACTCACCACGTTCGACCGGCTCCCAGTTCTCATCTGGCTTCGGACTCCACCAATCGACCTCATAGTCGCCTGGGGCACCGAGGACCTTCACCCGCGCCGACCCATCCGGAAGATCGCGACGGAGCTTCTCGTCGACGTGGAGGTTCCACGTCGAATCGGTGTCGAAGCAGGCGAGGACGGCCTCCTCGTAGCCACGTGTCTCCCGTGACTCTTGCAGTTTAACCTGCGTATTGCAGTTCTTGCAGAACATCCCCTCGAAGGGGATGTGACTGAATATCTCGTGCCCGCAGACCGGACACCAGAGGAACTCGAACAGTGCTTCACTGTGGCGGTCGATGACTTCCAGACTCATCTATGGATCTGGCCCGATTGAGACGGGCCACCCATTCCGGCCCAAAATAAACGTCACCACAGATACGCTCCTATCAATCAGCGCTCGGCGCCGTACACGATTCGCGAGGATGCTTCGTACCCACAGTTCCGACACTCGAACCAGCGCTGAATCTTCGCACCGTCAGCCGTTTTCCCACCGATTGCCACGTCGCTGTTCGGACACTCGGGACAACTCAGTTCGGGCGCTGGCCGTTCCCGGAGCTCATCACGGAACGATTTCGCGTCCTTCGTCTCGTACCCCCGCGACCACACTGGGTAGCCGTCGACGAGGATTACGCCACGCCACTTGTAGCGGTACGAATCCGGTGCTCGGTGTAAGACCGCCCGAGCGCCGGTCTCGGTATTCCGGTATGCGAGTGTGGGCGTGCGGCTCTCACGTCGCCAGTTGGTGATCCGGGGCATCTGTTAGAAGTGGACGTCTGCGGGCACGATCCAGAGCTCTTCACTCTCCTCCAGCACTCGATCCAGCTGCTCACGGTGACGGATACCGTTCGCATATTCGTTGTACAAGAAGATCGTTGGCCCGTCGTAGGCGCCGACTTGGTGGAAGGCGTGCCGAGCGAGATCTTCGTCGCGCATGATCTCCTCATCGGAAAGTTCGTCAAGTGCCTCCCTCACCCGTTCGAGATTCCGCTCGAACTCCTCTTTCGTCGCCTCCCAGCCACGCTCAAGCAGGTCTTGGCCGTCATCGGAGTTGACGGGGGCTGCAGTCGGCAACTCACCCCATCGCGCCTTCCCCGCAACGGACGTATCCTCCTCGTCGAACGTCACGTGGTAATCGAAGACGGCGCCAGCGTGTGGGTCCGCGCCGACCAGGCGGTCGAACACCGTCTTTCCGGTGGATAGTGCTTCGTCTTTTGTCGATGCTTCTACCAGACTGTAAATGACCATGTGCATCTCGAACACCTCGAAGCGCCGACGCACCGGGAGTCGTTGCTCGCTCCTGCTGCGCCGGCACCCATCGCCGGCGCTCGAAAAACCTGATCTAACGGTCGATTCTTAGGACTCGTTCGCTCGGTCGACTGTGATGGTTAGATCGCCCGACGCGTAGTCGGCCTCGAAGTCGACGGTGAACGCATCCGAGTCGTACGCGACGTGGTAGGCACGGTGTCGTTCGAGTGACCCCGTCGCCTTGAAATGGAAGAACGCAGCTGAGGTGTAGGGCTTGCTCTGGGTCTCGACCTGCGTCTCGACAGAGGCCGGGAGCGCGATTTGTGGTGTGTCCGTGTCGATACTCGCAGTGAATTTCTTCGCTTCCTCGACGGTCGCCTGCGAATGTGTTGGCGTCTTGCCAGTTAGCACGTTCACCGGCGTCTCCGTATCCTCGGTGAACAGGACATCGTGGAAGGTGCGCGTCCCGAGGACTGCGGCGGGACCTAACTCGCAATCGTGGAATGGATCTTCGTCTGGATTCTCAGGCATCAAATCACGAGCCTACGATGGGGCTCAGTCCTTTCTGCCCCAGAAAAACCACCATCTGCTTCGACGCAAATCGCCCTACGAGCGGCTGAGTGTCGCGTCCGGAGACGGTGATTCACCGCCTGGGCTACGCAGTTCCTGGCGGTTCCCGACCCACTCGCCGAGTTTCTGCTTGAGGTACTGGCGGGCCGTCGACTGTGTGAACACACCCTTGTCGACCATATCGCCAACGACGTCTTTCAGTGCCCGGAACTGCCCCTTCAGATGGCCGTCGCCGACCGGCTTGCCGTCGTGCCATCGGACGGTGGCGAGCGCCCCGTTGCCGACTGTCTCGTCGTGGTCGACTGTCTCCGAGTCGTACTGTAGGCCGAACCACAGTGTCCGGTAGGCAGTCACCTCGAAGGTCGGTGACACCACGTAGAACGCCTCGTGATGGAGGTAGTCGAGATGGTCAGCGATAATCTCCTCGAGCGTGAGGCCGGTGGCGCGGGGCTTCGGCTCGACGACCGTCGACGGGAGGTCTTCGCCGGCGAGGTAGCCGTCGACGGCATCTGCTTCGAGGCCATCGGCCAGTTCCGCCAGCAGCTGTTTCGCCCACTTCGAGTTGGTGTCTTCGCCACCGAACGGTGTTTCGGCCGAGATTCGGTGCTTGAGCTTGAGATTCGCTGCACCCCAATGAGAGTAGTGGAGCGTGTACTGTCCGTCAGTTCGTTTGTACGCAACGAGTGCGCGGTGGCCCATTGAACAATCACCTCGCAGGACGACCCACGACTGGATCGCCCCGCACCCCTCCCGGGGGACGAACAACGCTACTCGTCGATCGGGTCGGGGGAACTGAGGTCCGCGTACAGCACCTCACCGTCGCGGATGACGTACCGTTTCGCCAGCACGGGAAATCGGCACTTGGTAAATCCGGCTGTCTGGATGTCGAATTCTTCGTCCGGTTCGAGATACTCCGCGAGCGACCGGAGGAACTCGTGGGTGACGATGCCACCGTCGTAATCAGGAAGACCGTTCTCACGGGCCTCGTACACTTCGAAGCTGTCGTAGCCCCAGATAACGAGTTCGCCGTCGTCGTCCACTTCCCAGTTGAGCGTCCCGAAGCAGTGGTTCTCACAGAGCTGGCGGACGGCCTGTGGGTCTGTTACGAGCGCGCCGGTCGATGTCGTTGCGGCTTGGAGTGTTGCCATGGGTTGTTCTCGGGAGCGGTCTCGCGCCCCCGCACCCCTTCAGGGGGCAAACAACCGCTCACGCTGTGACGGCCACAGGACGATTCGCTGTCGACGCGTCGTGCTGTCAGGATTCTCCGTGTACGTCACCGTCCCTCGTCGTATCCGGTTGGGTGAGAAAATCCACCTGCTCGAGGAGCGTCGTCGCGGTGCTAATTCGCTCTCGATCAGCGGGCTCCAATTGGTCGATATCGATACTGGTGAGGCTGCTGAGCGCGCGGTGGAGTCGATAGCCGGGGGTGTCTCGTGGGTCCATATGTGCGCCTCCGCCAATTTACGGCGCGAAAAAACACCGGCGGGCAGTCAGTGGGGAGTCCGGGAGTGATCACGAACTGGCCTCCAGTTAACCAACAGAACGAATCGACATCAGGGTTCGTTGGTTAAACTGATACCGTCTCTATTGACCGCCTTCGGGTTCGGGCCCATAGCGAGGTGTCCCGCACCGCTGACACTCCCACATGGGCTGCCCGGTCCACTCGTCATCGGGGACAGCCTCGAATTCGCGGAATCGATGCTTAGTCTCCCCATCACATTCCCGACACTCGAGGTGAGTTCTGTTTGGGCGCTCGCGTCGTGGCTGGTCGGTATCGGTTTTGTCAACGGATTCCTGGAGCGCAATCGCTGACACCAGCCAGAGGTCGTCGTCTGCATCCTCACGGAGGCTTGCAAGACCCTCTTCGGTTCGAACCGCGCTCCCGGTTTCGTCGTAGAGAAACGTCGCGTGCTCGCCGTCGTGACGGGACTGCGTCGTCTCTGTCGGCGATGTCTTGTTGCGAGCGGACACTAGCAGCTGATTACCACATTCAGACGTGACCCGTGTCGCCGAGGGGAGCGAGGGCCACTGGTCGACAAGCTGTGGGGCCGGTTCCTCGTCGAGATCATAGATTAGCTTGCAGTCATCGACTACTGGGTCATCATCTGCCTTCGCGAGGAGGGTGGCCGCAGCAGATCCCTTCCCGACGGCGCCGTAGAACGTCGACGCCTCAACGACTATGTGGATGATATGGAGGAGGGTTCGTTCGGCATTCGATGTGTCCTGGTCGTCGGCTGCTTCGAGATGGTTCGTGAGACAGAGCCGGCACTTCGACTGGCCAGCGGGGATCGACGCTCCACAGCAATCACACTCGGTCTCATCTACTGTCGGGTCGTCTGGATAGCCCGCGTCGACGCCACCAGAGCGTTGCCGCCGGGGCTCGCCACTACTACTGGCGAGTTGACCGTCGGGAACGTGGGTCGCTTCGCCGAGCGGTCGGAGGGCTTCGTAGTCGGCGTACTGGTCGGTCATAGAGTGATCTGGCCGTATCATGCTTCGTCTTCGGGTTTAAATAATGGCTCTCACATCAATCAGCCTACAGACATACAACCGAAAATCAGCAGTGTGGGCGTTAGACAGCCAGTTCGTCCAGCGCGTCGCGGTGGGTCCGCACGGTGACCACCGAGACGTTCGCAACGTCAGCGACGTCCGACTGGGTGAGCCATCGTCCGTCTTCGCGTCCGGCCTTGTACAGACAGGCTGCGGCGAACCCAGATGGTCGAACCCCCGTGGTTGCTCCGGTCGATTCGGATGCTTCCGCCAACTGCCGAGCCCGCTGCCGGATCTGATCGGAGACGCCGAGCTCCGAGGCCAACCGCGGAACGAACGCACTGGGCGTCACGGGTTGGGCTGGTAGGCCGAGTTCCGTATTCAGCGTCGTGTATGCGTTCGTCACCCGCGATTGCTCGACGCGCGCTGAATCGGTGATGTCGACGAGCGTTCGCGGCCGCCCGTTACACCGACACGCGCCGTAGACGCTCGCGGCGGCCATCGCCTCGATCGACCGGCCCTGGAGGAGGTCCTCGTTCTGAGCGCTGCGGAAGAGCCGGCAGGCCTGGTCACGGATCGCCTCGGATAGTTCGAGCA
The DNA here is from genome assembly GCF_056934455.1 of Haloarcula sp. H-hyl6. Classification (NCBI taxonomy): domain Archaea; kingdom Methanobacteriati; phylum Methanobacteriota; class Halobacteria; order Halobacteriales; family Haloarculaceae; genus Haloarcula; species Haloarcula sp. H-hyl6. The sequence goes on from NZ_JBRIIK010000005.1 coordinate 237,453, forward strand.
CACTACTGATCCGGCGGACTTCACTAAGCCCGTGTGCGAGGTTGCGTTCGGCTTTCGACTGAAACCGCCCACGGGTTTGTTCACGCCGCATTCGGAACAGCCGGCGTCGCTTCAGTCCTGAGAGTTCGTTCCCGTTCGCATCGATCCCGCGGCCGATTTCCGTCGACAACCCTCGATCGTGCCGCGCCGCCGTCAACGGAGCGCCCGTGCGCTCCCGTTCGTCTTCGTCGAACCTTCGCCACTCCGGCCCGTGATCGATGCGCTGTTCGTCGATGACCAGGCCACAGTCCTCGCAGACGGTCTCGACCGCGTTCGTGGTGACCCGGCCGTCGCACTCGGGGCATTGGTTCGCACTCGACTCCGTTCGGACGTCTTCGTCGAAGCCAGTTTCGTAGATGTCTCTGGTTGCCATCGTTCTCACCGTGTTCAGGGAACCCGCCAGTACGGCGAGCCCCTCACCCATTGAGGGGAAAATAGACTCTACATGACTGGAGCCACTCTTTATATGGAGGATAGGTTTATTTCCCTTCTTTTCGGAAGTAGAGAGCTCTGTGAGTTTGAAGTACTTTAAATACCACTTACAGTAGTTTTTTGTGACAAGGCATATTCATGAGTAACAATATAAGGGCCTGATTGTGATCACACAGTCTCCATTCAACGCCAACCTAGCGATACTGGAACCCGGAAAAGAGAATCATCAAGAAGCACTTGAAGGGATAAAGAGTCTTCAGTTTACAGAAAACCGCTCTTACGGCTTCAATATTTCCGAAACAGGCGATATGGCGATTGGTGGACACCTGGTAGAAAAAACCCCTGTCAAAAGGGAAACATTCGATGAATCTACACACCAAGTGGTAGACCAGGAGGTGGAGCAAACCATTCTGATCCCCTTCCAGCTTGACTTCGATATCGGTCTACTCTCTATATTCTCCGATCAAAGTGACACTAGTAAGCTGATATCCAGAATCGGCGAGGCAAGTGATTTCAGCTTTCCAATTACCGAAACGCAGCTTCCAATAGATAGATTGTACGCCCATCTACAGGACACGGGGTGGTCTATTGACGTTTCGAGTTTACGAATTCAGAATTTTGAGGCAGAGAGTGGGATGTCTGGGACTTATACAATCAAGGATGTAGGAGATATGCGCATTCGTGCATTGATAGACTCTCACAGCAGTGACATCACTATTTTAAGAGCAAACATCAAGACGCAGTCACAAGAGGCCACTTTCGGTTTCTTCCAAAGTGGTACAGTCCGACTATACTCTAGCCTGGAGTCGGAGGACCCGTTGTGGACTGAGGTAAAGAAGGTAACTCGGGAGGCATACGATGGCTGAAGAAGAGCGCAACTCTGGCGACAGGGCCGAAAAGCGGCTTATCGCCCTGCTGAAAGAATTTAATTGGGACTATATTGGCGGTGGAAGAGACATCGACTGTGAGTCTCGAAAACACGAGAAAAACGAACACGGTATTGACGGGTATATGGCCTATAGGGACCCGTACCTCTCAGATGAGAGGGGCGTCATTGTAGAATCTAAATCTAAACAGTGGAGCAGCTGGGGTCCTAGCTCGCTTCAGAAGGACGCAAAACAGGCTAGAACCGCTTTAGAGTGTTCAACAAGATCTGAGGATTTTGAGGAGAAGCTAAACAACTACCAGAGTCGGAGGAGAGATACAGCCATTCTTGGTGCCTACACCAATGACGACGATTACGACCATGAGACTTTCCAAGCCTATGTAGAGAGTTGTAAGGTCAAGAGGGGCGGAGGGCCCAACCATATCCTCATCCTCGGCAATAGAGAACTTGATCGTCTCGCCAGTATACAGAGGAAATACAGGGAGATTGAGGAAGAGCACACCAGTGGTGACAACATTATCGAAGGAGATCTCAACTTCTACTACCCGTCACTTCAGGAGCCAAAGGCTGCTCCTGAACGACGGAACACAATGTCGTTTGAGTACCTGTTTTCCGACTTTGTCTATGCAAAGCTTCAGAAGACTGAAATGAACGATCGGGATGCTGAAACGAAAGATATCAGTATTGTATTCAATTCTGCGGGAACTAATAAAAACAGTCTTGAGTTCTTGTACTACTCGCTGCGCGACAACGAACTACTCGACGCCGACGAAATCTGGATCTACACCTATATGCAGTCCGGAGAGGAGGAAGACGAACTCTATGAAGCGGCAATCGATACGCTGGAGGAACGTATCCTTCCGCCAGAGAAGCGGTTCGAGTTCAACCAGCTACCGCAGGTTGATTTCAAATCATACGCGGATGACCTGAGCGAGGACTAATTATGGACGAGTACCCCAGCGACCAAGACTACAAAGCCATCGTCGAGGAAAAGTATGGACGCAACAAGGCGCAGACCTTCTTCCGCAAACACTCTAATGTACTAGTACACTCCGGCGAAACAGAGGACTTGGCTAACCTTACACGCCGGATGTTCCTGGGATACGCTCGGACGACTTCGCTGAAAAAAGACGTACTGGAGAAGGACAAGAGAAAGAAAGCCACCGCATTCATTTTTGAGAGCGAAGCAGATGAAGAGGCTCTCATAGAAGACTTGGAGACGAACATGGGGAGGGGATACCAGTATAACGAGAACAAAGATCTGGAGGTACAAAGTGTGGCCAAGACAGACGATGGCTTTGATATCAACCTGCAGTACGAGGACCGAAACCCATCTCGACGTCCTCTCCAAAGCCAACAGAGCCGTTCTGTCACCGTTTCCCTCACACAGACGGACGAAGACGGGGTGTGGCAAGGGACTCAAGAATATCGCTACTCGGACGAGTTCAACGCTGCCAGCGATTTCTTCAATGATTGGGAGTCAAAGAGACTCAGCGAGAGAAAACCGGGAATCAAGAGAGTCAATTTCAATTTGGAGACTATCCCTGCAGAAGACAGCGTTGAGATGTTCAATAAGTTCCTCCGGGATACACCTGGAGAATGGAGATTTGAGCAGGTCCTTGAACTCGGTATCAAGCAAAGCGGAGAAGTCGGTGAGATACTTGAGGAAGAGGAAGATGCAGAATTTGAGGACGAGGAAGAGATCGAGGAAGAACTAGACGAAGAACTTAGAGGTATTACTGATGCTGTGTTCAAGGGGACTAGTCTTAGAGAGAACCGGTTTGTGCAGGATTGCTTGGATAGCGGCTTCTACTTCAACTCCGTCAGGGCTCTATTCGATGACCTAGATTCGACAGACTCGATGGAGCTTGAGCTCAAGTTCAAACAACGACCAAAGACCACCTTCGACATCTCCATCGTAGAAGAGTATGAGCGACGTGATGACGGCTATGAATCTGGAAGCCTTGGGCCAGATAAAAGAGAGAAGACGAGAGAAGCGTTCAGAAGCTCCATTATCGATCTGTACGGCGAATACACTGACAGAACCGCTCTGATTCAGGATCAATATGGGGAAGAGCTAACCGAATTCAACGGAATCACTGAGAATAATATCGATCAGCTCCACGACCTCGGTATTGAAACGCCTCAAGATCTCTACGATGCTGACCCTCAGACCTTGGTCGATGAAGTGGAGGGAATTGGTGAGACGAGAGCCGAAGACTTTACAGGAGAATCAGTATCGAACTAATTCTAATAGCGGCGCCAATCTAAGCCTAAGCCTTCTCAGGTTCCAAAACCTAGGCTAGCAGCCTTGTGTGTCTTTCCCCCACCTTTAGTATAAATTGTCCGACCGGCTTTCAAGGTCGTGGCTGCGCGCGCAGCGAAGCGAGCACGGAGCGGAGGGTGGGGCGGCGGGGTCCGGGTCGGTCCGGCACACACCAAAAAAGAAACACCGCGCTCGCCTACTCTTCCCACCACCGACCGCGCTCTGGGAATTCGATCCTGCTCCAGCCCGTGATGGCGAGACTGCACCGGGCTTGGTACCAATTTTTCTTGACCGCTCTGAACCTGACCGTCTGCCCTTCCCGAACTATCGTTTTCCCACTCTTCTCCCAGACCGTGAATTTCGTTTGTCCGCTCTCGTCCTCGATCAGCCCGACTTGTTGTATATTTGAACTTGAGGGAGTCCAAAGCTCAGTGATTTCACCCTGGACCGTCACCTCACCGACTGGGACGTCCGGCACATCCGCGATGGGCACGATTGCACCGGGGACCGCCTTCTGCTCCTCCAACGTCTCCAGCACTGCCTTCGTCACGTCCTCTCCGCGCTGCACCTTCTCGGCCAGCTGCTTCGCGACGACTGCTCTCGACCAGCCGCCCTTCACCTCGTCGCTAATCCGCATCGCCTGCTTGTTCACCGCCGCGAGTTCCTCCTGCGTCACCTTCTCTCGGGGGTCCGTGCGCTCTACCGATTCCGGCTCGTCACGGCCACACTGCTCGACGACGACCTCTCGCGTCCGCTTCGCGCGTCCCTCTTGCTGACTGAGTTCCGCCTGGGCACTGATGTGCTCCAGCTCGGCCTCCCGTGCCTCGATGCGCTCTTCCTGTTCGAGGGTCTTCCCGAACAGGTGATCCGGCCCTTCCTCGACCCGCGCGTCCGGATGGTTGGAATCGACTTTCGCCTGCACTTCCATGTCGACCGTCGCCCGGAACTCCGGGGTCTTGTCGACGACCTCGAATCCGTCCTCGTCGACCTCGACTTCATCGTGTTTCTCGAAAGCCTGTTCATCGACCGAAACTACATTACTGGTGGCGTTGTTACTTGACATTGGTCTCACGTAGACCTGAAGGCGCTCACGCGCCCGACACCGCGATGCCTCAAACATCGCGGATTTCCTCGACGACAACGACCGACAGACTCGTCTGCGCGCTCTCGCTCGCGCCTTCGTGAGCGCCCCCTGGGGCGCGAGCGAGAGCGCCAAAGGAAGGTCACCCAACCAGCACCGCGCGCCGACCCGCCCGGAGCGAGCGGCCAGCTTTAAGCCGTTTCTCGCGTCCGGCCCGGACTGCGGGTTTGTGTCCAGGGCGACGGTCGTGAGCACGGCGAGTCGTGGGGTGACTCGCCGCGCGGAACGGCCCAAAGCGCTGGAACGCGAAAGCCCGCGAGGGGCGCAACCGAAAACGCGCTTAATGCTGGCGTCGAGACCATATTCACTTTAGCCCGGAACGCCGAGCTTGCTCGGCGCAGCCCGGAATGGTCGGTCGCGAGCGAAGCGAGGCGTGACCGCAGGGAGCGCCTCGACGCGAACGGCGAACGGAGTGAGCCGTGAGCAAGCGGAGGGCGGCAGCGGCGAGCGGGGCGGGCCGTTACGTACACACCTGTCTAGCCGGCCACGTTGCTCGGCCAGCCAGCCACCGTCCTGGTGGACTCAGAAAGGGCGAGGGGCTGTGTTGAATCACTAGACGGCGTCGGGATAGGTCGCTAAATCAAAGGAGTTGAAGCGGGACGATTCGGTTGTCCATGACACAAATCTCCCGCTTCACTGGTGAGATTGTGCCGATTGCTCAAGTTGTTACCGGTGATGGAGACGAATCCGCCGCCCCGGAAGGTGGCGGCGGATTCGCCGACTATGCTCTCGTTTCCCTGCATTGTCTGCGGATTTACCTGGATGCGTCCTACCGAATGACGATCGACCTGCTCAAAGAGATGCCACAAATAACCGGGGAGATCGGCCTTGAAGCGGCCGATCTCCCCTCTCCATCCACGTTGTGTAAGGCGTTCGACCGGATCAGTATGAGCGTTTGTCGAGTGTTGCTGCGCCAGTCGGCGCAGCTACACGACCCATCGAAACACGCCGCTATCGACGCTACATTCTACGAACGCTCAGCTGCGAGCCGCCACTACTGCCAGCGAATCAGCTACCGCGTACAGAAGCTGAAGGTCACGAAACTCGTCGACACAGACTCTCAAGCCATTCTTGACGTACACTGTTCAACAACTCGGGAAGGAAGCGACGCAGATCTCGCTGAGCAGATCGCCCGCCGGAACGCGGGCGATCTGCGGTCTCTAGCGGCCGACAAAGGCTATGACAAGCAAGCGCTCCGCGAAGCACTGCGTGAACTCGGCATCAGACCGCTCATCAAGCACCGTATCTTCGCTCCCTACGACCACGCTCACAACGCTAGAATCGACAAACGACGCTACAATCAGCGCTCTATGACAGAAACTGTGAACTCGGCTGTGAAGCGCTCGCTCGGCTTCGCCGTGCGAGCGCGTTCCTGGTTCCGTGAGTTCAGAGAAATCGCTCTGATGTGTGTCGTCTATAACATCAAGCGTGCCGTGAAACAGTGAATCCCACTGCCTTATGGCGATTCAACACAGCCGGGCGAGGCCGTCTCGGACGTCCCCCGACCCCGCAAGCACCGAGTGTAACGAGGAGCGCAGCGTGGGTCGCGGGATGCCGAGCGGCCGAGGGCTTTCAGGCGGATGCTTAGCTATTTGTTTCCGCGTTTAGTTCTCGCAAGAACCAGCCAGCCGTCGTGCCGATCCGAACACCATCGAAATTGCGCATATCGAGGTTGACCGTGGCTGTCCGAAACGGATAGTGCTCAACGAGGACGCGATGGATGACCGTTCTGACCGCATCTGCACCATATTGATCGACCACAGCAGCCATGGCCTCGTCGAAATGTGCGTTGTGGTCCTCACGCGGTTCCCGTGCTCGATCAAGGACGAGTGTGATCACGTCGTCGACCGATGCGTGGGCTGGATTCTCCGTCCGTTCTCGAACGTCGTAGAGCGCCTCGGTCTCGGTCATGGGAGTACCTATCCACTGTCGACGTTGTCAGTTGAGTCGGCCCCAGCAGTCTTGAGACGACGCTGACGGCGAACCCCAGCGAGGGCGTCTTCGAGCGTCGTGAGGTCGTCAATCGCCGTAGCCTCGTTCATAATGTCGTCGAGAAGCGCGGCTCGCTCGACAGCGTGGGTGTCTCCCTCGGTTGTCTCGACCGAGTCGATGGACACCGACCGCTCCTCACTCCAGCCACACGCCCAGCAATTTCGGGCGACGACGATCTGCTCATCTTCGTCAGCAGCAAGCAGTGCATCCGCCACTGATGCCGAGAGCGGGTGGTTTGGCCCCACTTCCATCGTGACAGGGCCGCCACACGCAGGGCACTCCATATCGATACCGAATACCGCCATCGCTTTCAATATATGGCGTCCGAGTCATACAATCACATGGTCGCCGAGGAGGCGCTGCCGTAGCGAGATTGGACGCCGTCAGGAAACGTGTTCGATGGTGATTTCAGGAAGTGAGTGCGCTGCTGGCTCCAGCTCGGCGAAGGCTTCGTCGTTTGTGAGAATAGTCGGTTCGTGATCACGGTGCTCAAACGCCAGCACGAGGATTGGAACGTCCTTCGGCTGGATCTCACAGACGCGGGCGAGCGTCTGCACGGTAGGAGCTGATCGCTGTTCTCGCAGGAGTGCGTCGCTCACATCGCGACTCGACGGCGCCTCGATGAGCCCTGTCATTCGCGTAAGTCGCGTCAGAAACCTCGTTTTGACGGTATCCCGATCCGCCGCAGAGAGACTCTGTGTCCGGTCGAATGCGGCCAGCGCTTCTTGGACCATGTACGCGTTGATAGCAGACGTTGTTTCACCGCGGTCGATTTCAGCAAGCAATTCAGCGGCCTGCTCGTTGGTTCGCAGCGTCCCGAAGACCCACAGATTCGTATCGAGGATCTTCACGCGTCAGACCCGTACACCTGCTCGGACGTCTCCTTCCGTGCCTCTTCGACGGCCTGTTCGAGGTCGTCCGCATCGACTTTCTCCCCGAGTGCCGCGAGCTCTGCGTCGATATCGCTATCCGACTGGCGGCTCTGTTCTGCCTGCGCCAGCAGCTGCTCTAGCCGAAGCGCGGCGATCGCCGTGTCGTTATTGAGTTCTCGGAGCTGGGACCGACATGCCTCCTTGATGAACTCGCTCTTATTCGTGTAGATCCCCGTTTCATCGAGGAATCGCTCGATTTCGGTGTCGAGTTCGACCGGGAACTTGACGCTGACACTCGCGTATTTCATGGTAGTACCATCGTGCTACAAATATTTAAATGACGGGCTCAGCCCTTGTTCCGGGGGTGACGTACGGATATCGCTCTCCTCTTTATTTGCTGACCTCTTGGACAAGATGCTCCTCGAGGTCGCGCGTCCAGTACGTTGCAAGTCCGCCGGGACTACATCGCTCGCAAAATTGCAGCGGCCCCTCGAGATGGCCGAGTTCCACACGGAAGCGCGTGAGTGCCGCGAGGGCGTCGACGACCAGTCCGCACCCGTCGCAGGCGTGGTGATCGCGCTCATCGGGATCCGGCCGCGTCAGGATGGCGCAGTTGACACAGATTGGGTGCGTCACCCGTTCATCTTTCCCCCACGTATGCGCCTCGCCCCTCTCTGCCCCGGGCGGTGTATCGCAGAACGCACACCCGGAGAGCGTCTGCTGCATCAGTTGTCCTCCGCGTCGACGTCGGTGGCGGCCTGCCAGCCACGATGGAACACGCCGAGCTGGGTGATCGACTCGAAGGGCGTGCTACTGGGCTCGTGGACGAGCACGCGCTGGTCAGGGATCGGCGTCACCACATCGTCCTTGACGAGTTCGCCAACGAGACGGCGGGCAGTCGTCTCGTCGATGTCCGCCGTCGCGACCCGGGACGCATCCCGGTCCTGTGCAACGAGTTCGGTTTCGAGCCGGTCGTAGTCGCCTGTCGTGTCGTCGAGGATATCGGGTCCAGTCATGGAAGCTCACGCTCTGGACGCGCTTAGAGCGCGCCTCGCCCCTTTGCGGGCGCGAACGACGACCACGGACAGTCAGCTCGCCCGGCCGTTTGCGCCCTGCTCTTCCTGGGCACGTACGCCGAAACCGTCTCTTTCCTGCTGATGGGCTAGCTCTCCACCGTCGATAACCCCCTGCGTATTCCGGTGGATTGCAAGAGTCGATAGCGAGGAAGCTCTCTTCCTTCGGGCTATTAGAGTGCGATCACGAGCCCGGTCACGAGTGTAACGAGTCCGAGTGCCAGCCACGTCGTCCGCGCTGCGAGACGCCGCCAGAATCGCCTCCCCAGCTGGCGGAGTTGATCACGGAGGGCTGCCCGCCGTTCCGTGTCGAGGACCGCGACTTCATCGTAGTAGTCGCGGCGATCTGCGGGAAGCGTCCGGAGTGTCGTCTGGCACTCGCTGCAGGTGTATTCGAACTCTGCCCGGACGTGCTGGCGGCGGAAATCTTGTTCACCGCCCTCGTCGTAGCCTGTAACCTCGTACACGAGGAGTTTCGAGACGAAGCGACGGGCTCCGCACTCCGGACATTGGTTCATTCTGAGCGTTGACGTTCCATCCTCGCTGCTTGCATCGTCTGACCACGACGGCTGCGAATCTGTGTCCTCGGTCTCTCTCGATGGACTCGTGTGGTTTTCTGACGGCGATGCACTCGCTGCCTCGGAGTTACTGAACGTAGACATGGATTCACCTGTGACTGCACTCAGCTGACACCGGGCTGGACACCACGGTGACTCTCGTGGTGGTGCCCATCGCGCTGAGCGCCGTCACCCTTGGTCGGCGCAATAAACGCTACTCCGGAGGAATTGTCTACTCGTACATAGTTCTGCGATCCACTCTTCGGCCTCGTCGAGACCGAGTCGCAGGGCATCACGATGGTCAACCGGCAGGAGTCATCGTCACCGGGCGTCGGGAGCGGTGGGTGGGGGATGGAGCACGATATAACGAGCGCGTTGGGTAATCCGCCTCCGTTCACGGAACCAGTGCTCTGGAAGTAGTTCCCTCAGACAGGGATGATTGTCCTGACGTTTCAGTCCCCGCTGCTACTCAGACCGACCACCGAAGAATCGACTCAACAAAGAGGCTGGCTCTGGGTCATCACCGGTCTCGTCCCTTGTACCGGAGTCTTCCTTGTGGGATTGCGCAGTCTCTTGGTCACGGGCCGCGAGTTCGTCGGTGAGTCGCTCAATTTCTGCTTCGAGGGTCTCGATCCGCTCAGTCTTCTGTTCGAGTGTTGCTTCGAGCTCGTCGACGCGCTCGCTCAACAAGCGGTTTTTCTCCGCCAGATACGCACGACTCCGGTCTGCCTCGTCAGGCGTACCGCCAGCAGTAACCCCGCCAGGTGCGTCGTGGGAATCTGCGGCGTCGTCGCCGGCGTCCGGGTCGTAGAACTCCGACGTGGTCGCAATCGCTCGCTCGATGGTCTTCTCGCCGTACGTCGACCCGTCAGCGTAGTGGACCTCGTCCCACTTCTCCCGTATCAATCCCGACTGGCGGAACAGTTGATCCATCTGCGTCTGGTCGCCGCCAGTCCAGAACGCTAGCAGACAACACAGCGCCATGTCGGCCTCGGACTGACTGTCGTAGCCGACCGTATTCCCGTTCCAGAGCCGCTCGAACTTCTCGCCGTTCGATGCGTTTCGCGCTTTCTCGAGGAGGTCCTCGTCTTCGAGGTCGACGTCAACGTCGACAGCATCGGTCGTCGGTGACCGGTCGTCAGCGTCACCACGCTGTTCGGACTCGGGTGCAGTGTCACACTCGGCCTCCTGGACGTACTCACGATGAATCGCTGTGAGCGCGTCCTGCCGGCGTGCAATGCGCGTTGGTGTCCGCTCGACGTGGTCGCCAGTGACGGTGAAAAAGCGTGCCGTGTCGTACAGTTCGACGCTTCCGCGCCGGTTCCGCCCGTCGGGGAGTGCGCCAGTGATCAGGACGTGATAGCCGGTACCGGACGGAGATACCTCCGTGTAGGAGTCGAGTCGCTCGATGATGTCCAGCGCTGCGTCGTCGACGTCGCCGGTTTCTGGGTCGCGGCAGTCGTCCATATCGACGCCGACGATGGGATCGTCGTCGGTAAACACGAACCCGACGCCATCGGCGTGTGCCGTCTCGGTGTAGTCGAGTGCGGCCTCGAAACTCGCCCAGGTCGCCGATTCCGTTGCTGACGCGAACCCCCCATCCCCCGGCGTTACCGGAATTTTCGTCGGCTTGCCGTCTCGCTCTGCTTCCCGCCAGCACACCCATTGGTCGCGTTCGCGTAACGTCTCCGGAATTGCCTCCGGCTCGTTGACGATAGGTTCACACATCCTCACATAGCACCTCGCATGGCTCTCACTGGCTCTGAGCCAGCACAGACTTCACGCTGCTGTACGTCTCGATCCAATCCCTTGGTCCCAACGGGGACCCCCCGTTCTATTCTAGTTGGTTGTTGGGTGGAACACTCACTATGGCTGGTTGCAAACCGCTGGACGTGAGCGTGTTCCACCCATTCCGCCAAGCTCGTTGGTGTTCCACCCATTGAGGATTTGGGTGGAACATGCCGCCGTCGGGTGATATCCGACCTTCGAGTTTGATTGGATGAGGTCATGATTCAGCTTGGGTGGAACAGGTCTCAAGAAGTCCCGATGATATCGGGAATTGGACCATGTACGTCCATTTCATGACTCAGGTTCCTCTTTAGATCGGATGCGGACACCAGTGTAATGCGGGACGGGCTCCCCGTCGATTCGCTTCTTCGTGGAGTCTACCTCGATGTGGGTGTTGAGCTTCCGTGTGAACCAACTCTTATTCAGCGGATCGTCGATGCCGTGTGCCTCTGCCCAGTCGTTGTAGAGGCCGAATACCTCATCTTTCGGCACGGCTTCATCTGCGTCTTCGATAAGATAGTCGTCAACGAACGATTCGAACGACGGTGGCGATTGGTCTTCCTGCTTCTCTTCGACCGGCTCATCGGCCTGGTCGGTCTGACTCCGTGGTTCGTCAGCGGCCGCTGATTCGGGCGATACCGGACGGATCGACCCGTCAGTGATTGTCGAGAGTGGCCGCTTCTCACCGTCTTCATACACAACCGATTCCGCCTCATCGTGAAGGATGACGATGCCGTACGTCGAACGTGTGTAGTCTGGGATGGGGAGTTCGGATTCGGGGACGAATGGCTTCTTGACACGCACCCAGTCATCCTCGAACGCCGATTTCGTCTCGTAGATGTGTTGCTCACCATGCTCATAAACGACGTACTCGTCGGCAGCGTGATCGTAGCTGTAGATAGCTGGAACACGATCTTTCGAGAGTGTTCCAAGCGATGGGAGGCGGATGTGTTCCGTCCCGCTGGCATCGCGAAGGACAATCTCGTCGTCATCACGCTGCCAGATGTTCTGGGTCCCGTTCTCGTCGTCGGTCGCCGGTCGCACGGCCGTCACTCCACCTTCTTCGGTCGCTCCACCGTTGAACATGAGATTCGAGTCAGTCGTGTAGAACCGCGTCTCACCATTTTGGAGGGTGCGAACGGGTGGCGTGAGAATGCCGTCGACACGCTCGGCCCACTCCGTTTCATCGTTTCCTGGCCGAACGACAAACAGCGGGATATCCCCTGCCTCTTGGGCTTTCCGGAGATTCGTGAGTACCTTTGCGGGGTTCTCGGGTGTCGTCGTTTCGACTTCGATGGCGAATCGGTCGGCAACGTCGGGGTGGCTCGCCCTCGCGTCAGGTTTCTCGCTACCATCCTGTGCGAGGATCGAGACGGTGAAGCCGAGTGCGGTGAGCTCTTCTTCGATCTGGAGGAGTGCTGCGTCGTGGGCACTCCCACCAGCGGCCTGCACGCCACCAGTATCAGGCATCGCGATCTCTTCTCCGGCGTCAGTGAGCCGGATGCGGAGCTCGTCGGCGTCGATATCGACGGTCGTATCGAGGTATCGTGATCGTTCTCGGATGTCCGCGAGTGCATCATACGACGGCGGCTCGGCGTCGACGTCGTCGAAGAGCCGTCTGAGTTCGTCGTCAACTGCTTCGACAGCCACCCAGCCGTTCTCTTCACGGCAGCCTTCTCGGAGCTGCAGACCCCGAACTACCTTCGAAATCGCGACGTCCAGGTCGTCGCTCGCGATATCGAGGACCTCATGTACGTCGGCAGGTGTTTTTGTTGTTGAGGCGTCTGTTGCAGCCGGCACACCGTGTCTGTCACTGATGTGCTCGTGCATCGAGGAGAGTGTCTCAGTGAACTGCTCCTCTTCACGCTCAGTGAGCGGGGATTCACTCTCGGGGTGGCCCGGTGGAATCGGGAGTGGTTCGAGACTGAACGGATACGGCCCTGTTTCACCGAACGTCGGGCTTGGCAGGCTGGCGATCCACTCTCCGCGCGGCAACGAACGGATCCGATTGGCGAAATCCGCAGGGTCCATTTCTTCGTGGGCCATCGCTCGCGCCAGTTCCCGGTCGACGTTGATTTTCCCGATGAGCGAACTGCCGATGTTGTTCAGAGCGTTCAGGTAGATTTTCCGTCCGCCTTCAGCCTCCATCTGTTCGGGGAACTGCATCGACAGGCCAACAGAGAGGCGAAAGCCCCGCCCCTTCTCGAGGAGATCGTTCATGATGTCGGAGACCACGACGGATGCTGCCTCGTCGACGAGCAAGTTCACGACGTAGTCGTCCGAGTGCTGGGAGAGCGCCTGTTTGCGATCTTTGAGGGCTGCATCGAGATTGGTCAGGATCACACCGGTCATAATCCGGGCGGCGTCGTCGCGGAGGTCTCCGAGGTCGAAGAGGATGACCGTATCTTCGTCGAGGACATCCCGGAAGTCGAACTGGTTCTCGGTATTATTGAAGATCTGGCGCAGGTGCGTATCTTGCGAGATGTAGGCGAGGCGGTTTCCGACACCGCCCATCACGTTCGCGAAGGTGTTCGGATCTAACTGGATCTGCCGTCGAATTGTCCGGGTGACTTCCTCGTCGCTCGACCGTGGGGCGTCGGCGATGTTCTCGTTCGGTGGCCCGGCCTCCCAGAGCTGGTCGACGATATGTTCGAGCTGTCGGTGGGCAAAGTAGTCCGTCGACGCTCGGTACAGCCCGTTTTCACGGCCGTATTCCTCGTCGAACAAGGCCTTGATGAGTGTCTTGATGAGAGTCGGGGCCACAGTCGCCCGCTCGTAGCGGTCGGTTCCCATCACGAGCTTCAAAATCTCTTCGTAGTGGTCGGCCTTCCGTTGGACGGCGTCTTCGCGGCGTCGTCCGCTCTCCATCGACGGTTCGAGATCGAAAAACGAGAACCCGGGGAGGACGTCCGGGATCGGGAAGTGGACGACGTTCTCTTCGAGGTCGGTCATTCCGAACCGACGCGCGTGAGCCCGCATATAATTCTGGGCCATATCGTCGTTTTTCGGGATGATGAGGATCGTCGGCCCCTCGGTGTTGTCGTACAGCGACAGCAGGTCGTTGATGAGGGCTTTCGACTTCCCGGAGCCGGTTGTTCCGAACCGGCCGTAATGAGTGGGTAGCAGTCCGGGTGGAATGTGTGTCGGCGCGTCTTCGGCCTCGCCAGTGTCGTCGAGGGCATGCCCGATTGCCATCCCGTCTCGGAACTCACTCATGAGGTCCTGGTGCGGACGGGGCAACGGATTCCGACTCTGCTGTTCCGCACGCGTCCCCCGTGCCCCCTCGACAGTAAGCTGTTCCGAGGAGGGGACGAGGACGAAGTGCGCGAGTTCTCGACCACTCAGGACGAACTCCGATCGGGTTTTTCCACGGCCAGTCGTGATCTCACGTTCCAAGAGCCGCTGCAGCGCTGCTCGTGCATTCCGTTCTTTCGTGGCTTCCCGGAAGCCGCTGTCGCGCAACCGTTCGGCCTCCACCTCATAGTATGGCCCGTCAAGCGGGTCGAATACCGGGACCAGTGATTGCATTCGTTCATCGAGATCATCGCGACCGTCACTACCGGATGGAATCCCGATTGCTCGGATGTTCGCGGTGAACGACCGCTTCGGATTTGTCGCCTCGATTGCCGCAACACGTTTTGCAACCGCGTCGCTCAGCTGGTTTCTATCGCGACTCTCCGGTTGATCATCGAGTTCGAAAAGGGAGCCAAGAATCTCTTGTGCGAGTGTGTCCCGTCCGTCGATGATGTCTTCTTTGCGAAGGTCGGCATCGGACTGCCAGCTCTCGAGTCGTTGGAAGACGACTTGGAACGCTACTGGTGCTGTCGCCTCCATCAGGTGGTCGACGAGCGACGCGAGCGCACCTCCTTGCTGATCGACGGCTGGGAGTTCCGCTTCGTCGTCGGCAGTAAATGGCGAGAGTGAGGTCATCCAGTCTTGCTTCCGAGTCGCCGACCCTTGCCACCGCACGCCGAGTGGGGAGACGGATTCGGTCGCTGGCCGGGCGAGTATCGACCCGTCCGATGTTACCGTTGGTTTGGCAAGTGTCGTGAGTGGATCATCCTCGGGAATCGCATCTGGTGGGGCGAGTTCGAGGGCAGTCTCGCCGATCTCGATGATGTGGTCGGGAGGCTGGTCGCCGACCGTTCCCCCATCCGCGACTGATTCGGCGTCCGCTGGCCCCGCTTGACTGTTGTCGTCAGTGCCACACTCGTATTGCTCGTCAGGGCCGAACTCGTACGTGAGTTCGCCTGACTCATAGTGCTCGACGAATGTCTCGCGGTCGAATTCGACAGGCTGTACGAGTCGGGATGCGATGTCGACCTCAGTACGCTCGATATCGAATGTCTCGGGATAGATCGACCGGAGCCGTTTCTCAAGAGTATCTAGATGGTCGTCGGCACCGTAGTAGAATTCGACGGGGTCATCTTTCCCCTCGCTGAGCGCGAGGAATTCGAAGCGTAGCGGTGTGTCGCTATGTAGCGGATTGAGTTTGTCAGCTAGCCCTGCCGAGTCCGTTGATGTCAGTTTGTGGAGGCTCTCCAGTGCCTGCGGCAGACGCTCCGGAGTGAGGCGTTCGGAGGTTGGCGTCACGCGAAGGTATTCACGCATCGTCGCCACCTCCCGCTGCGCCACCATCAGTCTCTGCTGGCGTCTGCTCAGGTTGGCGTTGTCCGTTGTCGGTCGCTCGGCTTTCAATATCGTCTTGGAACGCCTGCACCTCCGCGTCCACAGCATTCTCACCAGTTCCGGGGAGTGAGTCTCGCCGTTGCTCGGTTGGCTCGAAGTCGATGACCTGCTTCTCCTTGGGCATCGCTTTGACCTGGATCCCACGCCATTCGCCGTCGACGCCCACGAGGGCCTCGGAGAAGCCGGCGTCCTCGTTGCCGGGGACGGCGTCTTGGACGAACCGCATCTGGGCGTAGTTCAGCCCGAACTCCTCGGCCCACTCATCATCCATCCCGTCGAGGCGGTGGAACTGCTTGACCGCACACTGGTCCAGGATGGCCTCAGATTCGGCGTGCTCGAAGAACTCGTCGACGGTCTGGGTGACCAGCCGAATCGAGAGGTCGTGATGGCGGTGGTGCCGGAACACCGTCTCGAGGAACGCCAGACTCGCGGCATCCTGCATAATGTAGCGGGCTTCGTCGATGTAGAACACGACCTCCTTGTCTGAGACTTTCGCCCGCTCGTACACCAGCGAGATCAGCAACTGCATCGTCAGTGCCGTGCTGCTGTCGACGCTGCCCTCCTGCTGAGCGAGGTCGAGGTAGATGACCTTCTCGTCCCGAATGTCGAAGTCGGACTCCTGGCCGAGGTTGGCGTGGCGACCGTCGTCCTCGAAGGGGCGGAGCTGATCGAGCAGCCACGTCGCGTCCTCTTTGATCTTCCCTGCCTCTTCGTCGGATCGAACGACGAACTCCTCAGGGTCGTCGACCATGTCCTCGAAGACGTCCATCATCTCGCGGATGGTCGGACTCGGATTGCTGTGCGTCGAGATGTCGTCGGTGATTCCGTTGCGTTGGTAGGCACGTTTGAGGGCGAGTTCGAGCGTGGTGCGCCGGTCTCCCAGTGAGATACCACGGAGGGCAAAGAAGTTCGTGAGGAAGCTCATCGCGTCGTCGAGCTTCTCGTTGAACGGACTCGCGTCCTCGCCCATCGCTCGCTGGACGTGCTCCGGCGTCTCCCGGATCTCCAGCGGATTCAGCCCGAGCGTCCCGCCGACAGTGATTCGTTTGGCGTCGAGGGCCTCCGAGACACCGGCCCAGTTGTTCAGCGGTTCGAGGATGATGCCGATACGGTTCTTGCTCTGCTCGATGGAGCGGATGAAGTTCTGCTTCGAGCTGAACGATTTCCCTGATCCGGTATCGCCCACGGTGAACATCGCGTACCCGTTGTCCCGGGCGAAGGGGTCGATGACCACGGGGCTTTGATTGTCTTTGTGAATCCCGAACTCGACGCCGCCCTCCTCGAGAATCGTCGCGTTGTGCGGCGAGGAGAGTAACGCGCCGACGGCGCCGCCGAGCGCGATCGACGTCCGGCCGAACTCGTTGTCGCCGATGGGTGCGGCGGACTGGAGAGCGAGATCCTGCCGACAGATAGCCGTCTTCGGCGTGAGGTTCGCCGGGTCGTCGCGGAGCGCGCTCTTGACCGTCTGGACGGCATCTCTGAGTTCGTCTTTCTCGTCGGCTCTAACCGTGATGAACATCCCCTGGTCGAAGACGTTCGCGCCGTTCTCGACGGCCTTGTACGTCGCTGCGGCCTCGTTGGCGCGCTCTTGGAGATACGCGCTCCGGATACTCTGTTCGAGGTCAGCATCGACCTGGAGGTCGTCCGCGATGTCTTGCAGTTCGTTCCGGGCCCGCTCCTGATTTTTCGGCGTGATGTGGGCCGTCAGATCGAACTGGACGTCGGTCATCTCGAAGAGGTCACTCAGATATCCGTCGTTGGGGTAGTCGGCATAGTTAGCGATGTACAGAGTCGTCGTCCACTGCTCGCCGACCCGTGCGGCTCGCGTTTCCCACTCGACAGCTCCGGGCGCGGTGACGGTCTTGTGCGACTCGGCGATGTCGTCGAGGAGCTTGCGTTCGGCCTCGCCTTCTTCGAGTGTCTCCTCGTCGAGGATATCGGTGAAGTCCACGTCTGGTTCATCATCCGCAGTGAAGCGGTCCCAGAGGTACTTACTGCCGACGCCAAGGCTGAGACCCACTGCAAGGGCAAGTACTGCACTCTCTGCTGGCGTCAGATTCTGGAGCCACCCGGCGACGGAGCCAAGCGCGCCACCACCAGTCTGGAGGATCACGTTACGCATCGTGTGGGTCCTCCCGGCGCGAGTGGCCGATGATCGATTGGTCGCGAACGACACGTTCTGCCTCGTCGTAGTCGTGTTCGCGGCCGTTCCAAAAGTCCATATTCAGAACGAACAGCTCGACCGTGCTGAGTCGACGTGCGGACCACCCCGACGCCTGCTGGATGAACTCGGATCGCACGTCGTTGACGCGACTGTCGAGCTTCTCGAACATCTGCGCACGACGTTCGACGTCGGTAAGGTCCTCGCGGCGGGTGACGAACGGGTTGAACAGGAAGCCGATGGCCGGGAACTGGGTCAGCTTCTCTGCGGGGGTGCCCTCGTCGCGGAAGCGGTCGTAGACCTCTATCGGGCTAACTTCAACGCCGATGTAGTACCGGACCTGCTGGATGCCCCGGTCACGCATCTCCTTCGGCCGTGTCTCCCGGTACTCTTCGAGGAGTTCCCGGAAGATCGGGTTCTCCGTAACGTCTTCGTCAGTGAGGCGCTCCTCGATGGTCTCGGTGATCTGCTCGACCGGGAAGGAACGGGTTGTGGCGTGGAGTTTGAGCTTCGAGTCCAGTTCTTTGTTGGCGAACTCTTCTCCGGCGTCCTGGAGCTGCGCCCAGTCGTCGGACATCGCGAAGTCCATGTTGGCCGGATCGATCTCGATGAATGCCTCCATCGAGCCGTCTTCACGCTGGATAGCACCAGCGCCCGGCCACGCTCGCTTGATGTTGGTGAGATCCTGCGTTCGCTCGTCCGGCTTGAACGGCGTGTAGTTCGCGAGTCCGCCCTCGTTGCGCTCTGACTCGTTGGTACTCGTGTCGGCGTTGGCGGGCGCACTGAACGTGACCTGAGGCCGTTTGAGGTACCGATAGACGTCTTTGGTCCACGTCCAGGCGTTCAGGTGGGTTGGTGAGACGTAGATGACGGCAACGCCAAAGCCAAGCCCGCCAGCAACGAACGGGAGGGCAAGCGACTCGATCCCGGTGAGGCCAGCGATAAACAGCCCAATAATGGGGAAGGCGATGAGCATGCCGACGTCCCCTTCCTCGATATTGAGATACGGGATGCGGCTCTCCTCGCCGAACTGATCCATGATGCGCCGTGCGGCCGCGTCTTGATCTGCTGACATTGTTAGTGGATTCCTCGATCAAACTCCCTCTCACTGTCGTCACTCGCCGATTCCGCTGTCGCTCCACTAGGGTCATTCTCTGTTCGACGGTACGATGGCGTGCTGTCATTGTTTCCTCCATGCCCACCGCGGGCAGCCGCTTTTTGGGCGACGGCGTGGCCAGCGGCGGCTTTCGGCCCCCACCGAGCGGCGGTCGTCGCGACGCCGGAGCCAGCAAGGTACCCACCGGCGGCGACACCGCCAACGAGTGCTGCGCCTTTCGTTGCACCGCCGACGACTTTGGCCGTCAACGGCGTCGCGTATTTGAACGTCTTCCACGTGATGTAGAGAGCGACCAGCGGGAGGGACGCAGCGACGAGATATTTGAGGAACGCTGTTCCTGGTGTGAGCGTCCCACCGCCGTAGATTAGATCATAGCCCTTGAGAACCATCGCTGCTGGGAGCGGGAGGACAGCCAACGGGACAAACCGTTTGCAGAATCCCATCGCAATATCGGATACGACCGGAATGTTTCCGTAGGCCAGTGCAAATGCAATCGGCATTCCGTACAGGTAGACATAGAGCAGAATCATCCGGATGTAGAACAGCGCCTCCAGCGCCCACATAGAGATTCCACCAATCACGGCGAACAATAGCCCCAGCCCTGGATTTGTGATGGCTGCACCCAAGAACTGAAGCATTGCCGAGGCTACGGAGGAAAGCTCCGGCATCAGGGCGATAGTGAATCCGTCGACGAGGTAGAGCGCGAGAGTCCCAATCCAGTACCACGTGATAATCAGAAAGGCTCCAATCCAGGCCGTCTTCTTCGTTTTCCGGGCTTCGTAGGCTCCTCCAATATTGAAGATTCGAGCCGTGTGACGCCCTTGGACGCTCATCACGAGAAGCAAAAGAGCGACCAGCATGATTTCGCCGCCGATGAGAGCATCGTGAATCGCTGGCCAGGGTGCATTGGTTGGTTCACCGAAGACAAAAGCTCCGTTTGTCTCTGGAGTAGGTGTCCCGAACATTCCCTCAGTCAGAGTCTCATACCCCGATCTGAGGCCGTCCATGAACAGCCCAATGAACCAATCAACGACGCCCTTGATGCCCTCAAGGACGACGTCAATAAGATCAACCATCGTCAAGCCTCCGTGATCGTGACCTCACAGTCAGTCATCTCGTCAGACCCAGAATACTGGACATTGTAGGTACTTGTGACCCGATTGCCACTGACTTGAGTCTCGACGATAACCGTGAACTGCCCGCTGTTTCCATCTGGGGAACACCCCATTCCTTCCTCACTCTCTGAGCCGAACGGGAACGAATTACTGAACAGGTCGGCCGTCTCGCCAGGGGAGACTACTACCCGATCGGTTTCGTGCATTCCACTGCCTCTGGGGTTCTCAATTGGATTGGGAACGTCCCCGGAGAAGATTAGTTCAGTTATCGCTTCCGGACCACTCCCTGTGTTCTCTACCGTAACGAATGCCTCGCCATTCTTGATCCGGTCCGTCTCGCTCTCACCATAGACTTCGTCCCACGGCTTATCTGGATTATTCCGATAGAGTCCAACATCCTGTATCTGGATCTCTGGACGCAGTTCAGTCGTGGTCTCGACTACTGTCTCCTCGCCCTTCAGTGCGACAATCCGGTACTCACCGGGCGCATACGCGGTGCCGATCTCGAATGAGACCTGCTGAGCACCTGCAGCTACGTCACGTTTCCCGAATAGTTCGCCGTTCGGTTGGATGAGGTTGACCTGGTCGATGTCAGCCTCTTCGGAGAGTTCGACGACGAGTGTTGTTTCCTCGATAACGATACGCGTGAGTGGGCCGTTGCCATCTGGAGAAGTCGTCCCGTCACTAGGTGTTCCAGACCCGCCATTGTCGTTCAGACAGCCAGCGACGCTTATGAGGGCAGCACCTGCGACTGTTCGGAGGGCGGTTCGCCGACTGATGTGTGGGTGGTTTCTAGTCATGGACTATGGGTTCCGTTGGAAGATGTCTTCTGGACCGAGCATTCGGAGGAGCCGCTTGCCAGCGTAGAACATTACAATAAACGGGATGAGCTGCCAGCCAACCTCGAAAATGAACGCGAACCAACCGTCGATGGTGCCGAGCGGATGCCACCGAGCTGTTGCCGTCGCACTCACATACGCGGGGTCGTGCCCGAGCCACGAACCCGGATGGTACCGAGCCGTGTAGATACCCGGCTCGTCGATCGTCACGATCGCCACCCCGGAGGCGTTGGTCTCGACGCGTTGCTCCGCGACGGTGATGTACCCGTTGCGAGTGTTCCCACCGATTGGATATCGTCGGTCGGGATCATTGAGTACGATTGGTGCGCCGGTCTCGTTGTCCCGGAGTTCGATGCGGAGTGTGGCCTGACTTTCGTTCTGCTGGAGCACCTCAACAGTCAGATTACTGCGCCGGAGCTGCCGCTCAGAGCCAGCGTCAGGTGCCACAATCGAGGCGTTCACGCCCCGTACGATCCCCGCTACCTGGAGCGCGTCACGGTCGACGCTCTCGGCGCGAACTGCGACGCCGTACGTCGTCGTGTACGACTGGTTGACGATGTCGATGTTGATGTCCTCGCCGAGCGTGCCAACCGGAGACGGCCGGTCAGTGCCCCACGTGTTGATGATTTCGGGGCCATCGCCGACGGGTTCAGCCCTCGGACCGATTCGCGACGGGTATGCGTGGACGTACACGGGGATCGCGTCAGACTCGACGGTGGCGCTGTCGGTCCGGTTGGACCTGACGAGCGTATCCCAGTTGGTGTTCCGAGCGGTGTAGAACCGCCAGACGCCACGCACTCGTGCGCTTCCATTCTCCGTCAGCGTGTACCCCTGCCACGGTCGGGACTGGAAAATGGCCACACCAGCGTCACCATTGGGATACTCGGCATAGTAGGGATACGCCGAGAGGTCGTAGATCTCGACGGCAATCGAATCCGAGACGTTGAGCGACTCGGTACGATACGTGACCTCGACATCGGTCTCGTCGCCTCGGTCGATTCGCGTGGTCTTCTTCAGTCGGACGCTGATCTCGGCTTCAAACGTGAGGTTTGCACTCCAGTCATCCTCAGTCTGGTAGTCGAGGGCCGGCGTGTGCGAGCCGTCGCGCTCAACGATGGTTTCGCCGTCCTTCTGCAACCGAACCTCCTCAACCTCGTTGCTCGCGAGCGACCACTCGATCGTCGTGTTCCCCGAGGAGCTTCCGTTCGGGACGCGAACGCGATAGTCGACGAACCCCCGCATCGTGCCGTTCGGCGCGATATAGAGCGGCGTGTCACCTGACTCCAGGTGACCACGCGTCGACGGCTGCACTGCGAACACTGTGGCGTGGGCGTCCTCGATAAACACGCCATCTTCAAGCGACGCGTGGCGCGGATGCACGGACGTATCCGACCCACCGGCGTCGAGATCAACGAAATCGTTTCGCGTCCACGTTGCAGCTGTCGCCGGCGGGCGCGTGAACGTGATGTCCGTCCCGTTTGCGAGTTGGTGCATCGCGGTCCGGCTCTCGCCGTAGCGCTGCTGGTACTCCTCCTGACTGATGTAGTTATCCGCGTCGCGAGACCACAGCGTCGCTGATTCATTCTCAGTAAGCCCATTCCCCTCCGTGCTAGGCCGTGGCGGGCTTGCAGTAACGAGACCCGTGACTAGACTCGTCACGAACAGCGTGGCCATGAGCACGGAGAGCTCTCGGTGTTCCATAGGGGGCTTCCGACGGAGGTGGTAGTTGCCTACCAGGGGGCGAGGTTGACGCACTGCGCCAGCGGGAGATTCATCATCGAGCCGGCGACGGTGTAGAGTGGGCCGAGGGCGACGAGGACGACGGCGGACTTCATAGCCGAGCGTTTGTGCCGCTTGAGTCCCTTCTTTTGATCCGGCGTGATCGTGAACATCTCGATAAGGGAGTCAGCCTGCCACACGACTGCGAGGCCGACAATCCCCAGGGCCGTGGTGAGCTGGAAGAAGCCCTCGATCATGCTGGGGAGGTTGTCTGCACTACAGACGGCGTTCGTCTGTGCGGCGGCGGGTTCCACAGCGAACAGGCTCAGGACGACGACGATGAAGACAGCTTGCCTGGGAAGCCTACTCGATGCCGTGGACTGGCTGTCGGCGCGATTCGGGGCCGTCTCGGAGGGCGTATTGTCCTGTGACATAGCGGGTTACTCCTCTGCGTCGTCGACGAGTGCTTTCAGATCGGCGTAGCGGTTGGTCTCCTCGACGATTTCTTCTTTCGTGTAGCCCTGTTCGCGGGCCCGTTCGAAGAGATCTCGAAGCTCGTCAGGGTCGACGTCGCGAAGCTCCATCTCATCTCGGAGGGCGCGGCGGTAGAGGGCGGAACCGTTGATATGGCTGTTCCACGTCAGGTACAGATCATCGATGTCTTCGATGGTGACTGCCCGTGTGATCATATGTGCGGGGTGGGTATGCACCGGTTGAGCCCCGGTCCATGGTGGTGCGATAGCTAGAAGATCGGTATATGCTTTCTGGCCACCAACTGGTGCAAAATTCTAAAATAAACTATAACCGGAAAGCTCGTTCACCTTGCAAGAATACTATTAACCAACAATGGGGAGGTTAGCTGCCGTTGGATGTTGGTTAAGGTTGGTATGGTACTCTACTCGGGTTCCACGACGTTTCCACGCCCGTTATCGAGTATTTCTCGCACCTCGACCAAGAGCTCCTGACCTTCTTCGTGGAGCCCTGTACCTTCATCGAGGTCATACTCGTCCGAATCGAGCTGCTCAATGATTTCCTCGACACGGGTCAGCCGGTCGTGGATATCTTGGCCGTTTGCCACGCTCAGATTACCCCCAGCCACAATCCGGTAATGACCAGCAACAGCAGCACAGCAATGGCGACCTTATAATAGATCGGCGGGACTCCCTCAAGTGCGGTCGCCTCGTTGACTGCTTCGGCGAGTTCCTGTTCATGTTCGTGCTCCTGTTCAAAGGTTTCGTACGCGGCGTCGAGCTCTTGCTCCAGCGACTCGATTTCGCTGGCGAGGAACTCTTCGCGGGACTTGACGATGTACTCGCCGGCGGCCGTCGGCGTAATCGCGGCCATATCCGCTACTCGATCTGCGATTAGCCGGTCATCAGTGTGCCCAATTGCGGTGACGATCGGCATGTTCGCGGTGAAGATGGCCTCCGCTACCCGTTCCGTGTTGAACGCCTGGAGATTCGAGTCACTCCCGCCGCCGCGACCGACGATGATCGCGTCGACGACCTCCTCGTGAGCCGCCTGCGCTCCAGCGAGCACGTCCGGATGGACAAGTACCACGACGAGCAGCTGTACGACATCCTGAGTGCGCGGGCGAAGTGGGGGCTCGACGAGGACGTGATCACCGACGACCAGCTCTACCGGATCGCCGACGCGGCCGCCGGCGACGCCCGCCTCGCAATCGGCATCCTTCGAACGGCCGCGGGCAAGGCCGATCGCGAGAACCACGAGCGCATCACCGACGACGTCCTTCTGGATGCCGCCGAGGATGCCCGGGCGCAGATTAAGCAGAAGAGCCTCGATTCACTCACCCCCTATCAGCGGGTTGTCTACGACATCGTTCGCGAGCACGACCCGGTCGGGCCGAGCGAGATTCACGAGCGCTATACCGAGGACGTCGATGACCCACGGACGAAGCGGACTATCCGCACGTACCTCTCGAAGATGGCTCAGTACAACCTCCTCGAGGCGGAGGGGACGAGTCGGGATCGAGAGTACTCGCTCGTCGATTTGGCAGCTGCGTCGCCGATGCGGTGACCGTGACACCGTCAGCTATCAGGAACTGAACTCGCCGAGACCCGATTGCTCGGGGTCCAGCAGTTCGATGACCTGCGGATCGTCGTTTCCGGGGTTGTTGACCCGCGTCGAAATCTCGTAGGCGTCCAGATCGTCCTTCAGATACGGCTGGCACAGTTCCTTGCGGGTGTCCGGATCTGCGGCGAGCCAGTCGGACTCCGCGTCCTGCGAGAGGACGACCGGCATCCGGTCGTAGATTGAGTTCATCAAGTTGTTTGGCTCCGTCGTGAGAATCGTGACACACGAGATCGTCTCATCCTCACCTTCCCAGACGTCCCAGAGGCCGGCCATCGCGAAGACAGGGTCGTCCTCGCGAAAAATCTGGTAGGGCTGTTTTGTCCCGCCATTCGGTGATTTCCACTCGTAGAACCCCGACGAGAGGACAAGACAGGGACGAGATTCCCACGCCCGCTCGAAGACGGGGTTCTCGTCGGCAGTCTCGGAGCGAGCGTTGATGATGCCCTCCTCGGGCTCATCCGCCCAGAACGGAATCAGCCCCCCAGTGGTAGGCGTCGATCTCGTCTGGAGCCTCGTTCGTGATGATGTAGAGGTCCTCGCCAGGCGCGATGTTGTATCGGGGTGTGTACCCGCCGTCCGTGACGACCTCGGCGTCGAAGCAAGCCTCGAGGTCAGCCTGGTCGATGAAGAGCGAGTTTCGGCCACACATACCTAGGAGTTCGGAGGGAGGCATCTTCAACGTGGGCGCACAGCCCCTCATCCCGTCGACATTCTTAACCAACATATTGTCCCGAGGAACCGGGATTGTTGGTTAATCATGGCAGCGATCGACGGGCCAAGCTCTGGAAAACAGCCGGATGTCGACGTCGCAGATAGTGCGTGCCCGACAGGTGAATAGTGGTCAAAAGGAGCGAAGAATCTCCTAAAGACAGACGGTACACCTAAACGAACGACAGAAGAGACTACACCAACTAGCTCAATTCGAGACCTCCCCACTGCTAACCGTCAGAATCGACATCAAGAGCCACTAGCAAATAAACACACTTATTTTTCAACTAGGTCATTCTCAGAAAATGGCACGAGAGCTTCACCCTAAAATCAGCGCACTTTTGACTGATCTTGAAGAACAGAATGTGCCAGATTTCGCCGATCTGTCTGTTGATCAAGCCAGAAGACTACATAGCGAACTATCAGCTTTCGAAAATCCAGATTGGGATCCGATTGATCGGATCCGCGACTTGAAAGTTTCTGGACCAAACGGACCAGTTCCGATTCGCGTGTACGAACCCAATACGGCTGGTCCCCGGCCACTGTTCATTTATTACCACGGTGGGGGATGGGTGTTCGAAACTACTGGCGACCACGATCAAGTGTGCCGTGCAATCGCGAACGCTGGAAATTGTACTGTTGTCTCAGTTGATTACCGGGTGGCGCCGGAGCACCCATTCCCCACACCCTTTCAAGACTGCTACGCTGCGACGGAATGGGCAGCATCACACCCAGAGATACTTACTGCGGACCCTGATCGGCTCGTGGTCGGCGGGGATAGTGCCGGCGGGAACCTCGCTGCGGCCGTGTGCCTGCGTGCTCGTGACGTCAACGGTCCCGAAATTGCTCACCAGTTTCTCATGTATCCAGTCTTGGATCGCGATTTCACGACTGAATCCTACGAAGAAAATGCCGAGGGATATCTACTCACACGAGCCGCGATGCAGTGGTTCTGGGACCACTATCTAGAAACACCACTCGACGGAAAGAACCCATATGTATCACCACTACAAGCACGAAACGTTGCGGAACTACCTCCAGCAACAATAGTCGCGGCAGAGTTCGATCCTCTTCGGGACGAGGATGCCGCATATGCTGACCGGCTTTCAGAAGCGGGTGTGTCGGTCGATTACCGTCACCATGGGGACATGATTCACGGGTTTGCCCTAAATCTCATGGAGCCCGAACTCGAAGCCGCCCGCGACGAAATTGCTCAGATTGGTGAAATCGTTCAATCACTGTAGCAGATATAGGCCGACCATATTCGACTTGAACGCAACATTACGATCTTGACTGTGTAGCTGCTACTCTGCGAGACGCGCTCTGTGTTCAGCACACTGCTACTGACAACGACTGGATGGGGTAGTCCAAGTCACAACAATAGATGAATCCGGGTCAGCCAGCTCGCGGTACCCCATTGTAGGTGGTAACTCAGCTCGCAGCTGGGTCGGCCTTAATTGGAATTGAGGGACGCCAACGCGAATGCTATCGGCGCAGTCGGTGGCCTTCCGAGGCCTACTCGGCGACGTCCAGCACAGTCGCCTCCGACAACTCCTGAATGCGAGATGGTGCGATCGGGAAGACCGCCTCAGGTGTGCCAGCCGCTGCCCAGACGGTGTCGAACTCTGTCAGAGTCTTGTCAAACAGGACGGGAACCGTGGCGTCGTGACAGAACGGGGGTACGCCGCCAATTGACCAACCGATCCGGTCTTTGACCTTCCTAGCATCGGCCATCGATACCGGTTCTTCCGGGACGTCAAAATGGGCGGCGACCTTCGACTCGCTTACACGGTTGGCGCCACTTGTCACGACCACCACTAGGTCGTCGTCAACGGACATGACGATGCTGCTGGCAATCTGGGCGAGTTCACAGCCGATCGCTCCGGCTGCGTCGGCGGCCGTCTTGGTTCCTTCGGGGAACTCGTGGACATCGATCTCCACTCCGTACTGCTCGCGGGCTCGATCGACGAACCCCTCGGCACTTGGGTGCATGCGTGCTTTATCATTACTCCGGACAAAAACTCCTCTGGAGCCGCCGGGCAATCACCCCGGTGTCGACCCTTCGTTCTGGAATCACATCCTCTGGGCGTTGTTTAGACGCCAGCGTTCAGCGGTCAGTCACCTCGATTGCGCGTTCGATGTTTCGCACCGCTGATTTCATGACAAGTTCGCGGAATTGACCGAACCACGTTCTCGCCCATAGCGTCTCACCATATCGTTGCCGCAATCCGAAAAACACGGACTCAGCATTGGAACGCTGATTATACGCCCGATCATGGATGAGTGAGTTTCTCGCCCATCCTCGGAAACCTGGGCCGCGTTGCGGAATCAGCGGTGTGATACTTTCAGCATGCATTCTCGTGCGAAGTGCTTCCCAGTCGTATCCTTTATCCGCCGCTACAGCCGTCAGATCGTCAAGATTCCGCACCAACACCTGCCAACCGACCTGTGTATCGTGCGGTTGTTTCATCGAACAGTGTATATCTAGAATCGCACTTGTTTCACAATCGACGAGCAGCGTGGTCTTCACCGCCTCGAACGTGTAATCCGTCCGTTTCGCGTAGTGCTGGCTCGCTTGGACACGATCCACGCCAGTTGCGTCGATTGCCTGTACATCTCCGAGTTCGTACAGTTCGACCGACGCGTCGAGGATTGCTCGCCACCGCTTCATCGGAATCGCTTGCTTCCGCGCACAGATCGTGGAGAAGTGAGGAAGCGTCTCAACCGTTAAATCGAGTGATTCTGCAACTCTCGGCATTTCTCGCAGAACATCCATCAGCTTCCTGTAATCGTGATTGAGATACTCTTTGAACCCCTGAACGGCGAGAATCACCCAGTCGGCATACCCGTCTTTTCCGGGTCGGTATGCCGGAGCTGGCTCACCAGCGACGGCTTTTTTGGCGAGCGATACAACTGTCTCTGCGAAGCGGGAGGCCTTGGTTTGCACACCCAATCTGTCCCGCTTCAGTTCCTAGTAAATTTGGTACTTCTTCGAAGCTACTAGTATGCGATACTAGTGGAACATCTCCTCAGACTGATCGAGTCTAACCGTCTAAACAAGGCCCATCCTCTGTATTCATCACAACCAATCTATCAGTCACAGGATGCCATGAGTGGCAAATATATGGAGAAGTCTGCTACCACATATGACGGTTTGACCCAATCGGACGCACGGTCGTCGGCCTCGATGGCGACTATCACGTCGTCGGCGCTTCGTGAAATCCGGGTTACCGTGCCGACAAACGCGCCGAGTGGACCCATACCGTCAGTCCAGTCAACGTGTACTCGGTCGCCGTCGTCGAACGCGTACTGTTCGAAACTGATGTCTTGATGATTACGCACTGGTGGTGTCTCCACTCTCAAAGGGAGGCACAAACTCGACGGATACAGGTGGCTAACCAACAGACTATATTTAATCGATAGTTGTTGGTTAGCATAATACCGACCCAGCGTCCCTGACACTCAGCGTTTGATGAATCGGAAACGGTGGCGAGCAAATTCTCCAAATCACACTATGGGCAGGAGGTCGAAAAGCCGTGGATTGCTGCCGTATCGACGAAATACCCTCTCAACGATGCCTCCCCGCGCTAACGCTGGCTTGCCCTGTCGCGCCGGTTAGCGTCGAGCGTGAACATCCAGACCGAGAGCTAGCGACGTTCGGCGACGCCATGGACGTGTTCAACGATGCCAATCCTGATGAGTGGCGACGAGTCAGAAACCCGGTCCTTCCAGAGCGACTGTTTGGCGCTAAGATACCTGATGGCGACACTGCAACTCTCGTCGTTCTCGACGTCGACGAGACGGCGACCGGCCTCGGACTCCGAGCAGACGGAGAACTGGTGCCCCCCAGTAACGACCGGAAGACAACCATCGGGGCCAACGATCCGACCTCCGGGGCCTCAACATCTCTGGTGGTGCCCGCACACTGTACGACTGTCTCCTCGCCCACAGCGGGGTGGTCACCCTCCGAAGCCGTTGGCTGGGCGGCCACCGACGGCTGAGAGTGTCTCGAGGTATCCCGGCGCACAAACTCGAAGCGGATCGACGAACTCACCGACGCCGGCGCGCTCGCCGAGGGAGCGTATCGCCAAGATTCTGGACCTTGTTATCAGATATCTTATAAATATTTCACAGCCCCGATCTGGCCCTCTCGGTACCGGGTTCGACCCAGACTGATCCCAGTTCGGAGCGACCTTTGATACAGAGGTTAGCGTCCCTTCTCAAATTTTCTATTCAAAGCACCCCAAAGCTGTGCAATCTGGTGGTTACTCACCTGATCCGAAGCGAAGTAGGTTCGATCCACTCTGTCTTATCCGCGCCGGGTTACTCGCCGCGACAGCGGAGAGACACGCGACTGTGGCCCGACACCTCTAAACACGCGAACGAAGCAAGATATCCCATATTTCTAATATAATTGTTACATCTCGATAACGGGGTGTGGCGAGGGTCCGCCGACCCCACCTCGACGACGCCGACAGACGACGTCCATCGAGACGATCGTGTCGGCAACGACGTCGACGAAGCGGTGACGCGAGTTTAACACCGTGCGCGGTTCGTACAGTACAGAGGGTATATGGTGTAATTCGGCTGGAATTGGCCGTTAGATTTAAAACATCAGTCTCCCCTCTTTTCCGATTCGGCGTTCATCAGCTTTCGGTTCAGCTCCGGGCGTGGCACCGTAACGCTAATCGACGTTCCCGCCTCCGAAACGGTGGTTTCGATGGTCCCGTCGTGGGTATCGATTGCCCACCGGGCGATCCATAGTCCCACGCCGCTTCCGTGGCACAGGGCTGTCTCGGTCCCACCCTTCAGTACCTGCTGGTCGTGCTCGGACAGCCCCGGCCCATCGTCGCTGATGGTAACCGTTACTGAATCGGGCAACTCCTCAACCGTGACCGTACAGGTTGGGTTGTCACCGCAGTGTTTGGCCGCATTTTCGAATAACTCTCGGACAGCGATTTTCAGCGATGGGTAGGCGAGCAGTTGCAGATCATCGGGCACCGTCATGGAGAAGTCGGCGGACGGGTGGTTCCGTTCAACCGCTGCGAGGCTCTCGCGTAGCAGGTCCGGTATCGACTGCCGTTCGAGTTCGTAGTCCGTCTCCGCCAGCTTTTGTAAGTCCCGTGCCTTCTCGGCTAGAGCGATGATTCTGTCGAGGGCTGCGTTGAGTCGTGCCGTGTTGGTAGAAACTCCGTCAAGTTGACCAGCGGCGAGGTCGACGCATCCACGGAGGACTGTCAATTCATTGCTAATATTGTGGCGTAGAACTCGAGTGAGAATACCTGTCAGCATCTGGTAACTGTCCAGCGCGAGGGCCTGCTCTTGCAACCGGAACTCGGTTTCGAGCGTCGTGGCAAGCCAGTCGACAAACTCCAGTTCGGCGTCGGTGAACGGTTCCGAGCGGGCACCCTGGTCGACAAAGCAAAGCGTCCCGCTCAGTCGTCCGCCAGGTTCGAAGGGGACACCGATGTAACACTCCAGCTCGTGGGTCTGGTAGGCAACGTCGTCCACCCAGCCCTGTGTCGTAGCGTTGTGGAGAGCGAGCGGTGTCTGGTAATCGAGCGTCCGGCGACAAAACGTGGTCCCGAGATCGGCTTCAAGACCGGGGGGATACAGGCCATTCGGCGAGTCAGTGCTGGCAACGACCTCCCAGTAATCGAGTTCCGAGAGAATACGAGTGATATGACCGTGCTCAACGTCGAGGGCAGCGGCACCGATATCCAGCACCTGATCGGCCTTTGTAACGAAATCGGCCTCCGATTGAACGACGTCAGTGACCTCAGAAAGAACTGTATCCCATTCAACCGTGGCTGACATACCTAAACATCAGTTGTCACGAACTAAAATGTGTGTATATATAGTGACAATTGCGATACGTAGACGCCCACTGTCGTTTGACTCAGGCGGCACGCACGGACCGTACGCTGTATTCAGCACGGTGCTCCAGAAATTATCATAGCATGATAGAATCAGTGGCTCACAGTTTGCATGTTCTCTCTACCGGCTACTTCGACAGTGTCTCCGTAAAACTAGCCTCCGTCGCATGTGGTCTCCCCGCAATCGGTAGCAACTGTTAGCAGCGCAATCGAGACAACGGCCCCATGGGCCTCACAAACAGCCTACTCGCAGGAGTGGCGACACCGAAGCATACTGTGAAGCGATGCGCGACCAGTACGAGGGGTGGCGACACCGAAGCATACTGTGAAGCGATGCGCGACCAGTACGAGGGGCGGCTACTCCTCGGCGGCGTAGCGACCGACATCCCCCCACGGGAGAGCCTCAACTTCCATCGGGGTGTCCACGTTCAAGCGGTTTACGAGGTGTCCCAGCGCTATCTGTTCGGCGGGACGTATGACTGGAACGGCCGCTGTACGACGACGTCGACAACGGCGACCAGGATACCGCCAACCCGCGACCGGCGAGTATGGTGTGTGGTACTCCCAAGACGGGGCTCCCAGAAACTGATGCATCGCTCTCCTCGTCGACAGTACCATCGTCTCGGCCGGCGGGGTGTCCATCGTCTTGGAGAGGGGGTGTCCGACTGTCGTGATGACCTCGGGGTGTCCGATCGTGCTGGCGAGTGGAGAAGTGTCTGACGTCGCGTTGGCGAGGACGTCAACGGCGTCAACGACAGCCTCCTCGTCACCGACTGTGGTGCGTCGCTACTCAGCAGTAGGTAGCGAACCCGGGTATCTGGTGGGCCCTGACGGCGAAGGCGTCTATCGATGCGTCGTCCAGGTGCCACAGCCGCCGGTCGGCGCTGGTCTCGGAGGGGGGGTTCTCTCG
The DNA here is from genome assembly GCF_056934455.1 of Haloarcula sp. H-hyl6. Lineage (NCBI taxonomy): Archaea > Methanobacteriati > Methanobacteriota > Halobacteria > Halobacteriales > Haloarculaceae > Haloarcula > Haloarcula sp. H-hyl6. Next base: position 269,727 of record NZ_JBRIIK010000005.1, read on the forward strand.
ATGGCGGCGACGAGCGCTGGTCGGGGTATCGGTAGCGGCGTGGCCTCGATCACGTCAGTCGGCGACATCGTCTGCCATCTCTATCTCCTCGGTTGATGCGACGGTGGTCGTGAGTGTCGGTCAGCCCGTCTCTGACTGTCTGAGTGTCGTACCATCATTTAGTGACAATGTCTCCAATCGGCGTGACTGACAGTTCGGTTTCACTCGGGAGCGGGTGTGTCTCGTCCCGGCTCTGTCGGGTGTAGTATAGACATCGTATGGTGGAACCGACGGCACGCGACTGTCTCAATCAGATAGGCGTTCGAGCAGTCCGGGCATTCTGGGATGACACAATAAGGAAGGTATGTACGCTGTCTGTTCGTACCCACGCTTCGTTCAGGCTGGATTGACTGGCCCCACATACTGACTCCTGACAGTCCCATCGTCCCGCCATTGCAGGTAGTAGTAGTCACGGCCATCGATCGTCTTCGTTGTGAGCGTTCCTTTGGTTGGCGGAAGCGCCGCTTTCTCACGCGCCGCTTGGAGTTGGTCTGTCCACTCATCGTCGGTCCATTCATCCGGTGTTTCAGCAGTTTCGGTCGGCTGGTCCGCTGCGCTTACTGCGTCGAATTCGTCGAGAAGAGTTTCCACGTAATCGACTGCCTGATCGTAGGTTGTGGCCGCTGCTTCGTCCAGTGATGTTCTGTCTACTTCGTGGAGTTCCGTAAGTGCCGCCTCGACATGGGAACGGTCGCTCATCTGCTAACCAACATGGAGTGCTATTTCCTTGACAATGTTGGTTAGCTCAGGTCGGCATCAGACCGCTGCCAGACCATGTCGCTTTCAGGCGATTGCGGGCACGAAAGACAGTGGTGACCGCTATCTCGAGTTTCCGCGTATATCCCGAGTCTGACCGCTAGCCAGCGTATATTGCGGACTCGGTGCAGTACGACAACGCGCGGTGAGAATGCCGAATAGCAGCGCACTGTGGGTGGCTGTGCGTACCGTTACTGTTCTATTGGTGCAGTCTCCTCGAAACAGTCGTTCTCGAGAAGCCATGTTCGGAGGTCGGCATACACGTCACTGCAGTCGTTTCGGGTTGGTTCTGGTGCGATGAGTGTCTCCCAGTTGCCGACGAGGACGAGGTATTTTTTCGCGCGGGTGAGAGCGACGTTGAGGCGCCGCGGGCCGACATCGGGGAGTGTCTCAGCATCCTCCTGCTGGTCGGGATCAGCCTCCAGTTGTTGCGCTTTGGCGATGGCGCTCTTGGCGACCTCGTGGGTCTGTGCTTGTTGGGCTTCGACGTCGTCGAGGCGGCTCTCGGCTTCGGTGGCCTTGCCCACAGCCGTCGTCGCGATGTCGTGCGTGTGTTCCTGCTGGGCTTCAGGCTCGTCGATGCGTTCTTGGAGGGGTTCGACCGTTGTGAGGAGCCCTTCAAGAACACTGGAAACGAGGGGTGCGGTCTCGTCCTCGAGCTGCCCGACCATGTCCTGAAACGTCTCGGTGTCCGGCGCGTCGTCGCCGAAATCCATTTCGAGGTGGGCGGCCAGTTGGTCATCGGTGGCTGTGCTGTCAGTGCCGCTCTCGTCGGTGTCGATAGTTCGTGGCATGCTGACCACAGGGCCCGTCCCGGAATCGAACCGGAGTGACCGACCACGCGGGCTAGGCGTCGCTGGCGGTCAACAGCAGCTGGTCGCTACGCGTGGCACACTGGACACGAGAGAGGGTGTCCGAGAGGGCATCGCGGCCCGTCATCATTCGACCACCGTCTGGCGTTCGATGACGACGTCGTGGCCGTACGCCCCACAGCGGTACTGCTCGTAGAGGTTCTCGACAGCGGCGAACTCACTCGTCCACTCAGTGTAGTGGACGAGGTCGCCGACGCAGTACCGCAGGCGCCACTGGGCGGCCTGTGCGGGTGTGTGTCGTGGCAGTACTACTGGTGGGGGCTGGCTAGCCCATTATCAACTACCCTCGTCGATTCGACGCCACTGGCCGGGTAGTGGGCGCCACCACGACACGACTCGCGGCGGTCGAGACGTGAGCGGCGCCGATGTGGTCAGTCCGATATCAGTTCCAGAATATTCATAAGACGAGTGAATGATTAAACACCCGCCGGCAGTCGTGCTGTCAGAGGCACTCGCGGCGACGGGCAGTCCAGCGTGGCGGCGCTGCGGCGCCGTCAGCTGGCGCAATATTGTACGGCTATCCACAGATATACGTATGCGAATACTAGACGCACAACTACAGCTCCGACCACTGCCGTGCCTCTGACAGTCGTCGCTCGTGGGGATCGGTTTCTGTCGTCGAGCGACAGCCAGCGGCCGCGTGTGGAGCGTCAGTTCACACCCGCTGTTGGCGACCAGCCCGGCCTGTCTGGGCCCTCGCGATGCCGGCAGTCGTCCCGGAGAACACAACCTGGCATGCGAGTCACATCGCGCTGGCTGGCAGTCGGCAACACCTGGTGACGCTGGCAGTCGCTAATTATCCCCGCTCATCACGCGCCGCTGGCGGGAGTCATCGGCTGTCGCCACGAGCACGACCTCGGTGACAGCGTCGCTTTCGACGGTGGCGACGACGAGTAACGGCTGGACGCCGACAAGGCCGGGCAGGCCGACGACTGCGTCGACGTCGGGGGCCGTCATGCCGGACCATCACCCAGTCGGTCGGCAGCCCCGTCCCTAAAGATGGACGCGCTTTTCACCTCCACCCCATGAGCATGGAGTGGGCCTCGGGCCATCCGGACCTGTCTGGGCAGATACGATATCACACCCACACCCGAGGTCCGTTCTGCGGGACTGTGACCCGGCAGCGCCCTGGATGGACTGATCAATCCGAGCGCCAGCCACAGCGGCTGGACTGTTCCAGGAGATTCCCGTGTCCAATTCAAGAGTCGCTGGTGCAGTCAGCCCGACCTGTGTGGCATCGTCGAGACCATGCATGCACACGCTGTCGCCAACGCCGGACGACCGCCCTCCAGTGGGGCCGCGTGCCACAGCAGGCACACACCCCCACCGCCCGGGCGCGCGACGACCCCGCTGTCACAAATCACGCCGACAAGCGAGCGAGGACAGTGGGATCCTGTTCCCCACCCACGGGTCGTTGGCGTGGCATCGACCCCGGTGCAACCGTGGCTGCATCATTAGTAGGCGGTTGCTTCCAGCGGGACGCTATCCGTCCCTAACCACCGTTACTGACGATGGCTAGGCAGCGACGCCTGCTCGGGGCGCTCGATATCACAGGACGGGCCGGCCGTCACGACGACAGATGTGGCCACGCGCCAATTGCTCGCCAGCAGCGGCCCTCCAGTTACCGACTGTATACTTACCAGGTTTGTCGACGTGATGACACACGGGGCCCCGGTCTACAGCCGGCGCCCTGCACCGGCGTCTGCGTCTTGGCACGTCCGCATACCATCGACTGTGTGCCCCTGTCTGGCGGCCGTCCGAGGATCGGCCCCTCCCCGGGCGGCCATCCCGCCGTTCCTGCGACCCACACACCTCTCCGACAGGCGTGTCGGTGCGCCGTGTCTGTAGGTAGGTGGTATGAGCCTTCGTTCTGTCACCATCGCCACTCTCTGGCTGAAGAGTGCCAGCTGTCTGCTGGTGGCGCCGAATCGGATGCCGGCCGCGAGCCCTACTCAAACTAGTTACCGATGCATACATTACAACTCGCCAACTTATTCTCTCACTGCGGGTTTCCGCACTGTCAGAGGTAGTGGTGATCGGCCTCGGTCCCCACGTCCGGCGGTTTGGTACTCCCACCAGACTATCGAGAATGTTACTCCAACACCTACATTTATTCCAGCCGCACCCATCTTTGCTAGCACGGCCCTGACTGGTCTGATGCCTCTGACAGCCTATGGCAGTCAGGGCCACTCCTGCCTGCGCGTCAGACCGAGCAGTCCGGCGCGAGTCATTCTTCATCCTCCCGGAGTGGATAGCCATCGATACCGGGGCCCTCGAACTGTCGACACTCGTCCCAGGGGACACAGAACCTTGCCAGCCCTGTAGCGCGCCGGACCGCGATCGTCACGTCCTCTCGGTGGAGGTGATCATCAACCGAGGCATGCAGCCGCCAGATGGTCTCCTCGGCATCGTCGACGCGAGTGACGAGCAGTCGTGGGGCACAGTCGAGTTCGGTGAAGGCGACAACTTCGCCAACGGCAGGACACCGCGTGTTCGTCATGGGTGGCTCACCTCCCGAGCGAGAGCGAGGGTGGCATCTCCAGTAACCCGCGTGCATGAGCAGGACGTCGTTGGCGTCTGGGTGCTGGCAAGCGATCACACCTGACCTGTCGACCGCCGGCGCGGGGACCCACCGTCTCCGTTGGTGTGCGGCCGTCGTGGGTTGGACCGTGTGGCCATGGCCGAGCGGCGATAGGGCGGGGACAGAGGAAATGATTGACAGCCGATAGTTTCGGCCACAATCATCGTGGCTCCTCCTGATTGGTGGTGGACTGCGTAGAGAGGCCGACGGTGAAATCGGAGGCGAGCCACTGGTTGGGGTTGGCCTTGTTGAAGATGACAAAGCTGACGTCGGCCGACAACGCGGGACGGTCGAGTTGGAGCAGGCACCCTGCCAGACGCTCTGCGAGTGGTGTGGGCACCTCCATCGAACGCGTGGGTGGGACGTTGGCCCGTACGTCGGTGGTTCACTGGTCAGCAATCTTGTGCGAGGTGTCGAGACGTAAGCTGTACCGTGGAAGGTCGGAAACAGGTGCGGCGGGCTACTCGGACTCTCGATGCCACCGTGTCGCCACGCGGCTGTCGCCGTCGTCGCCCCGGGAGCGAGTCAGAGCGATGCGTGAACGCGCGACGCCGTGTTGCGTGGGTCCGAGAGCGTCCTGGCCGAGGTACTGCGTGAATTGGCGTTGGCCAGGGTGACATTGCGGCCGACGTCGGCGCAGGCCGGGCACCAGCACAGGATGGCGACAGCGAGAGTCTGAGACATCACTAACCAACAAACGGTGCGTATCCGGTCGATTATTGGTTAGTTGGTTCGTCCAGCCGTTTGCAGTACGTCGTTGATTGCTCGGAATATCGCCTGAGGCAGGCGCTCAGTAGCTGTGCGTAGTTATCGCCTCAGGACCGGTACACCCGCCGTACAACTACTAAATTGGTACGTGACCAGCTACACACGGGACATTCGGTAGTAGTCGGTGAATTTGATGATATCACAGCTACATTCATCAATAAGTGCTGCTTGAATCGGGGCAACAGTAACCGTTGATTGGTTCCGCTCTTCCGCCAAAACAAGCGTTTCTTGGACTACGTCCCCGATCTCATCGAAGTGACATACTGATGCCGTTTCTGGGATCTCCGATACCGATTCGAAAGCTACTTGGGCTAAATTGGCTGCCATTGTCTATCACGCTGTATTCGCCGGCCCATACAGTCGCTTGTCGCGAAGATATTCACTCTCGCCTTGACTTTCGAGAGGGTACACTCTGGTATGGAGGTGCCGGATGGGGATGTAAGCCGAATTTATTCGGACGAATACTTTCATCTCAGAATGTTCTCAAACGTACCATGCGAGGAGTGTCCGCTGGACTAGACCATTTCGGAATTCTACTCGGCGTAATCTGTGCCATCGGCGGGTTTGTTGTTCAGGGGTTAGAGAATAGTGCTCTCTGGGTGTTTATTGGATATTTTCTCGGGAAAGCGATTCAGAGCACGTACTGGACTATCGCAGGCGAGCAAACGATGTCGTAGGAAGCAGCGATGTCAATCCCTCCTCAAAACCCCGATTCTGAACCGGTCACAGACCGCGTTCACAACAAACCCTAACCTACGAACCTCGAAAACCGGAGATCGACTGTGCACTAGCTATCTGCTAGGCAATCGACTCAGTGGAATACACAACTAAAGGAAACCACGTCAATGAGGCGACCCACGAGAATCACAGGTATCCATCGGACTACCTCTTTTTGATGCTGGACGACGAGTTTGGCGTGGAAGACTTCAAGTGGGAGTACGTCGACCAGTGTGGTTGTAGAAAATTTGCCATTTGCGTTCACGTCTAGCGGGGGAGCGCACAGGTCTACCCCGTGATAGGACACTACGAATATCTTTGGCAATAGTGGTACGCCACCTGATTCCGTAGAGAGGTGTATGCCAAGCTTTCCGTCGCCGTTCGGTCGGGACGATGACTCTCTATTCGATAACTACGACGAGTTCGTGCCGGACAATGTGCCGATGCCTGGTGCGTTTCTCGACCGGCACGACGTACTCGTCGGAATCGATCACGTCACGTTTCACCGGCTGACGCGTGACCTCTTCGAGGAGCGGAAGGTCTACGATATGACCTTCAATTACAACCTCGCACGATTGAATTTGGACACCCGCCACAAGAACGCGGGCTACCGCTATGCCGTTGAGCGGGACGATGCTACGGATGTCATCACGGGCGACAGTGTCGATCGTGTCCTCCGGGCAGAATTCACGCCGACGACCCCGTTCTGCCCGCAGACGCACACGCTGACAATAGGGTCGTTCCGAGCATGGAATGGACTCATCGACCGTCACGAGTATGATCTCATCCGAGTTCGTGCCGCCCCCATGCACCACCAGAGCGACGCGATCAACGACCAGCTTGTGGAACTCGAGAAAAAGTACATAGAGACGGGAAATGTGTCAGCCGATCCCAAGAACAGTGCCGAGGTCGGGTCGAATCCGATGGAGCGTGCGATGCAGAATGAAAGAGCAAGTCGTGGGTCTCCGGATTCTTCGTTCTAAATTAGATTCGTGTCCATCGAGTGCGTGATGAATATCTCGCTTCTAGCTTAGTCTTCAACCCTGTCCGAAGATGTTCACGCCAACATACTTTTAGGTCCCCCTAAAATATGGGTTGAGAGCAATCCAGTGAAGTTCGGTCAGGACCCGATCGAGCAACCAAACTCCAATACCACCATGCCCTATGCAAAATTCACGATCACGATTCCAGAGTCAGTCTGGATACGCGAGCTGTCACAGACGTACCCCGACACGGCGTTTCGAGTACTTGCGGCAACCGCGAACACCAACACTGGCGTCGCCCGGATCGAGATTCTCGGCGAGGACCCCGAGACTGTCTGTAAAGAGATACGTGAATACGATTCGGTGACTGATCTGACGGTCTTCGAGAGTGAACCGAGCATCAGTCGAATTCAGGTCGAGACGACGGTGCCACTGTTGTTGATGTCAGTACAGGACTCGGGCGTTCCTCTCGAGATGCCCTTCGAGGTCCAAGACGGGGAGATGTCACTCGAAGCGACCATACCGCAACAGACACTATCGGAACTGGGGGACACGCTCGACAGGTTCGGTATACAGTACACCGTCGAACGGATTCAGCAAGAGGTAGAATCAGATTCACTTCTGACCGAGCGGCAAGAATGGTTACTCGACAATGCGATCAAACACGGCTACTACGACACGCCGCGGCGAACAACTCTCGTTGACCTCGCCGACGAGTTGGATATCGCGCAGTCGACCTGTAGCGAGATTCTCCACCGTGCGGAAGAGCAAGTGCTGAAGCAATATCGACGCAGTGATCGGATGAATAAATCCGAACTCTCAGTCACATCTGATTAGCCCGTGTCGATCGACGACAGAGAGAGATCTTGAATCGCGTTCTGATCAGTCTGGTAGAACTCCCGGTTGCCAACAGCTACAATGTGCCCTAATGTGAGCCAGGGGGTGGTCCCTTCGGTCCCACACTGGATACACCGACCAGCGAGTCGCGCCTCGATACTGGTCCCGTCGACACCGATCTCAGCGAAGCCTTCGGCGAGAAAGTCGGTCACTTTGCACTCACAGAACCCAGGATCTCTGAACCGCCAGAGATTACTAACGCCGAGTTTCCGCGTTCCGTCGACGCTCAGCCAGGCTCCCCTGTCGACGTGGCGAACTGATGTCGGCACTGAGGGTCCTATGCCCACCTAAACCCTGTCCATATCGCCGAGCACAATATTGACCGGTATGACGTACACAAATCTAGCGCGTCCACCATCAGGAACGGGAGTATGTCAACTCCCGCTCTACTACTGGTCTGTACAAGAAGATGACGTATCCCGTCTCGAACGACGTTAGTTCGATGGTCCGTTCAGTCGTGAATCCGTATGTGGTCGAGGCGAACGTCGATTTAACACCCGTTCCTAGTTGGATCGTTTATTTAGACGTCCAGTCACGCCTCTAACGACTCATTGTCAAATTCGCTCTCCACGTTAGGAACCGGCAACGATCTTCGAACCTGCATTAAGCTGAACACCATCTGTTCAAGGGTTGACGATAGGTAACTGACACTCTTGGTTCGTTTTTTGGTGTGCGGAACGATCGGATAGGCACGTATGGACGATTCGAGCTACCACATCGAAACTGTCGCCACTCGATATGACCAGCAAGGGAGAGGCACCACAGGTTCTGGCGACGTGGTCTCACCAATCCACCTCACCACCACCCACGAAATGCGTGCTCCCGGTGATGCAGACCACGGGTACAAGTACACCCGTTTCGGCAATCCGACGCGTGACGTGCTCGAAGATCGGCTTGCACGACTCAGCGGTGCCGAACACGCCATAGCGTGTGCGTCAGGAACGGCTGCGATGGCTGCGACCTGTCTGTCGGTCGTCGAGGCGGGCGACCACGTCGTTGCATTCGATGGCATCTACGGTGGGACGCGTTTACTCTTCGAGGAGTTGTTGGGTGATTCACTCAGCGTCACCATTGATTACGTCGATGCGACGGATGTAGATGCCGTCAGCGAGGCAGTCACCGACGAGACGACGCTCATCTGGATGGAGTCGCCGACGAACCCGTTACTGCGGCTCTGTGATCTCTCGGCTGTAGCCGATATCGCAGCGACTGCCGGGGCAACCTACGTCGTCGACAATACGTTCGCGACGCCGTACTTCCAGCGCCCACTCGAGCACGGGGCAGATCTCGTCGTCCACAGCACAACGAAGTACCTCAACGGACACAGTGATTCGATGGGTGGCGTAGTTCTAACCGACGATGATACACTTGCCGATGCCGTGAATCACACACAGGCGTATGATCTCGGCGGAACGCTCGCCCCCTTCGACTGTTACTTGGCGCTCCGTGGACTCCGGACGTTTCCGCTCCGGATGGAACGGCACGAAACGAATGCCGCGGAAATCGCAACGTACCTCGACAATCATCCCGCGACGGTGCAGGTCACCTACCCTGGATTAGAGAATTACCCCCAGCATGATCTCGCAAAGCAACAGATGGACGGTTTCGGCGGCATCGTCTCATTCGAACTGGACGCGACCGGCGCTGAGACGCGTGCCGTCCTCGAGGAACTCGACGTGTTCACGCTGGCGGTCAGCCTCGGTGGAACAGAATCGCTCGCGGACCACCCCGCAACGATGTCCGCGTCTTATCTCTCCGACGAGGAACGGGCATCCGCAGGGATACTAGACTCACTGGTCCGGATTCCCATTGGTATCGAGCACGTTGAGGACCTGATCAGGGATCTCGAAACGGCACTCGCGAAATTGTGAACTCTCGCACGTGAGTTCGGCTCGCAATCGAATCAGAAGACGCCGGAATTTGACTATCAGATATCTATTCAATATTACCTGATGATGTGGTTTCTTCGCCACCATCCGAAAGCGTCGGGAGTTTCTCCTGTTCGAACCACGCAAACTCTCGTGTGAACTGCTCCTGATCTTTGAGATTCCACGGATCAGCCGCAGTCACTTGTGGCCCTTCGAGCCATGAGACGACGATATTCCAGACAAATATGAGCTGCCCAATAGCTAATAACACGACACCGACTGTGGCAAGCTGATGCAAGAGCGAGAACAGCTCCAACGGACCGGCAGTAACGCTATAGGTTGCATACCGGCGCGGCATCCCGGCATATCCTAGGAGAACCATCGGGAAGAAGGTAATATTGGTCCCGATAAGGGTCAACCAGAAATGCCAGCGAGCCAGCGATCGCTGGTACCACCGACCAGTATACAGTGGGAACCAATAGTAGATACCTGCAAAGACGGCGAAGGCGATACCGCCCATAATCACGTAATGGAAGTGCGCCACTACGTGGTAGGTGTCATGGAGAATTAGGTCAACGGGAATAGCTGCCTCAAAAACACCAGTCACACCCCCAATGATGAAGTTCCCGACAAAGCCGACACAGAACAGAAATGGCACAGTCGTACGGAGACTGCCGTTCCACATCGTTGCCATCCAATTAAACGTCTTGACGGCACTCGGGATAGCGATGGCGATTGAGACGGCCATGAACGACGCTCGAAGCCGTGGATCCATCCCTGTCGCGAACATGTGGTGAGCCCAGACGCCGAACGAGAGGACTCCAAGCGCGAGTGTGGAATATACCACGAACTTGAATCCGAACAACTTTCGACCACAGAATTTCGGTAAGATGTAGCTGATCAGGCCCATCGGCGGCAATACGAGAATATAGACCTCTGGGTGACCGAAGAACCAGAACAAATGTTGCCACAGAAGCGGCCCACCCCCTTCGACAGCAAAGAACGTTGTACCGAGATTCCTGTCCAGAAGCAACATCACGAGGGCACTACCGAGAAGCGGGAACGCGAAGAGAATCTGTGCTGACTGTACGAGGACTGTCCAAGAGAAGATGTCCAGGTTCGCCCAGGTCACCTCCTCGCTGCGTTCTGTGAAGATTGTCGCGATGAAATTTATTGCGCCCATCGTTGCCGCGACGCCCGAGAGATGTAACCCCAAGAGCATCAGGTCTACCGCAGGATTCGACTGTTCTACCGAGAGGGGTGTATAGATCGTCCATGCAGTCTGGGCGGGTTCGATATTTTCAAGAAATGGCGCTCCAAGAATGCCACCCCAGATGAGGAGGGCTGCAGCAGGTAGCAGCCAAAAGGCGATAGCATTGATCCGAGGAAATGCCATATCATCCGCCCCAATGAGTAGTGGGATAAAGTAGTTCGAAAACGCCGCTAATATCGGTGTCCCGAACAGGAACAACATCGTGATTCCGTGGGTCGTCAACAAACCGTTGTAGAGCGTCGTACTGAGGAAATCCTGTGCCGGGTAAAGCAGTTCTAGTCGCATCAGGACGACAGCGATGCCACCCCAAGCAAATGAAACGACCGCAAATACCCCGTAGAGAATACCGATATCTTTGTGGTCGACAGTCGTCAGCCAACGAACGAGTCCACTCGGTTTTTCCGCATGTGTGTGGCCGGTCGTGGTATGACTACTCCCGACCGCTGGTGTATAGGAGCGCCAGTTCTCGACGCGGCTAAGACTGGCGGCCACACCAACCGTGAGTACTGCCATCAGTACCGTTCCGACAAGTGATCCAACAGAGACCATATTGGGGGTTTTCTTAGGATCTCTGTTTGAGACTTGTCCGGAACATATTCGCGTCGTTCTCTTCCTGTTCTCATGCGACTGAGTGACACTGACTGTAGCGAACCTTGATCGCCGCTTAGCTACACACACTCGCGAAGAGCGCGGCTGGGACATCGGCCCGCCCGTCGGCGGCTCACTGGTCAACGACCTCGTTCGGGTGTCGAGATATGATCTGCATTGTCGAAGAGCAAAAAGAGGATTCGGCGGGCTGCACGGACAATTCGCGATTTGGTGGCGACCGAGGCCGCAGCGCCGTTACGGAATTCAGAGGAGAAAGCCTCGCGCTTTAGCGCGGGGATGAATCCGACATGATATGCAGCAAACCACCAGACACAGACTCCCTGTAATCCTTATGTTTAAGTGACAAGATATGCTTTCATTTGGTGTGAGCGACCGGCCACAACGAACGAACACGTATAATGCTGAACCGGTCAGTGACCGGTATCGGGAATGCCTGTTCGAGTGGCTGGCCGCACACGCCCCGCTCTGGAACCAGATCACCTACCGCCGCCGTCAACAATACTTCGACGAAGATGGTGACGTGTGGGACGCCGAGTACACCGACCTGTACAATAAGTACGCACCGCTGCTCGGCAAAGCAACGTGCCAGCAACTCGCCCGGAAAAACAGTGAAGCCTGGCGCAGTCACTTCGAACTGCTTTCACTGTACCGTGACGAGTCGAACCAAGCTGTGACGGAGACACCATCACCACCCGGCTATTGGGGGAATCGTGACGACGGCTACGAGTTGCACGGCCTCGTCCGGAACGATCTCTACACGTTCGATTGGGACGCGACAACGAGTATACTCGAATTCGGCGTTGGTGATGTCCTTGAAGACCGGTACGACTTCGAGTACAACGAGCGCGTGACGCTCGAAGTACGTGGAAACCCGCAGTGGCGTGGCAGCGACAGTCGATTAGAGCTCATCTACGATGAGCACACTGACCAGCTTCGTGTCCAGCATCCTGTCCGCATTCAGTCAGACGATCTCCGCGAACAGCGGCAGGCTGCATTCACTCATACACTCGACACCGAGAACACGACGCGGTCAGCCGCTATCGACGTCGGCGCAAACAACACGCTCGCGGTCGTCACCGAAACCGGTGACACCGCCGTATATCATGCCCGCCCCGAGTTTGAACGGTTCCAGCAATTGTCCGAACGGATTGCTGAATTGCAGTCCGAACTGCCGGACGACCGGTACACGAGTAAACGGATTCAACGCTTGTACGATGAACGCAGTCGGAAGCGTGACCATGCACGAGACGCAGCCGTGAAACTCGCCGCTGAATGGCTACTTGAACGGAACGTCGATGCCGTGTACGTTGGTAATCTCACTAACGTCTTGGAGACGCACTGGTCTGCGGACGTAAACGAGAAAACGCACGCGTTCTGGTCGCACCGGCAACTCGTCGAGCGGATCATACTCACACTCGGTGATGTTGGCATCACCGTGACGGAGACTAGTGAATACGATTCAAGTAGTACGTGTCCAGCGTGTAGGGGTGATGCGGTCACTCGGAACGGTGATTCATTCCGATGTGACGCGTGCGGCTTGGAGGCGCACAGTGATGTCGTGGGGGCGTGGAATATCTTGCAGTCTGAAGTAGGGCCGATGGCTCGGCCTGCTGCCCTGTCTGCTGAACGCGGTAGGGACGTACCCGCTAATGGGGCGTACTGGCAGTGGAATGAACACGAGTGGACACTCGCCGATTATGGGGAACAGTCGTGGTCACTCGACCAACCCAGCATCAGCAAACCCGCAAGTTCACAGCCGGGGTAACCGACTGACTGGATTACCCACGGAGGAATCCTCGCCGTTCACAGTAGTTGCCGAATCAGATTGTTCTCGGAAGTGAATCACGCGATTCGATCGGTCTCGCGGTGAGTTTCGGTTCATTTCTCGACGAACTCTGTGGGGACCGAGCGAGGGAACGCCGCCGAAGGTGGCGTTCCCGAGCGATGTCACTCTCGACTGGCGTGCTGACCGGTCATCCCGGTCACCGCTTGCTGGACACTAGCCGTACGCGTTCGCAACTACCAGAGTTCGGAAGATTCGAGTCGAAATCTGCGGCTTTCTCGAAATCGGTCCGCCAGAGATCAGAACGTTCGCTAACACCCACAGATTGTACAACGAGACAGCGAACAGAAAGTAGAACAGCCGCACCGAGAACGTCGACGACGACGTTCTCGGCAGGAAGTCGCCGATCTGGCGGTACGAGGTTTCAATTCCCCAGCGACGGCGGAACGCCGCCGCGTACGCTTTGGCCGTCTCACGCTCTACGTCGAGGTTCGTGACGAACCAGACGTGTTCGTCCTCGTTCGTTCGGTGTGGCACAGCGAACACGGTGACGTCGACCGACGCTATCGGTGGCCGCTTTCGCTGCATCTGGTAGGCATCGACGACCGTCTCAGCGCCGGCGCTGAGACGGGCTTTCATCCCCGTACTCGGCCTCGCACGCACGATGTAGTCGACTTCTAGCTGTTCCAACTCCGCTACAACATGAACCTGGTAGAAGCCCCGGTCGAGATAGGCGTGTCTGATCGAAACATATTGACGTGCTTCGCCGATGAGTGAGCGAACGGCTTCCTGCTTCGCACGGAAGCCGTTCGCGTCCATCGGTATCGTAGCGAGCGTGAATCGCACGCCTGGAGCGACGATACATAGCGTTGCAAAGCAGTACGCTCGGTTCGTCCCGAGATCGGGATAGGTGATGAGGACGTGGTCGGTGTCGGCCGAGCCGTAAAACCGCCACTCGTGGAGGTCGATCGCGACGTCAACACGAGGAGGAAGCAACCGAAGTGACCGAAGCACCTGGAATAGGCGGTCGCGGACGCCATCGAACTGGGCGTCGATGGCGTCCGCGTCGAGGTGCCGGAGGTGGTAGAGCAGCGATTTCGCGAGTGGGTTCCGAGCCGTCGACGTGACGTCGACCGGCTCGGACCGGTCCAGTTGGACAGTCTTACCGCCGGTGTTCGCGAACTCCTGGTTGAAGGCGATACGAGAGAGGACGTGCTCGAAATCCTCTCTCGTGTAGGTTCCACACGGTTTGATATCGAAGTTCAGTGCCGGGTAGAGAAGGGTTGAGGCAGCACGACAGACCTGGTTTGCTTCAGCTGTGTCGACCATGTCGTCGACTACGACTCAAGTCATCAGCTAGGTTCGGCAACTACTGTTCACGGCGGGGAGGAGGTCAAGACTACTCAGTTGTTGTATAAATTGTCTGTGGCCGATACGGGCTGCCGTAGTACATACCGGTTGGATAGGTGATGGAGTTCAGGCATGGGCGGTTGCATCTGGGGGTGGGTAGGTCCAGGCCTGAACTCCTGAGCAACACATGACAGGACCTCACATAAGTGTTGGTGTGGACCAGTGGCCCACGAACCTATCCTTTGCACGAGCAAATTTTGTTATATCCTTTGAAATGGGAGTAACTGAGTCTTATAGCTTTCGCGGCTGAATGCTGTCGATACCCACTGACGAATCGATATCGGGAACGCCCACACGTTCTCGCTACCAGGCTGTCCATCGACGCCGGCGTCGTGATAACGCGTCCGACACCATGGGTTGCGCTCGTAATCAGCGACCTGCCCTTCGCGGTAGATTGCTGAATGATAGTGTGTTCTGTATTAAGTAGGATGGTGAAATTAGAGAAAGAAACAATTGGCTACCCTCAACAATCCTCGAATTTGGAGTGACTTATCCACCGAAACAATCAGCGCTGTTAATCAGCTACCAATCAGAAGATGCTCATTCATGGCACATGACGGGAGACTACACTCAGACTCGGCAGGTGAAGATTCACCTATGACGTCCGACGAGCAGTGGGACCACGTCAGCTTCGTCATCAGTTCTCGCTATCGTGTTGCCACATTGCAACGCCTCGCAAAGGGGCCCGCGACACCGTCGCTCATTGCTGATGAAACCGGACTCAGTATCGCACACGTCTCCCGAGCACTCCAAGAGCTACGTGATGGGGAGCTCGTCACGCTCTTGGTCTCTGAAGACCGCCGAAAAGGGCGGGTCTACGGCGTGACCGACGCCGGCACGGAGGTCTGGGCCACGATCGAGGATCAAAACATGATCGACGTCGAGTGACAGCTGGCAGTGAGAGCTGTGGCTGCGAGATGAAGAGACAAACCCACCACTCATGCGTTTTTAGTTAAGAGAAGAGCCGCATGACAGCAGCGACTTATCGAGGCTTCTGTTCGAGAGAACTGAGGAGGCGACGGTTGTGCCCACCAAAGCCTCCTCATCGAGAATCATGCGTTGGCTTACTATACTGTTTCCCTCTGAGTTCCGTGGCGTGGCCGAGTGAGACGGCAAGCTTCAGATTTCGGTTCTCGTGTTCGGCTCCGCCGCAAGCGAGAGCCGAACACTCGCTGGATTCAGACGTAGCTATAACTTGACTGCCGACGAGCCAATCTCTCCCGGTGGCTTCTATCACCGGCCGACGCCAGTACACGCAGAGTACCTCCACGTCGTCGGCGTCCTCATTACGGACGCCGACGACTACCATCCCTACATCACGAATCCACCGAGAAAAAAGTATCTTCCGTCGGATCTAGCAATGTTGTATCGGTGTCGATAGGGGTAGAAACGCTGTTCCGTGAGGGGAAGACACAGTACCAACTGGATGAGTTCGAAACGAGCAACCCTCTTGTCGTGGAGATCTTGCTGTATGCGACACTGATGTCGCTACTGGTGAGTCGTAATCTATTGAATCTGGTCACCGACCAAGCAGACGACGAACTCGTGTCTCCACCGGAACGCTGGGCGGTGACCTTTCGGTCGCATGACCAACTCATCCTCCATAAGCTAGGTGAGTGTCTTGGCCATTCGCCACTGTCGCTGTTGGAGAGGCTGACCAGGGACTTACAGACGTCCACCAGCACCGACTGATCTTGCAGGAAACATCGTTACCCCTACGCAACTGAGGTGTGAGTCTTACTACAGACGAATGCCCAGCGCTTCAGCGGTAGGTCGCTGACACAGTCATGGCAGCGCTCTCGATCGCTGCGCTGTTTCTCGTAACGTCGCTCCTACTGAGTTGCGAATGGAGTCTCAATCTGACGGAGAGACAGCCACGATAATGAACGAACTACCGCGTGAAAATTTTAGAAAACCCTTATCAGACCCACTCTCAACCCACTCAATCGGGCCATGGGCGTTACTGACACATGAATGAAACGCCATGGCTGACAGACGGCAGATGTGGGAATCCGATTCAATAGGATTGGAACGCATTCACGATGACAAACAACGATGCAACAAATACAGGGCTGATGTACAACCGCCGCCAAATACTCCAACTAGCTGGGATTGCTGGAGCCGGAATACCACTTGCAGCAAACAACGGTCGTGCAAGTCCCTACCCGCCGTCCCTTCCCGGTGGAACCCATCCGACCACCTTAGATCATTACGGGGTACCCGATTCGGCACTCCCCGACGCCAATATGGATATCACTCCGTTCACCGACCAAGGTGCTTGGCACGGCTACGCCCTTCCTAATGAAGATGACACATCTCACTACGGAGGTTTTACCGGTCCACTGTATATCGCGCAAGAGTACTCGTGGTTCCTGAGTGAAGCATTCAGCCAGCTTACTCTTATAGACAAGCAGACCGACGAAGTACTTCAATTGGCTGAGGCTGAGAGTGCTGACTTCGAGTCATATCCAGGAGTGTTGGCCCAGGAATTCACTCTTGATGGGCTGAGAATCCGAATGGAACTCCGATTTGTGACGAACCGAACAGCACTTGTGACTGCTGACATAGAGAATACTGGTTCAAGGCAGCGGCTTTTGAACGCGGAGTGGTCCGGTTCCCTGCTCGAGAACCAGTTCGATGCCCCGAATCTTGTGGAGAGCACCGAAGGCATTCGTGTTGATTTCGACCACGTCAGGGAGACGTGGTCGTATATGACCAGTGGCGAAGAGCGATTCCAGGTCAGGCACAATCGCCCTGTGAAAACCACAGTCAGTGGAAGTGAATATACGGCTGAATTGACGCCGACGATCACACTCTCACCCGACGGTCAGGAACGTCTGGTGTGGACAGAGTCGTATACGTTCACAGAGCAGGGTGCCGATATCGAAGCCGAGCGGGTTGATGCAATTCTCCGCCAACCAGACGAATACATACAACAGGTGACTGACCGGTGGAATGAGTATCTTGATCAGATCGAAGAACCCGGCTCTTCTACGTACGAAGAAGTTGGCATCAAGGCTGTAGAGACCCTAATTGGTAACTGGCGAAGTCCTGCGGGAGCCATCGAAACCGATGGCATGACTCCATCGATAGCATACAAATGGTTTGCTGGTGGGTTCTGGGCGTGGGATACCTGGAAGCAGGCTGTTGGCACGGCCCGGTTTGACCCGTGGTTGGCTAAGCAGATTATCAAGTCGATGTTCGACTATCAGTTCACTCGAGACTCTGCTACCCGACCGCAGGACGCGGGCATGATACAGGACCTAATCGCGTACAACAAGCCAGAAGATGGCGGCGGGAATTGGAACGCTCGGAACTCCAAACCACCGCTCGCTGCATGGGCAGTTTGGGAAGTCTACCAGAATGATAACGACGAGGAGTTCCTTCAGGAGATGTATCCCCAACTCGTCGCATATCATGACTGGTGGTATCGGACGCGTGACCACGATGGTAATGGGATCGCCGAATACGGCGCGACTGTGCACCCCCAAAACGAGAGTGACGATGCCATTGTAACTGCTGCTGCTTGGGAAAGTGGGATGGACAATGCACCGCGGTTCGATGATTCCGAGGTGCTTGAGAACCGTCACAATGGGAACAGAGTTGGCTACTCTCTAAATCAGGAGTCGGTCGACCTCAACGCATACCTATACGCTGAAAAACGATACCTCGCCCGTATTGCGGGCAGGTGTGGAGAGTATGCAGAGGCACAGCGCTATCACGACGAAGCCGAGAAGGTTGCGGACTACATTCGGAGACACATGTTCCACGAGGGAAGCGGCTTCTTCTATGATATCACAATGGATGGAGAACCACTGATTGACGCTCGTGGAGTGGGACGGGCAATCGAGGGGGCAATACCATTATGGGCCGGTGTCGCTACGCAGGACCAGGCAGATGCTGTCGTCGAAACGCTCCTTGATCCGGAAGAGTTCAATACGCATCTACCCTTCCCGACTGTGTCCCGTTCAGCGTCTTCGTTTCACCCAGAGTCGTACTGGCGAGGGAACGTTTGGCTCGATCAAGCAAAGTTCGCAATCGAGGGATTGGCTAAATACGGATACGATGAGCGGGCAACCGAGCTAACAAGAAAGCTGTTCCACAACGGTGAAGGAATCCTCGGTGATGAGCCGATTCACGAGAACTATAACCCGCTGACCGGGGAACGGTTAAATGCACCCAACTTTAGTTGGTCTGCTGCGTCTCTATTGACGCTCTATCAAGATTATCTCTGAGACTGGGTGCTGGTCACTCACGTAGAGACTATCACCTCATCCCCTCTCTCAGTGTAGTCATAAAACGTATCGCGGGTGGACGAGAAACGCACCTATAGAACGTAGAACACTTACTTGTATGACTTCCCACGACGATAAAATAATAGAAACACTATCCAAGATTGGTCTGACAGAAAAAGAGATCAATGCGTACATCGAGATCGTCGCAGCCGGCGAACTCAGTGCAAAGGAATTGGCTTCCAGAGCCGATGTCTCTCATCGGTACGTCTATCGATTGGCAGAAAATCTAAAGCAGCTCAATTTGGTTCATGTCGATGATCACCTATCACCACTTAGAATCCGAGCTCGATCACCTGCCGATAGATTAGGTGATTTAGTGGATGATTTGCAGTCTGCTCGATCCCATCTCGATGATCTATATTCGACAGCCACCCCAGCGGACAATTTCATTAATGTTCTTCGCTCAAGAGAGGCTACGATAAATCATATTGAGCAGTATATTCAGGATTCTGAAGAGGAATTAGTCGCGGCACTCCCGTTTCCAGTTGTTCGGCAATTGCGCGACACCCTCTCAGAAGCGTACTACGATTGTACGTTCATTGCGCTGCTTATAACGGGTGATTTGGACACAGCGTATAAATTAGATTATGGGGGCTTTGCCCAAGCAGTCCGGTTTACGAACCAGCCAGTTCCAGCCTTTCTCGCCGTGGATCAAGTGAAAGGAGTGAGTGCGTCAGCAGGATTGTTTGATTGGCAGCGTAACGAAAGCCGTGCTGTTGTCTTTGAGAATCGGGATATTGGAAACGTATACTCGAATTCCTTTTTCGGGAATTACTGGATGCTTGGTGAGGAGGTCGCCTTTGCTTGGCGCTCCCGGTTACCTGAGACCTATGACAGCTTTTTGCGAGCAGTGTATGATGCGACGATTGCACATCGGGCAGGACAACAACTTAGAATTTCTGCTCAGGTTACTTCGCTAAATAGTAGTGATAACAAAACCATATCAGGTCAGTTAGTTGGTACAAATCAGGGGCTTATCGAGCCTCACAACTACCAATTCGGTACTGAGAGTCAGATTGTGGTGGATACTGGTGGACGACAAATCCGACTAGGCGGCCCAGAATCTCACCTTGCGGACTATCGGACTCATCATCTCAGCTTTGAGAAATTGTGAACTGCCTCGGAGTCAAATAGTTCGATATGCTGTCAGTATCGTTGTGCGAGGCTACCATGTAGTCGA